>JAUNVG010000014.1 GCA_030537735.1 Actinomycetaceae bacterium
GTGTGGCGGGATGAGTAGGGCCTTGCCGTGTAGGGAAGTGCAAGCGTGCGTGTGGAGGTGCGTTTTCGCCACTGTGAGGGTTTAGTCCAGTTTTGGGGTTCGTTTTGGATTAATCGCTCACGGTGGTTGTTAGGTGGCGCTCCTAGCGAGGACGTGGGGCGGGGGGAGCGGGGAATTGCACGGTGAGTGGGGCCTTGCCGTGTGGGGAAGTGCAAGCGTGCGTGTGGGGGTGCGTTTTCGCCACTGTGAGGGTTTAGTCCAGTTTTGGGGTTGTTTTTGGATTAATCGCTCACGGTGGTTGTTAGGTGGCGCTCCTAGCGAGGACGTGGGGCGGGGTGAGCGGGGAATTGCAGGATGAGTGGGGCCTTGCCGCGTGGGGTGGATAGTACCGGGGTGCGTGTGGGGGTGCGTTTTTGCCACTGTGAGGGTTTAGGCCAATTTCATAGGGGTTTTTGGATTAATCGCTCACGGTGGTTGTTAGGTGGGTTTGTAGCGAGGTCAATCAGGCGTTCTTGGCGTCGTTGGATTCGATCGTTCTCGGCACTGAGAACAGCGACGGGGGACTGCGGTAAACCTAGCCTTGAAGATTAGATCTGGTTCTAACGGCCAGACGATAAGCAAGAACCGAAGTGCCAAGAACGTGCGAGGGTGAAAACCCCGACCCGTTTTGCTATCTGCACGACGAGGCCAGATCCTCGCTTTAGGCATATAGGACAAGTGTCATTGGTCCGAGGGAGTTGTCCTTGCGCTGGTGGGGGAAATCGGGATGGAAGTCGGCTCCCCCCGATGTCAGGGTCGGGCAGATTAGGTTGATCTGCCCGACCCTTTGACATGCATATCCCCGGTGAGGTCGTATGCGTCGACACTGAGGGGGCGTGGCCGAACAGGCCGGTGAGTCCCCGGTGAGGTCGTGTGCGTCGACACTGAGGGGGCGTGGCCGAACAGGCCGGTGAGTCCCCAGTGAGTAACAGCGTCTTCGCCTGGAGTTTCCTAGACGCAGTTACTCATCGCGGATACGAAGTCCGTGATCTGCTGTTGCAAGGTTTGGGGGTCATCGTGGTGTTGTTCAACGATGGCGACCACGGCGGAACCTGAGATCGCTCCCTTCGCGCCCAGTGAGAAGACCTGACGCACGTGCTCGGGTTTAGAAATACCGAACCCGACCACTGGGGGAGCAGACTTTAAATCGTTCAAGATG
Source organism: Actinomycetaceae bacterium (assembly GCA_030537735.1). Taxonomy (GTDB): domain Bacteria; phylum Actinomycetota; class Actinomycetes; order Actinomycetales; family Actinomycetaceae; genus Gleimia. Next base: position 1,199 of record JAUNVG010000014.1, read on the forward strand.
CCAAGAGTGCGTTGTAAGTCCTCCCAGCGAGCCTCTTGATCCACCCCCGTCACGCCCGCACGGGACGTGACATACACGTAGCCAGCACTCTTTTCGGCTACTTCTGCCAGGGTGTCTTTCGTAGCAGCGGGCGGCGCTATGAAGATCGGATCCACACCATGAGCGTTCGCCACTTGCGCGAATCGTCCTCCTTCTCGCAAGGGCACGTCGGCTACTAACACCGAATCCGCTCCACTTTCAGCCGCTCGCGCGTAGAACGTCGATGGCCCTAGTGAGTCCACCAAGTTCGCATACGTAAGCAAGCCGATGGGCACGCCAGGGTGCCGATCGCGCACCTTACGGATGAGGTCGAACGCTTCATCTGTGTTCACCCCCGCATCGAACGCGCGGATGTGGGCGCGTTGAATTACCGGACCATCTGCCACGGGATCTGTGAAGGGCAGGCCGAGTTCTAAGGCGCCCGCTCCTGCGGCTATGACCGTGTCCACCAAGTCCAAGAACTGGTTGGGATTGGGGTCGCCAACCACCAAGAATGGTACGAACGTGGTGGCAGATGTCGCGAAGAGTTCGTCATAGCGGTTCATCGCAAGTTCCTCCTCACACTGTTTACGGGGGGTTCCGAAGTTGTTTCTATGGGGGTTGTTACGGGGGTTTCGACAATCGGATTCTTGCTGCCCGGAGCGGGAGCTTCCTGCGCAGTGCTCGGCCCGGTTCCCTCCGCAGTGCTCGGCCCGGTTCCGTTTGGTTCGCGAGCTTGTAACACTTGACCCAAGAGCTCGGCCAGAACCGCTTCACCATACGGGTCCCCCAGCCGTTCCAACTCCGCTTGCACGTGGGCTACATCCTTATCCCCCCTTCCCGACAAGGACACAACCAAGTTCGTCCCCGATGGAGCTTCCTTCGCCCGTTTTAGTGCATAGGCGAGGGCGTGGGCGGACTCCAACGCGGGAATGATGCCTTCAAAACGAGACAGCGCGATAAATGCGCCCAAGGCTTCGCGGTCAGTCACGCCGACGTACTGCGCGCGCCCCGTCGCGTGCAGGTGAGCGTGCTGGGGGCCTACCGCGGGGTAATCCAGTCCCGCAGAGATGGAGTGGGACTCACAAACTTGACCTTGATCCGTGCGCATGACGTATGTGCGCGCTCCGTGCAACACACCCGTTTGCTCAGCGTGGATGGCAGCCCCGTGCTTGGTAGTGTGCAAACCTTCACCGGCAGGCTCCACGCCCGTGAGTGCCACAGCATCCTCGTCAATGAAATCGGCGAATATTCCTATCGCGTTGGAACCGCCTCCGACACACGCGATGACTTCGTTTGGTAGGCGGCCGGTGCGCTCGCGGATTTGGTCTTTCGTTTCCGTGGAGATGACGCGGTGGAACTCGCGCACGAGCGTGGGGAACGGGTGCGGGCCAGCAGCCGTGCCTAGCAGATAGTGGGAATCTTGGAACGTAGCTGTCCAGTCGCGCAACGCTTCATTGACTGCGTCTTTGAGCGTGCCGGAACCGGAATCGACAGCCACCACGTTCGCGCCCATGAGCTTCATCCGATACACGTTCGGCGCTTGGCGCTGTACATCCAGCTTGCCCATATAAATCGTGCATTCTAAGCCCAGCAGCGCACACGCCAGCGCCGTCGCTGTACCGTGCTGGCCCGCACCCGTTTCCGCAATAATGCGGGACTTACCCATACGCTTGGCTAGCAAAGCCTGAGCGAGCACCTGGTTAGTCTTATGCGCACCACCGTGAACCAAGTCTTCGCGCTTGAGGAAAATCCGCACGCCCTTGATGCGTGACCCGTCTTCCTGCAGTGGCAGGTTGCGGCATTCCGTTAGGGGAGTAGGGCGACCCAAGTAGTTCTTGAGCAGTTCATCGAGTTCCGCTTTGAAGCTTTCGTCCTGCATTGCGTCGATGAAGGCGTCTTCGAGTTGGTCGAGGGCGGGCATGAGCAGTTCGGGGACAAACTGGCCTCCGAACTCGCCAAAGTATGCGGACAGTCGTGGGTGCTTCTTGTTGCCCGCAGTTGCGGTGTTGCCCCTGTCGAGTTGGGATTCATTCGTAGATAGGTCAGTCATTGATGGCGTCTTCCTGGCTCGTAGAAATATTAGAAGTCGGATCCCCAGTGCCGGGGCTAGCCGGGGGCTGCGGGTGGTCGGCGTCAACGGGGCTTGCCACGGAGGGCGGACGGCCACCGTTAACGGGACTCGCCGTTGCGGGCGGGTGGTCGGCGTCAACGGGGCTTACCACGGCGGGCCGGCGGCCACCGACAACAGGTCGCGCCGTGGCGGGCGGGTGGTGAATGGCGGAAAAAGCTTGACGGATTTTCTCCGGCGATTTTCGTCCGGCAGGGGCGTCGTCGAACTCTAAACGAGAGTTCATGTCCACCCCGCCGGCCCCTAACGCCAAAGCTTCGGCGGCGTTGTCAGCACCGATACCGCCAGCTAGCAGGATCTTTTCACGCCCATCTTTCGGCAAGGTTGTCCAGTCAAAGACTTCGCCGCTACCACCACCCGAATCAGCGACCACGTGGTCTACGACATCTTCAGCTAACAACAGGGGCAACACCCCTCCAGCGGAAGCGTTCGTGCGACTAAGGGCCGCGGGGTCACCGGCCCGCAGGTCAGCCGCACCGGCCCGCAGGTCCAAAGCTCGCCAAAGCTGCCAGCCCTGGGGCACAACTTCGCGGACGGCGCGCAACCAAGCCAGCTCATCTTGGGGATCTTCCGACACAGACGAAGCGTGCAGTTGAATCGCAAACGGCGCTGCAACGTCCTCGGAATCAAAAGCGAACGCAAAGTCCTGAACGAGCCGGCTAATGGCGTCCAGATCGCGTTCGCGAGTCACGACCACGTAATCTAAGCCCGGCACGTGGCGAGCGATACCGGCGGCCTGGGTGGCCGTAATGAAACGCGGCGAGCCCTGCACCGGGATGAACCCGCCGAACTTCGCACCTCCATCTAGCGCTGCCTGGGCGGCCTCCACGGTGGTCAAGCCGCAAACCTTCGATGCACCAAACAACAGTTCCCGGCACGCCTTATCCACATCGGGCTGGCCAGAGAGTTGACTGCCAACCAAGAAAGCACTCACGTGCGGGCTGATCGTGCGCAGCGTGTGGTGATTCTTAATACCTGACTCGGCCACGATCACCGTCTGGTCATCAAAGTAGGTCGCCAGGTGAGCTGAGCGCGACAGGTCAATCGACAAGTCATGCAAGTTCCGATGATTGATACCTACGATCCGTGCGCCCAATCCCACAGCCCGGTCGGCCTCCGCTTCGGATGCGACCTCCGTTAAGACGTCCAATCCCAGTTCGTTCGCCACCTGCGCCAGCGCGCGGTATTGGTCATCGTTCAGGACGCTAAGCATGAGCAAGGCCGCGTCGGCCCCGAAATGGCGGGCGACCACTAGCTGGGCGGGGTCGATAATGAAATCCTTGCAGAGCACGGGGCAGCTTGTTACCGCGCGCACGGCCTGCAAATGCGCATAGTCGCCGCCGAAATAGTCCGGTTCGCACAGCACAGAAATCGCATCCGCATAATGAGCGTAAACCTGAGCCAGTTCAGCCGGATTGTAGTTTGGTCGAATCAGACCGAGCGAGGGCGAAGCCCCCTTACATTCCATAATCATGCGGGCCGTGCCGCGCTTGCCGCCACCCAAAGCGTCATATAAGGATCGGTCTGACTTCGCAGGTTTCAGGTCGCGAGCCAAGTTGCGAATCTGTGGCAGGCGCTGCTTGCGAGAGCGTACAATGCGATCCAAAATCGTTTCGTCTCCACCGGCCTTCATCGGTTGGAATGGGCTCTCACTCATCTTGACCACCTGATGCATCACTAGGTTCCGCGCCCGTTGAGAGTGTGGTGGAATCCTCGCCAGGTGCGGCCTTGGGGTCAGCTAAAGATTCCACATAGTTCACCACGCCACCAGCGGCCAGGGTATCTAGCGCGAACTCCGTGCCCTCGCGCAGAGTTTCAACCCGGCCAGCCAGGTAGGCCAAAGCACCGGCATTCACTGCGATCGCGGCTCGGTGAGCCGGCGAGCCTTCACCCGCCAGAGCCGCCATCAGCGCTTCCGCGTTTTGTGCCGTCTCACCACCGCGTAAGTCCTCCACCTCGAACTTCGCGATACCTAACTGCTGGGGGGTAACCGTGTAGTGGCGGACGGCTCCGTCCTGGACTTCCCAAACACTAGACTCCCCGTGAACGGCGATCTCGTCTAATCCCAACCCGTTGACGACCAGTGCGCGCGGACGATTCAAAGTGGCAAGCACTTGGGCCACAATCGGTGCGTGACGGATGTTCGCCACTCCCATGAGCTGACCCGCTAGGGGAGCTGGATTCAGCAACGGCCCGAGCGTGTTGAACAGGGTTGGCACACCCAACGCCGACCGCACAGGCATGACGCGCTTGACAGCTGGATGGTAGAACGGCGCGAACAGGAACACGAAGTTCTTTTCTTCCAACACGCGCGCAGCTTCTTCCGGCGGATAGTCCAAACGGATGCCTTGATATTCGAGGACGTCTGCCGACCCGGTTTTAGACGACACCGACCGGTTGCCGTGTTTGGCCATGGGGATGCCCACCGAGGCAGCCAACAGGGCAGCGCCGGTGGAAATGTTTATCGTGCCCGCCTGGTCGCCACCTGTGCCCGCCGAGTCGTAGCACGCGACGTTCGTATCCAAGGTGACCGCAGCGTCCAAGAAAGCCGCGGCTGCTCCGGCGATCTCGTTGACGGACTCACCCCGTTCGCGCATGGTTGCTAAGACTGCGGCAGTTTGGATCTCATCGACTTGGCCTTGCGCGATGTCTGTAAACAACTGGTGTGCCTGGTCGAAAGTTAACTTCGATCCGTTCAAAAAATCTTTCACTAAATCAGACATGAGTACTACTTTCTGTGTTCATAAGAAAAAGGGGGTTAAGACTGGTTTCTGAGCGGTTTTGCAACCGTCGCCCGATTCGGGGTCTCAGTGGAGGGCGGGGCAGACGTTCTCGACGCGGTGCCGGAGTCAGCGGGGGTGCCGCCTGCTCCCGGCGCGGTGCCGGAGTCAGCGGGGGTGCCGCCTGCGCCCAGCAAAGACTCCAAAGTGTCGCGCATCATTTCCATACCGCGCAAGGTTAGAACCGACTCGGGGTGGAACTGCAGGCCCACAGCTGGCTGATTATCCCAACGAGCGGCCATGACAATGCCGTCAATCGTGGCCAGCGGCGTCAAACTATCAGGCAGCGTGCGCGTGCCCAACGAGTGGTAGCGGGCAACACTGAGCTCAATAGGCTGGCCTTGACAAGACCGGAAAACCGGGTCGCGCATACCAGCCGCAGTTAGTTGCAGTTCCTGGCTTTTTCCATGAACCGCACCCACCGGGCCGACGCGGCCTCCTGCCACTTCAATAAGAGCTTGAAAACCCAAACAAATCCCCAACACGGGCACGTTTCCAACGCAACGGGCAGTCAGCTCCAGCAGACACCCCGCATCCGCGGGCGCACCCGGCCCGGGGGATAGGCACACCAAGTCCGGGTTGGCCTCTAACACGTCGTCGGCCCGAACCGTGTTCCGCATGACGCGCACCTCGTGGCCGAGTTCTTCAAACTGGCTGACCAGGTTGTACACGAAGGAGTCTTGGTTATCTAAAACGACGATCATCGTGCCACCTCCAAACGGGCGTGTTGTGATTGCGCAATCGCATCCAGGACGGCGCTGGCTTTGAACCGGGTTTCGTTGGCTTCCGATTCAGCCACGGAATCTGCAACCACGCCTGCCCCAGCGGTGACGTGCGCGGTTGCGTCCGTGACCAGGGCGGAGCGGATGACGATGCAAGAATCAAACGACCCGTCCGCCGCCAAATACCCCACGGCACCGCCGTAGAGTCCGCGCGCTCCTTGCTCGGTGGCTCGGATCAGTCGCGTGGCTTCGATTTTCGGTGCGCCCGTGAGCGTGCCCATGTTCATGCACGCCCGGTATGCGTCCAGTGCATCCAACCCGTCCGCCAGCGTGGCGTTCACGGTGGACACCAGGTGCGACACGTGGGAGTAGTGTTCCACGCCGAGCAGTTGACTCACGTGGCGCGATCCCGGCACCGCGATACGAGCTAAGTCGTTGCGTGCTAAGTCCACTAACATGACGTGCTCGGCTGTTTCTTTTGCGTCTAGTCGCAGCGAAAGTTCCGTGCGCACATCCGATTCGTGATTGTACGATCCATTTATTTTCTTACGAGGACGTGTCCCCGCGATGGGGTGGACGCACACTTGTCGGGTGGGTGCGTCGAACTTCAGGCAAGATTCCGGGCTTGCCCCAAAAACGGTAGCGTGCTTGGCGGCGAAGTAGAACATGTAGGGGCTGGGGTTGACTTCTCGCAGTACCGCGTAAGCCTTTGCTGGATCGGGGCAGGGGAGGCGGAATGTGCGGGAGGGAACGACTTGGAAAATGTCTCCCGCTTGAATGTGGTTTTGTAAGTTAATGACAGCGGCGATGAAGTCCTCATCCCTCACATTGGGCACCGCTTGAATCGTGTGTGCGTCCCCGCCAGTAACCGCTGTGGCTGCAGTTTCGCCTTTGGGCTCTGCGGCGGTTTCGGCTGCCGCTTTAGTTTCCGAGCCGGACGGCAACGCGGATGCTGATAAATCAGAGGGAGCTTGGGCGTACAGCAGTTGCTTTAAATCTGCGGCTTCGTCCTCATCCATGTCCATCAGCCCCACGATGCTGGCACTGTGTTTTCTATGGTCGAAGGCGAGGACGCGGGCGGGGACTAGGAACTCGAAGTCCGCGAAGTCTTGCGACTTTTGTACGGGCGGTAGTTGTTCGAAGGAGTCAATGAAGTCGAACCCGAAAGCTCCCGCGACAACTGGCACGTGCGGTGGCAGGCCGGACAGGGACGTAATGAAGGTACTTAACGCCCGCAACACATCCAGCGGGTTCGGTTCACGCAGGCGCCGGGCTTCATCCGAGTGAGTTGAGGGCGGAAACTCCAAGCAGACACGCGCGTGATCGACCTGGGTGACAAACGCTTGCAAACTGGTAGCAACGTGGTTCAGCAGGTCTTGGGCGCGCTTCCGAAACGCGGCGTGTGCTCGGGTGGGGATGCCACTTGGCTCACAGCTTTCCACTTCCACCCTAAGATCCGTGCATCGCGCATACGCCAATGGAGCGTAAGCAATCATAGAGCTGGTGGAGGTCGTACCCACCAAGTCTGCGGTCTCTAACAGCAAGTGGGAGGCGCATCGGGGCGCTAGTGCTTGGCGCACCTGGGAGGCTTCCACGTGTATGTTGCTCAGCTTGAACACGTGGGCGCCGGCGGTGCGGCCGCGCGGTTGGGCGGGCGTACTCGGGTCGGCGGACTCAGACGTGGCGCACGCGGCGCTGCCAGTCGGCAAACTCGTGGCGCTCGGGGCGGACTCAGACGTGGCGCTCGCGGCGCTGCCAGTCGGGAAACTCGTGGCGCTCGCGGCGGACTCAGACGTGGCGCTGCCAGACGCGGCGCTCGTGGCGCACGCCTGGTGGGCAGGTGCGGCGTGGGGCTGCTCGGACCGGTCAGGATCCGTAGGTCGTGAAGGCAAAGGGACTCCTCTGGGTTGGCAGTCGCTATGAGCCGTGTCCATTAGCGAGTCCACTTTTACATGAAAAAAAGGCCCGCCAATGCGAGCCAGCGACGTTTTTGGGGACGACTTCGAATGACTCGCTTATGCGAGCCACCACCACGAAGTCGTTGTCATCATGCTCCCCAGGCTAGTCGCCCTCGGGCAAGATGCAACACCGTCGTCCAGATAATGGAACTGCGAACGCAAGTGCAGGCGACGAAAGTACCCAAGGAGAGGGCGGAGACGTCCTCGTAAAAATAAGTCCCAACCGCCCTTGGGACGGCACCAAACAGCGGGGCGCTGTTACTTTACGCACACTAGGGCCGGCGAAACTGCTTTTACATTGACCAAAAGGGGGCTCGACCCTTATATTTAAGGACGGTGCCCGCGTCGCCGGGTATCCCCATTTAACCCAAAAGGTTATGGTCGGGCTCTTAGATTTCGCATCAGAGCTCCGGACGTCATTCTCCGACTTCAGTCGTCATGGCGGGCCGGCCCCAGCGGAGTCTTCTGTGTCCGCAAAAGGGGACGAGCATCGCCCAAGCGAATTAGCGAAGCTATGCGGCGCCGCGATGAAACACAATAAGGAAGACGGAGTAATAGTGCCTACTATTCAGCAACTGGTGCGTAAAGGCCGCACCAGCAAGCGCACGAAGGTCGCCACTCCGGCGCTGAAGGGAAGCCCCCAGCGCCGTGGCGTGTGCACCCGTGTCTACACCACCACCCCGAAGAAGCCGAACTCAGCGCTGCGTAAGGTCGCCCGTGTGCGCCTTTCCTCAGGCATTGAAGTTACCGCTTACATTCCCGGTGAAGGCCACAACCTACAGGAACACTCCATCGTGCTGGTGCGCGGTGGTCGTGTGAAGGACCTTCCCGGTGTCCGTTACCGTATCGTGCGTGGCGCGCTCGACACCCAGGGTGTTCGTAACCGCCAGCAGGGTCGTTCCCACTACGGTGCTAAGAAGGAGAAGAAGTAATGCCACGTAAAGGCCCAGCTCCCAAGCGCCCCCTGGTTGATGATCCGGTTTACGGTTCGAAAGTTGTCAGCCAGCTGGTGAACCGTGTTCTTCTTGACGGTAAGAAGTCCGTTGCTGAGCGTATCGTTTACGGTGCTCTCGAGGGCGTGTCCGCTAAGACCGAGCAGGATCCTGTCGTTGTACTGAAGCGGGCGTTGGACAACATTCGCCCGTCCCTGGAAGTGCGTTCCCGTCGTGTCGGTGGCGCTACCTACCAGGTTCCGGTTGAAGTTCGCGCCTCCCGCGCCACCACGCTAGCTCTGCGTTGGCTGGTTGACTTCTCCCGTCAGCGTCGCGAGAAGACCATGACTGAGCGTCTTATGAACGAGATCTTGGATGCTTCCAACGGTCTGGGCGCCGCGGTTAAGCGTCGTGAAGATATGCACAAGATGGCGGAGTCCAACAAGGCCTTCGCTCACTACCGCTGGTAATCCTCCAGCGAATCCTGAAAACCTACAAGGGTAAGGAAGAACTCGTGGCACTAGAGGTGCTTACCGACCTAACCAAGGTCCGCAACATCGGCATTATGGCTCACATCGATGCCGGTAAGACCACCTGTACCGAACGCATCCTGTTCTACACCGGCATTAACTACAAGATGGGTGAAACCCACGACGGTGCCGGCACCATGGACTGGATGGAGCAGGAAAAGGAACGCGGTATTACCATTACCTCCGCGGCTACCACCTGCTACTGGAAAGATAACCAGATCAACATCATCGACACCCCCGGGCACGTCGACTTCACGGTTGAGGTGGAGCGCTCCCTGCGCGTCCTCGACGGTGCGGTTGCAGTGTTCGATGGTAAAGAAGGTGTGGAACCGCAGTCTGAAACCGTTTGGCGCCAGGCTGATAAGTACAACGTTCCGCGCATTTGCTTCATCAACAAGATGGACAAGCTGGGCGCTGACTTTAAGTTCTCGATCCAAACCATTAAGGACCGCCTGAAGGCTACCCCCATCGTCATGACCATGCCGATTGGTGCGGAGAACGACTTCAAGGGTGTTATCGACATCCTGAACATGAAGGCTTTGTACTTCCCTGAAACCGTTACCGGTAAGGAAGGCAAGCCGGAGCCGACTTTCGGTGCGGTTATCGAAGAAGCTGAGATTCCCGCTGAACTGTTGGCAGATGCCGAAGCTTACCGCGAGGCCATGATGGAGGCCGCGGCTGAGGCTGATGAAGAACTGATGGAGAAGTTCCTCGAAGAAGGTGAACTCACCAACGAAGAGATTCAGAAGGGTATTCGTACCCTGACCATTAACTCTGAGGCCTACCCCGTGTTCTGTGGCTCCGCTTTCAAGAACAAGGGCGTACAGCCGATGCTTGATGGCGTGATTGCTTACTTGCCTTCACCGCTGGATGTTCCCGCGGTGCAGGGTCACGAAGCGGGCGATGAGGAAGCTGTCATTACTCGTGAGTCCAGCGAGGACGCCCCCTTCTCGGCGTTGGCGTTCAAGGTGGCGGTTCACCCGTTCTATGGCAAGCTGACCTACATCCGTGTCTACTCCGGCACGGTTGAGTCCGGCACTCAGGTGGTTAACTCCACTAAGGGCAAGCGTGAGCGCATTGGCAAGATGTTCCAGATGCACTCCAATAAGGAGAACCCGGTTGAGGTTGCCCACGCTGGCCACATTTACGCTTTCATTGGTTTGAAGGACACCACCACTGGTGACACTTTGTGCGCCCAGGATTCCCCGGTGATCCTCGAATCGATGAGCTTCCCCGACCCGGTTATTCACGTGGCGATTGAGCCGAAGTCGAAGGCCGACCAGGAGAAGCTAGGTACAGCTATTCAGAAGCTGGCCGAAGAAGACCCGACCTTCACCGTGCGACTGGATGAAGAAACCGGCCAGACCGTTATCGGCGGTATGGGCGAACTTCACCTGGACGTCCTCGTCGATCGTATGCGTCGCGAATTCAAGGTGGAAGCAAACGTTGGTAAGCCGATGGTTGCCTACCGTGAGACCATCCGTAAGACGGTGGAGAAGGTCGAGTACACCCACAAGAAGCAAACTGGTGGTTCTGGCCAGTTCGCTAAGGTGATCGTACGGTTCGAACCGCTCCCTGCGAATGCTGAAGAAACTTACGAATTCGGCAACGAGGTCACCGGTGGTCGTGTTCCGCGTGAATACATCCCCTCCGTTGACGCTGGTATCCAGGATGCAATGCAAACTGGTGTACTGGCCGGTTACCCGATGGTCGGCATTAAGGCGACGCTGCTTGACGGCGCTTACCACGATGTTGACTCTTCGGAAATGGCCTTCAAGATCGCCGGCACCATGGTGTTCCGGGAAGGCGCGAAGAAAGCCTCGCCCGTCCTACTCGAGCCCATCATGGCTGTGGAAGTACGCACTCCGGAAGAGTACATGGGTGACGTTATCGGCGACCTGAACTCGCGTCGCGGTTCCATCCAGTCGATGGATGACCAGCACGGGATCAAGGTTGTTCGCGCCCAGGTACCGCTGTCTGAAATGTTCGGCTACGTCGGTGACTTGCGTTCCAAGACGCAGGGTCGCGCAGTGTACTCGATGCAGTTCGACAGCTATGCTGAAGTTCCACGCAATGTCGCTGACGAGATCGTCGGCAAGGCTTCGGGCAACTAAGCCCGCTAAACCCCGCGGGCGTTAATCTGCCCACACAATTTGAAAACCCTGTAGTGATGTTGGGCTTTAGGCTGTTAAGCTTGCTCTTGTTAGGCTGGCTTACAGCCTAGGGCAAACATCATCTACCCGAGTCCAGGAGGACACAAGTGGCGAAGGCCAAGTTCGAGCGCACCAAACCGCACGTAAACATCGGTACCATCGGTCACGTTGACCACGGTAAGACCACCCTGACCGCGGCAATCACCAAGGTGCTGCACGACAAGTACCCCGAACTCAACGAGTTCACCCCGTTCGACCAGGTCGACAACGCTCCCGAAGAGCGCGACCGTGGTATCACCATTAACGTTTCTCACGTTGAGTACCAGACCGACGCGCGTCACTACGCTCACGTAGACGCCCCCGGCCACGCTGACTACGTGAAGAACATGATCACCGGTGCGGCCCAGATGGACGGCGCCATCCTGGTGGTTGCTGCTACCGATGGCCCCATGGCTCAGACCCGCGAGCACGTTCTGCTCGCCCGTCAGGTAGGCGTGCCCACCATCCTCGTTGCTCTCAACAAGTCCGACATGGTCGATGACGAAGAGATGCTCGAGCTGGTTGAAGAAGAAGTTCGCGAACTGCTCTCTTCCCAGGGCTTCGACGGCGACAACGCTCCGATCGTGCGCGTTTCCGCTCTGAAGGCGCTGGAAGGCGATCCGGAATGGGTAGCCAAGGTTGAAGAACTGATGGAGAACGTTGACTCCTTCGTTCCCACCCCCGAGCGCGACATGGACAAGCCGTTCCTGATGCCGATCGAGGACGTCTTCACCATTACCGGCCGCGGCACCGTTGTGACCGGTCGTGTTGAGCGTGGCAAGCTGCCGATTAACTCCGAAGTTGAGATCCTCGGTATCCGCGAACCGCAGAAGACCACCGTTACCGGTATCGAAATGTTCCACAAGCAGATGGATGAAGCTTGGGCAGGCGAGAACTGTGGTCTGCTGCTGCGCGGCACCAAGCGTGAGGACGTGGAGCGCGGCCAGGTTGTGGCCGTCCCCGGTTCCATCACCCCGCACACCAACTTCAAGGGCCAGGTCTACATCCTGAAGAAGGAAGAAGGCGGCCGTCACAAGCCGTTCTTCACCAACTACCGTCCGCAGTTCTACTTCCGTACCACTGACGTGACCGGTATAATCGAGCTGCCCGAGGGCACCGAAATGGTTATGCCCGGTGACACCACCGAGATCACCGTTGAGCTGATCCAGCCGATCGCTATGGAGGCCGGCCTCGGCTTCGCGATCCGCGAAGGTGGCCGCACCGTTGGCTCCGGCCGTGTGACCGAGGTTATCAAGTAACCTTCAGTCGTTAGCTGAGCGGGTCTGGTTTTTTCCAGGCCCGCTCAGTTTTTGTCTGCGACGAGGACGTACGCTGCGTTGGTGGGGGAGCGCGCGGTTCTGTGCGCGGGCGACGAGGATGTACGCGGCGTTGGTGGGGGAGCGCGCGGTTCAACGCGCGGGCAGTAGGTGTCTGGCTGATCGGGGAGTGCGCGGCGCTCTGCGTGGGCGTCGATGCGCGGTTCGGCGGGGTGTCTACGTCCCTGAAACCGGACAACGGGCAGGCCGCCAGCACCGTCGCAAGGCACCATACGCCCTCGTGTGTAGGGGGATTTCGGGTGTGGATACCCAGCTTCGTGAGAAACACACCACTAATCACCATTTCGTTTGAATTTATGGCTGGTTATCTGCCAAACTAGTTAAGTTGCTCCGCAGCGGGCGCATTGTGCTCGCTCGGATCTCAGCCCACTGCTTCGGCGGTGTGTGCTGGGGGTCAGTCTTCGGATTGACTCCAAGTTCTTGATCACAAGACAACGGTCCGCTTCCTAAGTGGGAAGTAAACCGCGCCCGTTTATGTCGCCAAGTGCGACACGCCCGAGTGCGGGGACCGGTGAAAGCTGTTGAAGAGAGGTAAGACGGCATGGCGGGACAGAAGATCCGCATCCGGCTCAAGTCCTATGACCACGAGGTCATTGACAGCTCCGCGCGCAAGATCGTGGACACCGTACAACGTGCTGGTGCTACGGTCGTGGGCCCGGTGCCGCTGCCGACCGAGAAGAACGTTTTCGTCGTTATTCGGTCGCCCCACAAGTACAAGGACAGCCGCGAACACTTCGAGATGCGTACCCACAAGCGTCTCATCGACATCATCGACCCGACGCCGAAGGCGGTTGACTCGCTCATGCGACTGGACCTTCCGGCCGACGTAAAAATCGATATCAAGCTCTGAGGAACCTGTAGAAAATGACTAACGACACCAAGCAAGCGGCTGCGCCCGTGAAGGCGCTGCTCGGTCGCAAGCTCGGCATGACGCAGATGTGGGACGCGGATGGCCGCGTCATTCCCCTGACCGTCGTGCAGGTGGGCACCAACGTCGTAACGCAGGTGCGCACCGAAGAGGTTGACGGCTACCGTGCCGCTCAAATCGGATTTGGCGAGATCGATGCTCGCCGCGTAACTAAACCACTGGCTGGCCACTTCGCTAAAGCCGGTGTATCTCCTCGTCGTCACCTGGTTGAGGTCCGCACTTCTGATGCTGATAGCTTCGAAGTTGGCCAGGAACTCACCGCCGCGGTATTCGCTGAAGGTGACCACGTAGATGTATCTGGTAACACCAAGGGTAAAGGCTTCGCCGGCGTTATGAAGCGTCACGGCTTCGGCGGCGCTTCCGCTTCCCACGGTGCTCACCGTAACCACCGCAAGCCCGGTTCCATCGGTGCCTGCGCCACTCCCGGTCGCGTCTTCAAGGGCGTGCGTATGGCTGGCCGCATGGGTAACGTGCGTCGCACCGTACAGAACCTGACTGTGGTGAAGGTTGATGAAGAAAAGGGCCTCGTTCTCGTTAAGGGCGCCATTCCGGGCCCGAAGAACGCGATCGTCCTCGTCCGCTCCTCAGTGAAGGGTGCGTGAACATGTCTGAAGTAACCACAGTCGACATCATCGGAGTTGACGGTAAAGCTGCTGGCAAGGCTGAACTGCCGGCTGAATACTTCAACGCCAAGACCAACGTGGCTTTGATCCACCAGGTTGTTATCGCTCAGCTCGCGGCTGCTCGCCAGGGCACCCACGCCACCAAGACTCGTGGCATGGTGCGTGGCGGCGGTAAGAAGCCGTGGCGTCAGAAGGGCACCGGCCGCGCTCGTCAGGGTTCGCTGCGTGCTCCCCAGTTCGCCGGTGGTGGCACCGTTCACGGTCCGCAGCCGCGTGACTACTCGCAGCGCACCCCCAAGAAGATGAAGGCAGGTGCCCTTTACGGTGCGCTGTCTGACCGTGCGCGCGCTGGCCGCATCCACGTGGTGGAGGGCCTGATTGATTCCGATAAGCCGTCCACCAAGCAGGCGCGTGTGGCGTTGGAGAAGATCACCGCTAACCGCAAGGTCCTGTTCGTAGTAACCCGTGAAGACGAGATCAACATTTTGTCGGTCCGTAACCTTCCGCGCGTCCACATCGTTGCGAGCGACCAGCTCAACACTTACGACGTGATGAACGCCGAGGACGTTGTCTTCACTAAGGACGCACTCGATGCTTTCCTCGCGGCTAAGGAGGACGCCAAGTGAGCCTGGAGAAGTCGAAGAACCCGCGCGATATTATTCTCGCCCCCGTTGTGACGGAAAAATCTTCCGGCATGATGGACCTGGGGAAGTACACTTTCTTGGTTGATCCGCGGTCGAATAAGACCGAGATCCGCCTTGCAATCGAGGAGATCTTCAACGTTAAGGTCTCTCACGTTGCCACTCAGAACCGACAGGGCAAGGCCTACCGCACCCGCGATGGCATTGGCCGCCGGAAGAACACGAAGCGCGCCATCGTTACTGTAAGCGAAGGCACCATCGACATCTTCGGCGATCTCGCCTGAGAGATACGAAGAGGTAGAGGAACGAAATGGGAATCCGTAAATACAAGCCCACGACCCCCGGTCGCCGCGGCGCATCGGTAGCGGACTTCGTGGAGATTACCCGGTCTACGCCGGAGAAGTCCTTGCTGCGCCCGCTGACCAAGACCGGTGGACGTAACAACCTGGGACGCGTTACTGCTCGTCACCGCGGTGGCGGTCACAAGCGTCAGTACCGTGTCATCGACTTCCGTCGCAACGATAAAGATGGCGTACCGGCGAAGGTCGCTCACATTGAGTACGACCCGAACCGTACCGCTCGCATTGCGCTGCTGCACTACTCCGATGGTGCTAAGCGCTACATCCTGGCTCCGGCGAAGCTGAAGCAGGGTGACCGCGTGGAGTCCGGTCCGAACGCTGACATTAAGCCCGGCAACAACTTGCCGCTGCGTAACATCCCGGTTGGTACCGTGGTGCACGCGGTGGAGCTGTACCCCGGTGGCGGCGCCAAGATTGCGCGTTCCGCTGGTGCTTCAGTGCAGCTAGTTGCTAAGGAAGGTCGTTTCGCCCAGCTGCGTATGCCGTCTGGCGAAATCCGTAACGTGGAAGTTCAGTGCCGCGCCACCGTTGGTGAAGTCGGCAACGCTGAACAGTCCAACATTAACTGGGGTAAAGCCGGCCGCATGCGCTGGAAGGGACACCGCCCCAAGGTTCGTGGTGTTGCTATGAACCCGGTGGACCACCCGCACGGTGGTGGTGAGGGCCGTACCTCTGGTGGCCGTCACCCGGTCAGCCCGTGGGGTAAGCCCGAAGGCCGTACCCGTCGTCCGAATAAGCCCAGCGACAAGCTCATTGTGCGTCGTCGCCGGACCGGCAAGAAGCGCTGATAGAGGAGCTCGATTATGCCACGCAGTCTGAAGAAAGGGCCCTTTGTCGACGACCACCTGATGAAGAAGGTGGATGCGCAGAACGAAAAGGGTACCAAGAACGTTATCAAGACCTGGTCTCGCCGGTCCGTGATTA
This sequence comes from Actinomycetaceae bacterium, assembly GCA_030537735.1. GTDB lineage: Bacteria > Actinomycetota > Actinomycetes > Actinomycetales > Actinomycetaceae > Gleimia. The sequence goes on from JAUNVG010000014.1 coordinate 17,274, forward strand.
CCCCGGATTTCCTGGGGCACACCTTCGCGGTGCACGATGGCCGTAAGCATGTTCCGGTTTTCGTTACGGAAGCCATGGTGGGTCACAAGCTCGGTGAGTTTGCTCCTACCCGCACCTTCCGTAGCCACGTCAAGGACGATCGTAAGGGACGCCGGCGTTAAGCCGGGGTAACTTGCTAGGCAAGAAGTGAGGCAGGATTTAATGGAAGCGAAGGCGCAGTTGCGCTATGTACGCGTTACGCCTATGAAGGCTCGCCGCGTCATCAACGTTATCCGTAATAAAGGCGCACTTGAGGCACTGGATTTCCTCCGGTTTGCCCCTTACGCGGTTGCCACTGATGTGGAGAAGCTGCTGAAGAGCGCCATGGCCAATGCGAAGAATAAGGCTGAGGACGCTGGGGAGCGTTTCAACGAGGCCGACCTCGTCATCCGCGAAGCGTTTGTCGATGAAGGTCCGACGATGAAGCGTTTCCGTCCCCGCGCTCAGGGGCGTGCTTCTCAGATCTTGAAGCGCACTAGCCACATCACCATCGTGGTTGGCACCAAAGACGACAATGGGAAGGAAGGCCGGTAATGGGTCAAAAAGTAAACCCCACCGGATTTAGGCTCGGCATTACCACCGAGCACCGCTCCCGCTGGTTCGCTGACTCCACCACGAAGGGGCAGCGTTACAGCGACTATGTCGCCGAGGACGTCGCCATCCGCGACTTTCTAGGCGAGAATCTCGAACGCGCCGGGGTTTCCCGCGTCGTGATCGAGCGCACCACCGACCGTGTGCGCGTGGATCTTCACACTGCCCGTCCGGGTATTGTGATTGGTCGCCGCGGCGCGGAAGCTGACCGTCTGCGTCAGCAGCTGGAGAAGCTCACCGGCAAGCAGGTACAGCTGAACATTCTGGAAGTTAAGACTCCGGAGTTGGATGCGAAGCTGGTTGCGCAGGGGATCGCTGAGCAGCTGTCGGCTCGTGTGTCTTTCCGTCGTGCGATGCGTAAGGGCATGCAGTCCGCGCTTCGTGCGGGCGCCAAGGGCATCCGTGTGCAGTGCTCGGGTCGTTTGGGTGGCGCCGAAATGTCCCGTTCGGAGTTCTACCGCGAAGGGCGCGTGCCGTTGCACACCCTGCGTGCGAACATCGACTACGGGTTCTACGAAGCTCGCACCACCTTCGGCCGTATTGGTGTGAAGGTGTGGATCTACAAGGGTGACATCACCGAGCGTGAGTTCGCCCAGCAGCAGATGGAAGCTGGCCAGCGTGGTCGCCGCGGTGAACGCCGCGGAGGTGGCCGCCGTGGTGGGCGTCGTCCCGCCGACCAGCGTAACAATACTAAGTCGGAAGCTCCCGCAGCTGTTGAGGCTGCACCGGCGGAGCAGGCTCCGGCTGAAAACACTGGATCGGAGGCCTGAGCCGTGCTTATCCCTAGGCGGACAAAGTACCGCAAACCCCACCGTCCTACCCGTAAAGGTATGGCTAAGGGCGGCACCGAGATCAACTTCGGTGATTACGGTATCCAGGCTCTGGAACCGGCCTACATCACCAACCGTCAGATCGAGGCAGCCCGTATTGCAATGACTCGCTACATTCGTCGTGGCGGTAAGGTCTGGATTAACATTTTCCCCGACCACCCGTTGACGAAGAAACCCGCTGAAACCCGTATGGGTGCCGGTAAGGGTGCTCCCGAGTTCTGGATTGCCAACGTTAAGCCGGGGCGTGTTCTGTTCGAGCTTTCCGGTGTTAACGAAGACGTTGCGCGCGAAGCTATGCGTCGCGCTCAGCACAAGCTACCGATCAAGACCCGTTTCGTGGTCCGTGAAGGCGGTGACAACTGATGGCAGATAATAAGAGCCTGACTACCGCTGCGCTGGACGAGATGGACGATTCTCAGCTTGCCGCAGAACTGGACAAGGCGAAGGCTGAACTTTTCAACCTACGTTTTTCCAAGGCCCTCGGGCAGGTCGAAGACCACGGTCGTTTCAAGGCCGTGCGCGCGACTATTGCTCGCATCTACACCGTGGCGCGTGAGCGTGAGCTCGGCATCCGCACCGCCCCCAATAGCGAGGAGTGAGGTTAAGTGAGCGACACTAACGATACCCCGGTACGCAACCAGCGTAAGGTGCGTCGCGGCTACGTAGTTAGCGACAAGATGGATAAGACCGTCGTCGTGGAACTGGAAGACCGCGTCAAGCACCCGCTGTACGGCAAGGTTATGACCAAGAAGAAGAAGGTCAAGGCCCACGATGAGAACAACGAGATCCGCACTGGCGACCTCGTTCGCATCATGGAGACCCGCCCGCTATCCGCTACTAAGCGGTGGCGCGTGGTAGAGGTCATCGAAAAGGCCAAGTAACCTCGGCTACACGTGGAGCCGGTGGGGTGGTGCTCAGGCACTGTCCCACCGGCTTTTTGCGTACCCAAAACGCCTGCTGGCCGCTGTCCGTGGGGCACCGCCTGCCGACCGCTGTCGCTACAGGCCTTCGCTGCCGCCTGCGGACTGCCGCCTGCGGGTGGCCGACTTTGGGGCGCCGCCTGCGGACTGCCGCCTTCCGGCCGCTGTCCGTGGGGCACCGCCTTCCGGCCGCTGTCGCTACCGGCCTGCGCCCGGCGCGCACGGTGGTTTGTTGTGGACCCCTGGCGTTATGGTGATGTACGCGAAACAATACAGTTAGGTAAACCTTGCTTAGGTAAGGCATACTAAGATAATGACACCGTGTCAGTTAATGCCGTCAACTAGTTTCGGGAGCCGCGTACATGACTACTAGACCTCGTACTGCTAGGCCCGCCAGTCTTGCTGAGCCAGCTGCTACCAGCACCCAGGCCAAGGCCACCGGCCCCACCCAAAACGGCTCGCCTGCCAAGGCCACCGGCCCCACCCAAAACGGCAAACGCGGAGCAAACTTCATACTCCCGTCACTAGCTCGCATCCCGCGTCGGCACTGGGCATCCGCCTTGCGCGGCGTCATCTCAGCCACCGCTATTGGAACTGTGATTCTCAGCCTCGGCAAGATAATTGACTTCGCCACGGCTGGACGAACAATCCCCACCTGGCTCACCCTCGTCCTCGTGGGTGCAATAGTGGTGGCAACGCTAACGGATGGGCGGCAACGCTACCAGCAGATGCAGGCAACTGGCCGCGAGGAAGGACCGCTTCGGCGGAACCTGGTGGCGGCGCTATTACGGCGCGGCCCTGCGGCCACGCGGGAGAAATCCGGCGGTCAGGTGTCCCTGGCAACCGATGGGGTGGAGCGGGTAGCGCGCTACACCGGCGGATTCATGACCGACATTATTGCCGCGGTGGTTGGCCCGGTGACGTTGTTGGTGATGATGGCGATCTTCCTCAGCCCCCTGGCGGCGATTGCGCTTGCTGTGGGAGTGACTTTGGGGCTGGCAGCTATCAAGAGGTTCTCTCTTTCTCACCGTGACGTGGGAGCGAAGTCGAGGCAGGCGCGCGGCCGAGTTGCCGCCGCTTACCTGGACGCGATCCAAGGGCTGGAGACGCTGGCATTATTGCGAGCCACCGACCGCATTGGCGCCCAACTTGCGCAGATGGGGGAGAACCAGCGGCAGGCAACCATGAGGTTGTTGGCCCGCAATCAGCAACTGCTGCTGGTCATTGACATCCTCATAACCGGCTTCTTGATCCTGGGGAGCGCGGTTTTCGCCCTGTGGCTGATGCTGATGGGTGGCCTCGGCGTGGGCGGGGCAGCCGCGCTGGTGGCGCTGACCATCATTATGATTGAGCCGCTGGAAATGGTGGGTAGTTTCTTCTACATTGCGATGGCCGGGCGCGCGATTGAAAAGCGCATAAACGCGTTGGTTCGTCGCTACAGCGTGACTGACGAGGGCGTGGTGGCTGGCTTAGGTGCGCATCCTGCCCTTAGCGCGGGTGAGGTAGCCACAGAAGGTGGCTCGCGTGCCGCCTCCGGTGAAGTGGCGAAGCGCGCGGAAGATTCCATGAGTGCCCCTGGGATCGAGATTGAGAACCTGTCTTTCGCCTATCCCGACGCCCACGGCCAGGGCCAGGGCCGCGGCGGTCACGGTCATGGCCCCACCCACGGCCACGGCGCCCATGGTGGCGGGCAAGCCGGCGGCTCCGCAGTTGGCTCAAAGGCTCACGGTGGCAATGGCGTCAAACCAACCGCCAATACTGGGGAGAATGCACAGGGGCGTGAAGACGACAAAAAGCTGAGCTTGCCACCTACCTCTTTACGCATTAAACCGGGCGAGCATGTAGCCATTAAAGCGGCCTCGGGAGCGGGTAAGTCCACCCTGTTGAGCATTATCTGTGCTGACCTGCCGGTGCAAAGTGGGCTGCTACGAATCGGGGAGACCACTTACCTCGGCGAGGGTCGGGACACGCAATCGCAGCGTTCGGCTCGCCGCCAGCAATGCGCGGTAGTGGCACAACATTCGTGGCTCTTTACTGGCAGCGTCAGGGATAACCTGGCGATCGGCGCTCCCGAGGCAAGCGAAGCCCAGATGTGGCAGGCCTTGGAGCGAGCTTATATCGCCGATGAGATCCGCGCCTTGCCGCACGGTATCGACACTCAGGTAGGGGAGCGCGGCGGCTTACTTTCCGGCGGACAAGTCCAGCGTCTGGCTTTGGCACGAGCATTCCTATCGGGCCGTCCCATTCTTATCCTGGATGAGCCAACATCCCAGATTGACCGCAACTCCGAAGCACATATCTGCCGCGCCCTAGCTGATGCCGGCGCCAGCTTGACGGTGTTGATGGCTACTCACCGTGATTCCTCCACGGCTGGGTTTGACCGCGTGGTGCGCTTAGCAGACTTAGTCGGTGCGGGAGGCGAAGGAAAAGACGAAGGGCGAACGCCCGCCGACGAGGCCGCACCCGCCAACCCAACCGCGCCGACAGCCCCAACCACACCCGCAGGCCAAACCGCGCCCGCCGACCTCGCCCAACAGGAAGGGCAGACCCGATGAATCGCCGTACCCTGACCAAATGGCTACTATCCATTACGCGCCCCACTTTGGCACCACTACTGGGGTCGGCTCTGTGCCGCCTGGTCGATCAGACCGCGAGCCTAGCGCTACTGGGGTGGGTCGGCTACCGCCTGGTGGAAACCGCACAGCTGGCTAGCACCGGCGCCGCCGTGGGCTCGCACTTACTGGTCACGGTTGCCGTGATCGCAGCCGGGGCTGTGGTTAAGGCGGTTGCGCACTACTTGGAGCATTTCCTCGGGCACTGGGTGGCCTTCCACGCCCTCGAACTACTTCGCGAACGCGCTTACAGGGACCTCGCGCCCCAAGCGCCCGCAGTGATGGCACGCAACCAGTCCGGGGACTTCCTCACCCGCCTCACGCGCGACATCGACCGCATTGAGGTCTTCTTCGCCCACACCTTCGCCCCCGCTGTTTCGGTGGTGTTGGTTCCACTGGGCCTAGCTGTGTGGCTGGCGCGGTATCAGCCACCTGCGGTTGCCTTCCTTTACCTGCTGTGGGTGGTGGTTGCGGCTGTCCTCGCCCCTTTCTACGGGCAGGGACGCGAAAGCCGCGCCACCACCTCGTTAATGAAACATCGCTCCAACGTGGCGCAGTCCGTCACCGACACGGTGCAGGGAATGCGCGAGGTCGTGGGGTACGGGCGCGAGGACGCCCGCCTGGGTGAGCTGGCCACCCTCAGTTCGCAGATGCGACCGCTGGGTGCGACGGTGGCGCGCATTAACGCGGTTCGTCGAGCCCTGGTGCGCGGCACTCAACTGGCAGCTCTCGCCACCCCGGTGCTGGTGTCCATCCCGCTCTTGCGGCAGGACCCAACTTACGCTGCGCCCGTGCTGGCAGCTGCCTTGATGAGCGGGCGTTCGTGGGAAATGGTGCGCGGAGTCGAAGGGTTCGCCGAAGGCCTGAAGGAATCTTTCGCCGCCGCCGAACGGGTCTACCTGCTCACCCACGCGCCGGCTTTGCGTGGTGGGCGCGCTCCCTGGCAGCCGGGGTCTGCGATCACTTTCGAGGACTTAACCTTCACTTACCCGCAAACCCCGCGTCCGGCGGTGGAGTCGGTGAACTTGCGGATAGAGCCGGGGCAGTGGGTGTGCCTCACCGGCCCAACCGGCTGCGGGAAATCCACTTTGGTTCGCTTGTTGGCGCGGTATTTCGACCCCGACAGCGGGCAGATTCACGCCGGTGGTCAACTGCTTTCCGACCTGCCGATGGACGAGCTTCGCTCGCGGGTGCATCTACTTACCCAAAACGCTGCTTTATTCCACGGCACTATCCGCTCAAACCTGTTGCTTGCTGCCCCTGAGGCCAGCGAGGAGGACATGTGGCAAGCCTTGGAGCTGGCCGGAATCAGTGAGGAAGTCAAACAGTTCGCTGGCGTTCTTGACCACCCCATTGGGGAGGGCGGCACCGGGGTTTCCGGTGGGCAGCGCCAGCGACTGTGCTTGGCGCGAGCGCTGCTGACTGAGCCCCAGATACTGGTGTTGGATGAGTTCTGCTCCCAGCTTGACCCCGCCTTAGATGCGCAGATACATGAGCGTTTGCGGCGCGAACTGCGGGATGTGACGGTGGTGGAGATTACCCACCGTGACACCGGGATCGCCGCTGCCGACCAGGTGGTGGAGCTGCGCGAAGGGAAAATCGTGGCGCAGACGACAAATTGCTGAACCGGGTGAGGAAAGGCACAGAGGTATAGTCTGCTGCGCCTTTGGAAAGCCCGCCTAAATGACGTAAGCTAGACAAGTTGCAGTCTGTAGCAGTGTACCGGCAGCATGCCCGTAAAAGGCTCCACGACCTCGCAAATAGTGGGGGAGTAGAGCTGGGAAACTGAGTGGATTAACCCACCACCTCCGGTAGCTAGTAGACTCGGCGAGTGCCGGTCAGAGACCTTGTACCGCCTGCCGGTGAGGCTAACTCACCAGCGCAGTGTGCTCGAGTCTGACACGGCATAGCACCGACGTGGCTTCGGCTACGTCACAGTCCATATACGTTCGGCCAGGCTCTGCCGGGAAACACGTGCAGAGAACCAGCTCGACGACAGGAGTACAACGAATGATCCAGCAGGAGTCGCGACTCAAAGTCGCCGACAACACGGGTGCGAAGGAAATCCTATGCATCCGCGTCCTCGGTGGCTCGGGACGGCGCTACGCGGGAATCGGCGACACCATTGTCGCCACCGTGAAAGACGCCAACCCAGGCGGCAACGTGAAGAAGGGTGAAGTTGTCAAGGCAGTGGTAGTGCGTACCCGCAAGGAACGCCGCCGCGCTGACGGTTCCTACATCCGCTTCGATGAAAATGCCGCTGTCATCCTCAAGAACGACGGCGAACCGCGTGGTACCCGTATCTTCGGCCCAGTCGGGCGTGAACTTCGCGACAAGAAGTTCATGAAGATCGTGTCACTCGCACCGGAGGTGCTCTGATGGCAGCCAAGATTAAGAAAGGTGACCTGGTAGAGGTCATCTCCGGTCGCACCAGCGACCAGAAGAAGATCGACGCGCGCAACAAGCGCCGCGAAGCTGAAGGCCTCGAACCCCTCAAGCCCGGTGACAAGGGCAAGCAGGGGCGCGTCATTAAAGTGTTCCCCAAGGAACAAAAAGTACTCGTGGAAGGCGTCAACCTAAAGACCCGCCACGTACGTCAAGGACAGTCCGCACAGGGACAGGTGACCGGTGGCATCGAAATGATCGAAGCCCCCATCGCCATCTGCAAAGTAGCCCTGGTAGACCCCGACACCAAGAAGCGCGTGCGCGTGGGATTCCGCGTCGACCGCGACGAAAACGGCAAGCGTGTCAGCCGCAACCCCATCCGCGTCATTCGCGGTGGTTCTAAGCGCGGCCTAGAGACCGGGAAGGAAATCGGAGCATGACCCCTCGTCTCAAGCAGCAGTACCTTGACACCATCCGTCCGCAGTTGGAAAAAGAGTTCAAGCACACCAACACCATGGAGGTCGGCAACCTTGTAAAGGTCGTCGTAAACATGGGTGTAGGCGATGCCGCTCGCGATTCCAAAGCCATGGACGGAGCGATCCGCGACCTCACCGCCATTACCGGGCAAAAACCGGTAGTGACCAAGGCGCGCAAATCCATCGCCCAGTTCAAACTCCGTGAAGGTCAGCCCATTGGCGCCCACGTCACTATCCGTGGCGACCGCATGTGGGAATTCATGGACCGTCTGATCTCCCTCGCCCTGCCGCGTATCCGCGACTTCCGCGGACTATCGCCCAAGCAGTTCGACGGTAACGGGAACTACACTTTCGGCCTCACCGAACAGTCCATGTTCCACGAAATCGATCAAGACACCATCGACCGCGTGCGCGGCATGGATATCACCATCGTCACCTCCGCCAAGACCGACGATGAGGCACGTGCACTTCTACGTGGACTACGTTTCCCCTTCAAGGAGAACTAATCCATGGCGAAAACGTCTCTCACGGTCAAGGCCGCGCGGAAACCGAAATTCTCGGTCCGCGCCTACACGCGATGCAACCGCTGCGCACGTCCGCGCTCGGTGTACCGCAAGTTCGGTTTATGCCGTGTCTGCCTGCGGGAACTCGCCCTCAACGGCGAACTCCCCGGAGTGACTAAGAGTAGCTGGTAACGACTACATCGAAGGTCCCGGACGCAACGAAGCGCGGACGGGAAACCCCGATGGGGAAGGGGAGAAACCCCGATGACAATGACTGACCCGATCGCAGATATGCTCACGCGTCTGCGTAACGCGAGCTCGGCACACCACGAAACCGTGTCGATGCCGCATTCCAAACTAAAGGCCGCGATTGCCAAGATCCTCGAAAACGAGGGCTACATCAGCGGTTCCAAGATCGAGGACGCGCGCGTAGGTAAAACCCTCACGCTCGAACTCAAATACGGACGCAACCGGGAACGCGCCATTAACGGCGTTAAGCGCGTATCCAAGCCCGGCCTGCGTGTGTACGCAAAATCCACCGACCTGCCAAGCGTTCGCGGTGGGCTCGGCGTCGCCATCTTGTCGACGTCCTCGGGCCTACTGACCGACCGTGAAGCAGCCAACCGAGGCGTAGGCGGGGAAGTCCTCGCCTTCATCTGGTAAGAAAGGAGTACACCCTATGTCACGCATTGGTCGCACTCCGATCGCCATCCCGGCCGGTGTCGATATCAAAATCGACGGCGCCGACATCACCGTGAAGGGCCCCAAAGGCACCCTCGCACACAAGATTGCCTCCCCCATCGAGGTAGCAATCGAAGACGGTGAAGTCCGCGTCACCCGTCCCAACGATGAACGCGAATCCCGCGCCCTACACGGCCTCACTCGCTCCCTCGTGGCCAACATGATCGAAGGCGTAACCCAGGGCTACACCAAAGCCCTCGAAATCGTCGGTACCGGTTACCGCGTAGTCGCCAAGGGTAAAGACCTGGAGTTCGCTCTGGGCTTCTCCCACCCGGTCCTGTTCAAGGCCCCCGAAGGCATCGAATTCAAAGTCGATAGCCAAACCAAGTTCTCCGTATCCGGTATCGACAAGCAGCTTGTCGGCGAAACCGCAGCGAAGATCCGCAAGATCCGCAAACCCGAACCCTACAAGGGCAAAGGTATTCGCTACGCCGGTGAGCAGGTACGTCGCAAGGTTGGAAAGGCTGGTAAGTAATGTCTTACTCAGTAAAAGGCTCGGGCAAAGCTAACGCCCGTAAGCGCCGCCACCAGCGTGTGCGTAAGCTCGTTAACGGAACCGCCGAGCGTCCCCGTCTGGTAGTAACCCGCTCGAACCGCCACATGGTGGCTCAAGTGGTCAACGACCGCATCGGACACACCCTGGTATCGGCCTCCTCCATGGAAAAAGACTTCCAGGTGGAAGGCACCAAGGTCGACGCCGCTCGTCGCGTAGGTGAACTAATCGCCGAACGCGCCAAAGAAGCTGGCATCACCGCAGTGGTCTTCGACCGCGGCGGCAACAAGTATCACGGCCGTGTCGCGGCAGTAGCAGAAGGCGCCCGCGAGGGCGGCCTCCAGCTGTGAGCGACGAAAAGGAAGAGAGAGCATACTGATGGCTGCATCACAACGAAGCAGGAACGGTCAGAGCGCTTCTGAAGGCCGCGACACCGAACGTCGCGAGCGCCGTGGAGGACGCCAGACCGAACGTCGTGACAACCGTCGCGGCGAGGAAAAGAACCAATACATTGAACGCGTAGTTACCATTAACCGCGTGTCCAAGGTCGTCAAGGGTGGTCGACGCTTCAGCTTCACCGCCCTGGTAGTGGTCGGCGACGGTGAAGGCACCGTCGGCGTCGGCTACGGCAAGGCCAAGGAAGTACCCCAGGCCATCGCCAAGGGCGTAGAAGAAGCCAAGAAGAACTTCTTCCGCGTCCCCATGATCGGCCGCACCATTACCCACATGGTGCAAGGTGAAGACTCCGCCGGAATCGTACTGCTGCGTCCGGCCGCCCCCGGTACCGGTGTAATCGCCGGCGGTCCGGTGCGTGCGGTACTCGAATGCGCAGGCGTGCACGACGTCCTCACCAAGTCCATTGGGTCTTCCAACGCCCTCAACATTGTGCGCGCCACCGTGGCCGCACTCAAGGACCTGGAAATGCCCGAAGCAGTTGCCGCCCGCCGAGGTCTACCCCTCGAACGCGTCGCCCCAGCCTCCATGCTGCGTGCCCGCGCCGAAGGTGAAGCCGCCGAGCGCGCCGAAGCTGAACTGGCCGAAAACCAGGCCGCTCTGGCAGGGGTGAACAACTAATGGCAAATCTGAAGATCACGCGCACCCGTTCCGATATTGGACGGCCGCAGAATCAACGCGACACCATGCGCACCCTCGGGCTGCGTAAAATCGGTCAGTCAGTGGTACGCCCCGACACCAAGACCACCCGCGGACTGATCCTGAAGGTACGTCACATGGTAACCGTCGAGGAGGTCGACTGATCATGGCAGAAGAATCACCCATCTTACGTCTGCATGACCTCAAGCCCGCCCCCGGCTCCAAACGCGCCAAGCAGCGCGTCGGCCGTGGTGAAGGCTCCAAAGGTAAGACCGCCGGTCGCGGCACCAAGGGCACCAAGGCCCGCTACCAGGTTCCGGTAGGCTTCGAAGGCGGCCAAATGCCGCTGCACATGCGCCTGCCGAAACTACGCGGGTTCAAGAACCCCTTCCGCGTTGAATACCAGGTCGTTAACGTCAGCGACCTCGAAACCCTCTTCCCTGAAGGTGGCGACGTGACCGTCGACGCCCTCGTCGAAAAGGGAGCGGTACGTCCTCGCTGCCTAGTTAAAATCCTAGGCGACGGCGACGTCACCAAAGCATTCAACATCACCGTAGACAAGTGGTCGGCCAGCGCCGAAGCCAAGATCACCGCAGCTGGCGGTAGCATCTCGGCACGGTAACGCTGCCAAAAACCAGGCAGGAGGGTGACCCAATCAATTTGAAAGGGTCACCCTCCCGCGTCTATAAACACCTACAATAAGACGAGGCGCACCCCAGTCGCAGCCAAACCCGCTCCCACGCACCGCGGTGCTACCAGGACGCAACCAGGCACGGCGCCACAACCACAAACTACAGACCCCCACCACCAACAGGGATCTGAAACCACGTCGACACCCATCGACCACTCAGGAGGACGCGTGCTAAGCGCATTCGCACAGGCATTCCGCACCCCGGATCTGCGTAGCAAACTACTGTTCAGCTTGCTCATCATGGGACTGTTCCGGCTCGGATCGTTCATCCCCACCCCCGGAGTGTCAACCCCCAACGTCCAACAATGTCTGGCCCAGCAGGATCAGAACTCACTACTGGACCTGGTGGACCTATTCTCCGGCGGCGCACTACTGCAACTATCAGTATTCGCCCTCGGAATCATGCCCTACATCACCGCGTCCATCATGGTGCAACTACTGCGCGTCGTGATCCCACGCTTTGACGACCTACACAAAGAAGGACAAGCCGGGCAAGCGAAACTCACGCAATACACCCGCTACCTAACCATCTTCCTGGGAATCCTCCAGTCCTCCACCATCGTGTCACTAGCGGTATCAGGACAACTGTTCGCCGGATGTAGCGTGCCGATCATCCCCAACCCCTCACCGTGGACCTTCGGACTCATGGTGCTAGTGATGACCGCCGGCACCGGTGTCATCATGTGGCTGGGTGAACTCATCACCGAACGCGGCATCGGCAACGGCATGTCCCTGCTGATCTTTACCTCCATCACCGCCACCCTTCCCGCGCACCTATACTCCGTGGGCCGCGGCAACGGATGGGGAACCGTATTCTGGATCGTGCTGCTCATCCTCGCCATCACCATGGTCGTGGTTTACGTCGAGCAAGCACAGCGCCGCATCCAAGTGCAATACGCCAAACGCATGGTGGGTCGCCGCCTCATGGGTGGAACATCCACCTACATTCCGCTGAAACTGAACATGTCCGGCGTTATCCCCGTCATCTTCTCCACCTCCATCCTGGCGATGTTCCCCATGATCGCTAACTTCGGGGACCCGTCGTCGACTTGGGTGCAGTGGATCAGGGCGAACTTCTACTCCACCAGCTGGCCTCACATCGTTGCCAACGGCCTGCTGATCTTGTTCTTCACCTTCTTCTACACCTCCATCACGTTCAACCCCGACGAAGTCGCCGAGAACATGAAACGCTACGGAGGGTTCATCCCCGGGATCCGGGTGGGACGCCCCACCGCAGAATACCTGCGTTACGTCATCAACCGCGTCACCACTGCGGGCGCCATCTACCTAGTGGTAGTTGCCCTGCTGCCCACCATCGCGATGATCCCGATGGGCCTGGGGCAAGGACAGCTACCTTTCGGTGGTACCACCTTGCTGATCATCGTCGGTGTTGGTCTGCAAACCGTTAAAGAAATCAACTCCCAGCTGCAAAAGCACCACTACGAAGGGTTCCTCAAATGAGCACGGTAGACAGTGGAAACGGTCCCATCGTTATCCTGCTCGGCCCTCCCGGAGCCGGCAAAGGTACGCAAGCTAAACAACTCGCCACCAGGCTAGGTGTCCCCGCCATCTCCACCGGAGCGATCTTCCGCCAAAACATGGCTGATGAAACCGAACTGGGCCAGCGCGCGCGTGAATACATGGACAAAGGCGAGTTCGTCCCCGATTCCGTGACGAACCCGATGATTACCGCCCGACTCAAAGCCCCCGACACTGCCAACGGTTGCCTCCTGGATGGCTACCCACGCACCGTCGACCAAGCTCGCTACCTACGTAGCACGCTTGACTCCATGGGGAGGAAAGTCGCCCTCGTAATCGAAATCGACGCCGACGAGGACGAGGTCGTTTCCCGCCTGCTCAAACGCGCGCAGCAAGAAAACCGGTCGGACGACACCGAACCCGTGATTCGCCACCGAATGAAGGTCTATCGCGAACAAACCGAGCCGATGGCGACTTACTACGCAGAAAATGACCAACTGGCCGTGGTTGACGGGATGGGAACCGTCGAGGACGTGTGGGAGCGTATCGACCAAACACTAGTCCACGCCGGGCTGGTTCAACCGTAACGACCAACCGGAATCTGGTGCGAAGGCTCGCACTGACACGGCAACGTAAACCCGCCGCCCGGCGACCCCGGGCGGCGTCACACTACTAGGAACACGGTCAAGTGCGCACTTGGGTAGATGCTAAGTGCAGGCCGAGGGGTAGAGTGAAAACGAACGGCAACGGGGAAAGGTAAGACAAATGGCGCCAATCGAGATCAAAACCGGACAGCAGATCCGGTGGATGCGGGAAGCCGGACTGGTGGTAGCGCAGATTCACAAAGCCTTACGTGAAGCCGCCCAACCCGGAGTCAGTTTGAAAGACCTGGACGCAGTTAGCGAAAAAACCATACGCGAGTGCGGGGCGCACTCCAACTTCCTTGGCTACTACGGTTTCCCCGCCACTGCATGTATAAGCGTGAACGAAACCGTGGTGCACGGCATCCCCGACAACACCGTGCTCAAAGCCGGGGATCTGGTGAGCTTCGACTGCGGAGCCTACGTGCTGCGCGAAGGCAAGCAGTGGCACGGCGACGCTGCCTTCACCATGATCGTAGGGGGAGAGGGTAGCGCCGAAGCTGAACGCCTGAACCGCGTCACCGAAGAGGCGATGTGGGCAGCGTTGGCGTCTTTAGTTAACGGCAAACGCATCAGCGCCATCGGGGAAGCGGTGGAAGAAGTGGTGGCTGCGAACGCTACCGACCAGTGGGAAGCTGGAATCATCGAAGAATACACCGGGCACGGCATTGGCACCGCCATGCATCAACCACCGGAGATACTTAACTACCGTGCGCGCGGAATCACTCCCAAGCTCAAGCGGGGTATGGTGCTCGCTGTGGAGCCGATGCTTGTCGACGGCAGCATTGAAACCGAGGTAATGGATGATGACTGGACAGTGAAGACAGTCGACCGGTCCTTGGCAGCGCACTGGGAGCACACGGTGGCTCTCACCGACGGAGGAATCTGGGTGCTGACCGCGCCCGATGGGGGAGAGGCCGGCCTAGCGCCTTACGGAATCACCCCCAGCCCCGCGTAGGGTAGTCGGCCCGATGATCCCTGTGGGGTAGTCGGCCCGGACGGTCGCACGCCGGTCGTCGATCGCACGCGCCCATCCCCGCGATGCCGCTTAGCCGAGCTTTCCCCGTCCCGCCCGCCCACGTCCTCGCCACCTCCCACCGGGCGCACGCGCCCATCCCAGCGATGCCGCCTGACCGAGCTTTCCCCGTCCCGCCTGCCCACGTCCTCGCCACCTCCCACCGGGCGCACGCGCTTTTGGAACGCTGGTCCCCGATCTGGATGTCGGTCGCACGCGCCCATCCCCGCGAAGCCGCTTAGCCGAGCTTTCCCCGCCCCGCCCGCCCACGTCCTCGCCACCTTACGCCGCTGGGTGAGGGAAATAACAAGCCCGCGGACTGGGCGAAACCGGGGTCAATCCATTAAAGTTGATAGTCGGGTCATTATTGCCACAATGGTAATGACTTCGATCGGCGCAACCGCGTCGAGTAAGACAACTGTAGGGGATAGTCGGAGGACATGGGGAAAAAAGACGGCGTCATTGAGATGGAAGGCACTATCGTAGAGGCACTGCCAAATGCGATGTTCCGCGTAGAACTAGGTAATGGGCACCTGGTGCTCGCGCACATCTCGGGCAAGATGCGTCAACACTACATCCGCATACTCCCAGAAGACCGCGTCGTGGTGGAACTAAGCCCATACGACCTATCGCGCGGCCGCATCGTCTATCGCTACAAGTGACAAGACACTAAGAACACTGCCGAACTATCGGCGGAGGTATCACCATGAAGGTTCAGCCGAGTGTCAAGAAAATCTGTGACAACTGCCGTGTGATTCGTCGTCACGGTCGTGTCATGGTTATCTGTGACAACCCTCGACACAAGCAGCGTCAGGGCCGCTAGGCTCCACGCGAAAACTAGCAAGCACTTCATCGGCCGCGTCAGCGGGACCCTCGGACAGGAGGCCGAGGCTGGGTAACCCCCAGATGATGAGGTGACCACCTCCCCTTCCATTAATGGAGAGAAAACATGGCACGTATTGCCGGCGTTGACCTCCCCCGCGAAAAGCGGATGGAGATCGCGCTTACCTACATATACGGTGTTGGACGCACCCGATCACAAGAAACGCTTAAAGCCACCGGGGTATCCCCCGACTTGCGCGTTAAGGATGCTAGCGAGGAAGACCTCGCTAAGCTCCGCGAGTACATTGAAAGCAACTACAAGGTAGAGGGCGACCTGCGCCGCGAAGTCCAAGCTGACATTCGCCGCAAGATCGAAATCGGCTGCTACCAAGGTCTACGTCACCGCCGCGGCCTCCCGGTACGCGGACAGCGCACCAAGACCAACGCGCGTACCCGCAAGGGCCCCAAGCGTACCGTTGCAGGCAAGAAGAAGTAACCCGCAGGGTTCCACCATTACTCGCAGGAGATAATTCATGGCTACAAAAGCTCGTTCATCGGTGGCCCGCAAGGGGCGGCGTAAGGAACGCCGCAACGTACCTCACGGCCACGCTTACATTAAGTCCACTTTCAACAACACCATCGTGTCGATCACTGACCCCTCCGGTGCAGTCCTAGCTTGGGCCTCATCCGGTCAAGTTGGTTTCAAGGGTTCACGCAAATCCACCCCGTTCGCTGCGCAGCTGGCCGCCGAATCCGCTGCCCGTCGCGCACAAGAACACGGCGTGAAGAAGGTAGACGTCTTCGTTAAAGGACCGGGATCCGGCCGCGAGACCGCGATCCGCTCCCTGCAGGCCACCGGAATTGAGGTTGGCTCAATCCAGGACGTCACCCCTCAGCCCCACAACGGCTGCCGCCCGCCGAAGCGTCGTCGCGTCTGAGCGACCCAACGAGGCCTCGAGTCTCCACGTCGAGTTAGCGGACCGATCCCGCTAACAAAACAAACTGTTCCAGCGCCTGCTGGCACCACAACTCGGCGTCATATAGCGGATGCCGGGAAGAAAGGAACAAAGACGTGCTCATTGCACAGCGCCCCACGCTGACTGAGGAAAAGGTCAGCGATTACCGCTCACGATTCACCCTAGAACCGCTCGAGCCTGGTTTCGGCTACACCCTGGGTAACTCACTGCGCCGGACCCTACTGTCCTCCATCCCCGGAGCGGCAGTAACTTCCATCCGCATCGAAGGAATCCAGCACGAGTTCTCCACCATCCCCGGTGTGAAAGAAGACGTTGCGGAAATCATCCTCAACATCAAGAACATCGTGTTGTCCTCCGACCACGACGAACCGGTAGTGATGTACCTACACCGCGCGGGCAGTGGCGTAGTCACCGCAGGTGACATTACCCCGCCCGCCGGCGTTGAAATCCACAACCCCGACTTGCACCTGGCAACCCTGTCCGACAAGGGCAAGCTGGAGATCGAACTGACCGTGGAACGCGGTCGCGGATACATTTCTGCAGTCCAGAACAAGGACCCGCACGCAGAAATCTCCCGCATTCCGATCGACTCCATCTACAGTCCGGTGCTGAAAGTCACCTACAAGGTGGAAGCCACCCGTGTGGAACAACGCACCGACTTTGATCGTCTGGTCGTAGACGTCGAAACCAAACCCGCGATCTCCCCCCGCGATGCTTTCGCATCCGCAGGGAAGACCCTCGTGGAACTGTTCGGTTTGGCTCGCGAACTTAACACCGAAGCAGAAGCGATCGACCTGGGAACGGCAGCTACTGACGAAACCCTCGCCGCCGACCTCGCACTGCCGATCGACAGCCTCGGCCTGCAGTCGCGTTCACTCAACGCCCTGCGCCGCCGCGGCATCATGAACGTGGGTGAGCTTGTTGCGCACTCCGAAGCGGACCTTCTTGACATCCGCAACTTCGGGTCCAAGTCCATTGAAGAAATCAAGGACAAGCTTGCCGGCCTGGGGATGACGTTGAAAGACTCCGTCATGCCTGGCACCGTCATGGACCAGCCCGGTTCGATTCAGTTCAGTGACGAGTAAGTCGTCGCCCCAGTTTTTAATCAGGAGTAAACATGCCTAAGCCCACTAAGGGACCTCGTCTCGGTGGATCACCGGCGCACGAGCGTCTGATGCTGGCTAACCTCGCCCAGGATCTGTTCAAGCACGGTTCCATCACCACCACCGTAACCAAAGCCAAGCGGGTACAGCCGCTGGCTGAAAAACTCATCACCAAGGCGCGCAAGGGTGACCTGCACTCTCGTCGTCTGGCGGCCAAGACCATCCGCGACCGCGATGTTCTCTACACCCTGTTCGACGTCATTGCACCGTCAATCGACGAAGAACGCAAGGGTGGGTACACCCGCATCGTGGCTCTGGGTAACCGCCGCGGAGACAACGCCCCCATGGCGAAGATCTCCCTGGTGACCGAGAAGGTGGAGAAGAAAGCCGTTGTTTCTCACGCGGAGAAGACTGCGGAAGCCGCTGCTCCGGCAGCTAAGTCCGCTGAATCCGCCGAGTCTGCTGCTTCTGCCGAATCCGCAGAGTCGGCTCCTTCCGCGGAGTCAGCTGAGGATACCGAGAAGAAGTAAGTTTCTTCCGGCACCCGCACGGTGAAAACCTAACTGCAGGTCGCCTTTAAGGTTGGCACTGCTGTAAGCGCCGGTACTGTCTTTCCAGACGGTACCGGCGCTTTGCTGTGCCCACAGGGGTACTATCCGGGCGGCGCGGCCCATGCCCGCCCGCTTGCCTGTCTAGCTGTGTGCCCGCCGGCTTACCTGCCCGCCCGGTTTAGGCCTCCCACCCGCTTACCCGCCCCGCCCATCCCCACACCCCCGCCCACGCCATCTTGGCCCGCCCGCTTACCCGCCCCGCCTCACCTTTCTCTGTTCACCACTCGCCACTGTGAGGGTTTAGTCCACTTTTGGGTCTGGTTTTGGCTTAATGGCTCACGGTGGTTGTTGGTGGCTTTGTGACGGTGGCGTTGGGTGGGTGGGGGTCTGCGGGGGCTGGCGGGTGTGGGGGTGTGGTTTTGTCACTGTGAGGGTTTGAGCCAGTTTTGGGTCTGGTTTTGGCTTAATGACTCACGGTGGCGGAAGGGGTGGCAGCCGGTGCGTGGGTGGGTGGGGGTCTGCGGGGGCTGGCGGGTGTGGGGGTGTGGTTTCGCCACTGTGAGGGTTTGAGCCAGATTTGGGTCTGATTTTGGCGTAAACGCTCACGGTGGCGGAAGGCGGCGGGCCCGGTGGGCGAAAGAGACAGAAGCCGGCAGGGGAGGGAACACGGCAGGGGAGGGAAGCAAGATAGACTAAGACCCGTGAAAGAAACGCTGACCCTCACCGTGGACTGCGGCGGCGGCGGAATCAAAGCCTCCGTCCTGAACCAAGCCGGCACCATGACCGCACCCGCAGTGCGCACCGCCACGCCCTACCCGCTACCACCCGAACTACTGGTCAGCACCATCGCCGGCCTCGCCGAGCAACTCCCACCCGCAGACCGCCTAACCGTCGGCATGCCCGGCATGATCCGCCACGGCATAGTGATCGCCACCCCGCACTACATCACCCGCGATGGGCCGCGCTCGAAAATCCTGCCCCACCTGCAGCAAGCCTGGCACCACTTCGACATGCGCCGCGCCCTCCAAGACGAACTCCAAATGCAAACCCTGGTCCTCAACGACGCCGAAGTCGCAGGCGCTGGAGTCATCACCGGCACCGGCCTAGAAATGATCATCACCCTCGGC
This sequence comes from Actinomycetaceae bacterium, assembly GCA_030537735.1. Taxonomy (GTDB): domain Bacteria; phylum Actinomycetota; class Actinomycetes; order Actinomycetales; family Actinomycetaceae; genus Gleimia. The sequence goes on from JAUNVG010000014.1 coordinate 36,362, forward strand.
ACCGGCCTGGGAAACGCAGTCTTCGATGGCGGCAAACTCGCCCCCCACGTGGAAGTCTCCCAAGGCCCCGTCAAATGGGGACTAACCTACGATGATTACGTCGGCGAACACGAGCGACTACGCCTCGGCGATGCCCACTGGTCACGCCGCATACGCCGCGTCGTCACCGGCCTGCGAGCCATGTACATGTGGGACCGCCTCTACCTGGGGGGCGGCAACTCCGCGCGCATCACCCCCACCCACCGTGCCAAACTCGGCGAGGACGTGGTCATCGTCCCCAACGACGCCGGCATCCGCGGTGGCGTGCGAGCCTGGGAGCTGTAAATGCGCATCCGCCTAGACCTCGCCTACCGCGGCACCCCCTTCCACGGTTGGGCCCGCCAACCCGGCCTGCCCACCGTGTGCGGAGCCTTAGAAGCCGCGCTCAGCACCATCTTTCGTTCCGACGTGGAACTAACCGTCGCCGGCCGCACCGACACCGGAGTGCATGCCCGCGCGCAAGTGGCTCACTTCGACATCCCCCGCGAAACGGTAACCACGCTCACCACGCGCAGGCAGGCACCGTCCTCGTCCAACCACGGCGAGGACAGTGCAGAAAGGTGGGTAAGTGGCCTGCCGAAACGGATAAACTCAATCCTCGCCCACCAAATACGCGACCTCGCCCCCACCCGCCACGTGGGCCCGCCCATCGTGGTCCACCGCGCGCAGGTCGTTGCGGAAAGTTTCGACGCCCGCTTCAGTGCCCTCACCAGGCACTACTGCTACCGCATCGCCGACCACGTCAGTCACCACCAGCCGGCAACCGCGGAAACCACCTGGTGGGTCGATCGCGAACTCGACGTGCAGGCAATGAACCAGGCGGCGCGCCTGCTGACGGGGGAACACGACTTCCTCTCCCTGTGCAAACCCCGCGAGGGCGCCACCACCGTACGCACCATCACTTCCGTGAACGTGCGGCGCCAGCCAGACGAGGACGGTGGGCAAGTACGTATCGAAGTCAGTGCGGACGCATTCTGCCACTCCATGGTTCGATCCTTGGTGGGAGTGCTCACGGAAGTGGGGTGGGGGAGGAAAAACCAAGAATGGGTGGCTACCTTGCTGGGGGAGCCGAGCCGCCAACACGCAGTGCCGATAGTGCCACCCCACGGGCTGACATTAGAGGCTGTGGACTACCCGGCGCCGCACCTGTGGCAGCAGCAGCAGGAGGCTGCGCGGCGGGTGAGGAATTCGCCACTAAATGAACCCACTCTTTGACGCGCGGCGCGGTTAGTCGTTAAGCTGATACACGTTGTGCGTCTAGAGAGCGCCGACCGGTATCTCCCACTCGCTGGTCTAACGCCCAGACGCCATGACGCGAGCAATACCTGAAACGCGAGCGGCCATTGACCGATAAGGCATCAAATGACCGCCCCAATACTAGTAGAAGAAGGCCACGCCCGTGCGCACTTATACCCCTAAGCCCGGGGACGACGTCAAGAACTGGTACGTCATCGACGCCACCGACCTTGTCCTCGGCCGTGTGGCAGCTGCCGCTGCCAAGCTACTCCGTGGGAAGCACAAGCCGACTTTCGCTCCACACATCGACCAGGGCGACTTCGTCATTATCATTAACGCTGACAAGATCGCACTGACCGGTAACAAGTTGGATCAGAAGTTTGCCTACCGTCACTCCGGATTCCCCGGTGGCTTGAAGGCGGTTAGCTACCGTGAACTAATGTCTAAGTACCCTGAACGCGCCGTTGAAAAAGCGGTTCGCGGCATGGTGCCTAAGAACTCGCTCGGCCGCGCGCAGATGCGCAAGCTGAAGGTTTACCGCGGCGCTGAGCACCCCCATGCGGCTCAGAAGCCGATTCCCTACGACATCACCCAGGTCGCCCAGTAAGCGCCCAGCGCTGTGGACGCCAGTAAAGAACACTGAGGAGAACTGTGGCTGAGACCACCGACATCGACGTGCTGGATGAGGAAAACGCCCCCAGCTCGTACACCACCGAAACCGAAACCGCTCCTGCCGGTGCCGGTCAATCCATCACCGCTCCCGGACACGGACTAGGCCGCCGCAAGCGCGCCATCGCCCGCGTACGCCTCATTCCCGGCACCGGAGAGTGGAAAGTAAACGGCCGTAGCCTGGACGAATACTTCCCCAACAAGCTGCACCAGCAGCTGGTGAAGGCCCCGTTCGAGCTACTCGACATTGACGGACGCTTCGACGTAGTCGCCCGCATCAACGGTGGCGGCATCTCCGGCCAAGCCGGCGCCCTGCGCCTGGGCATCGCCCGCGCACTCAACGCCATTGACCGTGACGCCAACCGCCCCGCCCTAAAGAAGGCAGGCTTCCTCACCCGTGACGCTCGCGTCATCGAACGTAAGAAGGCCGGCTTGAAGAAGGCACGCAAGGCTCCGCAATACTCGAAGCGTTAAACATGCTACAAACAAAGCCCCACGCATAATAATGCGTGGGGCTTTGTCGTTCCTCGCCTATGATAGGGGACAGCAAAAACCACCACGGTGAAAACGAGAAAGGAACACTCGTGGCCAGACTATTTGGAACCGACGGGGTACGCGGACTTGCAAACCGGGAAGTCACCCCCGCACTAGCACTACAGTTGGGTGAAGCAGCCGGACGCTACGTCCTCGCACACACGAAAGAAAACAACGGGAACAAACCCCTGGCAATCATCGGACGCGACACCCGCATCTCCGGAGAGTTCCTGGACCACGCCCTCGCCGCCGGACTGGCCAGCGCCGGACTGGACGTGCGACGCATCGGAATCGTCACCACCCCCACCGTGGCGCACCTAGCGGCCACGGAAGAAAACGTTGCAGTGGGAGCCATGATCTCCGCCTCCCACAACCCCATGCCCGATAACGGAATCAAATTCTTCGCTCACGGCGGATACAAACTAGAAGACGCCGTGGAAGACCGTATTGAAGCCCTACTGACCGAAGCGTGGGAACCACCGATCGGTGGGGGAGTTGGGGAAATCGAATTCAACGACACCCTCGCAGAAGCGGCCTACATTGAACACCTGGTGGACGCTTGCGGGACCTCCCTCAAAGGCCTGCGCATCGCGGTTGACTGCGCCAACGGTGCCGCCTCCAAACTCGGCCCAGAAGCCCTGCGGGAAGCGGGCGCGGACGTGGTCGTGATCAACGCCTCCCCCGACGGGCACAATATTAACGACGCTTGCGGCTCCACCCACCCCGAACAACTCCAAGCCGTCACCGTCGCCTCCGAAGCTGATTTCGGGGTCGCCTACGACGGGGACGCCGACCGCTGCCTGGCAGTAGACCACGAGGGGAACCTGGTGGACGGGGATAAAATCATGGGCGCCCTGGCTTTGGACCTGCGCTCGCGCGGCGAACTTGCGCATGACACCCTGGTCGTCACCGTGATGTCGAACCTCGGCCTGCTGCTAGCCATGAAAGAACGCGGCATAAACACTGTGCAAACCGCTGTTGGTGACAGGTACGTGCTAGAACGCATGCGCGCTGAAGGATACACCCTGGGCGGCGAACAATCTGGACACGTCATCGCCTCCCAGCACGCCACCACCGGTGATGGAGTGCTCACTTCACTACTACTGGCACGCATGGTGGGAGAATCCGGGCAGAGCCTGCAGGCGTCGACTAGCTTCGTCCAGCGTCTACCGCAAACCCTCATCAACGTTGCTGGAGTTGATAAGGATCGAGCCGGCAGCGATGAAGCTTTGCAAGCCGCGGTACAGGAAGTGGAACAGCGCCTTGGTGACACCGGGCGAGTCCTACTGCGTCCGTCGGGAACGGAACCACTAGTGCGAGTCATGATTGAAGCAGCCACGCAGGATGAGGCTGACCGAGAAAGTGAGTACCTCGCGGGCGTGGTGAAAGACCGCCTGGCGCTGTAGTTAGCTGCTGCGGGGCGGGGCGCGGATCGCCTAGCCCCGAGCTAGATTTTTCGCAGCTTCAAAAAACGCACCCTATGGTCAGGCCCCTTGCGGATCACCAGCGTCGCGCGATACTTCGTCGGCGCGATGTTCTCACGCAAGTTCGGCAGGTTAATGGAACGCCAGATCTGCTGGGCACGGGCGCGCGCGTCCTCGTCATCCAATAGCGCATAGTTACGGAAATACGAATCCTCGTCACTGAACGCCGTCGAGCGCAACGTGAGGAAACGGTCAACGTACCATTTTTCAATGTCCGCAGCGTCCGCATCCACGTAGATAGAAAAATCGAAATAGTCAGACACCGCCACCGCACCGGTGCGACCAACCTCGGTGCGCGCCGGCTGTAAAACATTCAACCCCTCCACGATGAGGATGTCGGGACGGGTCACGACCTCGTACTCACCGGGCACAATGTCATAGGTCAGGTGCGAGTACACCGGGGCGCGAACCTCGTCCGCACCCGACTTCACTGCCGCCATGAAATCCATCAGCTTCGCGCGGTCGTAGGACTCCGGGAACCCCTTCTTATCCATGATGCCTCGTGCCTGCAAAACCCGGTTGGGAAGCAGGAAACCATCGGTAGTGATGAGCTGAACCCGGGGAGTGTGAGGCCAGCGGCGCAGCAGCTCACGTAGCAGGCGCGCAGTGGAGGATTTCCCAACCGCCACCGACCCGGCGACACCAATAATGAAAGGCGTCGGAGGGCGCTGGGGCTCGCGCAGGAAATAGTGCCGATCCAACCCCAGTCGCCGATTCGAGTTCACATACATCTGCAACAGCGCAGAGATGGGGCGGTAGATGGCGTCTACTTCATCAATGTCGAGGGGGTCACCGAGGCTGGTGAGGTTTCGTACGTCTTCGCTGGTCAGCGGCAGGGGGGCGGAGGTCGCGAGGTCGGCCCACTTGTCCCGGGGGAAGACCTCGAATGGTGAGGGCTCTTCGGAAGCGGGGCCGGTAGCGGACGCGGTTTGCATACAACTATCGTGCAACATCTGCGGCCAGCGGGGCAAAGTAACGGGGGATTCATCTTATTTCCCACCAAGCGCCGGCGGAGTTGGGAGGGTGTTGGGGCCGTTTCGCCACCGTGAGGGTTTAGTCCAGTTTCGGGTCTGGTTTTGGCCTAACCGCTCACGGTGGTTGGAGGGGTGGGTGGGATGTGTGGCGCGGGATGCGGGGCCTGTCGGGTGCGGGGGTGCGGTTTCGCCACTGTGAGGGTTTAGTCCAGTTTCGGGTCAGGTTTTGGCCTAACCGCTCACGGTGAATGAAGAAGGTGGCAGCCGGTGGGGGAAAGCGGATGGGCCGGGGGCGTGTGAAATATCTCCAGAAAGAAATAGCGAATTCTGCGCTTTTGGTCTGGCGCTTCCCGGGTAAATCGTGGTTCCATAAAAGCTATGTGTGGAATCGTAGGGCACGTAGGTGCGAAAGATAGTGACCGTAGTTTGCAAGTAGTCCTGGACGGGCTATCGCGTTTGGAATACCGCGGGTATGACTCCGCTGGCGTAGCCGTTGGAGCAACTGGCGGCCTGAACGTGGTGAAATCCGTGGGCAAACTTGCCAATCTGAAAGCAGAGTTGGAAAAGCTCGGCGAGCTCCCAGGCCGCTGCGCAATCGGACATACCCGGTGGGCAACCCACGGAATCCCTTCGGTGGAAAACGCACACCCCCATACTTCCTTGGATGGAGCGCTGGCCCTGGTACATAACGGGATCATCGAAAACGCTACCGCCCTGCGTCAAGAACTCACCCGCGACGGGTTCGAGTTCGTCTCCGACACCGATACCGAAGTAGTCGTTCACCTGTTGGCGCGCACCCTGGTGGAAGAACTGCGCCGCCCGATGCCCGAGGACGAGGGCGTGACTGGCGTTGCCGGTGACCCGTCGTTGGGCGGTGGCGCCGAGGACGCGGCTGGCGTTGCGCAGGACCTCGACCGCAACCTCGACCACGACCAAGCCGCCACCTCCGACGCCAAGAACAACTCGCTTCTGACCCCCGGCATCCCCGCCGACAGCCTCCCCACAGCCGCGGCCCTCACCCGCGCCATGCGGCGCATCATGAGTGAGCTCCATGGTACTTTCACCCTGCTGGCCGTCCACGAGGATGCCCCCGGCGTAGTGGTGGCAGCGCGGCGTTCCTCCCCGCTGGTGATCGGCTTGGGTGAAGGGGAGAATTTCCTCGGCTCTGATGCCCTAGCTTTCGCCCAGTACACTCGCCGCGCCATCGAGGTCGGGCAGGACGAACTCGCGGTAGTCACCCCCACGCACGTGACCGTCCTCGACATTCACGGCAACCGCACCGAACCGAAAACGTTGGAAGTGGACTTTTCCGCTGACCGGGCCACCAAAGATGGCTGGCCCACGTTCATGGAAAAGGAAATTAACGAACAGCCCCGCGCCATTGCGGATACGCTTGCCAACCGCCTCGATGCGGAAGGTTTCTTGACGTTGGACGAGTTACGTATCCCCGCGGAAGTCCTACGCACGGTGGATAAAATGGTGATTATTGCGTGCGGCACTGCGGCTTACGCCGGGCAGGTGGCGCGCTACGCGATTGAGCACTGGTGCCGGATCCCGGTAGAAGTGGAGTTGGCCCACGAGTTCCGCTACCGCGACCCGGTGGTGACGGAAAAGACGCTGGTGGTGGCGATCTCCCAGTCGGGTGAGACGATGGATACCATTATGGCGATCCGCCACGCGCGTGAGCAGGGCGCGAAGGTGGTGGCGGTGGTGAACACGCCTGGTTCCACGATTTCGCGTGAGTCGGACGCGGTGCTCTTAACGCACGCTGGCCCGGAGATCGCGGTGGCCTCCACGAAGGCGTTCACCGCTCAGATCACCGCGACCTACATCCTGGGCTTGTACTTGGCGCAGGTGCGGGGTAATAAGTTCATTGATGAGATCCAGGACTACCTCGATAAGTTGGCTGAGATCCCGGCGAAGGTCGAGGACGTGATTTCTCGCGGTGAGGGCGTGCGGCAGGCTGCGCGCATGCTGGCTGACACGGCCTCGGTGATTTTCCTCGGCCGCCACGTGGGGTTCCCAGTGGCGATGGAGGGCGCGTTGAAGCTGAAAGAGCTGGCCTACATTCACGCCGAGGGGTTTGCCGCGGGGGAGTTGAAGCACGGTCCGATTGCGCTGATCGAGGACGGTCAGCCGGTGATCATCGTGGTGCCGACTCCGCGTCGCCCGGAACTGCATCGGAAGGTGGTTTCCAACATTCAGGAGGTGCGGGCTCGCGGGGCGCGTACGTTGGTTATTGCCGAGGACGGGGATGAAGCGGTAAATGAGTGCGCGGACGTGGTGTTCCGGGTTCCTCCGGCCCCGACTTTGTATGCGCCGCTCCTGGCGGTGGTGCCGCTGCAGATTTTTGCTTGCGAGCTAGCCACGGCGAAGGGTTTGGATGTGGATCAGCCGCGTAACCTAGCTAAGTCTGTGACCGTGGAGTAGTCATGTGGCATAGTTGGCCGCTGCGCGCGGTGCGTGAGAGTGAAGCTGAGGTGGTGGCGCGGGCCGCTACTGACCAGTTGATGTTGAAGGCAGCGCGCGCGGTGGCTGATGCGGTGCGGCGTCATTCTCCTTCGCAGGTGGCGGCATTCGCCGGTGTCGGCGACAACGGCGGTGACGCTTTGTATGCGCTTTCTTTCTTGGCGTTGCAGGGGGTTGCGTGCGTGGCGGTGGTGGTCACGGACCACCCGCATGAGCGGGCTTTACAGGCAGCGGTGGAGGCCGGTGTGCGGATTGTCGGCCCGCGGCAGGTGGCGCAGGTCGACCCGTCGGTGACGGTGGAGTTGGACGATCCTAGTTCTTGGGTGGGTCCGGTCCGTCGGGTAGCTGGGGCTGCGGACGTGTGGGTGGATGCGTTGTTGGGCACGGGGGCGAGCGGTAGTTTGCGTGAGCCCGTGGCTACCGTGGTGCGGACTTTGTCTGCTGTGCGCGCGCAGTTGTCGCATTCGTTTGCGGGAGCAGCGCGGTCGGTGACAGTGGTTTGCGTGGACGTGCTTTCTGGTACTTGTGGTGATGATGGGCGGGTTGATAACCCGGTGTTGCCCGCTGACGAGGTGGTCACCATGGGCGCGGTGAAGGCCTCGTTGGTGTTGCCTCCGGCGCGGTATATGCGCCGCGATATCACGGTGGTGGATTTGGGGTTGGACCTGTCTTCTTACCGTCCGGCTTCGACGACTTTGCAGGCGGCTGATGTGGCGGCTTTGCTGTTGCCACCGTCGGTGACTGACCATAAGTATTCGCGTCCGGTGGTGCGCACGGTGTGTGGTTCTGCGCGGTATCCGGGGGCGGGAGTGTTGAGCGCGTTGGCAGCGCAATACAGTGGCGCTTCGATGGTGCGGGTGGACGCTCCTGCGGCGGTGACGCAGTTGGCTTTGGCACGTGAGCCGGGCCTGGTTACCGGTCGAGGGCGTGCGCAGGCGTTGGTTGTGGGTTCTGGCATGGTGGCGACGTGCGAGGACGACGTGGCGCGTATCGAAGAGGCGTTCGTTCAGGCGTGGGAAGACGATATTCCCGTGGTGGTGGATGCGGGAGCGCTGGAGGTTTTCGCGCGGTTGGATCCTGCTCGGCGTCCGCGGCGCGCGGTGTTGACCCCGCACGCGGGGGAGGCTGCGCAGCTGCTTTCCACGGTGTTGGGGGTGGAGGTTTGCCGCCAGCAGGTGGAGGACAGTCCTTACTGGGCGGCGAAGCAGCTTTGTTGTGCGCTGTCTGCCATGGTGGTTTTGAAGGGGGCTGCCACGGTGGTGGTGGGGCCTGCCAGTGGTGACTGTGCGGGCTTGCCGGATGGTTCCCGGTCTGGTCACGTCGGTGGTGGGGATGCCAGGGGTGTAACTGGGGCTGATACTGCCGGTGGTCTGGACGGTCCTGCGAATGATGCTTCTAATGCTGGCGACAGTGACCTCCTCGTGCCAGATTCACCGGGTTCGGTGAACTGCTACGTGCAAGATGAAGCCCCGGGGTGGGCGGCGACGGCGGGCAGTGGGGATGTTCTTGCCGGTGCGATTGGGACTGCCTTGGCGATGGTGCAAACCCACCGAGAGCGCCTCGATGGGGGCAGTCAGCCACCTGCCGGCCCGGTAGCCACGTCTTTGCCGCCAGAGCCAGGGTTTTGGTCTGACCTGCAAGGAAGTACTGACTTGTGGGGTGAGTTCTTCTTGCGTGCCTGCGCTGCTGGTGTGTGGCTGCATGGCACGGCAGCTACCTTGGCTGCGGGCACGCAGGTTCGTAGTTCGATCCACTCGGCTGCGAAGTTAGCTGCCTTGGCGCAGGTGCGTGATGGTGGTCAGCTGGCGGTGGAGACTCTTGGGCGTATTGATGTCGAGGTTGGGCGTTCGCTTCCGGCGGGGGCTAATGGTTTGAGTCTGATGCCTCGTCCGGGGAGCGCTCGTCCGGCGGCGGTGAAGGAGCACTTGGGGCACCCCGTTACCGCGGCGGATATTGCTAGCCGCTTGCAGGCCGCGGTTGGTTGGGCATTGGATAAGCGCCGCTGAGTGCCAGGCGGTGCCGGTTCGCCGGCCGCCGTCGGGCTTCCGCAGGCTCAGTCCCCGCCGCCCGCAGGTTCGCAGGCCCCGCCACCCGCACCCGCAGGTCTGCGCCCGGTCCCGCCGACCCACCCCCGCCACCCTCGCGCGCGAATCCGCGGCGTAGTTAAGGCGCATAACCGTCAAAGCGGTAGGGTAGAAGCAACCAAGAAAGGAAAGCCATGGATGCGTACTCACCCTGGGACAGCTATCCCGCTGCCGCGCACATCGATCTAAAAGCATTGGCAGCCAACGCTGCGCGCCTACGCGCCTACGCTCCCAACGCCCGCCACATGGGGATCGTCAAAGCCGACGCCTACGGTCACGGACGCGCCCAGGTGGCGACCGTCCTCGCCGAAAACGGGTACGACATCTTGGGTGCAGCGCAACTTAGCGAAGCCCTAGCTCTACGCCATGAACTCGACGCCGCCGGATTCAACCACGTCGATATCTTTTCTTGGATGCTGCCCCCGCGCGCGCCTGAAACCATAAAACGAGCACTCGCCGCCGGGATCGAAGTGTCGGTATCGAGCGTTGAGCAACTGCGTCTGCTGCAACAAACCCAGATGCCTGCGCGCGTGCACCTGAAGGTAGATACCGGGATGGGGCGCGCCGGAGTGGAAGCAGACCAGCTTCCTGAACTGGTGACCGAGCTGCTCCGCGCTCGCGGTAGTGGTATCGAAACCGTGGCGGTGTGGTCCCACCTGGCGCGCGCTGACGAAACCGGCCCGGACGCGGCCGCCGCCACCGCCGCCCAGCAGCAGCGGTTCGACGCCGCTTGCGAGCAGGTGGAAACCATGGGGCTGACGGGTTTGACCCGCCACTTGGCGGCGACTTCTGGGATCATCTGGCACCCGCAGTTGCATTACGACATGGTGCGCGATGGCATCGGCCTGTACGGGCTTTCCCCCGACCCGACCCACGCTTCTAGCGAGCAGCTCGGATTGCAGCCAGTAATGACCCTGACCGCGCAGCTGTCGCTGGTGAAGCCGGTTCGCGCCGGGCAGACCGTTTCCTACGGCGGGACTTGGGTGGCGCCGCGCGACACCTGGCTGGCGGTGGTGCCGCTGGGGTACGGCGATGGTATTCCTCGCCACGCTTCTAACGCGGCCACGGTGTTGGTGCGGGGAACAAACCCGATCCGCGCCCGCATCGTTGGGCGAGTGTGCATGGATCAGTTCGTGGTTGACCTGGGACCGACTCCGCACGCTCCCGCAGCCATGGGGGATGAAGTGGTGCTTTTCAGCGCTGGCAGACAAGCGGCAGGGGCGGTGGATAACTGCCTATCCACCGGCCAGGTACCCTCAGCTGACGACTGGGCGCGATGCAGCGGTACTATTAACTACGAAATCGTCACCCGCGTGGGGGCGCGAGTTCCGCGCCACTACTCAAACTAGCTTCGAAAGAAAACTATGTTCACCGTCCTCGTTGATTCTGCACAGCAAACCCGGGCTTTGGGGCGCGCGCTGGCTGCCCGCGTGCGCGGTGGTGACCTGCTTATGCTCAGCGGTGACCTCGGGAGTGGGAAGACCACGCTCACCCAGGGGTTGGGGGAAGGTATGGGAGTGCGAGGTCGCGTTTCTTCGCCAACTTTCATTATCGCCCGCGTGCATCCGAACGAGGACGGGCCGGACTTGGTGCATGTGGATGCCTACCGGATTGGCGATTTGGATGATTTGGAGACGTTGGATTTAGATACTTCGCTTCCCGATTCGGTAGTGGTCGTGGAGTGGGGAGAAGGTAAAACCGAAGGTCTTAGCGACAATCGTTTGGAAGTGACGTTGGAACTGCTTGACGCGGGGGTGGCTGCGCCGACCGGTGTTGGTGATTTCGGTGACGAGGGCGGCGCTGACCTTTCTGGGATTGACGCCGGTAAGCGCAGGGTTGTTTTCAATCCGGTGGGGCCGCGTTGGCAGGAAGACGCTGAGTTGGAAGCGGCGCTGGTTCGGGCTGTGGAGGAAGAAAAATGACGGTAGTGGCGATTGATACTTCCGCGGGTGCGCAGGTCGCGGTCCGTAGCGGCGGGCAGTGGTTCGTGGCGGCGGAGGAGGATTCACGCGCGCACGCGGAGCGGTTGGCGCAGCTGCTTGAACAGGCGTTAGGTGAGGCTGGGTTACCCGCTAACGCGGGGGACGCGCAGGTGGAGTCGGTAGTGGTGGGAACCGGTCCGGCTCCGTTTACCGGCTTGCGCGCAGGGTTGGTGGCGGCCCACGTTCTGGCTCGCACTTGCGGGGCGCAAGAGTTCGGGGTCGGCGCTTTGGAGCTCTTAGCTCGCCAGTATTTAGACGGGTTACCTTCCGATCAGGAACTGGTGGTGGTCACCGATGCGCGTCGACGCGAGGTGTACTGGGCTCATGCGCGTGCCCTTGGCCCCGATGATGTAGAGCTCATTAGCCCGGCGAAGGTTAGCGCTCCGGGGGAGGTGGCGAACTATATTCGCCAACGCAATCTTTCTTACGCTGGCCCTGGTTGTGCGGCGTATCCGCAGGAGTTTCCTTCTCCCGTGGGGGTCGGTCAGGTGGATGTGCGCGTGAGTATGAGGGTGGTGGAAGCTCGCCAGCGCCGCGGGGTAGAGACGTTCCCCACGCAGCCGCAGTACTTGCGTCGGCCTGATATTCACCCAGGTGGTAAACCTGCAGCGGTAGGTAAGTAGGGCTAGGTAAGTGGGTCTAGGTAAGTAGGGCAGTTAGTTGCGTTTGCGTGAAGTGTTCTTCCGCCAGCTTGGAACCGCGGATACGTTTGACATCATCGCTAAAGAGCAGATGATTTTCGGGGCCGAAGCTTGGAGTGAAGCTCTGGTGTTAGCGGAACTGAATCGTCACGACCGTTATTATTTGGGTGCTTTCACCGATCCGATTTGCCAGGAGCTAATCGGCTACGCGGGGTTGCGTTTAGGGACGGACACTGACCTTATGACCGTGGGGGTGGTTGAGCAATATCGCGGCTTCGGGGTGGGCAAAGCCCTGTTGCGAGCACTTTTGCATGACCTTGACTTCATTTGGTTGGAAGCTGGAGGGCACTGGTTCATAGAGCCGGGTCATATTCCCGCCGAGCTTAGCGGGCCGGTTCACTTGTCGCAGCGCGAGGTTGATGACTCTTTGCCAGAAGCGGCGGCCACACCCACCACGCCCGCGGAACAAAATCGGGAAGATTCGCAAACATCGACTGACTTCACCGGCCATATAGCAGACAGCTCACCGGTTGTAGTTACTTCCTCTTGCGACAGTGGTATCGAACCCTCTCGGCGCCGGGTGCAGCGAATCATATTAGAAGTGAGACAGTCCAATCACTCAGCGCAGAACCTGTATCGGCAGTTAGGTTTTAAGGAAGTAAGTCGTATTAAACGCTACTACCGTCAGCCGTTGGAAGACGCCGTGGTAATGATTAGACAAAATCCCCATCAGGGGCTTTAGTCCCGATTATAAATCCCCCTTTTCTCTCCCGAGTGCAACTAATTCTTTTCGAAAACCCACCCTTTCGTAATGGCACAAATTTTGTGGCGCAACAGGCATTTTTCAACTTCCGCCACGTCCTCGTGAAATGTCGCAGACACTCTGTCATAAACCTTGACATAGTGGGGGAAACCGAGCGTGATGACGGACATGTGAACGTCGCTTCGAACGCCACCTGAGGGGAATCGAACACAGCGCGCCAGATGCCAGGTAATCTCAAGATATGGCCAATACGACTGTCGCAACAAAGAAGCGCAGAGCGTGGAGCACAAACGTTTTCGTCAAACAACTAATGGCGATTTCGGGGTTGTTCTTCGTTCTCTTCCTCATCGTCCACGCATACGGCAACCTGAAGATGTTCTTCGGGCAAGAAGCATACGACTACTACGCCCACTGGCTAAAAGGTGATGCTTTCTACCCGCTGCTTCCTCACGGTGGCCTCATCATTGTTTTCCGTACCGCCATGATCGTCATGGCGCTGATCCACATCGGCTCAGCTTTCCACACCTGGATAGTTTCTAACCGGGCACGTAAGGATCGCTACTCCGTAAAGAAGAACGTGGCGGACTCCTACGCCGCCCGCACCATGCGTATCTCCGGGGTGATCTTGCTGGTCCTGATCGTCGGGCACCTGCTGCACTTCACCACCGCCACCATTCCCGCTGGCTTTGCCGCCACTGAGATGTCACCGTACGCACGGATGATTGGGGCTTTCTCTAACCCCATCATCTTGATTGTCTACCTGCTGTTCGTAGGCCTGGTAGCCATGCACATCGGTCACGGGATTTGGTCAGCTCTGCAGACTCTGGGTTGGTTGCGTCGCAACACCCAGCCAGTAGTGGTTGCCCTCTCGGGCATTGTCGCTGGGCTGGTGTTCGTGATGTTCTTAGCTCCCCCGGTGGCAATCGCACTCGGGCTGATTTCTTGAGGAACGTGAAATGACTGATCAGTTAATCCACGGCATCTACCGCGAAGGTGAAAAAATCGCGGACACGAAGGCACCCCTGGACGTGCCCCTGTCCCAATGCTGGGAACAGCGCAAGTTCAACGCCAAACTGGTAAACCCCGCTAACCGCCGCAAGCTGAAGGTAATCGTAGTCGGCACCGGTTTGGCCGGTGGCGCCTCGGCAGCCTCGCTCGGTGAAATGGGATACCAGGTTCACGCCTTCTTCTACCAAGACTCCGCCCGCCGCGCGCACTCCATTGCCGCGCAGGGTGGTATCAACGCGGCGAAGAACTACCGCAACGACAACGACTCGGTCTACCGCCTGTTCTACGACACGGTAAAGGGTGGCGACTACCGCTCCCGTGAGACCAACGTCTACCGTCTAGCGGAAGTCTCCGCCAACATCATCGACCAGTGCGTCGCCCAGGGTGTTCCGTTCGCCCGCGAATACGGTGGCCTGTTGGACAACCGTTCTTTCGGTGGCGTGCAGGTGTCACGTACCTTCTACGCTCGTGGCCAGACAGGTCAGCAGCTGCTGATCGGCGCCTACCAGGCTCTCGAACGCCAGGTGAAGGCCGGGACCGTTACCGAACACCGCCGCCACGAAATGGTCGAACTCATCGTCCACGACGGTCGCGCTCGCGGCATCGTGGCACGCGACATGACTACCGGCAAGCTGGAAACCCACATTGCTGACGCAGTGGTTCTCGCCTCCGGTGGTTACGGCAACGTGTTCTTCCTATCCACCAACGCCATGGGCTGTAACGGTACCGCGGCGTGGCGTGCACACCGCAAGGGTGCTTACTTCGGTAACCCCTGCTACACGCAGATTCACCCCACCTGCATCCCGCAGCACGGTGACCAGCAGTCGAAGCTGACACTCATGTCTGAGTCGCTGCGTAACGATGGTCGCATTTGGGTTCCCAAGCGTGCTGAGGACTGCAAGAAGGATCCGCGCGAGATTCCCGAAGAGGATCGCGACTACTACTTGGAGCGCATCTACCCCTCCTTCGGTAACTTGGTTCCCCGTGACATTGCTTCCCGTCAGGCGAAGAACATGTGTGACGAGGGTCGTGGCGTGGGGCCGGAGATTGACGGCGTTGCTCGCGGCGTTTACCTGGACTTCGCTGAAGCCATTGAACGTATGGGCAAGGACGCAGTTTCCGCTAAGTACGGCAACCTGTTCGACATGTACGAACGCATCACCGGCGACAACCCCTACGAGGTGCCGATGCGTATCTACCCGGCGGTTCACTACACCATGGGTGGCCTTTGGGTTGACTACGACTTGCAGTCCAACCTCCCGGGCCTGTTCGTAGCCGGTGAAGCTAACTTCTCCGACCACGGCGCCAACCGCCTGGGTGCTTCCGCACTCATGCAGGGTCTGTCGGATGGCTATTTCGTACTGCCGAACACCATTAACGACTACCTGGCTGGAGCCTTCGGGTTCCCGAAGGTGGATGATTCCACGCCTGAGGTAGAAGAAGCCCTGGCAACCACGCAGGCTCGCATCGATAAGCTCATGTCGATTGACGGTAACCGTTCGGTCGACTCCTTCCACAAGGAACTGGGCCACATCATGTGGGAATACTGCGGTATGGAGCGCAAGGAAGAGGGCCTGAAGAAGGCCATCGGAATGATCCGGAAACTGCGTGAGGAGTTCTGGAGCAACGTACGCGTGCCGGGTAAGTCCATTGGTGAGATGAACCAGTCTTTGGAGAAGGCCGGCCGTGTGGCTGACTTCCTGGAGCTCGGTGAACTCATGTGTGTGGATGCCTTGCACCGTGAGGAATCCTGTGGTGGTCACTTCCGGGCGGAATCACAAACGCCTGAAGGTGAGGCCCTACGCCATGACGACGACTTCTTGTATGTCGCCGCCTGGGAATGGGGCGGAGAGGGCGGTGCCCCGATCCTGCACAAGGAAGACCTCATTTACAACAACATCGAGCTGAAGCAGCGGAGTTACAAGTGAACATCACCCTGAAGATTTGGCGCCAGAACGGTCCCAAGGACCGTGGTGCAATGCACGAATACAAGGTCGCTGGTGTCTCTGAGGACTCGTCATTCCTGGAGATGCTCGACATCCTGAACGAAGAACTCTTCACTCGCGGGGAAGAACCGATCGCGTTCGACTCTGACTGCCGTGAAGGTATCTGCGGTATGTGTGGTGTGGTAATCAACGGTATTGCCCACGGCCCGGAGGTAACTACCACCTGCCAGCTGCACATGCGCTCATTCAAAGACGGTGACACGATCACCATCGAACCGTGGCGTTCATCTGCCTTCCCGATCATCAAGGACCTGGTAGTTGACCGTTCGGCGATGGACCGTATCATTCAGGCCGGTGGCTACATTTCGGTGAACACCGGTGCCGCCCCAGATGCGCACTCCACTCCGGTTCCGAAGGACCGTGCGGATCGCGCTTTCGAGGCTGCTGCCTGTATCGGTTGTGGTGCTTGTGTTGCGGCTTGTCCGAATGCTTCGGCTATGCTGTTCACTTCCGCGAAGGTAACTCACCTGAACCTGCTGCCGCAGGGTCAGCCGGAGAACCTCACCCGCGTGACCAATATGCTGAACCAGCATGACGCTGAAGGCTTCGGTACTTGCACGAACATTGGTGAGTGCGCCGCCGTCTGCCCCAAGCAGATCCCGCTTGACGTGATCTCCACGCTGAACCGCCAGCTCGGTAAGGCAGTGCTCAAGGGCGTCTAAGACAACCTGGCCAAGTAAAACGCTGGTGGCCAACCCTTAGGACATGGGGGTTGGCCACCAGCGTTTTAGTGTCTACAAAAGCCCGACTACTTACCGTCTACGAAGCCCTACTACCTACTA
>JAUNVG010000003.1 GCA_030537735.1 Actinomycetaceae bacterium
AGAAAGTGTTGTAGTCTTCAATCTCTGGAGAAACGCTCATCCCTACTCGCAAAGCTAAATTCCGTGCGACTACTTTATCAGCGCCAAACCGACACGAACCCGCCCCGACTTACCAACCACCAAAGTTGGATCGCTTAGAGTCAACTCACCATCGGAATACGAGGCCAACCCAAACGGGTAAACCACCACCTACACCCATAACGCGGCATGGCAGTTCACCACCATCAAAACCCACAACGAGGCAGTTACCTACACCTACGACCAAGCAAACCAACTCACCAACCTACCCTCTACCCGCGGCACTGAGTGTTCGTGGGAATACGACCAGGCCGGACACCTCACCCGTCAAACCATCACCAACCCCACACCCGGCACCCTATGGGAAACCAACTCCTACAACCACGCCAACGCTTCAGACCACCCCTGGGGTGGTGAGGCCACTATGAATCCTTCACAGAGTGGATACTGTTCGCGCACTCTCCCTAGCGAGGGGTATCTGGGAATTAACGAACAGGCGGATTTGCCTAGTATTGCAAGCGTTTCACGACCATCACGCCTCTTGGCATCCGCGTGGCCTTGTATCAACACCAGAAGCCAAGCACCCAGGTTAGGGGCTATTGGCGCCGGCAACGCCTGCGAGTGGAGGCTTCCCAAAAACGCCTGGACGTTTGCAGATGGTAGGTGGGTTGCGTCAGTCTTTAGCTTTCAGTGAGAACTTCTGGTCATTAAAGTCCGCAATGGTATCGGCTGAAGCGCCCATCACCTGCATGTAGTTACTGAGCTCAGCATCCAGGTCAGTATCAACCGCAGGCAGCGAACGCCCTCGGCGCGATAAAGCCAGCTGAATGATCCCCTGGGCGAACCACGGATTCTTAGCTAAAACAGGGCCCAGAAGGTTCGTACCTATCACGCAGCCACCGCTTTCACCGGGCCTGCACCCGAGTGCGACACCCTCCAGGCTACCGGCCTTCGCGACACCGCCCAGCCCCACCCGGGAACCTTCTACGTCACCATTGGCCCGCCCGTAGGTGGAAACACCTAAAGCCTGATCGGCCGGCCCGAGGGCGTAGCTGACCGCGATTTGAGAGCCAACCAGACGCTGCCCACCGATGAACTCCAGCTGCGAACTGACCGAAACCACCAGGTCGTCACCGTAAATCGGCGTGTGCTGGAACGTTTCGAAATCCGACAACCCCGTCCCCGGAGCCTCGCTCGCATCTAAACCGGTCAAAGACCGCCCCAGGACAGCCCAAGTGGTACCCGAAGCGAAGACGCTACCACCGTTGTCAACGTATTCAGATATCCCGGCAGTTGAAAGGCACTGCGAAACTCGTGCTAAGTCATCCCACTGACCTGCGTTTAAAACCAAAAGATCGGTATCTTCAAGGTCAAGAGCATCGCTAAGCTCATCGACCCGGCGCAAGTGGACATCCACTCCCAGTAGCCGGCCCACACGCTCCAAGGCCATGACGTTGCCACGATCGCCGTGCAGACTTAGGAAATCGGGATAAGCCCAAGTCACATTTAAAACTGACATTAGCGTGCTCGCCTCTCCGTCTCGGCTTTCAGCTTGTTGTACCAACCCAGCCAGGTGATTAGGTAAATGTCGTCGTTCTTCGCCTCTTCCATCGCGCGAAGAACCTTATCTACGTCCTCGGTGTCAAGCACCCGAATCTGCTCGGGTGCGAAACCACCGTATTCCAAAGCCACTGCGGTATCCACCCCGACGTAGGTAGAAAAACAGATCGCTTCGTCTACCCCACCGTTGGGGAGGACGTTCACGTCGGTGTCGTACACGTAGAAGGTATTAGTGTAATAGGGCTGGAAATCAGTCAGTTCGCACAGGCCCAGGACTAAGGTTTTGCCGGTCCCGGGAGCTGCCGCTATAGCATCGAACGCGGACTGGAGAGTATCGGGATTCTCCTGCTTGATGCGCAAATAATGCACCGTCTTTCCAGCGTATTCAAACGAGGCCGTTCGGCCCGCTACGTTCACGAACGACGCTAAGCCGGCTTTTACTTTTTCACTCTCTATCCCCAAATGCTTCGCCACCGCTATTGCCGCACTGTAGGAGTAAGTGAAGAACGACTGCGTGTAGGGCATCTGGTAGCGGGATCCAGAATCAGTGAAAGTGGCGGAGTCAAAATCAACGTCTTCCAACACCACGCACTCGCCCGAACGAGAAGCAAAGTCACACTTGGTGCAACGGAAAGGCCCAATATTCGAAGCGTTCAGGGTCTGGAAACGAATACGGCCCTCACCGCAGGAAGGGCAACCCATGGTAACGGCCCAAGGGCCCTCACTACTGCGTGATCGACGGTTGGGCGCCACCGCGTAAAAGACAGTGCGGTAGCCACTAGACGTTAAGCTACGCGCGTAGGGTTCGTCGTCGTTAAGCACAAGCGTTAAATCATCACTCGCGCTTAGCTGCGGATCCAGGGCTTTACGGATCTTACCCATGATGTAATCCGGTTCCCCGTTACGTTGCACCTGATCCTTTTGCACATTGGTAACAGTGAAAGTCCCAATCGGAAGAGCTTGCGCCACCGCCGGCAAGGAGCGCTCGTCAACTTCCAAACAGACCCAGTCGGTGCGCAGAGTGCCGCGTAAGCTTACGTTGTCCAGCAAGGTGGTGGCTACCCCACCAACCATGTTTGCGCCTTCCAGGTTTGCAGCCACACTGTAGCCACTGGAGCGCAGAATATGGGTAATTAGGTTATTGGTAGTGGACTTACCGTTAGTCCCGGTTACCGCAATAACCTTTCGGGCAGTGAGTCCTCGAACCTGCTGCAAGAACGTAGGACAGATCTTCAACGCTACCGCGCCGGGTAGATTCGTGCCTCGTTCAGGAGCAATCAGATTGACACCGGCACGCGCTAACTTGCCTGCCAGCAAGGCCAACGTGAAGCGAATACTACTCATTTAATGCCTTATTCTCCTTGGCAACGTACTTATCCTTATTCAGTAAACCACACCGGGCCCAGCAGAAAAACCTAGCCCGCCAGCGTGTAACCACCCCGCTAACGAAGCACGCTCGGCGTTTAGAAGTTCGAAGGCGGCGCGAAACTGTGTAGAATCGTTCACCAGGAAAGACAATCGAGCCGCATCTTCGAAGGTAGAAATGACATACCCCCAGCTTTTGTGCAAAACCCAGGACTTCGCTCACAACGCAAAGCTCCTTAAAGATCGCCTGGCTGAACGCGGACTTTCCCTGGTGGTCGTCACCAAGCTGGTGAGCGGTAACTACCAACTGATATCTGGCCTGCTCAAACATGTCGAAGCCGTGGGCGAGTCACGCTTAGAGAATCTGAAACACTTTCCCTACGCCGGAGTCCAACGCTGGCTGATTCGCATACCTTCACTCGACGAAGTCAAGGACGTAGTCAAATACGCCGACCTATCACTAAACTCCGAAATCAGTGTCCTACAGGCGCTCGACAGCGCAGCCCAAGACCACGGTGTCATCCACGACGTTATTCTCATGGTGGAAGTAGGCGACCTGCGTGAAGGAGTAGAGCCCGCTAATGTCATAGAAACCGTAGGCGAAATACTAAAACTGAAGAACCTACGTCTGCGCGGACTAGGCACGAACCTGGGGTGCTTCGGTTCCATTGAGCCAGACACCAACAATATGGGGACTTTAGCTGATCTGGTTGAAGAGGTTGAGAAAACCTACGATATCGAGCTTGACATCAACTCTGCAGCCACTTCAATCGCCTTGCCCCTGGTTATGAGCGACAAGATGCCAGCGAAGATAACTAACGCCCGCGTCGGCGAAGCCATCTTCCGCGGCCATGTACCCAGTATCAACGAAGCGCCGGAACTGGGCTTGAGAACCAACTCAACCACACTGCAAGCGCAAATTATCGAGCTCAAGGAAAAGAACTCCATCCCCACCGGGACCAGTGGGATTTTGCAGTTCCAGCGCCGCGATCTTGAAGAGCAACGTCGCATGAAGCGGGCCATAGTTAACCTCGGTCAAATGGATGTCTCCATCAATGAGTTAATGCCTCAAGCTAAAGGGGTACATATTCTAGGGGCATCCTCCGACCACATGATCTGTGACGTGACTGATTTCGAAGCTGATGGCAAAACCGCTTCCGACCTCAAAGTCGGTGACATCCTCAGTTTCTCACTCACCTACTTAGGACTGTCACAGGCTTTCAGCTCCACTCATATCACTAAGAAAGCCATTTAGACAGTCAGGCAAAGGCTAGCTGCCACTGGAAGTTACACGGGTGCAGTAGGAGGACTCACCTGCTGCCGTCTCTGTGCAGCCGCGCCCGGTGCTGTCGACACCACCGCTTCCTCGCCATATAGTGGCAATATGGTTAACTCCCCCAAAACCGCGCAAATCCGCCACATTCTAAGTGCCATAGCGGTGGTGATCGTAGCGCTTGTAATCGTTTGGCTAACCTCCCGTGAAGTAGACCAATGGTTGGGCCTGCCCTCCGCGGTGGTAATCACCCTCATCGCATTTGGTATCCAATGGTTGGGTTTCTTGCACTCGTGGATATCGCAAACAGAACGCTTCTATGACCTAACCGGCTCACTCACCTACACGTTCTTAGCAATAATGGCCCTCTCCCTTAGTTCCACTCAAGACACTCGGAGCCGGATACTAGCAGCCCTGGTGATTATCTGGGCACTGCGCCTAGGGCCATTCCTGTTCATCCGTATATCCAAATCCGGGGGCGACGACAGATTTAAGGAAATACTGCCCTCCCCCACCCGACTGTTCCTAGTTTGGACGCTACAAGGACTTTGGATTTCCCTAACTGGCCTAGCGGCCTGGGTGGGTATAACCACTACCCACACCTTCCCCATCGGCTGGATCGGATATCTGGGAATCGCACTGTGGTTGGCAGGCTTTAGCTTCGAAGTGACGGCGGACCTGCAGAAAACTCGTTTTAAATCGGACCCCGCCAACGAAGGCGAGTTCATATCCACTGGCCTGTGGTCTATCTCCCGCCACCCCAACTACCTGGGAGAGATCGTGTTGTGGACCGGAGTTTTCGTCCTCGCCGCTGAGAACTTCAGTAACTGGCAATACCTGGCAGTCCTATCACCAATCTTCGTCACCGTGCTGCTCACCCGCGTGTCCGGGATCCCCCTGCTGGAGAAGAAAGCTGACAAGCGGTGGGGCCAGCGGGCGGACTACCAAGAATACAAGCGTAACACCGCAGTTCTGATCCCCGGCTTCAAGTCGGCGGAAAAGTAGTTAGTCCACTTCACGCGGAGCAAATCGATCCATCGCCAACCCACCGACCACGGCACTGGCACTGGTCAAAGCAGCGCCCCAGGCGAAGTCACTGAGGGCTACCGACAGGGGGAAGCGATCTAGCACCGCGGCGCCGGTAAAACCCCATGCGCCATAGGCCAAAGCACCCAAAACAGCTCCGTCGCGGGCCCGTTCCTTCCAGGTGCGCCCCGCCTCCCCCGGTTTCACAGCCAAATGCACGCTGCCGGCTAAGTAAGTGCCGTAAAAGATCAGTGCCGGAGCAGCAGAGAAACCCTTCCCCATCAGATGCGGAATCTGGGTGCGATAGATGTCTTGCGCCACCTGGCTAATCCACACCGCATCAACCGCGGTGAAAGTGATACCCGTGCCTGCTAAAGCGGTGAGCCAACGTTTAGTGCTCATGGTTTCTTCCCTTCGTAAAGATCATCAATTAGACGTTTGAAAGCTTCGTGAGCCTGCTTGCGCCGCAGTTTCAGCGTGGGGGTAAGAAGCTGATTGTCCTCACTGAGGCGAGCGTAAATCGCGCGGAACTTCTTCGCCTTTTCCGGTCTGCTAACCGACTCATTAGCTTGTCTGACGATTTGCTGCAACCGTTCCAAAAGCGCCTTATCCTGCACTTCCCGATAAACTTCCCCAGCGGGAATATCGTCGAGCCTACCGCCTTGCTGCCTCACAGTTTCTTGATCAACAACCAAAACAGCGCTAACAAAAGGCTTAGCGTCCCCAATTAGCAAAGCGTGTTCCACTAGGGGATCCGACTCCACCTGGTTCTCCCACAGCAACGGAGAAACATTCTTCCCACCGGCAGTCACGAGCAGCTCTTTACTGCGCCCGGTAATAGTTAAGTACCCGTCTTCATCTAAACGGCCCAGGTCGCCGGTATCGAAAAACCCATCTTGGAAAGCTGCCGCCGTAGCTGCTTCATCCAAGTACCCCGCGCATACCCCCACACCTTTGACCAGGACATGTCCGTCCTCGTCCACCCGGATAGTGGTACCTGGAACGGGGATGCCGACCGTACCTGAGCGGATTGCTCCCGGGCGGTTCCCCGCCACCGGCGCAGTGGTTTCAGTAAGGCCGTATCCTTCCATCACTGGCACCCCGAAAGCCCTAAACGCCAGTGACACCTCTTTTTCAAGAGGCGCCCCACCGGAGAGCATGAACTCCATCGACCCACCCAGGGTTTTACGTATTTTGGCGTAGAAAAGGCGGTCAAAGAAAGCTTTGCGTAACTGCAGCGAACGCGACGCTGCTCCAGCTCTACCGGCATCAGCATCTTCGCGCCACTGCCCCCACTCGACCGCGCAACTGTAGGCTTGTTTCCACAACCAACCCACACCAGCCTTATCGGCTTTAGGGCCGATCGCGGTAAGGATCTTCGTGATTACCCGCGGCACCACCACCAAGAAAGTGGGTTCAACCGCTTCCAAGGTAGCCACCACCTGCTTCGGGTCTGACAGGTAGCTGACCCGCATACCGCTTGCCAGACAAATCATTTGCAGTCCGCGTGCGAGGACGTGAGCCAGGGGAAGAAAAATCAAGGTGCGTCCCTGATCGTTTAGGACCGTGTCCCACCCGGCGTGTACGTTTAGTACCAAGTCGATGAAGTTGCGGTGGGTGATCACTGCAGCCTGTGAGGTACCGGTAGTACCCGAGGTGAAGACGATACTGGCAGGGCAATCATCGCCCTCCCAGTTCACCTTTATTGGTGTCGATTCAAAAGAATCTTCTTCCTCGGCGACACTGACAGCCGCTTCCATATCTGTTATTTGGCTAAATGTAACAAGTGGTGGAAGCTGTCCGAGCCCTTGCAGAATTTCGACTTTGTCGTCGGCACAAATTATGGTTTGAGCCTGTGTGCGCGAAACTATGTCCGCCACTGTCGCCAGCGGGGATGAATCGTATACTGGCACCACTACCGCGCCAGCTTGCCATATGCCCCACTCCGCTAGCGCCCACTGGTAACTAGTTGCCCCCATAACAATAGCGTTCGCTCCCGGCTGTAGCCCTATCTTCCTTAAATGCTCAGCAACGATTTGAGTACTCTTTAGGAAGTGAGGCAAAGTGACATAGCGCCCATCAACATCAAATGCGGGGTGATTAGGAGCCAGCCTAGCGCGCTCGTTTAGTAAGTCCAGCACATGGTGTAAATCTGGTCTGATGACCGCTTGTTCTACCGTGTATTCACTGGCAACGGCGCTTTGAGGACGGGGCATAAAGTCATTCTCCTGGAGTGCTTACGTTACTGTCGTGTCTAACAGGCCCGCAATCCCCATGCTAATGCCCCTAACCTGTTTTCGCCTGCTATAGCTTGGCAGCTAACAGCCTCACTGACGTTGCAGCTGTAGTTACCCAGCTACGAAGCGGCGCGTCAGCGCTTTAGTGGACAACCTCAAACTGCAGTTTCAATGCGTACGCCCTCTTTTTCTAAGTCAGCAAACGCCGCTTTTGCCCCGGCAGCGTTCACCGCTGCAGTCAAATCAGACAGTATCCGAACCCTAAAACCAGCTTTTAAGGCATCGGCTGCGGAAGCTTTAACGCAGTAATCCGCTGCGATACCAACGATGTCGAGCTGATCTACCCCGCGTTCTTTCAGCACCTGCTCTAAGTTCTGTCCGCCTTCACTACGGCCCTCAAACGCTGAGTAAGCTGGCTCGCCCATGCCCTTGTGAACCTCCACTTCAATCAAAGATTGGTCTAGGTTCGGATGATACTGGGCACCTTCACTACCGGCTACGCAGTGCACCGGCCAGGTGTCGATGAAATCGGGCTCCGACGCGAAATGCCCGCCGTTATCCTCCCCCGGATTGTGCCAGTCCCGCGAAGCCGCCACCAGGTGGTAGTCGGAGGCGTTTGTGCGCAGATAATCGGTGATTGCGCCAGCCACGTTCGCCCCGCCTTCGCAGGCAAGTGCACCGCCTTCGGTGAAGTCCCTTTGTACGTCAACAATCAGTATCGCCTTCATGCACCCCAGTGTAGGCAAAAGCTGGGGTTCGTGCCCGGCCACACCATTAAGTCCCCTACCTTCCCTAACTAGGTAGGTGCACTTAGCTGATTAGAAGGTTAACGCACTTGCCGTTTCGTGTACGCACGCATGGCGCGCTGGGCCTCACGGTTGTCTTGTGCTTCACGTAGCGCCTGGCGTTTATCCCACTCTTGTTTACCCTTACCAAGACCGATAAGTAGCTTAGCTCTTCCCCCGATGAAGTAAAGCTCCAAGGGCACTATGGTGTAGCCCTTGGCCTGGGCTCTTTGCGCAAACTTGATGATCTCAGCGCGATGCATTAAGAGTTTTCTTTTTCGCGTGGGAGCGTGATTATTCCAAGTTCCCTGAGAATACTCGGGTATATTAGCTTGCCTCAGCCACGCCTCTCCATCGAAGATCTCCACCCAGGCTTCATTTAGCGATGCCCGCGCCATTCGCAAGGCTTTGACTTCTGTACCGGTTAGGACCAAACCGGCTTCTAAAGTATCTTCAATGAAGTAGTCGTGCTTGGCACGCCGGTTACGAGCGATAGTTTTATGCGCTTTAGCTTCGGCCTTATTCTTCTCAGCCTGAGTGGGCTTGGCGGCTTTCCAGGGTTTAGCCATTTTCACACGCCTTTTTCTATCTAATAACCGCGGTCTGGAAGGTATCGTGCCGCGCGTTAGCCTACATATCGAGACTTAAAGGAACTACATGTACGCCATAGCATCCACGTGTTCACCATTAATGATGAACTCATAGTGTAGGTGACAGCCGGTAGAAGCGCCAGTAGTTCCCACCAGCCCCACAGTCTGACCCGGGCTTACACTTTGCCCCACCCACACAGTTTGCGCAGATAAATGCAAGTATTTAGCTTGATAAGAGTTTCCACCTACCAGCCCGAAGTTCAGCGTCACGTAGTTACCCATCCACTGGTTGTAGGACACTTCAGTAACCACACCATTGGCCGTTGCGATAGCTGGAGTTCCACAAGGTGCACCAATATCAGTACCCGCGTGCAAAATCATCGAACCATAGATCGGGTGGTACCTATAGCCGAATGGAGAAGTGATGGGATACCAAGACGGCAGTGGGTAGCCCCATATACCTGAGGTACTCACCGAAGAAGAATTGGAACCACCTGAACTGCTTGCGCCGCTTCCACCACCTGACGACTCCGCTGCCGCTGCCGCCTGCTGCAACTCTAGTTGACGCTGGCGGTTTTCCTCGTCGATGCGGGCAATTTCTTGCTGCGCCCTGCGTTCAACCGCTTGGCTTTCCTCAAGTTGTGCTTGCGCTTTAGACCGGCTTGCCTCTGCAACTGCGGCCCTACTCTTCTCAGTTTGTTCCAGCTTTTCTAAGTCTGCTAACTGGTTGGACGCAGCCATCTGACGCTCGGCCGCGACCTGCTTGGCCGCTTTCGCACGGTTGGCAAGATCTTGCACCCTATCCGTTAAGGCTTCTTGCCTAGCGGTCTGGTTCTGCTCCAGCGCCAACGCTTCACGAGCGCCCTCCAACGCCTGGCTCTGCGCCCGCGACATCGCTTGAGCAGTTGCAGCGCGATCGGTGATATCGGAAGTAGTAGCGGAGGTCAGGGCCAACAATAGGGGCGATCCTACTTCTCCTGAACGGTAGAGCTCACGTGCTAATCCAGCTACTTCTTCACCGTATTCTTCGGCCTTCTGAGAAGTGTCTTTAACCTTCTTTTGTAGTCGGTCAAGTTCAGCCTCAGTTAGTTCCAAGCGGGCAGAAACCTGCTGGTAGTCCCTAAGTGCGGCAGCATGCGAAGCCTGCGCAGCTTGTAGTTTTCCACGTGCGTCAGGTATCTCCGAGCGCACTTGCTCCAGGCTGCGGTAAACCTCTTTCAGGGATTCATCCAAACCGGCTAGCTGTTCTTCAAGAGCAGCACTGCGCCGGGCAGCGTCATCCCTTTCTTCCACCAGATCATCGCGGTCTGCCCAAACAGGCGTAAGCGACATGCTAAGTAAAGCTGTAGCTACAGCTCCACTTACCACTAGAAGTCGGCGTCTAGACTTCATTCTTACCTCCGCTGACGATTTACTACTGTTTGGCATTTGAACCTGATTAGTCAATACTTCGAGGCTGTCACACCTTCGTGTACTTAGCTAGTGAAACCGCCGAAGCGATAGCAGCTAGCCCTATCGCAGCTAGTACCAGTCCCGGTGCCACCAGCAGTAACTCACGAGTCCCCACGAACTGCGTCCACTGGAAGGACTGTCCCAACCAGCCTCCAACAACTACATGCACTCCCACCCATAGCGTACCTACCGCCAACAAGGCACCCAGCAGCGCTGCGATTGCTCCTTCAATCATGAAGGGAAGCTGGATGGTGAGGGAAGAGGCCCCCACGTAGCGCATGATGGTGGTTTCTTTCTCTCGGGACATAGCCGAAAGCCGGATGGTAGTGGTGATTAGCAGTACCGCAGCCACCGTCATAACTCCAGCTAGCCCCAGGGACAGCAGCTTAGACTTATCGATTAGCTGGAACAGTGGTTCAACGATCTCACGCTGGTCTTTAACCTCAGCTACGCCCTCAGCGCCGGTGAATTCCTCGGCAATGAAGCGGTACTGTTCCGGGTCAATCAGTTTAACGCGGAAAGAGACCTGCAGGGAGTCCGGCTGAGTCCACTTAGTAAGAGACTTATCCGGGTACAACCGCTGCATATTCTCATACGCTTCTTCCTTGGATTCTTGGTGGAAGTCCTTTACGTACGCCGACATTTGGGGGGAAGCTAATTTATCGGCAACGGCCTTAATCTGCGCATCCGTAGCTTCGGTGGAGTTACACGAAACCACGTAGTCATTCTTGGCACACATGAAGATCGTGACTTCGATCTTGTCATACCACTGATCCTTCATGGAGGACACCTGCATCTGCGCCAGCGCCGAAAACCCCACGAATAGTAAGGATACGAACGTCACCAGCACCACGGAAACAGCCATCGCCTTGTTTCGGGCCAGACCCTTGCCTACTTCTGAGAGAACGAACCGTGTTTTCATTTTTCACCCTTGGGTCCCGTATACGCCGCCCTTTTGGTCGCGCACGACCCGGCCGGCCTCCAATTCAATAACGCGCTTACGCATCTGGTCAACGATTTCCGCGTCGTGAGTTGCCATCACCACGGTAGTTCCAGTGCGGTTAATCCGGGTAAGTAGACGCATGATCCCCAGCGAAGTTTCCGGATCTAAGTTACCGGTGGGCTCGTCAGCTAGGAGTAACTGCGGTCGGTTAACCATCGCCCGAGCGATGGCGACCCGCTGTTCCTCACCGCCGGACAGCTCCCAGCGCATGCGTTTTTCCTTACCAGCTAGGCCCACAAGCTCAAGCGTCTGAGGTACCTGGGTTTCAATTTGGTGGCGGGGTTTACCTAGCACCTGCATCGCGAAAGCAACGTTTTCGTAGACGTTCTTGTTTTCAAGTAGCTTGAAGTCTTGGAAGACCATTCCGATCTGCCTGCGGATATGAGGCACCTTCCAGCGTGAGAGCGAACCCATATTCTGGCCCAAGACCCACACGTTACCGGAAGTAACCTGTTCTTCACGCATCACTAGCTGCAAGAAAGTGGACTTACCGGAGCCGGATTTGCCCACTAAGAACACGAACTCTTCGCGTTCAATCTCTAATGAGACGTTATCCAGCGCAGGCAGTGCGCCACGCGTGTAAACCTTGGTTACGTCCTCGAAACGAATCATTGTCTCACCTTCGGCCTATTCTTCGTTGTCCTGGTCTTTACGCCAGCGGATTCCCGCGTTAATGAAATCATCTATCTCACCGTCAAAAACCGCTGCGGTATTACCGTTTTCATGCCCGGTACGTAGGTCTTTGACCATCTGGTAAGGCTGTAGCACGTAAGAACGCATCTGGTCTCCCCACGAAGCTTTCACGTCCCCGGCGAGCGCCTTCTTTTCAGCCATTTCTTCTTCATGCCGCAACTGCAACAACCTTGACTGCAAGACTCTAAGAGCTGCCGCCCGGTTTTGGATCTGAGACTTCTCATTTTGCATCGACACCACGATTCCGGTGGGTAAGTGAGTCATTCTTACCGCTGAATCTGTGGTGTTAACAGACTGACCCCCCGGTCCGGAAGAACGGAAAACGTCGATTTTCAGTTCAGATTCGGGAATCTCAATGTGATCGGTAGTTTCGATAAGCGGTATCACTTCCACCGCCGCGAACGAGGTCTGCCTGCGTCCCTGATTGTCGAAGGGTGAAATCCGCACCAACCGGTGAGTTCCGGCTTCTACCGACAAAGTGCCGTAGGCGTAGGGAGCGTTGACTTCAAATGTTGCTGACTTAATGCCAGCTTCTTCAGCGTAGGAGGTGTCCATAACGTTGGTCGTGTACCCGTTACGTTCCGCCCAACGAAGATACATGCGCATGAGCATCTCCGCGAAGTCCGCCGCATCTATCCCTCCCGCTCCCGAGCGGATAGTGACTACTGCGGCCCGCTCATCATAGGGGCCCGACAGCAGGGTTTTTATTTCCAAATCCGCCAAGCGAGCCTGTATAGCTTTTAGCTCTTGCTCCGCATCGGCAAGCAAGGCTTCGCGCATCTGTTCTTGCTCTTCTTCCGCAAGCTCTACCGTGGCTTCAAGATCCTCTATGCGACTTTCCATTACAGTCACGCGTTCTAGTTCTGACTGGGCGTAGGAAAGCTGGGAGGTCACCTGCTGTGCGTTATCAGCATCATCCCACAGGTCAGGAGCTGCTGCTTCCTTTGACAGTTGCGCTATACGTTTACGCAGCTCATCTGGGTGCGTAACCGCGATAATGTTATCCAAGGTAGCGCGCAGCGCCGTTATCTCAGCAGGATAGTCAATACTCACCCTCTCACCCTACGGGATTAATCTATGCCAGTGGCAGATGAAACGCGGATATCGAGCGGTTGTGAGAGGATACGCAACTTCGCCGGCAGTAGCGGGAGTATCACAGTAGTTTCCACAGTCACAACCACCCGCGAGTGCAGCGACTGCCCATCGCTATGATTCGCCGGCGAATCTGACTGCACGTGTACTTCATAGATACTTGCCGCGGTGCCAACATCACAGGCGTTATCTTGGAACTGATTGAATGCTGCCTCCGCTCTTTCTTCTACAGCGCTGTCGTCAACTATCAGATCCGCACTTTGAAAATACCCTTCTGCCTGCAACCCTCCAGCGGTGGTCACGGCGATCGCATCAGCACACGCCAACAGCTGTCGTCGCTGCAAATGCACTAGCGTAGCGGCCGCGGACACCACAATCACCATCACTACCACCAGTGCTCCTGCGGTGAGCAAAATACCTATACGCCCGTCCTCGCCCTGACTGGCTTGCCGGCGCCTTACTGCTACGCGTCCGCCACTCTTACCGCGATACATGAAGGGCCTCCACCGGCATGGTGGCGCTGGCAGTTACGGGGATGGTGGGCACCACCGACGCCAGCCAACGGGTGGGAATGAGAGGGTATTCTACGTAAGTTTCTACCTTGACCGTAACCAGTGAACCCGAGGCGCAAGGTTGTGGAGAGCAGGTAGACTCCAGCACTTGTGGCGGTTGGATACCAAAGTCAGCGAAAATGGTTTCCACCTGTTTTTCAGCCAGCTCTGATGATGCCCAGTTCCTAGATAGAATCCGAGCAGATTCTCGGGCGGAAGATTCCGCGGCAAAAACAGTTGCCTGCAAGCTCGCCACCGTGAGGATGAAGTAAGCAATCGGGATGATCAGCGCCACGGTGAGAAAGAGGAACTCAACTACCGCCTCACCTTCTTCTTGGGGCCGACGCAAGCGTTGCAGACCTTGAACAATGGCTGTCATTCTTTCCATGCGCGTGCCTTAATCTCCATCGACCTGGGCAATCCCCAAGGCCCCAGCACCGGAAGTGAAGTGTTTATAGTCAGCGTCACCTGAGTTACCCCCTCGACCTGTACTTCAGTTGCTTTCACTTCCCCTATACGCGCTTTCCCTAAGGAAGCCTCTATTAAGTCACGTGCCCGCTGCTCGCCTTCATCTAGGGTTGCTCCTGCCAAGGCAGCACGGCGAGCACCTTCACTTGCCGCATCCAAGGTGAGGTTACGGATGTGAAGGACATAGGCCAGTTGTAAGAGTCCCAGCAGGACTATTACCACCATTACTTGCACCAGGACGTGGGAAACCACCTGTGATCCGGCTTCGTCCTGGTGGGTCTTGATGGGGCTACGTACGGGCGGGGGCGGGATCTTAATTGTTTCCACCAACGTTTATGCTGTTGAGAGCATCGTTGAATAACTGTATTAGGCGATCTTGCGCGATCGCCCAGATCGCAGTGGCCACGGCGATAGTCATGAGCGTTACCAGCACCCAGCCAGGAACGTCGCCAGCTTCGTTTCGATACATGTCTTCCAGGTTGTCAAAAATGGGAGGTTCCACAGTGTTTTCCTTCCTAAGTTGTTGTCATTATTTGGTTAGTGACGGATAAATCCCTAGTTGTCTCACCCACCCGGTTATCACAATCGCAATGCCAGTAGCCCCGGGTACAGGGCGAACATGATAGTGATCGGTAAGATTACGAATACAACCGGCATAAGCATTGCTATTTCGTGGCGTCCCCCCGATTCAAGAAGGTTGCGCCGCGCCTCGTCACGCAGATCGCGAGCTTGTTCGCGTAACACCGTCGCCAAAGGAGCACCGCGCTCTGAAGCGGTAACCAACGTGCCCAGTAACCTTGCCAACTGTGCAGACTGAGTGCGCTGTTCCAAGGCTACTAACGCCCGCGACTGCGCCACCCCAGATTCCACCGCCTCCACCACCGAGGAAAGTTGCTGTGACAGTTCCGGGCCACATACGCGCGAAACCCGCGCTAGGGCTGCCGGTATTGATTCACCTGCGGAGATCGACAGCGCTAAGAGTTGCGCAGTGTCAGCTACCTGCTGAGAAATACGTTCACTCTGCCGCTTGACCATAGCGGTTAAAATGCGATCGAGGATAACCGGCCCCGCGCAGAAACTGGCGACAAGCAACACCAGCCAGGTGATAACACCGACCGATCTGACCGTAGCTAGCCAGGCGAGTAACGAAGTTGACAATCCAGTAGCGATGACGGCGCTCAATAGCTGCCAAAGTCTAAATTGCTCAACTCTAATCCCTGAATCTAGATGCAGCAGTCTACTTTCCACTGATTCTCTGGTCGAGCCTAACTGTTCCCAAAGAGGAAAGAACCAGATAGTTATCCGCTGGATTTTGGAAAGCTTATCCACTTTCGTCGCGCTTTTTTCCTTTAACACTCGCTTGGCCAGAGCCAACCTGCGTGACTGCCAAACTTCCAGGATTAACGCCAGTCCTATCCCCAGTCCCAGTCCCGGAAGAAGCTCTAGGTTAGTCATCTTCTATCACCACCTTGGGCGATATATTCAAGAAGGCACGCACCCAGTCGCTGTCCTTACCAGTGCGACGCAAACTGGGGTCCTTCACGCCGCTTTTAGCTATGCGTTTCATAACCAGATACGCCCCCAAGCACCCCACACCTCCTATCGCCAGAACCACAATGCCGCTACCAGTGGTATAGGCTTGGGCCGCATCGGTGCGAGTAGATATCAGCACCAGCACCACCCAGGGGGAAATCACAGCCAAGCGCGCCGCATTTATTGTCCACGATTGCCGCGCTAAGAGTTCTCCCCTAACTCGCAGGTCTTCGCGCATCACTACCGAAATATCTCTAAGCACATTGCCCAGTTCGCTACCGCCCACTTCGCGCGCCAACCGTAGAGCCTCACAAAGACGATCGGCCTGCGGATCAACTACCGACTGCTGTAGCTCCTCTATGGCTGTATCAAAACGGCCACTACTGCGATAGCTCCTGGCGAATACTTGAAAGCACTCACGCGTCATGACCGGCCCGCTTTTACCCATTTGCATTAGAGCTTCAGGAAGGGCGATCCCCGCGCGCACTGCTGCCAGCAGGTTGTCAGTCACGTCAGGCCAGGCTTTAGCTAATCTTTCCCGGTGACGTTCACGCCGGCTAGAAAGCCAGGCGATGGGCACAGCTGAAATAGCTAACGCCACACTCAAAGCGACCTGCCACACGCGGGTTAAGGACAATACCAGAAGGAAACTCAGCAGTTGCAAAGACAGCAGTGAAAGGATCCATATCCGGCCACTTACCAGATTCATGTCTGCCTGATGTAGCAGATCCCGCCACAGGCCTTGCAGCAGTTCCTTAACTCCCCAGATCCTTCTGGGCTGCCCCGTTAAGGACATCCATATCAGGATTAACCCGCTCGCCAAAGATATCCCCAGTAAAACATTCAGCACGGCAACTCACCTTCCTCCTCCCAATCGAGAGTGGTGTTGTTAGCTGCCCGCCACAGCCTTCGTTCCCGCAGGTTTTCAGGTTCCTCCGTTAGGTTCTTCACCTGGTTCCACCAGGGAGTAATTGCGGTGTCTGTATGCCCATTCCAAAGCGCTTGGGTGATTATATTTCCCGCTTCAATACCAGTAACTGCCACAATTTCTGACACGTGCCGACTGCCATCGGGTTGCCGAGTTACATGAACCACCAAATCTATGCTGTTAGCGACCGTTGGAACCACGAACTGGGAGGAAACATTCTCCCCCGCAAGTAACGGCAGCAAAGACAGTTTCATAAGAGCCTCACTAGCGGCGTTGGCATGCACCGTAGAAAGCCCAGGAATACCGGCATTTAGTGACAAGAGCATATCTAGGGCCTCAGCGCCGCGGACCTCTCCCACTATTATCCGCTCCGGGCGCATGCGCAGACTTTCGCGCACCAGGTCGCGCAGGCTCACTGCCCCAGCGCCTTCAATATTAGGGTTACGTGTTTGCATAGCCACGCAGTCGCGATTGGTTAAATTCAGCTCAAACACTTCCTCGCAGGTTATAACCCGCTCGCGCATTGGTATGGCCCCAGCTAAAGCTCTAACTAAGGTAGTTTTCCCAGCTTGGGTGGCGCCCGAAACCACTATGGTTAGTCCGGCTGCTACTGCTCGTTTTAAGAAAGTAGCCATCTGCGCGGTGAGCATTTTTATTTCCACCAGCTGGCCCAGGTCACGGTAGGAAGCCACGTGCTTGCGGATATTGACAGACCAATGTTTGCCCGCCACCGGTGGGATAACTACGTGCAGTCTTTCCCCTCCCGGGAGCATGGCATCCACAAACGGCACGGACAGGTCAAGCCTTCTGCCGGAATGATGCAGCATCCGTTCAACCAGGTCACGCACTTCTTCGGTGGTGAGTATTACCGTGGTTAACTCCGATCTGCCTGATTTAGCTACAAATACGCTACTTGGAGAGTTCAGGTAGACCTCTTCCACCTGCGGGTGGTCAAGTAGCTTTTGCAGTTGCCCGTAGCCTCCAATGTCGGCACGTAAAGCAGTTGTTTGATATCTTCTCTGCTCAGCCGACTCAGCTGGATAGGCAAGAAACGATTGTTCAATTATTCGCCCTAATGAGGCGGTGTCCACCACCGGGTCAATGCCAGCTTCAGCGACCTCTTTACGAACTAGTGCTTGGCGTTGTGAGATAGTAATGGACGACATTTTCCCTCCGCGTCAATAACTACCCTGTTCGGCAGAGTTTTACTTTTCTTACCGTAGCGGTTTCAAAAACTATTCGGAGGTCTTTTACTCAAACTGTGGATAACGGTGCTAACACATGCCCTGAAACATGAATATTTCTTTAAGTTTAGATTCCGAACCTACCCCTCACACCGGGCACCGGCCCACTGCGACAGCGAAACACCCGTAGCGGCGCGCCGATGCAGCTTTGTTAAGAGTTGCCGACGTCATTTACGGTAGAAGCATGAGCGATAAATTCTCTCCCTTAGCGTTGGCTGCCCACGCTGCGGCGCTAGTTCCAGGACTCGACGTGGTGGGGTTGTGCCCACCTTCTGATTCCAACGCTCAGGTTCAGCGTCAGGGAATAATAGACGCACAGGGACAACGCTGGGTGGTGTGCGCCCCGTTCGAAGCCAGTGCCAGTGTCAATGTAGCCGCCCAAGTTCGAATCCTAAAACTGCTACACCGCGCCTGGGAGACAGGGCTGGTTCCCTTCGATGTTCCCGTCATAGAAGCACAGTCGCACAACCCCAAGAATCCGGGCATATATCTACATCGGCTGCTGCCCGGAGATACTCTGGACGAAAATCAGCTCAGCGGTGACCCCGCTGTAGTGATCTCCTTGGCAACCGCCCTAGCGTCTTTACATGCCTTACCTAAGGAAGTGGTAGAAAAAAGTGACCTACCCATATATTCCGCTAGCGATTGCCGCGAACGTTACCAGGCTTTATTAGATGAGGGAGTAAAAGCCTGGACCATCCCAGCTAACCTGTACGAACGCTGGGACACAGCTTTGGATAACGTAGCGTTGTTCAAATTCTCACCCACAGTGGTTCACGGTGATTTAAGCGCAGATGCCTTTACTGTTTCTGGCTCAACCGTGCGCACGATTGCTTCTTTTGCAAATGCGCATCTGGGGGATCCCGCGGAGGATTTGCAGTGGATAACTTCCTACCCTGATATCGATGTGGTGGAAAAGTTCTTCCACACCTACAACGGCATACTCCGAAGCCGCGTCGACCTTCACCTGCGTAGTCGCTGCCAACTCTACTCCGAAATGGCGTTAGTAAAGTGGCTACTGCACGGTTACCGCAGCGAAGACCAGGAGATAGTAGAAGACGCCCAGCAAATGCTCAACCAACTATCTGTAGATGTTGGCCAAACCCCTCTGGTCGAGTATCACTACCCGCGAAGCGAATCGCCCCAAGAACTAGATGCCCCCGAAACTAGCCTGGCGGATTTACCTCAAGTCACAGCAGATGCCCCTACCGTGGATCTTTCTGCGGTGATTGAGCAGCTGTTGCAAGAAGAAGACTACGAATAGGTATCTTCAACCGCCCCACTTGCCTGTTTCCACTCCGACTCAAAGTCAAAGTCGGGTAGGAGCTGGTTAAGTTTTTCCAAGCTGACGACGCGCTGTGCCAGGGGTGAGTGTCCACCCAAGAACACTAGTTCAACCCCGACTTTTGAAGGATCCAACTGGTAGGCGGAGCTAACTGCCCGGCGATATATTTCCATTTGCACCGCGTACTGCCTAGCTCGCCCGAGTTTTCCTTCTTGGGGCGGAGCAGAAGTCTTCCAGTCAACTACTTTCAAACCATCACCCTCACGCAGCAGTAGGTCCACCTGCACCCGCACGTTTATTCCTCCGATGCGTACTGCAAATGGGGCTTCTACTGCCTCCACGTTCGCTGGTTTATCGCCGAACAGGGCGACAGCTATTTTCGCGAAATGCTCAACTTGAGACCGCAGATGGTGCGGTACTTCAGCGAAGGATAAGTTCGCCTCTGGGGTGGTTCCCATAGTTGCATCCGCAGTTTCGCTCTCCCCCACCGGTGAGATTTGCCCCGCCTGGCCGCACCACTTTTCTGCCCACTGGTGGAACGCGGTTCCTAGAGTCAAAGCATCACTGGGTTCTTGCGGTAGGGGTCTACGAATGCTCAGAGCAAAATCTTGCGGATCCGCTAAGAAATATCCCGCCGATGAAGCAGACAGGTGCGAGACCTGCACCTGCAAATCAGTAGGCTCACCCGCGTTATTCTTATGCAGCAAGTGTTGCTTAGCCACTGCTAATATCCACTGGTATAAGTCACTATTTGGTTTTAGGTCTAAATTCTGCAAAGCCGTTTCGACCTGCTGCAGTTGCGTTACCGGCTGGGGATCGACAGTTAACTTGTCTTCCACCTGTGCTCCCAAGGCCTCTAAGCTTTGGCGAATAGCCCCCGCCGCGGTTGGGTAGCTTTCAGTATGAGCCGCAGTATTGGGGTTGCGGTGCGGGCATCGCCGCAGTAACGGTGTCGGAGCGTTATTGTCTTCATTCCAAATCTGCTCGACCGTTAGCTCGCGGGCGATCTGCAACGACAGCAACTGCACTAAATCATCGCCAGCTAAGTTAGGCGTGACCGCTAAATTGGTGTACCACGATCCGGTGATCAGTAGTTCTTTAGCAGCACGAGTGTAGGCCACGTAATCCCGACACCGCTGTTCACGCCGGGCATGATGAGCCAATTCACGACCGTATGCTACGTAGAGTTTCTTATAGTCTTCTTCCTCCAGACTTGGAGGCTGGGGAAGAAGATCTATTTTCTGCCCCGTTTGCGGGTGAATGAGTTGGCGGTCTTGGCGTAGGAAGAAAGGAATTTCCCCCCGCTTTCCCATCCAGCTATTGTTCTCTCTAGCAGCTAAGATTTCCTCCCCGTCCTCGAATTTACGCTCATCGGCGCGCGACCTGGTTTTCACCCCGGTTGCAGCCACCACCACGCGATCCCATTCCAATCCTTTGGATTGGTGAATCGTCATCAGCTCCACCGCCAGCGGGTCTACATTGCTCGCAATAGGGGGAAGCTTTTCGTGTTCTTCCATTAACTGCAGCCAGCTCAAGAAAGCCGCCGCCGTGGCTTCTTCTTCATTGGCGAACTCCCAAGCTAAGTCAATGAACTGGTTGACAGCTTCGGTCGCTTCAGCCTCCGTAACGAGGTCGTGTGCGCCGTCGATATCAATGTCGAAAATACGCACTGCCTGTGTCATTAGATGCACCAGTGGTTGGTCGAGGAAACGCCGCAGTTTACGCAGTCGGGAAGCTATCACGCTAACTGCTCGCTGACCAGCATCGCTAAGTTTTGGGCGTTCACTGGCAAGGTTCCCACTGGCCGTTGGTTCTTGCAGGTAGTGGTCGACTGCGTCCAATAACGAAACGTGCGCCCTACCTTCAGTCCCTCTTGCTTGTGTCAGTTTGCGCGCATGCCTATGTAGGCTTTTTAGGTCATCTGGATCCATACCCCAGTTAGTTAAAAGCCTAATCGCAGAGGCGCTATCTTTGGTGTCCACCGCGGCGGCAAGCGCAGCTCGTAAGTCGGTGATGACAGGGTTAAGTAGGAGTTCACCGTAACCACTTATTATGCAGGGAATACCGTGGTTCACTAGCGCTTCACGGATAGTTTCTAGATCCTTCCATTTGGGAGCTAAAACCGCGTATCTTTCGGCCTTCACCGTGGTGCGGGTTTTTTGTTCACGCTGCCGCCAAGCGCGGATGGTGCGGGCAATCACCTCAGCCTCATCGCGGTCACTACCGCAAAAGGCCACTGATACCAGTCCTCTATCGGTGTCTGCCTGCTTCGAGTCCGCGCTGCCTTCTACCGCCGTCAACGGCGGAACGTTAACCCCCAAGGAAGCACTGTAAGCACGTAGTGGCTTGGCGACTTCGTTCGCAGCTTCCCGCACCGCCTCATAGTTGCGGCGAGCTTGGGTAAGAGATCTTTGCTCTAAAGAGGTCGGATCGGAACAGAATTTTTCTCCGAACAACGCTAGGGAGGCGCTGGAGGCTCCGCGGAAGCCATAGATTGACTGGTTGGGATCTCCCACTGCCGTCACCGGCATGTCCTTAAAGAGAGTCGATAGTAAGTCCATTTGCATGACAGAGGTGTCTTGAAACTCATCGAGCAGTACGGCTGCGTATCGCTGGCGTATTTGCAGGGCGATTTCTTCGAACTCGGTAACGATGCGGTAGGCCATGGCTAGCTGGTCGGAAAAGTCCATCAGCTGATGTTGGCGTTTATAGTCGCGGTATGCCTGCACCAGAGGAAGGAGCATCAGCTGGGCTTGGAAGGTTTCTTGTATCTTTCCCAGAGCAGAAAGTTTCGCGAATCTGCGCGCAGCGAGGTTCGTCAGCCAAGTGCGTAGGGAGATTTCGTACTCTTCCAAGGACAGGCGGTGATCGAGGATATTAGACTCTAAGGACAGCACGTCCTCGCAGATAGTAGCCACGCTCATATCGGGTAGGTCACCTGTCCAGTTCCTCACCAGGTGATCGACAACCTGGTAGCTGCGGGTAGCTCGGATTACCTGGGTCTGTGGTTCCACTCCGATTAACGCACCGTACTCGCGTACGATCTGGGCGGCAAAGGAGTTATACGTGGAAGCTTCCACTTCCATGTCATCGAGTTCTAGCAGTGGCTGAGACTGCGCCTGCGGGGAAGATCCCGAGGTTTCTATTGCCTCTTTCAGCTCCCCCAAACGCCCAGCAATATTGGCTCCCAGCTCGGCCGCGGCCTTGCGGCTGAACGTTAATCCCAGTATTTGACTGGGGGCAACCCCGTGGTGCGAGACCAAGTGTAAAACCCGCATGGACATGACCCAAGTTTTACCTGCACCTGCGCCAGCCACCACTAAAGTCGGTCGCAGGGGGCCGGCTATTACCGGCAGCTGCTCGCTACTGGGGGTAATCACCGGGGGTGTTTCTTCCCCGCGGCTGCGAGCTTGACGCTGGTAGAAAGCGTTCAGCTGGTCAAACATGAGTTTCGTGCCCGTCGCCCTACTTTGGCGGTTATCTTGAGCACTGCCTGGTGTTGTTTCTTTCACGGTAGTAGTCGCTCTCCGTCTTTTATACTTGGGCAGGAAGCTTTGAAATCGCACTGGCGACAATGGGAACCCGGTATCGCTTCAAAGGTTGAGCCCTGCATGAGATTGGCGGCGGTATCGACAAACCGTTCGACCTCTTCAAGAGCCTCATCATTACCCCACAGCTTCACCATTTCAGGTTGGTTGCCGCTGGGGCGTTGAGTGGCGATCCATCTAGCCCCCAACACCGGATACTCTTTCTTTTCCTGCTCATGGGAAGCCGCCGACTGTTGCGAATCGTCCAAGTTGACTCGCTCGGGCCGGTAGATGCCATCTGGGTATCCCAAAGCGTACTGGTACAGACGTAGCTGTAAATCCTTCTCAGCTAAACCACTGGTGTAAGAAGAGGCTCTGCCAGTTTTAATGTCAGCGACCACCACGCCCTCTTCCGTGAACTCCAGGCGGTCAATGAATCCATATATTATGGCCGCACCGACGTCGCTTTTAATCTCGACTTCGGTGGCCACTTCGTCGGCGTCGCAACTATCGAAAACCGACGCCAGGCAGGCTAGTTGTTCCCTAACGCTGCCCAACGCTCGCGCACCTATTGTGGTTTGCGGGTCGAAGCCTAAAACCTCCTTGTGAGCCTCGAAGGCTTCCATTAACTGTGCGTTCGTCCCTTGCGGATACAGTTCACCGAGGTGGTGGATGAAATTACCTATATTTAAGCTGTCGGTAGTTTTCCCTGCACCGCTGTTGGCGGCGAGGAACACGCTGAGGGGGCACTTCAACAGGCGTTCGATGCGCGAGGGAGAAAGCCAAGGTTTAGCCCCTGATCCCGCTACAGACGCGGCATTTTCTTTCGCGTCGCCGTCTTGGTGTTGACGGTAGAAACTCCAGCCGCGCGGGTCGGCGGAATCTACTCCCAATCTGGCAAGAAGAGCCAGGAGCTCAACCGCTTGCGACCTAGTTAGAGTGTCCCCGTCGGGAAGCGTTTGGCAGGCTTGACGGCGAAGATGGACGATAAGATTGCGGCTGTCGCCTCCCGCAGGAACCGAAGAGACCGGGATCATTCCTAGTTCATCTGTTGGCGTGTCTGTTGGGGGAGCTAGCATCTGTAAAAACGGTGACGGCAGTATTTCTGCGCCGTCGTTCACGCCGCTTACATGCAGGTACTCCCTGCTGCGAGACAGGGCGGCAGCGAAGATGCGTAGTTCGTTGTCCAAGTGCGATTTTCGGGCGCTGTGGTACGAATACGAAGGCGTGGCGAGAAGTTCGAAATCAGCTCTGCCCATTGCTAAGTCGGTCAGATCTTGAGCTTGGGTTATTCCATTTTGAATACCGATGCTGGGCCACTGACCATGATTTACCCCCACCACGAAAACCGCTTTCCACTGTCTGCCGATGGCTTGGGAGACCGTTAAAATATGCACCCCGGGTGGACGCTGACCTTGGACTGCCAAGGTGTCGGTAGGTAATGTTTGAGCCAGTAACTCGGCAGCGAACTGGCTAGCTATCCCGCGCGGATTGCGTTGCTGCCATACGTCAGCGGTACGCAATAGAGAAATAACAGTATCGAGTCGGGCGTCGTTGACTTGACCGCGACTACCCGGACGCAAAGCCTCTTGCCGCCACTGTTCCTGTACGTCTAGGACCTGCCACAAATCCCAGATTGCTTTTCCGGGGGGCTGTATTTGCAGCTGGCCACCCAAAACTAGGAACTGCCTGAGTTGAAGGAGTTTCTTCGCTGTTTGCTCCAGGTGATCGCCCCGCAGGCGCTCCCATAGTTTCGCTTCCCCCGCCTCTTCAGTGGCTAAAAAGTCAGCTACCTGCCAGGGGGTAAGTAGTTCATCTACCTGGGTTTGAGCAGCCAAACTGCTAACTACTTCGACAGTTCGCTGTAGTTGCAAAGGATCGACACTCGCGACCGCGCCCGCTAGCAGCGCGTTGAACCGCTCACTGTCACAATCACTACCGTCTGTTCCGGCCTTCAGCGCTGACAGTAGTGGTTTAGCTACCTGGTCGGCAGCGTAGTTGATAGCCCTGCCGCGAGTGGTGGTTTCCATTTCTACCCGCATGAAGGCAACGCGCATGCGTTCAACTTCAGCTTGCGTTCTTGCCAGTACCGCGATTTCGTGGGGTTGGCATGCCCCGGATAAAACCAGTTTCGCTACCCGCTGTGTAACTGCTGTGGCTTCTTGGCTGGCAGTGGCGTAAACACCTAGGGAAAGTTTTTCGGTGGATTCGTTGGGATCTGCTGCCCCCAACTTTCGACGCTGAGATTGCCCGCCACCGGGCAGGCGATTAGTAGCTGCTGCTACTACTCTTTGCAGCCCCAGATTGCCGCGGTGGGTGGGACCTAGCACCAATACCTCAGCGTCCGTCTTTTCCTTAAATAGTCCGTGAAGGTGAGGTTCGCCGCCGCGATAGCTAGACACTGCTATATCCGGGTTCGCACTGACCCAGATCTTCACTCCACGAGTAAACAACGCCTCCATCATGTCTAACGCTGCCGCCGTCATATCCTGCAGGTCATCAACCACTAGGACATCCACCGCGATAGCGGCATCGGCTCGGATCAAACTGGCAGCACGAACCTGCATTTGCGAGCTATTGAAAAGCGCAGGATGAGTCGGGCTACCGGTGGTGAACTGGTCTTCCCAAACCTGCATTAGCTGCCCGATACTCACCCATAGGGGCCGCTGCAGTTGCCTGCCGTACTCCTGTAGTTTTACCCCGTCCACACCGGCTTCCAAGGCTCGCCCCATGAGGGCTCGCACCTGCGTGCGAAAGCTCTCAGTGACAATGGTTTCTTGGTATTTTTCAGGCCACTCAACCGCGCCCTCGGAAATGAGCTGAGCCAGCATCAGATCTTCTTGCGCCCCCGTCAAGAGCTCCGGGCGCTGATGGCCACGTTTTACCTCGTAGTTAGCCACCACCTCGTAAGCTAACGCCACCGCGGTGCGCACCGGGCGCACCACCCCCGGTAAAAGCCCTTCCACCTGCGGCTGCAAGATATCTGCGCGCAACCGGTCAGGAACCATCACCAAAGTTCTCTGTTCACGTTCGTGAGCGTGGGCAGCCAGGCGAAGCATGACCGTGGTTCGCCCCGCACCGGGGTTTCCCACCACGATCGCCGCCGGCTTAGATTCCTTAGCGTTTCGTCCCAAAATAGTGTCGACACAGACTTGCTGATGCTTGTCTAAAGGCACTTGCCCAGCCTGTGGCGCCCCGACTTTGAGGTTTAACTTCGCCGAGCCTACTTCCTTGCTATCAGGGCTGGTCGCAGCACTCTTTTCAGCGCTCACTGAACCTGGAAGCCTCTTATCATGGTGCGAAGTACCAACGCGAGCAGTTTCAGTCTGAGTCATTTCCATTCAATTCCCAACGCTATCGACACACTGCTATTGGAACATAACGCACGGACATTTTGTTCCCCGCTTACCGCTAAGCGGAAAGGTAGTAACTCCCCACCGCCACTATTCTCACGCGGACTCACCTGTTCGTCCTCGCTGGCTTGCCCGCATATTGGCAGTTAACATGGTGAACAGTTAGCTACACACTTAACACCATTGGTTTCATGGTCATGGGAGGAAAAATGAACGTCACCATCGGTATTTCCGGGGTTGCAAGGGAACTGCAGCTGCAAGTTGAAATGGAACAGTCCCAACTGCACTCCGCAGTAGAACGTAGCTGCCGCGAGCAGGAAACCCTGCAGCTTGAAGACAAGAAGGGGCGTAAGGTTTTAATCCCTGCAAGCCACCTGGGGTACGTGATAATCAGCGAAGACAAACCACGTCAAGTGGGCTTCACCGTTACCAACTAAAACCCCAAGTAGTCGCCAGCAGCTACGCTAACAGCTGCTCCTAGGCGTCTAAATGGACTGCTTTGAGCCTCTCCTTGTGCGCCAGGGAGAGGCTTTCCATTACCTCATCAGGGTCGGACTGCCCCACTAACGCGGGGTTGGTGAAAGTGAAAGCACGCACCAGACCCAAGGCTTCCCCACCGACACGGCGAGTCCACAAAGACAAACGTGCACGAAGCTGTTCATCGTCTGCGGTGTACGGTTCCAAACGCTCCCGCACCCAGTCACCATGCCCGAAATCATTCACGGCTTCAGCCAGTTCTGACTCCCCCACCGCGTTGGCGATGGCCTCCAACGCGTCGGTGAAGATCCCCACCCCCACGTAGGTTTTAGTTAAACGTTCCCACCAGGTTGTGGGGCGGGTACGCGCATCAAGATCGTCAAGGATACCTTCGTAGGGTTCAATGGCGCGGATAATATCGATGTTTTCTGCTTCCGCCCGCTCCTGCAGTTTTTCAAAAGCTCGCCAAGCCTGCCCAGACATGCGAGCCATAGCGACATGCTCGAAAGACTTCGGTGCTTGGTCGGCATCCTTCGCTAAGCGCGCCTGGGCAGAAATAGTCGCATAAGCGGATAAACCCAGCAGCTGGCTCAATACTGTGGCGTCTTGGTTCTCAGTCATACTTTCACTCCTAAAATTGCCACTTACCCCATTGGAATGGTCTTGCGATCCATTCTAATGTTACGACACTTCCCCCACGTCGCTATCCCGCGGTCAGCCCCCTAGCGTCGGGCACTTCACCCACCGCTTTAGCCCTGCCCCGGTAAGTGCTAGTACACTTAAAGGTAGACCGGTCGCAG
This sequence comes from Actinomycetaceae bacterium, assembly GCA_030537735.1. Classification (GTDB taxonomy): domain Bacteria; phylum Actinomycetota; class Actinomycetes; order Actinomycetales; family Actinomycetaceae; genus Gleimia. The sequence continues at coordinate 27,261 of JAUNVG010000003.1, forward strand.
GATTGAACTGTTGAAATGATCCGCGCACGTACGAAAAACCTGCGCGCGAATCTAGATATTGCGCGATCGGCAGGGCAAGCACTGCCCGCCTGGAAGTAGCTAACATTCCAGTTCGATTCAAAGCTAAGCGGCGCCAACCCACGCGCGCCAAGCAGTAAGGACCTGCAAGTATCGTGTCGGAAAACACCGAAACCAAAACAGAACCAACTTTCGCTGACTTTGGAGTAGACCCGCGACTGTGCCAAGCACTGGCAGAAAACGGGATCACCCACCCCTTCCCTATTCAAGCGTTAACGCTGCCAGTTGCCCTCGGTAAGCGCGACATCATTGGACAGGCTAAAACCGGGACCGGAAAAACCCTGGGATTTGGGCTGCCCACGTTAAGCCACGTAGTAGCCCCTGACGACCCGCAGTATCAGGAGCTAGCTAGCCCCGGCAAACCTCAAGCACTGGTGGTGCTACCCACCCGCGAACTGTGCAAGCAAGTCGCTAACGACCTGCGTGAAGCAGCTAAATACACGTCCATACGAGTTTGTGAAATCTACGGCGGTGCCGCCTTTGAACCGCAGATTCACGCACTCGAACGCGGCGTGGAAGTGGTAGTGGGAACGCCCGGACGCTTAATTGACCTGATGAAGCGTCGCGTCCTCGCCCTCGACAGTGTGCACACCGCGGTCCTTGATGAAGCCGACGAGATGCTGGATCTGGGGTTCCTACCCGACGTTGAGACCCTACTATCGGGGGTGCCTAGCAACCGCCACACCATGCTTTTTTCCGCAACTATGCCCGGCCAGGTGGTCGCCCTCGCGCGGCGTTACATGCAGCAACCAACCCATATTCGCGCCCAAGATCCCGACGACGAGGGCGCTACCGTCGCCAGCGTGAAACAGGTTATTTACCGCGCCCACGCGCTCAATAAAGTCGAAGTACTTGCGCGCATCTTGCAGGCACGCGGACGCGGACTGACCATTATTTTTGCCCGCACTAAACGCACTGCTGCATCGGTGGCGGAGGAACTTTCCGACCGCGGATTCGCCACCGCCGCACTGCATGGAGACCTGGGACAAGGGGCGCGCGAACAGGCCATGCGGGCCTTCCGCAACGGGAAAGTAGATGTGCTAGTAGCCACCGACGTAGCTGCCCGCGGCATTGACGTAGAAGACGTAACCCACGTCATTAACTACCAGTGCCCAGAGGATGAAAAGACCTATCTGCACCGGATAGGACGCACCGGGCGCGCGGGGGCTTCCGGCACCGCGATCACCTTCGTGGACTGGGACGACGTGCCCCGGTGGTCGCTTATCGCACGCGCTTTGGAACTGGAAAACTTCCATCCGGTAGAGACCTACCACACCTCCGAACACCTGTATTCCGACCTGGACATTCCCACCGATGTGACCGGGCGACTACCGCGAGCCCAGCGCACTCGCGCGGGGTTAGATGCCGAGCGGTTCGAAGACGTCTCCGGGAAAGAATCACGCCCCCGACGCGGACGCAACCGGCAAACCACCCGCAGCCGCAAGCGCGTGCGACGCACGGCGGGGGCTGAAGCGGGCGCAGCCACGGCTGGTAAGGGACGTGACGGTCAGCGACGCGCCAGCGCTAAGGGCGGGCAGAAGAGTCACGAGGACGAAAACGCCCGCACCAGCACCAAGCCACGCAGCGCAAAACGCGGCGGGGCCGGTGAAAAGAAACGCAGCGAAGCTAGCGGCGAAACCGGTGGGAAAGAACGCCGGCAGTCAGCTACCGCAGTGAGCCGGGAACGCCGGCGCCGAGTGCGTCGCAACGGGCAGGCCAAGTAAGGACGCCTAGCTCCACCCAAACCCGCGCTGGGGGTGGCTCAGCGCGGGGCGGGCCAGGTGGGGACGTTACGTTAGGGGCGGCCCAATGGCAGGGCTGCCCAGGTCGGGGAACTCCACCGTAGTGGCTCGGTCGTTTCAAACGCGGTCAGCAAAGTGACCCAGCGCGGGGCGGGCCAGATGGGGGCTGAGGTAAAAGCCTCGGTAGGCGAAGAGTGAACCGCTTAGATAATCGACTGGGCGGCGATGAACTCAAAGACCGCTGTCGCCACCATTTCCGTGGCGATGGCAGCCAAGAGCAGACCCGCAATACGGCTGAGGAGCAAAATACCGCCATTACCTAACATGTCGGCGATGATGGTGGAAAAACGCATCGACAGCCACATGATCACGTGCATCACTATCACCGCCACCGCAATCGCAATGGGGCTGCCCCAGGGGTGTTCCATATTCGTAACCGCCACCATAACTGCCACGATCGCGCCAGGACCGGCCAGCAGTGGAGTACCAAGGGGCACCAAAGCCACGTTCACGGCATCGTCCTCCCCCACTTCCGGAGCCTGGTCTTTACCGGTGAGAAGTTCCATCGCTACCAGGAACAGCAATACCCCACCAGAGAGTTTCAGCGCCTCCACCGAAATCTGGAGGAAAGACAAAATATACTGCCCAAAAAGCGCGAACATCACAATCACGGCGAAAGATGTCACGGCAGCTTGGAAAGCAGCTCGGTGGCGACGCTCGCGATCCATGCGGGAGGTAAGAGCTAAGAAGACGGGAACGCTACCGGGAGGATCCATGATGACGAATAAGGTCGTGAAAAGCGTTAAGAACCCCACCACGTCGAACCACTGGTTCATGCGCGAATAACCTCCAACTTCCCGGCTTCCTCTATGCAGGACAATGCTTCCACACTAGTGGTATTTTCACCTAACTGATTAGGCTTACCCCACCCGTGATAATCCGAAGACCCCGTAACGAACAACCCGAATCGGTCAGCTAACTGCAAAGCCTGCGCCACGTCCTCCTCACCGTGATCACGATGGAAGCACTCAATCCCCGCTAACCCCGCATCCACCATGTCCGCAATCACCGACACCGGAAGCAACTTCTGGCGCGCCCGCGCCCGCGGGTGAGCCAACACCGCCACCCCGCCAGCGGCGCGCACCAACTCCACAGCCTCCACCGCCTCAGGAGCGAAAGTGGAAACGTAATACGGGCCGCGCGGGTGCAAAACATGCGTGAAACAAGCTGCCCGGTCGGGGAAACACCCCGCAGAAACCAACGCATCAGCAATGTGTGGGCGCCCCACCGGACCATCAGCGGGAGCAAAGGACTGCACCTGTTCCCAGGTTATGGGGAAATCAGCCGACAGGTTTTCCACCATCTGACGCGCCCGCCCCAGGCGCGATTCAATCGTCGCCTCACACACCCGGGCAAGGGGGGCAAAAGAGGGGTCGTGGAGGTAGGAAAGCAAGTGCACGCTCACCCCCTGACCGCGGCACGTCACCTCCATGCCGCGCAGCAAACTCACCCCGGTGACAGGCACTGCCGCACTTGCTTCTTCCCAACCGGCAACAGTGTCGTGGTCAGTTAAACCAACCGCGGATAGGCCCGCCCTCGCAGCCTTTTCCATGAGCTGAGTGGGAGTGTCGGTGCCGTCGGAAAAACAGGAGTGAGTATGCGGGTCGATGCCGGTCATGCACTCACCTTAACCCACCTGAGAAATCACCTTAAAGCGGTTGCACAAACTACCTCGCTCAACTTTGATGCACAATAAGAGTATGAGTAACGAAAATGATCCCGAAGTTAATAAAGAAGTAGAGGCCAAGGGGCCGCAAAGCATGAATGAACGCGGCGCCATGCGCTCGCGGCGTCCAGCCAGTGAAGCTTTCCGCAAATTTATCGGATCGAACTGGGGGCCACGCGACGACAGCGGTGTGCAGCGCAGTGAAGTGGCGGATTTCCTGCCCGCGCGACACCAAAAACTATCCCGAACCTTCCCCGCAGACCGACTGGTAATACCAGCAGGTGGCCTGAAAGTGCGCAATAACGACTGCGACTACCGCTTCCGCGCGCACTCGGCGTTCGTGCATATCAGCGGACTGGGCGGTGAGAAGGAACCTGACGCGGTACTGGTAGCTGAGCCGGTGGAAGAAGGCGGGCACGAAGTGGTTCTCTACTTCAAACCGCGCGCTTCACGTTCCTCCGAAGAGTTCTACGCAGATTCGCGTTACGGCGAATTCTGGGTGGGGGCGCGCCCGTCCTTAGAGGAGATGGAAACCATGACGGGACTGCGCTGCGCCCATATCGACACGCTACCCGATGCGCTGGCTAAAGACGCCGGTCAAGTGCAGTTGCGAGTGGTGCGTGAAGCTGACAGCAACATCACCTCCATGGTGGACCAAGTACGTAAACAAGCCGGGCTGGTACACGGCGAGGACGCTCGCCCCCTCGATGAGGAACTAACCCAGGAACTATCGGAAATGCGCCTGTGCAAAGACGCCTACGAACGCGACCAGATTGCACTGGCCGTTAACGTCACCTACCAGGGGTTCGATGAGATTATCCGCTCCCTGCCGCGGGCCGTCGGCCACCGGCGTGGAGAGCGAGTGATTGAAGGAGCCTTCGGTGCCCGCGCCCGCGAAGAAGGAAACGGTTTAGGCTATGACACCATCGCTGCCTCCGGTAACCACGCCAACACCTTGCATTGGATCGACAACGATGGGCCGGTGCGTCCTGGTGATTTAGTGCTGGTGGACGCGGGGGTGGAGGTTGACTCCCTCTACACCGCTGACATCACCCGCACGCTGCCGGTGGATGGGAAGTTCACCGAGGTCCAAGCCCAGGTTTATAACGCGGTGTTGGATGCTTGTGAAGCCGCTTTGGAAGCAGCTAACAAACCCGGATGCATATTCCGCGAAATCCACGAGGCCGCCATGGAAGTTATCGCCCAACGCCTGGAAGAGTGGGGGGTGTTGCCGGTGCCCGCCAGTGAGGCGCTTTCAGCCAGTGGCCAGCAGCACCGCCGGTGGATGCCGCACGGCACCAGTCACCACCTGGGTCTGGATGTGCACGACTGTGCCCAAGCACGTCAAGAAATGTATTTAGATGCGAAACTGGAACCGGGCATGGTGTTCACCATTGAACCGGGCTTGTACTTCCGCGCCGATGACCTGGCAGTGCCTGAGCACCTGCGCGGTATCGGGGTACGCATCGAAGATGACATTATCGTCAACGATGATGGTTCAGTTACCCGCATCTCCGAAGACATCCCCCGCACGGTGGAGGATGTAGAAGCGTGGATCGCGCGCGTGCAGGCAGAGGGTAAGTAGAAGCAAACCCCTCCGAGTCGCTACCGCACTTAACGTGCAGTGGTTGGAGGAACGGGAAGCGAAACGGTGGCGGGGTGAGAATCTAGGTTCTCACCCCGCCGCGCACTAAATATTCAGTTCGTTACCGCAGTTTTCCGCGAGCGAGCGCTCACGTAAAGTTTTCCTCCGCGGGCTATTCATGGGTCGAAGGAGCGGCGTTATTCATGCTGCCGGTGCCTTCGCCCTCGGGATGGGTAGCTGCGGCCGCATCGTTCATATTGTGGTTGCAGTTGCAGTCTTCATGAGTGGAGGCGTCAGCGTCGTTCATGGAGTGGTGTTTAGGTTCAGTCATTATTCTTCCTTCCGCATTTCTTTGGACTCTTCCAGTACATCACCCTTCTTCGGGTTTGTCCTGCGCAGGTTTCCTTCATCCGCTTCAGGTGACGGAGCTTGAGCTGCTTGTGCGCGTTCGTCCTCGCTCAGGCGCACTCCGAATCGGGGTTCTTCGTCGGGGCGGGAGCCGAAGGCGGTGGGGCCAGGTTTGGCTTGGCGTTGCGCACGTGCCTGCTCCATGGCGGTGAGGTTTCCCGCGCTGTTAGCCAGCATGGTACGAAACTTGCCGGCTTCACTGGTGGCGACTATGGCATAACGGGAGGCGACGACTCGGGTGGAGGAAGTGTAGTCGGGGCGTTTGCGGCTGAAGAAGTAGGGAACCAGGTGTAGTACGATCCCGAAGGCTGCCCCCATGCCGAGCCCCATGAGGAAGATTGAGGGTGAGGGCGATGGTAGCCACAGTAGTAGGAATAAGGCGATGAAACTGCCCGTCCACATCCCCGACAGGGCACCCGATAGTAGGACTCTTCCCAGGGTCAGTCGCCCGGTGATGCGTTCGACCAGTCGCAGGTCGGTGCCTACGATGGTGAGCGCGGAGACGTCGAGGTTGTCCTCCGATAGTTTGCTAACCGCTTCCCGGGCTTGCTGGTAGGTGCGGTAGGAAGCTACTTCGGTGCCGTTAACGCCGGCGGAGAAGGAGGCATCGAGGGGGCCGTGCATAGTCGCGTTCATATCCCTATGCTTACAGTTTTTACTTCCGCTTGCCTAGGTGACGCCCCGTTTTCCCCTGACAGCTGAACGTAGTGGGCTTTCGCTTTCCTCACATAGCGGTATTTTCTTAGTTTCCAAGGGGACTTTCTGTGCCTTTAGCGTCTACTCTTGAAGGGTGACTACCCCAGCTAAATCTGTACGTACCATGGGTACCCGTGTTTTCGTTGCTCGCCTGGCGGGCACTGACGTTTTCGACCCCATTGGCGACAAGGTGGGCCGCGTCCACGACGTGGTTTCTATCCTGCCGATCACGGGGCGCGCCCAGGTGGTGGGCCTGGTGGTGGAGGTGTCCTCCCGCCGCCGCGTTTTCGTACCGTTTTCGCGGGTAACCGCGATTGAACCGGGAGCAGTCATCACCACCGGCTTGTTGAATATGCGTCGTTTCAACCAGCGCCCGGTGGAGACCTTGATTGTGTCGCAGTTGTTTGACCGCGTGGTCACCATGCGTGACGGTAGTGGTGAAGTGCGGATTAAAGATGTGGCGATTGAGCGGGTAATGCCGCGCGAGTGGCGCCTGACGCAACTGTTTGTGGAACGAGTGCGTAAGTCCACGTTGGGTATTAAACGCTCCGGTGAGACCGCGGTGGTGGGGGTAAATGAGGTTTCCTCCCTGGTGGCACAAACCGGGGTGCAGGACGCTACCAGTTTGATTGCGGCCACCGAGGACTTGAAACCGGCTGACTTAGCGGATTTGTTGAATGATTTACCCAGCGTGCGCCGGCAGGAAGTGGCGGCGCAGTTAGATGATGAACGTTTAGCTGACGTGCTGGAGGAGCTGCCGGAGGATGATTCGGTGGAGATCCTCACGGGTTTGGACGTTAAACGCGCCGCCGACGTGCTGGACGTGATGCAGCCTGACGATGCGGCGGACTTGATTGCGCAGATGTCTCCCGCGGCGGCAGCAAACCTGCTGGCTTTAATGGAGCCGGAAGAAGCAGCTGACGTGCGCCGGTTGATGCGCTATGAAGAACGCACCGCGGGTGGTTTGATGACTACTGAGCCGGTGATTTTGCCTCCAGATGCCACCGTGGCCCAGCTACTGGCTTCGGTGCGCCGTGAGGATATTCCCCCGGCTTTAGCGGCGCTGGTGATGATTGTGCGCCCGCCGCTGGAGGTTCCCACCGGCCGTTACATTGGGGTGGTCCATATTCAAAAGGCGTTGCGTGAACCGCCCCAGACTTTGCTTGGCACCATTGTTGACACCGATGTGGAGGCGGTTGCTGGGGACGCTTCCATCGGCACCCTGACCCGTATCTTAGCTACTTATAACTTAACGGCGCTGCCGGTGGTGGATGAGGACGCTCACCTGTTGGGAGCAGTGTCAGTGGACGATGTTTTAGATAATTTGCTGCCTGATGACTGGCGTGAGCAAGACGACGATGTGACGGATGCGGAGATGGAGGAACGCTACGATGGCTGAACGTTTAGATACGCCGCTGCGCCGCCGGCGCCGCCTGCCTAGGATTAATCTTCAATCCGAGGGCGTGGGGCGCGTAGCTGAAGCAATCGCGCGTTTTTCCGGCACCCCCCAGTTCCTGGTGTACTTGTCGATTTTCGTTTTCGTGTGGCTCGGTTGGAACACTTGGGCGCCGGAGGCGTGGCAGTTCGACAAGGCGGAACTGGGATTCACGGCACTTACCTTGATGCTTTCCCTGCAGGCGTCCTATGCGGCCCCGTTGATCTTGTTGGCACAAAACCGCCAAGATGACCGTGACCGGGTCACCGCGGAGCAAGATCGTCGCCGGGCGGAGCGTAACTTGTCCGACACTGAGTACTTGACGCGCGAAATCGCTGGTTTGCGTCAGGCTCTGAACGATGTTGCCACTCGTGACTTTGTGCGTTCAGAGATCCGTGACCTGTTGGAAGGCATCATGGAACACGATGAGAAGCGCGATGAGAAACGCGAATCGGTTGAACGCACCGATGATGACGAGGACGGTACTTGCCTTCCGTAAGTACGCGTTACCGGGTTGCTTACCCGTGGTGGTGCGGCGGTCCTGGCGTGGCTTGGTACCTATTCGTAGCTGATCGGGACGGCCAGTTTGGGTCGGTTCTTATCAGCGGCGATTTGGGGGAACTTATCTAGGGTTGCTTTGACCAGTTCAGCCATGATTTCGCCGCCTTCCGACGTGGGGTGTACGTAATCGGAAGATAGGTGTTCGGGGTGGGCTTCGATGGCGGCGGCCCAGTCTGCTACTTGCACCTGCTCGGGGTGGGCTTCGGCGAAGGCGTGGATGGAGTTGTTGGAATAGAAGATCCAGTCATCGATTTGTGGCCCGAACCCGGTTACCAGTACCAGCCGCCGATCGGGACCTATCATTTCTAGCACGGCGTCTAGGTCCTCTTGCTCAATGTAGGAGTTGGTAGCTAGTGATATTACCACGTAGGGTCGGCAGGTATTGTCCTGGGTTTTGGTTTCCAGTATTTGCCGGCCCGCCACGATGGAGCGAGACACCGCGGCGTCAATGTCGATTCCGCTAAGCAGGGCGCTCAGCGCGGGGCTGGAGGCCACTGTTACCGAGTCCCCGATGACTGTTACATTTTGCCCGGTGATTGGCAGGTCGAACACGTCTGTTTCCGTGGGTGTGGGCGAGGGCGTGGGGCTGGGTATGGTGCTTACCTGGGCGGATGGTTGCGCGTTGGCGTTTGAAGACGAGGAATTGGTGGTGGCGAGGGTTTTCTGCCCGGCTTCCACGATTTGTTCTGCGCTGGTTTTTTCGGGGGCGTGAACGAGGACGCCACCTACGCTTGTAAGTAGGCATAGGCAGGCGGTGGAGGCCAGGGTTACTCGCCCCCAGGCGGGTAACTGTCGAGGGGTGAATTGTCCTGGTTTTATCCCGAACCAGTGTCGTATAGTGCGGGTGATCCCATCGCGGCGCATGGGGGTTTCTACGTATTTGTATGACAGTGCTGCCGCTGAGACTGACAAGCTAACTACGATTAGTGCCACTAGCCAGCGGTTTAGCTGCGGTGCCTGCTGGGTCACGATCACCCATACTGGCCAGTGCCACAGGTAGATCCCGTATGACCTTTCCCCTAACCAGCGTAGCCAGTTTGAGTCCAGTAGGTTGGCCAGCCATTTACCGGGACCGCCTTTTCGGTCTACTGCTGGCAGCATTCCTTGGATGAGTGCCAACATGGCGAGGCAGGCTATCCAGGTTCCCCACGGGTACATCCAGGCGCGGTTGTCGGGAAGTAAGAACCAGGTGAGGAATAGTACCACTAGCCCTGCCCAGGCTACGATGCCGCGGAGGAAGGCAGTGATCCACAGTGAGCGTGGACCGTCGTAGCGTAGGGCGTGGGGAGCTGCGATGGCGGCGGCGGCGCCGAGCATTAGGCCGAAGGCGTGAGAGTCGGTGCCTTGATAGGCGCGGGTGAAGTCCTCAGCGCCGTAGACTAGGTAGGTCATCCACAGGCTTGAGGCTACTGCCAGGATCACTGGTGGTAGCCATTGCCAGTTTGGTTTCAACTTCAATATCAGAAGCAGTACTAGTGGCCAGATGAGGTAGAACTGCTGTTCTACTGCCAGGGACCATACGTTCGTCCACAGCAGTGGGTTGGCGTGGTCGAAGTAGGAGCTGCCTCGCAGGATTTCTACCCAGTTGTAGCTGAATGTCACTACCCCTAGGAACTGGATTCGGATTCTAGCTAAAAGATCGAAGTTCACTGCGGCTGCTACCAGCGGTGTCACTACCGCGTTTAATGTGACTGCAGGTAGTAGGCGCCGGATTCGTCGTAGCCAGAAGCGTTTGAGGTTGATGCGCCCGGTTTGGCTGCTTTCTTTTATCAGTAAGGCGGTGATCAGGAACCCGGAGAGGACGAAGAATACGTCTACCCCTAAGAAGCCGCCGGGCACGTAGTTGGGTAGTAAGTGGTAGCACAGTACGGCGCCGGCAGCTAAGGCGCGTACACCGTCTAGTCCCCGGATACGCCGGCTTGGTTGTTGTGGTGTCGTCTGCGTCGTGGCACTGTTGGCCGTGACTTTCGTAACTGCAGACGCCTTTGAGAACACGTTTTTGCTCCGTTTCCCGCCTTAATACTGATTTTCACCGCCATCTAGGTTACCTTCCGAGGTGGCCTTTACAGTAGTTCGGACTAGTATGGTCGGTATGAGTATGGTCACCGAAGCACAGGTACGTGAAGCTTTAGCGGACGTAATGGATCCGGAGATTCGTCGTCCGATTACCGATTTGAATATGGTTGACACCATTTCAATCGAGGGCGGTGAGGTAAGTGTAACTATTTTGCTTACTACCGCTGGTTGTCCGTTGAAGTCCACGATTACCAAAGATGTTGAAAATCGTCTGCTCCAGCTTGAGGGCGTGGACAGCGTTAACGTCATCATGTCCGTGATGAATGAAGAGCAGAAGAAAGCCTTGCGCGAGCAGTTGAATGGGGGCGTGCAGGAGCGTGAAATCCCCTTCGCGCAGCCGGGTAACTTGACCCGCGTCATTGCGGTTACTTCCGGTAAGGGCGGGGTTGGCAAGTCCTCTATTACTGCTAACTTGGCTGCTGGCCTGGCCGCTAAGGGGCTGAAGGTGGGTGTGGTTGATGCCGACATTTATGGCTTCTCCATTCCCCGCATGATGGGGGTTGAGCATGAGCCAACCGTGATCGATGGGATGATTATTCCGCCCGTGGCTCACGACGTGAAGGTCATGTCGATTGGCATGTTCGTACCCGACGGGCAGGCGGTGGTTTGGCGCGGCCCGATGCTGCACCGAGCGATCCAGCAGTTCTTAGCGGATGTGTTCTGGGGTGATTTGGACGTATTGTTGCTGGACTTGCCCCCGGGCACTGGCGATGTGGCGATTTCGATTCCGCAGCTGATTCCCCACGCTGAGATCCTGCTGGTCACTACCCCGCAGGTGGCGGCCGCGGAAGTGGCGGAGCGAGCTGGTTCGATTGCGGGGCAGACCCGCCAGCGCGTTATCGGCGTGGTGGAGAATATGTCCTACCTTCCTCAGCCTGACGGTAGCCGTTTGAATCTGTTTGGCGAGGGCGGGGGCGCCATGGTGGCGTCGAGGCTTTCCACCCAGCTGGGTTACGAGGTGCCGGTTTTGGCGCAAGTTCCCTTAGATGTGGCGTTGCGTGAAGGCGGCGATCAGGGGCGTCCTGCGGTGTTGGGTGAAGGCCCGTCAGCAACCGAGCTGCAGGCTCTGGCTGATAAGTTGGCTCACCGCGCTCGCGGGCTTTCAGGCATGAACCTGGGGGTTAAACCACTGTAGTTTAAGTTCTGCACCGTTGGTGTAAGTGTTTGGGCGGCTGCCGTTGGTGGCCGCCCGCACTCAATTGCGTGTTGGTCGCGGGCTCATTGTTTCGCTCAACTAATGGCTTGAGGGAGTTTTTGGCTGCCTATTTCTTGCGTTTCAGGTAGCGTGCGCGGTGCGATAACTGTGGTGGGCGTGACCCGAAGGTGCGGCGTTTGCGTTGACTGGCGTACCAGGCGGCGATTGCTTCATCGCGAGCAGATTGACGGTAGCGGGCCCGGGGCACGGTTTTAAGCTCTACGGGTTCCAGTGCCGGCTGCACTACCGACCCTGGCCCTAAAGTGGTGCCAGCTTTTGGCGGTGTTTGGGGATCTTGCGCAGGATTGAGGTGGGGTTCGGTTTGCTGAGAGCTCACTGCCGTATCAGCATTGGTGGCCGCACTGGATGAGGTGGTGTTTGTTTCACTGCTGGCAGATTTACCATCTGAATCCCTTTCGCCTGCCTTATCTAATGGCACCAGGGGATTAACTAGGTCTTTCCACTCTTGGAGTTCTTCTTGCACGGCCTTTCGGATTACGTTGCGCGGGTCGTATTGGCGTACGTTGAACGCCGATAGGTCAAGGTTTCGTAGATCATCGCCCACTTCCCCATCTAAGCTAGCGCGCAGTTTAGTTAACTGTACGCGCGCATTCTTTACCCACTTAGTTAGGGTGTTGGTAACTTCCGGTAGGCGCGAAGGGCCAATAATGACCAGAAGGACCAGCATGATGACTACGATTTCCGGCCCGCTGATTCCAAACATGCTCCTTATTGTATGCAAATCAGAGCACTTGCGTCGCCCTCCCCTACAGATACCGGCGGGTGCGTATAAACTGAAGACATTGAGTATGCGTGCGCACGCATCTTGGCAAAAAAGAAATGAGGTCACCATGAGTGCCGACAAGGCCTTATCCTGGTCTTACTGCGAACAGTTCGTTGAAGAAGGCGATGTCCTTACCGCGACTCGCGCGCAAGCTACCGAACTGGGATGCCCTCCGGTTTCTCCCGGCACCGGGGCAGCACTTCGCATGCTGGTGGCTTCTTGTGGGGCGAAAGCGGTAGCGGAGGTTGGGACCGGAACTGGCGTATCTAGCTTGTGGCTGCTGGCAGGTATGAGTGAGGACGCGGTACTTACCACCATTGATGCGGAAAGCGAATACCACCGGGTGGCGCGCGCAGCTTTCAAAGCTGCGGGGATGCGCCCGCCACGTACCCGGCTAATCACTGGGCGGGCTTTAGATGTGCTTCCGCGCATGGCTTCACGCGCCTACGACATGGTTTTCCTTGACGGTGATGCCCAGCAGAACCCGCAGTACGTGGAGCACGCTGAAAGGATGCTGCGCCCCGGTGGTCTACTGGTAATCGCCCACGCTCTGTGGCGTGACCAAGTGTCGGATCCGGCGCGCCGCGAACCTGATACTGTCGCTATGCGGGAACTGGTTAAGTCCCTATCTAAATCTGATGATTTCCTCTCTCACCTGCTGCCGGTAGGTGATGGCCTGCTGGTAGCGGTGCGACGCTAAGTCACCTACCCCAGCCCGCTAAGGCGGGCCGTTAGTGGCACGGGGTGTTCACCGCGCCGCACCGGTGGTGACTGTCTTGGCACCGCTGTTCGGCGGGGAGCACAGCCGGCGGGGCGTGCCGGCCCCGGCAGATTTGTCAACAGAAAAACCTAAGTCAGTGCCGGCTACGTTCGCAGGCACTGACTTAGGTTATTCTGAAGATGTCTAGTGGCTAAAGGAACCACCTGGCGCGCAAACGCTATTGGACTACTTCGCTCAAAGCCTCGCTCATCTGCTGGGCTTCTTCCGCGGTCAGTTCCAAGACCAGGCGGCCACCGCCCTCGGCAGGAATACGCATTACGATGCTGCGACCTTCCTTAGTCGCTTCCATAGGTCCGTCACCGGTGCGGGGCTTCATAGCAACCATGTGTATTCAATCCTCCTAGGCTTGCTGCCGCTAACACACTGTCCTTTGGGCGCTGCTAATGCAAGCACTCTTAAGCCCATTCTACCTAAAGCGCAACAAAGTAGCACGAAACCTGAAATATTCGCGCATAAAACCGAGTCCCCGGGATATTATTCCAAGCCGTCCACGAACTCGCGGATGATAGCCACCGCCTCTTGCGCCGTATCAACCACGTGGACAAGGTCCATGTCTGCAGCACTGATGGTGCCGTCCTCGACCATGGTCTGACGCAACCAGTCAACCAATCCACCCCAGTAGTGCGAATCCACCAACACCACTGGGAAGGACTTAATCTTATGGGTCTGCACCAGCGTCAAAGCCTCAAACAGCTCATCCATAGTGCCGAAACCACCGGGAAGCACGATGAAGCCCAGTGAGTACTTTACGAACATCATCTTGCGGGCGAAGAAATAACGGAAGTTAATGCCCAGCTCCACCCATGGGTTAATGCCCTGCTCGTGGGGCAGCTCGATGCCGAGCCCCACCGACGTGCCACCACCTTCTACGCAACCGCGGTTAGCGGCCTCCATAATCCCCGGGCCGCCGCCGGTAACTACCGCGAAATCCGCTTCTGCCAGTAGGCGACCGACCTCGCGCCCCAACTGGTAGGAAGGTGTGTCCTCACCCAGCCGCGCTGAGCCGAATACCGAAATGGCGGGTCCCAGTTCCGCGAGTGCGCCAAAGCCCTCCACGAACTCCGCTTGGATGCGTAGCACCCGCCACGGGTCGGCGTGCAGCCACTCAGAGTCGTCCTGGACGTCTAAAAGCCTGGCGTCAGAGGTCTCCGAGGGGATCTGTTTGCCGCGTAAAACCACCTGGCCCGTGCGGTAAGTGCGTTTGGGTTTCATATTTCCCCTCCTAGTGCAAGATGCGAGCCACTTCCGACAAGGTGCCGGAAATAGACGGATAGACGGTCACCGCCGAAGATAACTGGTCCACACTCAGGCGGTGGGTTACAGCCAAAGTTAGGGGGAAGATCTGTTCCGATGCGCGTTCGCACACGATCACCGCTCCCACGATGACTCCGGTGTCGCGTTCGCACATGATTTTAACGAAGCCGTCGCGGATGCCTTGCATTTTTGCCCGCGGATTGCGGGCGATAGGCAGCGAAGCTACCTTCACATCGTAGTTTCCGGCCTTCGCTTCTTCCTCCGAGATCCCCACGGTGGCGACTTCGGGGAGGGTAAAGATGGCCGAACCAATACGCGCGGTGTTCAGTGGCTCCACCGCGTCCCCCAGGGCGTGCCACATGGCGATGCGACCTTGCTGGGCAGCCACTGAAGCCAGTGGGAACACTCCGGTGCAGTCACCGGCGGCGTACACCCGAAAAGCACTGGTGCGCGATACTCTATCCACCTCGATGTGGCCGGAGTCAGTTAAACGCACGCCCGCTTCTTCCAGTCCGATACCGCGGGTGGAGGGAATCGCACCCACCGCGATTAGGCAGTGGGAGCCGCGCAGTACTTCCCCGCTTTGCAGCTGCACTTCCACCCCGTCCTCGACGCGGCGGGCAGCTACCGCCCGGGCACGCGACTTAATGTTCATGCCGCGGCGACGGAAGACTTCCTCCACTAACTTAGCGGCGTCCTCATCGGCGTTGGGCAGTAGGTGGTCGCGGGACGACACCAAGGTCACCTGCGAGCCGAGCACCTGGTAGGCACCGGCCAGCTCCGCACCGGTGACCCCCGAACCCACCACGATGAGGTGTTCGGGGAGTTCCTTCATGTGGTAAAGCTGAGCCCAGTTAAAGATCCTCTCCCCGTCGGGTTCGGATCCGGCTAGCGCACGCGGGCGCGCTCCGGTCGCGACCAGGACGATGTCTACCTCGAAGTCAATCGCCCCGTCAGCGGTATTGGCTCGCACCAGACGAGTACCGTTTTGCCCCAGGGTGGGAAGTAATTCCCCGCGTCCATCCACTACCTGCACGCCCAGCTGCTGTAGCCCTTTGCGGATGTCTTCACTCTGTTTGGCGGCGAGTGCGCGAATGCGGGCGTTCATCTTATCTAGGTTCGCCACCGGGTGTTCGGTGCCGACTTGGATACCTAGTTCTTCTGCCTGCTCAGTTTCGGTCAGCCACTCAGCTGAGGCTATGAGCGTCTTGGACGGCACCACGTCGGTTAGTACCGCTGCCCCTCCGATACCGCGATCCTCAATCAGGGTGACGCTGGCACCTAGGCGACGGGCAATGGTGGCGGCTTCATAGCCGCCCGGCCCGCCGCCGATGATGGCGACCCGGGAGCCTTCTCGCACCGGGGAGGCGGTGGGGCGATCGTCAGTGCGGGTGGGATTGTCTGACGCGGTGGTCGGTGAAGTTGAATCTTTAGGGTGCATACGTAACAAACTATCTAAAATATTGGCACTTCGCCGACTATTTCAAAGTAGAATAGTAACTTATGATTCAACATGCTGAGATTAACGAAACATCACCATTCGACCTAGCCCAGCAAGCCGCGCAGGTGATCGCGCAGCGAACCGGCGTGGCTCGCCACGACATTGCGTTGGTACTGGGTTCTGGTTGGGGGCAGGCCGCCAACCTCATCGGTGAAGTGGTGGCGGAAGTTCCCGCCGCCGAGGTTCCCGGTTTCCACGCCCCGGCGGTGGCCGGGCACGTACCGGTTATGCGTTCCATTCGCACCGAGGGCGGTCGCCACGTCCTCGTGCTGGGTTCGCGCACCCATTACTACGAAGGCAAGGGCGTGCGCGCGGTGGCGCATGGGATGCGAACTGCGGCTGCCTGCGGAGCCACCATCGCGGTGCTGACGAATGGGTGCGGAGGTGTGAACCCTGACTGGGCGCCCGGGCAGCCGGTTTTGATTCGCGACCACATTAACTTAACTGGCGCCTCCCCCTTGGAGGGGGCAACTTTCGTGGATCTCACCGACCTGTATTCCCAGCGCCTGCGCGACCTGGCCCACGAAGTTGATAGCTCCCTGCCCGAGGGCGTCTACGCCCAGTTCCCCGGCCCGCACTATGAAACTCCCGCGGAAGTGAAGATGGCTGGTATTTTGGGTGCTGACCTGGTTGGCATGTCCACCACGTTGGAGGCGATCGCGGCACGGGAAGCGAAGATGGAGGTCCTGGCGATTTCGCTGGTGACTAACCATGCGGCGGGTATCTCCCCCACGGCGTTGTCTCACGAGGAAGTGATTGAGGCGGGGGCACAAGCCGGTCCGCGTATTTCTAAGCTACTGGCAACCATTGTTGAGCGCCTGTGAGGCTCTCTTAGAGGAAAGTTAAGGAAGTAAATATGACCAATATTGATCTGGACCGCGTTAACGCTTGGGTCGCTGATGATCCGGATGCTGATTCGCAAGCCGAAATCAAGCAACTGCTGGCCACTGCCCAGGCCGGCGGGGAGGACGGCGCGGCGGCTGAAGCTGAGCTGGCTGACCGGTTCCGCGGGGAGCTGACATTCGGTACCGCGGGACTGCGCGGGGCTTTGGGGGCCGGGCCGAACCGGATGAACCGGGCAGTGGTGATTCGCGCCGCCGCCGGGCTGGTGGCGTACTTGAAGAAGAAAGTGGGCGATGATTTCCACCTGGTGATCGGTTTCGATGCCCGCTACGGCTCGAAGCAGTTCGCTGAGGACACTGCCGCGGTGGCGGTGGCAGCCGGTGGGCGCGCCTCCTTGTTCGCCCGCACCCTGCCAACCCCGGTCACAGCCTTCGCCCTGCGGCACCTGGACGCGGACGCTGCCGTGGTGGTTACCGCTTCGCACAACCCGCCCCAGGACAATGGCTACAAGGTTTACTTAGGTGGCCGGGCGGTCACTGATTCGGGGCAGGGTGCGCAGATCGTGCCACCTGCGGACGCGGAGATTTACGCTGCGATTCAGGCGGTTGAGTCCATTGCGGCGGTGCCGCGAGCGGAGTCGGGTTGGCAGATGCTGGGCGAGGACGTGGTGGAAGCCTACATGGATCGCGCCGCATCCCTGGCGGGCGAGGGCCCGCGCGACCTGCGCATCGTGCTTACCTCCATGCACGGGGTGGGCGGAGAAACCGCGGTGGAAGTATTCAAGCGGGCTGGTTTTACCGATGTCCACCCGGTGGCGGAGCAGTTCCAACCTGACCCGGACTTCCCCACCGTTTCCTTCCCGAACCCAGAGGAGCCGGGCGCTTTGGATCTGTCCTTCGCTTTGGCGCGGGAAAAGGATGCGGACATTATTATTGCCCACGACCCGGATGCGGATCGCTGTTCGGCAGCGATCCCCGATCCGACTGTCGAGGGCGGTTGGCGTCAGCTAACCGGTGATGAAGTTGGGGCTTTGCTGGGTGAAGCGGTGGCGCGCGAGTGCGCCGGCGACCCGGGAGCGGTGTTGGCTAACTCCATCGTGTCTTCGCGCTTGCTTTCGCGTATCGCGAAGACCCACGGTTTGGCCCACCGCGCCACCTTGACTGGTTTCAAGTGGATTTCCCGCGTCGATGGCATTGTCTTCGGCTACGAGGAGGCGTTGGGTTACTGCGTGGATCCGAACTATGTGCGCGACAAGGACGGCATCAGCGCTTCGGTGAAGCTGGTGGAAATGGCAGCGCAGGCGAAGGCGCGCGGCGTGTCTTTGCAAGACGAACTCGATGACTTGGCCCGCACTCACGGTTTGCACGCCACTGCCCCGCTTTCGATCCGGGTGGAGAACTTGGAGTTGATCGCGCAGGGCATGGCGAATCTACGCGCCAATGGGGTGGCGGAGCTGGCTGGTTCCCCGGTTGTCACCACTTTGGATCTGTCGCAGGGCTCGGATGATCTTCCCCCCACCGATGGGTTGGTTTTCACTTCCGATCGCGGTGACCGGGTGATTGCGCGTCCTTCTGGCACGGAACCGAAGTTGAAGTGCTACTTGGAGACGATTGTGGAGGTCGGCAGCGAGGACGTGGCTGGCGCCCGTAAGGTCGCCGCCACTCGGTTGGAGCAGATGAAGGCGGATATGCGCGCGGCGCTGGGCATCTAGCGCCTGTCCCGCGGAGCGGTAGCCCGCCGCTTTCCGCGCGCGGGCGCACTTCAGCTAGCTGTATAGCAGTGATTTTGGGGCGGGGATGGATACCATCTCCGCCCCAAACACATGCAGAGCGCCGCATTGAAATTCAGCTAGGCACTATCCGTGCTTAACTGTCGTCCTTCTCAGAGCTGAAGGATTCCCTATCGGAAGTGATCTCTACCGTGGTGGGAGGGTCCGTATCAACTGGGCCTTCCCAGTCCCAGAACCGGTAGTGAATCGGTTTTAGGCGGGTGATTGTCACTGCTTGGAGTCGGTCATCCCCGCCCCAGTGGGCGGTGACTTCCCAATACCCGTCTTCACTCAAAGCCTGTTCGTCGCGTGCCGTGGGGGCTTCACCAAACTGCAGGTGCCACGTATGCCGCCCCTTTTCATCTACGCTGCGTGAAATCTCCATCAATTCGGGGATCTGCTCGGCAGACTTAAAGGCAACCTTAGAAGCAGTAAAGACATCGATCCCGACCACTTCTGCCCAGCGGTGAAAGAGCATCAGCGTCAGGCCACTGTCAAAGTAGCAGTCACTGTGGCGCGCTGGCGGGCAGATAAACTCAAACGGGACGACATCGGCCTCAGGATCGAAATACTTCGCGCGAGCTCTGATAGCCATAGCTCCTCCATAAACGGCTGTTTTAGGTAGATGTGCTACGGCATGCTTGGTAGAAAAACCTAGCGGCCGGGTCAGTCAAGTGCGAGAACCACCTCATAGTCTGGAATATGATACTTCTTTGGCTTTCTCTCGCCCAGAAAGTGCCATCGCTCCTATCAGCGTCAGCGCGTAGCCCAGCGTGGTCATCACCGGTATAGCGCCAACACCCAGGATGTATTGCCATGTCCCATAACTCATTGGCGAGGGCGGGGTTAGTGCCAGGTAGTTGAACGCCGCGTGTCCCAGCATAAGTGGCACAATCCGGCCGGTCTCCAGCACGTAGAAAGCAGCGAACAATCCCACTGGGAGGAGGGATAAGAGCTCGTATACGGTTCCCGTATGCAGGTGCACCAGGCCACGCAGAACAACTACGATAGTGATCGCGTAGGGCAAGCGCCAACGCCGGTAACGCACCAACAGGGTGAGTAATACCGCATAAGCGCATTCCTCCACCGCACCTGCCAGGGCGACACTCGGAGCCTCGAGGAGAGGATTCGCATCACTGGGCAGGGAGGAAAACTGCTCGGCTCTGTGGGTTCCGCCCAGAAAAGTATCGATACCAGTGACAGTAATCAGGGGTGAAAAGCCTAATGCCAGAAAACCAGAACTATTCATCCAAGCGGCTGCACCGAAGAATCCGACAGCCACAGCTAACCATCTGTCACGGGCAGAGAGCCGCCGGCAGCCACGTATGTGGTTAAACACTACAGCCCCCACTAGCATTATCATCCCGATAACACTTACGTAGACCAAACCACGTACTGTACCAAGCGGAAATAATCCTGCTGATAAGCTGAAGTTCAGATACCGCTCAATCCCATGATCAGAAAAATATAAAAGCAAGTTAGACACCAAGGCATCACCCATGAACACCAAGGCAGCGATCCCCGCTGCCATGGGTAACCAGCGCCCACCGCGACCATCGCTGTTATTAGCGCCACCGAAAATCATATTATCTCTCTTCCGCAAATGCCAACGCCTCATAATACAGATCCGTAAAGTCAGCCGCACTCACTCGTATTCAGGAGTTTCGATACTGTTTGTACACGCCCAAGTTGTTCCAGCCTTAACGCAGTAGTTGCAAACGTACGCCACCCCACCTATCCACCGGATAGCCCCCTTAATGAGGAGAGGGGGACCAATCTTAGCGACGGGGTAGAAACCTACGGGATTAGCCGTTTATGGTAAGGTTGATTCCCATACTATTGCGGAATCGCCATCAATCATCTTCGACTCCACATCTATTGAAGTCCCGGCTTCAGGAGTAATATTCACCAACGCTCCCGGCGCGAGTAACCAGAGCATTGCGGAAACTGCTAACGTCTTCATGATTCTCAATCCTTCTCTTCATATAAAGCCCCCTCATCGCGGGCTGGCGGTATTTTTATAACTGTGGGTTACAACTATGACGTAGATCACAGAGTAAGGCTTTGAACATGCGAAAGCGCATTAAGGAATTAGCTCACACTCTGAGACGCGAAGATAACTTAACAAACTGGTCCCGGCAGTGGACTGTGACAGTCACTGCCGGGACCAGTTATAAAACACCTGCGTTCGGCTGAGACGACTTCGCGCGTGGCTATTTCTCTAACTGCACGCGTTGTCGGTGCAAACGGGACCTGCGGTTACTGCAAGTCTTCCAAAATCGCCTTGGAAGCGGATAGTCCCAGGCGGTTCGCACCGGCTTCGATCATGGCGAGGGCGGTCTGCGCGTCCCGGATCCCCCCGGACGCTTTCACCCCTAGACGGTCCCCCACGGTTTGACGCATGAGCTCTACCGCGTGCGTGGAGGCCCCTCCCGCCGGGTGAAAACCGGTGGAGGTCTTCACAAAGTCCGCACCCGCGGCTTCGCTGGCTTTACAGCATGCCACAATCTCTTCATCGGTCAGCGTCGCGGACTCAATGATGACTTTCAGCAAAGCCTCCGGGATGGCGTCGCGCACCGCCCGGATGTCGGCTTCCACCGCCTCGAAGTTGCCTTCTTTAACCAGCTTGAGGTTCACCACCATGTCCACTTCGTCCGCGCCTTGCTCCACGCTCAGGCGCGCTTCGGCGGCTTTCACCGCGCTATGGTGGGCACCGGAGGGGAAACCACACACGGTGGCGACCTTCACCGAATCGGGGGTTTCAATCGGCAGCTGGTTGGGGCTGACGCACACCGAGAAAGTACCCAGCTCGGCGGCTTCAGCCACCAGCGCTTTCACGTCCTCGCCCGTGGACTCAGGCCTAAGGAGGGTGTGGTCAATGATTTTTGCTACTTCTTCACGTTTCATTTTTCTTCCTAAACTTTCTTTCCTAGATTTTGGCGCTACCGCCAATAATACTTCTCGCCAGTTCCCTAACGCTGGGTGCGGCCGACCTGCCACGGAGGTTTGCCACAACTGTTGCCACCGCATCGGATAAGACTTCGCACTGCCCGGCTCAAATACCTCCACATCCGCGGACGTGCCTGGTAGCAATGCCACCACGTGCCGTGGCAACACATCCCACCTAGCAGCGCCGAAGGTACCGCCGCCGGTGTAGAGGGCCACTTCCCTACCCGATTGCACCGCGCGGCGCACCAGCGTGAAAGTTTCCTGGTTCCACCGGTAAGTGCGGTACTCGGTGCCGGTGGCGGCGCTCAACAGGCGCGCCAGGCCCCACGGACTGGTGCCCAGCGGGCGCGGCCACGGCATTCCCAGTCGGGCGGCGCGCCGGTGCAGCCTGGTTTGCGCCGCCGCAGCAACGCTTGAGTCAGCGCCGCGATACCAACCCAGGTGGGGGCGGTGGCGACTGGCAATCAGCCATGCCACCGCCATCCCACAAGTAGTTGACGAACCCTGGGCGTGCACGGGTCAGCCGATACGATCCAACACCACGGAGTCAGGGAGCTGCGGCTGCTGACTACCGATTTGGTAAGCCCCCTCCAACGACTCCAAAGCACGTTCGAACCGCTCCGGGGTTTGCGTGTGCAACGTCATCAACGCCTCCCCACGCTTAACCGCGTCACCGGGTTTCTTATGCAGTTCGATACCGGCCTCAGCTTGCACCGGGTCTTCCTTACGGGCCCGACCCGCACCCAAACGCCACGAAGCCACGCCCACTCCCATCGCATCCAAACGCTGCAAGTAGCCGTCTTCTTCGGCAATCACCTGGTGCGTGTGCTCCGCTACCGGAAGCGGCGCGTCCGGGTCTCCGCCTTGGTCAATGATCATCTGCCGCCAGCGGTCCATGGCGCGCCCATCCTTGAGGGCGGCAGCCACGTCCTCGCCATCGCGACCCACCGCTGCCAGCATCTCCTGCGCCAATGCGACCGTCAGTTCCACCACGTCGGCGGGCCCGCCCCCGGCCAGTACCTCTACCGATTCGCGCACCTCCAGGGCGTTACCAACCGTCAAACCCAGCGGGGTGTCCATATTGGTTAGTAGCGCCACGGTTTTGACGCCGTGATCGGTGCCCAGGTCCACCATGGTGGAAGCCAGCTCGCGCGCCTGATCCAGGTTCTTCATGAACGCACCGGAGCCGACCTTCACGTCCAGCACCAGCGCGGAAGTGCCTTCGGCAATCTTCTTCGACATGATGGAAGACGAAATCAGGGGTACGCAGTCCACCGTGGAAGTGATGTCGCGCAGGGCGTAGAGCTTCTTATCCGCCGGCGCCAACCCCGCTCCGGCGGCGCAGATGACCGCTCCCGGGCCGGTGCCGAGCATTTGCATGATCTTGTCGTTAGGCACGTCAGCTTGCCAGCCCTTGATGGCTTCCATCTTGTCCAAGGTGCCACCGGTGTGGCCAAGGCCGCGTCCCGACAGTTGCGGAACCGCCACGTCGAAAGCCGCCACCAGCGGAGCCAGGGGCAGGGTGATCTTATCTCCCACCCCACCGGTGGAGTGCTTGTCCGCCGTGGGGCGCGGCAGGGAGGCGAAGTCCATGGTCTCACCGGAGTTAATCATCGCTTGCGTCCAGCGCGCGATTTCACCGCGGTTCATGCCGCGAATGAAAATCGCCATGGCCAGGGCTGCCATCTGTTCATCCCCCACCGCGCCGCGCGTGTAGGCGTCGATGACCCAGTCAATCTGCTCTGGGGTTAGCGTGAGCGCATCGCGTTTGTCGCGGATGATGTCGACTACGTCGAATGCTTCTGTCATGGTTTTATCATTCCTTAACTTCTTCTAAATCCGCCGGCCCGAAAGCCTGCGGTAACACTTGCCGCATCGTCATCGGCCCGTTGGGCATGAGGACGACGAGGGCGTTGCCGCCGTGTTCGTAAAGTAGCTGCCGGCAGCGTCCGCACGGGACAATCAAGTCACCGTTGCCGTTGACGCACACGAAGGCGACGAGTTTGCCGCCCCCGCTGCGAATTAGTTCGGAAACTAATCCGCATTCGGCGCATAAAGTGACGCCGTAGGCGGCGTTTTCCACGTTGCAACCGGTGACGATGCGCCCATCATCGACGAGGGCGGCCGCACCCACCGGGTAGTTCGAGTAGGGAGCGTACGCGAAAGACATGGCTTCTTGTGCGCGTTCGCGTAGTTCCTCCCACGGGTAAGTAGTCATATCCTGCCTTTTGGGTTAGTGCACTCACCCCCAACGCCGAAGCGTGGGGGTGAGCGGTAGAAACTGGTGTTAGGCGGCTTCAGGTGCCGCACCTATCACGGGTAAGGTTTACCTTCCGCAGCCGGAGCGCGAACCGCGCCGACGAATCCGGCAACCGCCAAGATGGTGATGATGTACGGAGTCATCAGCAAAATCTCAGACGGCACCGAAGAGCCGGTGGCCTGCATGATTTGCCCCAGTTTGGTGGCGAAACCGAACAGCAAGGCAGCGGCGAAAGCACCCTTGGGGTTCCAACGACCCAAGATCATGGCGGCCAAGGCGATGAAGCCGTTACCGGCAGCCATGTCCTTGGAGAAAGCCAACCCCTGTTCGATGGTGAAGAATGCCCCACCCAGACCGGCTAGGGCGCCGCCTAGCAGGACGTTCAGCCAGCGGGTGCGGTTGACGTTGATGCCTACCGTGTCCGCGGCCTTGGGGTGCTCACCGCAGGCGCGCATGCGCAGGCCCCAACGGGAGTTGAACACCATGAACTGAAGGAAAATTACCGCCGCGAACATGAGGTAAACCAGGAGGGACTGGTTGAACAGTAGCGGGCCGATAATGGGGATGTCTTTCAGGATCGGGATCGGGATGCTGTCGAGTGAATGCACCCGGTTGAGGGTGTCGGACTTGAACTTCAACACGGTGGAGAACAGGAACGAGGTCACACCTAGAACCAGCATGTTCAACACCACGCCCACAATAATATGGTCGGTGCGGAAGTTAACCGTGAATAGTGCCAGAAGGGCTGCCACCATGACACCGGCGATGGGTGCGCCGATCAGGCCGAAGTAGGCATTACCCGCCATGGAAGCAACCACTGCCCCCATGAACGCGCCAAACAGTAGCTGACCTTCAATGGCAATGTTAATCACGCCGGAACGTTCACAAAGAACACCGGAAAGGGACCCGAATACCAGTGGCGTGGCGAAAGCCAACGCCCCGGTCAGCAGGGACACCATCGGCAGGTGAGATTGTTCCTTACCTGCCACCGTGGACACCAGGAAAGCGATGATGAACGCTACCCCAGCGCCCACTAGTAGCCACCCGGAAATGTTCTTACGGGCGATGGCGAGTTTCCAGATCCATGCAGCCACTGCCACGGTGATTATGGCCATGAGGATAACCGTGGGACGTCCCGGTAGGACGGTTTCTGGGATGGTGAACCAACTGGTTGCACCCGCCCAGGTTAGGCGTGCCGGTCCGGAAGTAATGCCGATCAAAGCTACGGTAAGTACCGCCATGGCGGTGGCGACGATCGGATCGCGCCAGGACATCTTCAGGTGAAGTTGAGTGTCCGGCTCTAAAGCGTGGGTGGTTGCACTCACTTGTCTTCCCCTTTCTGCTTAGCCCCAGCGGCCGCCGACGTGCGTGCCGCAACCTTGCGTTTTTGCCGGAAATACCGCACCGCTTCGGAAGCAGCGATGAGTAGAACGATGATCGCCTGGGTGATTTGCACGATGTCCACCGGGATTCCCGCGGAGGACTGCATGGTGGCACCACCGGCGGCGAGGGCGCCGAACAGTAGGCCTGCCAGGACCGTTCCCAACGGCGTGGATTTACCTAGCAGCGCCACGGTGATGGCGTCGAAGCCATACGAGCCTGCCGAACCACCGGTGAGGAACCTTTCCGTACCCAGGATTGGTGCGGTGCCAGCCAGGCCGGCTAGCGCACCGGAAATAACGAGGGTTAGGAAGATTACTCGCGGAACCGAAATACCCGCGGTGCGAGCCGCATCCGGGTTAGCGCCGGCAGCGCGAAGTTCGAATCCGAAAGTGGAACGCTCCAGCAGCCACCACACGAAAATCGCTGCCAGGATCGCGATAATGATGGAAATGTCCAGGCGGTAGTTGGTGAACGGACGCGGGTACTGGGCGGTTTCCAGCACGTACATGGATTTACCGCTGGTGCCGTCCCCGATCATGAACTTCGTGGTGAGCATGTAGCTCAGTAGCAGTGCCGCCACGGAGTTAAGCATGATGGTGACGATAACCTCGTTCGCTCCGGCACGTGCCTTCAACAGGCCGGGGATACCGCCCCACAGGGCGCCACCAACGATGGCGCACAGCATTGCCACCAGCAGGTGCAGGCCGTAGGGAAGGCTCAGGTGGAAACCGGCAATCGCACCGCACAGGGAGCCGATGATGAACTGCCCTTGGACACCGATGTTGAACAGGCCAGCGCGGAAAGCCACCGCGATAGCCAGACCAGCCAGAATCAAAGGTACCGAGCGGGTTAGGGTTTCGAAGATTGGTTTCACCGCTCCCGCCGTGGTGGAAGCGCGGTAGTCAAAAATGGCGCCGCGCACCAGGGAGGAGAAGAAACTTTGGAAAGTGGAGCCGGCCTCGCTGAAGAAATCTGAAGGCCGCGCAAACAGGTAGCTGGCCGTGGCTTGGACGTCCTGGTCGAACGCCACCACGATCAAAGCACCGATAATCAACGACACCATGATGGCGCCGACGATTACGCCGGTGTTAATACCCAGTAGTTGTTTGCGGATGCGCTGAGCCCAAGCCAGGTCGCGTTCGCCGCCAGGCTTGCCCTGCGGCTTAACCCTCCCTGGGGACTGCGCGGGTGCCGGATTGGGATTCGTTCCCTTCGGGTCACTCATCACTGCCTCCTTCCGACTTGGTGGGGGTAGCAGCGGCCTGCGCCTGTGCTTCTTCCAGGGGCACGCCCGCCATCATAAGGCCGAGGACGTCGCGCGGGGTTCCCGCCGGAACGATGCCGACGATGCGACCGCGGTACATCACCGCGATCCGGTCAGCGAGGGCATCGACCTCGTCCAATTCGGTGGAAATCACCAGCACCGCGGTGTCATTGTCGCGTTCTTGCACAATCCGCTTGTAAACGAACTCAATCGAACCCACGTCTAAGCCGCGAGTGGGCTGGGAAGCCACCAAAGCGGACAGGGGGCGGGAAAGTTCACGCGCCAAAATAGCCTTTTGCGCGTTACCACCGGAAAGAGTCGAGATCGGGTCGTGCACGGAAGTGACACGCACGTCGAACTCCTCCCGCAGTTTTTCCGCGTTCGCTTCCACCACGGACGGTTTCATATTGATACCGGAGGCAAACGGCGGGCGGTCGTACAGGTCCAGGATCATATTCTCCGCAATGGAGAAACTCGCCACCATACCATCGGTGGAGCGATCCTCAGGCACGAAGCCCAAACCGT
Source organism: Actinomycetaceae bacterium (assembly GCA_030537735.1). Lineage (GTDB taxonomy): Bacteria > Actinomycetota > Actinomycetes > Actinomycetales > Actinomycetaceae > Gleimia. The sequence continues at coordinate 54,075 of JAUNVG010000003.1, forward strand.
GCTGCAGACGCTGCTTAATGGTTTTACCAGCCACGTCAAACCCACCGATCTCCACCTTGCCGGAGTTCGGGGTGCGCGAACCGAGGATGATTTCCGCCAGTTCCGTTTGACCGTTACCTTGCACGCCGGCGACACATACGATCTCGCCGCGCTGCACTTCCAAGTTGATGTCTGACAACAGGCGCTGACCGCCCTCGTCAACCACGTTAATGTCGCGCAGCGACAGGCCAACTTCCCCACCCTGGGGCGGGTTCTTGTCTACCCCCAGGTTCACCGGGCGCCCCACCATCAGGGAGGCGAGTTCTTTTTCGGTTGAACGCGGGGATGCCTGGCCCACCACTTTACCGCGACGAATCACGGTAATGCGGTCAGCCACCGCCCGCACTTCGCGTAGCTTGTGGGTGATGAACACAATCGAGGTGCCAGCTTCTTTCAGCTGCACCATAATGTCCATTAGCTCGTCGGTTTCCTGCGGGGTGAGCACCGCGGTGGGCTCATCGAGGATGAGGACTTTCGCTTCGCGAGAGAGGGCTTTAATGATCTCCACCCGCTGCTGGGCGCCGACCGGGAGGTCACCGATCACAGCGTTGGGGTCGATGTCGAATCCGAAACGTGCCGAGAGTTTATTCACCAGTTTCGCAGCTTCGCGATGCTTGATGACTCCGGCGAACCCGGTGGGTTCGTAGCCTAGGGCCACGGAGTCAGCGACGGTGAATACTGGCACCAGCATGAAGTGTTGGTGCACCATTCCGATACCGGCGGCCACAGCGTCGCCAGGTCCGGAAAAACGCACCGGTTTGTCGTCAATTAAGATTTCCCCATCATCGGGGGCGTAGAGGCCGTATAGGACGTTCATCAAGGTGGACTTACCCGCACCGTTTTCGCCCAGCAACGCGTGAATCTCACCGGGTTCGATGGTGAGGTCAATGTGGTCGTTGGCGATAAGCGGACCGAACACCTTGGTGATGCCTCGAAGTTCGAGTTTCACTGCAGTGATAGCTTTCTTTCAATACTTAAACCCTCTACTTACGGTACAAGGCCCGGGCCGCTAGTGCGCACTCCGGGCCTTGTACTGTTTAGGGGTTAAGCAAATGCTTACGGTTGGTTCGGGGTTTCAACCTTGATCTTGCCGGAAATGATGTCTTCCTTGATCTGCTTCAGGTTGTCCTTCAGCTCCTGGGGAACCTTGGAATCGAAGTCGTGGAACTCAGAGATGGACACGCCACCGTTCTTCAGGTCACCGACGTAAGGATCGGAGGAGAAGTTGCCGTCCACTACCGCCTTGATGGTGTCGAATACGGCAGCGCCGATTTCCTTAACCACCGAGGTCAGAATCAGGTTGCCGGATTCGGTGGTGTTGTAGCCGTCGGCGTCAACCCACACAACCGCAACCTTGCCTTCGCCAGCTTCCTTGGCGGCAGCTAGAGCACCGGCGCCAACCGGGCCAGCAACCGGCATGATGATGTCCGCGCCCTGACCGATGAGGGTCTCAGCGGTGGACTTGCCCTTAGCGACGTCGGAGAAGTCACCCGTGGCCTGGCCGTTCTGGCTGGCCTTGTCCCAGCCCACCAGGGAAACGGCGGTGCCGTGGTCTTCGTTGTACTTCTTCATGCCGTCTTCGTAGCCGTCAGCGAAGATAGCGGTGGTCGGCAGTTTCATACCAAGGAAGGTACCGATCTTGCCGGTCTGGGTCATGCCAGCTGAGACGTAGCCAGCCAGGTAGCCAGCTTCAGCGGTGTTGAACACCAGGGCGCGAGCGTTTTCGGGGTTTTCCTGGAAGGTGGAGTCAACCAGGGCGAACTTCACGTCCGGGTTGGCCTTGGCGATAGCTTCGATCTGGTCGGCCATCTTGAAGCCAACGCCGATGATGATGGAGCAGCCTTCGGTAACCATGTTGTTCAGGTTCGGCTCGAAGTCAGCATCCTGGTGGGATTCAGCGGTCTTGGTTTCCACGCCGAGTTCCTTAGCGGCACGGTCGAGGCCTTCCTTACCGGACTGGTTGAAGGAAAGGTCGTCGAAACCACCTTCGTCAGAGACCATGCAGGCCTTGACGTTGGCGGCATCGCCGCCGGATTTGCCAGTCGCTTCTTGGCTGGGGTCACCAGAGCCCGATTCGGGGGCTGCACCACATGCCGCCAGCGTCAGTGCTGCGGCAGCGGTTAGCGCCGCGATCTGGATCGTTTTCTTCACAGTTCCTCCTGGAGAAATGATGTCTGATCGAGTACGAGTCTCCCCCGTAAGCAAGAGATGTGTTGAGGTCCGCTCGTTTGCCAGTCCAGTTTAACTAATTCGCGCGCCAATAACTAAGTGGCTGGCAGATCGTAACCTGGAAGTGACCATTTTCCAGGTGGGTGCGACCCGGACGAGGACGTATCCGCAGGGGGCGAAGAGGAAGCGTGAGTTGACAAAAAACCAAGCGAGTTTGGTTTTCGATTGGTGCTAGAGAAGGTCCGTGCGGCCCGAATCACGCAAGATCGCGGGGAGTTTACCAACGCTTTGCGCAGCTTGTGTGCTGGTGATGACAATCCCATCTGGGGTTTGCACCACGATGCAGTCATCAACACCCACCACCGAAATGTGAGCTGGCTCCCATCCGGGTTTTTCTTCTCTCCCACCGACGTAGGCACTAACGTTTTGCGCCTCTACAACCGTGACATCAGCGTGGAAGGGGTGTTGGTATTTTTCCAGGGCCGTTAGATCCCCCACGTCAGCCCACCCGGCGTTGGCAGGCAGCGGCACAACCAGTACCCTGCCAGCCTCAGCTTCAGGTTCAGCCAGCGCATAGTCAATAGCAATGGAAGGTAGCTGCGACCACCTAACTTCCCGGGAAGTGTCATCCATTTGTAGCCAACTGGCTGCCAATTCCGTTAAGTCCGCCGCCAATGCTGGCAGGTGAGTTCGCAAAGCCCGGTGCAAGTAACCGGCAGTGGCTACGAAAATTCCGGCATTCCACAAATACCCCTGCTGCACGAATCCAGTGGCAGTCGCGGCATCGGGTTTTTCCACGAACGCATCCACCGCCGTCGCACCTGCGGCGGCGGTAGAAGCACCGCAGAAGTCGGAATCGACCATGGCGGCGGTATCGACACGGCTGAAGTCGGAGTCGACCTTGGCGGCGGTATCGTGGTCGTTGCTAGCGTCGTCGACCGCGGGTGAAGCGGGCTTAATGTAGCCAAATCCGGTGGCCGCATAGGTCGGCTCCACTCCCAAGGTCACCAGGTGCTCACCGGTGCCGGCCGCTTGCATCGCGACTTGTACGCAGCCGCGCAACACGTCCTCGTCGGCGAAAGTGTGATCCGCCGCGAAGGAGGCTACCAGCGCGTCATCACCGCAACGCGCGCGAATACGTTCGGCCGCTAGAGCGATTGCGGGCATGGAGTTACGACCGCACGGCTCCACCAGGATCTCTAAAGTGGTGTCTTCGCCCGCTATCGCATCCCTGGCGTGCTCGCCCACGGCCTGCGCGTGGTGGGCACCGGTGACGATCGTTATGGAGTCACAAAGGGGGCTAAGGCGCGCCACCGTTTGGGTCAGCATGGAGCGATCGGGGTGGGTTAAGGGAAGTAAAAACTTCGGGTGATCGGCGCGCGAGAGCGGCCACAGACGGGTGCCCGCACCCCCGGCAGGAATAATGGCATGAAGATTTTTCCCCATCTGAACCACCTACGTTCCCAAGTTAGGCACTACCTTTTCAGCATAGCGGCAAAAACCAGCCACCCACTACCCGCGTTGGGCAGTGGGTGGCGTTAGTATTTGCGGCAATCAGGCTGCCACGGGAAGGGTTACTCGGCAGCTTCGGCGCCTTCGCCCTCGCCTGCTTCACCAGCTTCAGCGGCTTCACCTTCGCCTGCTTCAGAGCCCTCAGCGTCCTCACCTTCAACCGGTTCGGGAATCTCTTCAGGAACCACCACGGAAGCCAAAACGGTCTCCGGATCCAGGTCGCAGGTGACGTCCTCAGGTAGGGACAGCTGCGCGATGGTAACAACGGTGCCTTCTTCGAGGCCCTCGATGGAAAGCTCGAGGTTTTCCGGAATCGCGATGGCCGGAGCGGAAACCAACACGGTGAAGCTTTCCTGGTTCACCACGGTGCCAGCAGCGGATTCTCCCACCAGAACCAGCGGTACTTCCACCTCAACCTTCTCCCCGCGCTTAACGGCAAGCAGGTCAACGTGCAAAATGTCGCGGCGAACCGGGTGACGCTGAATGTCTTTCACCAGGGCCAGCTGATCTTCACCGTCAACCACCAGGGTCAACAGGGCGTTGGTGTTACCTTTAACAGCTAGGAACACTTCGTGTCCGGGCAGATCCAGGTGCATCGGCTCAATGTCAGCGGAGTAAACCACCGCCGGAACCAGGCCGGCGCGACGAGCGCGACGAGCTGCGCCCTTGCCGAACTCCTTACGGACAGAAGCAGCAATCTTAGTAATATCTGGCATTTTTTCCTCCAGGTCTAGGTTTGGACTGTGGCCACGTTGGACGCATGGAGGTCACCAAACGCCCAGTCGATAACGGCAGGATGAACCCGCCCTCGCCGAGGCAACGAAAAGTATTCTAACGCAAACTAGGCAACGCCGTCGAACAGTGAGGTCACAGAACCATCGTCAAATACCTCACGAATTGCGCGCGCCAGCAGCGGAGCGATCGACAGCACTGTTAATTTCTCGAAACGTTTAGCTGCCTTAATCGGCAAAGTGTTGGTCACCACCACTTCCCGTGCCCCGCATTCTTGCAGACGCTGAGCCGCCGGGTCCGAAAGCACTCCGTGAGTGGCGACCACAATCACGTCGGTAGCTCCCGAAGCTTTCAAGACCTTCACCGCTTCGGCAATCGTGCCACCGGTGTCGATCAGGTCATCAACCAGCACGCACTGACGTCCCTTGACATCCCCCACCACGCGGTTAGCCACCGCCACGTTCGGGCGCGTAGTGTCGCGGGTCTTGTGCACGAACGCCAGCGGGCAGCCACCAAGCTTATTGGCCCACTTTTCCGCCACCCGGATGCGTCCGGCGTCGGGGGAAACCACCGCCACGTTCGACAGGTCAACGCGGGTGCGAACGTAGTCCACTAGCACCGGCATCGCCCACAGGTGGTCCACCGGACCGTCGAAGAAACCCATCGCCTGGGAAGCGTGCAGGTCCACCGACATGAGGCGGTCGGCGCCGGCGGTCTTGAATAGGTCGGCCATTAGTTTGGCTGAGATCGGCTCGCGCCCCTGGTGTTTCTTATCCTGGCGAGCGTAAGGGTAGAAAGGAGCCACAACCGTGATGCGTTTAGCGGAAGCGCGCTTTAGTGCATCGATCATGATTAGTTGTTCCATTACCCACTGGTTGATGGGTTCGGTGTGTGACTGCAACACGAAAGCGTCGCAGCCGCGCACCGATTCGTTGAAGCGGACGTAGATTTCCCCGTTTGCGAAGTCGTACGCGGTGGTGGGCAACACCCCGGTTTGAAGTTCTTGTCCCACCGCCTCAGCGAGTTCGGGGTGGGCGCGTCCGGAAACAATGACCAGACGCTTTTCTCCGGTGGTGATGATGCCTGACAACGTACTCTCCTCAGTTGGTTTCGGTCGCGGTTGCGGATGAGCTAGTTGGTTCCATCACGGCGTCACTGCCTGATGTTGGCGGTGGGGAAACAGTGTCCTCACCGCTTCCGGGCAGTTCCGTGAATGGGTCTATGATTGCGCCCGCTGCAATGGTGGTGTCGTAACCGAAACAGTGAGGAACGATGGCGCCCTCCCCCACGGTCACGTTGCGCAGCGTGGTGTGCGGCCCGACGATGGCGAACGGTTCTATCACCGTGTCACCTTCCAGCACGCACCCTGGTTCGACAGTTACATCCGGGGCGATCTGCACGTCCACGTCAATGGAGGTGGTGGCAGGCATGGTGATGCTGACGCCAGCTTTCATGTGGCGGTCCAAAATACGTTCGTTCATTTGGGCACGCAGTTGCGCCAGTTGCGCCCGGTCGTTGCAGCCTTGGGCTTGCCAGTGATCGGTGAGGACGTACGCCCCGCAGGTGCGTCCCGCCGCTACCGCGGCCGCCACCGTGTCGGTTAAGTACACTTCCCCCTGGTCGTTGTCGGTGTCTAAACCAGCCAGAGCGCGGCGGAGGAACTGTGCGTCGAAAGCGTAAATGCCGGCGTTGATCTCTTTTATCTGGAGTTGTTCTTCGCTGGCGTCGCGGTGTTCCACAATCGCTTCTACCGCGCCATCGGCGCGCACGATACGACCGTAACCGGTGGCATCTTCCACTATCGTGGTCACCAGGGTTACCGCGTTACCGGCCTGCTCATGCACGCGCGTTAGTTCTTTTAGGGTTTCGCTTTCCAGCAACGGCACGTCAGCGGAGGTAACCAGTACGGTGCCTTCGCATTTGCCGGTGGATTCAAGCAGTTGCTCCAGGCCGCATTGCACCGCCCGACCGGTGCCGGGGATTTCGTCCTGATCAGCCAAGATCACGTGCGGAGCGAAGCTGTTGACCATGTCGGCTACGCGTTCGCGTTGGTGGCGGATGACAACCACAATGTGGTCTGCTTCAGTTTCTTCTGCCGCCACAATCGCGTGTCCCAGCAGCGGTCGACCGCACATGGTGTGGAGGACTTTGGGGGTAGAAGACTTCATTCGGGTGCCCTGCCCGGCGGCAAGGACGATGACGGCGCGCGGGTGATTCACAGTGCAACCTCTCAGCTAAATGCCGTGAATATTATCGTGTGGTGGGCTGGTGTGTAGTTGTTCGGGCCTACCTGGAAGCCGTCTGCCCTAACTTCTACGATACCGCACACCGCGGGTGTTATTTTCCGATCATCGCCAAAGTGGCTCCGCCCCCAGGATTCGAACCCAGATCTCAAGGCACCAAAGGCCCGCGTGCTACCGTTACACCAGGGCGGAAAGCAAGATTCATTTTGCCACATGTTGGCAAGAAATACCTATTCGGCTTATGCCAGGTAGCGCAAACACCGCGAAAACGGCGCCTACTACGGGTGGCTGTTGCTTGGAAAATAAGCGGATAGATGGGGAAAGAGGTGTGAATTGACACAAAAACGCACGCGCATGACGGGGATACAGCGACGCGAGCAGCTCATTGAGGTGGGGCGCACGGTGTTCGCTACCCGCGGGTTCGACTCCACTTCGGTGGAGGAGATCGCTTCCCAAGCCGGCGTTACCAAACCCGTGGTGTATGAACATTTCGGGTCTAAAGAAGGTATTTACGCGGTGATTGTGGACCGTGAGGTGCAACGCCTAGTGTCTGCGATTTCACAGTCTTTGGGGTCGGCCACCCACCCGCGAGCGATCGTGGAGAACACGGCGTTGACGCTGCTTGATTACATTGACAACTACACCGATGGTTTCAAGGTGTTGGTGCGCGATGCCCCCTCCGAACCCAATAGTTCGTATTCGTCGATTATTGGCGACGTGGCTTCGCGGGTTGAGCACCTGTTGGCGGAGCGTTTCGCGCTGGCTCATATTGACGCGAAGTGGGCTCCGCTTTACGCCCAGATGCTGGTGGGGTTGATTGCGCAGGTGGGACTGTGGTGGGTGGAAGAGCGTACCTTCAGTAAAGAGGTCGTGGCCGCGCACGTGGTGAATCTCACCTGGCTGGGGCTGCGGAATATGCGTCCCGATCCAGGGTTGCCACCGCGCCGTGATGACAAAGTGTCGGATAATCTTCTAGCGCAAGAGTCTTGATATCAACTATCTTAGAGATGTGACAGATAGTTTTGACCAACCTACCGGCCAGCCACACGAGGACGAAGTAGACCGCATCGTGGCGGCCTGGCACGCCCAACGCCCCGACTTGGACGCCACCCCCATGCTGGTGTTCTCCCGCATCACCCGCCTAGCCCGCCACCTGGATCTGGCCAGACGCAACGCCTTCAGTGCCCACGACCTCGAACCCTGGGCTTTCGACGTGCTCTCCGCGCTTCGCCGCGCCGGCCAGCCCTACGCCCTCACCCCCGGAACCCTAATGGCCGAACTGCTGGTCTCCTCCGGCACCATGACCAACCGCATAGATAGGTTAGAAGCCCAAGGACTGGTGACGCGCTCGCCCTCCCCCAGCGACCGGCGCGCAGTGCTGGTGACCCTCACCGAACGCGGACTGAAACGAGTCGATGCCGCGGTTGAGGCCCTGCTGGAAGGCGAACGCCAAAGCCTAAGTAAACTCAGCGCCAACCAGCAGCATGAGCTCGGCGAACTACTGCGCCCGCTACTACTACCTTTCGATGCCACAGAAGAGAAAGACCACTCGTGACCGACCCCCACGCTCCCGCCCTGCAGCTGCGCGGACTAACGAAAATATACGGCAACACCATCGCGGTCGGTAACCTGTCACTAGACATTCCACGCGGATCTTTTTACGGGGTGGTCGGCCCCAACGGAGCGGGGAAAACCACCACCTTGCTGATGGCGACCGGACTGCTCACTCCCGACCGCGGCACCGCCCTCGTCGATGGGATTGATATTTGGCTAAACCCGCAACAAGCCAAACCCAAACTAGGGGTGATGCCCGACGGGATGCGCCTATTCGACCGCCTCTCCGGCCCCGCCCTGGTGCAGTACGTGGGGATGCTACGCGGGTTAGATAAGGAAACCGCCGCCACCCGCACCAACGCTTTACTACACAACCTGGGGTTAGAAGATGCCGGGAAGAAACTGGTGGCGGACTACTCCCAAGGTATGACGAAGAAAATTGCCCTGGCGTGCGCACTGGTACACCGCCCCGCCGTACTGGTGTTGGATGAGCCTTTCGAAGCCGTCGACCCGGTTTCAGCCGCGGGGATACGAGAGATCCTCAACAACTTCGTATCCGCAGGTGGCACCGTGGTGCTGTCCTCCCACGTGATGGAAACCGTGCAAAAACTGTGTAGCCACGTCGCCATTATTCACCACGGGCAAGTGCTGGCCAGCGGCACCACCGCGCAAGTGGCGGGCGAGATGAGTTTGGATGAACGTTTCATGCAGCTAGTTGGAGGACCCAACCACACCGAAGGGTTGGAATGGTTACAACAGTAGTACGCATGAAAACCCGCATGCTGTGGAACGGCCTAATGCGGGAAAAGTGGAAAATAGCGGTATTCGGCTTCGTGGGACTGTACCTACAAGCAGGCTACATCGCGGTAGTACTGATGGTGACTACCTGGGCTGAAAGCGCCCAAGACATACACCAGTTGGGGGCTATCCTCGCGGTGATGTCGCTACTGCTACCGCTAGCGTGGGTGGTGCTACCGGTACTTGGCTACGGCATTGACAACACCTTAGATCCACGCCGGTTCGCTCCCTTCATTCCCCCTACCTCAGCGTTGGCGCGCGCCCTAGTGGTCGCCACCATGACCGGGGTCGGTGGCCTGGTGACCTTCCTTTTGCTGCTGCTGCCTGTCTTCATGTACTTCTACCACGGGTACTACCTAGCCGGCGCCCTCAGCCTGGTAGCGGCGGTAGTGAGCACCTATATCTGCGCTGCCCTGGGACGCTGGAGCGCCACCACCATCGGCTTCAAACTCACCTCTTCTCGCACCGGTAAAGACCGCACCGCCCTGGTGAGCACCATGGTCTTCCTCTTGGTTTTTGCCCCCTCGGGATCTGGATTCAAGAAATTTTCAGCAACTTCCACGCCGTGAACTTCACCGCCGCGTTCTCTTTCTTGAAGTGGACTCCGCTACTAACGCCCACCGCAGCTCCAGTGGCACTGGCCGCGCAGGAGTGGTGGGTGCTCCTGCTGCAAGTGCTCTACGCCGCCGGCCTGGCCACCGCTTTGACCCACCTGTGGCTAGGCACCATCGGACCGGCCATGTCGGGTCAGGCCCGCGCCGTGAGCGAGCAAGCGCAAGCGGCGATTGCACGCCAGCAGTGGGTGGTGGATCCGCGCGCGGCCGCAACCGACTTGCAAAGCCAGATTGAAGCTTCCCACCTTGCCACCGGTAAAGACCTACCTGCCCTGGGCCTATGGCAGGCACTAAGGCTGTCTTCAACCACTAGCGTGCTCGCCGCGCGCACCCTGCGTGACTGGGTGAAAGACCCCCGACTACTGGCCTCGTTCTTCTCCTTACTTTTCTTCCCCGCCATGGCGCTGCTGTTCAGCGCGCTTTCTTCCCTTGAAGGACAAGGCCCATCGCCTCTAAGCGGTTTCGTCTACCTAGGCCCCTTAATGATGGGCATGACCGTAGGATTCCTAGTTTCCTACGATTCAACCGCTTTTTGGATCCACGTGGCCGCCGGCATCAGCGGCTGGCAAGACCGCTGGGGGCGCTTCCTCGGCTCTGCTCCCCTGGCGCTAGTCGTCGTCGTATTCAGCACCGGTGTCGGAACCTACCTGCAAATGGGAGCCGGACCAATCCACCTTTTCATCTCCCTACTCGCCACCTACTTCATTAGCGCCGCGCTGACCATGTCATTCACTGGGCGCTTCAGCGTTGGAGCCCAACCACCCGGTGCCAGCCCCCTATCTACCAAGGGAACCGGCAACCAGCTGTTCACAATGCTAATCATGATCGCGGAATGGGCTCTAACCGCGGCGCTGATGTCGCCCGCTTTCCTACTGCAAATGTGGTTAGGAGAAGACAGAGCCTGGATCGTCTCCGCCGCCACCTTGGGGTGGTCACTGGCGTTACTGGCAGCGGGCTTTTATGTCGGAGCCAAAGTGTTTGACCGTGGCCAGGTGAAACTACTGCAGGTAATCCGCTCCTGGCCCGGACACTAGCGGCGCTACCGGGTGGGCGGAGCTCACGCGACCCGCGTTGAGTTGGGGGTGTCCCGCGGGCGCTGCCAGGGGCGCGGTGTAATCTAGCTTTCCTCCAACTGCTCACTGATTTCCAGCCACTGCAACTCCAGTTCCTCCGCCTGAGCCTCCAACTCCCCCAGGTGAGAGTTCAACTGCGCCAATCCCTCATAATCACTGGGATCGTGGGAGGCCATCTGGGCATGAACCTGGTCAGTTTCCTGCTTGAGCTTATCGAGCTTACGTTCCAACGCGTTCGCTTCCTTCGCCAGGGCGTGACGCTCGGCGCCGCTCAGCCCGCCACCATCGCTACTCGCCACGGACGGTGAAGAGGACGAAGCGGGTACGGAAACGGCACGTTCGTCCTCGCCATCGACTAAACGCAAGTACTCTTCTACTCCGCCTGGAAGGTGACGCAGGTGGCCATTGACAATGGCGTACTGCTGGTCGGTGACGCGCTCCATCAGGTAGCGGTCGTGGGAAACCACCAGTAACGTACCCGGCCAAGAATCAAGCAGGTCTTCGACCACCGTGAGCATCTGTGCATCTACGTCGTTGGTGGGTTCATCTAGGATCAGAACATTCGGCTCACTTAAAAGCACCAGTAACAGCTGGAGGCGACGCTTTTGCCCACCCGAAAGCTCCCCCACGCGGGCGGACAGATACTGGGAAGGGAACCCCAGGCGCTCCAGCAACTGCGCGGGCGTGTAGTCCTTGCCGTCAATGGTGAAAGAAGTCTTAGTGCGCGCAAGTACCTCCCGCACCCGGTCCGACAGGATCTGCTGCAGCTGGGAAAACTGCTGATCTAAGATCCCAATGCGCACTGTCTTGCCGCGTTTAACGCGCCCCGCGGTGGGTTCAACGCTGCCGCTTATCAACCCCAGCAACGTGGATTTGCCTGCACCGTTGCGCCCCAAAATCCCCGTGCGCTCCCCCGGAGCAATACGCCAGGTCACCTCGCGTAAAACCTGCTTATCGCCGTAACTAACGCCGGCTTCTTCTAGGTCGACCACCTGTTTACCCAGGCGCGCCACCGCCAGCGCCTGCAGTTGCAGGGGGTTTCGGATCTCAGGCACGTCAGCGATCAACTGGTTAGCGGCATCGATGCGGAACTTCGGTTTACTGGTGCGCGCCGGGGCTCCGCGTCGCAGCCACGCAAGTTCCTTACGCATCAGGTTTTGTCGTTTCGCCTCGGTGGCGGCAGCTATCCGGTCACGTTCGACTCGCTGCAGCACGTAGGCGGCGTACCCGCCCTCGAAAGGCTCCACCTCGGTATCGTGCACCTCCCACATGCGGGTGCACACTTCGTCCAGGAACCAGCGGTCGTGAGTCACCACCAGGAAAGCCCCAGTGTGCTTGGGCCAGCGGTTTTTAATGTGCTTCGCCAGCCACGCGATGCCGTCCATATCCAGGTGGTTTGTGGGTTCATCCAGGGCGATAACGTCCCACTCCCCCACCAGTAGGCGCGCCAAGTCCACCCGCCGGCGCTGCCCGCCGGAAAGTATCCCGACTTCACTTTCCCAATCCAGGTCCTGCAGCAATCCATCCACAATGTCACGCAGGCGCGGGTCAGAGGCCCACTGGTAGGTGGGGCGATCCCCCATCACGGCCTTGCCGACACTGTCGGCGGGATTTAGCCGGTCGGTTTGTTCTAAGAACCCGATCCGCAGGTCGCGGCGGTAGGTCACCTGCCCAGCATCGGGGGTGATGGTGCCAGCTAAAAGCCCCAGCAGGGTGGATTTCCCATCCCCGTTGCGCCCCACAATGCCGATGCGGTCGCCATCTTCGATCCCCAGCGTGAGGTCATCGAAAATCACCTTCGTGGGGTATTCCAAATGGAGCTTTTCCGCTCCCAATAGGTGTGCCATTAGTGTTCGTAACGCCTTTATTTCGGTTTTTATTTTTCCCACTCTAAGCGAGCCGGCGCACTAGGTGAGGTCGTCACCAAGGTGGCGGCCACCGTGGGCCAGGTTCTGATTTCTTGCGCGAGGGCGTGGGCGGCCTCGGCATCGGCGGCAGGCACGGCAATGGTGGGACCAGATCCGCTGATAATAGCCGGCAGTGCGCGCGCCGATAGTTCTTGCAAGGTCTGTTTCAAGTCGTCTCGCTTGGCTGCCACGGGCTGCAAATCGTTTTGAAATAACTGCGCTACCTGCCCACCTAGTAGGGCCTGTTCCAGGCTGGGGCTGAGTTCGGTATCTAGCTCGTTTCGCCCCAGTTCCAGGGAGTCGAAGTGCCTGAATACTTCGGGGGTGGATAGCCCCTGGTGGGCAAGTACGAACACCCAGTGGTGGGTGGGCACGCGGTAGGAGCGTTGAATCTGGTCCCCGTATCCGGTAGCCACCGTTACTTCCCCCGCTAGGCAGGCGGGCACGTCGGCCCCTAACCGGCGCCCTAAGCGATGCAGTTCTTCATCGTCCAGCTCGGCTTGAAGTACCGCATTGGCAGCTACCAGGGCCGCTGCCGCGTCGGCGGATCCTCCCGCCATACCACCGGCCATGGGGATGGTTTTAACCACTTCCAGGCGGGCATGTATCTGTTTGGCTTGCAACTGTTGGCTACGTTCACTGCCGCTGTTTTGCGCTACTTCTTTAAGGGCGCGCACCGCCAGATGCTGGGCCGGGTCAAGGTGGGCAAGTTCTTGCTCAGTTTCCTTATCGGTGGCGGGGTCGATCTGCACGGTGGTGGTCACTTCCACTTCTTCCCACCACGGTCGCCCGCTTACTGCCTGCGCCTGTGCCTGCGCTGCCTGTGCCAGGGCTGCCGCCGTCTGGGCCTGGGCGGTGGCGTGGTCATTTCCGCTGCGCGCGGGCGCAGAAAGAGTGATGGTTACGGCCTCGCGCCTGGCCACGGAGTCAAAGACGGAAAACAACTGGTGGTAACCACTGTGGTCGGGTTGACCGACTTGTAAAACCAGGTTCACTTTCCCCGGAGCGCTAGCGCTAGCGGCGGCGATCACTGCGGCTTCACCTGCGCTGCTGCGGCGGTTAGGGCGATGAACTCATTAATGGTGAGGGTCTCCCCGCGTCGCAGTGGATCGATCTGGGCTTGTTGCAAAATGTTTTCCGCCGCCACAGTCGAACCCGCCCAGTTCTTAAGGCAGGCGCGCAAGGTTTTACGTCGCTGCGCGAACGCTAGGTCGATGAGGGCGAACACGTCCTCGCGGGTTACGCTCACCCCCGCGGCGGTGGGGTTTTCGGCAAGGCAGTCAGTCAAAGGTGATTGTCCAGGCAGGTAGCGTTGTATGCGCACTAGCGCCGAATCCACGTGCGGGGTGGGCCAGAAAATATTGCGCGAGATGTTTCCCGCCAAGGTGGCTTTCCCATACCAGGCAACTTTCACCGACGGCACCCCGTAGATTCGCCCGCCGGGCTCAGCCGCGAGTCGCTGAGCTACTTCACTTTGCACCATTACCAGCAGTTCAGTGATGGTGGGGAAATGTTCGAGTACGTTTAGCACCAGGGGCACGGCCACGTTGTAAGGAAGGTTGGCTACCAGTTTCGTAGGCGGGCCCCACGGGTCGGTTTCACCTTCGTACTCAGCTTCCGCGGTGGCGGGGCTGGCTTGCTGTAGGTCCGCCAGGGTGCGCACTTTGAGGGCGTCGCGTCGCAGTACGCGCAGTTCGCTGCCGCCGTGGCCAACCACTGTCGCCGGCAGCGCAGTGGCCAGCACCGGGTCGATTTCCACGGCGCTGACTTTGGCTTGGGCTTCGAGCAGCCCCAGGGTGAGTGATCCTAGGCCCGGTCCCACTTCGAGGACGTGTTCGCCGGGTTCGATATTCGCTGCTTTGATGATTTTACGTACTGTACCGCCGTCGTGTACGAAGTTTTGCCCCAGGGTTTTAGTGGGGTTTATGTGTAGGGCAGCGCAAATGTCGCGCACATTGGAGCGCGTCAGGAGGGTTACCGTCATGGGGTTAGTACCATCCCACTGAGTTCGAGTGTCCCCAGGCGGCGCAGGGGGTGCCGTAGCGGGCTTCAATGTAGCCTAGCCCCCAGGCTATTTGGGTGGCGGGGTTGGTGCGCCAGTCAGCTCCGGCGCTTGCCATTTTCTCCCCCGGTAGTGACTGGGGGATGCCGTAGGCCCCCGAGGATGGGTTCATGGCGTATGGGTTCCAGCCCGATTCGCGTTGCCACAGTTGCACTAGACATTGGAACTCTGCTTCCGACCAGCCACGCTGGGCAACCATGGTTTGAGCAATGGCGCGCGGGTCGTCCCCGGTGTAAACACTGGGGATGGGTTCGCCGTTTTCATCCACCAGTATCCCTTCGGCGCGTCGCTTTTGCGCGAGCTCTTCAGGGTCGGCGGTTCCCACCAAGATCACTTCGTCGACGGGTGCTTTCGTCTGCGTGCGCGCGGTTTCTATCTCCACTACGGTTTCTTCGCCGACGATTTCGCGGTAGGTGCTGACTTGCTCGTTGCCGTCTTCACCTTTGGTTTCGACTTTTTCTTTCCCCTTGGCGACTTCGTCAGATTCTTTCTTCACGGTTTTGAACTTCACCGGCAGATTCTCCGTGGTGATTCCACGCTTTACGCGGGTTACCTCCACTTGCAGTTCGCCGCTGTCTGAAGTCGTCAGAGTGACCCGATCGATGGGGGATACTTGGGTGCCTGTGCTTTGCAGTATGGCTTCAATATTGAAGCGGTTCTTAACCTCGGTGCGTTGCGTTTTCCCGTCTGCGAGGACGAGGACGGGGGTGCCGTGTTCCGCGATCATAGCTAGGTCCCCCCGCACGTGGGTGCGGGTGGCGGGGATGGCTGCGTTACGGTCCTTGAGTTCTTTTAGTAGTTGCGCTTGGGTGGCTGCGGTGGTGTGGATCGGCCGGTTTCGCCCACCGAAACTCACTGACACCGGGCGCGCCCGGTTAATGGTTATTTTGCTGCCATCAGTGATACTTTGGTCGAGTTTAGGGGAGATTTCATCCCCGGTTCGCACGAGCACTCCGGCGCTACGCAGCACCCCTTGTACGCTGTTTTCCCAAGACGCCACAGGCCGCGATACACCGTCTATTTCAAGGTTCACTTCCACGTGGGAGTTAGCTACATCCACAGCTGCCATACCCACTATCAACGTTGAGGCGACGGCTGCGCTGGCTAGGATACGGCGGCGTGCTAATCGCTTTTGCGCACGGCTGGGCGTTTGGGTCATAGCGGCGTGACTCTCCGGTTTCACCAGGTGATTACTGTGGTTTGTAAAGTTTCCTACTGGTCTAATAATAGCGATATCTCCGGCTTCAGTGCGGCTGAAGTCGGAGATATCACACGCTTTTATGAGCGTTTTAACGCTTTAGAGCAGCCCGAGGCTAGCGGCGCAGGCGGGCCACTGTCCCCATCCCGCGCGCTGTTGTAGCATTTGGGCGCGCATGGTTTGCTCCGCAGCAGAGGCATCCGACGGCAGGCCGGATCCACCCACGGATTGCCAGGTCGGTAGGGAGAACTGGTATAGCCCGTAGTACCCGTTGCCGGTGTTGGTGGCGGGGTTTCCTCCGGATTCACACTGCGCGAGGGCGGCCCACACTCCTGCAGGTGCGCTTCCAGTTCCGCGGCCGGGTCGAGCCGGCCGCGCAGCGGGACGTTCCTTGGTGCCCTTTTCCACTACCTGGGTAACTGGTTTGGTTTCTTTGGTGCTGCTTAGCACTTCCACTACCGGTTTACCATCACGCAGTTCCCGGTAGGTGGTGGTTACGATGCTGCCTTCTTTACCTTCGGTGACCACTCGGGTTTCACCTTCGTAGAGCTCATCGGTTTGGCGTTCTTCAACGTCGAACTCTATGACTTTTTCTTCGGTGGTGTATCCGCGCTTAATTCGAGTGACACTCAGGGCAGGGCCTTCCCCGCCAACTGTCATGTGTACTTCATCGATGGGAGAAACGTTCACTCCCGCAGCTTCCAATACTTGCGGCACGGTGGCTCCGGCGGGAACCTCAACGGTTTGGGTTTTCCCATCCACCTGCACCTGCATTTGGGTCTTAGCTTCGCTCAGGCTGGGTAGTTCACCGCGGGCGGTGGACCGCTGCGCAGCGAGGTTACCATCGCGCCCCGAATCTTTGAGTACGTTCATGGCTTCAGTCAAGCTGGGAGCGATTGACCAAAAGTCAACCATTTTTCCGTCTTCGTTCACGCGGTAGAGTTGGGCGCGTTCTACGGAGACTACTTGCCCGTCGGTGACTCGGCTGTGCAGGTTTGCGGAGACTTTGTCGTAGTCGCCGACTTCTACCTTGGCGGCGCTTAGCGCGTCCGCTACGCTGCCTCCCCACAGGGTTACCGGGCGGGTTAGGCCATCTGCTTCCACTACTGCTTCAGTGTGGGACACTGCGATGCTGCCTCCCATGGCGGTGAGCAAGACAGCTGCGGTGGCACCTGCGATAGCTTTAATGGTGCGCGGGGCGGCTTGGGTTGCCCAGGGGGTTTTCACCGATTCTTCCACTTGGATTTCGTTCAAGATCTATCCTATTTCTGTTCGACTAAAACCACCGTAACCAATTCGTTACATCTGGCGCGAATTTACTTAACGCATCTCACAGCCATCTTTCCCGCACCTGATGCCACTGCCCCCGGCCGCTGAAGGACGCATAACTAGGCCCCCTGCGCGCGTTAAGTGCTCGCGGCGGCGGGTTTGCGCGGCTCGGTTCGGCTACCAATCTCCGTACACGCGCAGGGCGTTTTCCTCCAGCTGCCTAATGGCGTCTTCAACCGGTACTTGCCAAAGCTTGGCAATGAAACGCACGGTGTGGGCCATGACGTAGGAAGCGTTTGGGTGGCCACGCTCCGGCACCGGGGTCAAGTACGGGGCGTCAGTTTCCACCAGCACTTGGGTGCGCGGCAGCTCTAACAGGGCGCGGCGGATATCCTCATTCGCGGGGAAAGTGACGGTGCCGGAAAAACTGCCGTACCAGCCGTTGCGCGTGCAATGCTCGGCCAGGTCCGGGCCGCCGGAAAAGCAGTGGAATACCACCGGGGTGTCGAACCTGTCAGCACCGGCGTGGTAGAGCACTTCCAAACATTCTTCGTGGGCGTCACGGTCGTGGATCTGCACCGGCAGGTCACGCCCTCGCGCCAGTTCCAGGTGGGCGGCAAAGGAGCGTTTTTGCGCGTCGATACCATCCTCGGCAGTGCGGAACTTATCCACCCCGGTCTCCCCCACCGCCACGATCAGCGGATCGTCCAGTCGCTCTTCCAGCTGCGCCAGGGCCGCATCCAAATCGCAATGGTGGTCTTTGATGCGCGGTTGTAACCCGTCGGGCGAGGGCGTGTCCACTCCCGCGTGCAGGGGAGCCTCGTTTGGGTGCAGGGCGAGGGCGGCGCGTACTCGTACGGGCTGGTCGCGGTGTCGGCGCGCGATCTCTAGGGTCGGGTCGAAGTCGGGTATTTCACACCCCACCGTGATAAGCCGATGGATACCGACCTGGGCGGCGCGTTGTAGTTGGTCTTCCAAACTCAGTTTCACCCCATCGGCACGCGGAATCTCCCACTCGCCCACGGGTAGATGGGTGTGGTTATCGGTCACGGGCAGGGGCAATTGTTCAGGTAGCTGCGGCCACCGGCGTTTTTTCTTACTCACCCCTCCACTCTAACGCGCGGCGCCCCCCACCCCGACACGGGAAGGGCAGAGGCATAAAGTCAGTGTCACCGACATCGCGGCGCAAGGCCTCTCCTTTTGGGAAGGCAACGCCCTAGTCGCTGCCAGCATCTTCGCAACCTCGATCTTAGCGGCGCCAATGCTGAACCTACGCCCGCCTTGGGACCACACCCACTGGGCTGATCGCCGCCTTACCATTCGTGGCAGTTGTTGTCGCTTTGCCATGGAGGATGTGCCAAGCATGTAAATACTCGATCTCCAACTAAAGTCAAGAGCTAAGCAACGAATCAGTCTGGTGCAGGCTCGATAACTCACCCCACCTCAAAAGAATCTAGTGTGTGAATACCAGGGGATGTGGGGGCTCTGGAGCTAAGACCCCAAGGAATAGCAATGTTTATCCATATTCGATCTACCAATCTTGTTAAAACTATTGTCAATATTCCGAAGTACTGCTAACGTCGGTATCGACAGAGTAAGCAAGCAACAAAGGAGTTCATATGCTACAATTCAACGCCATACCATTCGTAGGGGCAATGATGACCGCCCTACTAGCCTCCATGCCAATAACAGCACACGCCCCCCTAGAGCAAGCCGACAACCAGATCAGCCCGTCTGATGAGACTCGCATCGTTGCGCATCTGAAGTCCGGCGGAGCGACCGACCAACAGGCTGCAAGCATACTGGAAAACCTTCAAAAGGGAATCCTTCCACAGTCCGACCTGCCCGGCTCGAACCCAAAGTCGGTGAGATCCATTAAATCTCCGCACTTCGACATTCAGATAAAAGTTTTTGAAGATGGTTCTTCGAAAATCACCAAGAGAGAAATCCCTCGAATATCCGGAGGCGAAACCGAGCTCGCGTCGATTAGTGGATGCACCGCATCTACAGGCTCTGGGTACGCGAGCTTGAAGTATTGTCTAATCGCTGAAAGCGGGACGACCTACGATGCGGCATTCAGAGCGTCATACACAACCATAAACGGTGGGCCCGACACAATAGACTGGGTAGGCGAAGGAGCTGTCAAGGTCTTTGGCGGCGAGAAAGTCGGCTCTCACACATTACGAATTGCCCAATCTAAAGAGTCGGGGGGCGTCCCCGCCCGCGCGCTGCTCACATGGCAAGCGAAGTTGGTTGGGGGTGTTGCGGGCGGCACGACTGTAGTAACGCTTTTCGTTGGCAAAGATCGTGCATGGACAGAAGTCCGATAGTAAAACACAGGGAGACTCCAAATGGGTTCCATATCTACATTGAGCACTGGGATGACAATATTACTGGCGGTACTACAATCCCCCACGGTTGCGGTCTTAGTTGCGACCGTGTGCGCCTATTTCCTAATCAGATACTGGAAGCGCACACCTCAGGTGCATGAAAGCCCGCACCCGCAACGCCCCGATCACCCCTAACTTAGGCAACTACCAACTGTCGCCCCGAGCTCACCAGCTCGGGGCGACAACCATTACTTGGGTTATAGGCCATGTGGTGTTGCTTTGACTGGGGCTTTTCCTTGTTCTGATGGGGGAAAGTGGGTGTTTAAGTTGGTTTGGGTCAACTTGTAGGGCGGCCAAAATGTGTTGCTTTTAGAGCCTATTTTGCTTGGTATGGTGGGGAAAAGTCGGGGTTTAAGTTGGCTGGTTGGTTGTTTGCTATAGGCCATTTGGTGTTGCTCCTAGGTGGGGTTTTCCGCGTGATCGTGAGGAAATTAGCGTCTTTAAGTTGGCTTCGGTCACTGTTATTTGATGCCGAAATAGAAATGCTTTATATGCCAAGGCCCCATGACCAAGCATGGTTTCACATCTAGTGGCAAGCAGCGGTGGCGTTGCCGGAGGTGTAATCAAACAGGGGCTAACACCATCAATAACGACGCTAAGGAGCTGGAAGGCTTCTTAGCGTGGCTAATGGGTAAATAAGCTCAAAGCGAACTCACCGCCAGAGCTAGCTCGCCTTAGCTAACCAAGTGAATTTAGTCCACCCACACTCCACATGAACCTAGCACCAGCAACACAATTTGGCCTATAACCCCATTACTTAGCAAGCGTCAAGCGGTTTGCACTTGCGCGCACCTCACCGCCACCGAAACCCGCTGTCGGCTACTCCCACTCTATAGTGGCCGGTGGTTTGGAGGTCACGTCCAAGACCACGCGGTTCACGTCCTCGACCGTGTTGGTGATACGGGTAGAAATGCGCGCTAGCACCTCGTACGGCAGGCGCGACCAGTCCGCTGTCATGGCGTCTTCAGACGACACCGGGCGCAGCACGATGGGGTGACCGTAGGTGCGCCCATCGCCTTGCACTCCCACCGAACGCACGTCTGCTAGCAGCACCACCGGGCACTGCCAGATCTCCCGGTCTAGGCCAGCCTTGGTGAGTTCTTCGCGGGCAATCAGGTCAGCTGCCCGCAGGGTTTCCAGGCGCTCGCGGGTAATCTCCCCAATGATGCGGATCCCCAAGCCAGGGCCGGGGAAAGGTTGGCGCCACACGATAGATTCGGGAACTCCCAGTTCCAAGCCGATGGCGCGCACTTCGTCCTTAAATAGCGTGCGCAGCGGCTCCACCAGCTCAAAATCCAAGTCCTCGGGCAGGCCGCCGACATTGTGGTGGGATTTAATGTTGGCGGCGCCTTCTCCCCCACCGGATTCCACCACGTCCGGATATAAGGTGCCCTGTACTAAGAACTTAATGTCGCTACCTTCGCGCCCGGCTTCCGCCACCAGCTGGCGCTGGGCGGCTTCGAAGGAGCGGATGAATTCGCGTCCAATGATCTTGCGTTTGGTTTCCGGGTCGCTCACTCCGGCGAGGGCGGTGAGGAACCTTTCGGATTCATCCACCGTCACCACGCGGATCCCCATGGTGGCAGCGTAGTCGCGTTCGACTTGTTCGCGCTCGCCCGCGCGTAGCAGGCCGTGATCGACGAAAATGCAGGTCAGCTGGTCCCCTACCGCGCGGTGCACTAAAGCCGCGGCGACGGAGGAATCCACCCCGCCGGAGAGGCCGCAAATTACGCGAGCGTCGCCCACTTGGGCGCGGATCCTCGCCACTTGGTCTTCAATGATGGAAGTGGGGTTCCAGTCCCGTCCCAATCCGGCCACGTCGTGGAGGAACCGCTCCAGCTGGTCTTGCCCGTTTTCGCAGTGGTGGACTTCCGGGTGCCACTGCACGCCGTACAGTCCGCGGGCTGCGTCCTCGAAGGCCGCCACTGGAGTTTGGTCGGTGCGCGCGGTGATGGTGAACCCCTCGGGAGCTTGCTCCACCGCGTCGCCGTGGCTCATCCACACGTTGTAGCTAGATTTTTCTGCGCTGAGAATCTGCGACGGCTCCCCGGTGAGTTCCATCGGGGTATGCCCGTACTCGCGGGTTCCGGTGCGCCCCACTTTCCCACCCAGGGTCTTCGCCATGAGTTGGAAGCCGTAGCAGATTCCCAGTACCGGCACCCCGGCGTTGAGGACAGCCTGGTCGATACTGGGCGCGCCCTCGGCGTAAACCGAGGAAGGTCCGCCGGAAAGGATAATGGCTGCCGGCTGTTTCGCTAACATGGCGTCGGCTGCCATGGTGTGGGGCACGATTTCGGAATACGCGCCGGCTTCACGTACGCGCCGCGCAATTAGTTGGGCGTACTGGGCACCGAAGTCGACAACTAGAACAGGACGCACCTGCGCGGGTGCTTGAGGATTCTTAGCGGTGTTATTCTCAGCGTTACTCACGCTCCTAACTGTATCCCACTGGTAGGGGTGATTTTTAATCTGTTCACAGTGAAGTGGGAGCGTTTGACGCCCGTGCCCCTGGCGCCCGCTCCCCTAGGTGGGTTTGGCGGCTGGGGCACCGCGGCGCTGCGTCATGCGCTTGGCGCCTGCTCCCCTGACGCGGGTTTGCCACCTTCGGGTGTTGCCCACTGCGGATGGGAAGGTCGCGGGGCACAATGGTTCCATGGCTCAGCCACCGCAGCAGCATCTGGAGCCGGATTGGTCAGATGCTTTGATTCAGCGTTGGGGCAGACGCAAGCTGTCTGCCCTATCTGACTTTGCCCGCGACACCATCACCGACCTCAACGCCCCTTACCTGGCGGCGGCGCAGCGCGCGGCGAGTGCAGCTCACGCACCCGATACGGCTTGGCTCATCCGGCTTTGGTGTTCTCCTCGCGATTTGGGGCGCCGGCGCGGCCCCAGACTACCTGAAAAAGATATTGTGCTGGCGGCGATTAATCGGATTGAGAATATCTATACTTCTAAAACTCGCACACTACCGCGCCGGCGGATTCGCGAGGCAGTGGAGCAGATGTGGCTGGCGCATGCTCGCCGCGCCGACGATCCGCGTTGGGAGGAGTTGGAGTCCTCGCGCCTGTTCGAAGCCGCGCAGTTAGAGCAGTGGTATCACCAGGTTGAGGAAGAAGCCAGCAAACTGACGGTGTTGCCGCGGTTCACCGACGATGAGGTGTTCGGCGCCGCCGTTGAAATGGTGCGTTCGTGGGATAGTTTCCTGGCTACGCGCGGCCACGTGGGAGAGCGTTTTTCCCTTTTAGAAGAACTCACTCGTTTAAATGACTGGCCGGGGGATCAGTGGAACACCGGCGATGATTTCGCCGACGCGCAGGCGCGTTACCATCGGCGTTTAGCTAAGGCACGCAAACGCGGGGCGGACCCGCATCGCGACGCCATTATGTTGCGTGGCCTGTTCTTGCGCGAGGGGTTGCTTACCGACCCGATTGACCCGCTGGCTTGGTTCCTGGCGGCGGCAGCTCACCTGGCGGCGCATCCGCAGGTGTTGTTGCCGTGGACGCGCAAGGACTACAACCTGCTGGGCGAGGCACTGGATCAGTGGCAGGAGTTTCGCCGCCACCCGCGCTGGGGTCGGCGCCTACCGCGCCCGCAGCAGCGTTACTCGGCGGCTCTTCCCACGGTTTTAGATCCGCGCCAGTTACGCGCGGTCAGTGGCCCTAATCAGATGATTGATGTGGACGAGGACGTGGTGGCGGCGCTGCCACCGGGATGCTCGGTTCGGCGTTTGGTGCTTTCCGACATCGATCCGCTGGGTTCGGACTGGATGGTGTACTGGGTGCGCACTCCCCAGGGTGAGGGGCGCCCGATTATGGACTTGGTGGAGTCAGCGAAGCTGCGTCCGCAGATCCTGTGGGTGTGTGACGGCCAACCCGCGAAGCTAGCGGCGCTGGTGGAGCCGCTTTTACCTCGCGCCTTTGAGATCCCCACCCACCCGTTGGCGGCCTACCACCGCTAAGTTTATTTTCTAAACTCATAGATCATCTTAGTGTTCACTATTTGACTTTTCGGGGTTTAGCTGGTGAAATATAAGACAATAACAACCTGGGCACAGCCAGCACCTGGAGGAACCTTGTCCTACACCATCGGCGTAGATGTGGGCGGCACTAAAATAGCCGCCGGAGTTGTCAACGAGTCAGGCGAAGTTTTACGTTCCGCCCGCACCACCACCCCCGCCACCGAAGTGGACGCGGTCGCCACCACCATCGCCAACCTGGTGGAGCAGCTACGCGGCACAGATGAAATCCTCGCCGTCGGGGTGGGAGCAGCAGGCTTTTGCGACGCCACCCGCTCACAGGTGGTCTACGCCCCCAACCTGGCCTGGCGTAACGAGCCTTTGCGCGAGCGCATCGAAGGCGCCACCGGTCTTCCTACCGTGGTCGAAAACGACGCTAACGCTGCCGCTTGGGGTGAGTTCCGCTTCGGCGCAGCGAAAGAAGCAGACTCGGCAATAGTGGTAACTCTAGGCACCGGCATCGGCGGAGGAATCATTGTCAATAACCAACTGGTGCGCGGTTTCCAAGGCTTCGCCGGCGAAATCGGGCACATGGAGATCAAAGCCGGAGGACGCCGCTGCGGATGCGGTCTGCGCGGATGCTGGGAACGCTACGGTTCGGGCACTGCGCTAGTTCACGAAGCGCGCGAAATCGCCACCGTGGCTCCCGCGCAAGCTGGTCGCTTACTGGAACTGGCCGGCGGAAAAGCCCAAGACATTAATGGACAAATGGTCACCCAAGCCGCCCAGGAAGGCGACCCCATCGCCCTCGACGTGATCGACACGGTGGCGCGCTGGGTGGGACGCGGCCTGGCGAACTTGGTAGCCGTCCTCGACCCGCAGATGATTGTGCTTGCCGGGGGCGTAGCCAGCGCCGGGGAAACCTTGCGTGAACCGGTGGAGCGGGCATTCGACCGTCATCTCACTGCACGCCTGTACCGGCAAGCCCCGCGCATCTGCCTGGCGCAACTGGGAGTGCCTGCCGGTTTAATTGGAGCCGCAGACCTGGCGCGCCTTTAAGCCGCGGTGAGCGTCCAACCGCTTGCACCTGCTCTAGTCCACGTCGTCACGCAACGTGGTTTCGCTCATCAGCGCCGCTAATATCACCGACACCAAACCGAATACAGCCATCGCCAGGAAGATGTGTCCCACCGCAGAGCCGTAAGCGGTGCGGATAATCTGCTCGGCCTGGGTGCTCAAGCCGTCGAAGGTCATCGATGCCCCCTCGGAAACGTGCGCTGGAATCGGCAGGCCAGCTGCCGCGAATCCCTGGGAGATGCCGGAAGTCACCGACTGGGTGAAGACGAATCCAGAGATTTGCACGCCCACTGCCCCACCCAGGGAACGAAAGAACACCACGGTGGCGGTGGAAGCACCTAGGTCACGTAGCGGCACGGTGTTTTGCACCGCCAGCACCAGGTTCTGCATGGCGGCGCCCTGCCCGCCTCCCACTAGGAACATGGCGACCCACAGGTACCACAGCGGGGAGGTTGAATCCACGGTGGTGAGCATCCCCAGGCCGATGGTCATTACCAGTAGGCCGGCGATCACGATTTTCTTCCACTTACCGCGTTTCGATACCGCTAAGCCAGAGGCGGTGGAGAACAGGAACGATCCCGCCATCAGTGGAGTTAAGGCAAGTCCCGCCATCGCCGGGTTCATGCCTCGCCCCACTTGGAAGTACTGACCTAAGAACACCGGCGGAGCGTTCAGTGCCGTGCCCACCGCAATGGAAGCCACGATTGAAAGCGCGGTGGTGCGTTGAGTCAGAAGATGCAGCGGCACAATCGGTTCGGGGGCGCGCTTTTCCACCCACACAAACGCCACTATGGCCACCACACCAACTACCAGCAAAATCGCGGATGTGAAGGAAACCCAGGGGAAGATTTCCCCGCCGAGGGACAGCCACGCCAGCAGAGACGACACCCCCAAGGTGATGAGGGCCGACCCCCAGTAGTCGACCTTGGGAGTGCGCTGCTCCATGGGGATAAGTTTTAGTTTCCACCACAAGATGACGATCGCCAGCAGGGAAAACGGGATGGAGATCCACATGGACCAGCGCCACCCCAACCACGGGGTAGCTACGATGAATCCCCCAATTAGCGGGCCAGAGACGGTGGCGGTAGCCATAACCGCCCCCATGTAACCGTTGTAACGCCCACGTTGACGCGGCGGAATGATGGAGGCGATCACGGTTTGCACCATCGACATTTGCGCACCCATGCCGATACCTTGAATCACCCGCATCGCGATGAGCATATTCGCCGACGTCGCCATGCCTGACAGCAATGACCCCAGGGTGAAGATACCAATAGAGATAAGCAACAGCCGCTTCTTGTCGAACTGATCACCCAACCTACCGGCGATAGGAGTGGTGGCGGTGGAGGCCAGCAGCATGGCAGTGACCACCCAGGAGTAGTGGGTTTCGGTGCCGTGCAGCTGCGCCATCATAGTGGGTAGCGCGGTACCGACAATGGTTACCGAGGTCATGGCTACGAACAGTGCCAGCAGCAGTCCCCACAGGATTTCCATAACTTCCTGGTGCGTTAGCCGACTACCTGCCATTACCTCACTTAACCTTCCTGTATCGTTCCTTCTTGCATACTACGCCCGCGAGTTAGCCCCGTAGCTAGTCAGGATCGGTGCCGTGTTGGTCACACCTTTCCTCCCATCCTGTCCGTTGACGCAGCACTGCTGCCGCGCTGACCCACCGCGCCCTCTGCCACCGGCTGCACCAACGCGGTTTAGGAGGTGGCGTCCTCGTAACTCCAGGTGCGCCACAAAGCAGCGTATTTGCCGTTAGCGCGCACCAGTTCGTCGTGGCTGCCAACTTCCACTATCCGGCCCGCTTCCATCACCACAATCCGGTCAGCGTCATGCGCGGTGTAGAGTCGGTGCGCAATCGCCACCACCGTTCGCCCTTCTAGCACGTTCGCCAAGGAGCGTTCCAGTTCTCGCGCCGAGGACGGGTCCATCAGTGAGGTAGCTTCGTCCAGTACCAGCGTGTGCGGGTCCATTAATACGATGCGAGCCAGCGCGATTTGCTGAGCTTGGGAGGGAGTTAGGGTTAACTTCCCCGAACCTACTTGCGTGTCCAAACCGTGTTCGAGTTCTTCCACCCAGTCCCAGGCTCCTACCGCCTGCAAACTGTGGCGCATCTGGTCGGTGGAAGCTGCTGACTTCGCCAAACGCAGGTTGTCGGCGATGGTTCCCACGAAAACGTGGTGTTCTTGTGTCACTAAGATGACGTTGTCGTGTAGCTGGTCTTCGTCCAGGTCCACCAGTGGCACTTGTCCCACGGTTACCGACCCGCTGGTGGGTGGGTGGATACCTGCCAGCATCCGCCCCAAGGTGGACTTACCTGCCCCCGACGGCCCCACGATGGCGAGGGTTTCACCGGGGTTGAGATCCAGGTCGACTCCGTGTAGTACCGGTTGTCCCGGGCGGTATTCGTAAGATACTCCCCGCGCCGAGATTTGGTGGTCGCGAGGCTGGAGGCCGCTGCACTCGCGGTCGGATGGGACCTGCGCTACCCCGAAGATACGGGAGAGGGAAACCGCCGATGATTGCAGGTAGTCCACCCAGAACGTTAACTCCCCCAGCGGGTGTCGTAGCTGGAAAGCGTACAAGGTGACGGTGGTGACTGTTCCCAGGGTGGTTAATCCGCGTGGAATTCCCCAGGCCCCGACTAGTATCACAAGCAGTACCGGCATTAGTAGGCTCACCACGATGGCGGTAAGTAGGAACATGCGTAGCCAGGAGGAGTATCTTTCCACCTCCCAAATCTGACGCAGGTCACGTTCCACGCTGGCGATGCGAACCGGTTGTAGCGAGAGCGCTTCCACCGTGGCTGATTGCTCGATGCTTTCGTTGATGACTCCGTCTACTTGGGCGTATGAGGCGGAAATCGCCTGGTAGGCGGGGACGGCTCGATGCAGGTACCAGCGCACAGTTGGTATTAAAAACACCAGTGCCACCAGGAGGGATAGTCCCAGTGGTGGTGAGACCACCAGGGCGGCACTGTAGGTGAAGATGATGGTTATCACCAAGACGGTGAGGCGTGACAGTCCCGAGCGGATGAGGAATTCCACGCGGTTAATGTCGTGGCTGGTGCGGCCAAGTAGGTCCCCGGTTCCTGCGGTTTCCACTGTGGAAAGGGGTAGGTGGGTGACGGTGTGAACCAAGTTGTAGCGCAGGCGGGAGAAGACTCTCTCCCCGAATACGCGGGAGAGGTATTCGCCCAGGTAGTTGAATACGGCGCTTATGCACACCATGATGGTTACCGCTATTAGGAGGGTGATGACCAAGTCGCGGCCGCTACCTTCGCGGATCAGATCAACTACGTATCCCAGTACCCAGGGCACGACGATTTGTGCGCCCGCGGCCACTATCTGCACCAGCACTAAAACTGCCAGTAGCCAGCGGTCGGGGCGGATCATGCGCCAGAGTTCTTTGATGGCAACCCGGTTAGGGGCAAGTGGCAGTCGCATCAGTTTTCCTCCCCGGTAGCGCGGTTAATGATTGCCCGGTACTGCTTACCCTGGACCTGGCCTTGTTCGGCAAGTGCCATGAGTTGTTGGTGGGAGCCACCGGTAACTACTTTCCCCTGGGGGCTGATGAGTAGCACTTGGTCGCAGCATTCCAGCACCAGGGGTGAAGTGCTCACCACTGCGGTGGTGCGTCCCTGGCGGTATTGGGTTAGGCGTTTGGCGATGCGTGATTCGGTGTGAGAGTCCACTGCCGAGGTCGGTTCGATGCAGATGAGGACGTCAGGTTCAGCTGCCAGCGCCCTGGCTAAACTAACTCGCTGACGTTGCCCACCGGAAAGGGAGCGTCCGCGTTCGGCGATGGTCCCGTCCAGTCCGCCCGGCAGGGAGGAGAGAATGTCGCCGCCGTCCGCCGTTTCCAGGGCGCGTAGCAGCTGCTGGTCACGCTGGTGGGGGCGGGTGAGATGGTTTGGTGTGGTGCAGGAGGTTTCCACCAGGTAGCGGGCGATTAGTTCGGGGCTGCGCAGCGGGGATGCTACCTGTGCGCTGGCTCCCAGGAGGTTGTTGCGTAGCGTCCCGGTGAATAGTTCGTTGTTGGTGTCGCTGACTAGGACGTGGCGGCGAATCTCGCTGAGGTCGACGTTTCGACTATCGACGCTGCCGTAAAGAACCGGATGGGTGTGGCTGGGTTGGCTAAAACGCCTGGCGATGTGGGCAGAGACGTCCGGGTCGGCGCAAACCAGGGCGGTGACCTTACCGGCGGGCAGTTTCACGCCACTTTCGGGCTCGTGTAGGTCCGCGCCACCCCAGGCGGGTGGGGCGGTTTCAGCTTGGCCGGCTTCCGGCTGGTCGATGGCGAAGATTTTCCCGATTTTCTTCGCTCCCACCCAGGCTCGGGTGCCGAATTGTATGGCGGAGGTCAGTGCCCACAGCGGGGAGGCGAGGAAGAGGGTGTAGCCGTAAAACGCCACCATTTCTCCCGCTGTGAGGGTGCCGTCGAAGACCATGGTGGCGGCCACGCCCACTACTACGGTGGAGAAGATGGATGGGGCGGCTGCCCGAATCGCGTTCAGTAGTCCTTGGTAGGGAGCCACTTTTATCCCCAGGTCACGCACTTGGTCAGATTGGGTGCGGTAGCGCGCGGAGAACTCGTCTTCCCCACCGATGCCTCGCAGCACCCGCAGACCGGCGACCGCGTCGGTGGTGATGGAAGTAAGTTTGCCAACCGCTTCGCGCTGGACGTTTTGACGAGCTTGTAAGGGTTTTACCAGCAGCGCCATAAAGATGGTCAGCAGTGGCAGGCCGATTATTACAGCTAGCCCCAACGGTACTGACAGTTGCAGCATCAGCACGGTGATGATCGCGGTGGTGGCGATCGCTCCGATAACGGAGCTGATCATTTCCGCGAATCCCCCGATGTATTCGGTGTCTGAGCTGACGATCGCGACGATGTCTCCGCTGGGGATTTCACCGGTGACGTTGGTGCCGTTTTCGATCGTGCGGGTAGTTACCGCCCGCACCGATTCGGTGTAGGCAAGCATGTAGATGGCGTTGCCGAGGACTTGTTCGAAACCGGCGGTGAGGGCGGCGATGGCGGTTAGCGCCAAAAGCGCGCTCATTCCGGGGGCGAGGTGCGCCCCGATTCCCTGCTCTAACCCGCTGTCCAGCACCTGCCCTAGGGCCCCTGGCATGACCGCCATGGAAACCACGTTGGCGGTGGTGGCGAGGATGAATGCCACTAGCAGGTACCAGCGTTGAGAGATGATTTTTCGCAGTACCGCTGCGGGTTTGGATTGCAACTGCAGGGGCGGGCCGGCCGGGTAGCTGAGGGATTTGGGCCACCGCCTCGGTTCACGCATGTGTGGCGGTAGTTTGACGCCCAGTTCGCGTGCGAGTTGTTTGTAATCTACTTCCAGGTCGGTGAACTCCGTGGTTTTTTCGCTTGTCATAGATGATCAGTCCCAGAAAAATTTCTTAACGTAACTAACTTCAAAAAGGGTAAAGCAGTGCTCCGCCGCTGCGGTGGCGGGCGCTGCTTTTACAGGAAGCGAATCATCATGAGGACAAACATAGCAGCGCGGGAGAGGTTTGCAAAATACTTCAAGTGGCGACGCCGGTAACGGGTTCCATACCGTTGCTGAACCCACTGCAGCTAGGAAACGTTTAACATGGAACTGAACCATTTAACTCATTCATCTAGCGTTAGGAGCCCACTGTGGCACGCACCTTTTACATCGCTACCCCAGAGCCTTTCACAGGTAAGCCCCTGGTAACTGTCGGCTTGGCGTCCTACTTGACGCAGCAGGGTCAGAAGGTAGCGGTGCTTCGCCCCCTGGTGGAGGACCGCGACAGTGACCCGGTGTTGAAAACTTACACTTCCGGTTTGGTGCAGGTGGAAAAGGCCGAGGCCGCCCTCACCTACCGTGAGTACCTGGCTGATCCTGATTCCGCGATCGAAACCGTGATGCGTACTCACCGGCGTCTGGCGGCGCAGGTGGACGTGGTTTTGGTTTCCGGTACCGATTACGAAAGCCGCGTGCGGTTTGAGGAGTTCGAGTTCAACTGCGCCCTTGCTGCGAACTTGGGTGCCAAGATGATTGTGGCACTGTCGGCCTACCAGCGATCGCCCGAGCAGGTGGCTGATACCGGGCGCCTGGCGTTATCAACGGTGCGTTCGGAGCACGCCCAGTTAGCTGGCTTCGTGGTGACACGCGTGGAGGGTGAGCTGGCTGCCTACCAGCAAAAGATTGAAAAAGTTCCCACCTACTTGCTGCCGGAGGAGCCTTTGCTGATGGCTCCGCGGGTGCGTGACATCGCTGAGACCACTGGCGCTACCCTTATCAGTGGTGATGAGGAGCTTTTGGAGCGTGAAGCTGAGCACCTGCTGGTTTGTGGCATGAGTGCTCCCCACGTGTTGGAGCGCCTCAAAGACGGGCAGGTGGTGATCGCTGCCGCTGACCGCCCCGAGCTGCTGGTGACTGTGACCGCGGCCCACGCCGCCCCCGGCTCCCCTTCCTTGGCCGGGTTGATCTTAAATGGCGGGTTTGAAACCCCGGCGCAGGTTAAGTCCTTGATTTCCGGTTTAGTTCCCAACTTGCCGATTATGACGGTTGATACCGGGACTTTTGAGACGGCGGTGGCGGCGTCTTCGGCGCGCGGGCCGGTGCGGTTAACTACCGCGCGCAAGGTTGCTAAAGCCCAAGAAATGTCGGCTCAGGCGATCCCGGCTTCGGCGATTGAGGCACTGGCGTCTTCCGATCCTACGGCTGTTATCACCCCGCTCATGTTCCAAGCGGACCTGGTGGAGAAAGCCGCGGCCCGCCCCATGCGTATTGTTCTTCCTGAGCCCGAGGACGACCGCATCCTTTTAGCTACCGACGCGGTGGTGCGCGCGGGGATCGCGAAAGTGATTTTGCTTGGTGACGAATCCGCGGTGCGTGCCCGCGCTCAGGAGCTGGGAGTGGAACTTGGAGATAGCCAGATTGTCTCCCCCACCGACCCTGCCTACGTGGAAAAGTACGCCCAGGAGTTCGCGCGCTTGCGCGCCAAGAAAGGCGTCACCTTGGAGCAGGCGCGCCAGAAGGTCACTGACGTGTCCTACTTTGGCACCATGATGGTTCACATGGGCGATGCTGACGGCATGGTTTCGGGCGCTGCCCACACCACCGCTCACACCATTGTTCCTTCTTTCCAGATCATTAAGACCAAGCCTGGCACTTCGATTGTGTCCTCGGTGTTCCTAATGCTGATGAAGGATCGGGTCCACGTTTTCGGTGACTGCGCAGTGAACTTGGATCCTTCGGCGGAGAACTTAGCTGATATCGCGATTTCGTCGGCGGAAACTGCGCGCCAGTTCGGGGTGGACCCGAAGGTGGCGATGATTTCTTACTCCACCGGCACTTCCGGTTCTGGTCCGGATGTGGAGAAGGTACGCGAAGCTACTGAACTGGTGCGTGAAAAGGCCCCGCAGTTGGCGGCGGATGGCCCGCTGCAGTTCGATGCTTCGGTGGATGAAGCGGTGGCGGCGAAGAAGATGCCCGGCTCACCGGTGGCGGGACAAGCCACGGTCTTTATTTTCCCCGACCTCAACACCGGTAACACCACCTACAAGGCGGTGCAGCGTTCTTCCGGTGCGGTCGCGGTTGGGCCGATCCTGCAGGGCCTGAATAAGCCGGTCAATGACCTCTCACGCGGGGCCCTGGTGGAAGACATCGTCAACACGGTGGCGATTACCGCTATCCAGGCCCAGGCTTTAGTATCTGAATAAATCTCGTTTCAGTTAGGAAGTACCCCTATGAAAACCACTCACCGCACCGTTTTGGTGATTAACTCCGGTTCTTCATCCCTCAAATACCAGCTAGTTGACCCCGACTCTTCGGCCTCCATCGCCTCCGGCTTGGTGGAGCGCATCGGGGAGCCGATTTCCGCTTTGGAGCACCGTTACGGGGAGGAAACCGTAACCCGGGAAGAACCCATTGCCGACCACACTCAGGCGCTGCGCATGGTGCTTTCCATCTGTGAAGAAGTGGGGCCGAACTTCGCTGACTACAACGTGGTGGCGGCCGGTCACCGCGTGGTACAAGGCGGTGAGCATTTCGACGGTCCTGCTTTGATTGATGATGCTACCCGCAACCTGATTGAGGAGCTTTCTCCCCTGGCGCCCCTGCACAACCCGGCGCACTTGAAAGGCATTGACGTGGCACGTGAGTTGCTTCCCGACGTGCCTCACGTGGCGGTTTTCGACACCGCTTTCTTCCAGTCACTGCCGGCGGAGGCTTGCACCTACGCTTTGGATCAGGAAGTGGCAAAGAAGTACGCGGTGCGTCGCTACGGTGCTCACGGCACTTCCCACCAGTACGTGTCCTCCCTGGTGAGTGAAACCTTGGGGCGGGTGGATCTGAAGCAGATTGTTCTGCATCTGGGTAACGGCGCTTCCGCTTCCGCGGTGGTGGACGGTCAGGCGGTGGATACCTCCATGGGGCTGACCCCGCTGGAGGGCCTGGTGATGGGGACTCGCTGCGGCGATATTGACCCGGCTGCGGTCTTCCACCTCTACCGCGTCGGCGGTATGAGCATTGACGAAATCGACACGCTTTTCAACAAGGCTTCCGGCCTGAAGGGTCTGACTGGGGATAACGACATGCGCGTGGTGCGTTCCCTGGCTGATAACGGCAACGAGGACGCTCGCTTGGCTTTGGACGTGGTCTTGCACCGTCTGGTTAAGTACGTGGGTTCCTACACTGCGGTTATGGGCGGAATCGACGTTTTAACCTTCACCGCGGGGATCGGGGAAAACGATTCTGACCTGCGCCGGGAGCTATGTGAACGCCTGCAGTACCTGGGTGTGAAGCTGGATTTGGAAAAGAACGCGGTGCGTTCGAAGCAGCCGCGAGTGATTTCCACTCCGGATTCGAAGGTGCTGGTGATGGTGGTTCCCACGAATGAGGAACTAGCCATTGCCCGCCAAGCCCTTAGCTTGCTGTAAGCACACCCTACCCACCAGTTTCAGCCGGTGATGTCGCAGATCAGGAGAAGCCATGAGTTTTAACAATATTTACACCCACGGTTTCGCCCGCGTGTGCGCCATCACCGGCCCGGTGGTGTTGGGTGATCCCGCCGCCAACGCTCGCCACGTGATCGCTAGCGCGCAGGAAGCGGCCGCGCAAGGAGCGGTGCTGGCGGTGTTCCCGGAGTTGAACTTAACCGGCTACACGGTGGAGGATCTTTTCCACTCCCGCGCCCTGCAGTCGGAGGTGGATAAGGCGCTGGATGTGATTGCGCAGCAAACTCGGGATCTGGCGATCTTGATTTTGGTGGGCGCTCCCCTGCGGGCGGGTGAGCACCTGTATAACTGTGCGGTGGCGATTCACGGTGGGAAGATCCTGGGGGCGCAGGCGAAAACTCACCTGCCGAACTACCGCGAGTTCTACGAAGCTCGCTATTTCACGCCGATAGAGCCGTGGCAAAGTGAGCAGGTCACGATTGGTGGTGCGGATGTCACCATCAGCGCATGCCTGACGTTACGCGCCAGCGACCTACCTGGTTTCGCGGTGCGCCCAGAGATCTGTGAGGATTTGTGGGTGCCGCAGCCAAGTGCGGAGGGGGCGTGCCAGGCGGGTGCCACCATCGTGGCGAACTTGTCTTCGTCTCCCATCACCGTGGGGCGGGCACGCGATCGGCACCTGGTGTGCCAGGCGTCCTCGCTACGGGGGTTGGCGGCGTGGTTGTACTGCGCTGCTGGTGAGGGTGAGTCCACCAACGATTTAGCGTGGGACGGGCAGGCGATGATTTATGAAGCCGGTGATTTACTGGCTCAAAACCACCGCTTCGCCTCCGGGGTGCAATACACTTTGGCGGATGTGGATTTAGATCGCCTCACCCAAGCGCGCCTGGCTTCGAATACGTTTGCCCAGGGGAGTTCTTGCGCCACTAACTTCGTGGATTTTGAGCTTTTCTCCCCCGCCGCGCCCCCTAGTGTCGCCACTTTGATGCGTCCGCTGGAGCGTTACCCGTTTGTTCCTTCCGACCAGGCGGAGTTGGAGGCGGACTGCTACGAGGCATTCAATATTCAAGTTTCGGCACTGGTGCAGCGTTTGCGCGCCATTGGTAACCCACGTCCGGTGATTGGTGTTTCCGGTGGTCTTGATTCCACTCACGCACTGCTGGTTTGCGCCCAAGCCATGGATCGCCTCAACCGTCCTCGCAGTGATATTTTGGCGATCACCATGCCGGGGTTCGCCACTTCGGATCACACGAAGAATAACGCCACCGACCTGTGTCGTTTCTTGGGGGTGGAGTTCGAAGAAATCGATATTCGCCCCGCTGCCACCCAGATGCTTAAAGATATTGGGCATCCGTTCGGGCGGGGCGAGGACGTGTACGACGTGACTTTCGAAAACGTCCAAGCCGGTCTGCGTACGGATTTCCTTTTCCGCCTTGCCAATGACCGGCGCGGCATTGTGATTGGCACTGGGGATTTATCGGAATTAGCCCTGGGTTGGTGTACTTTCGGCGTGGGTGACCACATGTCGCACTACAGTGTGAACCCGGGTGTCCCGAAGACCTTGATGCAGTACTTGATTGGTTGGGTGATCTCCACCGACCAGTTCGGGGAGCAGGTCAATGCCACTTTGGATTCGATTCTGCACACTGAGATAACTCCGGAACTGGTTCCCACCCGCGAAGGTGAGGCTCCCCAGTCCACTCAGGCCACTATCGGGCCGTATGCGCTGCATGATTTTACTTTGTTCTACCTGCTGCGCGGCTACAGTCCCGCGAAGATCGCTTTCCTTGCGCAGCAGGCTTGGAGTGATGCTGAACGAGGTAGTTTCCCGCGCGGCATGGAGCCTCATTCTTATTCGCAAGAGGAGATTTTCAAGTGGCTTAGAGTGTTCTTGCGTCGCTTCTTCTCTAACCAGTTCAAGCGCTCTACCCTACCCAACGGTCCGAAGGCTTGTGCTGGCGGGGCGGTTTCACCGCGTGGGGATTGGCGTATGCCTTCCGACATGAGTGCCGGGCCGTGGCTGCGCCAGTTGGATGATCTAGCTCAAGAGCTGGGGTTGGATCTTGAAAGCTAACTGCGCCCTCACAGGTAGACATCTGAGGACTAAAACATGCACCTGCAAGTGATCACGCTCCTGGCGGGGGTGGGCTTTGGCGCGGTTTGCGGTTTCGCCGGTTTCTTCGCCTACCATTTCTTCGCTTTAGCTAAGCGCCCAAGTGTCGATAGGTCCACTCGCTACGCGGCTGCGATTTGGGTTTTACTGGCTTTCGTTGCGGGCGCTCACGCCGGTATCAACCTGTGGTTGGGTACGTCCTCGCCCCAGGTGGCCCAGCGTTTCGTGACCCTAGGCTATGTAAATATTGCCTCCGGTTTCCTCACCTGCTTGGCGTTGGGGTGGGTGGCGACTTCGCTGCTTCGCCAAAGCCGCCGCTAGCGGTGTCAGTAGGCAGAAGCCGCTAGTTCGCGTTCAATGTCGGGCAGAAGTAGCTGCGGTTTAGTAGTGGGGGCGTAGCGTCCCTGCACTCTTCCGGAGCGATCCACTAAGAACTTAGTGAAGTTCCACTTCACTGCATCCCCTAGGATTCCCCCGGTTTGGGATCGCAGCCAAGTAAAAAGCGGGTCGGCGTTGTCACCGTTTACATCTACCGGGGAAAATATGGGGAAAGTCAGCCCCCAACGACGACGACATTCCTCAATCGCAGTGGGTACGTTATCGTCTTCGCTTTTTGCTTCCTCCTGGTCTCCGAACTGCCCGCAGGGGAAGGCCAGCACGATGAAGCCGGCGTCGCGGTAGCGGTCATAGAGTTGTTGCAGCGCCACGAACTGGGTGGCTAGGCCGCATTTCGAGGCGGTATTAACAATCAGCACAACCTGGCCGTAGTAGGCCCCCAAAGGTTGTTTAGTGCCGTCTACTTTGGTGGCATGAAAATCTCGTAGCGTGCAACTGCCACTACTGCTTGCGCTCATCAGCGGTGTACTCCTGCATTGACCATCAGCGCCTTATGCCACTCCATTGTACCTAGCAAAAGCTCGCCGCGGAGTGACTGCACGCAACCGGCGGACAGTGTTACGGTTTAGATATAAAACTGCCCTGGCGCGAGGGCGCGCGGTGGTTTTACCGGCACTATGATAAATCAGTTTTGGGAGCTTACTCGTGTTAGTCCTACCCGCTTGCGCAACCGGTTCTATCCACCCCGACGAACAACTACCCCCTGGCCTACTGCCCGCGCTGGAGGTCGAATCGCACTGGCTAAAAGCCGCAGGGAAAACCTTGGTGTGTATGGATGGGCGCCCCCACGACGTCAAAGGTGCCGACACCCACCCGTGCGGGATCGCTCTGCCCGGCGGCACCATCACCGTGGCGGTGGCCGCTGCCCACGCCCTTACCCAGTGGGGGGGGTGCCGTTTGATTTCACTGAGCTTTGTGAGCTTTCTACCGAGTTCTCTCACGCTTTGGGTTTCCCTGCCGGTGCTCACCGCGCTTGCCTGACAATCGCTAGCTCCCAGACTAAGTCCGGCTGCGGCGCGGCCGACGCGGTGGAGGCACTGACTCAACTTAGCCAGCGCCACGCCCAGCAGATAAGCCAACTGGCAGATTCCTGCGCGGTAGCGACCCTACCTGAGGGGATTGCCTCTTTCCCCACCCAGCAGGGGCGGAAGCTGGTTGAGACCATCGCCGCCGCCGGTGGTGTGATTGATGATTTGGAAGGTAAACACGCTGAAGTAGCTATCGTGCTTAACCACCGGCAAGGTCAGGTACTTAACCGCGCTGAGTTGGCGCGCGCCGTGGGCCGGCAGCTACAGGTTTTCCTGATTGATGTGTGGGCCTTCCCGCAGGCGGCGAAAGTTGCGCAGGAAGTGGCGTTGCACGTGGCGGGTGCGGGTGAGCGTGACGTTACTTTCGAAGCGGAGCAGTTACGCACCCAACTTTGCGCCACCATGGGGTCTTTCACCTTCGCCGCCCTGTTGGCGCTGTGCGCGCCCAAGATGCCGGTGCTCTGCCTGCCCTAGCCGCGCCGGAGGCCAACCGCGAGCGGACACACTTCGGGGCCGGGAGTTCCCCTTCTGGGTGGCTCCCGGCCCCGACCTGTGAAGTAGTTTGTAGCTGCTGGCAGGTGGCGCGGTCTTCACCTAAAAAGCGCCACCGCCCGCAGTCAGTTACCTACTCAGTTTTCCTTCGGGTGAGTCATGGACGCTACGTCCAAGGCCTCATCGAGTTGCGCTTCGGTGATCTCTCCGCGCTCTACGAAGCCCAGGTCAAGGCAGGCTTCACGTACGGTGAGGCCGGCTTTAACCGAGTGCTTAGCGATCTTCGCCGCGTTCTCGTAACCGATGATGCGGTTGAGCGGGGTGACGATGGAGGGGGAAGATTCCGCTAGCTCCTTGCAGCGTTCTACGTTCGCTACCAGGCCATCGACGGTGCGTTCGGCTAGCACTTCGCTGACGTTACCAACGATGTTGATGGACTCCAGCAAGTTGCGTGCCATTACCGGCAGCATCACCAGCAGGTCGAAGTTGCCCTGCGCGCCGGCGAAAGCAATCGCCGCGTCGTTGCCGATGACCTGGGCTGCAACCATCACGGTGGCTTCCGGAACTACCGGGTTCACCTTGCCGGGCATGATGGAGGAGCCTGGCTGCAGGTCAGGTAGTGCCAGTTCCCCAATGCCGGTGCGCGGGCCCGATCCCATCCAGCGCAGGTCGTTGGCGATCTTCGTCAGCGACACCGCAATGGTGCGCAGAGCGCCGGACATTTCCACCAGGGAGTCTTGCGCGGCCTGGGCTTCGAAGTGGTTGCTGGCTTCCTTGAACGGTAGCCCGGTGTTTTCCGCGATCAGTTCGATTACTCGTTGGGAGAAACCAGCCGGAGTGTTGATGCCGGTGCCGACGGCGGTGCCACCTAGCGGTAGTTCGCACAGGCGAGGCAGGGCGGCGTTTACGCGGTCGATGCCGTAGCGGATCTGGGTGGCATAGCCGGAGAACTCCTGGCCGAGCATGATGGGGGTGGCGTCCATCAGGTGGGTGCGCCCGGACTTCACAACGTCCTTGAACTCTTCGGCTTTCGCTTCCAAGGAGGCAGCGAGTTTGTCGAGTTTGGGAAGTAGTACTTCTTCCACCGCTTGCACACTGGCGATGTGGATCGAGGTGGGGAATACGTCGTTGGAAGACTGGGAGGCGTTTACGTGGTCGTTGGGGTGCACTTTGTCACCCTTGATGCGGCTGGCCAGGGTGGAGACGACCTCGTTGGTATTCATATTCGAGGACGTACCGGAGCCGGTTTGGAAGATGTCGATGGGGAATTCCCCGTTGTGCTTACCTGCGATTACTTCTTCGGCGGCGGCCACGATCGCTTCGGAGGTTGCTTCGTCGATTACTCCCAGTTCGCGGTTAGCGATGGCGGCGGCGCGTTTCACCTGCCCGAGGGCGGCGATGTGGTGGTCTGATAGTCCCCTGCCGGAAATGGGGAAGTTCTCTACCGCGCGTTGCGTTTGTGCGGCGTAGAGGGCATCTTTGGGAACCCGTACCTCGCCCATAGTGTCGTGTTCGATGCGGTATTCAAGGTCTGCCATGGATGTCTCCTGTTCTTCGCATAGACCATATCTGTCTTCCCGCAGTTACTGGATGCGCGCGGGCGCTGGGGCGGGCCTGACAGCTCCCCTCTATTCTATGCCGTAGCGAGCCTGTAAAAGGTGGGACTATTTGAAGTATTTGCTTTAATCTGCTTACCATGGGGGTATTAGGTATGCCGAACCTAAGTGAAAAAAGGTGTATTTATTTACATCTTTTAAACATCTCTTTAAACGAGCCCGGGAGGCACCTTCGTGGTCGCACAGTCACAGATAGCTCGCCCATCTTTTAATCGCTCTCACATAACTTTCCTGACGCTA
Organism: Actinomycetaceae bacterium; assembly: GCA_030537735.1. GTDB lineage: Bacteria > Actinomycetota > Actinomycetes > Actinomycetales > Actinomycetaceae > Gleimia. The sequence goes on from JAUNVG010000003.1 coordinate 93,504, forward strand.
GTGTCATTAAGTTTCATTCTTTTGTTCGCCCCGCTATTTTCAACCGCGGCGCAGGCAGCAGAAAAATGGAACGACATTGCCAGCGAAGTCGTGACCGCAATAGATAAATCGGTAGAGCAAGCCCAAGCTAACGACCTCGAAGCAGCCAAAGCCACCCTTAAAACCGCCCGCTACGACGTATTCGCTGGCAAGGGTTTGGAAACCCAGATCGGTTCCCAGCTATCAGGGTCGGATGTAAACCGTATAAACATGGATTTCGGCCTGTTGAATAAGGCCGTCAGCGACGGCGACGCAGATGCCGTGGCGAAGATAAGTGAACGCCTCAAAGACCAGATCGAGCAAGCTGGAACCGCCCTCGGCGGCGGGGACGGGGCAGGCACCCCCGAACAGATCAGCCCCGGAAAATGGGGGCAAACTGCCTCCACCATGGTGGAGATACTAGACCAAGCTCAGCAGCTCTACGACAGCGGTGACGCCGAAGCAGCCAAAGATAAAGTCAACGAAGCCTACTACGGTCACTACGAGACCTCCGGGTTCGAAAAAATGACAATGGCGCGCATCTCCGGGTCGCGGGTAGCCAGCATCGAGTTGGAATTCGCCCTCACCAAACGAGCCATGAGCGAAGGCAAAGACCAAGAAGTCAGCGACCGGATCGCCCAGCTCAAACCCGACTTGATCACCGATGCCAACACCCTCGACGGGTTTGACGGGACCAACCCCGATGCGGAAGGCGGAAGTAAAACCTCCGGCACCGGGATACTACTAGCAGCATTCACCGTCATCTTGCGTGAAGGCATGGAAGCCATGCTGGTGGTGGCAGCGGTAGTTGCCTACCTGGTTAAAGCCGGGCACCGCGACAAAACTAAAGTGGTGTGGATCGGAGCCGGCGCCGCCCTGGTGGTGTCGGGACTGCTGGCAGTTGCGATCTCTCAACTAACTTCCCTGGCCGGTAAGAGCCAAGAACTAATCGAAGGCATCACCGCGTTAGTGGCGGTGGCCATGTTAGTGTACGTATCCAACTGGATGCTCGGTAAATCCGACGCCGCCGCCTGGGATAAGTTCATCAAAGACAAGACCGACTCCTCCCTCTCACGCGGCTCACTGCTGTCCCTAGCGTTCGTAGCATTCCTGGCAGTGGTGCGCGAGGGCGCCGAAACCATCCTCTTCTTCCAGCCGATCCTGGCCATGGCGGAAGGAGAAACCGGCTACGTGTGGGCCGGCATTGTCGTCGGGTTGGCCGCCCTCGTCCTCGTCTACGTAGTGATTCGATTCCTATCGATCCAAATCCCACTACGCCCCTTCTTCCTAATCACTTCCCTACTGCTGGCGGTAATGGCACTGACCTTCACCGGCTCCGGTATTCGGGAACTACAAGAGGCCGACGTCGTGAGCGTCACGCCCATACCCGGCCTACCCACCATAGACCTCTTGGGGTTCTTCCCCCGAGTGGAGAATCTAACCGCCCAAGCGGTAGTTCTCATCGTGATGATTGCACTGTTTGTGCTTGCGTCTAAACGTAAACGCAAGGAAGCAAAAGCGCAGTAATCCGCCCTACCCACACAGATTATGGAGTTAAACACCATGAAGAAAACCATCACCCGTCTAGCCGCCGCCTGTGCGGCCGTGGCGATGCTTGGCACCGTCACCGCCTGCTCCTCCCAAAAGGGCGCGGACGCTCCCGAAGGTAGCGACACCCCTGCAGCCACCGCCGCGGAAGAAACCGAAGCCGCTGGCGACGAAGCTGGCTTCCGTGAAGAACCCGTAGGCGACGAAGTATTCGAAGGCCCCCTGAAGGTAGCCGCAGTTTACTTCCAGCCCGTAGTCATGGAACCGGTCGTGGGTGTACCCCACACCGAAGCCTCCATGCACCTGGAAGCTGACATTGCCGCCGTACCCGAAAACGGCCTCGGCTACGGTGCCGGTGACTTCATCCCCGGCCTGACCGTTGAATACAAGATCCTGGATAAGGAAAACAAGGAAGTTCAAGCCGGTACCTTCATGCCGATGAACGCCTCCGACGGCCCCCACTACGGCCTGAACCTGCCCAAGCTTGATGCCGGTGTCTACACCCTGCAGTTCATCATCCACTCTCCGGAAGAGAACGGCTGGCTGCTGCACACCGACAAGGAAACCGGCGTTCCCAACAAGTTCTGGACCGAACCGATCGTAGCTGAGTTCAAGGACTGGAACTGGGATCCGGCCGCCGCTTGGTGGTAAACCCTACCCCGGAACAACACCTGAAACTCAAGATACGGAAAGAGAATGCTCAAACAGTTCGTTGACGTAGTAAGCGCAGTTTTACTTGTCTCGCTGGTGCTCGGCGCGCTCTTTCCCACCGTACGCCTCGCCACGGGGCGGGACCCGGCTCGCCCCGGCGCCCGCCCCGTGTTCGTGGCTACTTTCACCGGTCTGACAATCGCCGTGATCGTGCTCATCTTGCATGAGAACTCGCTGTGGCGATTCAACCGCCAACGCCTCACCCTCACCACCCTTGAACCCACCATCATCGTGGGTATCGCCACCTTAGTGCTGGCGTGGATGTTTGGGCGGCGCACCCTGCACCTGCTGCAGGCGCAGCAAAAACCCGACCAACGCACCACCATTTTGAATCCCAACCCCATCAGCAGGCGAAACCAACTGCTGGTAGTGACCGCGGCGTCACTGTGGGCCGGACTCATTGTCTTTCGCGACGCCCAACTACCCATTATGCAGGCACGCACCTTCGTGCCCGTGGGCGCCACCGTGTTTTCCACCGCCACCTTCCTAAACGTCGTCGGGTACGTCCTCGGCTGGCTGGTCGCCATACTGGCAGCCTTCACGGTTTTCCGTCTCTGCCAAGCCCGCCCCACCTGGACACTGCCGCTTTTCAGCGTGCTATTCACCCTCCTGACACTGACCCACATACTGCTGGTGGTGCGGCTACTGAACGCCATCCGCGTCATCTTCATCCCCGTGTCGGTAGCTGAAGTGTTGGCGTGGATCATCAACCACCAAGTACTATTCGACCTCACCGCGGTAGCGGCCTGCACGGTGGCGGCGATCTTCATCCTGCGCGCGGCGAAGAAGAACAACTACCAAGCCCGCATCCCCGCGGTTGACCGACTGCGGCGGATGCGTAACCAAGCCATGACTCGGCGCGCCTACCTGGGGTTTGCCACCTACGCCTCCGTCACCGTGCTGCTCACGGTGGGAGCCAAGTACGCCTCCCAAGAAATCGAACTGTCAGAGCCCGAACCCTACGACCTGACCGACGCCGGTGCCTCTATCCCGTTGGAATCTCTCAACGACGGACACCTGCATCGCTACGCTTACCAGTCTACGAAGAACGTGGAAGTGCGTTGGATTGTGATTCAAAAGGCCGGAGCCTCCTACGGGGTGGGGTTGGATGCGTGTGAGATCTGCGGCCCGTCGGGGTACTACGAAAAAGACGGGCAAGTTATTTGTAAGCTTTGCGGCGTGGCGATGAATATTGCGACGATCGGATTCAAGGGTGGGTGCAACCCGATTCCGATTGACTATGAAGTGAAGAATGGGGTGCTCGCGATCTCTAAGGAGGTCTTGGAAGAAAGCGCCGAAGTCTTCGCCTAAAGACGGCGAAGAAGGAGTAGATCTTTTATGTTTTGGCGGATGCTAAAGGGAGCGTTACTGCACGGTCGAGGACGTCGCCTCATGATCGTGTTGACAGTGGCGCTGGGTGCATCGGTAGCTACCTCCATGCTCTCGGTCATGTTCGACGTGGGCGACAAGGTGAATCAGGAGCTGAAATCCTACGGCGCCAATATCGTGGTTCGCCCCAAAGGTGCGGCGGTGGTGCAAGACCTGTACCACTTCAAGGACTCCCAGCAGCAAACCGCCTACCTGGATGAAGAAGAACTACCGCGCATTAAGAGTATTTTCTGGACCTATAACATTATTGACTTCACTCCCCTACTGAACGCGCGCGTGAGCAACTCAGACGGGTCTGAAACCACCTTGACCGGGACCTGGTTCACCCACGATATGGAACTACCCGGGCAAGGAACCATCAGCACCGGGCTGGCGAACCTGCGGGGCTGGTGGAACTTGGAGGGCGACTGGCCTGCCGGCGGCGACGAACGCGCGGCGGTGGTGGGGACCCAATACGCCAGCGACCACGGACTCAAAGTTGGCGACACCTTCACCGTTAAAGGCGACACCAGCGAAGACCTCACAGTTAGCGGCATCGTCAGCACCGGAGGGGAAGAAGACCGACAGATTTTCGCTTCCCTGCCGGTGGCGCAAGCGTTAATCTCCCAACCCGGAGCAGTGGGGCAGGTGGAAGTGTCCGCCCTTACCACCCCCGATAACGAGTTGGCGCGAAAGGCAGCGAAGAACCCCAAGAGCCTGTCTATTAGCGAAAAGGAACTGTGGTACTGCACCGCGTACGTGTCCTCTATTTCCTACCAGATCGAAGAAGTCTTAACCGACGCGGTGGCCAGGCCGGTGAGGCAAGTGTCCGAATCCGAAGGCACCATTTTAGAAAAAACCCAGCTACTGATGGTGTTGGTTACGGTGCTTTCCATGGCTGGGTCCGCCCTCGCCATTGCGAATCTGGTGACCGCGAACGTGATGGAACGCTCCCGCGAAATCGGGTTGCTCAAAGCCGTGGGGGGACGCGACGGAGCCGTGGTGGCGCTGATACTGACAGAGATTGTCATTATCGGCTCCATCGGCGGGATCGTGGGGTACGTAGCGGGGATCGCTCTGGCGCAGCTCATTGGGCTGACAGTGTTCCACGCCTCCATCAATATTGTTCCGGCAGTGGCGGGTATCGTGACCGCGCTGGTTATCCTCATTGTCCTTTTCGGATCGATTCCGGCGGTGCGCTACCTGCTGCGGTTGAAGCCGGCGGAAGTACTACACGGGCGGTGAGTGAGCAGTGAATAAACGCAAAATGTTCCTACGCATGGTGCTGTCTTCCATTATTCGGCGCCGCTCGCGAGTGCTAATCGCCATGTTGGCGGTCGCCATTGGCGCCACCACGTTGTCTTCGCTGGCGATGATAGCCATTGACGTGCCCAGGCAAATGGCTCGCGAGTTCCGCAACTACGGCGCCAATATGCTGGTGCTGCCCCAGGGAGAAGCCAAAGATTTCGCGCCCGCGACGCTAGAGGGTATTCGCGCTAGAGTGCCCGCCGATGAACTGGTGGGGGCGATGGGCTTGGAATACCAGGCCGTGACCATTAATGACCTGCCCTACGTGGGGGTGGGAACCGACCTGGCGGCGGCGCAACGCATCAACCCCTACTGGTACGTCGATGGGGATTGGCCCACCCGCAGCGGCGAAGTCTTGATTGGGCGGGAGATCTCCCAAGCTACCGAAGTGAAGGCCGGCGATCGCCTGACTATTACACAGATGGCTGAAGGTGGCTCCAAGCAGGCGGGCACTTCTGCGGCTTCCAGTGATGCCGCGCCCGCGTCCAGCTCCAATGCTGCCACCGCTGCGCCCGCTGAGCCGGCTGAGTCGGGGGCGCCCGCCGAGGCGAGTGCCACCGCGCCCGCCCCTAGCGCAGAGTCGACTTCTGTGCCCGCCGCCCCACCCACGGTGGCAGCTGCCCCGCATGAAGAAAAGCCCCTCGCCCCCGAAGGCGCCGACGCTTCCCGCCCCGAGGACGTGCGCGACATTACCGTAACCGTCACCGGAGTGTTGGAAACCGGCGGCCCCGAGGACGGGTTCGTCTACATGGAAGCGGCCGACATGGGGCAGCTAACCGGGGACGAACCGCACCTGACGGTGGCGGAACTATCCGTTGCTGCCAGTGAAGAAACCCTCGATAGGCTTTCCACCCAGCTCGGCAACGAGTTCACCGAAGTGAAGGTCACTCCGGTTACGCGTCTGGCGCATTCGGACGCGAACGTGCTTGAAATGTTGCGGTCCTTGATGGCTATCATCACCGTGATTGTGCTGGCGCTGATAACCATTGGGGTTTCCACCACCATGATGGCGGTCGTTACCGAGCGACGCACGGAGATAGGGTTGCGCAAAGCCCTGGGAGCCGATAACCGTTCCATCGTGAAGGAGTTCATTGGTGAGGCCGTGGTGCTGGGGCTGGTAGGTGGCCTAGCCGGTGCAGTTTTCGGCTACGGACTGGCTCAGCTTATCTCCCTAAACGTGTTTCACCGCACCGTCGCCATGCAGCCGCTGGTGTTTATCCTCACCACGGTAGTGGCAGTGGTGGTTTCCACCCTGGCCAGCCTGGTTCCGGTGCGACGAGCGATTGACGTTGACCCCGCCCTAGTTCTGCGTGGAGAGTAAAAATGAAAGACACTTTGATTAGTTTGCATGACGTTTCTAAGATCTACGGGGAGCTGCACGCCCTCGATCACGTGGATCTGGAGGTGGAGCGCGGCGAATGGCTTTCCATTGTGGGGCCTTCCGGGTCGGGGAAGACCACCATGATGAACATTATTGGCTGTATGGATCGGCCCTCCACCGGCACCGTGATGCTAGATGGGCGCGATATTTCCCAGTTCAGCGCCTACGACCTCACCCAGGTGCGGCGCGAAACCATTGGCCTAGTGTTCCAACAGTTCCACCTGATTGGGCACCTGACTGCGGTGGAGAACGTGATGGTGAGCCAGTACTACCATTCAGTGCCCGACGAAAAGGAGGCGTTGGCAGCGTTGGAGCGCGTTGGTCTGGGTGAGCGGGCCACTCACCTGCCGCATCAGCTTTCCGGGGGTGAGCAACAGCGCGTGTGTGTGGCGCGCGCACTCATCAACCACCCCAAGGTGGTGCTTGCCGATGAGCCCACCGGGAACCTGGATGAAACGAATGAGCATATTGTGCTAGATATTTTCAACCAGTTACACGAAGAAGGCACCACCTTGATTGTGGTTACCCACGACGCCACCGTCGCCAGTAAGGCACAAAGGTCGATTCGCCTCGACCACGGTAAAGTAGTGAGCGAAACCCGCAACTAAGTAGGCACACTATGAGTCAAACTTCTTCCGCCCCGGGTCAAAGCCCGCGCCCCCACGACCGAGCCGATCACAGCGGTGCAACTGGCGTTGGTGCTTTCAAACGCGCCACCCGCGCCTCGGTGGTATTGGGTGCCACCTGGCTGCTTGCCGCCTGCTCTCCGCCGGTGGATTTAGATATGTCCCTGCCACTGCAAGACGGACAGTTCGTAGGCCAGTCCAACCCCGATGAACAGGGAGCGGTGGGCACAGTAACCATCGACGTTGAGGGCGGGAAAATTGTTTCCACCCGCTACGAAACCGTGGCCGCCGACGGACACGTAAAGGACGAAGACTACGGTAAGACCAAGGCTGGGGAGATTGGCAACAAAGAGTTCTACGCCCGCGCCCAGGCTGCGGTGGAGTCCTACGCACAGTATTCGCAGGCACTGGTAGAGAAGCAAAACCCCACAGAAGTCGACGTAATCTCAGGCGCCACAGTGGCCCATTCACAGTTCCTCCAAGCCGCGGTGCGCGCCATTTTAGCGGCGCAAGGGCAAGAAGACACCGGCCAGGCAGATAGCATTAACCTACCCAGCTTGGAACTGGATGAAACTGACTATTAAACACCTGCCAGCTAAGGGAGGGTAGGGTGCAAACTTCACGCGCGGTGGTTTCCTCCCCCGGCGCTAACTTCCACACGGTTTTCCCCGCCCTCGGCACCACTGTGGAAGTACGTAGTCAAGGTCCAGCCGACCCCGACCTGGTTGCGCACCTGCAAGCCGAGGTGGAACGCTACGAATCCGCTTGGTCGAAGTTCCGCCCCGATTCGGAAGTGTGCCAACTAAACCAAGCCGCCGGTTCAAACCGGTGGATACCAGTTAGCGACGCCACCAGGGGTCTACTTCTGACCAGTATGGAACTCAGCCGCCAAACCGGCATGTTTTTCCGCCCCACCATCGGGGCGCTGTCGCAACTGTGGCAAGTAAAACCCTGGCTGGCGCAAATTGCGGCGGGGCTGACACCAAAGCTACCTACCGCAGCCGAAGTGGAGGAAGCGCGGCAAGCCAGCGCACTGGATAACCTGCTTTTCGACGGCGCCAGCAGCTTCCAGCTGCGCCGCGGGGCAAGTATTGACTTAGGAGGGGTAGCCAAAGGCTGGATCGCCGATGCCCTAAGGGATCTAATGAAAGCCGCCGGCAGGCAAGACGTTTTAGTGTCTATTGGTTCATCCTCCCTGGCGGCCGCCGGCTCCAGCCCCGCCCAGCGCCCCTGGAAAGTAGGGATCGCCGCACTCACCCCCAAATTCGCGCAGGCCACTGGAAGCACGGGGCAGGCAGCTGGAAGCACGGGGCAGGCGGTAGCTGGTACTGCCACCTTGCTGGACGCTAGTTTGGCGACCTCGGGAGATAATCTTCAGCAACTACCTACCCTTTGGGAAGGGCAAAAGGTTCATCACCTAGTGGATCCTTCAACCGGCTACCCCAGCCAGTCACAAGTGCGACAAGCCAGCGTAATCGCCCGTAATGGTGTGGTGGCAGAGATCCTTGCCAGCACCCTGGTAGTAACCGGTGATCCAGGCAGCTTGCAGCGCCGCCTGCCACAAGCAGACTTCCACTGGATGCTGGTAACTGATGAAGAAGTCACCACCAGTGAAGGCTGGCCACGCTAACTACCCTCGCCCGGCCCACCGACCCCATTCAGGCTCGACCCGCACGCGAAAAGGCACTATTCACGACCGGGGCGGCTACCGCCTCGTCAGTGTGGATCGTAGGGGGAAACCACCATATCTACCCGCTGTAAGTCTTTCACTTCCAAATACCCGGTGGTCGCCATGGTGCGGCGCAACGAACCCACGTAGTTCACGGTGCCATCCGCACGTGAGGACGGTCCTAGGAGGATCTCTTCTAAACTGCCCACGGTCCCGACGTGGACGCGGTGGCCTCGCGGTACCTCCGGGTGGTGAGCCTCCGAACCCCAGTGCCAGCCTCGCCCGGGAGCTTCCGTGGCGCGCGCCAAGGCGGCCCCCAACATCACCGCATCCGCTCCGCAGCCAATAACTTTCGACAGGTCACCGCTGCGGCCAATTCCCCCGTCGGCAATGACGTGAACGTAGCGTCCGCCCGACTCATCCAGGTAGTCACGCCGCGCTGCCGCCACGTCCGCCACCGCGGTAGCCATGGGGGCGTGGATTCCCAGCAACTGGCGGGTGGAGTGCGCTGCTCCCCCGCCGAAGCCGACCAGCACTCCCGCCGCGCCGGTACGCATTAGGTGTAGCGCCGCAGTGTAGGTCGCCACCCCGCCGACAACGACCGGCACGTCCAGTTCATAGATGAAGCGTTTGAGATTCAAGGGCTGCTGGCGCGAAGACACGTGTTCAGCCGAAACCGTGGTGCCGCGAATGACGAATAAGTCCACCCCCGCGTCCACCACCGTGCGCCAGTATTTACGGGTGCGTTGGGGGGAGAGTTTGCCGGCCACCACCACTCCGGCATCGCGTATCTGCTGCAGCCGCTGTCCGATTAAATCTTCTTTTATGGGTTCGGCGTAGATCTGTTGCAGCCGCTGGTTAGATGCGCCTTCCGGGAGGGAATAAATCTCTTCGTAAATGGGGGCAGGGTCTTGGTAACGAGTCCACAGCCCCTCTAAGTCAAGCACCCCAATGCCACCGAGTTTGCCCAGCGCGATCACGGTTTCTGGACTCATCGCCGAATCCATGGGAGCCCCCAGGATCGGCATGTCCACGTGGTAGGCGTCGATCTGCCAAGACACTGACACGTCCTCGGGATCGCGGGTGCGCCGCGATGGCACCAACGCCACGTCGTCCAGGGTGTAGGCGCGGCGCGCGCGTTTGCCGCGTCCGATTTCGATTTCGTTACTCATATTCCCATCTTAGGGGCTAAGGGGCGCCGCTAGGGTTTGTCTGCGGCGGGCGCTATGCTGAAGTGGGAACGCTTCCGCCCCTTGGTTTCAGGGAGCTTTATCGCCGTGAGAATGAGAGTTTGTACATGTCTTGGAGTGAGCAACCCCTGGTTGGTTTCGACACGGAAACCACCGGGGTGGATCCGCAGTCCTCACGGCTGGTGACCGCCGCCATTATCGTGCGCGAGGACGGGGCGGACCGTAAACGCACATGGCTGGCTAACCCGGGGGTGGAGATCCCCGTGGCGGCTTCCCAGGTGCATGGGGTGACCACCGAGTATGCGCGCGCCCACGGCGCAGATCCCAAACAGGTGTTAGAAGAAGTCGCCTCCCTGCTTACCGCCCATCTTCTGGCGGGGCATCCGGTGGTGGCTTTCAACGCCAAGTACGACCTGGAGTTAATGGAGGCTGAACTGACTCGCCACGGCCTGCCCACCCTCACGCAGCGGCTGGGCCGGCTCCTACCGGTGATAGACCCCCTGGTGTTAGACCGAGCTCTAGATCGCTGGCGCAAAGGCAAACGCACGCTTTCGGACGTGGCGGCGCTGTACGGGGTGCGGGTTCCCGGTGAGGCTCACAACGCGGACGTAGACGTGCTGTTGGCGTTGGGTGTGGCTCAGGAAATCGCCAGGCGCTACCCCAATATTGCGCAGTTATCGGCACTGGAGTTACACCATTTCCAAGTAGATGCCTACCGCGACTGGGCGCAGGGTTTCATCCAGTTCCGGCGCCACTCCAATCCGCAGTTCACCATGTCCACGAAGTGGCCGCTGCAGGATTAAGTCCTTTCCCAGCGCTGACAGAAGAAGGCTGGCTCCCCTGCGGCTACCGCAGTTCAGCCAGCCTTCCTTACTGTTGGCCCGTTAGTGGCCGGCGGTCTCTACACCCCAGAGCCGCTAGCTCCGAAGAAGCTATCCCAAGGTACGTTCACGGCCTGGTCTTTGCCCACTACTTCATACAGGTGCCGCAGCAGCGGGAACTGCTGGGCGTCGACTTTACCTGCAGCGGTGAGGGTTTCTAGGGCTTTGCCGATCACGGCGATGGCGGCGGCGCCCTCTAAGGTGACCCCCGGCATTTGGCTGCGAGCTTGACTGAAAGTCATACCCGCCCCCACTAGGCGTCCGCACTTGACGTTGCGCCCGCCCATGGAGGTGACGAAGCAGTCCCCCACCCCGGGTAGCCCCAGCGCGGTGGCGCGATCGCAGCCGAAGTAGTCCATCCACTGCGTCATTTCGATGGCGGCTTGTCCAAAGAGCGCTGCCCCGTAGTTGAAGTTCACGTACTTTTCACGCGAATCCGGTCCCATGGCATCCAGCACCCCATCCATGAAACCGGCGCCGAAGGCGTAGCAGTTCTTAGTGGCGGCGCACACCTCCACCCCCACGAAGTCGGTGCTGGTCCACACGTGGTAGAAGTCGGTGGCGAACATCTTGCGCCAGGTGTCAAGCGCTTCTTGGTTTTTACCGGTGAACACCACGCAGGTGTGTCGGCGAATGGCGACTTCCCCTGCGATTGAAGGCCCCGCAATGGCGCTAATGGTGATTTGGCTTCGCAGTTCTTCGGGTAGTTCACTGGCGAGGACGTCAGGCAGGATAGACAAGTTGCCGTCCTCGTCCGCTTCCATTCCCTTGGCAAGGGTAATCAGGTGGGTTCCCGGGCGCAGTAGCTTCGCCAGTTGCTGCCCTGCCCAGTGCACGCCGAAAGAGTTCACGCCACTCATTACGAACTGCGCGTCTTGGAAGGCTTCTTCGGCTTCTTCCAACTGATAGGCGGTGGTGCCTTCGGGAAGCTTCAGGTCCAGTCGCGGGTGCACCCCCGTGGCTTTAATGGAGTCAATGATTTCGCGATCCAGGTGGGTTCCCACCAGTTTCACTTGGTGGCCGTTGTCGGCCAGAGGGGTGGCCAGGGCGCTTGCCATGATGCCGGCGCCGAGTACTACGACAGTTGCCATGGGGGTTCTCCTTGGGGGTTTATATTTTGGTTTCGCTTCAGTAGAGACATGCGCAATGGTGATACATATCACGTTAGTTGTAAAACTCAACCAAAAGTAACACCATTAGTGTTGATTTTACCGCTCTGTCTGATATTTTTGTAGTGTCTGGTTACTCACCCACGACTAACCCAAGGAAGGGAAACAAATGGGACTACGAATCGTTGTCGCCGCTGACATCGCCGGATACGACTACAAGGAAGCCCTTAAAAAAGATCTAGAAGCTGACCCTCGCGTCAGTGAAGTCATTGACGCTGGTGTGGGGGCCGGCGAAGACATCGACTACCCCCACGTCGCGGTGAAAGCCGCTCGTATGATTGCCGACGGCAAGGCCGACCGCGGCCTCTTCGTCTGCGGCACCGGAATGGGAGTGGCCATGGCCGCCAACAAGGTGCCCGGTATTCGCGCTTCGGTGGCGCACGACTCGTTCTCCGTCGAACGCCTAGTGCTGTCAAACAACGCCCAGGTGCTGACCTTCGGGCAGCGGGTAATCGGCTTGCAACTGGCGCGCCGCTTAGCCAAGGAATGGTTGGGGTATGAGTTTGACCCCTCCTCGGCATCCGCACCCAAAGTGGCCGCGCTCGAATCATACGAAACCGAAAAGACCGCTCCTGAAGCCGAAGAAATCGGTGGCTGCGGTTGCGGCTGCTAAAGCGTCGGCCACGCCCTCGCCCGCACTGCCCCTGGCCGCCGCCTCTGGCGGTGGGAGCGCTAGTGGAAGAGGCAAAAAAGACTTGGCGTTAAGGCGCCAAAATAAGACGATTACGAGAGGTAGGCGAAGCCGGAGAAGGCGGCGGCTAGTTCAAGTAATCACCCAAACACACGCGACCTGGTCGCATCCTGAAAACCCGATAGCGAAGACGCTATCGCTCATCTAAAAAGGTGTACAAATGACTGCTATTGAGAGTTGGACTCTATTTGGAGACTTCAACCTGCTTTGGTTCATCGTATCCGCAGCGGGAGGTTTCTTCGCCGCCGCCATTGGCGCTAACCTGGCCTTCGGTTTCACCGGTATCGCCATCCTCATCGGATTGGGGATAGCTGCCGCCACCGGGAACACCGGAGTTATCGACATCGTGGCCTTCGGCCCCATCTTCGGCCCTCACGTGGCCTTCGCCGGCGCCGCCGCCGCCGTAGCCTACGCCGCTAAAACCGGGGAACTGGTTAAAACCGGGAAAGGTAAAGACCTGAATACCGCCATGGCGGGACTTGGGCGCCCCGACGTGCTCCTAGTCGGCTCCGTCTTCGGAATGGGTGGCTACACCGTTAAAGAAATCATCGCCATGATCCCGTGGTTCGGTTCCCACACCGACGCCGTGGCGCTGACGGTAATGCTGTCGGCCTTCGTCGTGCGTCTAATGTTCGGAAAGACCGGAATCTTCAACTGGATCGCCAACCCCACCGACGAGCACTGCTGGGTACCCTGGCAGCAAGAACCCAAACAGTACCTAACCCTCGGCCCCCTCGCCGGCCTGCTGGGCGCCACCATCGCGCTAGTGTTCTCCCTGGTGGTACCAGACCTTGCCGGAAGCGCACACATCCTGCCGTTCGCGTTCTCCGCCGTGTGTATCATCATCATTTCCCTCGGCGTCACCGTACCGGTAACCCATCACATCACCATTATCGCCGGCCTGGCAGCAGTCACCTTCATGCCGATCGTGGGCGAAAACGTCCTACTAGCCCTGCTGGTAGGAACCATTTTCGGTGTACTTTCCGCCGCCCTCGCCGAACAGGCCAACCGCCTGCTGCACTCGCGCGGCGACACCCACATTGATCCCCCGGCAACCGCCATCTGGATCCTCACCGTAGTGATCCTAGCTATTGGCTCCTTCGCCGGATAAAGACACCCGGAAAACAGCTGCGGGTGCCGCAGTTATCCGCAAGGCTTAGCCCGGCACCCGCACTTGCAAACACCGCCGCCACAACGGGAGGACACTTTGAGTCAGACAACCGCGCTAACATTCCCCACCGAGTTCTACGACGCCTACATCTTCGACATGGACGGCACCATCTACCTGGGTGATGAACTACTGCCCGGCGTCAAACGCCTCATTGAGGAACTACGCCGCCGCCACATACCGGTGCGATACCTGTCGAATAACCCCACCAAAGACCCCCAAGCTTACGTGGAAAAACTCGCTAAACTCGGGCTGCCGACGGATATAAAAGACATCGCCAACACCGTGGTGACCATGACGAACTGGTTGGTGGCCAACCACCCCGACGCCGTGGTCTACCCCATCGCGGAACAGCCGCTGATTGATGCTTTCAAGGCCGCCGGGCTGAAGATGAGTGAGGACCCCAGTCAGATTGACATCGTGGTGGCTTCCTACGACCGGACGTTTACCTACGAAAAACTACAGATCGCTTTCGACGCCATCTGGTACCACAAGCGGGCACGGCTGGTGGCCACTAACCCCGACCGCTACTGCCCCTTCCCCGGAGGGCGCGGCGAACCAGACTGCGCCGCCATCATTGCCGCGATTGAGGCTTGTACTCAAACCAAGTGCGAAATGGTGATCGGAAAACCCAACCCCGCAATGCTCGAAGCCGCCATTAGCGGACTCGACGTCGATCCCACCCGCTGCGTGATGGTGGGCGACAGGCTTGGAACCGACATTCAAATGGCGGTGCGAACCGGCATGTACTCCGCCATGCCGCTGACTGGGGATTCCACTTTGGAAGAAGCACTCGCCCTCGACGAAAAAGACCGCCCCACCTTCATACTTGACCGGCTAGACCGGTTGGTTCCCGCCAAAGAGTGGGAAGAACTAGGGTGGAGCGAAAACGACGACTGACTGCGTGACTAAAGAGCGCGAAACTACCAACAGTAAAACCGAACCTGGAACTACCAGCAATGAAGCTGAAAGGATAACAACATGGTTTCACCCGGATACGAAGGCCCCTACCTGCTAGGCATTGACTTTGGCACCGAATCTTGCCGCGCGGCGATCTTTGACCTGCGCGGACAGCCCATCGGGTTCGCCGCCACCCCGTATAAGACCACGCACCCGCGACCTGGGCAAGCGGAGCAGTCCCCCACCGACTGGTGGGAAGCCCTGAAAGCCTCCGTGTACCGGGTGCTTGACCAAACCGGGATCCCCGCTCGCCATATCGCAGGTATCTCCTACGACGCCACCACCATGACGGTGGTAGCGATGGATGAAGAAGGGCAAGAGCTACGCCCCGCCATCATGTGGATGGACGTGCGCGCCACCGAACAAGCAGCGCGCGCCACCACCATCGACCACTGGGCGCGCCTGTACAACGGGGGCGGAACCATGGGAGCCACCGCCGAATGGTTCCCCTTCAAGGCCGCCTGGATTAAAGAACACGAACCCGAAATCTACAAGGCCGCCCACCGCATCGTCGATGCCCCCGACTGGTTGACTTTCAAACTCACCGGGGAGTGGACTTTCAACCAAAACACCGCCGCTATCCGCGCCTACCACAACAAGGACCACGGCGGGTGGCCGGTGGAGTTCTACGAACACATCGGCTGCGGCGACGTGTTTGAAAAACTGCCCGAGCGCGTAGTCCCGCTGGGGCAACCGGTAGGAGGACTCGCCGCCCACGTAGCCCACGAACTCGGACTCACCCCCGGTATCCCGGTGGCGCAAGGTGGTGGCGACGCCTGGCACGGGCAAATCGGCCTGGGTGTAGTACAACCCGGCTCCATCGCCATGATCACCGGTTCGTCCCAAGTCATCACCGGACAGTCCGACAAAGCCATCCACGGCGCCGGGTTCTTCGGTTCCTACACCGATGCGGTCATGCCTGGGCAGTACACCGTTGAAGGCGGCATCGTCTCCTCCGGTTCCGTGCTGAAGTGGTTCCGCGACGGGTTCCGCCGCGACATTATCTCCGCCACCGACCGCCTGGGGCTGAACGCTTACGAAGCACTCGACCGCGCCTGCGCACACATCCCACCCGGGTCTGACGGGTTGATTGTGAACGAGTACTTCCAAGGCAACCGCACCCCCTACACCGACTCTAAAGCTCGCGGCATGATCTGGGGGCTGTCGCTGGCGCACACGCCAGAGCACCTGTACCACGCGATTTTGGAATCCGTTGCCTACGACACCGCCCACACCCTGTCGGTGATGGAAGAACGCGGTTTCGCACCGGAAAAACTGGTTGCTTGCGGCGGGGCAACGAAGTCGAAGATGTGGATGCAAATGCATGCCGACGTCACCGGTTTGCCGATTACGCTCACCGAAGTGGGCGACGCGGTAGTGCTGGGGTCTTGTATGTTGGCGGCGGTTGGCGCCGGACTGTACCCGTCGCTGGAGGACGCCGCCCGCAACATGGTGCACGAGGCCGACGTGATCGAGCCCAATATGGATGTGCACGAAGAATACAAGTTCTACCTGCAGCAGTACATGGATGCCTACCCGCAGATGCAAGAACTTACCCATAAGACTGTTGACTACCTTGACTAAAACAGATTCTAAGGAAGTAAGTATGAGTAGTGAACTAATCACAACCGCTCTTAAAACCGCCGACGAAACCCGCGAAATCGCTTTCGGTGAGGACGTCCTTGTCCGAACCGGAGAAATCTTCGCATCCTGTTTCCCCGGGAAGAAAGCGATCGTGGTAGCTGACGGCAACACCTGGGACGCTTGTGGCGAGGAAGTGGTTGCCTCCTTGCGGGAAGCGGGAGTTGAATTCGGAGCCGCCCCCTACATTTTCCCCGGAACCCCCACCCTGTATGCGGGGTATGAGAATGTAGAGATCCTACGCGAACACATCCGCCCCCTTGGGGAGGAAACAGTGGTTTGCTCCATTGCCGCTGGAACCCTTAACGACCTGGCGAAACTAGCTTCGGGAGAGCTGGGGCGCGAATACATGAACGTGTGTACCGCCGCCTCGGTTGACGGATACGCCTCCTTTGGGGCTTCCATCGCCAAGGACGGTTTCAAGATCACCCGCAACTGTCCTGCTCCCGCCGCCCTGGTGGCGGACGTGGGCGTGATGGCGGCTGCCCCGCAGCGCCTGACCGCCACCGGGTACGGGGATTTGATTGAGAAGATACCCGCCGGCGCGGACTGGATCCTCGCCGACGAACTGGGCATCGAACCGATCGATGACTACGTGTGGTCGCTGGTGCAAGGCCCACTGCGCGACACCCTCGCCGACCCCGAAGCGGTGGCGAAAGGTGATCCCGCGGCGGTTGGGAAACTGGCGGAAGGCAACATTATGAGTGGGCTGGCGATGCAAGCCGCGCAGTCTTCTCGTCCTGCTTCCGGCGCCGGACACCAGTTCTCCCACACTTGGGAAATGGAAGGTCACGGCCTGGACTGGGAGCCGCCCTTGTCCCACGGTTTCAAGGTTGGTGTCGGCACCGTGGCGTCTTGCGCCATTTGGGAAGAGGCCTTGAAACTGGACCTGGCTAACTTGGATATTGACGCCATCGTGGAAGCCACTCCCACCGCGGAAGAAGTCGAAGCCTTCGTGCGGGGGATGCAAACTGAACGCATTGTGGAGGACGCGGTTAAGCACACGTTGAATAAGCACCTAGAAGGTGACGAACTACGAGTGCGACTGCAGCAGATCCAAAAGGCGTGGCCGGTTATCGTCAAGCGCGCCCAGGAACAGTTGGTGAGCGCCGAAGAAGCCATGGATATGTTGCGTAAGGCCGGTGCCCCCTACCATCCGGAAATGATTGAAATCGACTGGGATCGTTTCCGTCAAACCCACTACAAGGCGCAGCAGATCCGCAGCCGCTACACGGTTTTAGACCTGCTAGTTGACGGAGGTGCTTTAGATCAGGTGGTGGAGAACCTCTTTGCCGCCGACGGATTTTGGGGGCGTCACCGCCACCCACAGAGCTAACGAAAGCCAAGCGGGGTGCGCAGCGGCACTGGGTCGGTGCGCACCCCACCATCAGAAGGAGAAAACATGAGCAAAGACGCTCAGTACATTGTCGGCCTTGACCTGGGTACCCTTTCGGGGCGGGCGGTGATTATCCGCGCCGCCGACGGTGAGGAAATGGGGTCAGCAGTAATGGACTACCCCCACGCCGTGATGGATCACGTACTCACCGCTGGGGATGGGCAAAAACTCCCACCGGATTTCGCCTTAGAGGTGCCGGCGGACTACCTGGAAGTCATATCCACCATCATTCCGCAAGCGCTTGCGGAAGCCGGAGTCGCGGCCGAGGACGTGGTCGCCCTCGGGATTGACGTGACTTCCGCGTCGGTGCTGTTCACTGACGCGGACGGCACTCCCCTGTGCGAGTTCGACGAGTTCAAGAACAATCCGCACGCCTACATCAAACTGTGGAAACACCACGGGGCGGAAGAACAAGCCCGCCGCATCGTGGAGTTGGCGCGTGAACGCAACGAACCGTGGCTGGCGCGTTACGGTGGGGAGTTGTCTTCGGAAATGCTACTTCCCAAGGCGTTGGAGACCTTGGAGAAGGCACCTGAGGTGTACCACCGGGCCGACCATATTGTGAACGCTCTGGACTGGCTCACCTGGATGCTGACGGGGAACCTGTCGTACGCCGCGGGTGATTCCGGCTATAAGCGGATGTATCAGGATGGGAACTATCCGTCACCGGAGTTCCTGGCAGCGTTGAACCCCGAGTTCGCGGACGTCTTCACGCAGAAGATGCCTGCCCCGGTGCTGCCACTGGGTGAAAAGGTTGGTACCCTCAACCAGCGCGGACAGGAACTGACCGGACTGGGACCGGACGTGGTGGTGGCTTCGGGTAATATCGATGCCCACGTAACCGCCCCCGCAGTGCAGGCAGTGGAATCAGGTCAGCTCACCGCGATTTTAGGTACTTCCGCGTGCTACGTGGTTTCCGACCCCGAGTTCAAGCAGGTCCCCGGCGTTTTCGGCATCGTCGATGGCGGTATTGTTGACGGACTGTGGGGCTTCGAAGGAGGCCAAACCGCGGTGGGCGACATCTACGCTTGGTTCGTCAATAACTGCGTTCCTCCCGCCTACCATGAGGAAGCCCGCGAGCGCGGCCTCAGTATCCACGACCTGCTGACGGAGAAGGCTGCCAGCCAGGAAGTTGGCGAACACGGCCTGATTGGTTTGGACTGGCATAACGGTAACCGCTCTATCTTGGTGGATGCCGACTTGTCGGGCATACTGATTGGCCAGTCGCTGGCAACCAAGGCGGAGGATCAGTATCGGGCGATTATGGAATCCACCGCTTTCGGTGCGCGTGTGATCATTGAGAACTTCGTCGAACACGGGGTGGAGATCACCGAGTTCGTGGCCGCCGGTGGTCTGACGAAGAACGCGTTCCTAATGCAGTTGATTTCCGACATCACGCGACTGCCGGTTTCTACCGCGGTATCCACTCAGGCTCCCGCCTTGGGGTCGGCAATTTTCGCCGCTCGCGCCGCGGGACTGTACGACACCGTGGTGGAAGCTGCTCAAGCGATGGGTAAGCGGGTGAAGAACGCTTATACCCCCAATGAGGAGCGCGCCAAGCAGTATGACGAGTTGTACGCCCACTACAAGTACTTGCATGACTTGTTCGGGCGCGGCAACGAGGTCATGCACGACCTGAAGCGGATCCGCCGCGAAGCTAAGGCCCGCGCGCATCGGGAGTAGTGGTCTGCCGGGGACGGTTGCCCGGCTGCCCGCCGGGGCCGGTTCCCCGCGGTAGTGGCGCACCCTTCCCGAGGTGGTCGCCCTTCCGGGGCGGCGGCTGACCCGAGGTGAACGGTGGCAGTGGGGCGTGGGGTTTCCCGCGCCCCACTCCCCTGGCCACCTGGGCGCAAACCCGCGCACACGCCCTCGCTCCTCCGGCCACCTGGGCGCAAACCCGCCCACACGCCCTCGACGTCCAAATATTTCAGGAGGAAAGTATGAAGCTCACCGATCTGACCGCCGCCCAGCAGGAGGCGGTGGCCCGCACCCGCGAAAACGTGGCGCGCCTGCATGCCGAACTACCTCGCTGGGAACTGGTGGTATGGACCGCGGGGAATGTCTCTGAGCGAGTACCTGGCTTGGATTTATTCGTAATAAAACCCTCTGGGGTTTCTTACGACGAACTAAGCACCGACAATATGGTGGTGTGTGACCTCGACGGGGTGAAGATCGACGATGGTACGGCCGCGGAGCTGTCCCCGTCCTCGGACACCGCCGCCCACGCTTACGTCTACCGGCACATGCCGCAGGTGGGAGGGGTGGTGCATACGCACTCAACTTACGCCACTGCCTGGGCGGCGCGCGGGGAGGAAATCCCCTGCGTCTTAACAATGATGGCGGATGAGTTCGGCGGTCCCGTTCCGGTTGGCCCCTTCGCCATCA
The DNA here is from genome assembly GCA_030537735.1 of Actinomycetaceae bacterium. Lineage (GTDB taxonomy): Bacteria > Actinomycetota > Actinomycetes > Actinomycetales > Actinomycetaceae > Gleimia. Next base: position 113,614 of record JAUNVG010000003.1, read on the forward strand.
TTGGGGATGATTCCATTGGGCGCGGTATCGTGCAAACGCTGCGGGAGTCGCGCTCGCCCGCGGTGCTCATGAAAAATCACGGGCCGTTCACCATCGGTAAGGATGCGCGCGCCGCCGTTAAGGCTGCGGTGATGGTGGAGGAAGTGGCTCGCACCGTGCATATTTCCCGCCAGTTGGGCGAGCCACTGGCGATCCCGCAGGCAGCCGTCGACTCCTTGTACGACCGATATCAGAACGTCTACGGGCAACGCTGAGGCAGTGAGCTAACGAAGTGGGGGCGGGTTTATCCCAGCCCCCACTTTAGTTGCAATGCGTTGGTGCCCCGTTAGGACCTCTCCGATAGGACGGCCCGTCAGTGGGAGGAGCCGTGGTAGTTAGGCGCCTCCACCGTCATTGCCACGTCATGGGGGTGGGATTCACGCAAGCCAGCAGACGTGATGCGCACGAAACGGCCTCGTTCTTTCAAGGCCTCAATGCTGGAAGCCCCCACGTAGAACATGGACTGGTGCAGGCCACCGACCATTTGGTACATCACTGCCGCCAGCGAACCGGAATACGGCACTTGGCCTTCAATGCCTTCGGGGACAATCTTGTCATCAGAAGTGACATCAGCTTGGAAATAGCGATCCTTTGAATACGACTTGCGCCCGCGCGAACTCATCGCCCCCAGTGACCCCATGCCGCGGTAACGCTTGAACTGCTTACCGTTGGTGAATACCAACTCCCCGGGGGACTCTTCACACCCGGCCAGTATGGATCCCACCATTACCGTATTGGCACCAGCAACCAGGGCTTTAGCGATATCACCGGAATACTGTAAACCGCCGTCGGCAATCAGCGGCACCCCGGCAGGTGCGCACGCCAGTGACGCCAGGTGCACAGCCGTCACCTGCGGTACGCCCACGCCAGCTACCACGCGAGTGGTGCAGATCGAGCCAGGGCCAACGCCTACTTTAACCGCGTCCACGCCCGCGTCAATCAGCGCCTGGGCGCCTTCGGTGGTGGCAACGTTGCCGCCGATAATGTCGATACCGTCGAAAGCGGAGTCAGACTTGAGTTTAGAGATCATCTCCAAAGCAAGTTTCGCTCCCCCGTTGGCGGTGTCGCACACCAGGACGTCCACGCCGGCTTCGGCGAGGGCCTGGGCACGTTCCCAGGTATCTCCCCAATATCCAATGGCTGCCCCCACCAGCAGGCGACCTTCGGCGTCTTTGGTGGCGTTCGGGTACTGCTCGGTCTTAACGAAATCCTTCACCGTTATCAGACCAGCGAGGCGACCGTCCTCGTCCACAATCGGGAGCTTCTCGATGCGGTGCTTGGCCAGCAAGGCTTTGGCTTCTTCGCGTTCAATCCCCACGTGTCCGGTGATAAGTGGCATCTTCGTCATGCATTCACTTACTCGGCGCGTCGCCCACTCGCCGGCGGGGACGAACCGCAGGTCACGGTTGGTGATAATCCCCAGCAGGCGGCGGTCTTCATCCACTACCGGTAGGCCGGAAACACGGTAGTGACCGCACAGCTGGTCGAGTTCTTCGATGGTGGCGTCGGCGTGAATCGTCACCGGGTCTTGCACCATACCGGACTCGGAGCGTTTAACTTGCCGCACCTGTCCGGCTTGTTCTTCAATCGACAGGTTCCGGTGCAGGATACCGATGCCGCCTTGGCGAGCCATGGCGATTGCCATACGCGCCTCGGTGACGGTGTCCATGGCGGCTGAAATCATGGGGATACGCAAGCGAATGTTGCGCGTGAGTTGGGAGGAAGTATCAACTTCGGAAGGCACTACGTCGGTGAGCTCGGGCAAGAGCAACACATCGTCGTAGGTTAAACCGGTCAAGGCGAAAGGATCATGCATCTGGCTCACGCCCTCATAGTACCGCACTTAAATGCGTCGGCATCTGCCTGTCCGCGCCGATGACAAACAGAGCAACTGTCCACCGCAACAGTTAGCTGCTACAATTTTTGGACGACTCAGCACACCGACGTCTGGGTCTTATATTTAATTCCTACGATTACTTGGAGGATTGATGCGTCTATCACGCACTTCCAAGCCCGCCACCGTCCTGGCTGCAATGATGGCAGCGTCTTTGGCCGGTGGCGCGCTCCCAGCAATGGCGGACACGGAGACTCCGCCCGCAGCTGCGGAAACCACCATCACTTCTATTGCGCAGATCCAGGGCGAGGGCGAAACCTCCCCGGTAGTGGATCAGACCGTTACCACGACCGGGGTTATTACCGCGGTGTTGGAAGGGCGCGGCGGCTTCGCGATGCAGATGAAAACCGCTGAAGTACCAGCCGATTTCAACGGATCTTCAGGCGTTTTCGTGAAAGCCTCCACCGCCGGATTAGACCTGGGGATGGAAGTAACTGTCAGCGGCCAGGTAGCGGAAGTGGACGGTCTGACAACCATTAACGCCACTGCGGTGGAAGTGGTGGCGAAAGACCAGGGCGCCACCGTGGTGGTTGAGGAGCGAGCCTTCCCGCGTGGGGAAGAAGCCCGCAGTTATGAGTCAATGCTGATCCAACCCGCTGGCACCTACCGGGTCAATGGCAACGCTGAACTCGCCTACAACGGGCAGATCACCTTAAACGACGGCGAGCGCCCCCTATTGCAGGCCACCCAAGCAGGCCTTCCGGGCTCGCCGGAAGCAAAGGAACAGGCAGCGTACAACGATGCCCATATGCTGACTTTGGACGACGGGTCCAACCAGCGCTTCGACGTTAAGTTCTTTGAGAAGTTTGACCCGCAGCCCCCGATGGAGTTGCCCTTCTTAGTGGATGGGCAACCCGGCCCCACCCTGGGAGCAGAGGTCACTTTCCACGCCCCGGTACTGGTGAACTACGTAGATAAATCCTGGGTAATGGACCCGGTGCGCACACTACCGGCCCAGGATCTGATTTCTTTTTCCGCGGTGCGCGAGGACGCGCCGGCCCAGTTGGGTGGGAACTTCACCGTAGCGACTTTCAACGTCCTTAACTTCTTCACCTCCTTGGGCGTGGATGCCACCGACGTGGATAAGGAAGGCAACCCGCTGTGCCAACCAACCATGAACCTGTATGACAACACTGAACCTGTCTCAGGGAACTGGGATTGCCCGCGCCGCGGTGCGTGGGATAAGGCCGGCTTGCACCGCCAGGAAGTTAAGATCGCTAACGCCATCAATAAGCTGGGCGATGCCGGTGCGCAGGTGGTAGCGCTGCAGGAGATCGAGAACGCCATTAAGTTCGGCCCTGACTACGATGCGGCGTTGAAATACCTGGTTGAGGTCCTAAATAGTAGCGATCCCAGCCAGGGTTGGGAGTACGCACCTGCCCCTGCAGCCATGCCGACCTACGGTAATGACGACGTCATTCGGCAGGCTTTCATCTACAAGCCCGCGGCAGTGAAACTGGCAGGAGAGTCAGTATTCCTAGACGATCCCGCCTTCGTTTCTGCCGCCGACGCTCGCGCCCCCATTGCGCAAAGTTTCACGCATTTGGAGAGCGGTAAAACCGTCCTCGTAATCAATAATCACCTCACTTACAAAGGTGGCAAGGTAGTTGGTGACGATAACGCTAACCCAGGGGATACCTTGGGGGCAGCGTGGGACACTGGCCGCAATAACGGTGACCGTACTCGGCAGGCGCAGGCGCTGGCGAAGTTCGCTCCGCAGCAGGCCGCAACCGATGGTGCGCAGATGACGCTGCTGGTGGGGGATATGAATGCTTACGCCTATGAAACTCCCATCCAGACGCTGGTGGAGGCTGGCTATGCGGATTTGATGAACACCAACGAGTTCCCCAGTGCGCATTCTGCTACCCCTTGGGATGAGTACACCTACTCTTACCGTTCGACTTTCGGTTCCTTAGACCACGTGATGGTCTCCGATGCTGGCATGGAGTGGTACGTGGGGCATGATGTGTGGACCGCGAACGCCTACGAACCGCAGGTGTATGAGTACAGTCGTTACCGTTTCACGGGTGTCCCTTACTATCGCGAGGACGTGTTCCGCGCTTCCGATCACAATGCGGTTATCGTGGCCTTCCAGTTGCCGGTTGAAGGTATCGAGCCAGCGCCGGTGGATCCGGCCCCCGTGGATCCGGCTCCGACTGTCCCGGCTAAGCCGGCGCCCACGGCTGATCCGACACCGGCTCCACCGGTTTCGGCAACCGGCGGCAAGCTGGCTGTAACCGGTAGTTCCGCTATGGTATTCGTGCCGCTGGCTGCACTCCTTGCCGCAGCGGGTGGCGCCTTAGTGGTGTGGCGCCGCCAAAGAATCTGAGCCAGTAGCTCTACGCTGATTCAACCAGGTGGGCCTTGGCAGCACTGTAAGTCTTGCCAAGGCCCATCTGCGTAGCTGGTCGCATCCGGAGCAGGTAGTTACTACCGCAGTGACGCAAAACGTGATGTTACCTGAGCTAAGTGCTCTTCACCTGTTTTCAGCTACCGCTGGCGAGTAGTTGAGATTGTTGTTGCCGCCGTCCTGTCTGTGGCTGTGGGGCTCATTTTCTACGGCTGGAACACCATCGGTTACGCCGGCTACGAGGCCGTCAACGCCCTCACCCCCGGCCTGGGTGGCCTGTTTAATGGAGTGTGGTTCCTAGGCGGCACGCTAAGAGCAATCATCATCCGCAAACCCGGCACCGCCTATTTGTAGAACTAAAGGCTCTGGCAGTGTTAGCCACCTGAGGAACCGTGTGGGGGATCGAAGTCCTCTACTCCGGTTTCGTCCAGGGACTTGGCGCTGAACTCCTCTTCTTACTGTTGATATACCGCCGTTTCGACCTGACGTTGACCATGATCGCAGGATCCCTAGCAGGTGTGAGCGCGGTAGTTTTGGAATACTTCCTAGGCAACATCACCAAGGGCATAGAATACAACCTGATCTACCTGGCAACCTCGATCATTTCGGGCGCCACCCCTTGGGCTGTCAAGAACCTCACCCTTAAAGTTGAAGCCGGCGAAGGCATCCTAGCGCTGGGCGCTTCTGGAGCAGGAAAATCCACCTTCTTACACGCCCTCGCCGGAGTGCTCGGGGACGCCGATGAAGGCACTGCTACCGGCTCCATGACGAAAGGGGACAAACGCCCCATCGATTGTCGCCGCCAAATCGGGTTAGTGATGCAAGACCCCAACTCCCAGGTGGTGCTTGCCAAGGTCGGCGGCGACGTAGCTTTCGGGTGCGAGAACCTGGGTGTGCCACGGAACGAAATCTGGCCGCGAGTGGAAGCCGCCCATAAGGCTGTTTCCTTAAACGTGGGGTTGGATCGCCCTACCTCGGCGCTTTCTGGCGGACAACTTCAGCGCTTGGCGATTGCCGGAGCCCTGGCGATGAACGCTCAGATACTGCTGCTGGATGAACCCACCGCTAACCTCGACCCGGTGGGGGTACGGGAAGTGCGCGCCGCCATTGAAAACGTCACCGCTGAGCGCCAACGCTCCCTAATCGTGATTGAACGCCGCGTGGAAGTGTGGGCTGACCTGGTAGACCGCGTGGTAGTGCTGGGCGCGGACGGGATTATTACGGACCGACCTGGTGCTGTTGATTCAAGAAATCCTGGGGCAGGGGCGCACCATTGTGTCGGTCACGCACGACGACGCCTACCTGCGGGTACTGGGCGAGAATCTCCTTGAGGTAGAGCCGTGAAACACACTGCGTTAGATACCCTTAACCCCGTTACCCGGCTGCTGCTGTGCTTCGTTGCCACCACCCCGCTGATTGTCACCTTGGACTGGCTCAGTGCCTCGGTGGCGTTAGCCTGCCAAGTGGTGGTGCTGCGCGTTTGCGGGGTGTCCTTACGGTTCATGGCTACCCGCCTGCTGCCCGTGCTGGTGGCCGCTCCCATCGCCGCTATTTCCATGGCCCTGTACGGCAGGCCAGGAGGGCGCATCTGGGTGGATTTCGGACTGCTGGTAGTTTCCGATCAGTCCCTAATGCTGGCGCTGGCCGTGTTTATCCGCATTTTCGCCCTCACTTTGCCGGTCCTGGTGCTGCTCTCTGGGGTGGATCCCACGCTGATGGGCGACGGGTTGGCGCAGATCTTGCGCCTGCCCGCCACACTAGTGCTGGGTTCCCTGGCGGGAGTGCGCATGATCGGATTATTCGTCAGCGACTGGCAGACCCTGGCGCGCGCCCGGCGCGCCCGCGGTCTAGGTGATCAGGGACGTTTCAAACGCTGGTTCACCATGGCGTTCGCACTGCTGGTTTTCGCCATCCGGCGCGGTTCGGTGTTGGCCACCGCCATGGAAGCGCGCGGGTTTGGAGACGCGGCCGACCGCACTTGGGCTCGCCCTTCAGTGCTTACCTGGCGTGACCCAGTGGCGTTCCTAGTGGCGATTTCCACGGTGACGCTGGCTTTGGGTAGTGCCATTTGGTTCGGCACTATTTGGTACGTGTGGACCTAGGGCGGTGGCGCTACGTTCGGTACTATTTGGTACGTGTGGACCTAGAGCCGTGGCGCTACGTTCGGCATCATTCAACGGGACCGGTCGGCGCCAGGGCAGGGGTTGGCGAGGTCGGCTTTCCTGCTGGCACCTCATCGAGTAGTGGCAGGGCAGACATTTATCAGGGCGTAATCATATTCACCCGCCCTCGCCTTTTGCACCATTTCGGGCGGCATGTGATACGTGTCCACCACGACAAACTCGATGTTAGAAGAAGTCTCCACGTAAGGAGTATCCCCGCAGGCTGCCAGCACGGTCTGCCAACTCGCCCCATCCTGCTCCTGGCCCAGCCAGGGCAGCGTCAGATTCTGGGTCACTACGGTAGCGTGACCGTCGAACACGTTTAGTTTCTCAAGCTCGTCGTATTGCCTACCACGCAGCTGCACGAACTCCGTCAGTGGTGGGGAGAATAGGACTCCGATGTAGCCGACCAGTAAGCTGCAGGCAAGTAACACCGTGCCGATAGCGAACCAAGCTGAGCGCGTCATTCTACCCTCACTTGCATGCGATGTGTGCCGGATATGGATCAAACGCCGTCAGCCATGGTGACGTTTACTTCTTGATAGGAACCCCTGAAGGTGAAGTCACCGATTGACTTCGGTAGGAGTAGCGGCTTCCTTTGGCATAAGCCCGGAACACTTGCCCTTTATTCATTGGGAGTCCCAGCGCGCCTACTATTGCGAAGCAATTTCATGTTGATTCTCCTTTCAGCCGATAGGCTTAAACAGCACATTCTTACTGCAAGGACAATCACAGTTAGCTTGTCACCGCTTACACACGAGGGCGGGTTCGTCGCGAGGCGGGCCCACCCGTCCTCGTCGTTTGAATATCGCCCCACCGACTTCGGTCAGCAGCATCGCCACGAAAATCAAACTGCCACCCACCAGTAGGCGCCCGGTTACGGACTCGCCGCCGAACACCACCGCGAAGAACGCTGCGAACACCGGTTCGGTGACCATGATGATCGCCGCAGTGGCCGGATGCAGCAAGCCTTGTGCCCAGCTTTGCGCCACCATCGCCCCCAGACCGGCGACCAGGGCCATGTACACCAGTGCCACCCACGCACCGGTAGTTTGCGGCAGCGCGATGCCTCCGGGGAGGGCGAAAACGGTGGAGAAGGCCGCGATCACCATCATTTGGATGACGGCGAAAGCAAAGGGATTAGCACCGCGCGCCCACTTACCCATCAAAGCAATATGCAAAGCGTAGAGCACGGCACTGAGGAAGGTGATGGCCTCTCCCCCACCCACCGCGAAACCGCGCAAACTGAGCACCATTAGGCCCACGGTGGTGATGGCACTGGCAAGCCAGATGCGGCCGCTGAGGCGCTCACGGAAGAACAGCGCCACGATGATGGGGGTGAGCACCACGTAAATGCCGGTGATGAAGCCGGACACAGAAGCGTCCGTGGTGTTAAGCCCCACGGTTTGTAACAGTTGCGCCAGGAAGTAAACGGTTCCCAGGGTGACGCCGCGGCGCCACTGGCTCAGGGAGGCAGCGCGTAGCTGACGGTGGAAAACTACCACCCCCACCACCGCAGCCAGGCTAAAGCGCACAGCCAGGAAGTCCGACGCACTGACTTGCACCAGGAGGTCTTTAATGAGGAAGAAAGTTGAGCCCCACACCGCGGTCACCAGCATTAGGGCGAGGGCGGCTAGCACAGTCGATTCAGTTTGTTTGCGGGGCACCAATGTCGGGATTCTCCAGGTCGCGTCAACTACTTCCGCCGATATCCTAGCCGCCGGCGTAGGCCAACCCAACTTCGGAACGCTTCGCCCGCTTCACCCACCCGCTTCGCCCGCTTCATCCACCGTGAGCATTTAGTCGAAAAACCATCCCGAAACTGGCCCAAACCCTCACAGTGGCGGACCATCACCCACCCGACGGCACCACCCGCTTACCTTGGTTCATCCATCGTGAGCGTTTAGTCCAAAAACCACCCCGTATCTGGCGCAAATCCTCACAGTGGCGGACCATCACCCACCCGACGGCACCACCCGCTTACCTTGGTTCATCCACCGTGAGCGTTTAGTCCAAAAACCATCCCGAATCTGGCCTAATCCCTCACAGTGGCGAACCAGGAAGGTTTGCGCCCAGATTGCGTTTTCTGCGATAAGCTAATCGACTCCCTGCTCCATACAAACGAGGACGGGGTGGCCGATTCGACCACGCCCATCCTCACTCGTATTCTGCGATTATTACCTTCTTATCCCTTCACGCCACCTTCTTCCACGCCTCTGAAGAAGTACTTCTGCGTGAATGTGAAGAGCAGGATAATAGGTAGCAGTGCGATGATGGTGCCCGCTGCCACCACTCTTGGATTCGTGCCGAAGGAAGAGGATAGGTACTGCATCCCAACGGTCAGCGTGTATTTCTCTGGGTCAGAGAGCACTACCAGCGGCCAGAGGAAGTCATCCCACGCCTGGATGAAAGACATTAGTGCCACCACTGACGCCATGCCTTTGACGTTGGGCCAGACAATGTGGCGCAGACGCTGCATGGTACTGGCACCGTCGATAGCTGCGGCATCCAAGATCGACTGCGGTATGGAACGTGCGGCCGTAGCCATAAGCAGAATGTTGATTGAAGTTATCGCAGTTGGTAAAAACACGCCCGTAAGAGTGTTTTGCAGGTTCAGTGCCTTAATCGTTAAGTACTGAGATGTCAGGGTAACTTCGCCAGGCAGCAGCAAGGTGGAGAGGATGAGACCCATGATGATGGCTTTGCCTCGAAACTTCATATTTGCAAGTGCATATCCTGCGGCTGTTGCGAAAACAACGTTGGTAATAACCATCGCCACCGACACCACCAGTGAGTGCCAGGCGTAAGAAATCACTGGGATGGTTCGGGTTACCTCCCCATAGTTGGCAAAAGTGGGGTCTTGCGGCAGCAGGTTAGGAGGGAAAGAGTAGATGTTCTCCATCGGCCCTTTCAAAGATGTGGATAACTGCCACAAGAACGGCCCTACGGTAATGACCATTAGCAAGGTGAGAAGTAGGTAGCGTACCAGCAACCCTGGCAGAGTAGGCTTGTCGAACCCTGCTTCTCCCTTCTTTCGCCACGGTCGTGTGCGAGGCTTCTTCGCGAGGGCCGCAGGTGGCGTTGACGTGACAGTGGGGGCAGTCATCGCTTTCCTCCTTGCTTGGCTTTCTTACCGCTACCCATTTTGCGTAGCTTTCTAGCTTCCCGGATCTCAGCGCCTTGGTTTATGTATCCAACGACCAGTAGCGGGCCGATTGTTAACAGGAATAGGACTACCGATATGGCTGATGCGTAGCCAAGGTTGCCGTTGAGGCCTTTACCGGTTTGCTGAATCAGCATCACCAGTGACTGGGCTTGACCGCCCGGCCCACCTGAGCCGTTGGTGAGTACATAGATTTCAGCGAAGATACGCATAGCTGCCACGGTCACTAAAGCTGAGATTAGGAGCATGGCACCTTTAACGCCCGGAACCGTCACTGTCCAAAAGCGTCGCCACCAGCCCGCCCCGTCAAGGGCGGCCGCCTCATGCAGCTCCTTACCTACGTTCGTTAAAGCTGCCAGGTAAACAACCATGTAGTATCCCAAGCCTTTCCACACGGTCAGTGAAATGGCGGATAGCAGGATCAGCCACCGGTCGATAAGGAAGTTTATGGGCTGATCCGTCAGATGTAAGAACTGTAAAGACTGGTTAATCAGGCCTTGGGAGTCAAAAAGCCACGACCAGATGATACCGACCACTACTACCGAAGCAATAACGGGAAAGTAGTAGGTGGTTCTAAAGATCGAGATCCCCGGGACCTTCTTCTGCACCAGCAGAGCCAGGAACAGAGGTAGGAAGGTCAGCAAAGGGACACACACCACCACGTACACCAGGCTGGTGACCATGGCGTATACGAAGCGTTCGTCGTGGAACAGTGTTACGAAGTTATCGAGACCGACCCACTTCGGTGTACGCAGTGGGCGGGCATCGGTGAACGACAGCACCACGGTGTTGAGGAATGGCCAGATTGCGAACACCAGTACCCATATCACTGCCGGTGCTAGCAGTAGGTACGGTGTGTACCACTTGTGCGCTTTCACTTCATCTCCTCGGGGATCTCGATCTCATTTCGAAGCTACTTGGTCAGATTCTGGTTAGCGTATTCCACCGCTTTATCCAGTGCTTCTTGGATTCCGATATCGCCCTTCACAGCAAGAGCCATCTGCTGCTGCAAGAAGCGATCCATGTCGTAGGTGAACTGGATTGGGTATTCCGGAGTAGCTTCGCTTAAAGCCTTCGAAGCGGCTTCTGTAGCGGTCTTTTGTAGTTCGTTTTCGATCACTGCGGTGAAGGCTTCGGGGTTTTCCACACCGTCCTTAGTACCGGGGAAGAATCCTTGCGCGATCTTGAGGAACTCAACTTGGTTCTCCGTGTTCGTTACGAACTGGGCAAAAGCCAACGCAGCCGCCGGAGCCTTCGATTCCTTAGCTACGGAAATACCTTGGATGAACAACGGCGGGTGACCGATACGAGGGGTAGCCACCGTGTCTGGTAATAGACCCGGAGCTTCCTTTTCCAACTCGGAAGCAAAACCGGCCGAAGCTGTGGTCCAGGCAGTCTTTCCTTGCTTGTACAAAGCGGAGTTACCTAGGTAGTCAGCGTTGAGTGCCTCCGGAGGCATTGCGCCTTCCTCATAGGCTTTCTTGTAACGCTCTACCACCTTGACGGCTTCTGGACTATTGAAGACAAACTTCCCGTCCTTAATGATCTCCACCCCTGCTGAAGAAAGGGTACCGGTGCGAGGCACGTCAGAGATCATCTTGATTTCACCGTTAGTAGCGTCAGCAACCTTGTTCGCCATCTCAAACAGTTCATCAAGGTTAGAAGGCAGACTATTGGTATCGATTCCAGCTTCCTTCAAGTACTTAGTGTTGTACCAGTTCAAGTCCGTTCCCAAGTACCAGGCGTAGCCGTAGTGCCCGTCGATCTCTGGGAATTTGTAGGCTTCGGTAGCGCCCTCAACATAGCCGGCAAGAGTTTCCTTATCGGCCGCTTCCAAATCAAGAAGCTTATCTACCTGCGCCAACTTGTACGCAAACTCCGGCGGTAGGTTGATTACATCAGGTAGCTCGTTAGAGTTCGCTTGCTGCAAGATCTTATCTTCATAGCCGTCACCAGGCTGATCGATCCACTTGACTTTAACCTCTGGATTAGCGGATTCGAAGTCAGCGATCACCTTTTCGAAGTACGGGGTGAAGCGGTCATTCTTCAACGACCACGTTTGGAACGTGATCTCCCCCTTAATCTCACCTTCAGTATTGGGCTGATCAGAACTGGAACTACTTCCCGCTCCCCCGCCGGTACAGCCCGCCGCCAGCGCCACAGCGGCGCCAATCGCGAGGGCACTTAGCATCTTGTGCTTTCTCATTGTGTTCTCCTTTGAAACGTTGCCGATCTTTTCATCGACGGTTTTCGGTTACGGTTGCGTGGATAAGAATGGGGTTTGGGCGCGGTCAGCGCGCCGCACTTTATCATCGGGGTCATCTAAGTACCGGGAAGTATCCAGTACCAAGGCCGGAGGAACATGCTCGCTAGCCGCTTCATACCAACGGTCGAATAAGTCATGTTCGGCGCTGATGTGACTCCGCCGCCAGTCACGCGGGGCAAAGACAATCTCCGGGCGACAATCCTGTTGCTCAGCGAACGACGCACCCTGCCCCACGCCCAACTGGCCGCAAGCTTCTGCAGATCCCTCAGATTCAGCTACCTGAGTATTCTCGGTCTTTTCAGGCGCGCTAGTTGGGGAAGCTGGTGCGCTAACGTAATCGACGTCATGCCACTGCCGGGCAGCCAAAGCGAACGCATCTCCAATGGGCTTGGCGTTACCGTCTTCGTCAATCAAACCCAGCGAATGCTCCAACGCGGGGAAATCCGCTAACTGACGTGACACATCGTGGGAACACCACCAGGTAATCGCACACAAATGCGGACTCACGCCCCCGCCGTGCTTCCCCATGAGGATATCGACAGTATCCAACAGGAACTGGGGGGCATCAATCGGATCGATGTAATTCTCAGGCGCACCGATCTCTTGCAACCACACGGGACGAGGAGTGGGGTTCCACGCGGCTGCAAGCTCACACAAATAGCGAGCGAACCATGGTAGTTGCGGCGCAGACTTACCAAAGCGCGGCCCAACTCGCCCAAAAACCCACGAATGTACAGTAGTTTGATCTCCCTGGGAAACTGCCATCTGCGGAGTAAACGCCTGCGTATCGTCAAACCACACGTCATCGTCGTGACTGTGGACGTGAACGCCACCAGGCCAATCCGCTTTCGCCTGCCCCAACAGCTCCTGCAGCCAGGCACGTGCCTGCGCGGAAGAAATCGCATCATAGTCAGGGTGGCGAGTCGCTGCGAACTGCACGAACTCATTGCCCAAAGTCAAGCCAGTAGCGTTCGGTAGCTCACGTAACGCGACCGCCAACTCGTGTACCAAAGCCCGCTGCCCCTGCACCACCAGCGGGTCAGTGAACAAGTTACGCCGATGCCAAGTCTGTACCCAGGCGGGGAGGAAATCGAACGACGACAAGTGTCCTTGCAACACATCCACACTGGCATCCAGGCCACACTCAGCAGCGATCTGCACCGTGCGAACCACGTCCGCGATTCCCGCAGCGCGAATCAACGTTCGGTTTGGTTGCAACAGTGGCCACAGTGGGAAAATGCGCACGTGGTCAGCGCCCAAACCCGCGATAGCCTCAAAGTCAGCTTTAACCTCACCCGGATCAAAATCCAGCCAAGAATGAAACCACCCTTTTCGAGGCGTGTAGTTAACACCAAACTTCATGACGTCACTTCTTCACTTCCACTCGGATAGTCGCGATCTCGAAAGGCTGAAGATGGAAAGCCCACTGCTCGTCCTTTAAGTGAGTAAGTTCCACACCCAGATCATTTTCCCGATACCGCAAGTCCACTCCACTCATGCGCGTAGCACCCGCAACCCTCAAGGTCGCCTGGGTTTCCCCACCTTCAGGTTCATACACGCGCACCACCAGATCACCACTTCGATCCGGGGCCAAAGACACCGACTCCACTACCGCGCCAGTAACCTCAATCGGGGAACCGCTACTTTCACCTGCCAAAGACCAAGAGCCGGTAACCTCGCGTGGCGGCAGGTTAAGGGCCTGCCCAGCAGCCACAGCCTCACGCACGCTCGCCCCCGGAAGCAACTGGAACTTCCAGGTATGCTGCCCACGATCCTGCTCCGGATCAGGGAACTGCGCAGCCCGCGCCAAAGAAGCACGTACCAACGACCAAGTCCCACGCCCCGCGTGAGCGTGACGGGTAACATCCCACCCGTAAGTAGCATCGTTAGCGATTGCCAGCGACGCCGAAGGATTCGCCAAACGCAGCCAGCGATGGCAAGAAACCTCAAACTTGTATGCCTCCCACGAAGTATTTTCATGAGTGGGGCGAGTAAGATAACCCATTTGAGTTTCATACTGAGCATGGTCGGTATGAATGTCGACAGGGAAAGAAAGTTTCAAGATCTTTTCAGTTTCCTGCCAATCCAAATCCACCTGCAGATCCAAGCCGCGCTGCCCAGCTGGCAACGACCACGTCAAGGTGGCCACTGACTTACCGAACCGAACACGCACACGAGCCGTACCGTCCTCGTCAATCCCCGTGAACTCACGGTTTTCGAGGACGGTTTGCGAGCCTCGATAGAAAGGATCCAAATCCCATGCATCCCACATGTTGGGGAAATCTTGATGCAAGTGCAGTTCCCCACCGCGCTGGCCGGCAGGAATGTACTCGCGCCCCGTCGTTTTATCTTCCAGCGAAATCAAGTGACCATCGGCGTCGAACTGCGCACGCACCAACCCGTTGTCGAGTACGTTGTCACCAACCTGCGTGGGAGGCAACTGCGTAGGCACACCGATCGCGAGGGCGGGAACGTCAGCCGCACGGAAAGAAGTAGCGTTCGCCAAAGACGGAGTATCACCCGTGGTCAACGCTGCCAGCGCTTCGGCAATAATCTCCTCACACGTTTGCTGAACCTGGGCGTAAAGCTGCTCAACTTCACGGTAGACCCAAGCAATCGAAGTACCCGGCAAGATGTCATGGAACTGACAAAGCAAAGTACTCTTCCAAGCCTGGTCAAGCTGATCATAGGGATATTCGTAGTTTGCGTAAGTCGCCGCCAACGCAGCCCATAGCTCTGCTTCCCGCAGCCAAGACTCGCTACGGCGGTTGCCCTGCTTGGTTTTGATCTGCGAAGTGAAAGTGCCCCGATGCAACTCCAGGTAAAGCTCCCCAACCCACAGCGGAGGATTCGGATAATCCGCTTCCGCACGAGCAAAGAACTGCGCTGGTGTTTCCATCTTGGTTTGCGGCGCTCCACGCAAGTCACGCACCCGGTCGATACGTTCAATCATCTCTCGCGTGGGACCGCCACCACCGTCGCCGTAACCGAACGGCATCATCGAGCAAGTAGCTCTGCCTTTATCTTTGAAATTCTTCTCCGCGTGCGCCAAGTTATGTCCGGTAACTTCCGCCCCATAGGTATCTACCGGTGGGAAATGCGTGAAAATGCGGGAACCGTCAATTCCTTCCCACAGCAAAGTGTGATGGGGGAAAGTATCAACCTGGTTCCAAGAAATCTTCTGCGTAAGGAAGTGATTCACACCCGCTAGACGGGCGATCTGAGGAATAGCGCCCGAGTAGCCGAAAGAGTCCGGCAGCCAGATCTCATTACAGGTCGCCCCTGTTTCCTCTTCGAAGAAACGCAAGCCGTGTATTAGTTGCCGGCACAGCGCTTCCCCGCCAGGGAGTACTGCATCCGGTTCAATCCACATTCCACCCACAGGCACGATAGAGCCATCGGCAATGGCAGCTTTAATGCGTTCGAAAAGTTCCGGAGCTTCTTCTTTCACCCATTGCAGATGCTGGGCCGCAGGTAGAGCAAAAACCAGGCCAGTTCCGTCCTCTACCAGACGCATCACGTTGGCTAAGGTGCGTACAGACTTGCGGCGGGTTTCCCGAATCGGCCACAGCCAAGCAGAGTCTATGTGGGCATGTCCGATGGCACTCAGTTGATGGGCGAAAGGCTCAGCGGGAGTATCAAGCACCGGACGGAGCACCTCGCGGGCACGTTCCGCGGTTCCGGGAATGTCGTCAAGATCGAGCGCATCAAGCGCCTCTGACAAGGTCAGCCAAAGTTTCCAACCCCAGGCGTCGTCCTCGGCCTTGGTTTCTGCAAGTTCGCGCAAAACCGCCAAATCGAGGGCAAGGTGGTACACGTGGTAGTGCAAAACTGCGACCTCAGCGCGTGCCAAGCGGTATATCGGGCTTTGGGTGGAAGTAAGTTTGTCCCCATCGTAGGTTTTCTGGAAAGGTGGGACCGCCAGAAGCAGCGGATTAGCAGCGGCTTCGATACTGAACTCTACGGTGGCTCCAGCTTTACCATCGCGGGCAGCTTCCGATAACGGGATCCACCGGTTACGAGGATTGATAGCCTTTAGGATCTTCCCATCCCGATCACGCACCAGACCTTCAGCCTGGAAACCGGATGAGTGGTCAAACCAACCTAAGTCTACGACCGCTTCCAAGCGGTCACCGTCACCTAGCTGGATTCCCTCGGGGATGGTGGCTTTAGCTTTAATCCAGGTTGTCTCCCAAGTGGCACCCCAGCTGTCTCCCACCTTGAAACTTTGGAAGTCATTATCTGGAGACATTGCTGTTCGATATGAAACGGGTTCGGCGACGACGCCGTTTTCCTCGGCCGGAGCAGTCCAACGGCTTAGGTCCAGTGCAGTTACTGGCGTGTACTGTGCAGGAACAATGCGCTCACGTAGTGTCCGCTCGAGCCGATTAACGAGTATGGGAAGTTGATCATGCATCCTAGTTCGCTCTTCCGCTTCGTTTCCAGTAGTTGACGCTGTATGGCGTTGAACCGACTTAGCGTAGCCACCGCGGCTTCACAGGTTTCACCCCTGCACCTTCTAACTCGACGTTCGGCGGTTTTACCACGTAAGGCCTTTCGCTTCGTCGCAGGACAGGGTCTCCGCTGCGCCGCGGAACGAAGCATCCACTTCGCTGCTGTCGATCCTGACTTAAGGCTAGCTAGTCCCTAGATACTCATAACTTGAGACCCCAGTCACTTTCTTGCCTTACGGTCAACCATACTACTAATCCGGTTTAGTTATCAATGCGAACAACCATCCAAGAGTTACGAAATCGTAACTTTTTAGGCGGTTATTGGGGTACTGTTCAGCGCCTTGTATGAACCAGCTCCAGCGTTCTAACACTAAAGCCTTTCAGTAACGAAGGTATGTAAAGAAATGCCTTGACACTTGTAGTCTTTTCGGACCGACTGCATGGACGCCAACCACCACCCCACGTTACCGACCTCCTTCAGCAACCACCTGCCTCAATCACCCCCTCCACACCACCTCATCTCCTTCCCCGCCTCACCCGCCTCACCCACCTCCCCTACCTCACCACCGTGATGGATTAAACCAAAAACCATCCCTAAACTGGCTCAAACCCTCACAGTGACAAACGATTATGAGGCGGGTGATCTGCCCCGGGGCGGTTCATACTGAACCACGTCTTTGGGTAACGGTATTCACTTACTATTGGAATATGGCCCGCCCAACCATTCGCGACATCGCTGCCGTTGCAGGAGTTTCACCCGCTGCAGTGTCTTTTGCTTTGAACTCTCGCCCCGGTATCTCAGCAGCGACCCGCGAAAGAATATTGGAAGTGGCTAACCAAATGGGATGGACACCCAATGCGGCTGCCCGTGCCCTTTCCGCTTCCCGCGCACACGCAGTTGGGCTCGTCATCGAACGACCACAGACCTCGTACTCGTCCGAAAGATTCTTCTTCGACCTTATGGTTGGAATCCAATCACGGTTGAAACGTGCCGAACTTGACCTAGTTTTACAGATGGTGCAAACCCTGGACGAAGAGATGGATACCTATCGGGCGTGGTATTCCCAGAAACGAGTCGATGGCGTAATTGTCGTAAACCCGCGGTCCAACGATCCACGCACCGTAGTTCTCGGCGAGTTGGGACTTCCCGCTGTATTCATTGGTGAGCCCGCTCAAGGATTCGGTTCCGTCGTCAGCAACGACTCAGCCATGATGCGCACGCTGGCTGAACACCTAATGGAAGCCGGCGCGCGTCGTATCGCTTACCTATGCGGGTCTGGTTCGTTGGTTCACATTCAGCGGCGCCAACGGACTTTGTCTCGGTTCGGAGCGCAACACGGCGTGGACGTAGTGATAGCGTCCGAAACCGACTACACCGAACGCTCAGCGCAAGCCGAGACCACGCAACTGCTGCGCTCCCCTGCACGACCAGATGCCATTATCTTCGATAATGAGGTGCTTGCTTTAGGTGGGACTCAAGCAATCACGGCGACCGGGCTGAAGGTGGGGATAGATGTTATTACTGCGTCGTGCGAGGACTCCCCTATCTGCCGAGTTCTGAATCCTCCTATCACTTCGATCGCTCGTTCACCCGCCGCTATGGGGGAACATGCAGCCCAGTTGCTAGTGTCGATGCTGGAGGGAGAGTCGGCACGGAACTTCGCCGAGGACGTACCCCGCCTAGTTGTCCGCGAGTCCTCTCAACTGATAACGCAATCGTCGGAGTAAAGCGACCGTTCATTGGGAGGTTGACGGCTCGTCCAGAAACGCATAGACCCGTCGATATTGATCTGGTTGGCCGCTAGCATATTCACGCTTTTGCATTGCGTTCCTGTTTCACTATGTCTTGCGTGTCCCCGCTGCTGTACACACCCACCGTGAGCGTTTAGTCCAAAAACCATCCCGAAACTGGCCTAAACCCTCACAGTGGCGAACGAGCACCCACCCGACGGCCGCGCGCCGGCCCGCTCTCTTGTCGTGCTTAGCCTCCCCGTTCCGTTACTTCATCCACCGTGAGCGTTTAGTCCAAAAACCACCCCGAAACTGGCCCAAACCCTCACAGTGGCGAAAGACGGAGAGTGGCGAGGCGCCGAGAATACGGAAACTCGGTGAGGGTGGCGGCCAGGTGCGAAGACGCCCCACAGGTCTGCGGCGGTCGGGTGCGAAGCCACCCCAGCAGGCCGAGAATCCCCAGCAGAACGAATCGGCCGGGCTGACTTGGTCAGCTGAGTTGAGGAGTCTCCGACCGAAACCGGGGCGAGAGTGTTAACCGCGGCGGCCAGGCTGACTTGGCCAGCTGGGTTGAGAAGTCTCCGGCCGAAACCGGGACGAGCGTGCTAACCGCAGCGGCCAGGCTGAACGACCCAAAAGTCTGAGCCAACCGGGCTGACTGAGACAGCGGGGTTGAGGAGTCTTCGATCCAGACTAAGGTCACCGCGCTAACGGCCCCTCCACCCCTGACCGAAACGACCGAGCTTGTTACTTAGCCTCCCGCAGTGCCCGCGCGAAAGTCGGTGCCACGGGCAGGTCAGGCAACAGTAGGCACTGCACTACGTGGTAGGCGTCGGGCTTGCCTGGCCAGGTGACGGTGGAGACTTGGTTGTTGTGGTCTAGCTCGTGGTACCAGTGCCCTGGCTTTTCAATCAAGTAGGACTGGGCGTAGTCCCACCACAGGTCGCACCATTTCACCAGTTGCGTTATTGCGTCCTGGGTTTCTTCTTCTATCTCGCCAATGAGGGTCAGGTTCTTTCCGCGGTCGGAGTCGAAGTCCGCTTCCATTCCCATCGCGGCGGCGCGTTGCTGCGCGGTGTACCCTCCTTCCCCAGCCAGCGCGTCGGCGAGTACAGTGGCGGCGCCGAGTGCTTCACACAGTACCCAGTGCATCCGTTCGCGCGCTACGGGTTGCCCGTCGTCGTCGTTGGTGTAGACGAATCCGTCCTGCCCGTCGGCGTGCCATCCGTCGGCGATGGCTTGTTCGAACAGTGCGCGAGCGGCGGGCAGTATCCACTCGGGTGCGTCACCGTGGCGCTGCGCCCATTGGCTCCCTGCGTGCAGCGCTAGTCGCGCCCATTCCAGTCCGTGTCCGGGGGTGTATCCGTAGGGGCGGAACGGGTCTTTGGGTTTGTCGATGTTGTAGTCGCCGATCACGTTCCAGTTGGGGTCGTAGTGTTCGGGGATGCGCCAGTTATTGTTTCGCGCCTGCCCGTCAATCACCCACTGCAGGATGCCGAGGGCGCGTGCTAACCACTTTTCGTCATCGGTGGCGTCGTAGGCCGCTAGGTAGCATTCGGTGGTGTGCATATTCGCGTTGACCCCGCGGTATGCCTCGGTCTGGGTGAAGGTGCGGTCAAATGATTCGTAGACTTTTTCCGCTCCCGCTTCCCACCAGCGTTCGTCCTGGTTCGATAGCGCCTGGTCGAGTAGTTCGCGCGCCCCCTCTATTCCCGCGATGGTTGCCGAGGACGCCGCCAGCACCACGAACGCGTGGGCGTAGGCTGCTTTGCGTTCGTCTACGGCGTGCAGGTCTTGCAGTTCGTGGCTTATCGCGGAGTACCACCCGCCGTATTCTTCGTCGTGGAATGGCCCGCGCAGGCTATCTACCCCGTGTTTGGCGATTTCGGCAGCGCCTTCATATCCCTGCAGGTGCGCGAGGGCGTACACGTGGGTCATGCGGCAGGTGATCCACAGTTCCACGGGGCGACTAGTGTCGACGGTGCCGTCGGAGTTCAGGTATCCGAACCCGGTTTCTACTTTTGCTTTCCGAGCGAAGTCAAGTATGCCTTTTAGGTCTTCTTCTCGCGCTTGGCTGCTGAATTGTTGGGCGTTTTGGCGCACTGCGGTCATCGTCGTTGAGCTCCTAGTTTCTTACCTGGTTGCGCACAGCTGCGCTCCCTCGCCGCCACTTATGGGGCGGTTTTCTTTCTTCTCATCGTAGGAGCAGTTTCGCGCAATCTCAATGGCCTCTTCCACGCATGCGGGCAAGGATCGCACCCGGGTGGCGCTGGGGGCTGCGTCCACTCCGCGATGTCGCCCTACTAGCACGAGGTTGTAGTCGCCCTCGTCTAGCCCGCTAATGAATTCGCTGTCAGCCACGAGCGTGCCCATGACAATGACGCTGTGCGCGCCGACGGTGCGGCAGTATCGCTGCACTAGTTCAACCATGTCTGCGGCGTGCACACTGGGGTCGGATGCAGGCACGATTACCGGCACGATGCGGGTGAGGATGCCTTCCCATTGCAGTGATACTCCCACGATGTGGGCGTGCAGTTCGCGGGCGTCATCGGTGACGATCAGCACGGGGCAGGCTTTTTCTTCTTTGCGTTGCCGGTCTTCGCATTGTTCGGCAACTTCGTACACGACGGAGAGAACTGCCTGGGTGAGCATGGTGCGTGGCACTACTCCGGGCCGGTTCCCCTCGGTTGGGTAGCGCATTTTCTTCATCACTGGCCCGATGTAGTCCGACCAGGTCCGCAGTAGTCCGTCGCGGCTGATGAGTATGTCTATTTTTCGTCGTAGGTCTTCGTAGCACCCGTTTTGTGCGTCGTTGGCGAGGTCGTCAATGCTGGTTTCTTCGCCTACTTGCGATACGACTTGGTGGGCTTCTTGCACGGATGCGGCGGCGTCTGCGGGTGAGACTCCGGATCGTACGAGGCGGAGGACGTTTTCGAGGACTTCGATTTCTTCGGGCCCGTAGCGGCGACGTTTGCCTGCTTCCCTGGTTTGTGGGCCGAGGCCGTAGCGGCGTTCCCAGGTTCTCAGCGTCGATGGTGAGATCCCTAGTCGCTGTGCGGTGGCGGTGATGGAAAGTGGCACGGCAGCGAGGTGGGTAGTGAGATCCGGGCGGGGCATCTGTCTACCTCTCATCCTGGTGTCGTCGTGGCGGGGTACCTGCTGGTGGTTCCAGTAGGTGGCGTTGGCGGGTTCCTGTGGGTTACAACCCCCCAGAGGGGTGGTGAGCTTCGTCATAGATAAGGGTTTTCGCCCACCTCTCATCTGAGTGACCGGACATACCACCTAGGTCTAGACCGTCAGGTTCCGCCGCTCTCGCGCCTATGTTTACGCGGGATACGCCGTTTTTTCGGTATGAGAACACTTTACAGCTACCTCGCACTCTTCGCAGAACTTGCCCCACTTTCATTTACCGCGTGAACTCTTTACGCAAAATACTTGAACAACTATTGCACAACTTGATAGTATTAATCGCAGCGCACTTGCGCAATGGTCATATAGAAAGGAAGCACCATTATGGCTGATGTATCGCGCTTACCAGGTCCCGTCTTGGATCGTTGGGATTGGCAGTATGACGGTGCTTGCCGAAACTTAGACACCGAGCTGTTTTTTCACCCTGAAGGTGAGCGCGGCTCCACTCGCCGCCGCCGCGCCGCCGCAGCTAAAGCGATTTGCCAAACTTGCCCGGTCCTGAACGAATGCCGCGAACACGCTTTGCGCGTACACGAACCTTATGGTGTTTGGGGCGGCATGACGGAAGAAGAGCGTCGCGAAATAATCAACCGCAAACGCGCTCGCCGCAGTGCCTAGAAGCCTGAACCAGAAGATTCTGTGCCCCGCCCGAAATGGGTGGGGCACATTTTTGCCCTCGAACCCACAAGAGCAGACAGCCGGGAGTAGCGCTAGTCGCGCCCCACCCTGATAGTAGCGACTTGCCCTGCTGGTGACTCACCCACCTAGCCTCGGTGCAGGAAGTGCGGTAAATGGCAGAGGAACAAGTGCAGTAGGCGGGCGACAGGCGAAACAGACTTCACGCAGCGACGTGAGCCAAGTGCTTGACCACTAGGGCCTGTTCCACTTCCCGATCTAGGTCTTGTTGGAGGCTGCGCGCGTAAAAGTCATCGGTCGCTGAAGCGCCAGCGAAGCTCAGTGCCGAGACCGCTGCCAACAGGGAGCACACTTTCACGTGCGCCACCGTTATCGGCAAGGTCACGTCATTGACACTGAAAGCCTGCACGTCCACCCCGGTCCATTTCACCTCTGTAACCGGCGGGATCGCAGCGATGGAAAACCCCAGCAGGAACACCCACACCACCAAGGCAAATAGCAGCGCCTGCCACAGTTGCGCCACCGCCTGCAACAGCACCAGGTTGCTTTTTTCCATTCGGGTAACGGGAACGAAAGTTGGTTCTTCCACCTCGCCACCCGTCCTCGTCACCGAGAAAGAAGCCGCGTCGATGCCGCAAACTTCCTGAAACAACTGTCGATGCTGGGAAAACGCCACCCCTTGCTTCACGATGTCATCAACTCGGTCAGAGGTTGTGAAAACCACCAGTGCCAGCGCCAACGCCAGCAGGATTCCCACCACGGAAACCAAGCGCGGCAGTGACATGCCGGCTGTAACTTGCCAGGTCTCGGCGGAGAAGTAGGCAAAGAGGAACGTCAGGATCGTAACCGGCAACGCTTTCGCCGCCAGCGGCGCGGCGTTTTGGACTTGTGAACGCGCTCTTGCCCAGGCCGATGACAGGATTGCTCCCACGCCGGCTCGCACCAGTACCACCAGCACCACCACGGTCACTATGCGCGCCGCCATCCACCCTAAGATCCGCAGCGGCGAGGACGAAAACACCCCTGAGAAGTCCGCCACCAGGCGAGCCAGTAGCGGGGAGCAGATGAACAGTGCCAGGCCTACTGCCCCGACCCACTTGCGTACACGACGCGACTGTCGCGACACTAACCACGCGAGAAAAACCGACAGCGCCAAGCCTGCCGCCGGCACTGACAGCGTGGTGAGGGCGATGACTTCGGCCCATGCCGAGTCCGTCTCCGATAGTTTTGTGGCGGCGCCGGAAGTGCGTTCGAGGACGTCGAACACCGGAGAACGCAGGATCACCGCCATGAGGGCGCTGGTGATGAGGATGCTGATTTGGGCGACCACAATCAGAACTGCCAGTGGAGCCAGGCGCGAAAGCATGCTGAGATGGGCGGCTCGGCGCGACGCGAAGCTCGGTAGTCCGTGGTTAATGAACCAGGTGGCGGCGCTTGCGCGCACGGCTGGGTCCGGGGACGCAGCAGCAGTACCGCGGACAGCCGGATCCGGGGACGCAGCGGCAGGCGCGGCAGGATCCGGGGACGCAGCAGCACGCACAGCAGGGTGAGGGGTTTCGTTCGACAAGATAGGTTCTTTTTCTGTCGGGGACTGGACAGCGTTAAGGCCGGGAGGTTCGAAACCAGATTCGATACCGCCCGGCCCTAACTTGTAGCGCACTGACGCTACATAGTTTTACTTGGTCACTACCGCCAGTACGTCGCGGGCAGAAAGGATGAGGTATTCCTCGCCCTGGTACTTGACCTCGGTGCCACCGTACTTGGAGTAGATCACCACGTCACCTTCGGCAACGTCCATGGGAACGCGGTTACCTTTGTCGTCGATACGGCCTGGGCCTACGGCGACTACGGTGCCTTCCTGCGGCTTTTCTTTCGCGGTGTCGGGAATAACCAGGCCCGAAGCGGTGGTTTGTTCGGCCTCTACCTGCTGGATCACAATGCGATCCTCGAGCGGCTTAATGGAGATCGACATTTGTCGCACACTCCCCTTCTTCATAGCTTGTGGCGCTCGGCGCCAGTTACTTGCCTCAGAGCCGCCGTCGCGGGGGTTCGGCCTGAGAAAACTCTTCGATACGGGCTAAGCCGTGTCTGTACTATAGATTAATGCCAGCGTTAGCACTCATGCAAGCTGAGTGCCAGAACTGGGAATTGTAGTAGTCACAACGACAAGCACCCACCCCCACAAATCAGTAACATAGCCAATAACACACCCCGCAGAAAGAGCCCCATGGCAGCTGACCCAATTAGCATCATCCTCCAACCGGAAAACTACCGCCTCCTCGAGCTGCTAACCGCTGCCGACCCCGAGGACGTGGCGCAGCTACTACAAGCGGCCGCTCCTTCCGCTTCCGCGCGCGCGGCGCTGCTCACGCAGTTGGATTTACGGCGCCAGGGAAGCGAAAAATTTGGGCAGTTCGCGCGCTCAATGATTTTCACTCGCGACGGCTTGGAACAAGCCACTCGCCTCCCAATCGCTGCCCTACACGCCCAGCGTTTCCACGATGGCGGGGCGAAAATCGTTGCTGACTTAGGGTGTGGTATCGGAGCGAACGCTTTCGCCCTCGCTGGACTGGGTCTGACGGTGCGGGCCTGGGACTTGGATCCGCAGGCGGTGGCTGCCGCCTTGGTGAACCTGCGCTTCTTCCCTGAATCCAGCGTGGAGCTGGGGGACGTAACTGAGCTTTCCTTAGCGCAGTTAGTGGACGAGGGCGTGGATGCAGTTTTCGCTGACCCTGCCCGCCGCAGTGGGGCCCAAAGCGGTAATCGTCGGATTATGGATCCCGCGAAATGGTCCCCTTCCCTGCCTCAGGTGCTGCAGTGGGGACAGGATTTGGCTGCCGCTGGCTGTGACCGACTGGGAGTAAAAGTGGCTCCCGGCATCGACTACCAGTGGATTCCATCTTCCTACCGTGCGCAGTGGGTTTCGCATGCCGGAGTTTTAGCGGATGCTTCCTTGTGGTCGCCGGGGCTAAGCCCGGAAGGACCGGGGCGCACCGCGGTCATTTTAACCGGTGAAGGCTCGCTGCGTCTGAGGGTGGATGGGGATCCTAGCGCACCAGTGCAGCAGGTCGATACCGCGCCGTTGGGTGAGTTTGTGTGGGAACCTGACGCCGCCATCATTCGCGCCGGGGCTCTAGCGAAGTTCGCCGCGGCGTGCGACGCCAGCGGCGTGGTTTCACCCTCCATCGCCTACCTGACCGGGAACAGTCCGGTTCCGCCGCAGTGGGCCCCTGCCGCCAGCTGTTTCCAAGTGCTAGAGACGGTGGCGCTCAAACCCAAAGCGATCGTTGCGGCGGCACGCTCGGTGGCGACGGAATACGGTTTTTCTCGCGCCGAGGTGAAGAAGCGGGGTGCGGATATCGACCCGGCTGGGTTGCAGCGGCAGTTGAATAAGGCCCTAGCTAAGTTCGGAGGCGCCGCCGCCCCCGCTAACACGCCCAGCAGCGCCCGCGCCACCAGCTCAGGAGTTGAAAGCGCCAGTGAAGTTCCCAGCGACGCTCGCGAACTTGGCACCCCGACAAGCACCGCCACGCCTGCGGGCGAGGCCTCCGCGCCGCTTTCCGCCGATGCTGCTGCCCCCGCTGCTAACGCCGCAGCCCCCGGTGTGTTGACCGTGATCGCGACCCGCGTTAATGGACGCCACCGCGCCATTCTTTGCCGCCGCGTCTAGTAGCGGTTTAACCTGCGGTCAGCGCGCGCAACGAAACTCGCCTTGCCTTAGGCTAAAAGGTGACGGCGGAAAGGAACTTAGGCAATGCGTTTCCAACAGTCCAAACGCTCCACCATTGGAGTGGAGTGGGAACTCCAGATGGTTGATGTCGATACCGGCGACCTGCGGCAAAGCGCGGACGCGGTTATGGATATCGTCGAACGCGACGGTAAGAACCCGCATATTCACAGGGAAATGCTGCTCAACACCATCGAGATCACCTCCGGAGCGCGCGCCACCGTCCCCGAATGTCTGGACGACCTCAGAGTCACCACCGCCCTACTGCGCCCGGTCACCACACCCATGCGCATCGACCTCGCCACCGCCGGCACCCACCCGTTCGCCAACCCCGCCTACCAGCGGGTCACCGACAACGGGAGGTACGCGGATCTGGTTGAACGCACCCAGTACTGGGGGCGGCAGATGCAACTTTACGGAGTCCACGTCCACGTCGGCGTGGAAGACCCCAATAAGGTCCTGCCCATCATGACCGCCCTGCTCACGCGCTTCGCCCAGTTGCAGGCGCTTTCGTCCTCCTCCCCCTACTGGGCCGGCGAGGACACCGGGTATGCGTCCAACCGCGCAATGTATTTCCAGCAGCTCCCCACCGCTGGTATTCCCCGCCAGTTCACGCGCTGGGAAGACCTAGAAAACTACGTACAAGACATCACTCGCACCTCGGTGATTTCTGACTTCAGCGAGGTGCGTTGGGATATTCGCCCTTCCCCCAAGCTCGGCACCATTGAAGTGCGAGTTTTCGACGCCGCCACCAACATTTTCGAAGTCGGTGTGCTGGCTGCCCTCACGCAATGCTTGGTGGAGTACTACTCGCGTCGTTATGACGCTGGCGAGCAGCTCCCCACTATTCCGGACTGGTTCGTAGCTGAAAACAAGTGGCGTGCCAGTCGTTACGGGATGGATGCGACGTTGATTATCGACGAGGACGGTAACCAAGAAGACGTGGTCACCACCTTGCGTAACATGCTGGAAATGCTGCGTCCGGTGGCCGACGATTTAGGGTGCCGTGAACAGTTGGAAGGTGTGAAC
Organism: Actinomycetaceae bacterium; assembly: GCA_030537735.1. GTDB lineage: Bacteria > Actinomycetota > Actinomycetes > Actinomycetales > Actinomycetaceae > Gleimia. The sequence continues at coordinate 140,254 of JAUNVG010000003.1, forward strand.
GAGATTATCCGCATGGGTGCGGCCTACCAGCGCCTGGCGATTGTCGGTAAGCGCCATACTTTCCCTGCTAAAGCCATGGTGGATCTAATGCGTGCCGAGTTCAAGGCTGATCGTCCCATCGACCCGCTGTCGTTCACTGCGGCTGCTCCCGCGCGGTTGAAAGACCCACGCCCGTAGTTTGTCTGCAGCGCCCCTGGGCTGGGAGGTCCGTTTGCGGGGGCGCAAGCTGGCGCAACCTAGCACGGCCAGCGCCCCCTGGGCGCGGGTCACCCGGTTTAGCGGGCCACCATGGTGGTTAGGGGCATGCCTGAGTCGGGAGAAAAGTCCAGCGGCGACGGCTCCACACCAGCTGCCACCAATAACGCCCCCATAGCGGCGATCTGAGCACCGTTGTCGGTGCAAAAACGCAGCGGTGGGATGCGAACCTGCACCCCGGCTGCGGCGGCGCGTTCGGCTAAGAGCTCACGCAGACGCGAGTTCGCGGAGAACCCGCCCCCAACCACGATGGTGTCACAATCGTGATCCAGCGCGGCCTGGACCGCTTTCGCGGTGAGTGAATCGTTAACCGCCTCGCTGAAACCGGCACAGATGTTGGCGGCGTCCGGCTCCTTACCCTCGGCGCGCAGGGATGCTACGTACCTGGCCACCGCGGTTTTCAACCCCGAGAACGAAAAGTCGTACCGGTAACGGTGCTTGTCCTTGCCGGCAGATAGGCCGCGGGGGAAAACAATCGCATCTCGCTGCCCCTCACGCGCCAAGCGATCTACATGGGGGCCTCCCGGGTACGGTAGTCCCAGCAGGCGACCGACCTTATCGAAAGCCTCCCCCGCCGCGTCATCTAGCGTGCCTCCTAGCTCCTCCACATCGGTCGCCAGGTTACGCACATGTAACAGATTCGAATGACCGCCGGAGACCACCAGGCCAATGAAGCGCTCCGGCAAAGGGCCTTCCACCAGCCCATCCACCGCCAGGTGCCCCAGAACGTGATTCACCCCGTAAATCGGTAGGCCTAAAGTCGACGCCAAAGTCTTCCCCGCGCAGATCCCCACTGTGAGAGAACCCACCAACCCCGGTCCTGCCGCCACCGCGACCGCGTCAATATCGGACAACGCCACCCCGGCCTCGTCCAAAGCCGCATCCAACGTGGGAAGGAAAGATTCCAAGTGAGCGCGCGAGGCGATCTCGGGAATAATGCCACCGTAACGGGCGTACTCGTCCATGGAAGTAGCGGTGCGGTCCGCCAGTAGCGTGTTCCCCCGCACCAGAGCCACCCCGGTTTCGTCGCAAGTTGATTCGATTCCTAACACCAACGGTGCTTCAGCGGTATTTTTCTCCACCCCGCCATTGTATAACCGCGGCGCAAACTCGCTAACGGAGGAAGGTGAAACTGCCTTTTCCGTCCAGCCAGCGCAAGATCGCGTCTGTGGGGTCACTCTGCCCCTCCAGATCCACTTTTAGCCCGCGTTCGTAAGGAAGCCCCACCAGGGAACCGCCGTTAATCTTCAGCTCATTATCGTAGACGTTAAAAAGCAGGGTATTGGGGCGAGGATGACCGGTGCCACACCACCTGCTCGTGTCAATCATGAGGGCGGAAAGGCGACACCGCTCCTGCTGCGAATCATCACCTAAAGCGGCCTGTGACCCCACCGGAGGCTGCGAGGACAGGACCACAACCGCGATATTCACGGGTATCGGGAAACGCTCTACCGCAATCCTGCTTCGCAACAGGTCCTCGTTAGCGATCCGGTTCTCAGGATCGACAACCACCACCTGCTGCGCCTTCGCACTCATTTCGGACCGATCGATCTTCCACTCCCAAGACGACTGCGCCTGGGGGGATGGTCCGATAAGCATTAAGACAACCCCGAGTAACGGCATTAGAAGGAAAACCAAGAACTTTTGAAACACTTCATCGAGGGGTTCACCTTTAATGCGCAACAATTCAGAAGAAAACTCCGACAACACATAACCACCACCATCGACTGGGCGGTTCAAAACCGTGAGGGCTTCAAGTAACTCCCGATGCTGGCTAAGGAAAGCCTGCTGCGAATCCAAGGGCGGGGCGTACCAGGAGCCGACACGAGTCTTAACCGGAACCGCGCGGATAATACGCGCCAGCCGGTAAGTCTGGGTGAGGTCATCAAGCTCGCTCAGAGCCTGTTCCATGCTGATCTGTCCCAGCTCTACTTCCGTGTTCAACGACATCGCGTTAAACACCGCGTTCGGACCGTGCTTATCCAAAATCGCGTTCACCACCGCGGTGAACTCCATCCTCCACGCTTCGCGCGACCCCTCGCGCTGACGCAAAATATCAGCGGTACGCCAAAGCGAATACGCCTGTACGCGCACCACCTGAGCGAACTCCGCGACGAAAGGGTCCTCCTTCGACCAATCAATCTGATGTCCATCTGCGTTAACTAGCTGTAAAAGGTCATCGCGGCAGGAAAGGAAAGTCTCCAAACGGCGCTGCAAGGACTGAGCATAGTTGGGGAACAGCTGAGTTAAACGCTCTACTTCCAGACGCAAGTTATCTTCGCCCATTAAAAGCCCGGTCAGAATGTGGCGCGTCATCTGGCGCTTGTTCCAAAACGAGCTGATCGACTGCCACAGCCAGCGCGATACTCTAGCCAGCCCCATCGTGGCGGCTATAGCTATCGCGCATACAATCCACGTCACAGCCGCGTACTGAGTTGGATACTCGTGCGACTTCTCGATGATGGAACCGGAGAAAAATAAGAACCCGATAAACAGCGCCACAGCAGTGCCCGCCAACAGTGCCACCGGCCCCACACTCACCTGAAGTGGTTCCTGACGTTTAGATTCGGGGGTGAAATCGTGTAACGAAGGAGTCTGCGTCGGGTTGGTTGAGTCCCCCGAAGCCTGCGCGCTAACTTCCTCCTCACCAGAGGTAGGATCAGTGCGACGATCACCCTGAATCGTTGGCAGAGCAACAGCTACCCCTGGAGTTAAGCAACGTTCCAAAGCCGGAAGCTGCATCGCTTTAATCTCCGCCCGCACCTCGCGCCGGCCGAAAGGAGCCCAACTGTGCCGAGGAGTACGCACAGTCAACGTCGGGGCAGGCAGCCCCACGGTAGCATTCGCAAGTTCTTGCGCCGCCCGATCCCAGGAACGTAAAACCTCAGCTACTTCCTGCACTGTAACCGGGTTCGCCACCGCCGAACGCAACGCCGCACTGGCATCTTCCACCGCCCGAGCAAGAACTACTCCAGAATCTGGGAAAGCCTTTTGAAAGCGTTGCGCAGCCTCGAACCCCTCACGCAAGCTCGCCACCGACGGGTGCGAAACCGGATCGAACTCAGCCGGATTAGCAAGGCCAGCACTATCCAGATCCAGCACCACCCGCCCTCGTTGCACTAACTCAGCTAACTCCGAAGTGGCAGACAAGTGCTTTAACGAAGCCAACCCACCATCGGGGCCGCGAGTAGAATCAAAAAACTCAAACTCGCGGCGGCCAAGTTCCGTCACTTTGTCTAGCCACTTATTACTGCGCGCGGTAAACGCCCGCTTATAAGCATCGGGAACAACCAGCGAATCCAACTGCAACTGATCGACGTGCATCAAACCATCGGTACGAACCTGCGCGATGAAAGCTCGCCTGCGTTTACGGGCGCGCTTAGTGCCAAGGGGGTGGCGCAGGCGAGAAAACCCCACACCTAGCAGGTGGTGAATCATAGACAACAGAACCCACGATAAACCGCCCACAAGGAGCGACAAAGAAATAGCGCCCTGTTTGACGGAGACCTGCCACTCAGAAGGGTCGTATTTCGGTCCATAACCCAAAGCCCGCGAGAACACACCCAAGTTATCGGCTATCAGCCTTTGGTCAAGATCACCGCGCGCCACCGCTACCTGCAGGGAATGCTCTAAAAGCCTAGTGGGCTCAGGGATATCGCTACTGTCGACCTCGGACCGTTCTCGAGCTCGCATGTCGTCGCGTTCCTCATGACTCAGCGTCACCCAGGCCTTACCGGTTTTTTCCGAAGCGAACTTCGGTGGCGTCTGGTCATTGTCAGGTTTACTGCCGAAAGTGCCAGCTAAGAGTTGCTCCATCGAGGAGCTACGATGTTCTGGATTACGACCGTAAAAGACCTTCACTTCAGAAGAAGCCGCGACAATATCAATAACTAGAGCGTCGGGTTTGGGGACAACATACTGCGAATAGTCCACCCTCACTTCATCGAAATAGTCGGGGTGGGAGCTCACCAGGCAATCAGAATACGTGGAACAAGTGGGGAACGGATCTTCACCGTAGAAAATAGGTAAGTCCCCTCCCATCGGAGTAGCGTCGGGGCGCACTCGGATTAGAAGACGAGTGGGTTCGCCGAAGAAGATGCTCTCCAGCTCTTCCTCTAAATCAGTTTCCGCTGCGGGAGGGACTGGGTCGTCGGTTGTGGGAGAGGCGGGCGCGTCCGTGCGCAGCAGACCCGCAGGGTCATCTATTTCCACCGTTGGAGCCTGGTTTGAGTCGGGCCAAGGATGCAACGAGTCTAGTTGGGAATACGCGAACTTAAAGGTCAATACCATTAGGGATGAGACCACGATAAAACGCAGCAGGTAGCCCCCAAGTGCTAACATCAGGTTGCGTCGCTTCTTCACGGGAAAAGTATCTCACACCACGGTTAAGATACACGATGGTGGAAGACGGAGCTCGCCACGTCCTCGTTCATTACTCCCCCAACGCGGAGGAAGCCGGCAACGACCAGCCGCGGGTATGGGAGCGCCGAGTACACCAGCGGGCCAAAGAATACGGGGCCACCCACCCGCGTGTATGTGGCATCGGCGCGCCGGCGCTGCCGTGGCGTCACACCCCACAGCAAAAGCCCGGGCGCGGTGGCCGGCTTCAAAACGTTGGAAGAGTGACAGCCTCCCGAAGCTAGAACAGTATTGGGGAACACTCATCGGTAACCTGCGTTGCCGAGAGAAGAATAGTTAAATTAGCTTCAGTAAGTCAGCGTGAGGAGGCACAGTGATGCCAGAAGAAGCCATAGTTTTCATAGTCCTATCGATCTTTTGGATACTCATCACCGCCGCCACTGTCGCGTGGTGGTGGCGACGAGGCCCAAAGCTGGCGAACTCCCACCTAGCCGCGGCCATGCGTAAACGCGAACCACACGCAAACCACCCCAAGAGGGACTGGCGCCGGCAAGTGGTAAACGTCGCAAACGCCTTTGCTGCCTTCCACGTTTTCCTCGTGGTAGTCGCTTCTCAGAGGAACCAAACCGCAATAGCATTCGTTGTTCTTACCTTGCCGCTGCTGGCATTCAACTACTACTTCATCTTCAGCCTCACCCGCCAGTACGGAGGCACCATTGACGCTGAGTCGCTAGTTCTGAGGGACCGGAAACCAATCGTGTTCGCTGACATCACAGATTTGAAGGTCAAGGATATATGGGGACGAAAACTCATTGTGGTGCAGTTAAGAGGGAAACAAAAACGCCGCATCGCCAAATGGAGGATCGCCGACATACGGATACACGACCGGCTCAGTACCGCAGTTGTAGAGATCTATAACCCCGGCAGAGTCGCCGCTGCGATACCTCAATCGCAGTTGGAGAAGATGACAGCTACCCTCATGGCGTTAGAGGACGCGTTCGATACCTATCTGCTGCGAGACGCAGCGTAGAAGCACGCTGACGGGACGAGGGCGAGTGGTGCGTCCAGGGGAAGTGGAGAGTACGTGTCCTCCAAGCGGCTAACCACCAACTGGTGACAGGTTCGTATCTGCCTGATCTACTCCACCCAGCGAGGCGCTGTAATCAAATAAAACGGTGCGCGGTAAAAGCTCTCCACCCAAGGATCCAGCGTGAAAGATCGAAGCATACCGCGGAACTCCCTCGCGGATAGGCCACCTCCAGCTTGAGAACTGCGGTAGTCGATATTAGGCTCCCAAAACTGTCTAGGACCGTGTTCCTTCACACGCCACCGCCCGGCCTCGTCCTGCACGGTGCGAACGTGACGCGTTTGGGAAGGATCGGGGGAAAACCCAGTAATCGCGCGGATTCCCCACAGGTAGCGGGTGGCGACCTTCGCGGGTAAGAAACGCAAACTCGCCGAGGACGGGGTGGCAGATACGAGGAACGAATGAGCCCCATGGCGACATAACTCACTTAACATAGCCTCGAATCTGGGGAGCAGGCGCGCATCGGATGCAAAGACCACGCTCCAAGCCGGTTGCTTCGTGCCGAGAACCAGAACACCGAAGTCACCCGAGTCCTCGAAAGCAGCCAACCGCGCAAACGCAGAACGTAGGTCGCAATTGAGTAACTCCGCCTTCACGTCCTCGCGGCCACCAATGCGGCTGCCGCATTGACGCACAAAATCAGCCGCAGATATATCTTCATCTTCTAAGTACTGATCCAAGCGGTAAGAATCAAGCAGCCTGTCTTCACGGGTAACAACATGCCTGAGGAAAGCGGATGAAACGTAGTCTTTGACGAAGAACGCTGTCCCGCTCGCGCCCATTCCGGCAACTCCAAAAATGGCGGTTATAGGGAGAAACTCGGGGTCAAGTAAGATCAGTTCCTCGTCGAGTCCCAGCTGCCGGTCCGTATCCGTGGAGCCAATCGCTCCAGCTGCCCCCTGCGTGTGGGGGTGCGGCCGAGCGGATCCCGCGGAGGAAGAACTATCAGCGGATGAGTGTGCTGTTTCCTGGCTGAAGAATTGGGAGATGTCGTTGAAGTCGCTCGTAGTGGGGGCGGGGGCAAAGGCACGCCGCTGTTCGAGCACGTAGTTGTAAAAGCTCTCGGAAAATGGGTCATCCACTGGCCATTCGGAAGCGATTTCTTCTTCTAGCTTCTTCCAGGCACTGTCACTGGGGTTTGTCAGTGCTTCTTCGAGGATGTGTAAGGCTCGCTCTGCCTGGGAAGCTGAGATTTCTGAGGCCGCGTCGTTAGCTACTATCGCTTCTAGAGCTTTCTGGTATGAGGATGAATCCTGCGCCATCGCTTAGCTTCCTTCATTGGGCGAGCCACTGTTCCGGGTGGGGTTGGGGGCCGCATTGGGACAATGTGTATTCTACTCCTATCCGCCGCTGCGCCGGTGTTTCTTCGTTGCGGTCGCCAATGGTTCTTCGTTCCTGTCGTCGCTGTTTCTTCCTAGCGGTCGCATCCCAAGAGCACGCACCTCACGCACCCGGATGCCTCGCCCTCACACCTATCACCCACCCACCCAAACACCATCCCACACCCACCCCGCCCCCCCCCCCCCCCCCCCCAGTGCGCTTACGCCCAATACAACCCAGTAACATGCGCAAAACCGCACAGTGGCGCAACCACCAACTGTGGCGTGGCATTTCCGTTTCCTACGCATGCTGAAGGGGCTCCGAACCTGCGACAGGATCGGTTTGGTTGCCATTGTCACCATCGAGTTAGGACTTGTAATGCCAAGACCACTGACCCCACGTGGGATAATGCAACTATGAAGCGCCTGTTTTTCCTTGATTTAGATGGAACTGTAATCACCGAAGACCAGGAGGTTCCGACCAGTGCCCAAGAAGCTATCCGTCAAGTGGTTAAAGACGGGCATGAAGTTTTCATGTGCACAGGGCGCTCCCTGCCTGAGGTCTACCCCTGGCTGTGGGACATAGGGTTTTGCGGAATTGTTGGCGGCAATGGCGCATACGGGCAGCTGGGCGACAAGGTACTGTTCGATGAGCATATCGACAGCGACACGGTCCATTTCATTGAAGATTTTTTCACCGCTAACGAGGGCCGCTGGATATGGCAGAACCCCGACGGTATGTACACCACAACCGACTACCTGAAGTATTTCAGCGAGGGTATCCCCCAGGGAAATACGATCATCGGTGACTGGGCGGATTACGTGGCGTTAGTTGAACCGCGTACGTTCAGCGTGTGCACTGATCGTGCCACTAAGGCGATGGTGACGTTCCCTCCGGACTCCCCTATTACCTATGAGGATGTACTCGCTGCTATTGGCCAGCGGGTAGATGTGATCCCGGCCGCGGTGTCTGTGAAGGAGGGGTTGATCCTCGAAGTCGGCAAGCGCGGTATCAGTAAAGGTACTGGCTTGTTGAATGTGGTTGACGCCCTGGGAATGCCTGTGTCTTCGACCGTTGCTGTTGGCGATGCTGGTAACGACGTGTCGATGCTGCGCGAGGCTGGGGTCTCGGTGGCGATGGGTAACGCCACTTCCGACGCGATAGAGGCTGCGCAGTGGGTGGCTCCGCGTATTGACGAGGACGGTTTGGCAGCAGCCATCGAATATGCCCTTTCCCAACCGGTTGCGTAGGTAGTGCGCGGCACTTTTTCCTGTTTCCGGCGCGAATCTGAGTAGGAGCTCTGCCCCGGGCTTGCCCTTTTCACCCACCGTGAGCGATTAAGCCAAAACCAACCCCAAACCTGGCCTAAACCCTCACAGTGGCGAAACCACCAACCCACCCCGCACCCACCGTGAGCAACTAGGCCAAAACCAACCCCAAACCTGGCCTAAACCCTCACAGTGGCGAAACCACCAACCCACCCCGCACCCACCGTGAGCAACTAGGCCAAAACCAACCCCAAACCTGGCCTAAACCCTCACAGTGGCGAAACCACCAACC
>JAUNVG010000004.1 GCA_030537735.1 Actinomycetaceae bacterium
GAGCAGTTGCCTTCTAAGCAATTGGTCGCAGGTTCGAATCCTGTCGGGGGTGCCAAAGACTCTCCTGCTATGCCACCTACTTCACCCCCTGTGAGAAGGAGGATTCAATGACGAAAACAGCAGTGGTAACGGGGGCTTCCTCCGGCATCGGATGGGCCTGTGCAGCTGCCCTACAAGCCGCCGGCTGGCAGGTGGTGGCGGTAGCGCGCAGAAAAGAACGCTTAGCTCAGTTAGCGGCGCAGACGGGCTGTGAATACGTGGCTGCGGATTTAACTAAGGACGCCGGTATCGACACTGTCACTGAGTATCTTGACGGGCGCGCAGTGCAAGTGTTGGTAAATAACGCCGGGGGCGCCTTCGGAGTTGATTCGATTGCCGAGGCCGTGGTGGAGCGTTGGCAGCACATGTTCGAAATCAATGTGCTCGCTACCGTTAAGATCACCCGCGCCCTGCTCCCGGCGATGCGGCGCGAAGGTGGCACGATTGTTTTCATTACCTCCACCGCCGCCCACGACACCTATCCGGGAGGTGGCGGCTACGTGGCTGCTAAACACGCTGAGCGCGTTATCCCCCTGACTATGCGCCAAGAGCTGGCGGGTGAGCCGGTACGGATAGTTGAGATAGCCCCAGGTATGGTGCACACCGAAGAGTTTTCTTTAAATCGTTTGGGATCGCAGGAAAAAGCTGACGCGGTCTACGCCGGTGTGCAAAGCCCGTTGCAAGCGGCTGATGTTGCTGAAGCTGTTCGCTGGTGTGTGCAGCTACCGGCCCACGTCAATATTGATTCGATGATTATTCGCCCGGTGGAGCAAGCCACCAACACCCTCACCAAACGCCTGCGTAAGCCTTAGTTTCGCGCTCGCGCCCCTACCCCGAGGGCGGTTGCATACCAGTTCGCAAAGCAGACGCAATTAAAAGGCAGACACAATTAAGCGGTGGGGAGGAACTAAATCCTCCCCACCGCTTTGCGTTTTGTGTAAGCGTTAGTCGTCGAGCTCAATAGCTCCAGTCTTGTACGCTTTCACCAGGCGACGCGGCACCCGAATGTCACGGCCCTGGACGCGGATGGAGACCAACTCGGTGACCTCTGCCTTCCACGTCGAGCGACGCGTGCGGGTGTTCGACCGGGACATTTTACGCTTAGGTACAGCCATTGTCCTTGCCGCTCCTTCACTGTCGAGAAAATATTACTGAACACACTCAACTTTGCCATGCCGAGGCAAAGTTTTGCCACTTCTGACGGTACTGCACGAATGTGATATTCGACGCGCAAGCGTCTTCACACCCGGTGCGACTAAGTTTTCCTTAGCGACGCTTCCCGTAGCGAGCGTAGAACTTCTCGACGCGGCCTTCGGTGTCCAGGACGCGGCCCTTGCCGGTCCAGAACGGGTGCGAGGCGGAGGAGACTTCCACGTCAATCACCGGGTAGGTGTTGCCATCTTCCCACTCAATGGTGGTGTCAGAGGTGCGAGTGGACCGAGTTAGGAACGCAAAATCGCCGGCTTTGTCTCGGAATACGACCGGTGCGTAGGTGGGGTGAATCCCGTCTTTCACAGTATTGATCCTTTCGGGAGTGTTACCAAGAAGACTTGGTCACGCCGGGCAGCTCGCCGCGCAGCGCCATTTCGCGGAACTGAACACGCGAAAGACCAAATTTTCCAACATATCCACGCGGGCGCCCATCGTTCACACCGCGGTTACGGACGCGGGTGGGAGAGGCATCACGCGGTAGGGCGTGCAGCTTCGCCATGGCTTCGGCGCGCTCTTCCTCGCTCAGGTGCGGGTTGACGCTGTCAGCCTTGTACTTGGCGCGACGCTCAGCGTAACGCTCCACAATGGCTTGGCGCTTCTTGTTAGCGGCAATCTTGGATTTCTTGGCCACTAGAACTTCTCCCCTCGCTGCTTCATCTTGGCGACGGCAGCATCGATTCCGATCTTGTCAATGACCTTGATTCCACGGGCACTGACGTTGATCGTGATGTTCCGCCCCAAGGAGGGAACATAGTACTTCTTGCGCTGGACGTTAACATCCCAGCGACGGTTGGTTCGCTTGTGAGAGTGTGACACGCTCTTCCCGAATCCGGGGCGCGCGCCAGTGACTTGGCAGTATCGACTCATGGTGGCAATTATCGAGAAAGGTTATCGGCATTTCAAGCTGGGACAGGGTAAGTCCCACCACACTTTGGGCACAGTGCGACTTTCATCGCGCCTTCGGTGGGTGTGAGACAATCGATCTTGGAGGTCAACTTATGCGCAGTCTGCGAGCCAAAACCCGCGTTCGCCACGAAATCGTCATCCAACGTTCACGATTTATCGCATCGCTTGGGCACACTCCCTCTGAGCATGCCGCCCGTCAGTTTATCACGTCTGTGCGTGAAGAGTTTCCTGACGCCACCCACAACTGCTCAGCTTTCGTGGTTAAACCCGAAGATTCTAATGAGATTGGTCACTCTAACGACGATGGAGAGCCCTCAGGCACAGCTGGCATGCCGATGCTGGAGGTTTTACGGCGAAATAATATGGTCAATGTCACGGCCGTAGTGACACGCTATTTCGGGGGCACACTACTTGGAGCCGGCGGCTTGGTACGGGCATACTCCACCTCGGTTTCGGAAACTCTCCAACGCGCCTCGACTGTGAAACTCGAACACTGGGAACAATGGGACGTGCAACTGCCCCACAGCGCCGCCGGTAAGTTCCACGCCCAAGTCCACCAACAAGGCGGCGAAGTAGTGGACACCACCTACACCGAAGTGGTGCAGGTGAGCTACATTTGTCCGCCCGCGGTAAGTAGCCAGCTACTCACCCAAGTGGCGGAGTTAACCTCCGGGCAAAGTCAACCACTTTTTGTTTCCCAAAAGCTGGTTGAAATCGACGAAGCCAGCGGTCGCCCTATATGATCGTAAACGTGATTTCTACTGTCTTGCTTCCAGCCGCCGGCACACCTGGATCTGCCGCGTTCCTTCGGCTGCAAGTTAGGCTGCGCGACATCTGCGGTACCAAGGCTGACCACCGGTGTATTTAGGGGTATAGCGTTTAGTTCCCTAGCGTGCTATCCCCCGTTACATCCTTCATTTAGCGATTCAAAAAATACCCCTAGTCAACCGGTAAGCGGCGCCTCTAAGCCCAACTTAACGCCGCGTCTTAAGGCAGAAAGAAAACTTCAAACTATGTCCTTCTATCCAGACATCACCAAAACTATCGGCCACACTCCCCTGGTGCAGCTATCGCGGTTGTTCCCCGGCTCCACGCGGGTACTGGCCAAGATCGAATCCTTTAACCCCGGTGGCTCGGTGAAAGACCGCGTCGCCCTCGCCATTGTGGAAGCCGCTGAAGCCAGCGGCGCCCTCCCCCCGGGTGGCACCTTGGTGGAAGCCACCTCCGGCAATACCGGTGTAGGACTGGCGATGGTGGGCGCTGCGCGCGGCTATCGCGTGGTTATCGCCATGCCTGCGTCCATGAGCCGCGAACGCCGCCTGTTGATGCGAGCCTACGGCGCAGAAGTGATCCTAACCGACCCGCAAAGTGGGATGGCAGGAGCGGTAGAGGCCGCGGAGCGCATCGTCGCCCAGCGGCCCGGCGCAGTCCTCGCATCCCAGTTCAACAACCCCGCCAACCCTCACGCTCACTACCTGCGTACCGGCGCGGAGATTTGGGAACAAACCGGAGGCGAGGTTGACGTGGTGGTCGCCGGAGTCGGCACCGGGGGCACCATTTCAGGTGTGGGTAAAGCCCTGCGTGAACGAGGCAGCGCGACCCAGCTAGTGGCAGTGGAGCCCGCCGAGTCCGCGTTGATCACTACCGGTGAGGCCGGTCCGCACGGGATTCAAGGCATCGGAGCTAACTTCATCCCTGACAACTACGATGCTTCGGTAGTTGATCAGGTACTTGCCGTAACCACCGCTGAAGCTATGGAATACGCTCGTAAAGTTGCCGCCACAGAAGGGATCCTAGTGGGGATTTCCTCAGGAGCAGCACTGGCGGCAGTCGCGCAGCTACTTCGCGACCACCAACTAGAGGGTAAAACTGTGGTAGTGGTGCTACCCGACACCGGTGAGCGCTATCTATCCACCGCGCTTTGGTCGGATCTAGATGCTTAGTGGCAAGGAGTTAAACGGTGCATAACAGTGAAATCAGCCTGTTTTCTCTGATTCGCGAGGACGTGGCCAACGCCCGCCAACGCGACCCGGCGGCGCGCTCTTGGTTAGAGATCGTCCTCGCCTACCCGGGGGTCCACGCAGTCTGGGCCCATCGCTTCGCCCACCGCCTGTGGCATCGCGGCATGCGCACCCTAGCGCGCACTATATCCTCCCACGCGCGCGTGATAACGGGGATAGATATCCACCCGGCAGCGGTTATCTCCCGGCGCGTCTTCATAGATCACGGCACCGGTGTGGTGATCGGAGAAACCGCGCAGGTGGGCGAGGACGTGGTGATCTTCCACGGAGTCACCCTCGGGGGCGTCGCGATGGTGCAAGGAAAGCGCCACCCCACCGTCGGTTCACACGTGATGATAGGGGCGGGAGCGAAAGTACTTGGCCCCATCACCGTCGGTGACGGGGCCAAGATTGGAGCCAATGCGGTGGTGGTTAAGGATGTGCCAGCCGAACATGTGGCGATTGGGATTCCGGCGAAGACTCAACCGATTTGTAAAGAATCACGCCAAGCCGACCTGATTGTTGACCCCACGCTATACATTTGAGCATTGACCTCACCTAAGCCCCCAGCGCCTGGCGTTGCCACCAGCGGCTCCCCTCCCCGGCTAAAAGCACTAGCGCTACACCGAGTACCAGTATCCCCAGGGCGGCGAAGATGGAGCTTAACCGCAGCACCTGCATGGAAAGTGGCAAGCTAAAGACCAACCCGAGGATGAAGGCGGTTCCCACCGTTATCAGCATCGGGAAGGAAACTTCCCAGCGGCGGGCGCGGTCTAGGAAAGCTGGGGATGCTCCCAGGTGTATGAGCGCACGCAGTTGCGCAGCTGAATCCAAGGCGCGCGCGCTTTGGTTGCTGAGTGTGGAGATCGCTGCCAAAAGGAACGTGAAGCTAAAGACAATCAGCATTCCCAAGATCAGGTCGTGGGAAATCACCAAATCGTAATCGGTTTCTTGATAGGAACTTATCGCTGAGATGGTGGGTACCGTGGTGGCGACGATGAACGCCACCAGCGCTAGCGCCCCGAAGGAACGCCACTGGGTGCGGGGGTTGTCGATGATTCTGCGGGCGGCCACCAAAGCCGCCGGGCTAGCCGAAAACGCTGCCATGAGGCGCCCACCCAAAGCGATGGTCACCACCCCGATGAAGTGGATCATGAGCAGCACCAAAGCCAGTATCGCCACTCCCACGCCGATGCCCAGTGCGACTGATAGACGCAGCATCATCTGCGCTGGCCAAAACCAGATGAGTAGTATGCCCACCAGCACCAGCAGGCTCTTTTTCGACACTTTCGCAGCTTCTGAACGCCGCAAAACCCCAAGCACCCCGATGTCAAGAGGACGCAGTGCCAGCCACGCAGAAACCGTTACGATCACCGTGGTGAGCGCTAGGCAAAGTAACGCAAGCTCCACCCCCAGCCACATTTCCTGCCAGGAGATGTAGGTGTCTTGAAACTTAGCGAACTGCCAAAGTGGCATGGTCAGCAGGTAAAGCGCGAAACCCGCTGCCAGTCCCACGCCGGCAACTAGGAGGGTATCTACTAAGCTCGCCTGTTTCACTTGGCGCGGACTCAGCCCCAGCAGTCGCATTACCCCTAAGTGCTGGGTGCGACGCAAAAGGCCAAGTCGGGCGGCAGTGGCGCTGGCCGAGAATATCGGGATTATCGTCAGTGTCACCGCTACTGCGGCGCAGAAAAGATAGAAGCGTTCGGACATGAAGTCGTTACGCGGGTGGTAGTAGCGGTTAACAAACATATTGGCCCCGCCCACCACGGTTAGTAACAGTGCGAAAGGCAACGCCAAAGATATCGTCATGAGGACGGTGGTGGCGCGGTCACGACCTCGCCGCAGGTAGTGGGCGCACACGCGCACGGGCGTATTCACAGTTCCCCCTCCAGCGATTTAATCTGCCCATCTTCCATCCGGATGATCCACTGCAAAGCGGCCGCCACGCCCTCGTCGTGGGTCACTACCACCAGGGTGGAACCGCTCGCCTTACAAGCTGCAGTCAGGGCCGCCATCACTTCCCTACTGGTTCCCTGGTCCAAAGCGCCAGTGGGTTCATCAGCAAATACCACCGCCGGGCGGGTAGCGATAGCCCGCGCAATCGCCACCCTCTGTGCCTGCCCGCCAGAAAGCTGACCGGGGCGGAACCGGCCTAGTTCACCCAGCCCCAGGCTCGCAAGTGCCGAGCGCGCAGCTTCCTTGGCGGCTGCCTTCGGCACCCCATTCAGCATCAGTGGCAGCGCCACGTTCTCTTCATTACTGAGCTCCGGCAGTAGCTGGCCGTCTTGGAACACGAAGCCGAACCTCTCCAAACGAAGTCGAGAAGTGTGCTTCTCACTCAAGGTATTCAGCTGCGTGTCATCCACCCACACTTGCCCGCCGGTGGGTGTCAAGATCCCGGCAAGCACGTGCAAAAGGGTGGATTTACCACTTCCCGACGGCCCCATAATGGCAAGTTGACATCCGGCAGGAATATCCAGGTCAATCCCGCGCAAGGCAGGTACCTGTACCTGGTCACGGTAGAAAGTATGTATCAGGGAGCGCGCACGCAGGTGACCCCCGCTAACGGGCGCAGCGCAGTTCCCCCCTCCGGGGGCAGGTGTTGCAGTCATCATGCTTTTAAGTCTTACCCGCGCCCCCTTGCCACCACTATTGGGAGAGCGCCCGATTTGTCCCTGGTTTTTAGGCGTTGCACTCAGGGGGTTCACCGAGGGGAAAAATAGTAATCCGACTGCAATCGTCAAATGCCCGCTTATCGTGCCATCACCACGTAGGCTTAAGGTATGTCACAGCTCACATTACACGCGCACCTAGATGCGCTCGCCGGGATCGACCGCCCGGCGGGGATTGAGTTGGCGACGCTCACCCGCTACGACATCCCCGCCCTCGCCGCCCTCTACCTGGTGGCCTACGACTCCCCAGAAATCGCCGAAAACCTCTTCGAAGCCATCGACGAGATGCGAATGTCTTTCGATGGCGCCTTCGGTCAGGTACTAGACGATTCTTTCGTCGGAGCCTGGCTGGAGGGGGAACTAGTCGGAGCCATCCTAGTCACCGTAGATCCACCTTGGGACGACGTTGAAGGCCCCTTCATCATTGACCTAATGGTGGCTCCCGAACACCGCGGACGCGGAATCGCCACCGCCCTCATTGGAGAGGCCGCCGAACGCATCGGTAACGCAGGTTATCAAAGCGTGGGGCTGCGCGTCGACCTCAAACAGGCTCAAGCCGCTGCCCGCCTCTACGACTACCTAGGATTCGAACAGGTCAACTCACGCTAGTAGCAAACGCTAGCGCTGGCAGCGCGGACACCAAAACAATCTGCGCCCCGCCATCAGTTGCTCACCGATGCGCCCGCCGCAAAGCAAACACGCGCGCCCACCGCGGTGGTAAACGTAAAAGCGCTGCGCCTCCTCGTCCATGTCGGCGCTCGGATCCGGACGATCAGCGTCATCAATGGTGACGATAATCCCTTCCCGTCGCCCCCGCTCCAAGTTCGCCATCAGATCATCCCACAGCGCGCCCAGGCGTTTAGCGGACACGCGAGACCCCGCCCTAAAAGGGTTAATCTCCGTGCGGAATAAACACTCAGCGCGGTAGATATTGCCCGGCCCCGCCACCACCGACTGATCCATCACTAACTCCCCCACTGCGCGAGAGCGGCTGCGTACGCTGCAGATGAAACGCTCCCTATCGCCCGGCTGGGGATCTAACGGATCGGGACCGAGCCGGTCAATGATCGCTTGTGACTGCGTGGGGTTAAGGATTTCGCAGCGGTTCGGCCCTGAAAGGTCAGCCACCACCGACTCCCCCACCAGGCGCAAACGCACCTGACCGCGCGGACTTGGCACCTGCTCTTGGTACTGATGCCAACGCCATTTGCCATACAGCCCCAAGTGAATGTGCACCCACAGGGCTGCTTCTTCCCAGAAGGACTCCCCCGGTGAAGCAGCGTCAGCGGCTGCCACCTGCGATTGGGTAGATGCATTAGATTCAGGTGGCGCAAACCCTAAGAACAAGTGCTTACCGTGAGCTCTGGTCATAGTTAGAGCTAACCCGTCTAAAAGGTCGGCACCTTCGTTGAACCTGCCCTGCGGGGAGGAAACTTCTAAACTCTGACCGGCAAAAGCTTCACCCAACTGAGCTGCCTGTCGGTGGATAACATGTCCTTCTGGCACGATCCCATTCAACCAAGCCCACCACGGCAGCGCCAATTTAGGCACAATAGGAGTATGAGTAAAAACGAAAATAAAATTTCCATGTGGCATATCTACCCGCTGGGAGCCCTCGATGATGATCGCACCCTGGCGGACCTGGTGCCCTGGTTGGACTACGCCCAAGAACTAGGGTGCAATGCCATCGCTTTGGGACCGATATTCTTATCTTCCACCCACGGTTACGACACCCTAGACCACTACCAGATCGACCCGCGGCTGGGAACTAGGGACGACTTCGATAGATTTCTTCAAGCGGCGCACTCACGCGATATGAAAGTTATCCTCGATGGGGTTTTCAACCACGTAGGAAGAAACCACCCGGCAGTAGTGCAAGCACGTAAGGAGGGGGCGGACTCGTCCTCGCCGTGGAAAATGAAAGCCGACTATTCGCCGTTAAAACGCGGGGAAGAACCCTACTGGTACTACTTCGAAGGTCATGACACGCTCATCACTTTGGATCACACTGACCACGGCACTCGCAACGCCATAACCCAGGTCATGAACTACTGGTTGGAAGCAGGTATTGACGGGTGGCGACTGGACGCGGCCTACGCCCTCGAACCTGAACACTGGGCGCAGATACTTCAACCTGTGCGCCAGCGTTTCCCCCACGCATGGATTGTGGCTGAAGTAATACACGGCGAATACGCGCAGATGGCGAAGCTGGCAGGGTGGGATTCGCTCACTCAATACGAACTGTGGAAAGCCATTTGGTCCAGTTTGAATGACGCCAACTTCTTCGAACTCGATTGGACTTTGAAGCGCCACGGTGAACTCTGCCAAGACCTATTGCCAATGACGTTTATCTCTAACCACGACGTCACCCGCATCGCCAGTAAACTCGACTGTGAAGACCACGTGGGGTTGGCGGTGGCGCTACTAGCCACTTTGCCGGGACAGGTAAGTGTCTACTACGGGGACGAAGTCGGTTTTAGCGGCGTGAAAGAAGACCGCCCCGGTGGTGACGACGCGGTGCGCCAAGCGTTACCTGCCACGCCCGAGCAGATGCGCACCAATGACCGCGCCCAGCGGTACTGGCACTGGTATGCCTCCTTGCTCTACTTGCGCCGCACCCACCCATGGCTGCAAAGTGCTTCCATCAGCGTGGAACATTTGGACCACACCATTTTGCGCTACCGCTGCAGCGGTGAGAATGACTCTTTAGTGGTGGTTCTAAATGCCGGCAACGACCCGTTCAGTCGTAGCGAGTCCTTCCTCTGTGACATCGGTGAAGTACTCGCGGGCCAGTTCGATGCCAGCGAGGACGGTGAGGTGCTGCGCGCCAACGCCTACCTCATCGGGCGCACTGCCTAAGTGAAACTAGGCTGGCGTCGGGGTGTGGCGAATCGTCACCGTCAGGTCGCGACTAGAGCCGGGTTTAAGGGCCAGTACCTGCCCGCACTCGGGCCGGTTGTAGGCATCGGTCATGCACTGGCAATACTCCACTGCCACTGACTGCCCCGGTCGATCGTGTAAACATTCGCCGGTGAAAATGTGGAAAATGCCCACTCCGGTGGAAAGCGGGTTACCACTTAAAGCGGTTACTTCCGTAACCGCACCGCTAGCGTGATGCAAAGTGGCGGTAGTTTGGGCTCGCTGCCCCGGGCGCATAGTCAGGTCCGTGAACGCGGTGTCGAGCGCCTGGGTCAGATCTACCCGCGCATACCCCGAATCGGAGTCGAAACCGCCGTAGGGTTCGAAAGCGGCTTCGCCCGGTAGCGGTATCAGGGCTTCGTCGGTTACCACCTGGGTGCGCGCCGGCAAACTGACATACGCCCCTTCCCTGCCTCCATCTAGTTTGATGTAAGGATGCCACCCCAACGCCACCGGAGCCACGCCGGTACCGTCATTGCTGCAGTTCATGCGCATGTGTAGCTGCCACGAATGCAGGTCTTGTTCTAAGCGGTATTCCACCGTCACTGTCAGTGGCTGCGGGTAGGCTTCGCTTTCCACGCGCGCACTCAGCACCACCGTGTCGCCCTCGCAGCGCACCAGGGTGAATTCTTCTTTCGCCACCAGGCCGTGGAGTGCTTGACGCACCCCGTCTTCATCTGGGCCACAATCGTAGGTGCGTCCCTCGTGAGTGTACGTGGCTTGGCGAATACGGTTCGACCAGGGAGCCAGTAGCGCCCCGCGGTAGCCATCGAAAGCTTCTAACTCAGCCTGCGATTGATACCCGTCGAGGACGTCCACCGCACCGGCGTGGTTACCGCTGGCATCCTCGGTGGGTACCGTCCATTTCGTCACCACCGCACCGCGTGAGGCGATGGTGGCTTTGGAGCCGTTGGCTTCAATCGTGAAGTATTCGAACCCGCTCATACCCGAGCCTTCCTACCTTGACCCGTTTACTTGACCTTCAACTGCCCCGGGCGGCGAAGGTTTGGCACTAATTTAGCGCGGTACCACGATGGATACTAGTTTTGGAGCTCGCACGATAACCTTCAAAGGCTCACGCCCGCCCAAGGCTTTCTGCGCTGCTTCGGTGTTCAAGGCCAAGGCAGCCAGCTCGTCCTCGTCAATGGAAGGAGCCACTTCCAGGCGAGCACGCACTTTACCTTGGATCTGCACCACGCAAGTAACTGCGTCTTCTTCCAGGAGCGAGTCATCTTCCACTACCGGGAACGGGTGGCGTTGCAAGGATTCCTCGTGTCCTAAACGCTGCCACAGTTCCTCACAAATATGTGGAGCCATCGGAGCTAGCATCAGCACCATCGGTTCGATCGCTTCACGCGGCACCCGATCCAGACCGGTTAGGTGGTTGTTGAGAACGATCAACCTTGCGGCTGCGGTATTCATACGCAAGTGAGTGTATTCTTCGGTTACCTCGGCGATGGTGCGGGCAACCAGCTTACGGGTCTGCAGGTCTGCAGGCTCATCCGTAACGGTGAGCTCCCCCGTTACCTCATCTACTGCGTTGCGCCACAGGCGCTGCAGGAACCGGAAGGAACCGGAAATGGTACGGGTCTCCCACGGGCGGGATACTTCCAGCGGTCCCATTGACATTTCGAATAGGCGGAAGGTGTCAGCCCCGTAGGAATCGCACATTTCGTCGGGGGTGACGGAGTTCTTCAGGGACTTACCCATCTTGCCGTATTCCTGGGTGACGGGCTGGCCTTGGTAGGTGAAGCCCTCTTCTGGGGATCCTTCAACTTCGTCTGCGGGCACGTACTGGCCGCGTGAATCCATGTAGGCGTAGGCCTGAATGTAGCCTTGGTTATAGAGCTTGTGGAAGGGCTCGGAGGAGGACAGGTACCCCAGGTCGTGCAGGACCTTGTGCCAAAAACGCGCGTACAGCAGGTGCAGGACGGTGTGTTCCATTCCGCCCACGTACAGGTCGGTGCCTCCGGACTGCCCGGGTTGGCGCGGGCCCATCCAGTACTCTTCGTTGACCGGATCCACCATGCACTGGCTTTCGCCCGGGTCAATGTAGCGGATTTCGTACCAGCACGACCCCGCCCAGTTAGGCATGGTGTTGGTATCGCGATAGTAGGTTTTAACTCCATCTCCCAGGTCGAGTTCTACCTTCGTCCAGTAGTCAGCCCGTCCCAGTGCAGCCTCCGGTTTAGAGTTCGCGTCGTCGGCTTCGAAGGTGCGCGGCCGGAAGTCATCTACCTCAGGCAAGGTAAGGGGCAGCATCGATTCGGGGATGGCGTGGACGCGGCCGTCCTCGTCGTAAACCACGGGGAAAGGCTCCCCCCAGTAGCGTTGACGGGAGAACAGCCAGTCACGCAGTCGGTAGGTGGTGCGAGCCGTGCCGATGCCGCGCTCTTCCAGCCAAGCGGTGATGGCAGCAATGGCTTCGCCCTTATTCATCCCATTTAAGTCAATGGAATCATTGGCGGAGTTCATGATCACCCCGTCCCCGGTCCACGCTCCATCTTCGTGGGTTTCATCGGGAGTAATGGTGGTGATGATGTCAATGTTGAAAGCTTTCGCGAAGTCCCAGTCGCGTTCGTCGTGTGCCGGTACCGCCATAATGGCTCCGGTACCGTACCCCATGAGGACGTAGTCAGCGATGAAAACGGGCACGCGCGCACCATTTACGGGGTTGGTTCCGAAGATCCCGGTGAACACCCCGGTCTTCTCCGTTCCTTCCGCCAGGCGTTCCATCTCAGTGCGTTTACCCGCCCACTTTCGGTAGGCATCCACTGCCTCGGTGGGAGTGTCGTACCCGCCGGTCCACTCCTTTCGAGTGCCTTCTGGCCACTGTGCTGGCACCGTTAGGGTACCTGCTTGCCCGTCTCCCACCAGTGGGTGTTCCGGGGCGACCACCATGAATGTTGCTCCGAAGAGGGTGTCGGGGCGGGTGGTGAACACCTGGAGTTCTTCCAGTTCAGTGCCCTGCCCGTTTTCCACTTCAAAACGCACCTGCGCACCCTGGGATCGGCCGATCCAGTTGCGCTGCTGGGAGATAACTTTCTCCGGCCAATCAAGGATGTCAAGGTCATCAACCAGGCGTTTACCGTAGGCAGTGATACGCATCATCCACTGACGCAGCCGGGTTTTAAACACCGGGTAGTTGCCACGTTCTGATCGCCCTTCGTTGGTGACCTCTTCATCGGCAAGTACGGTTCCCAACCCGGGACACCAGTTAACGGGCGCTTCCGCCAGGTACGCCAAGCGGTAGGAATCCACCAGGTCGGCGCGTTCGTCCTCGTTCATTTCCGCCCACGGTTTTTCCCCAGTCGGTCGCGTTCCGTCCTCGAACTGCGCAATCAACTGGCTAATGGGACGAGCTGCGCCGCGCCCACCATCGGGACGCTGCGCATCCTCATCGTAGTAGGAGTTGAAGATCTGTAGGAAGATCCACTGGGTCCACTTCACGTACTCTTCGTCCGTGGTCGCCAGGTGGCGGCGCTCATCGTGTGACAGGCCAATGCGCTTTAACTGTTTAGAGATATTTGCAATATTGTTTTCCGTGGTAATGCGCGGATGCTGCCCGGTTTGAATGGCGTACTGCTCTGCGGGCAGACCGAAGGCATCAAACCCAATGGTGTAAAGCACGTTCTTTCCCTGCATACGCTGGTAGCGAGCCACCACGTCGGTGGCAATGTAGCCCAGCGGGTGCCCCACGTGCAGGCCCGAACCCGACGGGTAGGGGAACATGTCGAGCAGGAAGTACGGAGGCAGCTCACTGCGCGGGCCACTGAGTTCCCCAGCGGGGTTGTGCGCGTGATAGATCCCGGTTTCTTTCCAGGTTTTTTGCCAGCGACTTTCGATTTCACCGGCCAGGGCCGCATCGTAGCGATACGGGGTTTCGCGGCTGGTGTCATTGCTCATTTTTGCGTCCTTACTGCAGGCAGTTAGTGGCTTAAATACACCGCCTCCAGCAAGTCGCGCTGGGGCGGAGTTTTCACCCTGCCAGATTACCTCATGCTCACCTGCGTGTAGGTAATCGTCCAGGGAACGGAAACCTAGGGTTTTCCCCCTAGTTCAGATTCTTCCTTGCGGTAGGTAAAACAAGTGGCCGGCAGCGTAAATGCTGCCGGCCACCGGAAAGTGCTGGGATTACTGCGTGGCTGCGCGCAGGAACCAGGCCTGCTGTTCCAGTCCACCAATAATGCCGATTAGCAGGTCACCGCTGACGGGGTCTGCGTCATCAACATCAGGCAGGGCCTGGCGCATCTTGTCGCAAACCACCTGGATCTTTTCAGCCATCTGCAGGTAGGTCTTATCTACCGGCAGGTCGCCACCGTCGATGTCATCAATGGACTTGGTGCGAGCCACCGTTGCGGCGCGCCCGTCGGGGTTTCCTCCCAAGGTAGCCAGACGTTCAGCTACCTCATCCAGGTCGGTGCGAACCAGGGCCACTACTTCATCCAGGGCCAGGTGCAGCGAACGGAAGCGGTCTCCCTTAATGTTCCAGTGCGCCTGCTTGCACTGCAGTTCCAGTGCGATTAGGTCAACTAGCGCCTGCTGCAGAGCATCTCCAACAGCGCCTTCAGCCTTCACCATATGCATCTCCTTACATTTGTTCTCGGAACCACTCGCTGCCCATCTTTCATTCCCGTTTGGGGCGATAGGCACCGGTGTTTGTTTACCCTGCCAGCTTATCTCAGACCGCGGACAACTGCCTGTTGACCAGGCGTCGTGCGATAACCCACCTCTTAGTGTGAATGTGGGGCACAATGGTTCTATGACCGTATTTTCACGCATAATCGAAGGTTCCATTCCCGGCCGCTTCGTGTGGGCTGATGACGTTTGTGTCGTCTTCGCCACCATCGAACCGGTTCGCCCCGGCCACGTCCTCGTCGTTCCCCGCCAAGAAGTTCCCGCCTGGACCGGTCTTTCCAGTGAAGTAGCCGCCCACCTCATGGCAGTGGCGCAGATCGTGGGGCGCGCTCAACTGGAAGTTTTCGAATGCGAACGCATCGGACTAACCATTGCTGGGTTCGAAGTTCCCCACACTCACCTGCATGTAATCCCGCTACGTTCGGAAGCTGACCTGAGTTTATCCAACGCCCAGTCTGTGTCCGAACACATTTTAGAATCAACCATGTCAGCGTTGCGTTCGCAGTTAGACAAGGACGGTCACGGCGACAACGTGCCGGTAACCATCGATTCTCCCGACTTGGATTAACCGCGAGTGCCAGTCGCGCCCACTATTCGCGGCTGCTTCCACCGTTTCACGCCGGGCACTTGCTGCCCGGCGACTACTTATCGCGGCTGACCACGCGCACTGAGGCTGCTAGGTGCTCTGCCAGGTCCAGTTGTTTGCCGTCTACTTCCACCGTCACAATGCCGGTGTCGGCGATCCTTTCAACCACCGTCACCCATGCCGATGGAACCAGTCCGCGCGATTCGAAGTACCGCAAGACCGCCGGTTCGGCGTCGCGTATGCGGGCTATCTGGTAGCGAGTGCCCACTTCGACTTCTTCCAGGCTCACCGGCTTTGGTTCCAGCAGGGAGCCGTCTGCGGCCGGTATGGGATCCCCGTGCGGGTCGAGCGCCGGGTACCCCAGGGCTTTGTCAATGCGGTCAATGAACCTATCTGATACCGCGTGTTCTAGTTCTTCTGCTTCTTCGTGGATTTCATCCCAGGAAAAACCCAAGTACCTGTACAGGAAGGTTTCTAGGATGCGGTGGCGGCGCACCATGCGGACAGCTTCGGCTCGTCCTTCTTCCGTTAGCCGCACCCGTTGGTAGGGTTGGTGGTCAACCAGCCCAGCTTCACGCAGCCGGCGAACGTTTTCCGAAGCGGTGGAGGGAACCACTCCCATGAGGTGGGCTAGGTCGCTTACCCCGATCCCGTCCTCGTCCCATTCAGCTGCGGAGTAGATGGCGCGTAGGTAGTCTTCGCCGACTATGGTGAGGTCTTTTCTGGCTTTCACAAGCTGGCTCCGATCTGCTCTTGCATGCTGAGGATTACTACGATTGCTACCGCCAGGTGAAGAACCAATGCGTATGCCCAGGTGTGTTTCATTAGTAGTTCTGCGGTGGGTGGTTGTTTCCATGCTACCCAGGCGGCGGGGATGAGGACGGATGCGGCGAAGAAGGTAGCGGACCATACTAGTAGGCAGTATGGGCATAAGGTTCCGAAGGTGACAACGGAGTGGTAGAGGAACCAGATTACGAAGATGATTCCCCCCAGTGATGCGATTCCCCCTAGGATCCACAGCGGGCGCGGCAGAGCTCGCAACATGGCGACTGTGGCGAAGACCATCAGCGCGGCAAAGGCCACTATCCCAAGGATGGAGTTGGGGATTCCCAGGAAATGGGCTTGTTTACTCATAAGCGAGGCACCGCAGCCGATGAGGGCGTTCACGTCGCATTCGAGGGCGGCACTGGGGTCCACCACGTGTGCTCGTTCCGTGAGTAGTAGCTTGATGGAGGCTCCCGCCCCGAGTATCGCTGCCAACCACAAGATGAAGGCATTTATCTTCCCCACAGCCATTTGCTTGTCGAGCTGGAGTCGCCGATTTCCCGGCTTACCTGTAGCTGACATGGGGAGGTTCCTTTCTGCTGACGCTGCTTCATGCTTCGTCACTGACTTCTTCCCTATCATATCGGTCAGTCTCATGAATAGAAATAGCCGGCACTTGGCGTTTGCGGGGGCTGATTCTCCCTTGGTTACCCACGATGTGTTCTATTGCGCACAAGCTGAATTTGGCAGCGGCGGTAGCGAGCGCGTAAAGTTATCTAACGCGCGCCGTTAGCTCAATTGGCAGAGCAGCTGGCTCTTAACCAGCGGGTTGGGGGTTCGATTCCCTCACGGCGCACCACTTCCCGCATGCGGGTAGTGCTCCGCGCCGTTAGCTCAATTGGCAGAGCAGCTGGCTCTTAACCAGCGGGTTGGGGGTTCGATTCCCTCACGGCGCACTTTATTAATGTCTAGGCATATTATTTCGCACTGGAGCAGCTGCCAGACCTTGCAGCCTACCGTCAGGAGTTAACCTTGCGTTCGCTAGCGGCCGATGAAGAAGAACTCATCGCGGCGTTGCGAAAAACTCTGGCCAGTCGTCCTCACCAGCCGATTACCGAAGATCAAAGCCTGGAAATATGCCGTTTGGTGGCTGCGATAACTAGGCAAGAACCTGATTCGTTTCACTCGCTAGGGCCGCTGTGCACCACGGCCGATGTGGTCGATCATCTGGGTGTGTCTCGCCAAGCGGTGAACAAAGCCGTTAAAGAAGCTCGGATTCTGGCGGTGCGCCACAAGCGTGGCGACTGGCGTTACCCCACCTGGCAGCTGGTGGAGGAAGGCCGGATCGTGCCTGGGCTGGGAACGGTCTTAGCCAGGTTGCATGATTTCCTTGACCCCACCCAAAGTGCCGCTTGGTTTTTACAACCTTGTAAAGCGATTGACAATCTCACTCCGGCGCAGTGGCTACTTGAGCGCCGCCCCATAAATTCCCTGGTGGCAGCCGCAGAGGAACGCTCCCGCCGCGCTAAGTAGTTAACTGCCGACGGGAACGCTAACGCCTAGTTAGTGGCGCCCCTGTACTTTATCCGGTGCCCTATTCGCACTCTAAGTCGCGTCTTATGCGCTGTACGTGTCCTTTGGCCCGCACGTTGTACCAGGCGTGAGCAATCTTGCCGTCTTTGCCCACCACGAAGGTGGAACGGATAACCCCTTTTATGAGTTTGCCGTAGTTCTTCTTCTCCCCGAACGCTCCCCACTGGGTGAGCACTTCCTTTTCCGGGTCTGCGGCCAGCGGGAAAGGCAGGGAGTACTTTTCTTGGAATCCGTTAAGTTTGTCTACCTTGTCTGGCGATATCCCCACTACCGAGTATCCGCAGCCGATTAAAGAGGCCATGGAGTCGCGAAAGTCGCAAGCTTCAGTGGTACATCCGGGGGTGTTGGCTCGCGGATAGAAGTAGACGATAATACCTTTTTCGCAATCAGCGAGGCGTTGGTGAAGTTGGTATTCGCCGTCGGTGCTGGCAAGGGTGAAGTTCGGGGCTGGTTGGCCGATTTCAAGTTTCGTCATGCCACCATTGTTGCAAATGTCTTATCTGTGCGCGAGGGGGGACTTGAACCCCCACGCCCGAAGGCACCAGAACCTAAATCTGGCGCGTCTGCCAATTCCGCCACTCGCGCGCAGCGTCTATATTACCTCACCCCTACCCCGGTCTCCTATTCGGATTACCGGGTGGTGCCAGTGCCAATGATCACAGCGTGCGCCAGCACCCTCGTTCCGCGGTAGAGCACCAGTGATTGCCCAGCGGCGATACCGCGCACCATTTGCGCCAACTGCACGCGCATTTGCCCGTCTTGTGTGCGCTCCACTCCAGCTACCGGGATGGGCTGTCCGTGCGCTCGCATCTGCACGTAGAGACATTCATCACCTTCGCTACCTAGCGGTTTAGGCTCAAGGGTGCGCACCTGGGCTTGGTCATCACTTGCCAGCCAGGTGACTTCACTGGTGTCGATCTGATTCACACTGAGTAGTTCGGCTGCCCCCACCACCACGGTATTGGTGTGCGGTTTCGTTTCGAGGACGTACCGCGGCCGCCCGTCGGCAGCTGGCCGGGTAAGGTTGAGGCCCTTGCGCTGGCCCACGGTGTATTCGAAATACCCACGGTGGGTGCCAAGCACGTTCCCGTCACTATCTACGATCTTTCCTTCTTGGTCTCCCAGATGGCGCCGCAAAAACCCTTGGGTATCGCCGTCGGGGATGAAACAAATGTCGTAGGAATCAGGCTTATTCGACACTCCCAGTCCGCGCTCTTCAGCTTCGGCGCGCACCGCAGTTTTGGAAGTTACCTCCCCCAGGGGGAACACCACGCGTTGCAGTTCGTCCTCCCCCATGACCGCCAGCACGTAGGATTGGTCTTTTTCTATGTCTTTGGCGCGGTGTAGTTCTTTCCCTGCCGGCCCGTCAACCACGCGCGCGTAGTGCCCGGTGCAAACCGCGTCGAACCCGAGGGCGCGAGCGCGGTTAGCTAGTTCTTGGAACTTCACGAACTCATTGCACCGCACGCACGGGTTGGGAGTACGACCCAGTCGGTATTGTTCAATGAAGTCGGTGATGACGGTTTCTTCGAACTGTTCTGCCAGGTCCCACACGTAGTAGGGAATGTCTAAGGTCGCTGCCGCTTGGGCAGCGTCTACGGAGTCTTCTAGGGAGCAGCATCCGCGCGCTCCCACTCGGCATGATTGTGGGGAGGACGATAGTGCCATGTGTACGCCGGTTACGTCGTGTCCGGCTGCGACTGCGCGAGCGGCGGCCACGGCGGAGTCCACTCCTCCCGATAGCGCTGCTAGGACTCGCATAGGTTCTCTCCCCTCTTTAGTTTCGCCACCTTGATTGTATTATCGCTGCGGATTTCACCCCAGGGCGTCCAGTGCTTTGCCGGCTTCCACCGCGGTTGGGAGGGCGTGTAGGAAGCGGTTAATGTCGTCTGCGCTGGTGGTGCGGTGGATGGAGATCCGCAGCACTCCCAGGGCTTGTTCTTGGGTTCTTCCCATCGCCAGCACTACCCGCGAGGGGCGGGTGACGCCGGCGTGGCATGCCGACCCTGCTGAGGCCCATATTCCGGCGCTGTCAAGGCGCATCAATACGGCTTCAGGGTGTGCGGTGGGAAGTGATAGGTGAATTATATTGGGTGCACTCAACTGCGGTTTCACGGTGGCGTGACATCCGGGCGGCAGCTGGCTGAGCAGTTGGCTGCGAAGCTTCTTGGTATGCGCGATTAGGTCTTCTCGCTCCTGCACGCATATTTCTAACGCGGTCGCCAGGGCGGTTGCTCCAGCGACGTCAACGGTTCCGGAGCGGCGTTTGCTTTCCTGGTCGCCTCCGGGGCGGTCGGTGTGAAGTTTCACCCCGCGTCGCACCACTAGCGCTCCGATCCCAACGGGGGCGCCTATTTTATGCCCGGCGAGGGTAAGTGCCCCCACTTGAAGTTGCGCCAAGTCGATGTGCTGGGTGTGTATTGCCTGGGTGGCGTCCACGTGTAAAACCGTGTCTTCACCCAGGGCTGCGGCTATCGCCGGCAGGGGTTGTATTACCCCTATTTCGGAGCTGACTGCCGCCACTGACACCACGGTTGCCTGCGGGTCTATGTATTCGACTTGCATCTGCCCGTTGGCGTCGATGGGAACCTGGTTAAAGATGCCGCCTTCGCGCTGTATGGTTTGTGCCTGTTGGAACGAGGACGGGTGGTCGGCGGCGCACACTTGCACCGGCCCGCCGGGCGATCGTGGGTGTGCGCGCCAGCATCCCACGATTCCCAGGGCGTTAGCTTCGGTGGCGCCGGAGGTGAAAATCACTTCCGCGCGGCTCACCCCAAGCAGCCCGGCGACCTTTTCGCGGGCATCTTCTAGTAGGTGCTTGGCGTGGCGTCCTCCGCCGTGCAGCGCCGCGGGGTTGCCGGGGGTGGCTTGCAGGGTGCGCACGGTTTCTTCCCAGGCTTGAAGCGCAGCTTCTCGCATGGGCATGGTGGCGGCGTAGTCCAGGTACACCCCGGTTTTTGCCTGAGGCGTTCCCACTGTTAGTTTTCGTCCAGTATTTCCAAGGCGGCGGGGATTACTTCTTCTAGGTCTCCCACGATCGCAAGGTCAGCTAGTTCCATAATGGGGGCATCGGGGTCATCGCAGATGGCGACGATATGTTCAGAGGCTTGGATTCCACAGGCGTGGTGTACCGCTCCGGACACTCCCACTCCGATGTATAGGCGAGGCGCAATCGACACTCCGGTTTGCCCGATTTGGGCGGAGCGTTCCATCCAGCCTTCGTCGCACACCACCCGGGTGGCCCCCACGGCGGCTCCGAGCTTGTCGGCGAGTTTTTCCACTAGCGTCAAGTCTCCTTCTACCCCGCGCCCGGCGCACACCACGATGGGGGCTTCAGGCAGGGGCATGCGTCCGGAGTCTGGTTGCGGTTGGGAGGAGATTATCTCCACCGCACGCGCAGGCGCACAGAACTCGACTTCCAGTGCTTCTATTTTTGCCGCCGCGGGCTCGGGTGCGGGTTCGGCTTCGATACTGGAGGGACGCAGTGCCACTACCGGGGTGCCTTTGCGGACTTGGAAAGTGGTGGTCCACGATCCGGCGAGGACGGATTTAACCGCTTCGATTCGCCCGTCGTTTACGTGGCAGTCGGTTACGTCGACTGCGGCTCCCGATCCCAGTCGCACTCCCAAGGTGCCGGCAACTTCTTTTCCGCGGTAGTTCGACACGTTCACTATGGCGGCGTAGTCGGGGTTGGATTTTGCGGCGGCTTGGGCGCAGTCAGCTACCACTGCCGGGGTGCGTGGGGATAGTCCTTGTAGGTCTGGCACCAGCACCCGGTCTGCGCCGTATTCCGCTAACGCTTCTTGGTCCGGTGCCGGGTTCAGTGCGATTGCATCTATGCGGCCACTGGTTAGCGATCGCGCTAGGGTTAGTAGCTGTTTGGAGGGGGCTGTAAGGGTGTAGCCTGCTTCCAGGGAGCCGACGTGGTCTGTTATTACCAGGATTGGTTGGTCTATGCGCATGTGTTACTTCACCACTTCCCGAATGTAGTTTGCTAGTTCTTCGCCGCCGTTTCCAGCGTCGTTAACTATGCGTCCGGCTCGCTGTCCGCTGTCTGCACTGGCACTGAGGATTTGGGTGCCTGCGCCTTCTTCTCCCACTGCCCAGCGCTGAAGGTCGGCGTCGGTGAGGTCATCTAGGCTCCAGATGTCAAGGGGCTTGGAGCGGGCTGCTTTCATGGCTTTGAAGTTGGGGTAGCGCGGCTCGTTGAGCTGGTCGGTGACAGATACCACTGCGGGCAGCGGGGCGGCTAAACGGTCGTTGAAGCCATCAGCGGAACGGGCGATCTCTACCCTTTGTGGGCTCACTTCGATTTCGTGTACTACTCCCAGTACCGGCCAGTTCAGGCTGGCTCCGAGGGCGGCTGGCAGCATGGATGTCATACCGTCGACGCTGGCCATGGCGGTGAGCACCAGGTCGATGGGTCCTTCTGTGGCAAGTTGGTTGATTACTCCCGCTAGCACGTGCGCAGTTCCGACTGCGTCAGATCCTGCCAGCCTGTCGTCGGTTACCACTACCGCCCGGTCGGCGCCTTTTTGTAGTGCCAGCATGGCGGAGTCTTCGGCCCCTTCTGGCCCCATGGTGATGGCGATTACTTCGCCGCCGTGGTCTTCTACTACCTGCACGGCTGCTTCGACAGCGTTTTCGTCAAGTTCGTTCAAGGTATCGTCTTCGCCGCGCACTAAACGCCCGTTCTCAATACGGCGCTCCGATAGTACGTCGGGGACGTGTTTTATACAGACAACTACTCTCATATTCTCTACAGTGCCACAATTTTGGTGATAACGCCGTATCCATATTAGATGTGTGACCGATAGTGCTCACCTTCACGTGTTCGCTCTCACTTCCCCAGGTGCCACAGGTCTTAAGGCTTTGCTCCGGTATCTGCTTTTGTGTCCTTTACGTGCATTATTCCAAGGACCGTCGTGCACCCTCCTGCAGAGCGCTTGCACGTAAGGGTCATAAACACACCTGTTGATGGTTCGGTAGTATGCTGGCGATGGTCTTTCCCCCACCGGGATTGAACCTTCGTGCAATACTTTGTATTAACAATCTCGTACTCTAGGGGCGCTCTCGCCAACAGTGAACGGCTAAGAAATGACAACTACTACTTCCCACTCCCCCAGCTCACCAGCTACCTACCTAACCGGCGAAGCTGAAGCAGCTAAAGGCGGATATCACCGGCTGGGTGCCAACCCCACCGACCCGGGAGTAGATTTCACCGTCCTCGCCCCGCGCGCACAAGCGGTCTACCTGTGCGTCTTTTCCGACGCGGACGCTACCGCCACCGAGACTCGCTACCCCATGCACCGGCACGAAGGTGGTGTCTGGTCCGCGCACCTACCCCAGGCCGGCTTCGGAACCGTTTACGGTTACCGGGTCGATGGCCCCTGGGAGCCAGCCCGCGGACTAGTTTTCAACCCCGCTAAGCTCCTGCTTGACCCTTACGGTAAGGGGCTTGCCTCAGAAACCGTCCTCGATCCGCGTTTGTACGCCCACGAGGTCGATGACCACCTGGCGCCGCGCAAGGGTGAGTACCAGCGCAATGACGATGATTCCGCGCCGGTGATGGCCCGTAGCGTGGTGGTCGATACCGGTAGTTTCCCAGTGATTGAAAAACCGCGGATCCCTTGGGATGAAACCGTCATCTACGAACTGCACGTGAAGGGCTTCACCAAGAACCTTCCCGGGGTTCCCAAACATCTACGCGGAACCTACGCCGGGTTGGCTCACCCCGCCGCCATCGCCCACCTGCGGGCGCTGGGGGTAACCACCATTGAGTTACTACCCATTCACGCGAAGTTCGATGAACCTTTCCTGGCGGCTAAGGGCCTAACTAACTACTGGGGGTATTCCACCCTTTCGTATTTCACGCCCGAGCCCAGTTACGCTACTGCCGCCGCTCAGAAGCAGGGTGCGCAGGCAGTGTTGGATGAGGTGCGCGGCATGGTGTCGATCTTGCACCAGCACGGATTCGAAGTGGTGCTCGACGTGGTCTACAACCACACCGCCGAGGGTGGCCAACCCGGGCCGACGCTGTCTTGGCGGGGTTTCGATCAGAACCTGTATTACCGTCACACCACGCATGAGCCGGTGCACATGATTGACGACACCGGTTGTGGCAATACCGTTAACTTCGATGAGGCGAGCGTACTGCAAATGACCTTGGACTCTTTGCGGTACTGGTCTGAAGACATCGGGGTCGATGGTTTCCGCTTCGACCTGGCTGCCACCTTGGGGCGCTACGCCACCGGTTTCACCCCCCGCCACCCGTTCTTGATGGCGATTGCAGCCGACCCGATTTTAGGAGCCGATAAGCTGATCGCCGAACCGTGGGATATCGGCCCCGGTGGCTGGCAAACCGGGAACTTTCCCCTGCCGTGGTCGGAGTGGAACGACCGCTACCGCGACACTATCCGCTCATTTTGGCTGGCTGACTTCGCCAATTTGGAAGCCGGCCGCCCTTCCCAAGGCCCCAACGACCTCGCTACCCGTATTTCCGGTTCCGCGGATCTTTTCGGCGCCACTGTCGGCCACGCGCGTTCGCCGCGCGCCTCGGTTAACTTTGTTACCGCGCAC
Source organism: Actinomycetaceae bacterium (assembly GCA_030537735.1). GTDB lineage: Bacteria > Actinomycetota > Actinomycetes > Actinomycetales > Actinomycetaceae > Gleimia. The sequence goes on from JAUNVG010000004.1 coordinate 23,913, forward strand.
GACGGGTTCACCCTGGCTGATTTAACGACTTATAACCACAAGAACAACTCCGCCAATTTGGAAAACAACCGTGATGGGACTTCTTCGAATATGTCGTGGAATCACGGGGTGGAGGGGCACCGCAGACTGCCTAATCCCGATGGGCTAAACGGGGCAGATTCGCAGATGCTGGCCTCGGTGTTCTACGCCCGCGAGCGTTCCATGCGTAACATTTTGGCGACGCTACTGATTTCGGCTGGCACTCCCATGCTGGTGGCGGGTGATGAGTTTGCGCGCACCCAGCAGGGCAACAATAACGCTTATTGCCAAGATAGCGAGATTTCGTGGATTGACTGGCAGTTGGATAGTTGGCAGCACGATTTATTTGACACCACTCGCTACCTGATTGGCCTGCGCCGGACCCACCCGGTGCTGCGGCCTAACACTTTCGCCCAGGGAACTTCCCTTAACGGTGATGCGATTGCGGATCTAACTTGGCGCACAGCTGACGATGAGCCGTTCCAGGGGCATAACTGGCACCAGGCGAGCCACCGCACTTTGCAGATGCTGCGTTCGGGGGCGGCGTTCGCAGACAGTGACCTGCTGGTGGTTTTCAACGCTACCTTGAACTCCGCTACCGTCACCCTCACCCAGGGGCGAGGACGTAACTACCGTTTGGTTTTCGATTCTTCGTGGACGAATCCCAGCCAGGGTGGTGCGATTGCTGACGTGGCCGATCACAGTTACTGCGACCTGGTGCGTCCGGGTTCGATTGTCGATATTGAACCGCAGTCAATCCAACTGTATTTGACGCAGTAGCTCACCTTCCTTTCTGCTTAGCCTCCCCTACTTGCCGTGGGGTTCGCTTTGTGGACGCAGATGGGGTGTGGGTTAGAATGACGCTTGTGAGTAATGATGCACAGCGTTTAGCTTCCAGTACCGATTCTGCTTCCCTGGCGCGCTCGCAGCAGCGTAGCGCGGAGTTGGAGTTAGAGATTGACCGTGATCCGTCCCGTTTCCGGGTGCTAACCGGGGATCGCCCCACCGGGAACCTTCATATTGGCCACTATTTGGGCACCATTAAGAACCGGGTGGAGTTACAGCGTCGCGGGGTGGAAACTTGGCAGCTGATCGCCGACTACCAGGTGATTACCGACCGCGACGGGGTGGGCCCGATACGTGAGCGCGTGCTGTCTTTGTTGGCTGACTACCTGGCTGCTGGTTTGGACCCGGAGAAGACGGTTATTTTCGCCCACTCGCAGGTTCCGGCTTTGAATCAGCTGATGTTGCCGTTCTTGGCTTTGGTGACCGAGTCTGAACTGCATCGTAATCCGACGGTGAAAGCTGAGTTGGAAGCCACCGATGGTCGCGCCATGTCCGGTTTGATGCTCACCTACCCGGTGCATCAGGCGGCGGATATTTTGTTCTGCCAGGCGAACTTGGTTCCGGTTGGTCAAGATCAGCTTCCGCACTTGGAGCAGGCGCGGGTGGTTGCGAATCGTTTCGATAAGCGTTTTGGCCGCGCGGTACCTGAGCGCCCGGTGTTCCGCCGCCCGGAGGCACTGTTGTCCTCGGCCGCACTGGTTTTGGGGCTGGATGGGCAGAAGATGTCGAAGTCGCGTGGTAACACGATTGAACTTTGTATGAGTGCGGATGAAACCGCCAAACGGATTCGCAAGGCTAAGACTGATGCTGATCGGGTTATCACTTACGATCCGATTAATCGTCCGGAGGTTTCCAACCTGCTGTTGATTGCCTCCGAAGCTAGTGGTGACTCCCCCCAGCAGATCGCTGAATCGATCGGCGACGGCGGCGGAGGCATGTTGAAGGCTCGGGTAACTGAGGCACTTAATGACATGCTCGCTCCCCTAAGGGCGCGCCGGGCTGAGCTGGAAGCTGATCCCGGTTACCTGTGGTCGGTGCTGGATCGCGGTAATGAACGTGCTAATGAGGTGGCGGATGCCACGCTATCGGAGGTTAAGCAAGCCATGGGGATGCTTTACGGCGATTAGATTCATTCTTAGCCATAATCATTCATAAGCTGGTATATATGTGTTTAAACCACGATTAGTTTCGTGTCATATACCAGCTAAAGGCAATACTATGGGTGAATCCAGTTGGTTTAACAAACTCAAAGACCATCCGCGGGTTCAGGCTGCTTTCACTGCGCTCTTAGTCACTGCCATTGTTGGTTTGGTGATCTTCGCTTACCTGCCTGAAAAAGACCCCTACAGCATTGATAGCGTCGATATCCTCGCCCAAGTGGAGCCGAATGGTGATTTATCCGTTACGGAGTCAAGGACGTTTTCTTTCCACTCCCCCCATTCGGTGACCTGGATCGATTTCGGGATTCTCCAATCGTATTCCCATGTTGAGGTATCCGGCGCCTCCACTTTCACTGGTGACGATGCGCAGGATCTAACCGAGGTGGATTTCGACCCCCAGTGGCGCACCGAAGGCGGCCCGGGGGAGAATCATTTTTCTTTCGACGAGGACGAAAACACCGTTTACGCTTTCTTCCCCCGTGGTCGTGGTTCCCGCGTAGTGACGTTCGAATACGTGATCCGCTCCCAGGTAGATAAGTACCAAGACGCGGCAGTTCTATACCACCAGTTTGTTGCTAGCAATTGGCCGGTTGATTCCAATAATGTCTCCGTGCGGCTGCAACTGCCCCAAGGTGAGGGGCGAGCCGGTGAGGAGGGTATTTTAGTTTGGGGTCACGGCCCCTTAGATGGTGAAGTTGTCCGCGACCTCGGCACTGGCCAGGTATCTGCCCACGCCCAGCGCGTGCACTCCGGGCAGTACTTCGAACTGCGTGTCCTCTTCCCCCCGGCGTGGTTATCTGCGGTTGAAGCGGATTCGCCACAAGTGCATCCAAAACCTATTCGCGCTGCGATTGTTGATCGGGAAACCACTTGGGCTGAGGAAGCTAACGCGCAGCGCTTAAGGACTCGTGTGAGCCTGGCAGCAGCAGCTTTAGTTCCCCTCTTGTACTGGCTTTTAGGCAGTGCTTTGCAGGCTTGGGGCAGCCGGTATCCGCGGCCTATTTTCCGAGAAAAGTATTGGCGTGATCGCCCCGATGCGAACTTGCCGGCTTCTTTAGGGTTCTCCGGCCCGGTGCATCCGGTGGTGGTGGGACTGAATCACTACGGGACGCAAGAGCCGCACAGGCTCTTCAGCACTAACTTGGTGTGGTTGGTTCACCAGGGGTGGATTTCTTTGCGGCAGGCAGAAAAGAAGTCCTGGGTGTTGGTCTCTGAACGCCCGGGGCAAGAGCCGTCCGATCCGATTGACAAGGCAATGTTGGATCTCATTTTCAAGGTAGTTGCAGATGGTGGCGACCAGGTGAAAATGGCTGATTTCAAGAATGCCAGATTACAACGCGCCAGCGCGTACTCCGATGGCTATCAGGCATGGTTAGATGCTTGCCAAGAAAGCTATTCCTCACAGTCCCTGGGTAGGCGGTGGGTAGAGCAGGTAGCGAATTTCGGTTTTAAGGGCCTGGGCTACCTAATCATGCTGATAGCGGCGCTGCAGGGAATATTCTACTTTGACCAGTGGGGCCTGTGGGCCTTGGTCTTCGCCGTCCCGCTCCTCGTCACTGCGCTGGCAGTGATGTACTACGACGATCTGATGCGTAGATTCACTCGTAAGGGCGCGGAGTTGGAAGCGTATTTACGGGCTTTGGGAAACTGGCTGCGTGATTTCACTGCTCTAGATGAACGTCCCCCTTCAGATGTGCAGGTGTGGGGCTATTTCATGGTCTACGCCAATCTTTTAGGAATTTCTGAACAGGTCCTCAATAACCTGGTCACGTACGCTCCTCAGGCTCTTGCCGATCCGCAGGTTTTGCATACTGCTAGCTTTATGGGCTACCGCCCTAGCGGCGACAATAACTACGCCGCTTCCCCCTTAGTTCAGCTTAAAACTCAACACGGCGCAGCGTTGATTAAGTCTGTCAGCCGTTCTTCTTCCAGCTCCTTTGGTGGGGGTGGAGGTTTCTCCTCCGGTGGTGGCGGTGGCTCCGGTAGGGGCGGTGGCGGGGGCGCCCGCTGAGTGGTTCTGTCCAGCTGCTGGCGTTGGTTCTTTGCCCGCAGCCAAGATAATTCTCTAGGCTAGGGGTATAGAACTACTTCTTCGCGCCATCTAAGGAGCCCAAAATGGCCACGTCCAAGCGTCGCCCCGCCAAGGTTAATACCAATGCTTCGGCACCGTGCAAGACCACTTCCGCTTCCAAAGGTAGCTCCAAGCCGGCGGCAAAGGCTCCCCAGCCACGTAAAGGCGCCAAGCCCGCCACTGATCTGCCGGTGCAACCTCACCTGGATGCCGACATCGTCATTCCCCGTATTCCTGCCACTGAGATCTACCCGCAGGTGGAAGGTGGCCGGTGGGCAGCCAAAGCCACTGAAGGTGAACCGTTCCCGGTGCGGGCCACCGTCTTTCGTGAGGGACACGATGCGTTAGCCGCCCAAGTGGTGCTGTTACGCCCCGATGGCAGTGAACACCAGCGTTCCACCATGGTCGATATCGCCCCCGGGCTTGACCGTTACGAAGCCTGGGTCGCCGCAGACACTCCCGGGAACTGGAGTTTTTGTATTGAGACTTGGTCCGACCCTTACGCCACGTGGAGTCACGACGCTTCGGTAAAGATCGCCGCCGACACGGACGTGGATCTGATGTTGGAAGAAGGCGCTCGCCTGATGGAGCGGGCAGCGGCGGGACAGGCGTTACCCACTGATTCACCTGCTGTTCCCCCTTCTGACGAGGACGCCCGCACCGTCCTCGTACAAGCAGCGGTTAACCTACGTGACGATTCGGCTTCCCCGCAGCGACGGTTGTCCGCGGGCCTGTCCACCCAGGTGCGTCAGGTGATGCGCCGCTTCCCCCTGCGCGACCTAGCATCCCGCACCCGCACCTATCCTTTGCAGGTGGACCGCAAACGCGCCCTCTACGGGTCTTGGTATGAGATTTTCCCCCGCTCCTACGGTGCCTACCGCGACGGGGAAGGCAACTGGGTTTCCGGCACGCTGCAAGAAGCGGCGAAACAGTTGCCGCGTATTTCGCAGATGGGTTTCGACGTCATCTACCTAACGCCCATTCACCCCATTGGCACCACGTTCCGCAAGGGTCGCAATAATACGTTGGAGGCCGGCCCCCAGGACCCGGGGTCCCCCTACGGTATTGGGGCTCCTACCGGTGGGCACGAAGCGATCCACCCGGACTTGGGTACTTTTGATGATTTCGATGATTTCGTGGCCCAGGCAAAGGAACTGGGAATGGAGGTCGCCCTCGACCTGGCTTTACAGTGCTCCCCCGACCACCCGTGGGTGAAAGAACACCCGCAGTGGTTCACCCAGCGAGCCGATGGTTCCATCGCCTACGCGGAGAACCCGCCAAAGAAGTACCAAGATATCTACCCGCTGAACTTCGACAACGATCCCGAAGGCATCTACCGCGCCATTCGCGACGTGCTGGAAAAGTGGATTGCTCACGGGGTGACGATCTTCCGCGTCGATAATCCCCACACCAAACCCCTGCAGTTCTGGCAACGCCTCCTCACAGAGATGCGCCAGCGCCACCCGCAGGTTTTGTTCCTAGCTGAGGCTTTCACTCGCCCCGCCATGATGCGCACCCTGGGTGCGGTTGGGTTCCACCAGTCCTACACCTACTTCGCTTGGCGCACCGAGAAGCAGGAAATCGAAGAGTACCTGCAGGAAGTAAGCCGCGAAACCTCCCACCTGATGCGACCGGCGTTTTGGCCCACTACCCACGACATTCTCACCCCGCAGATGACCACCGGGGGCAGCGCTATTTTCGCCATTCGCGCGATCTTAGCCGCCACCGGGGCGCCCACGTATGGGATTTATTCGGGCTATGAGTTCATTGAAAACGTCCAACGCCCCGGTTTCGAAGAGCAGATCGATAACGAGAAGTACGAGTATCGTCCTCGCAACTGGGACAACGTCGATGTCCACGGCATCTCTGCCCTACTGACGCTACTGAATGCTGCTCGGCGCGCCCACCCGGCACTGCAGCAGTTGCATCGCATTAATATTCACCGCACTTCCGATGACCGTTTGCTGTGTTTCTCCCGGCATATCGATGCCAAGTACTCCCCCACCGGGGAAGATGACACGGTGATTGTGGTGATCAACCTCGATCCTCACAACGAGGTGGTCGGCAGTGTCGATCTGGATCTGAGTCAGTTGGGTGCGCGCGTATCGTACGGCACTGCTGGCCCGCTGTTGCAGGTGGTGGATGAACTCGATGGCCGCCGCTATCAGTGGGGGGAGCATAACTTCGTGCGTTTGAATCCCGCTGAACGCACCGCGCACGTGATGGCGGTGGTTAACGCCGGGTCCTAGTGGCCTTGGCTTTAGTCCACTATGGGGCTGGGACGGCGCGCGGGAAGGCTGGCTTGTAGGCTAGGTGTTAGTAGGAGTTAGCTACCCCGGTTTAAGGAAGGTTATTGATGCCTCAAACTTCGCCTAATCCCCCCACCGCCGCGGTCCCCATGATTCCGGGAACCACCAGTACCTCCACCCATGAGGTGCCGCAGCCAACCGCGTTGGAACCTGCGGCGCAAAACCCGCACTGGTATCGCACCGCGGTCTTTTACGAGGTCCTAACCCACTCCTTCCTAGATTCCAACGGTGACGGCGTGGGGGACTTCGAGGGGTTGCGCCAAAGCCTGGACTACTTGGCTTGGCTGGGGGTGGATGCTTTGTGGATTCCCCCGTTCTACCCTTCCCCCATGGCTGATGGTGGCTACGACATTTCGGATTACACCGGGGTGGATGAACGCTACGGCACGATGGAGGACTTCCACGCCCTGGTCCAAGATGCCCACGATCGCGGTATCCGCGTGGTCATTGACATGGTCATGAACCACACTTCCGACCAGCACCCGTGGTTCCAGGCCTCCCGCACCGACCCCACCGGCCCGTACGGGGACTTTTACGTGTGGCGCAAACGCCCCACCGAATACCTCGATGCCCGCATCATTTTCGTAGACACGGAAAGTTCGAACTGGACTTGGGACGAAGTGCGCGGGGAGTTCTACTGGCACCGTTTCTTCTCTCACCAGCCGGATCTTAACTACGAAAACCCGGCGGTGCGTGAAGCCATTAAAGATGTGGTGCGCTACTGGTGTTCCACCGGGGTAGATGGGTTCCGCCTCGACGCCATCCCCTACCTGTATGAAGAAGATGGCACCAACTGTGAAAACCTTCCCGAAACCCACGGTTTCATCGCCCAGCTGCGCCAAATGGTGGATGAAGAGTTCCCCGGCACGGTGATGATTGCCGAAGCTAATCAGCCTCCCCACGAGGTGGTTGCCTATTTCGGCACCGATGCTTCCCCCGAATGCCATATCTGTTTCCACTTCCCCATCATGCCGAAGATTTTCGCGGCCCTTCGGGAGGAAACTTCTGCGGGTTTGCGCGATGTTTTCGCCAAGACTCCCCCGCTTCCCCAGGGCGGCCAGTGGGGTACGTTCTTACGTAACCACGATGAGTTGACGCTGGAGATGGTCACTGACGAAGAACGCGAAGCCATGTGGGGTTGGTACGCTCCGGAGCCGCGTATGCGTGCCAATATTGGTATTCGTCGCCGGCTAATGCCGCTGCTGCGCGGGTCTCGTCGCGAGGTGGAACTGGCCCACGCGCTACTGCTTTCCTTCCCCGGTTCCCCCTTCCTTTACTACGGTGACGAAATCGGTATGGGCGACAATATTTGGCTCAAGGACCGTGACGGGGTGCGCACCCCCATGCAGTGGGATGATTCCCCGGGGGCGGGCTTTTCCGCGGCGGACCCGTCCTCGTTTTACCTGCCTTTGATTGAAAACGGGGTCTATTCCCCCACCGCGGTGAACGTGGCTGAGCATCGCACCCGTCCCACTTCCATGTTGAACTGGCTGCGACAAATGCTGGCGGTGCGCCGCCGCTACCCGGTTTTCGGCATTGGGTCTTTAACTTTGCTGGCAACTTCCGACGACGCGGTGTTAGCTTTTTTGCGCCGCGACGAACACCAAAGCGTTTTGTGCATCAATAACCTTTCCACTACTTCTCGTTCCGCACGCATCCAGCTTCCCGGTATGGCCGGTTGGCATTTGCGTGATGCCGCTTCCGGTAACCATTTCCCGGATGTGCGCGAGGACGAAACGATTGATATTACGCTGGGTCGCCACGGCTTCTACTGGTTGGAGGCGTCCTTCCTGGATGAAGAGAAAGACACCGATACCCCATGAGTATTTCCTGGCCTACCAATGTTGACCTTCTAGATGTAATCGGACCGTGGTTGTACCAGCAGCGCTGGTTCCCCGGCAGCGAGGGCGACGCGGTGCGTCTGGTTGCGAACCTGGATTTAACCGCGTTTTCGGTTCCCCCGCGCTCGGCTTCAGCCCCTGCCCAGGCCCCTGCCCACCGCGTATCGGCAGAGAGCGAGTTTTCTCCTTCCCCGTCTGACCCCGCGAGCGAGTCAGGGGCTGAACACCCCCATATGGAGCCGGTTTGGATTTCGTTCGTGGAAGTCGGTGACACCCTGTTGCAGCTTCCTCTCGCCTACCGCGAGTTCGCTCCCGAAACTGGGGTGATTGCCCAGGTTGAGGACGGTTGGCTAGTTGACGGCCCTAACGATGAGTTGTTCTTGCGTACCTGGCTGCGCTACGCGCTATCTCAGGGAGCTATCAGCCCGCTACAGCCCGAGGCAGCTACCGGGTTGGCCCAGCGTTTGGACCGGCAAATCAGTGATGCCCACAGTTTGGGGGCGGAGCAGTCGAACACTTCGGTACTGCTACCGGGTAAGCAACCCTGCGTGGTGAAGTTCATTCGCGTTCTGCATCCGGGTACCCACCCGGAGGTGGAGATGGCGGTGGCTTTAGGTGAGCAGGGCTGGCCGCATGTCCCCACGCCGTTGGTGGCGCTGGAAACTACTTTGCCTGACAGTGGTTGGGGCAATACTCCTGTTGCCCTGTCGGTGGCTAGTGAGTTCATTTCTAACGCTCGCGATGGTTTCGAACTGTGCGTTGAGCGGGCGCGCCAGGGGGATGACTTTTGCCATCAGGCTTCCAGTTTGGGTGGCACGATCCGCAGTCTGCATGAGACTTTAGGGAAGGCTTTTGCCCCGGCGGTAAGCGATACCGAGGTTTCACAGCGGGCGCAGGCACTGGCTGCTCGCATCCACGCGAATTTTGCTGCCGCCGCCGCGGAAGTTCCCCAGCTACGCGATTTCGAAGGTAGCGAAACCCTTGAAGCCACCATCGACCAGGTCGCTTCCCTGCCGGTTTTACCCCAGGCTATTCGCATCCATGGGGACTTGCATTTAGGCCAGACGTTAGAGCGCGATGACCACTGGTGGGTGTTGGATTTCGAGGGCGAGCCCCTGCGTCCGCTTTCGCAGCGCCGTGAGCCTGATTTGGCTTTGCGAGACGTAGCTGGCATGTTGCGTTCTTTTGATTATGCGGCAGCTAAAGCCGGCATGGATGAGTCGTGGCTGCACCGCGTGCGCGAGGCCTTCCTTTCCGGCTACTGCCTGGGTCAGGAGTTATCAGCTGAGCAACGGGTGTTGTTGCGCGCTTTGGAGATTGAAAAGGCTGCCTATGAGGCGGTTTACGAACACCGTCTACGTCCGCAGTGGGTTTCTATTCCGCTGCGCGCCCTAAGTAAGTTAGCAGGTCAGTAAGGTCTGGTTTTTCATTCCAGCCCGCCACCGCCTCGTACATGGAACAATTGCAACATGAGCCCTAAACCTTTACCTGTAGATTCATCCACTCTGGCCCAAGTCGCTGGAGCCCGTTATCACTCTCCCCACTCAGTGTTGGGCGCGCATCCTTACGAGGGCGCGGTCACCGTCCGCACGGTGCGTCACCTGGCTGACCGGGTGGAAGTCGTCACCGCTGCGGGGGTGACGCAAGCCGAACACGAACAAGATGGCGTGTGGGTGGCGGTTTTAGACACGGAAGAGATTCCTGACTACCGTTTGCGCGTTACCTACGGCGATCAGACCACTGAGGTTGACGACCCTTACCGTTTCCTCCCGACTTTGGGGGATATGGACATTTACTTGATTTCTGAGGGTCGGCATGAGACTTTGTGGACTGCGCTGGGCGCGCATCGTCGTAGTTATGACGGTGACCTCGGCAAGGTCGAGGGCGTGTCCTTCGCCGTGTGGGCTCCCAACGCTCAGGCGGTGCGGGTAGTTGGCGACTTTAACTTCTGGGACGGTACCGGTAGCGCCATGCGTTCCCTGGGTGGTTCGGGAGTTTGGGAGTTGTTCATTCCCGGAGTGGAAGTGGGTGCTCGTTATAAGTACGAGATCTGCGGCCCGGATGGTAACTGGATGCAAAAGGCGGATCCGATGGCGCGAGCCACGGAGATTCCACCCGCGACGGCTTCCGTGGTTACCGATCGTTTCCACGAGTGGAATGATGCGGAGTGGATGGAAGCACGCCAGCATAAGAATCCGCATGAGCTGCCCATGTCGGTGTATGAGCTTCACGTTGGTTCCTGGAAGCAGGGACTGGGTTACCGCGGTTTAGCGGATGAGCTTATCCCCTACTTGACGAAGATGGGTTTCACTCACGTTGAGCTCATGCCGGTAGCGGAGCATCCTTTCGGCGGGTCTTGGGGCTACCAGGTAACTTCCTACTATGCGCCGACTTCTCGTTTCGGCACTCCCGATGATTTCCGCTACTTGGTTGACCGCTTGCACCAGGCGGGCATCGGAGTGATTTTGGATTGGGTTCCTGCCCACTTCCCGAAGGATTCTTGGGCGCTGGCGCGTTTCGATGGCACTTGCCTGTATGAGGATCCTGATCCGCTGCGCGGTGAGCACCCGGACTGGGGCACTTTAGTGTTCAACTTTGGCCGGCGCGAAGTTCGCAACTTCCTGGTTGCCAACGCCCTGTATTGGTTGGAGGAGTTCCACATTGACGGGCTGCGCGTGGACGCGGTTGCTTCGATGCTGTACTTGGATTATTCCCGCCAAGATGGCCAGTGGCGTCCCAACCAGTACGGTGGCCGGGAGAATCTGGAGGCGATCCAGTTCCTGCAGGAAGCCAACGCCACCGCTTACCGCCGCAATCCCGGTATCGTCATGATTGCGGAAGAATCCACCGCTTGGCCCGGGGTTACCGCTCCCACTTCCGGCGGCGGTCTGGGCTTTGGCTTTAAGTGGAACATGGGCTGGATGAATGACACTTTGCGTTATTTCCAGGAGGACCCGGTAAACCGCCGCTGGCACCATGGGGAGCTTACCTTCTCCCTGGTGTATGCCTTCAGTGAAAACTTCGTGCTGCCTCTGTCTCACGATGAAGTGGTCCACGGTAAGGGTTCTTTAATCTCGAAGATGCCTGGCGATAAGTGGCGCAGGCTCGCGGGACTGCGTTCTTTGCTTGCCTACCAGTGGTCACATCCGGGTAAGCAGCTGTTGTTCATGGGGCAGGAGTTCGGCCAGGAATCGGAATGGTCCGAAGCCTATTCCCTTGACTGGTGGCTGCTCGATGACCAGGGCCATGCTGGTGTCAACCGCTTGGTGTCGCACCTAAATGAGATCTACACGTCTTCACCCGCAATGTGGGATGATGCCCACACTGGTTATGAGTGGATTGAGGCGGGAGATTCTGACCACAACGTGATTTCTTACCTGCGTAAGGGTCGCGGCCACGATGGGCAAACGGAACTGATGGTTTGCATCTGTAACTTTGCCGGTAACCCCCATGAGGGCTACCGCGTTGGTCTGCCTTTCGCTGGTAAGTGGGAAGAAGTCCTCAACACCGATGCGGAAGAATACGGTGGCTCCGGGGTGGGCAACATGGGCGTGGTTTATGCCGAAGAGATGGGGTGGAATGGCCGGCCAGCTTCCGCTGAGTTGCGTCTGCCTCCCCTGGGTTGCATTTGGTTGCGCCCTGCACGCAGCTAGCGTCCTCGGGTAGGGTTTCTTGCCGGCAGCTACCTATGGGTGAGTGCTAGCCCGATTCCCTCCAGCGGCGCAAAAGCCGATTAAAGGGGCTGAACCCACATTCTTGTGTGGTTCAGCCCCTTTAGTTATTCGTTTGCTTAGAAAACCAGCGTCGATAGTTTGGCGCGTGCGGCCTTTACTTCCGGGTCGCCGGCGCCGACGAGGGTGAATAGTTCAAGCAGGTGCTGTCTAACTTCGTCTGCTTCTTCACTGCCACGTACTCGCACGAACTCATCCAGCAGCACGGTGAAGGCTTGCGCGTGATCGCCGGCAGCGAATAGCTTATCGGCTGTAGCTAACGGTCCAGCTTCAGTGTCTTCGGATTCGTTTTCCGATTCCCGCTGGCTCAGTCGCAGTTGAAACTGGGCTCGCGCTAAGCCTTCCTTGGCGGCGGTGTCGCGAGGGCGTTTGTTCAGCACGTTTTGCCACGCTGCCACGGCTTCTTCCCAGTTTTCTTCATCTTCTGCTTCCAACGCGGGCACGTGGAGGGGGTCGATGGTTTCTTCCGGGCTGTCATCGCTAATCATCCGACCGTTGATGCCTGCGTTTTGTGCTACTTGTAAAAGCTCGGTAATGATGGCTTCTACTTGTTTGCGGGGTTGGACTCCTTGGAATAGCGGCAGCGGTCGCCCTCCAATAATGGCCACCACGGTTGGCACTGAGCTGGCTTGCAGGGCCTGGGCTATTTGGGGATTGGCATCCACATCCACCTTCGCTAAGATAACCCGCCCTTCTTGGGCACGTATGGTTTCTTCAAGGATGGGAGTTAACTGTTTGCACGGCTGGCACCACTGCGCCCACAGGTCAACCACGACAGGTAGCTGGAATGACAGTTCCACAATGTCGTTTAGTTCGGCTTGCGATACGTCCCTGATTAGTGGGCCTTTTAATGCTGGGGTTTGTGGCTGCCCACCATTTGGCGCAGGCTGAGTGCTGTTGGTGGCGCCTAGTTCTATTGCTCCTCGAGCATCTACTGAAGTCTTCGGCTCATTAGCTTCCATTGCTCTTCTCTTTCTTTACTCCTCAGCTTTAGCCAGATCAGTTGCGGTCTGCAGCTAACAGTTTGCCCCTATTAGTTTTCCACTCGCGTCACCGAAGTGAAGGAGCGTTCAGCTCCCAATGCGCTAATTTTTCCTTCTGTTCCAAGTTCTGGCAGTGACAGCATTACCGTACACATATAGGTAATTTGTATCGGCTCATCGTGAACTTGCGGATCTTCTAAGAACTTCGCCGCGGTCCCCCCTACTTTTAAGGTGGCGCGCTCCTGGGTTTTTTCGTAGGTGACGGCGTTAGTGAAGGATCCTGCCACTATGGCGGTTCCGTCTGCGAGTTTTATCCCCGTTATGGGCCCGTCGTTAACGGTTGCTTGGAAGGTGACTTTCCCCGCGGCTTCGGCTCCTTCATTCAGGCGTTTGGCTTCTGCTTGGTAGAAGGTGGTGAAGTCGTCTTCTCCAAGTAGGTCCGCGTGGTCTTCACCGCCATCGAGGCGACCTACCCAAGCTGTTAGGGCTTGTGTTGGGCTCAGTACATAGTCAGCGGAGTCTGCCTCAACTACGGGTGAGCCTTCTGATGCGGCGATGGTAGCTACCGATCTGCCGGGGAACAATCGCGCCCAGGTTTCTAGCTTGTACGGGGCGTGGGCGTCCTCTTGGGTTACCACCATCACCGCTGGGAGCTGTTCCGGTTCGCTCTTGGTAACAGCCACTATGGCTCTTGGCCAAGTGTCTCTTTCGGTGACGGTTACAGAGTTCGGGTCTATCTGCAGCGGGACGATTGCGCTGTCGGTTTTCGCAGAGACGTTATACATCGCGCTTCGCATATTTAATGCGGGCTGTTTGACGCGTTCGCTTAGTATTTGCGCGTCTTTGGCTTCGTCTGCAGCTTGCAGGGTTTGTGTCAGCTGGTCGAGGACGGCGCTTACTTGTTCAGAATCAAGGTTGGGTTCAGCGGTGGCTGGGGCGGTTGGTTGGAGTTCGGGTAGTTCTTCCTGGCAGGCGGTGAGGGCGGTTGTCCCCGTCCCCAACAGTGCCATTAGTGAGAGGGCTTGACGTCGATTCACTTGTTCTATTCGCCTCCCATTTGTTCGATCTTGGACTCGTTTGTGTTTTCGTCTTCGGCCGCTGTTTGCTCTTCGTTGCGCAGTTCGGGTTCTTCAACGTCGCGCACTTTTTCCACCACCGGTATCAGTCCGGTGTCGAACTTTCTTCCCCCCACTGTGACGGAGGCTTCTCCTCGTTCGCGTGCTTCGCGCATAGCTCGCCGGGAGGGAAGTTGAATGGTGGTCTGCCCCACTTGGGTGGAGATGACCTCTGGTTCTGCTTGGCGTCGTCTCTCGCGTTGGCGGGCTAGTGCTTGTTTGCGGTTATTAGCTTTGCGTGAACGCGACTGAAGCTGGTACCAAAGTGTTAAACCAATGATGATAAGCAGCAGTCCTACTGCCCCTAGAACTAGCGCCCAAGCAAGTGATACTTCTCGTTGCCAGGTTAGTTCCAGTTTCGGAGCCGCAGCGGTGCCATCGGTGGCGGCGATTACAGATAGTGGTGCTAGGTCTTTGTCTTTACCAAGTTCAAGGGTGACACTTCCGGTGCCCACTTTTTTCTCCAGCCACATGTCGGAGTCCTGTAGGGGTTCCCTTTGCTGTGCTTCCTCAGGAGCCGGATGGTTACTGGTCTTTAGCTCGCTCCAGGTCTTTAGACCGTTGATTTCGCGGTAGGCACTTCCCTCCAGCCAGGCACTGACGTCGTTGGCTTTGCCTACTACTAGTGACACTTCTTCACCCGCGTCGGATCTGGCTGTCACTTTTACGGGGGGATCGAGCAGCGTGAGCACTCCCACGTGGGTACTCACGTAGGGTTCGCTACCGCCCTCATCGATTGCCGTGATGTGGTTGCCGGGGCGCATCACTGTAGTGGCTAAAATGCTTACTACCGTGAGTACTACACCTACTACCGTGAACAAAAGCGGCACTGCGATGGTTTTCACGAGTCGAGCCACTCGTAGCCTCCCTTTTCCATATATAAGTATCCACTGTCAAGATTAGGGCTTAGTGACCTCTTTGTTCTACTCGGAGCGCGCGGTTAGCGAGCTATCCCACCTTTTACTATCCATTTTTATCCACTTTTTCACGCTAAAGCTTTTGGTTGTCTAAACTGGGAGCAGTGCGCATTAGACCAGGAGGATCAACCGGTGACTGAAGAGCATTCCAATTTCGATATCGTGATGCGTGGTTACGACCGCGTTCAAGTCGATGAACAGCTGCAAACTATGATGACAGCGCTTGCGGAGGCCCGTAGGCGCGCTGAGGTAGCTGAAGAGAATTCACGGACAGCGACTGCAGATCTTGAAACCTTGAAGGCTCGACTTGATGAACAAGAGCGAGCTTCATTTGCCGGTATCGGAGCACGTGTGGAACAGCTCCTGCGCTCTGCTGAAGAGCAAGCTACGGCGGTCACCACTAAGGCACGAGCGGAAGCTGATGCCCTTTTGGAGCGCACGCGCAATAATACTTCACGCCTCACGCAAAGAGCCGAAGCGGAGGCTTCGGCGTTGTTAGCGGAGGCACGCCGCGAAGCTGAGGAAAGAACCCTGCGGGCGCAAAGTGAAGCTGAGACTGTCTTGACTAATGCCCAGCACCGGGCCGATGAGCTGGTGGCTTCGGCTGAACGTGAAGCGCAGGCTTCCCGGGCGGAGACTAACACTTACGTTAACGATGCTCGAGCTAGTGTGGACCGTGAAGTGGAGTTACAGCGTGCTCGCACGCAAAAGGAATGCGTTGAGCTCAGGGTCCAGGCTGAGCAAGAATCTACCCAGCTTAGGGCTGATGCTAACGCTGATGCGCAAAGTGTCAGGGAATCGGCGAACGCTGATGCGAAGACCGTGATAGAGCATGCTCGTTCGGCGGCGGAAAAGTCACTGGCGCAGGCCCGGGCAGAAGCTGAGAACATGGTTCGCGAAGCCAGGGCGCAATCCGATGCGGCCCGCGAACGTAGCGTTCAAGACCGGCAAAAAGCAGAGCAGGAAATCGCCGACATGCGTGCCCAAGCGCGTGAGGAAGATTCCCGCGCACATGAGCAGGCCCGGGAAGAGACCAATGCCATGGTCGCGGCAGCTAAAGCGCAAGTAACTGAAGCGGAGAAGCATCTTTCCGACACCCTTCAAAGGGCGGAGCGGCTGCTCACCGACACTGATGCGGTAGTGCGCCGCAGGCAAGAAGATGCTCGGCGCAACGCCGAAGCCATCATTGCCGCTGCGGAAGCCGAAGCCGAACAGCTGCGCGATACGGCCCGTCAAGAGGCTTTGCATGAGCGTGCGGCGGCCCAGCGTACGGTTGAGAAGCTGGAGCGCCAACGCGAATCTATTGCGACCTACCTAGATGAGATGCGTGGCTTGCTGGGTTCTTCTTCAGTCCTGTCGATCCAGGGGATTGAAAGCGACCAGCCGGCTTCGCCTGTGCTGACCGCGGGGAATTCACCCACTGGTGGTGACACTGAAGCTGCGGCAGAGGACGAGGCTGGGTCCTTGTTTAACAGCTGATTCCTCCCGCTACGAACGGCGCTAGCTGCCTTATTGCTTGCGCCAGTCGTTCGGGGGCATCTACCTGCATTAGTGTTGCTGCACGGGGTACCGTGTGGGTGCTGGTGCAAAGTGCCTGAGCTAGTTTCTGGCTGGCTTGGGGGCTAAAGCTCCCATCATGACTACCTTGTAAAAGCGCCACTGGGATTTCTACTCTCGAGGCTACTTCCAACAGGTCGGGGTGTCTGCTTCGCAGGTGTAGCCAGGTACTGGCGGCCGCGGGATCAGTTTCTGCTACCCACTTGTCGAACAGTTCTTTACGCTGCCATTGCAACGCGCTGGCGGTGGGTGGTTCTGTCTGCCCCGGTGTTGCTACTTCTACGCCAGTTCGCGCTTCACTGGCGTTTGCTTCGGTCCCACCGGCGGGCACTGGCGTTGCACTGACTGCCGCCCGTACCTCGCCCAAGGTCAGGGAGCCTTCAGCCAGGTATCTTTCTATCACTAAGGCACGACTGGCACTGTCAGCAGACAGCAGGTGAATGGCGTCAGTGAACAGCTGCGCTCTTTCGGCCAGTGTCGGTGAGTCAAGACTGGGGCCAGCTAGGATGAGCGCTCCCACACGGGAGGTGTCGTCGAACTTCGTCTGCCCTCGAAGTTCGGCAGGCAGGTTGCCTCTGTCGGGCTTTGCTGTAGCTTCTACCGCCGCCAGCGCCAAAGACATGCCTGCACCGGTGCCTACCCCCATGAGGATTACTTTATTTAGCCCCAGTGAAGACAGCGTATGGTCCACTGCGTACAGGTAGTTGGCTATAGTGATCTCACCATTATCTCGCCGCGGGGCGCCAAGCACGTATATAGGGTGTTCGGGACAATGCCGAAGACACCCTTCCCAGGTGGTGGGAGGTGTCGTGCCTTCAGCAAGCACCACCACTGGAACTCTGGTGCGCTCACGGTTCCCAGCCCACACAGGTAGCCTCAGCATGGTTATCTACTCCGGCTATGCCAACAGTTACGATGCCAATGGCGGCGTGATTCAACACCTGTATCAAGACCGAAGGGCCCGTCTTGGCGCCATACAACGACATGCGCAGTCCCCACCGCTATGGTGCTGTTACATCCGGGGCAGATGTATGTCTTCTTACCACGCGATATGTGTTGCACACTGAAACTCTCCTCGCCTCTTTCCTCAAAACGCGGAAGAGACGCTAAGCGTTCCATTCGCAGTGGTTGGTGTGGCTCGTTCCAGCGGCGTTTCTTACTTCGACGTGGCATTCCCTAGTTGGTTTCCACTATTTCGCCGGCCCTGAACACTTCGATCGGTTTAAGCTCAAGGTCGGTAACCAAGATATCGGCTTTGTTGCCTTCAGCTAGGCTACCGATATCGCTGCGTCCCAGGATTTTGGCTCCTTGCACCGATGCCATGTACACCGCATCGACTATGCCTACCCGTTCTTCCGTAACTAGGCCCCGCACTTGGTCTAGAAGGTGTGAGGTACCGCCGGCTATAGAATTACCATGAGTTAGGCGCGCTACCCCACCAGATACGGTGACCGCCTGCGGTCCTAGCTGGTAACTACCATCAGGCATCCCGGCAGCTGCCATGGCATCGGTTACGAATACGATCCGATCCCTACCTAGTGCTTCATAGACTGCTCTTACCATGTCGGTGGAAACGTGCACGCCGTCAGCTATTAGCTCCACTACCACGCCATCATTTGCCGCGTCCGCTAAGAACTCTGGAACCGGACCCGGATCGCGGTGGTGGATGGTGCGCATACCGTTAAACAGGTGGGTTGCTGTCACGTGGGAAGAGCGCGGGTTGGCACACGAAGCTAGCTTCTGTCGGGAATAAGCCAACGCTTCCCGGACAGGTTCTGGCCCGGAGTCGGTGTGCCCCCATGACGGTAAGGCGTTACCTTCGATTAGTACCTCAGCTACCGATCCTTCCCCGTAGGCGCGGGGTTTTTCGGGAGCCACCGTCATGGTAAGACAGTAGCCTTGGCACATCTCAATGAGTTCCCGCGTAAGTTCAGGGTCAGGATCAACAATGTAGGTCGGGTCCTGCGCGCCGCAACGCTCATGTGAGACGAAGGGACCTTCGAAGTGGATTCCCGCCAGTTCACCTGCTTTACATAGTTGCGTAAGCAGTTCCGCCCGGCTGCGTAGGTCTTCAGCGGAGGCGGTAACTGCCGATGCCACTAAGGTGGTAGTACCGTGCCGCCGGTGCTCATTGATTGCGACTTGTGCCGCTTCCTGCGTCTGCGCGTTGGGGAATGATTCTCCCCCTCCTCCGTGGCAATGGACGTCCACCAAGCCTGGGAGTATGTATCGATCTGTCGGGGGATGGTCGGCTAGCTGCTCTGCACTGAGGACTTCACTAGCCTGTCCCACTGCGATAATTTGATCTGAAAAAACTACAGCGCCATCATCGATCACTTGATCTGTGGTCACTATGTGCCCGCGAACAATTCTGTAGCTACTCATAGTCCTATTGTCTCTCACTTGGGAAATTATTGTGGGCTCCTAGGAATAGAATTTAGTTTCATATTGCTTTGTTAGGCTTTTCCCCGAGCGGTCCCACCGTAACTGGGTAAAGCAAGCATGATCTGGAGTCATCGCTATCAGAACAATCGCTGTTCGATATCATCCATCCCACGCATCGCATCGTAATCTAGCACTACACAACGAATCCCCCTGTCGGTGGCTAAAGTGCGTGCCTGGCGGGTTATCTCTTGGGCTGCGAATATACCTGTTAGCCCCTCAAGCAGGGGGTCACGCCCAAGCAGTTCTAGATACCGGGTTAGCTGCTCTACCCCGTCGACGCCTCCACGCCGCTTGATTTCTACCGCTACCGGCAGACCGTCTTGGTCACGGGCCAGTAGATCCACAGGTCCAATGGCGGTTGGATACTCACGTCGAATTAGCCGCCACCCTTGCCCAAGTATTTCTATGTTGTCAGCCAGCAAACTTTGCAGATGGGCTTCAACACCGTCTTTTATCAGCCCGGGATCTACACCTAAGGATTGTTCATGGTCAAGGTAGACTTCCCCCACCCGTATGACCAGTTTATCCGCGCCTTTAGATGCCTCAACTACCCATTTTTCTTGGAAACCAGCTTGGCGATCGTCCTCATCGGGAGCTTGGACGCTTAGGTGACAAGGTGCGCTCATCCAGTTGAGTGGCTTGTACGATCCCCCGTCTGAGTGAACCAGTACTGACCCGTCGCCTTTAACCATGAGTACACGTTTAGCTCGTGGCAGGTGGGCATCTAGGCGCCCGGAATAATCGACGCTGCAATCAGCTATAACAAGTCGCACGCCCTATACCCTACCAAACTGGCACCGACACTCGTTGTGGCGTGCCGCTACCATGTTTAACCGCCGGGGCTTGAAGTGTAAGGACACGCCCGGTAAGAGGACTGGAGGCTACCTCTAGTAGAGCTGCCCACGGGGCGCTGGTAGTGGCTACGTTTGCGGGCAGGGCTTTGCTAACTATTGATCATCCGTATTTGGATCATCGCGGAAAACTATATTGGCAAGCGGAGCACCAGATTCGAGCCAAGCGACTAATCCGTTGTACCACTGCGGTTTCAATGCCAGGTAGATACGTTGGTCACCTGAACTTAGTACTACTTCCACGACCTCACCGGTATTCCGGCTTAGGGGAGCGGACACGGTTGATGTCCGCCGGGGAAAACGGTACTGGGGTCCGTAGGCTAATCCCACCAGTCGGAACCATTGGAACTCTTCTTTTCCAAAGCGCGCCATGCCGGAGACCCACCCGGAAGAAGTATCCGGGCGGGTCCAACATTCAAACGTGCCAACAATACGCCCAATCATTCGCACTCTAACTAGTAGAGCCACGATGACGAGGACGGCAGCAATCAGGGCAATCAGTACGAGCGTAGTCACAAGTACTACAATCCCATTCATTTTGCCCCTCCCCTACCTTTGGTTCCTAGGCTGTCATCTCGCCAGATTCGACTACGATGGTCACGAAGTTCGAGTCCACGGATACGAACCCTCCTGACACCTGGAACTGGTGTCGTTCCGATCCGGTATCTACGGTGGCGTTACCGGACTTCAGCACCGCTAGAATCGGCGCGCGATTGTAGAGTATGCCGAGGTCTCCGTTAACAGCAGGCACCACTACGGATGAGGCTAGGCCATGCCACAGCTTCTCCGTCCTGGTAACTACCTCCACTTGGAGCATGCCTTTATCTGCCATTACTTAGGCCTTTTCTAGAGCATGCCAGGCGCGTTCAAGATCCTCAATACCACCGATATTGAAGAATGCTTGTTCCGGAACGTGGTCGTACACGCCTTCCGTAATGCGCTTGAAGGCTTCAATGGTTTCATCCAAAGGCACAGTGGAGCCCGCTACACCAGTGAACTTCTCCGCCATGTAGGTGTTTTGCGACAAGAACTGTTCCAGGCGACGTGCGCGAGCCACCGTGACTTTATCTTCTTCGGATAGCTCATCCACACCGAGAATCGCGATGATGTCTTGTAGTTCTTTGTTCTTCTGCAAGATCGACTTCACCCGGGTAGCAACCGCGTAGTGCTCTTCACCGACGTAGGCCGGATCCAGAATACGCGAAGTCGATGCCAAAGGATCCACCGCCGGGTAGAGGCCACGCGAAGCAATCTCACGCGATAGCTCGGTAGTGGCATCGAGGTGAGCGAAGGTAGTCGCTGGCGCGGGGTCGGTGTAGTCATCGGCGGGAACGTAAATCGCCTGCAAGGAGGTGATCGAGTGTCCCCCAGCGGAGGTAATGCGCTCTTGCAGCTGCCCCATTTCATCTGCCAGGTTAGGCTGGTAGCCCACTGCTGAAGGCATGCGCCCCAGCAGGGTGGATACTTCCGAACCAGCCTGGGTGAAACGGAAGATGTTGTCGATGAAGAGCAACACGTCCTGGTTTTGCACGTCGCGGAAGTATTCGGCCATGGTCAACCCGGTAAGCGCAATGCGTAGACGAGTGCCTGGCGGCTCATCCATTTGACCGAAGACGAGAGCGGTCTTGTCGAAGACTCCGGCTTCATCCATTTCGTGGATCAGGTCGTTACCCTCACGGGTACGCTCCCCCACCCCAGCGAATACTGATACACCGCCGTGGTCTTGTGCCACGCGCTGAATCATTTCCTGGATCAGCACGGTCTTACCAACACCGGCACCACCGAACAGACCGATCTTGCCACCTTGCACGTAGGGGGTTAGCAGGTCGATGACTTTAATGCCGGTTTCGAACATCTTGGTCTTCGACTCTAGCTGGTCGAAGTGCGGGGGTTGGCGGTGAATGGGCCAGCGTTCTTTGACCTCCAGCTTTTCACCTTCAGCGAGGTTCAGGCACTCGCCGGTAACGTTGAAAACGTGTCCCTTAGTTACGTCTCCCACGGGGACGGTAATGGCTTCACCGGTATCGCGTACCTTCGCCCCACGCACCAGGCCATCGGTGGGTTTAAGCGCGATGGCTCGTACCAGGTTGTCCCCCAGGAACTGGGCCACTTCCAGTGTCATGGTGAAGGCTTTTTCCCCTTCACCCTGAGTGGAAAGGTCAACGTCCACGTGCAGAGCGTTGTACATTGCGGGCATCTGGTCGGGCGGGAATTCAATGTCCACGACCGGTCCGATAACGCGGGCTATGCGGCCTACGCCGGGAGTAGTTGGTGATTGTTCAGTCATCTTCTTGTCCTTGTCCCTGCCTCAGCTGTTGGATAAAGCGTCAGCACCGGATACGATCTCGGTGATTTCCTGGGTAATCTCCGCCTGGCGAGCGGAGTTCGCCAGACGCGTGTAGTTAGTAATGAGTTCTTCCGCGTTTTCGGTGGCAGTGTGCATCGCCCGCTGACGTGAAGCCAGCTCCGAGGCAGCGGCTTGAAGCAGCGCATTGCGAATGCGGTTTTCCACATAAAGCGGTAACAGCGCGTCCAACACTGCGGCCTCATCCGGTTCGAACTCGTATTCGGGGAAAGCCAGCTCCGGATGGTCTTCAAACCCAAGTTCGCGTTCGCGTTCTTCATCCGACTGCGGCATATCCACAACCGTTAAAGGCATCATTTGGCGCACTTCTGGAACCTGGGTAACCATGTTCTTGAAGCGAGTGAAAACCAGATACACCTCGCTGATGCCCGCTTGCGGATCGGGGTCAAGGAAGGCATCGAGTAATGCTTTGGCTATCGCCATAACATTTTCTTCAGAAGGTGCATCGGAGTCACCTTCCCAAGCCTGCTCGATCTGCCGACCGCGGAAGCGGAAGTATGCGCTAGCGCGTCTTCCGGAGGTGAAAAGAACCGGTTCTTTCCCTTCCTCCCGCAAACGCTCAAGTAGTTTTTCAGTCTCGCGCAAAATCGTCGCCGAATAGGCTCCAGCCATACCACGATCGGAGGTAACGGTAAGCACCCCAACTCGTTTGGTGTCCTCACGCTTGCGGGTCAGCGGATGATCCATGTCCCCGTGAATCGCAACCGCTGCCACTGCCTGCGACAGCGCCTTTTCGTATGGCCCTGCTTCGGTGGCAGCCTTGCGCGCCTTCCCGATGCGGGAGGCAGCGATCAGCTCCATCGCCCTGAAAACCTTCTTCAGGGTTTGGGTAGAGCGAATTCGCTGCTTATAGATACGCTGTTTTCCGCCCATTATCAGGCCTTCTTACCGCGCACGATTTGCTCTTGAGTGTGTTCAGCTTCGGGCTCGCCGTCGGCGTCACCTGCGACGGTGATCCCTTCGGCGGAGAGGAACGACTTCAGGTACTCTTCCACGCCAGCTTTGAGTCCAGCTTCGGTCTCCTCATCTAGCAGACCGGTTTGAGCGATTGTCTTCAGCACCTCGGTGCGACCGTTGAGGTAATCAAGCATGCCACGCTCAAAGCGCGCCACGTCCTCTACCGGCACATCATCTAGGTACCCGTGGGTACCAGCCCAGATAGAGGCCACCTGATCGGGAACCGAATAGGGGGTAGCCTGCGGCTGCTTGAGCAGTTCCATCAAACGCTCACCGCGGGTTAGCTGCTGTTTAGTGGCAGAATCCAGGTCGGAGGCGAACATGGCGAAGGCAGCCATGGAGCGGTACTGCGCCAAGGTGATCTTCAACGTACCGGAGACCTTCTTCATGGCTTTGACCTGCGCGTCGCCGCCCACACGCGAAACCGAAATACCCACGTCAACCGCGGGACGCTGGTCAGCGTTGAACAGGTCGGACTGCAAGAAGATCTGCCCATCGGTAATCGAAATTACGTTGGTGGGGATGTAGGCGGATACGTCGTTAGCTTTCGTCTCGATAATCGGCAGACCGGTCATTGACCCGCCACCGAGCTCATCTGACAGTTTCGCGCAACGCTCAAGCAGGCGCGAGTGCAGGTAGAACACGTCGCCGGGGTAGGCTTCACGGCCCGGAGGACGACGCAGCAGCAACGACACTGCACGGTAAGCTTCGGCTTGTTTCGACAGGTCGTCGAACACGATCAGCACGTGCTTACCTTGGTACATCCAGTGCTGCCCAATGGCAGAGCCGGTGTAGGGCGCTAGGTACTTGTAGCCAGCCGGATCCGATGCCGGTGAAGCCACGATGGTGGTGTATTCCATGGCACCAGCGGCTTCCAACGCGCCTTTAACGGCGGCGATGGTGGAACCTTTTTGCCCGATTGCTACGTAGATGCAGCGCACTTGCTTCTTCGGGTCACCCGACAGCCAGTTCTCCCTCTGGTTCATAATCGCGTCGAGGGCGATCGCTGTTTTACCTGTCTGTCGGTCGCCGATAATCAGCTGGCGTTGACCGCGCCCAATGGGAATCATCGAGTCGATTGCCTTCAGGCCAGTCTGCAGCGGTTCATGCACCGACTTACGCATCATTACCCCGGGTGCCTGCAGTTCCAGTGCACGATGGTTGTCGATGTCGGTGATATCTCCCAAGCCGTCAATCGGCTTGCCCATCGGGTCGACTACGCGCCCCAGGTACCCTTCCCCAACGGGCACCGATAGTACTTCCCCGGTGCGGCGAACCTGCTGACCTTCCTCGATGTGAGTGTAGTCTCCCAGGACGATAACGCCGATGTCGCGAATGTCGAGGTTCGATGCCAGCCCCAACGTGCCGTCCTCAAAACGCAGGAGCTCATTCGCCATGACTCCAGGCAGACCTTCCACGTGAGCGATGCCGTCGGCAGCTTGAGTCACGTGACCGATCTCTTCGACGGGTGTCTCCGAGGGTTGGTATGATTCGACGAAGCTGTCTAGAGCCGCCCGAATCTGATCGGGCCGGATAGAAAGTTCAGCCATTGAGCTTTTCCTTACCGTGTGTTTTGAAAACGACAATGTTATGTGTTTGCCAACTCGCGCTTGACTTTCGCAAGCTGAGAGCTGACGGTGGCGTTAATGGCATCTTGGCCTACCTCGATATTCATACCGCCCAGTACCGAAGGGTCGATGACGGTGTTGATCGAGATACCCTGCGCATAACGCTTTTCGAGGATGGTCCGCAGTCGCTGCAGTTGCTGCTCACTAAGAGCAGATGCGGTGGTGACTGTCGCTACCATTTGGTTGCGGCGGTGCGCTGCGGAAGCGATGAGTTCGCGCAATCTGGAAGTAAGCCTTCCATGCTTGGAAAGCCGCACCGTGCGACGTAGAAGCCGTGAAGCGTACGGGTTCAGGGCTTCGTTGAAGAGGCGAGCTGCGAAGTGAGCTCGGTCGTGAGCGCTACCAACGCCCAAATCAGTCAAAGCGATGCGTAGCTGCCTTTGTTCCCCTAAGAACTCATTAACAGCGAAAAGCTGAGATTCAACTTCTTCAAGCTTTTCAACCTTTTGAGCAGCTAGGAAAACCGCCTCATTTCCAAGTTCTTCACATGCTACGGCCACGTCGTCAGGATGTGACCAATGTCCGCGAGCAAGTTCAGCTAACACGCTTTCTGCTTGCGCAGTGACTGCCTCAGCTAGCAACTGCGAAACGAAAGCGACCTTATCTTCTGCGCTGCGACCGGGGTCGGTCAGCGCCATACGCACCCGCGGGGTGCGACGCAGAAGATCAGATATCCCGAACAGATTTTCTGCTACTTCCATCGGGTCAACTGCGGCGGTCTGCAAGCTGTTTCGTAAAACAGTCTCAGCCGCACGTAAACTATTCTCACTCGCAGCGCGCATCTAGGCCTCCTGCGGCTGGGATTGTGATTCGAGATCGGCAAGGAAGCGATCCACTACGCGAGCAGTAAGATCGGTGTTTTGCAGATGCTCTCCAACAATTTTTTCAGCAAGTTCTGAAGCCAGTAAGCCAACTTCGGACTGCAAAGAAATCTGCGCGGACTGGCGCTCAGCTGCGATTTGGCGCTGTGCAAGTTCCAGTATCCGGTTGGCTTCTGCTTCTGCTTCCTTACGAGCCTTGGCGAAAATCGCTTTGGCGTCCTCGCTGGCTGCGGCTCTGATTGAGCCTGCTTCCGCGTTGGCTGCTGCGACTGTTTCCTCCGCCCGGCGCACCGCTAGCGCTTCAGCTTCTTGAGCCCGTTCGCTGGCACGTAGCCCTTCTTCGATGGTGCGACTGCGCTCATCGAGGACGGCGTTCAGCTTCGGCAAACCGTACACCAAGAAGACGACGAAGATTGGTACCAGGACAACTATGGACCAAACTAAGTCGTAGGTGGGTGGCAGGAATAGATCTGCTCCCGAGGGCGTGGGGTCGGATACGGGTAAAATCATGATTAGCCAAGCAGTACCGGAACCAGACCGATCAGACCGAGGGCTTCAATTAGAGCCAGGCCGATGTACATGTTCAAAGTGAGCTTGGAAGCAACCTCCGGCTGGCGGGCGATGGCTTCCTGGGTCTTACCGATCATGAGACCGAGGCCAAGTCCCGGGCCGAGGGTGGCAAGACCGTAGCCGATTGCTGCGATTGAACCAGTCATGTTAGCGATCCTTTTCTAGTTGTTCTTATCCTTCAGGATAAGCGGTATGTGGTGCTGGATTATATCCAGCAGGGTTTTCTAGTGGGTTTCAATGGACATCTTGATGTACACGGCCGTGAGGATGGAGAAAATGAAGGCCTGCAGACCTGCTACGAAGATCTCAAAGAGGGTGAAGGCCAAGGCTCCAGCCAGCGTCACTACACTCAAAGCTTTGAGTGCGGCAGCGGCTTCGAAGAACAGGTAGTGGGTTCCGAAGAAGCACATTGCTAGCAGTAGGTGCCCAACCAGCATGTTCACTAGTAAACGGATGGTGAGGGTAGCTGGCCGAATCACGAAGGTTGAGAATGCTTCGATCGGGGTGAGAATGAGGTAAAGAGGCCAAGGCACCCCGGCGGGGAACAACTGGGATTTGAAGAACCCTCCCGCACCCTGGGCGCGGATACCTGCGGCGATGAAAACGAAGTAGGAGATGACCGCGAATATCAGGGGAATGGCCACCACCGAGGAAGCAGCGATGTTGAGTCCGGGGATGATACCGGTAATGTTCATGAACAGTACTGCGAAGAAGATGGTGGTGAGGATCGGGGCGTAGCGCCTCCCGTTTACCTCCCCCAGGGTCTCTATAGCCACCTGGTCGCGTACGAAGGTAACCATGAGTTCTAGGACTGATTGTCCGCGACCGGGCACCAGCTGGGCGCGGCGCGCACCGATCCACATGACTGCCAATAGCGCAATCGCCGCGACGATTCGCACTAGAACCAGTCGGTTCATTTCGAAAAGGGTACCTTCGAACGCGAATGGAGCTGGGAAGAAGTCCCCGATTCCAGGTTTGCCTGGAACAATGGCACCGGCGACGCTGCTGGCGAGCGACGTCATTGCTGCGCTAAACAGGATGCACCCCCTGGGTTAGGTTTGGTGTTTGTGGTCCTACGGTGTCAGTAGCACTATCCGAACTGTATACGATCGAGCCTCAATGCCACGGTGAAACCAATCATAATGCTATCAGCATCACTACTGTAGACATAACCTTTGACCTATTGATTATCTTTTTTTGTCAGCTCGATAGTTTGGATTTTCGCCCGCATGAGGATCCAGGTTTGTGTCATGACCTGGGCCAATATGGTTACAAGCAGTCCGTAGCCGGCAGCTTTGGGGTCGATGGAGCTGAATTTCCCTACCACTAAGATGGTGACCACCATGACCGCGACCTTAACCAGATAGTCACCGGCCATGATGGCAGTGAGCATCTGGGTATTGCGAACCACGATATGCACCCCGGCGAAGGTCACGACAGCTAGGGCTATGCCGATCGCGGCAGCCAACAACGACCCCTTCAGCACTTGCCCACCGCTTAAGGCTCCAACTGCCGCAATCGCGCATCCCACCACAACTGCCACAACCAGAACGTACTTACTCATGGTTTTCAGACTGCTGGCCAAAGCCTCACTGGCGGGGCTATCCCCGGTTTGGGCAGTTTGCGAGTGCTCGTTTTTTCCTGCAGGTTCTCTTTCCACCATTTTCTTTCTCCAACGGTATCGGCACGTTAGGCATCTAGCTTGTCTTCTTCACCAACGGGCGAAGCAGGTCGATCAGGTCTCTTTCCTATGCACGCAAGGCCTATGCGCCCCAGTCCGGGCAGTAGGTTGACGGTAAGGAATAGAGTGAAGATGAAGGCCGGAGCGGTTGCTAGCAGCACCCACTTAGGTGGGTAAACCAAAAGCGCAACCGTGGGGAAAGTGACTAATGCTGTCCACAAGTAGAGTAAGAGCACTACCCCGGTGTGCGAGTGCCCGATGTCCAGTAGCCGGTGGTGGATGTGCTTACGGTCGGCGTGGAAGGGAGACTTACCGGCACGCAGGCGACGAATCACCGCTAACGTCATGTCGGTAATCGGGATCGCCAGAATAATGATTGGCAGCACAATCGGCAGTAGCGAGGTAAGCAGCTGCGGCTCCCCCAACACCAGCGGATCCAGCTGACCGGTGACGATAATAGTGGCACAAGCCGTTATCGTCCCCAAGCTAAGCGCCCCTGAATCACCCATGAATATGGTGCCCGGGTGGAAGTTATGCGGTAAAAACCCAAGGCAAATCCCCAAAAGCACCGCGATGATTAAAGATGCGGTACTGGCGTAGGTCAAAGCTCCACTGGTCCTAGTGAGCATGTAGGAGTAGATGAAAAAAGCTGTTGCTCCGATCGCTACCACACCGGTTGCAAGACCATCCAAGCCGTCAACAAAGTTCACGGCGTTCATCATTGCCACGAACACGAAGATCGTGACTCCTAAGGAAAGCGTCGAAGAACCTATAGTTATGCCAAATATTGGAAAGGTAACTAGCTGCACTCCCTGGTAGGCCAAAAAGACAGCTACCAATACTTGCCCGGCTAGTTTTGCAGTCCAGTCCAAATCCCACACGTCATCGACTAGCCCTAACGCGGTAATAGCCAGCACACCGATTAACACCATCCATGGGGTGCGTGTGGAATAGACGGGCTCAAAATAAGGCAGTTGCGATGCCACGACGAGCGCTACGGCAAAGCCCAGTGACATTGCTACGCCCCCCAGCCGGGGCACCGGAGTTGAATGCACGTCGCGCTCACGCACGGGCGTTAATACGTGCCATTCGAGCGAAAGCCTACGCATAACCGAAGTGAGCATAAAAGTCACAGCAGCTGCTACGAGCATAACCAACAAGTAAAGTCGCATCGCTACCGCTTCTCATCGTCCGCTATTAGGAGCTTAATTGTCCTCTCATCTATGTTACCTGCCCGCAGTATCACAGGGGTTTGAGTGGTTGCATCCACAATGGTCGATGGGGTCGGCCCACTGGTGGGGCCCCCATCGCAATAGACAGACACTGCCGACCCAAAATAGTTTCTAGCCATTTGACAACTCGTGGCTGGAGGGTTGCCTGTGGAGTTAGCTGAGCTTACAGCTAACGGGCCAGTTACCGACAAAACCTCCAAAGCATTTTGGTGGTCCGGCATACGTACGGCAATAGTGTCGGTCGTTTCCCCCAAGTCGAAGTCTGCGGCAAGCTGGCTGCGTTTAAAAATAAGGGTAAGAGCCCCTGGCCAGAAGGCTTGTACTAGTTTGTTCACCCAAGGTGGCAGCTGCTGCCCCATTGCCAAGCCAACCTCAATGCTTGGAACCAAAACTGGAGAAGGCATGTTTCGGCCTCGCCCTTTAGCGTTCAGCATTTTATTTACTGCCGTACTCGAGTGAGGATTAGCGCCAATACCGTAAACCGTATCCGTGGGGATGACAAGCAGCTCATCAGAGGTCACCGCAGCAGAAATTAGCTGGGCATCACTTGTGGAAAAGGGCAGCTCAATCCAGTGCATGTCGCTATTGTCTCACGCTTGGCAATACAGCTGACAGGTAACGCTCCCGGGCAGCTAAATCACGATGTGTGCGTACTTGTGTAAAGCCCAGGTTATCAGCGTGCTCACGCAGGGCTCGGCCCTGGGTGTCGTCGTGTTCTACAACCAGCAGGCCCGCGGGCTTTAAGCACTCACGCGCGGTCTGCACAATACTCTTGGGGATCATCAGCCCGTCTTCTCCCCCACCCCACAACGCTATCGCCGGGTCTGCCAGTGCTTCGGGAGCTAAAGCACGCTGCGGTACGTAAGGGGGGTTAGAAACTACGACGTCGAATTTCTCTGTTTCCTCCACCGTGAAGTTGGTGGCATCGGCGTTGTCAAACTGTACTTCCACCCCGTGGTTCTTCGCGTTTTGGCGCGCTACTGCCAGGGCTTTGTTGTCTATCTCAACTCCCTGGACGAAAGCTTGCGGCAGGTACTTGGCTAATGCGATTGCCATCGCTCCCGATCCGGTACACAAGTCCAGTATCCGCACTCGCCCTTGCCTATGGCGATATTCGCCTGAGGACGTCTGCTGGGGATCTTGGTCAAAGGAAGGTGATCCTTCAGCGCGTTGATCGAAAGCGTTTAGAACGTACTCGACAAGTAGTTCAGTTTCGGGGCGTACGCAAAACACTTCCGGTGATGCGATTAGCTCAAGGCCATAAAAATACTGCTTGCCAAGCAGGTGCTGCAGGGGCTGGCGAAGGGAACGTTTTTCGACGTAGTCGCAGATGGCACTCACTTGCCCAGGGGCTAGATCGTTGAGTAGGTATAGCGGCACTGCAGTGACGTGCTCCACTATCGCTTGCAAGTCTGCGCTCGGTGAGGCTACACCACCGTCCGTAAGCTGCTGAATCCACCTAGGCCAATACTGCTGGCGAAGCGGCAGCGAGGACGTACCTTCCACATTCACTGATCTTGCCCGGCAGCGTCCATTCGAGCTTGTTCGTCCATCGCTATGCAAGACTCGATCACTGCTTCAAGGTCGCCTTCCAACACCGTGGAGAGGTTATAAGCCTTGTACCCGGTGCGGTGATCTGCAATCCGGTTTTCTGGGAAGTTGTAGGTACGGATCCGTTCGGAACGATCCACCGTGCGCACTTGGGAAGCTCTAACGGCGGCCGCCTCGGCCTCGCGTTCTTCGCGTGCCTGCTGCACTAGGCGTGCGCGCAGCACCCGCATTGCGGCTTCTTTATTCTGCAACTGGGACTTCTCATTTTGCATGGAAACAACTATTCCCGTGGGCAGGTGAGTTATCCGCACAGCTGAGTCAGTGGTGTTAACTGACTGTCCACCTGGGCCCGATGAGCGGAAGACGTCGATACGCAGATCGTTTTGATCTATGGTTATCTCTTCGCAGTCATCATCTACTTCCGGTACCACCAAAACCCCGGCCGCGGAAGTGTGCACCCGTCCCTGGGACTCGGTCACCGGTACTCGCTGTACCCGGTGGACTCCACCTTCGAATTTCAGGTGCGCCCACACGCCCTCTTCGGGAGGTACGTTTCCTTTGGAAGCTACCGACAGCGAGATTTCTTTTAGTCCTCCCAGCCCGGTGGGGGTGGAGGAAAGTTCCTTGACTTTCCACCCCTTCGACTCAGCGTAACGGGTGTACATGCGCGCTAAATCAGCGGCGAAAAGCGCTGACTCTTCGCCTCCTTCTCCGGCCTTGATCTCCAAGATCACGTCATCGGCGTCAGCTGGATCTCGCGGGATAAGAATCCGCACCAACTTTTCGTGGCTAGATTCCATAGCGGTTTTCAGCTCTGGTAGTTCATCGGCAAAGGAAGGATCCTCATCCGCCATCTCTTCCGCAGCCTGGTAGTCTTCTAAGGCTTGGGTAAAAACATCAACGGCGGATTTAATGGCGCCCAGCTCAGAAAAACGCTTCGCCAGGCGTCTGGAGGCAGCTCTATCAGCAAGAATTTCCGGGTCAGCGAGTTTGCTTTCTACCTGTGCGTACTCTTCTAACATCGGTTTGACTGCATTGAGTTCGTGACTGTAATCGCTCACAGGTATTTTGCCTCTCGCCCCTGGTACTTTCTTTTGGTTCTCTACAAACCATCCGCTTACATTCTGCCAGAGCTTGCTAACAGGCTCCAACGTGGTTTCTGCGCAAAAGGCATATTGGGTAGGCAAGATCTGCGTCTTTACCCTACAGTGTGGCTATGGACACTAACTTAAACGCTGCCGGCCGCACCAACGCCGATGCTAAGAAAAGTTGGAACAACTGGCGTAAAGAGGTTGACTCAGCCCTGTCTGAGCCCTTCGGGTGGCTCACTTTATCAGCATTGACGTGGCTGACTAAGGACCCCTCCCCCATCGACGATTTCCCTGGTACATGGTCCTTCCAAGATGGAGTTGTTCACGTCCATTTCAGCGCCAGTGAGCCTCAGATCTACCGGGTGGACACTGGCTCCTCGCCCGCCGACGCTAGCCCCTTACCGCAAGGCCAGCGGCACACTTTCGATCCGCGTGAAAGTCCCACGCTCCAAGTAGCTGATAAGCAAGCAGAGATAGCGCTGCGAAACGGGCAAGTATGCGTCAGGATACGTAACAAAGACAGCGCTTTGAGAGCAGGTTTTACTGCCGTACCCGCTTGGCCGTGGCAGGCAAAATGGGTAATCCCCGTGCGTTACTTTCCATATCCCCAAGCGGTCACCAGGGACATCTTCACGGCTTGGCGCGGTCTGACTAATAAAATGGAGTTTTGCGGCGACGTGGTCTTTCGGTTGGGTGACAGCGAAGTCAGGTGGGCTGTATCTGGAAGTTCCATTGACGAAGGCCGGGTGATTTTCCGTGACGGGACTTCTCAAAGCCAGGCCGCCCCGTGGCGAACTGCCCCGGTAGTGGAAGTGGATGCCGATAGCGGCGATCCAAAATACGTAATCGACTTCAACTACGCCCAGAATTTCCCCGCTCATTACGGTCCGTGGGCGACTTGTCCGCGACCTGTTGCGGAGAACTACACCGAGGTGGAGATAACCGCCGGGCAGAAACGTCCTTTGATTACTCAATCTCAGTGGCTGTAGCTTGCAGGAAGCACCGAAATGCGCTCCAGCGCAACACGGTTTGTACTTCAAATAGCTAAAGCTTCGGGACGCGGCGCATCGCGCACACGTCCCGAAGCTTTAGCTATCAGTTCCTAGCTACCGCCTACTCGCTATCTTTCGGGGTAGTTTTTGCCACGGTCATAAGGAATTCAGCGTTAGAACCGGTGTCTTTCAAGCGATCGAGCACCAGTTCCAGTGCTTGCTGCTGCTCCAAGTTCCCAAGCACACGACGCAGGCGCCACATGATGGCAAGTTCTTCCTTCTTGAAGAGCATCTCTTCCCTTCGGGTACCGGAAGCGTTGACGTCCACCGCGGGGAATATCCTGCGGTCTGCCAGCTGGCGAGACAGACGTAGCTCCATGTTCCCGGTTCCCTTGAACTCTTCGAAGATGACTTCATCCATCTTCGAACCGGTCTCCACCAAAGCCGAGGCGATAATGGTCAAGGAGCCGCCATCTTCAATGTTGCGCGCTGCTCCGAAGAACTTCTTGGGAGGATACAACGCTGAAGCATCAACACCACCGGAAAGGATACGCCCGGAAGCCGGGGCGGCCAGGTTATATGCACGCCCCAAACGGGTGATCGAGTCCAGCAGCACTACCACGTCCTGGCCCAGTTCCACCAAGCGCTTAGCGCGCTCGATGGCGAGTTCGGCCACGGTAGTGTGGTCTGAAGCCGGCCGGTCGAACGTTGAAGCGATGACCTCCCCCTTCACCGTACGTTGCATATCGGTGACTTCCTCGGGGCGTTCATCCACTAGAACTACCATCAGGTGTACTTCTGGGTTGTTTTGCGAAATAGCATTCGCAATCTGCTGCATAATGATAGTTTTGCCCGCTTTAGGGGGTGAAACTATCAAACCGCGCTGCCCCTTACCGATAGGTGAAACCAGGTCGATAATGCGAGGCGTAATAGCTTTAGGAGTGGTTTCCAACCGTAGCTGCTCTGTCGGGTACAGAGGCGTCAGCTTTGAAAACTCCCGCCGCGCAAGAGCTTGTTCCGTGGTCAGGCCGTTTACGGAGTCTAGCCGTACCAGCGCGTTGTACTTTTGACGTGGCCTTTCACCTTCACGTGGCTGCCGTACCGCGCCCACCACGGCGTCGCCTGGACGCAGTCCCCAGCGACGTACATTTCCTAAAGTAACGTACACGTCATTGGGGCCTGGCAAGTATCCCGAAGTACGCACGAACGCGTGGTTTTCTTGGACTTCAAGAATGCCCCCAATCGGGATTAGGACATCTTCTTCAGTCACCTCAGTGTCTCGTTCATCGCGGCCACCGCGGCGCTTATTGCGTTCCCGGCCGCGACGACGACGCCCTCCGCGATCGTCGCGATCGTCACGATCACGCTGGTTGCGACCATTACGACGCCTGGAGTTACGATCCTCGTCGTTATCGTCCGCAGCCGCAGCTGAGGGGAGCTTAATGTCATCTAGGGTTTCAGCTACTTTATGGGAGTCATTGTGGTCTTCGGTTTTACCCTCCGATACGCCCTTACCCAGTTCTGCTGCCACGTCCAAGGTCCGCTGCTCTGGAGTGCCCTGGCTTATCGACACCGCCCGGCGGCGGCGCTTGCGGGACTGTTCGGATGAAGATGAGCTACCTTCGTTTTCGCTTGCTCGTGGCGCCACAATGTCGGCAGTATCTGCCTTCGGGGCATCAGAGCGAGTCTGCGGATCGGATGCGCCCATGGTGGCAGCGCGCCGCGGGCGCTTCTTCTGGGAGGTATCTGCTACTTCCTTAGCAGCATCATTGGCTTTAGCGGAGTCTGCCTGCGAGGATTCTTTGTTGTCCCGCTGCTTTTCAGCTTTGTCCGCGGAGGCAGGTTCTGCCTGCTTGGTGTTTCTGTTCTTAGGTTGCGTCTTGGACTCTTCTTCGCGCTGCTTCGGCTCGGAGTTTTCTGCCCCATCGCGCGCTTGTCGGATTAGCGTTATAAGCTCTGCACGACGCTTCTTCGCGGTACCTTTCAGGCCCATTTCGTTGGCTAGCTCTTGTAGTTCTGCTAGGCGCAGCGTTGATAGTGGGCGCTTCTTCGGGGTAGTTGTTTCGCTCAAGGAGTTATCCTCACTCGGTAATACGCCATCGCGATCAATGGCAGATGATAACCGTACGCATATTAGGTACGGGGATGTTTTTCATGGTTTCGATGCAATCGATAGGCACTGCCGATCCATAAAACTTGAATCGTTCGTGCTTTACCTGAAAACGTAGATACCAACCGGAGTTGGAGCGGGACTAAGCGTTCCCTCGCGAAGAGTATAGCATTACTTAACGGTCCAAAGGCAACTAAACTATCGCGGTCACAATCTGCGTGCTCGCAGCGTTGCGCCTTCTTTGTGCACGTCAAGCACCCGCACCTGCCATTGCGCACCCTGGGCTTGTTCGATAAGTTCTACCGACAACTGGTCCAAAACAAGTACCGAAGGACCTGCTCCAGAAATAACTGCAGGCAAGCCCTGGTCGCGTAGATAATCTACTAACTCCATGGTCGCAGGCATCACCTGACGCCTATATTCTTGGTGCAGTTCGTCCTCGGTAGCATCCAGCAAATGCTCTAAGGGGGCAACGCCGGCCAGGATCAGGGAAAGAGCACTTGCCCTACCGACGTTGAAGGCTGCGTCCCAATGCGGAACCTGCATTGGCAGCACTTTACGAGCTTGGGATGTCTGCACCCCCGTAGGTGGGGTCAGAACAGTGCATTTCAACTCTGTCGGAGGCGTCAGCGCTAGGGACTTAGCTTTGTTAGTTTCTTTTTCAAGCCAAGCTACTGTCGCTCCTCCGTAAACAGCTGGTGCGACGTTATCTGGATGGCCTTCAATCTGCGTGGCCAATTGCAGGACTTCTTCACTGGATAAGCTATCTTCGCCAGCTAACCCGCGTGCCAACATTATTCCGCTAACAATCGCGGCCGCTGATGATCCCAACCCCGACCGGTGCGGAATCCGATTGCGACATTTGATATGCAGCCCCACTTGTGGGGCTCCCAGGTAGTCCAGCGCTTGGCGTGCGGCCTGGGCTACTAAGTTAGTGCTATCGGTGGGAACTTCGTTCTTACCAACGCCACTGACTTCAACGTACGTTTCGCCCGCAATCGCCCAAAGCTCGGCCCTATCCACCAGATCTAGCGCTATGCCAAGAGAGTCGTAGCCTGGACCTAAGTTCGCACTTGTCGCGGGTACCGTAACGACAACGTGATCATTGATTAGTCTCATACTAGAAATCACTCTTCGATTCGTAGTATCGAATCAATCGATAGTACTTGTTCGGACTTCCTTAGTGCCTCCAGTGCGGCATTAATGTCCCCTTGCAAGGCTTCATGCGTTGTCACGCCAATGTGTACCTCTTCGCGGTCCCCATGATCTTGTCGCACTGTTTCTAGAGAAATACCGTGATGGGAGAAGATTCCAGCAACTTCAGCTAATACTCCCGCAGTGTCTGGCACGCGTATGCGCAGATAGTATCGAACTGGTATCTGCTCGGGGCTAAGCACCGCTAGTGCCGCGTAGCAAAGTTCTCTGGGAGCGTGACCGCCATGGGCTCGGTGCGAAGCCGCAGCCACCAGGTCACTTAGCACCGCTGAAGCTGTGGGAGCGCCCCCGGCTCCAAGGCCGTAAAACATCAGTCTTCCGGCTGCTTCCCCTTCTAAGATTACTGCGTTATAGGCACCGTTTACTGCGGCTAAGGGATGCGTAAGTGGCAGTAGCGCTGGGAACACTTCCGCCCTTATCTTCCCCTGTAGCCTTTCAGCTACAGCTAATAATTTGATCACTTGACCGCTTTGCTTGGCATATTCGATATCCGCGGCAGAGACCGTAGTGATACCTTCTGTGCTCACTGCTTCTATCGATACCCGCGAGTGAAAAGCCAGCGACGCCATAATCGCGCATTTGGCTGCAGCGTCATGCCCTTCAACGTCTGCCGTGGGGTCTGCTTCGGCGAATCCAGCGGCTTGTGCTTGGCTAAGGGCTTGAGAATACTCCGCACCGGTGGAGGCCATCTGGTCGAGGATGAAGTTGGTCGTTCCGTTTACGATTCCCACTACCCGATTAATGTGGTCCCCGGTCAAGGACTCCCGTAGTCCGTAAACGATTGGCACGGCCCCAGCTACGGCAGCTTCGTAGTATAGGTCCGTGTTGTGTTCTTCTGCGAGTTCGTAAAGATGCGGTCCGTGTCTTGCCAGTAGTGCTTTGTTTCCGGTAATGACGGTGGAGCCTTGCTGCAAGGCCCGCTTCACCAGGGTGAAGGCTGGTTCTAGTCCGCCTATGAGTTCAATGACTACATCTGCCCCGTCTAAAGCTACTTCCGGATCGTCTATAAGTATGCCGGGATCTATATCTACTGATCGAGGGGCGTTAAGGTTGCGCACCAACACCTTATTCAGCATGAGTTCCGCACCGGCTCGCGCTCCGAGTTCATCGCGCCGCTGCATCAAAATACGTATGACTTCAGATCCGACGGTGCCGGCTCCCAACACGGATACCCGAACGATAGAGCTATTACTCATGACTCATTCTCCTCATTTTCTCAATCCCGATCCTACATACGATTTAGGTTTCCTCGACGCTGTTGAAGGTTCAGGATTCCTTCGCCTCGGCTTCCTCTGATCTGTAGTAAGGGTCGCGGGAAAAAATATCTGCACATGTCTCAGGGCGGACAAGCCAGTGAGCTTCGTTGGCTTTGATTCCTAACGTACCGGGTCTGGGGAACATATTGTAGTTAGACGCCATCGAATGCCCGTATGCTCCTGTGCAGGGCACTGCCAGTAGATCCCCTGCCTTCACGTCGGCAGGCAAAAGCACGTTGCGCACTATGATGTCCCCCGATTCACAGTGGCCCCCCACTACGCGGGCGGGAACCAAGGGGGTTGAGCTAGTTCGATTGGCTAGGGTGGCGGTATAGTTCGCTTGGTAGAGGGCGGGGCGAATATTATCCGACATACCGCCATTGACTGAGACGTAGAGTCGGTTTCTTCCCTCCCCTATAGGAACATCCTTGACCGTTCCAACTTCATAAAGGGTGATAGTGGTAGGGCCAACTACGGATCGTCCCGGTTCTATCGACACCCGCGGTACCGGTATGTCAAGATTCTCACAAGTTGTGCGAACCGCTTCAGCTAACTTCGTGGTGACTTCCTGCTGCGAGGGCGCAAGCTTATCGTCACCGGTGTAGGCGATCGCGTAGCCTCCACCCAAATCTACTTCTTCAGTTTCAATTCCACTTTCCGCCAAATCTGCGACTAAACCTAAGAGTTTTTCCGCTGACCTTGCAAATGCTTCAAGATCGTAAATCTGGGAACCGATATGAGCGTGTAGCCCTATAAACTTTAAGTGGGAACGCTGCGAAATCTCTGTCACTGCGGCTTTCGCCGCTCCCGTGTGCAAAGACAGCCCAAACTTTTGATCTTCGTGCGCAGTGGCGATGAACTCGTGCCCACCCGCGTGCACTCCGGTGGTCACCCGCACCATCACTTTCGCGGATCTTCCCAGTTTGTTGGCGATCTTGTCTATCAGATCGATTTCCCCAAAGGAATCGACCACGATACGACCGATTCCGCTTTCCCCCGCTTGTATGGCCTCAACTATTGCGCTTTCAGGTTTATTGTTGCCGTGAAGACCAATCAAGTTAGGGTCGACCCCCGCAGCCAACGCACACCTTAGTTCCCCCAGTGAAGCGGTATCTATTCCCATACCGCAGGAAGTAACTGTCTGCGCGATTTTTACACTCATCATCGCTTTAGCGGCGTAATAGGCGCTACCGCCGCTTAAACCGTAGCCAGGCCAAAAGTCTTCAGCCATTGCACTTGCCCAAACGGTTGCTCGACCTTCCAGATCGTCCATATCCATTAGGTAAATGGGGGTGCCGTATTGCTTCGCTATATCGCTAACGCCGATGCCCCCTAGCATCAGTTCACCATCATCTTTACGGTGGGCTGACCAAGGCCACAGATCAGGTCGGTCGGTGGGCTCAGGACATTGGCTACTTTGCTCATCTAGCTGCGGATTCACAAGGGTCCTCTCGATTCTCTCCCCTTACCTTCTCACTTTGAGGGCAAAGTTATTCCCCCTGCCCGCTATCCGGGACAAGCTTTTCTGCACTTCACGAATCGCTAGGAATAAGTGCCGAAATGGATAGGACAAGTCCGCTTCGGTTACATCCGCTCCGGAGCTTCAACCCCAAGTAGTCCAAGCCCGTTGCGCAACACCTGCCCGGTGGCTTCGTTTAGCCAAAGGCGAGCTACGTGACCGGCTTCCACCGGGTTGTCGGCACGCGGTGTCACCCGGCACTGCCCGTACCAGGTGTGGTAGGCAGCTGCCAGCGATTCCAAGTAGCGCGCCACGCGATGCGGCTCGCGTAGTTGCGCTGCCTGTGACACCACTGTCGGGTAGGTAGCAAGCACGCCCAGCAGCTGCGCATCTGCGGGGTGATCCAACGCCGCGGGCTCAAATCCGCTTTCCCTGGTGACTCCGTGTTGAGCAGCATTGCGACTGACGTTACAGGTACGTGCATGCGCATACTGCACGTAGTAGACCGGGTTTTCGTTACTGTTCGATGACAGCAGGTCGAGGTCAATATCGACCGACTGGTCCATGGAGGTACGCACCAACGAGTACCTGGCTGCGTCGACGCCGACTGCCTCCACCAGGTCATCGAGAGTCACAATGGTGCCCGCCCGTTTGGACATGCGCACGGGCTCTCCCCCGCGCAGCAGGTTAACCAACTGGCCAATGATTATCTGCAAGTTGTCGCCCGGCTCATCACCAAAGGCTGCGCACATTGCCATCATTCTGCCGATGTATCCGTGGTGATCGGCTCCCAGCAGCAGTATCGACTGGTCTGCACCACGTTCGCGTTTATTCAGGTAGTAAGCGATGTCGCCAGCGAAATAAGCGGTCTGCCCATCGGACTTGATTATTACCCTGTCCTTGTCGTCGCCAAAATCTGTGGTGCGCAGCCAAGTCGCTCCGTCTGCTTCGAAGATTACGCCGCGTTCACGTAGCTTCTCAATGGCCTCATCCACCGCACCGGAGGTGTGTAGTGAGTCTTCGTGGAAGTAGACGTCGAACTCCACTCGAAAATCTGCAAGCTTGCGTTTGATTTCGGCGAACATAAGCTCCACGCCACGCGCTCGGAATACTTCCACTGCGGCTTCTGTGTCAAGCTTTCTGGGGTCAGGTTCCCCCGCTTTCTCAGCGTTATTAATAACCTCAGTGGCGATGTCTTCAATGTACTGACCGCCGTATCCATCTTCTGGCGCGGGTTCACCTAGCGCGCGAGCCAGAAGGGAACGGGCGAAACGATCGATCTGAGCTCCGTGGTCGTTGAAGTAGTATTCTCTAACGACTTCGGCTCCGCTGGCTTTGAGCAACCGTGCCATGGCGTCTCCTGCAGCCGCCCAGCGAGCACCACCTAGGTGAATGGGGCCAGTTGGGTTGGCGGAGACATACTCCAGGTTAACGACCTTCCCTGCTTGTGACGTTCCGCGCCCGTAGTCCTGGCCCGCTTCTAAAATGGTGCGTGCAAGCTCACCCGCCGAGGCTGCTTCCAAAGTCAGGTTTATGAAGCCTGGTCCGGCAACGTCCACTTTTGCGATACCGGCGTTCTGCTCCAACCGCTGAGCCAAGAGGGTCGCCATTTCGCGTGGCGGCATGCCTGCCCGTTTTCCCAGCCTCAGCGCAACGTTGGTCGCCCAATCTCCGTGTTCACGGTTGCGGGGGCGTTCGATTAGTCCCTCTGTGGGGATTTCATCGGCTTCCAAATTAAGTTCACCACTACGAGTGGCTTCTTCTAACGTTGCGTGTATCAGTGCTTCGAGATCTTCAGGCGTCATAACGGCTATTGTACGTGCGTGGTACCACCGGTAGGAAATAGACACTACTGGCATTCACTATGCGGTTGTTTCGCCGCACACACGCCGCTGGCTTGTCACCACAAGCCAGCGCGCAAAATCTCTTAGGTTACCGCTCTACCGTCTTTTTTCCTCATACTCACTCATGAGGGCGATTCTTTCCTGGTGGCGGCTCTCTTGCGAAAATGGAGTGGCAAGAAATACCTTAACGAAGTGTTTGGCTTCTTCCTTGCTGTGTTGACGCGCACCGATGGCAGCGATGTTGGCGTCGTTATGCTCACGCGCCAGGACAGCTGTGGCCTCAGACCACACCAGGGCAGCTCTGATTCCCTTTACCTTATTGGCAGCAATTTGCTCACCGTTGCCTGATCCCCCAATAACTATCCCTAACGAGCCGGGATCAGCTGCTACCGCTTCCCCGCAAGGAATGCACATGGTGGGGTAGGCATCCATGGCGTCATATTCGGTAGCGCCGTGATCGATCACTTCATGGCCGGCAGCGGTTAAATAGCTTATTAGATACTCACGCAGTTCGAAACCGGCGTGATCTGCCGCAATATGCACGCGCATTTTATTTCTCCTCTTCACTCCCGCAGGGGGAACTCAGACTAACTAATACGTCTATCTTAGTTGCATTTTTGCCGACATGGCCATGATTGGCCTTCCTTACAAACCCGCGAAGAGCCGGGCGAAGGTAGTGTCCAACCCCGGTACATTTACGCCCTCAAACTAGCGCATTTTCGGCTGATTGCCCGCCGCGAGTAGGCAAAAGTTAGCGCCCCGAACAGGACTCGAACCTGCGACCTTCTGCTCCGGAGGCAGACGCTCTATCCGCTGAGCTATCGGGGCACGTGCGTTAAGCACGTGGTTAAGTCTACCAGCGGTTAAGAAGTGAAGAAAATTCGCCCCCGCCCTGACATCCGCACCCGGTTACTAGGTTTATTTGCAGTTATTTTGCACAGCCCCAAGGCGGCAGCGTTGTTAAAGCTGGAGCTGTTTTCCCTTAGATACGATCCTTCAAAATAGCCTTAGCCAAGGGTGGGTCGTCGGTGATAATAGCATCAGCGCCGTGGGCTAAAGCCTGCTTTATCTGCTTTGCTTCATTAAGTGTCCACACGTGTACGTGCAGTCCCAGGGCGTGGCTGAGGGAGACGAATCTTTTCGTCACTATCGGGATTGCGCGGTAGGACAACGGGACCTGCACGGCCACCGGTTTGGAGCTACCCGCCGCGCCACCTGCCGGTTGCAAGCTATCGCCCAGCTGTGCAATACCGGCCGGTTCCAACCATTTTGTGGTCTTTCGCAGGTATCGAAGCGCTGCCGCTGGCGGTAGCTGCGAAGCCACCACGAGTGCAGCAATTTCACGTTGACCAAGTGAAGTAGCCACATCCGGGCAGATGTTTCGAACGCGTTGTAACCGGGAGGTCGAAAAAGACGCAATAAGCACGCGATCTACGGCTGCGCATTCTTGGACAACACGCAAAAGAGGCTCTACCACATCATCAGTTTTGGCATCAATGTTGAGGTATAGATTCGGAAAATCCTCAAGCACGTTACGAAGCCGAAGCGGGCCGCGCTGGGAGCCGTGTATCGTCAGTTCGTCTAACTCAGTACTCGAATAATCTGACAGCTTTCCCTTACCATCGCTCACGCGCTCCAGGGTGAGGTCGTGGAACAGGTACACTTGACCGTCCGAGCTAAGACGCGCGTCAGTTTCGACATATTCAAAGCCAGCATCAGCACAGTACTTAAAGCTCTCATAGGAGTTTTCCGGGCGCATCAAGCTACCGCCGCGGTGCGCTATCACTCGTGGATTTCGAGGCGTCTTTGGGTCAAACATAGATTTCCCGTAGCTGAAGTTTCTTCTTGCTTCCAGCTGTAGCCCGCAACCAGGTTACAGCTGTTATCTTCAACTAAATCGCTAGTTGCACTCGCGGGTGGATTCTCTGGCGTTTTCTTGCAGCCAGCCAATGGGGTCGAAGGGCGTATCAGAGCTGTCGTGGACCTCGAAGTGCAAGTGCGGCCCGGTGGAATACCCGGTATTGCCAATCGAGGCTACTTGCTGTCCAGCGGTGACGACATCGCCTTCATGTACTAATACATCTTGAGCGTACATGTGGGCATAGCCGGTGTAGAACACTTCCCCATCAGGGTACTCGTGACGTATCCGCAGCCAGTACCCGTAGCCGGATTGAGGAGCAGAATCAACCACTACCCCATCCGCCGCGGCATAAATCGGCGTCCCCAGCGGGCCGGCGAGGTCGGCGCCTGCGTGCAGGCGTGAAATACCAAGTATCGGGTGGAATCTCATACCGAAGGGAGAAGCGAAGGAAAAGCTGCCCTGCGCAAGCGGCCAGACTACAGAGATCTTCTCCGTAACTGTTCTTTCACCATTCGCGGAGACAGGGTTTTCCAGACAGCTACCGATCTCCAAGGGGTTGCGGATGCGCTCTCGGGAGGCAGCGGTATCAACGCGAGACAATCCCACCGCGTCAGCCGCCGACACTGTTTCCGCGCCCGCCCATGATTCTGAGGCAGGAACGATCACGCCCACTTTAGTGGGTAGGGTCAGTGACTGTTCCGGACCTACGAAACCGGTTACAGGAACCGCTACCGTGGTGGCGGCGAGTGAAGCTAAAATCAGCCCCCGTGCAACTGCTGTGACTGGGCGGCGAAGATTTCTTCCTTTACCCGACGCAGTCTCTCGCTGTTTTTTTAATTCCCGTCGAGACGGGAAAGGCGACTGCGCAGCGTCAGGACTTTGCAACACTACTTTTTCCTTACCGATAGTAAAGACCATGTTCTTAGTTACGAAGATATAACGTTTCTAGTTCAATCCGCTAGGTTTTGCCTCGAACTGTGGACAGATTCACGCTGCATAGCATCGCGAACCTCACCGATGAGCTCTTCAATAATGTCTTCCAAGAACAGCACTCCCACGGTCTTCCCATCACTGACCACTTCAGCCAGGTGAGTTCCAGATTGCTGCATGGTGCGCAAGGCATCTTCCACTTCAGCCGTTGCCTCCACCTCTGAAAGTTCACGTATACGCCACGCGTCCACTGGCAGATCACGCTGTTGCGGGCCAGCGTAGAGAATATCTTTCAAGTGGATGTATCCACGCAACTCACCGCTATCGTTTTTAACTGGGTAGCGGGAAAATCCTGTCTTAGCCACTTCCCGCTCCACTTCAGCTGGAGTGAAACCTTCAGTGAGAGTCACCAGGGAATCTAACGCCACCATGGTGTCCCCCACCGACTCTTGGGAGAATTCCAAAGACCCCGATAATAGCCCCAGGTCATCATGAATAGTTCCCTCAGCCTGGGACAGTTCAACGATAGAAGCTACTTCCTCCATCGTG
This sequence comes from Actinomycetaceae bacterium, assembly GCA_030537735.1. Lineage (GTDB taxonomy): Bacteria > Actinomycetota > Actinomycetes > Actinomycetales > Actinomycetaceae > Gleimia. The sequence goes on from JAUNVG010000004.1 coordinate 67,869, forward strand.
AAAGTCGAAGCTACTTCAGATTTCGGTTCAAACCCCAGGCGCCTAATCACCCAGTTCGCCAGGTGATCCAACCCCACTACAACAGGGCCAGCTAGCTTACCGATCGCTGCCAGCGGTGGCGCTAACCACAGTAACGCTTTATCCGGCATCGACACCGAAAGGTTTTTCGGAACCATTTCTCCAAAAACCACGTGCAAATACAGCACCAACAACAGCGCCAGCACAAATCCCGCCACGTGCGAGGTAGCAGCAGGCAGCCCCAAGGCGATCATCGGCTTTTCAAATAAGCGCGCGATTGCCGGTTCCGCGACCGCACCCAGCGAGGTCGATGCCACCGTAATGCCAAGCTGACAGATAGCTAGCAGCAGTGACACATTCTCAATCGCCCACAAGGCTGTCTTCGCTCCGCGTTTGCCCTCAGCTGCGAGCGGTTCAATTTGCGACCGCCGGGAGGAGGTAACGGCAAACTCTCCAGCTACGAAAAAAGCGTTTAACGCTAGAAGCACTATGGTAAGGGTTAATCCGGTAGTAATGCTCATGGAACCTAACCTCAAGCTCCCTTCCGGGCGGATGCTTCAGGCTTGCCTTCAGCCGCATCAGAAACCGCGTTCCCAAGTGAACTTTGTTTCTTCGCAGTTTCCGGTTGCGCGCCTGAGCCTTCGGGATGGGGCTTAGTTTCTACCGTAATAAGGTTGATTCTGCGAGCCTCCATATTGGCGACAGTCAGTTTCGCCCCTTCTACCTGCACTTCGTCGCCAACGGCAGGTATCCTCTCAAGGCGCGCCATAATCAGGCCCGCTAAAGTTTCATACGGCCCATCATCTGGCACCCATATGCCTGTTCGTTCTTCCAGCTCATCTGGACGCAAAGTGCCGGGCACCTGCCAAGCGCCAGAACGCAGCCTGCGGATACCATGCCTCCTCAGGTCATGTTCATCGGCCACTTCACCTACGATTTCTTCGACTACGTCCTCGAGTGTGACAATCCCTGATGTCCCACCGTATTCATCTACCACCACCGCGATCTGCAGACCTTCTTGACGCAGCTCCAACAGTAAGGGGGCAAGGGCCAACGTCTCAGGTACCCGCAGTGGGCTAGAAGTCAAAGAAGACGACAGCACGCTAACCGCTTGGCGTTTTTCGAACGGTACCGCAACGGCTCGACGAAGCGAAACGAAAGCCACAATGTCATCGCTGCCCTCCCCCACTACCGGAAACCTGGAATGCCCGGTTCGGCGAGCAAGTTCAACCACATCGGCAGCTGAGTCAGAAGCCATCAGAGCTTTCATCCGACCCCTGTCAGTCATCACGTCCACGGCAGTGCGCTCATTTATCGCGATTGACTTCGTCAGCAACGAAGCCGTAGAGGTATCCAGCGTTCCTTCTTGGGCTGAATGACGCACCAGGGCGGCTAGCTCAGAAGCCGAGCGCGCCGAGGAGATTTCCTCCATCGGTTCGATCCCGACAGCGTGCAAAACGTTATTGGCCGTGCCGTTTAGCAGGCGGATGAGTGGCGAAAAAGCTGCCGTAAAAGCAGTCTGAGCGGGAGTGACCCACCCGGCTGCACGGAAGGGATCTGACAGCGCCATATTCTTAGGGATAAGTTCCCCAAACACCATGGAAAAAGCGTTGATCAGGATGATAGCCAATACCAGGGAAATAGTAGTAGCAATTGCTGCTGCCACCCCGAGCCCCAGCAAGCTCCGTCGCAGCATATCCGCGAGCGCGACCTGGGTGGTGTAGCCAAGCAAAATCGTAGTGAGTGTAATACCCACTTGCGCACCCGACAGCTGGGTGGACAGCTTGCGAATCGCCCCCAGTACTTGCTTTGCGCGCGAATCACCCGCTGCGGCTCGTCGTTCCACCGAGGCCGAGTCCAGCGCCACGTATGAAAACTCTGCCGCCACGAATACAGCCGTCCCCAGGGTTAGGAGCACCCCGAGACCGAGCATGGTTAAGTCATATATCACCGGTTTCTCACCGGCCTGGTACTTCGAGAGAGTTCGCCGTGATTCATCGTTACCTAGCATAGCTAAGACCTTCAGGAAGCGATATTCGACCCCTTAGGATTTCAACCACAGTTGTTTTCTTCCCGTTGGCGGTTACGTTTGACTGTCTAGCTTGCAAAATCGATCAGGCAGATCGCTCTTTTTAATGCTTTGGGTCAGAGCTTAGCCACGTGTTTACAAGTGAATTCAAACTTTTCTTAAAGTCTCTCCATATCGAGAGACTTTCCGGGTTTTTCGTCCTACACTTACACATATCCCCCTGTAAGGGAGCAAATCTAACGTAGGACCGGCTGTTAGCCGATCGCCAGTCAAGGAAGCAGGAGCGATGAACCAGCACACCCCAGGCCCCATCCAGGCAGCCCCTCGTCCCCCAGCACCGCCAGCACCACGCGATCGGGCCCGAGTAGTAGGAGACGATATCGGCAGCTCATCTGCGCCGGTCGCCCCCTCCGCCTCGCGTTTCAACCCGAACTCCACCGACGTCACGCGCTCAGATTTACCGCCACGACCGCTTTCTCGGATCGCGGAGCCTACCAGCCCATATGCTCGCGCCACCAGGACACAGGCCGCCTCCAGCCGCAACGACAGTGAACGTACCGATGCCGTTGAGACCCTCAAGGGAGCTGGAAGAGCGGTCGTAAAGAATATGGAGGCTTCCCTCCAAGTCCCGACAGCCACTTCGGCGCGCCAGATACCAGCCAAACTCCTAATTGAAAACCGTGCGGTGATTAACTCTCACCTGGCCCGCACCCGCGGTGGCAAGGTTTCCTTCACCCACCTAATTGGCTATGCAGTCGTTGAAGCCCTCGTTGAAATGCCTTCCATGAATGTGCGCTACAGCTTCGATGAAAGGGGCAAGCCCGCAATGGAGCACTTCGCTCACGTGGGCTTCGGCCTCGCCATCGACCTTCCCCGTAAGGACGGTTCCCGTTCACTTATGGTTCCGGTCATCCACAAGGCGGACACCCTCACCTTCCAAGAATTTGTAGATGCCTACGAAGACGTAGTCAAACGCGCTCGCACTGGCAAACTCACCGGAGATGACTTCGCCGGAGCCACGGTTACCTTAACTAACCCCGGGACCCTAGGTACCACCCACTCAGTCCCCCGTCTCATGCAAGGGCAAGGAACCATTATCGGCGTGGGCGCTACCGATTACCCCGCGGAATGGGCCGGCGCGTCCTCGCAAAGACTAGCTGCTTTGGGTATCGGCAAGATCATGACGATGACTTCCACCTACGACCACCGCGTCATCCAAGGAGCCGGGTCGGGCGAGTTCTTGCGCACTGTTTCACGCAAACTAGCTGGCCAAGAAGGATTCTACGATCGGGTCTTTGATTCCCTGCAGATCCCCTACCCGCCCTACCGGTGGGAAAAGGACCGGGAGTACGATCCTGATCGGGAAAAGGGCAAGCCCGCCCGGATCATGGAAATCATTCACGCCTACCGCTCCCGCGGGCACCTGGCGGCAGATACCGACCCCCTGGCATACAAGGTGCGCAGGCACCCGGACCTGGACATCACCAACTACGGGCTCGGAGTATGGGACCTTGACCGCTCCTTCCCCACCGGAGGGTTCGGCGGCAGAGACCACATGCTGCTGCGTGAGATCCTCGACCAGCTGCGCGACACCTACACCCGCACTGTGGGCATCGAATACATGCACCTGCAAGACCCCAAGCAGCGCCAGTGGGTGCAAGAACGCATTGAACACCCCTGGGAAAAGCCTTCCCTTGAAATGCAGCGGCACATCCTGACGATGCTAAACCGCGCCGAAGCATTCGAGCACTTCTTGCAGACCAAGTACATCGGGCAAAAACGATTCTCCCTCGAAGGCGGCGAATCTCTGATCCCACTTTTGGATCGCGTGCTGTGGGTAGCATCCCATGACAATATTGCCGAAGTCGCCATCGGGATGGCTCACCGCGGACGACTGAATGTACTGGCTAACATTGCCGGCAAATCTTACTCCCAGATATTTTCCGAATTTGAAGGCAATATCGACCCCCGCTCAGTCCAAGGCTCAGGCGATGTGAAGTACCACCTGGGCACCGAAGGCGTATTCACCGCCGACGACGGCTACGCCACTAAGGTGTATCTAGCAGCCAACCCCTCCCACCTGGAAGCAGCAGACGGGGTGTTGGAAGGTGTAGTCAGAGCCAAACTGGACATGTTAGGTGAACCGGGCTTCCCGGTGCTCCCAATCCTGATTCACGGGGACGCCGCATTTATCGGTCAAGGCGTAGTCTACGAAACGCTGAATATGAGCCAGCTACGTGCCTACCGCAATGGTGGCACCATGCATATCATTGTCAACAACCAAATCGGCTTCACCACTGGGCCAGCTTCGGGACGCTCCACCAAATACTGCACCGACCTAGCCAAGGGGCTACAAGTACCCATTTTCCACGTCAACGCCGATGACCCAGAAATGGTTGCGCGGGTAGCGAAACTCGCCTTCGATTTCCGCCAACAGTTCAACAAGGACGTCATCATTGATTTGGTGTGTTACCGTCGCCGCGGACACAACGAAGGTGACGACCCGTCAATGACTCAGCCGGTCATGTACGAGCTAATCGATCGCACTCCCACCACCAGAGAGCGTTACACCCAGAACCTGGTTGGCCGCGGGGACATAACCGCCGAGGACGCGCAGAAGGCTTTGCAAGAGTACAACGACCTGTTGGATCAGATCCTGAAGGAAACTCGCGCTCAAAGTGGGACCAGCAACACCGGCGGGGATGACGCCGTCGCCGGCTTGGAGCGTCCCGAGTCGCAGCGTCTTGACCAAGGCATGGTAATCGGCTGGGAATCCCCGGTTCCCAGTGATGTCATTGAACGTATCGGCGATGCCCACATGGCTATCCCCGAAGGCTTCACCCCCCACCCGAAGATGCTGAAGCTATTAGAAAAACGTCAGCAAATGACGCGCGAAGGCAACATCGACTGGGGCTTTGGAGAGCTACTGGCATTTGGATCTTTGCTGATGGAAGGAACCCCGGTGCGGATGTCAGGCCAAGATGCCCGCCGCGCCACCTTCGTCCAACGCCACGCCACCTTGCACGACCACGAAAACGGGCACGAATGGACACCACTGAACTTCCTCGTTGAAAATCAGCCTCCATTCGACATTCACGACTCCTCCCTGTCGGAATACGCTCCCATGGCTTTCGAGTACGGTTATTCCGTCGAACGCCCCGACGCCCTCGTGCTGTGGGAAGCCCAGTTCGGTGACTTCGCCAACGGTGCGCAGACAGTGATCGATGAGTTCATCTCCTCTTCCCAACAAAAGTGGGCGCAACGTTCCTCGGTGGTGTTACTACTACCGCACGGATACGAAGGGCAAGGTCCCGATCACTCCTCCGCGCGCATCGAACGCTACTTGACGCTGTGTGCCGAAGACAATATGTGGGTGGTTCAGCCTTCGACACCGGCCAACCACTTCCACTTGCTGCGCACCCAGGCTTACCGTCGTCCCCGCACTCCCCTGGTGGTGTTTACCCCCAAACAGTTGCTGCGACTACCAGCCGCCACTTCCCAGCTAGAAGACTTCACTTCGGGTAGCTTCAAGCAGGTTATTGGAGAGACCAACCATGATCTAGCCAATAAGGGCGCTGAGATTAAACGAGTGATTATTTGCTCCGGGCGCGTCTACTACGACCTTGTTAAGGAACGCGAACGACGCAAGGATGACTCCACCGCGATCATCCGCCTTGAGCAGTACTATCCTCTACCCACGCAAGCTCTTCAAGAGGAGCTGGCGAAGTACCCTGAAGCCAAGCTGAAGTGGGTCCAAGACGAGCCTCAGAACCAAGGCCCGTATCCTTTCTTAGCTCTGAACCTGTTCCCGCTCCTGGGTAGGAATGTGGACGTAGCTTCGCGCCCAGCCGCGGCCTCTCCCGCTGCCGGCACCATGGCGTTGCATAAGCACCAGGCGCAAGAACTAATGGAAGCCGCCTTCACTGACTAAAGAAGGCTCAACGCAATATTCACCTCCTGAGGTTTAGGCACCGCCCCTAAACACAGGAAACACAGCACCCGCCGGTGTGGCGTGGAAATCTTTCCGCGCTGCACCGGCTCTGTGCACCACGCCTGCGTCCATGTCTTGAATCTGGGTGTGGCGTATCAACACCAATCGAACCCTAACGTTAGAGTGGTAGTTGAGATTTTGTTCAGAAAGGCTCCCAATGCAAGCGGTCAATATCTGTGTTGTCGGCGATGAGCTGGTAATGGGAAGTGGCGATCCACGCGGCTCCGGCTGGGTGGGTCGCGCGGTGAGTCATACTGAGCTACCGTTTGGATCGCACGTTCACGTCCTCGGCCGTGTGGGGGAATCGACCCAGGACCTTTCTGATCGGTGGGAAGAAGAAGTACTACCCCGGCTGGAACGCAATAGCGACAACAGGCTGCTAGTGGGCGTGGGGGCAGCCGATGTGTATTCGGACTTATCAACAGCCCGCACCAGGCTAAATCTGGCTAACATTTTGGATCTTGCCATGCGCCATGATCTTGCACCAATGGTTGTTGGCCCACCCCCGATTCACTGTTCGGACCTAAATCACTTGCGCCAGATTTCTGTTGCCGCATCCGAAGTCTGCCAAAGAAGGCAAATCCCTTTCATTGACACCTTCACTCCGCTAGTGCGACATGACCAGTGGTTAGATGACCTAGCCCTATCCGATGGCACCCTCCCTGGGCAAGCAGGCTATGGCCTAATGGCTTGGATTGTTTTGCACCGCGGATGGTATGAGTGGCTTGATCTGCCTGCGCGGCAATAGCGGCAACCCACCGCCGCCCCGGGTCAATAAACACTGCGCAGAAGAAACCGCATTCGCATCATCCCTGCACACTGAGTAGGCTGGTTAATACCCACTTTAGCTAAACCGGGTTTTAACTGGACCAAGCAGAACAAGAGGAACCTTAATGTCGCAAGCTGCCCCCTTGGTGGATCGCTTTGGGCGAGTAGCGCGTGATTTACGTGTGTCTTTGACCGACCGTTGTAACCTCAGATGCAGTTACTGCATGCCTGCAGAAGGATTGGAATGGCTCCCCACCAGTGAAACCCTGTCCGACAGTGAGGTTATCCGCCTGATCCTCATAGCGGTAGAGAAACTGGGCATCAGGTCAGTGCGCTTCACCGGGGGTGAACCACTGCTACGCAAAGGCCTAACTTCCATCGCCAGTGCGGTGCATGAAAAAGCCCCCGAAGTGGATATGGCTATCACCACCAATGCCTTGGGGTTAGAAAAGAAAGCCGGCCAGCTATTTGCTGCGGGTGTAACCCGAGCGAACATCTCCCTAGATTCCTTAGATCCGCAAACCTACGCGCAAATCGCCAGACGCGATCGCCTTGCGGACGCTCTGGCAGGAGCGCGGGGAGCGCAAGTTGCCGGGATGCATCCAATCAAAATAAATACGGTAGTTATGCGCGGCGTTAACGATGATGAGCCCGCTACGCTCTTGCGGTACTGTCTGGAAAATGGATTTCACCTACGCTTCATTGAGCAAATGCCACTTGGGCCAAAACATAACTGGAAACGCCAAGAGTTAGTGTCCCAGGCTGAAATTATTGCTTCCTTAGAAGAAGCATTCGAGCTATCGCCGTCTTCGTCTGAGCGTGGCACATCCCCGGCTCAACTTTGGCAAGTGCAAGAACGAGGCGGAGATCTTAAAGGCGACGTAGGCATTATTGCATCCGTAAGTGAGCCATTTTGTGGAGCGTGCGACCGTACTCGTTTGACCTCGGACGGACAAATACGAAACTGTCTATTCTCTCTTGAAGAAACCGACTTACGAACTCCCCTGCGCGAAGGCGCCTCAGATGAGGAAATCGCCGATATCTGGCGGCAAGCCACCTGGGAGAAGAAGGCTGGCCACTTGATCAATGATGCGCAGTTCCTCTCCCCGGATCGCACCATGTCCCGCATCGGTGGATGATTTTGCGACCACCGCCGAATAACGACTCCGCTTTTGCATGTACCGCTCTTAGCTTAAACGCCCTATCGGAAAGAAATAATCGTGGAAGAAATTACTATCCGACTATTTGCAGCCGCGGCTGAGGCCGCAGGTGCTAGCGAACTACGAATTCCCACTCCCCCGACGTGGGGAGCGGCAATGGACTACCTCGTTGCTGAGTTCGGGGCGCCCATGGACAAGGTTCTACGCGCTAGTGCTTGCATCTGCTGCGGCGAGCGGCTTTCTGCTGAGTCCGCCTTATCCGATGACGCCGTAGTGGAGGTCCTTCCACCTTTTGCAGGTGGATAAGTGCCTACCGCCTGGCGCCGCAGCCGTAAACCGCTGCGGCCTTGCCTCCTTCTGCTTCCCGCGCACGCCCTCCTTCGACGGGGCCTAGCAGCCGGGTGGGTAGCAGATGTCAGATCCCACTCCAAGCTGTTGAACCATCACTAAAGCCCTGTTTCTTCCAAACTGGAAGGCGAAGCTTGACTTCATCAACTAGGTTTGAAACGGCCAAGAAAGCCGATTTCCTGTGGGAGGCCGATACCGCTGCCACCATGGCAGTTTCCCCAACTTCCAAATGCCCGTAACGATGCACGCAAGCCACCTTGTGAACGCCGTCTATCTGAGCTATCTGCGCGACAATGTCTGCCAATATTTCTTCTGCCGACGGGTGCGCAGAGTAATCGATCCAGCTAACGCCTTCACCGCCATCGTGATTGCGGACCACTCCGTGAAAAGTAACTACCGCTCCCGCTTTCGGAGTTTCCACCGAGGCCGCCACAGATTCGACACTTATCTCTTCAGCGGTGACTCGCACCTGTCCCACGCGTTGGGAGACTTCTTCCATATTCACCCGGTTTCTACCTCTAAGCTTTATTCCCAGCATCACTTTGGTCGGGAACCGATTCAAAGCCCATAACTTTATCAACGTATTCGCGGGTGAAGTTAACAACTCCACTGTTAAGGTCAGTTGCGCCTTGTGCCTTTTGCTCGCCAGCTGCTAAACCAGCACCTAGTCCAGCGATAAAGGCCGTCAGCGGAGTTCCCGGCCGGGATAGTTCATGGGCGGTATGAGCCGTCATCTTGAGTAAATCACCTTCAAGTTCAACGATAATTTTGGGATCTACCGCAGCCAGTTCACTAGCAATCTGCAGCCAGCGCCTCATCTTTTCCATCACGACAGGATCGTCTTTGCGGTTACTCATTCCTCAACCAACCTCTCAAAGTTGCTATGTATTTTCGGCTAACAGCTTCCGTCCTCCCCCATACTACCTTCTGCATCAAAACAGCTAACCACTCCCCTTGTCACTAACACCAAAGGGCGCGAAGACAGCAGGGGCGCTAAGTTAAAGCCCCCTATTCTTAATGCGCCAAACCCGGTTTGAATAAATACGAACACCACCTTTTGCCTAAATATCTGCTTCTGATCGCCCCTATATCCCTATCTATCCCCGGTATTACGGGCTAACAAGAGAAAGTGCGAAATTAACAGCTAGGCTTGTAACAAATCACTTGACTCCTAGCGTTCGGCAGTGAGGTAAGCATGCACTCCGGAAAAACCACCGCGCCACCTAACCACAATCAGCGCACTGACGCGCAGCCTACACAGACCCCTTCACGCCGTTCATTCCTGGCTTGGACCACTTTGGTAGGCGCCAGCACCGCCTTCTTCAGCAGCGTTGCTCCCACCACGTCAACCGCCCTGCCCTTCCCCACCACCCGCGGTAAGGAATCCAGCCTAGCTGGCACCCAAACAGTTTGGTCTGCCTGCACCGTCAACTGCGGTTCCCGCTGCCCGCTGCGTCTGGTAGTTAAGGACGGACAAGTCATCCGGGTACTACCGGAAGACACCGGTGCTAACGACTTAGGAAGCCAACAGATCCGCGCCTGCGTTCGCGGCCGGTCCATCCGCCACCGCATCTACAACCCAGACCGACTCAAGAAACCCCTCAAGCGCAAACCCGGCACCAAGCGCGGTGACGGCGAGTGGATTGAAGTGTCCTGGGAAGAGGCACTCGATGAGATCGCTGCCAAGATGAAAGAACTCCTAGATAAGTACGGCAACGAGTCCATCTACCTCAACTACGGAACCGGAACCCTCGGTGGCACCATGGCTCGCTCCTGGCCGCCTGCGCAAACCCCATTCGCGCGCCTGATGAACCTCATCGGCGGCTACCTCAACCACTATTCCGATTACTCAACCTGCCAGATCACCGCGGCCTACCCCTTCCACTACGGGGAATGGGTATCTTCAAATTCCTTTGACGATGTGAAGAACTCTAAGCTGCAGGTAATGTTCGGGAACAACCCGCTAGAGACCCGCATGTCCGGCGGTGGGGAAACCTTCGTTACCCAAAACATTCGCCGCGAACACGGGGTAAAAACCATCGTCATCGACCCGCGCTACTCTGACACCGCGCTTAACTTAGCCGATGAATGGGTGGCTCTGCGTCCAGGCACCGACGCCGCCCTCGTCGCCGGCATGGCTCACGTGATGTTGGAAGAAAACTTACACGACCAAGCTTTCTTAGATAAATACACCATCGGCTTCGACGAAGACCACATGCCCGAAGGCGCTCCCGCCAATGCTTCTTACCGCTCCTACATCGAAGGTAAGGGGCCAGATGGGATAGAGAAAACCCCGCAGTGGGCAGCTTCCATTACCGGCGTGCCCGCGGACACTATCCGGCGCCTTGCGCGCGAGATTGCCGGCGCCAAGCCGTGCGCTATCACCCAGGGTTGGGGGCCCCAACGCCACGCCAACGGGGAAAACCAGGCGCGCGCCGTATTCACCCTGGCGGCTATGGTCGGACACATTGGGGTTCCCGGTGGCGGTACCGGCGGACGTGAAGCCTCTTACGGCCTCGCCATGGATTACCCCTTCAATACCGGCACCCAAAACCCGATCGAAACCTCCATTTCAGTATTCTCTTGGACCGACGCAGTTGACCACGGTCCGGAAATGACCGCTGAAAAGGACGGGGTCCGCGGCAAGGACAAGCTGGACGTGCCCATCAAGATGATCTGGCAATACGCTGGCAATGCGCTCACTAACCAGCACTCAGACATCAACCGCACGGTGGAGCTACTACGCGACGATTCCAAGTGCGAACTAATCGTAGTGTCAGACATTCAAATGACGGTATCGGCGCGATACGCAGATTTCGTTCTGCCTGATCTGTCCACTTCCGAACAAGATGACATCATCCAGGAAGGCTCCTCGGGCAACATGGGATACACCATCGTTGCGTCCAAGGCGATCGACCCGCTCTACGAATGCCGGTCAATCTACTGGGTTTGCTCGGAGCTGGCTCGCCGCTTCGGTGTTGAACAGGAATACACCGAAGGACGCACCCAAGAAGAATGGTGTCGATACACCATCGAGCAATCGCGTAAGAACATACCGCAGCTGCCTGCCTACGACGAACTCAAGCAGATGGGTATTTGGAAGGAACACGGCGAGTCTGTCATCCCGCTGGCTGACTTCCGTGAAGACCCTGAAAAGAACCCGCTGCAAACGCCCTCCGGCAAGATTGAAATCTACTCCGCAACTCTTGCCCAGATGGCTAAGACCTGGCAGTTCCCCGAAGGTAAACCAGGTGACAAGCTCACCGCCCTCCCCGAACACGTTGACACCTGGGAAGGTGCAGTCGAGGCCCGCCAGAATAAGGAATTCCCCCTACAGTGCATCGGACACCACTACAAGGGACGCACGCACTCTTCCTACGCCAACGTTGACTGGTTGCGCGATGACGCCCACCCGCAGATGCTCTGGATTAACTCCCTAGATGCCGCCCAACGCGGCATCGGCAACGGGGATGAAGTAACCATCTTCAATGAGCGCGGCACAGTGCGCACCCAAGCGCGAGTCACCACCAGAATCGCCCCCGGCGTAGTTTCTCTGCCGCAGGGATCGTGGTACCAGCCGGATAAGGACGGGGTAGATATCGGAGGCGCGGTCAACACCCTAACCAGTTGGCATCCGTCACCGCTAGCCAAAGGCAATGCCCAGCACACCACCCTCGTCCAAGTGAAGAAAGCCTGAGAGGTAAACCATGAGTCAAAAACTTGGATTCTACTTCAATCAAGCCCAGTGCAACGGGTGCAAGGCCTGCCAGATCGCCTGTAAGGATAAGCACGACACTCCCATTGGTGTGAACTGGCGACGCGTGGTGGAATACACCGGTGGAGCCTGGAACGTAGACGGTGACACCTTCACCCCGCGGATCTTCAGCTACTACACTTCGATATCGTGCAACCACTGTGAGAACCCCATCTGCGTGCAGGTCTGCCCCACCACCGCCATGCACCAAGATGAAGACGGGGTGGTAAGTGTAGATCCCAATAAATGCGTTGGCTGCCGCTACTGCGAATGGGCTTGCCCCTACTCCGCACCTCAGTTCAACGTTGAGCTTGGATACATGACTAAGTGCGACCTGTGTCGCGACTACCGCGCAGACGGCATGAACCCAGCTTGCGTGGATGCTTGTCCTTCACGCGCACTCGAATGGGGCCCGATCGAAGAGCTACGTAGCAAGTACGGAACTCTCGATGCGATAGCCCCGCTTCCTGACCCTTCCATTACCAATCCCCACCTGGTTCTTACCCCTCACCGGGATGCACAACCATGGAACGAAGGTTCGGGCGAAATTATGAACCGAGAGGAAGTGTAGAACATGCACTGGCATGAATGGCCACTCACAGTTTTCACCATCTTAGGGCAAATGGCTGTTGGCGCCTTCCTCACCCTAGGTTTCATCAATGTCCTTGGACGCCGTCGCTTCAACGACGAAACCGTAGACCGGGTTGCTGACCCCGCACTGTACGCTATTGGCCCGGTGATGGTCGCTGCCCTACTGGCATCCATCTTCCACCTGGGTAACCCCTTAAATGCGCCCAACGCTCTTCGCCACGTAGCAACCTCATGGTTATCGCGCGAAATCGTTTCCGGCGCATCCTTCGCTGCCTTCGGCTTTGCCTTCGCAGCGCTGCTGTGGTTGCGCTGGTTCTCCACCACCTTGCGGACCGCACTGGCAGTCCTCACCGCCGTGGTAGGTGTAGCTTTCATCTGGGTAATGGCATCGGTCTACATGCTGCCCACTGTCCCGGCGTGGAACCACTGGACGACCCCCGCCCAGTTCTATCTATCTGCAGTAATAATGGGCACCATGGCGATCGCGGTGGCGTTCACTTCCTACCCACTAATCGCCCGCCGCTGGCCACAACTGGACAGGTGGGTACGCGGCTACCACGCCGAGCCGTCCTCCTACCCGGAAGAAGAGGTAGAAAAGTTCACCCGCGCGCTCCTACGCGTAATCGGGATCGTGGTGATCGTCGCCATCGCATTGCAACTAATCGTTCTCATCATGCTGATGATGCGTGGGCAGACCTCGCCCAACCCACCTGCCGTCGCCTTCCCCATGGGATGGTTCATAGTGCGCCTAGCGCTACTGACCATTGGGGCCGGCCTAATGGGTGCCTACATCGCCACCACCGCCAAACGTGAGCCCGCCTTCACTCAGCTGTGGCTACTAGCTACCACAAGCTTTGTGCTGGTAACGGTTTCGGAGCTGATTGGACGCTTCATCTTCTACGGCACCATGAACCGCATTGGTATTTAGGTTCCAGGTGGTACACCTACAACTCCAGGACCAGAGATTTACCTGATATGGACATAGCCGAAGATGCTCTACGCCTAGCTACCGCGGCAGATATATTAGCCCGCGTACTGGTGGATCCTTTCACCACCAACTTACCGCAGATATTTGCCGACCCCGCGTTGCTTGAAAGCTGGCCCCTCGACGACAGTGCTTCGACCCGAGGAATCGACACCCTGAGTCAAGCACTCACCTCACCCGATGGTCTAGGCAGTCTAGAGCTGATTAAACGCGACCACCTCTACCTCTTCGGAGGCGCTGGTAAACCCTTAGCCTGCCCGTACGAATCTCCGTACGTGGATAAGGATGGTTTAGTGTTCGATGAGGCCACCTTCGCGGTGCGCGCTGCCTATAAGCGCTTCGGTTTCCAGATAAACAACCTCAACCGCGAACCCGATGACCACTTGGGATATGAGTTAGCTTTTGTCTCCGCCCTGTGCAAGCACCTGAGTCAATACCCGCAAGATAGTGACGTCAAAAAGCAGCTAGACGATTTCGTCACCACCCATCTCAGTGCCTTTGGGTACGCAGTCGCCGAAGGTATAGCGGTACATGCTCGCTCCCCGTTCTATCTAGGAAGCGCTCACCTGCTAACTGGTTTACTAGACAAACTACGCGATTTCACTAATGTTGAAATATCCGTTATTGGCCAATAGGTAGAAAGAACGCTCCCAGATGGACGCACCTGCTCAATTCACCCACCTCAACAGCTTAGGGGAAGCGCACATGGTGGATGTGACCTCGAAAACCCCTACCGTGAGACAAGCCAGTGCCCGCGCAACTCTCACCTGCCTACCCGAAACCATCGCTGCTATTAAAGACAGCAAAATGCCCAAAGGTGACGTGCTCGCCGTTGCCCGTATAGCTGGCATCAGCGCAACCAAGCAGGTCCCCCAACTTCTGCCTCTGGCTCACACCATCGGTATCCACGGTGTAAATGTTGAGATAGAACTTCACGAAGACAGCGTGCTGATCAGCTCCACCGTGCGCACTGCTGATCGCACCGGAGTGGAAATGGAAGCTCTCACAGCGGTGACCGTTTCCGCGCTGGCGTTCGTAGACATGGTCAAGGGAGTTGACCGCACGGTCGCAATAGAGTCCGCCTACATCACCGCTAAATCGGGGGGACGCTCCGGTGATTGGGTAAGGCCCCAGTAGCTATCAGCCCCGCCTAACAGGCCTAGTGGTCGCCTCCGACTAGTTGGTCGACGATATGGGGCACGAGGGGCGCTACTACCTCGATGGCGTCTTTGACTGCTCCGGTTGAACCGGCAGCATTAATTACCACCGCACGCTTGCCGCCTACCGTTAAGACCCCAACAATTCCTCTGGAAATAATCGCAGTTGGTACGCTGGCTTGCCCTCGTTGACGTATGGCTTGCGCGATTCCGGCAAGCTCATAGTCAACTAACTTGGAGGTTGCTTCCGCCGTAACATCACGCGGCCCCACACCGGTACCGCCGGTGGTGAAAACCACCTGCGCTCGCGCCGCTACCGCGCTTTTAATGGCATCACCAATAAGCCCTTCGTCGTCGGGCACAATTCGGTCAAAAACCACGCGCCCTCCCTGTTCACTCCACATGCTCTTAGCGAGCGGTCCGGAGCGATCGGGATACTCCCCCTTGAAAGCACGGTCAGATACAGTTATTACAGCTACTGAGTAAGCTTCCACAGGTTTTCCTTCACGGTGAGTATGCAGCAACGCCACAATAAGCTAACGTTTTCAGCATGACCTGCAAACGCTATGAACGCAACCTTGCCTTAACTGCTGTTGGCCCTCAAGGGCAACAGGCCTGGGAAAGTGCTCGAGTGGCAGTGGTAGGCGCTGGTGGCTTGGGATCGCCCCTGCTGTATTACCTAGCTGCAGCGGGAGTGGGGCATCTAGCTATCTTCGATTGTGATGTGGTTGAAGAAACTAACTTAAACCGTCAAATACTGCACGCAGTGGACAGGATTGGGGAAAGCAAAGCTACCTCCGCAGCGCGAACACTATTGTCCTTCAATCCGGGTATCTCGGTGACTGCTCACGCTCGTGAGATTAACACTAAAAACTGTGCCGAACTGCTTTCTGGATATGATCTGATAGTTGATGCCACTGATAACTTTTCCACCAAGTTCTTGCTCGCAACTTACGCCGTTGAGCAAAAACGTAATCTGGTTTGGGGAACAGTCGTGGGCTTACACGCGAAACTGGGATGTTACCTACCGAACCTGGTTGCACATGGTGGTGCAACGTTGTTAGACCTTTATCCGCATGTCCCCGAAGCCACCACTGACGTCCCCGCAGGTGTTTTGGGCGCTAGCTGCGGCGTAGCTGGATCTTTAATGGCTACTATGGCTCTGGGGGCGCTGGCTAAAACCTGGCTGCCGAAACGTAAAGAGATAATACTGGTTGATACCATGACCGCCACGGTCCGTCCGCTGGAGCTAAAATGATAAGCCTGGAACGATACCTTGAACTAGTGAGAGCCAACTTAAGGCCGGTCGAAGTTGAAACAGTTGACGTCCGTAGCGCACGCGGGCAAGTGCTAGCTTCCCCGCTGATAGCTCAACGCTCAGTGCCTGCTTTCGACAACTCTGCCATGGATGGCTTCGCCGTCAGACACCGTGATTTACAGCCGGCTAAAGATAGTTCGCTCCCCCGGGTCTGGCTGCCGGTAACTGGACAGATTCCTGCCGGCCCCTTCAACGCAGATAAGTTGCCTGCCGGATCGGCCATGCGCATTATGACAGGAGCTTGTATCCCAGACGGAGCCGATACTGTGATCGCTGTCGAGGACACCGATTGTCCCCCCGGTCCGGTGCCGCTACCAACTAAGATTTCAGTTCCCACAGATGTCCCCCTGGGCTGCCACATTCGCCGGCAAGGGGAAGATGTGAAGGCGGCAGAGACGCTAGCTTGTGAAGGAAGCCTAATCACTCCTGCTTTGATAGCCGCCTGCCTCGCGGTGGGCGTTACTAGCGTGCAGGCATATCGGAAGGTGCGGGTTTTCATTGTCAGTACCGGTGATGAGCTGCAAGACCCTCAGGCACCCCCTCACCCCGGTATGATCCCCGATACCAATGCTTTCCTCCTATCTAGTTTGGTTCAAGAAGCAGGTGCAGAAGTAATCGGCGTGGGACGCAGTGCCGATACTGTACAGTCCCTTCTGGCGGTATTTAACCAAGCTGCGCAACCGGATCTAGTGATCACTACCGCCGGTGTTTCTGCCGGTGCGTTCGACGTGGTCAAAGCTCTTAAAACTCAAGCTGATTTGCACTTTCACAAAGTTGCTATGCAGCCGGGTAAACCACAAGGGTATGGAAGTTTGCTCATCAGCGGAAGACAGGTTCCAATATTGGCCCTACCTGGCAATCCTGTTAGCGCCTTTGTCTCTTTTCACACAGTGGTGCGTGCAGCCTTGAACCGTCTTAGCGGTAAAGGCAGCAGTCCTCACCCCCTTGGCCTTGAACTATTACCGGCCCAGGCAGCGCAAAGTTGGACCTCCCCCGCAGGGCGCACCCAGCTTCTTCCCGTCGCCCGCGCCCACCGTAGCGACGCCATCCAGGTCAGCCCCATTTGCCCAGGGCGTTCAGTTTCTCATCGGGTGGCTTCACTTCACCGCGCCGATGCGATTGCGGTTGTCCCAGCCGAAGTCACCCAAGTCAATAGCGGTGATGCAGTGAGCATTATTCCCACGATTTAACGCATCCCGCTCAACATATTCACAGATCCGCAGATACTCCCGAAAGTGTCACCATAGGGCGCATTTGCGGGCGCAAATGGATTCAATGGGCGCTTTTGCGGTATGGTGTCTTATGTGGATTACCTCAGAGTAAGTGAAGTTGCGTCAATCTTAAACGTATCAGACGACACCGTACGGCGCTTGATTGACGACGGTAAATTAACCGCCTCACGCAAAGGCAACCGTATACAGGTGGATCCTCTTTCTGTAGTGGAACGACTCTCTGCCATCGCCGCCGGGCACAGTCCCGGAAGAAAACACAGTTCCATACGTAACCAGCTGCGCGGCCTCGTCACCAAAATAATTCAAGACGAGGTGATGTCCCAGGTGGAGATGGTTTGCGGCCCCTACCGGATCGTTAGCTTAATATCGACCGCGGCAGCGCGCGACATGGGCCTCGAAGTAGGTTCGATTGCGGTGGCCAATATGAAAGCTACAAACGTGTCGATTTCATTAGATAAGGAGTAAGGAATGTTTAAAAAAATAGTAGAAAAACTCGCTCTACCAGCGGCGCTGCTGCTGGCGGCCGCTCCGCTTGCGGCATGTTCCCAATCATCCGAAACTGCAGGCGAAGACCCCTCTGCCACCACCACCGCGGCAAGCACCGAAGGAACCCTAACCGTATTCGCTGCTGCGTCCTTAAACAAAGCTTTTACCGCCATCGCAGATGAGGTTTTCGCAACCACGAACCCGGGCGTAGAAGTGAAGTTCTCTTTCGAGGGGTCTTCCACCCTGGTGGATCAGATTCAAAATGGCTCCCCCGCCGATGTTTTTGCTTCTGCAGACCTAAAGAACATGGATAAGGCCACTGAAGCTGGTTTAGTGCAGACACCGGTCGAGTTCACTCGCAACGACTTAACTCTTATCGTTCCCGCGGGTAATCCCGCCGGCATCACCGGCATAGATAGCTCCCTTGAAGGTAGTGACCTAATCGTGTGCGCACCTCAAGTCCCCTGCGGAAACCTCACATTGCAGGTCGCCAAGGACGCTGGGGTGGAGCTTAAACCAGTGTCTGAGGAACAAAAAGTCACTGATGTGCGCGGCAAAATAGAGTCAGGTCAAGGCGACGCAGGTTTTGTCTACGCCACTGACGCCAAGGCTGCCGGAGACAAGGTCGAAGTAATCCCTATGAGCGTTAAGGGCACCAACACCTACCCGATCGCAGTGGTGAAGGACAGTGCCAATGCGCAAACCGCGCAGGCGTTCATCGACGCGGTGCTATCGGATGAAGGCCAAACCATCCTCGCTCGCTTTGGTTTCTTAGCACTGAAGTAAATGCCGCGCTCTTGTACCAATAACCGCCGCCGGAAGCCTTCTAGTTCCATTCCCCAATGGTTCTGGCTTCCGGCGGCGCTCGGAGTTGTTGCTCTAATAGTTCCTTTCATCGGCATGTTCACTGCCGTTGCTTGGCCTGAGCTACCAGATCTACTCACCACTGAGGCCGCCACTGACGCTCTTGGTCTGAGCCTACGCACAGCAACCCTGTCTACGGTGCTAGCCCTGGTGCTGGGGGTACCAATCGCACACCTTCTGGCACAGCCTGCGAGCAGCCGGGGGGCTGGGTGGGTGCAACAGTTTTTCTATGTAGTAATCACCTTGCCGATGGTGCTTCCCCCGGTAGTAGCGGGCTTAGCCCTTCTTACCACCTTGGGTAAACGCACTCCTTTGGGAGGTTTGCTCCACCAGTGGGGAATAGACATCGCTTTTACTACCGTTGCGGTGGTTGTAGCTCAAACCTTCGTAGCGATGCCGTTCGTGATCATTTCGCTAACCGGGGCACTACGCACCAGAGGAATGGAGTACGAACGCACCGCCCGGGATTTAGGAGCATCTCGTAGCCGAATTTTCTGGCAAATAACACTTCCTTTAACTTGGCCTGCAGTTGCCTCCGGAGCGGCATTAACCCTGGCTCGCGCATTGGGAGAGTTCGGAGCCACGCTTACTTTCGCCGGTTCCTTGCAAGGCACAACCCGTACTCTGCCGCTTGAGATTTACCTACAGCGAGAAGTAGACACTAACTTGGCTTTGGCTCTAGCGGTGGTGCTTCTGGCGGTAGCGATGGTGGTAATTGCCATCACCACTGTAGTGGTTACCCAAACCCCAGTTGCCGATCACACCAAGTCAAGCGATGACAGTTCCCTCACCCAGGACCAGGCGCTACTGGCTTTGGCGCGCGTTGCCGCGGTCGAACCCAGCACCGCTTCCATCAGTGTTAGCGCCCTAGTAAATGAGCGCGCAGTGAACCTGGCGGCGGAAATTCCAACTGGTGCGGTCACCGCTATTATCGGTCCGAACGGAGCCGGGAAGAGCACGCTTCTAAACGTATTGGGTGGGGCTCTAAACTACCGCGGCGAAATCGGTTTACCCCCGCAATTGACCGATCTGCGCGTGGCTTGGCTCCACCAGCGAGCGCTGTTGTTCCCGCATTTGAGTGTGGCAGATAACGTCGCTTTTCCTCTACTGTGTCAAACGAAATCCGCAGGCACCTGGTTCAGGTGGAGTAGAACGCGCCGCCAAATCCGCGAGCGAGCTATCGCCCAGTTGAAAATCATCGGATGCGATCATCTAGCTAACCGCCGCCCCCACCAGCTTTCTGGAGGCCAGGCGCAACGTATCGCAATCGCTAGGGCGCTAATGATAGATCCGGACCTAGTTTTACTGGATGAACCGCTAGCGGCTATTGATTCTTCGGTTGCTTGGTCTTTGCGGGTCTTACTTAAGCAACAGTTACGTAGCCGCGGCTGCACCGCCGTCATCGTTACTCACGACCTGGCCGATGTGCGTAGTTTGGCTGACCAGATTTTGGTGATGGAATCGGGTCAGGTGATCGCCGCCGGGTCGTTAGAGGAGCTGATGACCCGTCCTCCTTCACCATTCACCACCGAATTCTTTGGTTTGACGACCACTTCCACCGGGAAGATATATCGACCCGAGGACGTGCGCGTGTACACAGCTGAAGAGGTAGCTGACCGCGAACTAGCTAGCTTGTCGGAGGACACCGGACAGTGCCTACGCATGCAAGCAACAGTGGTGGATTATCCTCCGTTGGAGTTTTCCAATACAGCGCTTGTACGCACCGGTGAGGGCGCGACGCTACTGGTCTCCCGCAATGCCTACACCGCTGGCAGTTTGCGCCCCGGCGAGCGCATTTACATAGAAGTCCCGTACTTCGATTCAGTCACCGCAGCAAACGCCTAGCGATTGATACAAAAAGGGTGCGCACGCATTTATAGCGTGCGCACCCTTAAAAGTTAAGTTTGCTTGTTTTCACTGCCCCGTCTTGGAGCAGTGACCATCTGCTAGGCGTTGGGACGCTTACCGTGGTTAGCAGCTCCCTTACGACGTGCCTTGCGCTTACGGCCTCGCTTACTCATAGTTATCCTCCTTCATTCCAGCTTCTGGCACCCTACCGCCGTTGTCCAGCACAGCAGCTGGCCCCAAGGGCAGAGGATACGCGGGCGAATAAAAGTTTCCCATATTTTTGCTCCGGTATCTACTTGCGGGCGGCAACTGTGGCCGATTCCCCTGCCGCAGACATCAAATTCTCAGCTCACCAAATAGCGCAATTGAGTGCGGTTCACCTTCACCCGGGCAAGTAGTTCTTTACTTGGCAGTTGCTAAAGGCTGCCCCGCTTTAGTCCTGCCACCGTTCTACTCTTATATGTGTTTGCCGTATCCGAGTGATCACCTGTGTTCTGAGTGTTTCGGGGGCGCTTTGTTGACAGCAGCGGCGCAACAGTAGCCGTAAATGCTGCTCTGCATCCAAAGCATCAGTGCAATGCGGGCAATTCTCAGCGTGCCGTTTGAAACGCATATGCAACTCCGTGCTTAGCTCGTTATCGGCGTATTGAAAAAACACCTGCCGCAACTGTTCGCATTCGTTTGCATCCGGTTCCATTTCACCTCACTCCAATCCCACAGCTAGCGGCATAGCTACGCAAACTCTTACGCAAAGCCGCACGCCCTCGATGTATCCGCGACATCACCGTTCCCACCGGGGTGTCCATGATCTGGGCTATTTCCTTGTACGAAAAGCCTTCCACGTCTGCTAAAAGCACCGCTTCGCGGTACTCCGCCGGCAACTGCTGCAAGGCGGCGTAGACAGTGTCATCTGGCAGCTGAGCGAAGGCTTGCGATTCAGCTGATACTAGGGCCTTACTGTCGTGGTTGGCAGCTTCTATCTGCTGCCAGTCTTCCACTCCGTCTTGATTCGCCTGCTGTGGCCGCCGCTGACGCTTGCGATAGGTGTTGATAAAAGTATTTTTAAGGATCCGATACATCCAGGCCTTGAGATTGGTTCCCGGCTGAAAGGTGTGAAACGACTGGAAGGCGCGTACGTAGGTATCTTGCAGTAGGTCTTCGGCATCGGCTTGATTCTGGGTCATGCGCAAGGCCGAACCGTAGAGCTGATCCAGTAGCGGTAAGGCCTCTTGTTCAAAGGTTTCGCGTAGCTGGTTTTCGTCCCACGCGGATTCGCCCTCGTTAGTTTCAGATGAAGCTGACGCAGCGCGCGTTGCCTCAGGAAAGGAGGTAGGCGCGCCAGAAACGGGCTCGGTGTCGGTGGTAGTCATCGTTTTCGAGCATACGCGCTAACTACGGCTAAGACCACCTTCGTTTGCGTTTCAACGTGGCATTTCAACGCTGCAGGTGGAGTCTCGATTCTCAAGATAACCTCCTTTGTCGTGCGTTAAGTCTCATTTTGGGTACCATAGGGGTTATGAACCTACTACGTTTAGTTGCTCGCCCTTTGATCGCCACCCCCTTCATCGTCGTTGGGGTCTCGGCCATGCGTAATCCTTCTGCTCATGCAGAGCAGCTGAAGAAGGTAACTCCCCTTCTGGAAACTTTAGGCGTACCCCCTGTGTTGGCCTCCGATGCTCGTTTCCTAAGCCGCACTATGGGAGCTGTCACCACCGTAGCTGCCACCGGTTTGGCACTCGGTAAAGCCCCACGCGTTTGTGCGGGTGTATTAACGGCAGTCGCGGTACCCATCGCCCTGGTACAAAACCCGGTTTGGACCGCTAAGGATCGGGACGAGCGCAACCGCTACCGTCGCGGCCTGGAACGCTACGGCGCGGCTCTGGGCGGAGTTATCTTAGCTACCACCGACCGAGTGGGTGCCCCCTCTGCTTCTTGGCGCCTAGCTGCTTGGCGTGATCACAAAGCTGATCTAGTCGAGGCCCGCAACGCTACCTGGGAAGCAGCTAAGGAAACCTTTGATAACTGATTGGCTAGCTCCGGTAGCACTCAAACCCGTCCAAGGTTTAGTTGAGCTTCCGGGCTCAAAGTCGCTTACTAATCGAGAACTCGTCCTCGCGGCTCTGGCGCAGGGCGAGTCCCGTTTGCGCGCGGCCTTACGCGCTCGCGACACGGATCTGATGATCGCTGCCCTTCAGCAGCTCGGCGCGGGAATCGAGGTAGCCGATACCGACATTCGGCTTTGGCGCCCTTTACCAACCACTACTGACTCTCCCCTCAGCCTGCCCAGTGCGCACACGCAGGTCGCTTGCGGTTTGGCAGGCACAGTCATGCGTTTCCTACCTCCCTTAGCTGCGCTACAGGGCAGAAGAGTGGTTTTCAGTGCCGACGAAGAGGCCCTCTCCCGCCCGATTACCCCCCTATTTGACGCTCTCGGTCAGCTGGGGGTGAAGATCGAACCCCTCTGCCCCCCGCAAGTGTTTCCTTTCGCGGTCACTGGGCCGGCCCGCGTTCCGGGATCGGACTTCACCATCGACATCGATTCTTCCTCATCTTCACAGTTCCTTTCCGCAATGGCGATTTTCGCTGCCAGTCTAACTACGGGCAGCACCTGTGTACGGGTGCGGTCACAGCAGCCGGTTCCTTCAGTTACCCACCTGGAAATGACTTGGGATTGCCTGCGCCGCCGCGGCATTGACGTGAAGCACCGCGACTTACCACACGGCGGTGTGGAAGTAGCTTTGAGTGGGGGGCCGCTACGCGCTGCCGATATCACTATCGAACCTGACCTTTCCAATGCTGGGCCATTCCTGGTGGCCGCTGCAGTTACTGCCGGCCGAGTTGGCGTACGCCGGTGGCCACTACGCACCACTCAAGCTGGCGATAGGTGGAGACAGTTGCTGTCGGCTTTTGGCGCACGAGTGTACTTTGATCCGGTTCCAGAGGGCGAGGACTGCGCTACCTTGTGGGTCGAAGGCGCCTCCACCCCGGGAGAGGGGTTTGACCTTGACCTAAGTGCCACCGGAGAGTTAGTTCCCACGTTGGCAGCTTTAGCGGCTCATGCTTCCTCCCCAAGCCATCTGCGCGGTATAGGACATTTGCGCGGACATGAGACCGATCGCCTGCAGGCTTTGGAAACTGAACTACGCAGATGCGGGGTGTGGGCTGAGGCCGATGAAGATTCGTTATTTATAGACCCTGCCAAAACCGTGCCAGCCCCGGGGCCAGATTCAACGCAGCGCCTAATGCAGACCTATCGCGATCACCGAATGGCTACGTTCGCTGCCATCATGGGACTGACCCGCCCGGGTACGCGGGTACATGACGTCGCTACCACAGCCAAGACCTTGCCGCAGTTCAGTCAGTTGTGGGACCGCTTAGTAACCGGTTCCGATGGTGTTGTTGGTAACAGTTTTGAGGGGGAAAATGGCTCGTCGTGACATCGGCACGGATGATCCCCGGGTGCGGGTTCGCCCAGGTAAGGGATCGCGGCCACGCACTAAACGTCGTCCAGATTATTCGCAGCATCCTGCAGGCCAAGTAATGGCCGTTGACCGAGGGCGTTATCGAGTTATTTATGAAGGTCGGCAGCTGCAGGCAGTTAAGGCCCGCGAACTGGGCCGCGGCGCCGTGGTGGTTGGCGACAGGGTGCGTTTAACGGGTGATTTGAGTGGCCGGAAGGACACGCTGGCGCGGATCGTTCGAGTAGAACAGCGCAGGAGCCAAGTGCGTCGCAGCGCCGAGGACAGTGACACCAAGGGGCAGGAAAAGACCATGGTAGCTAATGCCGACTACCTGGTGATTGTAGTGGCGCTTACTAATCCACCGCCCCGACCTGGTTTTATCGACCGCTGCCTGGTGGCGGCTTTTGACGGTGGTATGAAACCCATTGTGTGCATTACTAAGGCCGATTTGGGCTCCAGTGAGCAGATCCTACAGTTAGCTCACGCTTTGGATGTTACTACCATTGTGACTTCCATCGACCCGGATAACCCGCATTCTGACGGGGTGGAGCAGTTACGCACCTACCTATCGGACCACGTGAGCGTACTTATCGGGCATTCGGGGGTGGGTAAGTCCACTTTGATTAATGCGTTGATTCCGCAGGCTCACCGAGAGACTGGGCACGTCAATGAGGTCACGGGTCGAGGGCGTCACACTTCTACTTCAGTGGTGGCACTGCCGCTTCCCGATGGTGGTTGGGTGATTGACACTCCTGGGGTGCGCGGCTTCGGACTGGCGCACGTGCAGGTCGATCACATTATCGAGGCGTTTCCGGACTTGGAAAATGCCACTGAGCTATGTCCGCGCGGTTGCGATCACAGTGCTGAGGCTCCCGAGTGCGGTTGGGACCAGTGGGTAGAGGAAGCAACCGATCCCCAAGAGCGTGACTATAGAGCAGGGAAAGTCAATAGTGTACGCAGGCTCTTGTTGTCGGTGGTCAATGCCCAAACTCCCCAGTGGATGCAATAGCTTTTCCTTATCTAAAAAGCTGGGCTGGTTTTCATCCCCCTTAGCGGTAGATGTCGACGAAGTTAGCGATCAGTTGGTGGCAGGCTGACACGTCAGCTGTCTCGCACTGTTCGATAATGCGTTTTTGTTCCGTTTCCGGGTAGTATCCGGCTTGGGCGTAAGTCAGGATGCGCATGTGCAGGGCAGGCCAGTCCAGTTCCGGGTGGAACTGCGTGCCGTAGAGGTTTTGCCCAACTTTGAATAGTTGCACCGGGCAGCTGGGGGCGGAACCTAAGAGCACGGCGTGTTCGGGCATCACTTCGCAGGCTTCCTTGTGTCCCACGTAGGCTTGGAACTGATCTGGCATGCCTTTAGTTATGGGGTCTTCCCGCCCCGCTTCGGTAAGTGTGATTAAGGGAGCAGATATTTCTTCTGCGTATTTTCCAGAGATCACTCCCCCCTGGTGTCCAAGCAGCGTTCCCACTCCGTAACACACTCCAAGGAAGGGGAAGTCTTCTTCCACTAACTTATCGAGCAGGTTGGCTAGTTCTTTTTCGACTCGTTTTTGTGTATCGGTCTTTAGCTGCGCAGGAAGAAGGGAGTCGTAGGGTGAGCCGCACAGGATAATGCCCGACCACTCGTCCAGTTCCAGTTCTGGCAGTGGGGTTTGATCTAGCCGCCAGTGCACGAGTTCATCGCGCGTGAGTCCGCTAAATTCTAAGAACATCTGGTATTCGGATTCAACTACTTGCGGTTGGTCGCGTGTAGCTAGGAGCAAGAAGCGTGCTTGTTTGGCCATGGTGATAGCATACGATATCCCATTGATTGGCATGTCCCGCTACCGCAGGCCGATATTTCGGTAGCGTGGTGTTCATGAGCCCTTCTTCGCGTTACTTACCGGATTTAGAACTTGCCCACCACCTGGCTGATGCTGCAGATGCGGTTACGTTGGAACGTTTCCAGGCCGCGGATCTGCAGGTGTCCCGTAAACGCGACCGCAGTTTCGTCACTGACGCCGATCGCGCTACGGAGGCAAAGATTCGCCAGCTACTGTCCACCGCGCGCCCCGATGATGGTGTCTACGGCGAGGAACTGGGTGTTACCGGTTCGAAACAGCGGCAGTGGATTATTGACCCCATCGACGGTACCGCTAACTATCTGCGTGGCGTACCGGTGTGGGCGACGTTAATAGCGCTGGTCGAGGACGGTGAGGTAGTTGTCTCGGTGGTGTCAGCCCCGGCACTGCACAGGCGTTGGTGGGCCTCACGCGGCAACGGGGCGTTCGCAGCCGTGGGGACGGATTTGAGCCAAGCACGCCGCTTGTCAGTTAGCGACGTTAGCGATCCCGCGCAGGCGTCGGTGTCGTTTTCTTCCTTTACCGGCTGGGTTGAAGCCGGTCGCGATAAACAGTTTTTTGACTTGCTTTCCCACTGTTGGCGCACCCGCGCTTTCGGTGATTTCTGGTCCTACATGCTGGTGGCTGAGGGGGTAGTGGATATTGCCTGCGAGCCGGAGTTGGAGACCTACGATATGGCGGCTCTGATTCCTATCGTTGAGGAAGCTGGGGGCCGTTTCACTTCGTTGTGCGGTGAGCCCGGTCCGTGGGGTGGTAATGGCCTAGCTACAAATGGTCACTTACATACTTGGGTGCTTGAGACCTTGGACTGGAAGGACTGCTAATGCAGGCGAGGCGGCGCGCGCCAGGCTCGCTCCAGGTTCCCCAGGTGGGTTGCGCTCCCACCGGGCGCGCCTACCGTTTCGATTGTTTTGTCCGTACCCGGGGCTAACGTATAACTATGAAGTTTATCCACACCGCTGACTGGCACCTGGGGCGCGTACTGCACGACGTGAGTCTACTGCCCTACCAAGAACAGTTCTTGGATCATTTCGTTGACTTGGTTAAAAGCGAGGCTCCAAAGGCGGTTCTGCTAGCGGGGGACGTTTTCGACTGGGCTGTGCCTTCTGTGGATGCCTTACGTCTGTTTGACGATGTGCTTGTGCGTTTAACCGAGTTAACTCACGTGGTGGTGATTCCAGGTAACCACGATTCGGCTTCGCGTTTGGGATTCGGTTCGCGCCTTTTCAATGGGCGCTTGCACGTCATTTGTGAAGATGCCGCTGTCGGCCAGCCGGTTACTTTTTCTTCTTCCGATGGTGATGTCCATATCTACCCGATTCCTTACCTGGAGCCTGATCGGGCGCGGCGGGCGTTAGCTGTTCAGAACGAGGACGGTGAGGCAGTGTGGTTGCCGCGCAGCCATGAAGCGGTGTTGGGGGAGGCGATGCGCCGTATTAACGCGGATCTGAATCAGCGTGGTGGTAGCGGCGTAGCGATGGCCCATGCTTTCGTGAATGGTTCTTTAACCAGTGACTCTGAGCGCAGTATTTCTGTGGGTGGAGCTGAAGGGGTTGGGGCTCAAATGCTGGCTTTCAATCCTGATACCGGGGCGCACACCCCTTTGTCGTATTTGGCATGCGGCCATTTGCACCGCCCGCAAACCCCTTACACGGATGATGATTTCCAGATTCGTTACAGTGGCTCTCCCCTGCCCCTTTCGTTTTCGGAGTCTCAAGATCAAAAGTCCTCTACCGTTTTGCAAGTTAGTAATGGGCAGGTCCAGGTGGAGGAAGTGGCGGTTCCTAGTTTCTTGAGTTTGCGCCGCGTGGTGGGCACTATGGAGCAAATCACCAGTTCTGTCCCGCAGTGGGCTGAGCATGCTTACGTGAGCGTGGAGGTGACGGATCCGGTGCGTCCGGCGCAGTTATTTAACCGTGTCCGCCAGGTCTTCCCGCATACTTTATCTATTCGCCACACCGGGATCAGTGGGTTCGCGGGCGAAGCGCCTCCAGTTAAACGCGACACTGCTTTACAACCTGAGAAGCAAACGGAGGCGTTCTTCACGCAGGCTTTGGGCAGGCCACTATTGGAATCGGAGCAGGCGGTTATGCGCGAGGTGTGGGAAGCGTTGCGAAGCGAGGTGAATGTCTGATGCGACTGCTGCAGTTGGATTTCACTGCGATTGGGCCTTTCCCGGGCAGCCATTGCATTGATTTCACGAAGTTTGAAGCCGATGGATTGTACTTACTTCGCGGCGACACCGGCTCTGGTAAGTCCACGATTATTGATGCCCTAACTTTCGCACTGTTTGGACAGGTGGCGGGTGGGAGCGCATCGTCGAAGGATCGTTTGCGTTCTAACTATGCTGCCCCCGAGGTGGAGTCTGCGGTTACTTTGCGTTTCGAGGTGAACGCTGGGATTTTCGAGGTGGAGCGTCGCCCTGAGTACGTGGTTGCGGGTCGAAAAACGCCGGTTCCTGGACGGGTGCGTTTGTCGCGTTTGTCTCTGGACGAGGACGGGCAGGTACTTCACGATGAGGTGCTGGCCACTAAGATCCGTGAAGTGAACGGTTTAGTGGAAGAGCTTTTGGGTGTGAACTACTCTCAGTTCCTGCAAACCGTGGTGTTACCTCAAGGCCAGTTCGCTGAGTTCATTAGGGCTTCGAGCGATAGCCGCAAGGCTATCTTGTCGGCGATTTTCGCTACCGCCCAGTTTGAGCGGTTCCAACGGCGCCTACAAGAGCTTTGGTTGGACTCTGAGCAGGATCTTAAGGAACGTCGGCTTGAGCTGGTATTTTCTGCCCAACAGATCTCTGAAGACTGCGCTGAGGCAGCTTCCGCTCAAGATTGGGATACTTGCCTGGATGCTGCCAGTAAGCAGTTGCAGGAATCTCGCAACCACTACCTAAACCTGAACCAGGTGGAGCGCGATCGTCATGGCGCGCTTTTGGAACTGGGTAACTTAGCGGCCCAGTCTCGTCGCATTAGTTTAGCTAAACAGCGTGCGCAGCAGCTCTCCCTTGAGGAATCGCGGTTGCGTGCTGCTGACCCGCAGGTGCAGCAGTGGCGTACAGCGTTGGAGCGAGCTGAGGCTGCACGCGCAGTATTGGTGGTGGCGGAAAAAGAATCTGCGGCTGCAGCTGCGGTGGCTGACCTGTGTGCGCATAGTAAGCAGTTAGAAGAAGGCATCAGGAAGCTGGGTAATAGCGACTTCGACGGCGATGTGGAGGCCGCTTGGGAGTCCTTGCGTTTACAACTGGTTGAGGCGCAAACAGGCGCTGAAGCCGAAGCTGAGTATTCACGTTTGAAGGCGCAGTTGGATGCCCTAAATGGTGATGTTGAGCGTTTGGAGAACTCCGTTAGTGAAGCTAAGCAGTTGGCTGAGCAGTCCCGTTCTGCGATACCTGAACGCGAGGCCTATATCCAGCAGCTGCAACCGATTGTCGATACTTTGCCACAGCTGTTGGCCGATGAAAAGCAACTGTTGCAACAGTTGGAGGTCGTGGCCAAAGCCGATGCCCTCAGGCAGGAACTTAAGCAGGTGGCTGAGGATATCGGCCGGGCCTCTTTGGCTTTAGATAGCGCCGGTCGGATCCGTGATGATTTGCTGCAGCGGTGGCTGGATTCTTCCGCAGCGGATCTGGCTCGTCATCTACAGTCTGGGCAGCCGTGCCCGGTTTGTGGCTCCACTTCTCATCCGAACCCGCGTGAGATGGAAAGCTCCGACGTGCATTTGACGGATGTGGAACGCGCGCAGGAAGAATGGAAGGAATCAAACGAAGCTTTCTTGGGGTTGCGTGCTAAGCAAGATAAGTTGACTGCTGCCATTAGTGATTTCAACCAGCAGGTCGGCGGTCAAGATGAGGCCAGCTTACGGCTGCAGGAACAGTCACTGGCAGAGCAGAAGCAACGCCTTGAGGCCGCACGCGAGTATCTCACGAAGTTGGAAGCAGAGATTGAAACGCTGCGTAACAGTGCGCAGGAAAGTGATGCTCGTTTGGTGGCTGATAGCAGCGAGTTAGCTACCTTACAAGAGCGGTTGCGCAATACTCGTGACACGTGCCAGCAGCTTGATTCTCAGGTGGTTCGTGCACGAGGACGGTACGACACGGTAGCGCAAAGGCTGGCTTCGCTGCGGGCTGAGCAGGAGTTAGTGCAGCAGTTGCGTAAGTGTTCCCAGCAGTTGGTTTCGGCGCGCGATAAGCACAGTTCGATTAACGATGAGCTAACCCAGGTCCTTAGTGACTCACAGTTTGCTTCCCTACAGCAGGCTCAGGCTAACGGCCTGGCAGATCAGGAGATGGGGGCTTTAGTTGAACAAGTAAGCGCCCATGAGCGGGCGGTGTCTGCGATGCAAACGCGGCGAGCAGACCTTGAAGCTGAGGGACTGTTTTTACGCGAAAGCGCTGACACCCAGTGGTTGGAGAGTTTAGCTAAGCAGGCTAATGCCCACTACCTGGACGCGCGCGGGGCCTTGCAAGTAGCTATCGCTAAGCATCAGCAGGTTAGCGACAAGTTTAGCGATCTGCGCACAAAGGTAAGTGCCTACCGGGAGTTGGCTGCCGATAGCGAGCCGGTGCGGGTTCTGGCGCAGGCCGCTAAAGGAGCCATGCTTGGGGATAATAAGCGTATTTCGCTGGATACGTGGGTATTGTTCTCCCAGTTCGATGATGTTTTAGCCGCTGCTAATCCGCACTTGCAGCAGTTCTCCGCTGGGCGTTATCAGTTGAAACGCACTGTTGTTGATGCTGGTTCCCGGTCCCGTTCCGTAGGTTTGGGGCTGGCGGTGATTGATTCCGAAACTGACGGTGAGCGCACCCCATCTAGCTTGTCAGGTGGTGAAACTTTCTATACTTCGCTGGCTTTAGCCCTGGGTTTGGTGGAGGTGATTTCCTCCTACGCTGGTGGCATTCAGTTCCGGTCCTTAATCATTGATGAGGGCTTTGGTTCCTTGGACAATGCCCGGCTAGATGAGGTCATGGCTGGCCTGGAGGCCATGCATACCGCTGGGCGCACTGTGGGCATGGTTTCGCATGTTACCGAGATGCGTAACCGGATTCACACCGGGGTGGAAGTGGAGTCTAAAGGTAACGGGCGCGGTTCTACCTTGAAGGTCTATGGGTAGTTATTTCAAGTTACTTACTTCAATGCGTTCGCTGGCGTCGAACCAGATGAGCGGGTGGTTTTCCACTAGGTCATACACCGCTTCGTCAGCCCTGTCTTGGTCGGTAAGCAGGCAGATACCCGTTATCAGATCGCAGGCGTCGTCGTCGTCGATAAAAATAGCTCGAAGCTTGTCCCAGCCTATTTCGTAATACCCGTTTTCGGCTTCTTCATCTACCGCGTCGACTTCTGCTACTGCTACTGTTCGGCGTTTAACGGGCTCTTCATCCCAACGGTCGCGAATGAGTTCTAAGCTAGCTAGTGAAGCATCTAGGCAAGCATCATACTCGGCCTGTTCGACCTCGTCGGGGTGAGCTTTCCCCTGGGGGTAGGTGGCGGTGACGATTTCAGTTGCCAGGATGCGTTCTGCTTGCAGATCACGAAGGAGGAGTGGCACAAAAACACGCATATTGTCAGTGTGCCACATTGGTTGTGGAATAGTTACCCCGCAGACCGCCTAGCTTTAGGACTTATTTTTCTTATGCCGATCGGCTCTGCGAGGCAAAGTGGAGGGAAGGGCGATGGCGCTGGTTTCGTCCGGTATTTCCACTTCGGCTTCACTGTTTTGCTCAACGCTTAGATCTTTGATTGTGTTTTCACTCGATTCTGTTGGGGACTCAGCTGCACTAGGGTGAGTTCGCCGACGCCAGAAGTTACGTAAAGCGTTAAACCAAGAGGTAGGTTTTAGCCGTCGGGGTATGTGTTCTTCGCCCAATATTTGGGGTAGCTGTTTTAGAAGCGTATAAATCTGGCCGACGAATTTACTTTCTTCGTCAAGCACTATGACCGGGCAGCTAGCCAGTAAGGCTTCTTCTACTGCGGCTTCGCGTTCGATGATTATGTAGGGATGGTTTTCGGCAGCGATACTACCCATAATGGCGTGTAAGGAAGCGCGGGAGGAGCTCCCGCAGGAAGCATCACTGGCCTGGTTAAGCACTATCGCGTGGATCTGGACCGAATGCTCCTCACAATCTCCGATCATGCTCTGTAGTCGGCTTAGCCCGATAGCGTCTGCGCGGGCGACTAATATAACTGCGTCAGCTGCTCTGGCTACATCCAGGTTCAAGTCTTCTGGTTTCGGCACGAAGGTAAGTGCCGCAGGGTCGTCGTCGGTAAAACCGGCCCCCAGGTCTACCACTACATCACCCAGCTGGCGGGCGACTTCGATAATGTCCAGTGCTGCTTCTGCAGTCAGCTGCCTCCATTTATCGGCTTTAGTTAATCCACTTAAAAGAAATAGCTTCTCACTGAGGGGTACAGCTATTTCGTGCAGTTCTTCAGCATCTAGTTGTCCCCTATTGCGCAAAGCGACAGCTCGCATCACGCCGGATGCGTCAATCGGGTTACCGCTCATCAGCAGTAATGACGGTGCCGAGGTGTCAGCGTCGATGAGCACCACCGAATCTTTAGTTTCACTAAGTTGGGTAGCTAGGTTGAAAGCGATAGTTGATCGTCCTGGGGCGCCGTCAGTTCCCCAAACTACTATTAGTTTTCCTCTTTCTGTTTCTTGTTTAGTCTCTACGACTTTGGGGGAATAGGAACTTTCACCGGCTAGTTGCCGCCTGAGGCCTTTGATTAAAGTCTCAACGATCTCTTCCGCATTGCGTTCGCACCAAGTGTCTTCGCCGATCACGTGGTGGCGGAGCGCGTCTTCACATGTCAACAGCACGAAGACATCGCGTTTGTGTACTTGGTCTATAAACGTCGCGTCTATTCCTGGCAGGTCGGCATCGGTGATAACGATGTCTGTGGCCTGGGCATCCACGGCGGCTCTAAGCTCAACTAAATCTGCGCATCGGTGAGTGACTTGAAACATTGAAGAGCGTTCATTTAGCGCTCGCAACAGTTCAGCTTCTATTTCCCCCGTGAGCCATACGGCTACCGCTTTTACCGGCATCATCAACCTCGGGGAACTATTATCAACTTGGTCCCGGCTCTTGCGGTAGACAGGACTGTGGGCAGGTCTTCAGCGGGGATTGACACTTCCACCGAGTAGTGCCTGCCTCCGCCAAGAACATTTTCGGGGCTGGTTAAGGTCAGCACTATTGCGTCTTGTGATATTAGTGTCGATTCTGCTTCGTGTCCCCTCTCCCCTTCATTGACGGACCAGATTTCCACGCTGCTGCCCACTTCCACGGAGCTAGGTATGCGGGTGGCTACATTGACGACTACCTGGCGCCTTCCCACTGCCGATTCTGAACTCACTGCGGCCCGAGGCAGGAACTCCCCCTCTGCCAAAGATCGCACAGCGACCGGGTGGGATGGGAGTTTCCCGGCTTTTATGTACGCGTTTGTACCTGTGCGTGCTTTGACTATGGTCAGGTTAGCTTCAGTGATTTCTTGGCCTTGGGCAACTGGCGAAGTGAGTTGATAGAGTTCCTCACCTCCGCGTGCACGTTGCACAATCATTGTTGTTCCGATTACTGAAATGAGGACGAGGAGGATTCCAGACAGCAATCGAGGATCGCGCAGTACCGATTTTCTACGCGGGTAATGTAATGACTTATCTTGCTTCAGTTGCACGTTTCGATAATGCCTTGTCCGATGGGTGTTTTGCAGGGTTTTCACAATTTCTATCAGTTATCGAGGCGAACTTAAACAAATCCACAGCTTCTTGACACAACTGTGCATAACTAACAGGGAGTGACCTGTATATGTGATACTTGGTACATGGCACCAAGATTTTTAACGCTCACAGATGTTGCGGAGATATTGAACCTAACTCCGTCGGCAGCCCGTGCCCTCGTCACCTCCGGTGAACTACCGGCGATCCAGGTGGGAGGAAAGAAAGCTTGGCGAGTAGAGGAATCCGAACTCGAGAATTACATTGCCCAACAATACCGCCTCGCGCGCGAACGGATCGAAGCTGGCGACTTCGCTTAGAAAAGAACTATCCGCAAGCATGACACCGCCGCGTTTGGGACGGCGATAGCATGACGAGGGCGATCAACTTCGACTACATCAAAATGATCTTTCCTCACCGCAACTATAAACCCATTTAACACCCGGCCACCCACGTAAATGGCCAGACGATTGCGCCCTCGGGCGATTTTGCGCAAGATGGCATTAAACGACACTTGGGTGGGTTTTTGCTCGCGAGCTGTCGCATGCCCCAGGGATTGAAACATCTCCACGTGGGACAGAGACACTAGCTCTTGCCCTTCTTCCGTTAGCACCAGCAGCCACCGCGGACCCACAGTGAGCACCTTACCTTCAACGATGTGTAGGTTTCGCAGGTGTGCGGTGATGGTTTTCCCTACTGCGCCTTGTAAACGCTGCTCCAAAGTAGTTTGACTAGCCTCTGCTTCGGCTAGCTCAGCTATCTCTTCTTGCTCTTGGTAACGGCCCATGGCACTGAACTCTTCTTCGAGCTCAAGTATTAGTGAAGCTAGATCCATAATGACATTCAACCATGCTTTGCAGAGCTCCATAGAGCAATTCTTGGTTGAGGTATTGACACCCTGGAACAAACCTGCCAACATGGAATAACCTCAAACCGATCGAATTGATACGAACTGAAGTGATTTGCAATGAAGCGCTCCTTATTGCTAGGCATGCAAGATAGCTGGCTCACGGCTTTCATGCTGACGCTGACACTTGCCACGCTGTCTTGCCTGCTTGTGTGGGATACATCGAATACCCTCACCGCCTTCGTTTCGTCACCATCGCTACTTTTGACCACTAAAGTATCTACGTATTCCCCGGTTTTTGACCTGCTATTAGCCACTTTCGGTGTACTAGCGGCAGCTTGGTCCATCTGGAACATAGTCAGCTTGGTTTTTGTGCAAACCCTACTTCAAGCCACTTCTGTGCTGGGCTTATCTACCACTGCCCTAGTGCGGGTTTCAAAAGCCATGTGGCTAACGCCCACCAGCAGGCGCCTGTTGACCCGCAAGCTACCCGGAGTAACGGCATTAGCGGCAGTTACCGTCGCAGGCCCCCAACTAGCTGTCGCCAGCCCATCAGATCCCCTCCTAGACACCTCGACTTCAACTGTTTCTACCGAAGTCGAAGGTTCCACGGCACAGACCAATCACGACCTTGCCGATCCCGCTTCGCTACCAGCTTCCCCCTCCCTAAATGCGCAAGAGCAGATTTTGGAGAACTTTAGTTTCTGGGGAGTTCCTCTCACCTCGAGCTCCGCCAGCACGGGCCAGCTACCCAACGACCTCAACGCTTCAGATCAGCTTGCCAGCACCCATGTTGTGGTTACTGGGGATTGTCTTTGGACTATAGCCTCTCGATATTCCAACCTCACTGAGGCTGATAGTCTTACCCGTTACGTTCAGCAGATTTACGAAATCAATCGCGATGTGATTGGTGAGGATCCAAACATTATCCACCCCGGTCAAACCTTGACCGTTCCACCCTTTAGGAGTTGAACCATGTGCCCTCTGGAAATTACCTCAGGTGACGACGGCATTAGAGCGATCGAGCATCTGCACATTCGCGAAATAGCGGCCCAGGCTTTACCTCGTTCTGAGCAAACTAGTGAACGCTGGCGTCTGTTACCGGTATCTGCTGATTTCTCCGGTAAGCATCCTTCCTCAGAGCCAGTGAAGGAATTAAGCGCAGTACCGCGCAAAGCCTATCACTTCTATGGCACCCCGGTAGATCCGGGTGATCCTCCCCTACCCGACCCGCTTGCTTGGTCTGGGGCTATAGCTACAGCTTCAGTTGAAGTGCTCTTAGGTTTGCGCCCTTACCCGCAGCTGTCACAATGGCTGGCGCCTCAACTTAGAGCCGTGATTGAACGTCGCCTGGAGCTCAACTCTCGACTGATACCGGACCCTGGGCGACAGCACCGACCCCGCATAGTATCGTCGCGCGCGTGCTTAATTACCGACGATGTAGCGGAAACAACCCACGTAGTTAGGCAGGGGCAGGGCTACCGCGCGGTGGCCGTACGCTTGGAGCGTTTCAGGCGCCGGTGGATAACTACTGCGTTAGAAATTGTTTAACAACTCTAAGGCAGCGGCACCTGCAAAGCGGTCAAAATCTTAACACCGTCAACAGTTCGCCCGCTGGGAGAACCCTCGTTAGCGTTTCTTCTTGGCCCGTCGCGCCGCACGGTTTCCGGCTTTGCGGCCAGCGCCGGTGGAATCCTCATCGGGAACCCCATCAGGGTCACCTGAACCTGCCGGCCCAGACATCGTCATATCGCCCATGGCCTTATGTCCGACGTCGCCCATGACGTTGCTATCAGCGCTCGCCCCTTCTTCCTGCTGAATTTGGCGCAGCGCCTGTTCGAACTGTCCCATGAAGGCGAAAGCTTGCTTAACCGATTCTTCGCGGATGCGTTCCATCATCGCGGTGAACATTTGTGCACCCTCGGAGGCGTATTCAACGAGCGGATCTCTTTGTCCCATGGCTCGCAGGCCAATGCCTTCTTTCAGATAGTCCATCTCATACAGGTGCTCACGCCACGCACTGTCAACCGATGCTAAAACCACACGTCTTTCTAGCTCTGCCGCCGGATCGTCTCCTAGCTGTTGCAAAGCTAGCGGGTTCTCGCAGAGGGCTTCGCGCAGTTTTTGATACTCAATACGAATATCATCGCCGTATTCGTATTCGATTGCTTCGCGGTCTAACCCCTGCACTCCACCGGCACTCTCAAGCAGGGCTCGGGGCGTGATGGTCACCGGATAGTAGGTCCGCAGTGTTTCGTGAAGCTGCTCCAGGTCCCACTCTTGAGGATTGTCACTCATGGTGAACTGAGATACTACAGAAGATATCAACGTGCTCATGAAGAAAGCCATCTGTTCGGCCATATCTTCACCTTCAAGCACCCGCTGACGCTCGCTGTAGATACGTTCTCTTTGGCCAGTCATCACGTCGTCGTACTTCAACACATTCTTTCGAATCTCAAAGTTACGCGCTTCTTTTTGTTTCTGCGCAGATTCGATTGAGCGCGAAAAACTCTTCAGCTCAAGCGGCTCATCTTCCGAGTAACCCGATGACATGACCCTTTGCACCAAAGCATTGTTGAATAGGCGCATAAGGTCATCTTCCAAAGAAAGATAGAAACGCGATTCACCCGGATCACCCTGGCGCCCAGACCGGCCGCGCAGCTGATTATCAATACGACGCGAATCATGCCGCTCTGTACCTAGAACGTAAAGACCACCTAGCTCAACTACTTCATCGTGTTCGGCGGCTACGGCCTTCCTGGCGGTTTCGATTACCTCAGGCCACTGCGCTTCATACTCTTCAGCGTCCTCCTTAGGATCTAAACCGCGGGCGTTCATCTCCACAATCGCCACGAACTCCGGGTTCCCACCAAGCATAATGTCGGTTCCGCGCCCCGCCATATTGGTAGCAACTGTAACCGCTCCCTTTCGGCCGGCCATAGCCACCACTGCGGATTCGCGTGCGTGCTGCTTGGCGTTTAACACTTCGTGCCGGATCCCCTTTTCCTTCAACATGGAGGATACAATCTCGGATTTTTCGACCGAGGTGGTTCCTACAAGTACAGGCTGCCCCACCTTGTGGCGCTCGGCAATGTCATCAACAATCGCCCGGAACTTAGCGTCCGCCGTCAAGTACACCTTATCTAGCTGGTCCTGACGAATCATAGGCTTATTCGTCGGGACTGGAATAACTCCAATCTTGTAGGTTGAAGCGAATTCTGCAGCTTCTGTTTCAGCCGTACCGGTCATACCGCTCCGCGAACCTTCCGGATAAAGCCGGAAGTAGTTTTGCAAAGTAATGGTGGCAAGAGTCTGGTTCTCAGCCTTGATCTGCACACCTTCTTTGGCTTCTATGGCTTGATGCATGCCTTCGTTGTAACGCCGCCCCGGCAGTACGCGCCCGGTGTGTTCATCCACGATTAGAACTTCTCCATCAGCCACGATGTAGTCCTTATCGCGGCTGAACAGTTCTTTCGCCTTAATAGCGTTATTAAACATCCCAATTAGCGGGGTGTTAGCCGGGTCGTAGAGGTTATCGATCCCGAGCTGCTGTTCAATGTAGTCAATACCTGGCTCGAGTACGCCTACGGTGTGTTTCTTTTCATCTACTTCGTAGTCATGGTCGCGCTTCATATTCTTCACAAGCTGGGCGAAGGAAACGTACCAGGGGTTAACCCCACCTACTGCCGGGCCAGAAATAATCAAGGGGGTACGTGCTTCATCAATCAAGATGGAGTCAACTTCGTCAACGATCACGAAGTTGTGACCGCGCTGCACCATGTCTTCGCGCCGTTGCGCCATGTTGTCACGCAAATAATCAAAGCCGAACTCATTGTTCGTGCCGTAGGTGATATCGCAGTTATAATGCTCTCTGCGCTCGGCTGGGGTCTGCCCCACCAAAATACACCCGCAAGTAATTCCTAGCCTGCGGTAGACCCTGCCCATAAGTTCTGACTGGTATTCGGCAAGATAATCATTTACCGTAACCACGTGCACGCCCTTACCGTCCAATGCACGCAGGTACGACGGCAAAGTAGCAACCAAAGTTTTGCCTTCACCGGTCTTCATTTCCGCGATGTTTCCCTGATGGAGCGCTGCCCCACCTATTATCTGAACGCGAAATGGCCGCATCCCCAGGGCGCGGTCGGCTGCTTCCCGCACTGTAGCGAAAGCTTCCACCATCAGGTCATCTAGAGTCTCGCCTTCACGAAGACGTCGTCTAAACTCTTCGGTCTTGGCGGTGAGTTCCTCGTCGCTGAGCGCCTTGAACTCATCTTCCAGCGCTTCTACTTGGTCGGCGATTCCCTCAAGTTTACGAAGTGCGCGACCTTCTCCGATGCGCAGGATCTTGTCAAAGATAGACACGTCTCTCCCCAGTCAGTTGCGGATGTACACGCTATTTATTGTAAACCCCAGCTTACCAATACTTCGCATACAGCTACCGGAGGCACAATAGAAGGTGCGCAGCCACCTTTTCAAAGGGCTGCGCACCTTTTGACGCTTGACTTAGGAAGCGATTACGGCGTTGAGTCGAATCACACCGTATGTCCAGCCTTCGCGGTGGTAAACGACGCAGGGCTGATTGGTGTCGGAGTCAATAAACAGGAAGAAGGGGTGACCGACTAGCTCCATCTGGTAGAGAGCTTGGTCCACCGACATGGGCTCAGCTTCATGCAGCTTCTGCCGCACGATTACGGGCGAATCTCCCCATTGTTCTTCGCGGGTTTCTCCCAACTTCAAGTCAGAAGCAGAGCGGAGGGAATCGTCTACGGGCTTATCCGGTGCCGGTGGCGTTTCTACTTCTTCGGGAACTATTCCTCCCAGATCTTGCGCAATTGGCTTGTTGTAGCGTCGCCGGTGATCTTTCGCACGGTCGCGAGCACGACGCAAGCGCTCGTACAATTTACCAGCCGCGATGTCTACCGCCGCATACCGATCCGAGCTAGAGGCCTCGGCTCGAATAATGGGGCCTTTGCCGAATACTGTAAGTTCGATGCGCTCGGCAGTTTCCGCTTGTCGTGGATTACGCTCGTGGGTAAGTTCGACATCTATACGCTGAGCACGCGGGTAGAACTGCGTGACTTTGGATACTTTTGATTCCACGTATTCGCGAAAATCCGGATGTATTTCGGCATTGCGTCCGGTGACTGTAATGTCCATGTTTTCCTCCAGGAAGTGGGAGGAGCGATATTATCCAGCTCCTATGATTTGATATGCCAGGCACCTCGTTGCGCCAGGCCCTGCGTTTGGTTATCACCTCCTTGAAAGGTCCACCAAGACAGGTGTTTTCAACCTGCTTGGTAAGGTCAATTCTACTGCAATACGGTGACGAACGTCACGCTTTATGGTTTTTCAGCGCGCCGTGCGCCTTCGCAACCGTAATTGCAGCGACGGCGGGAAATCCTTTACTGGCTAACACTTCAGCAGCTGTTTGCAAGGTGGCGCCAGTTGTGACTACGTCATCAACTAAAACCACCGCCGCGCTGGGTGATAACTTCATCCGCATCTTTCGATTGGCACGCTTAAGCTGGTTACGTCCCCGTTGAGATGCGGACATCAGCGGCATCGATAGCGCCTGAAGATTGCGGGCTTGGACGCCGCTTTCAACCATGGCGCGCCGGACACCTCGCGCAATCGCCGGGGTTATGAGCATGCCTTTCCATTTACGTAAGCTAGGCGAAGGCATCGGCACTATATCTACCTTGTCCAAGATTCCAGCGACCTCTTTGGATAATGCTCTTCCAAGCTCACAGCCCGCTTCTTCGAACCATTCATCTACTCGAACCCAAGGACGGTATTTGGCAGCCAAAATGATTTCCCGCAACGCCCCACCGTATAGCGACACGGACACTCCCGTAATGGGTGGGTCTGCGGGCAAGCTCCAGGTAATGGGTGAGCCATAGGCTAACTGCCAACAGTTTGGGCAAAGGGTGGTATCCCACTGACCGCACCCCAAGCATTGGGTCGGCACAAGTACGTTGTAAAGCTCTGACAGTATTTGCACACTACTTTTCTAAGGCAGCCGTCGATAACAGGCCAGGTACTATGGCGTCTTCAGTGCACAAGGGCACTTGTTAATAACTCCTTTATGGATCCAAAGTGAACTGCCAGATATTTGGCCGCGCACATTCATCGTGGATAGCTGTATTCCAACGCCACCTCAGGAATATATCGCCACGACGCTCCCGAGCGGGTATACCCGCTTCCTGAGCTGGTGCGTAATATCACCGTTTGCGTTGAAGCTCCGGCGGATACCGAAACTGCATCGCTGGGCGCTGCCACGACTTTAGCCGGCATCAGCATGTTTGAGATAGCCAGGTGTTTTTCTTCTGATTCTTTGACCAAAATGATTACGTTGTTGTTACCGGACCAGGAAGAGTCCAGCACTGTCCCTTTGAAACCTTCTATCCTGGTTGGTTCTTCCAAGCTAATCGGCTTACCGTCCGCAGAGCGCCGTATCGCCGCGACCCACAGGGAAGGGGATTTACCTCCGCGAGTGACTAGGGCCTTGGCCCCGTCGGGACTGACTGCAAGATCCACGATGCGGTCTCCACTTTCGGCCCAGGTTGCTTGCACTTGTACCAAGCCGTGTCCGGGGTTGGCGGCATTAATTGCTCCCGCCGAAGTGAACCACACCCAAGAGAGCCTATCCACTGACGGTCTAGTCATGTCCGCCACGGTTGCTAATACCGTAGGCTGTGTGGAACCGCGAGCGACATACATCAGTTGCCCACCAGATAGGTACACAAGCGGTGAGGACGCTAAAGGCCCAATCGTCGGGAAACTGACGGACGTCCCCATTTGGGTTGCGTCCAGCACCACTTCGCCA
The DNA here is from genome assembly GCA_030537735.1 of Actinomycetaceae bacterium. Taxonomy (GTDB): domain Bacteria; phylum Actinomycetota; class Actinomycetes; order Actinomycetales; family Actinomycetaceae; genus Gleimia. Next base: position 109,106 of record JAUNVG010000004.1, read on the forward strand.
TCTATCGCCAATCCATCCGGTCGGATCGAAACGATTGACCCCATGGCCCAGTCCAGGCCGGGAGGGAGCGATCCTTCAGAAAGCTTTATGCCGTTTATTTTGATCCGCGCTTCCGAGGCATTCGCTACCTGCACCAGGGTGGAGTTCACCTGCCATTGAAACATCTCCTGCGCTTTAGTGTCACTAAGAGGTGGGCCTTCGAGTTCTACTAGTGCGCGCCCGTTTTGAATGTCGACGCTCCTAAGTGGAAGCTTAGCGCCTTCGGGGACAGCAGAAATTACCGCTGGAGATAGCTGCTGGCTTGGCCCTTGGAGTAAAGATTGCATTAGGTAGCCAGCCAGTCGGCGCCGAGGAAACCACCTTTGATCGCCCACCAGGGTACTAGCGTCTGGAGATAAGTAATAGACGCTACTTTGTTGGAAGGCGGTTTCAAAAACGGTTTGCGATACCACCACTCCGGCGGGGAGTTCTTGAATCCTCCATTGTCGTTGCGGGTTCTGTACAACCGTGAAGTTAAAAGTCTCTGGTGTAGCTGGGTACTGCATCCGGTATTGACCGTCAGAAGTAAGGACTCCCTCGATTGAGGTCTCTACCTGCAGCTGGTCACCGTCGTGAGCAATCATAGGCACCTGGTCGTTGGCGTATATCTGTACCTGCGCATCAGGCTGCCAGTTCTTACGGGCCTCGTCTGTAAGATAAGTTCGGGCAACTTGGAAGTCGTCGCTCCACCCAGCTGCGGATGCGCGCAAGAAATCGCGGACGATTCCTTCTGGGCTGTCATCTTCTACCGGCCCGTAGCCCTTCAACTGCAAAGAAGCTGAGTCGGGGGGAGCTAGTTCAAACTTGGTTACCGGTCCGGACGTGGGAAGACTTTGGCAGCTTGTTAGCGATAGTGGCACGACAACCAGGGAAGTGACGGCGGCAGTTAGGAGGCGGGTAAAGCGCTTACTATTCATGTTCACCACCGCTCTCATTTTGCTCTTCGGCGTTGTCTTTAGCCGCGTTGTCACTGACTGCGTTCACCGTTGAGGACTCTGTAATGCCCGGTACTGTTTCGGTGTCTGATTCTGGCCATATGCCTAGTGGGCTAGATTCTAACTGTTGACCAACTTTGCGTGGTATCACGACCAGGAAAGCAGATCCCTTACCGAGTTCTCCCCAAGCAGTTAGGGATCCGCCGTGTAGAGCTACATCTTCGTGAGCTATCGACAGGCCGAGGCCGGTGCCTCCGGTGGTGCGGGCGCGAGCCGGATCTGCGCGGAAGAACCTTTTGAAAACTTGCTTACAAGTCTGTTCATCCATTCCAATACCGTAGTCACGAACCCGAACAGCAGCGGCGGAATCGTTAACGGCTACTACTATGTGCACTGGTTTTCTTTCCGCATGTTCGATGGCGTTTACTACTAGGTTCCTCAGCACTCGTTCCATGCGGCGATGATCCGCCTGCGCCGTACAGCGGCTGGATTGGGATTCAACTGTGACTACTACCCCGTTCTTATTGGCTAGTGGCTTGGCTTGCTCTACAACCTTGTTTACTACTTCACCCAGATCTACCTCTTCAGCGTCGAGGGCTGCTGATTGCGCGTCGTAGCGTGATATTTCTAGCAAGTCGGCCAGCATTTTTTCGAGCCTATCTACTTGCTCGTGAAGAAGCACTGCGGTGCGAGCGGTAATGGGGTCAAAATCTTCTCTGGCGTCGTAGATGATTTCTTCCGCCATGCGAATGGTAGTTAGTGGGGTTCTCAGTTCGTGGGAGACATCGGAAACGAACCTTTGTTCCAGCTGTGATAGTTCATCGTATTCGTTGATCTTGTCAGCCAACGACTTAGCCATGTCGTTAAAGGCGTGCGCTAAGTGCGCCATTTCGTTTTCCCCGTGTGGGTCAACCCTAACGCTTAAGTCTCCTTTAGCTAACTCCATTGCCGCTTCTGCGGTGGTTCTAACCGGTCTAAGGATGCGGTACGTTACCAAAAGTAGCCCCAGCACTAATACCAGCACCACTGGGATTGACCCGATCGCCAAAGTTGAAAGGATCATTCCTATAGTTGCCTGCTCATCTGCTAGGGAATACACCGTGTAGAGCTCATATTCACCCGCTAACGGCAAGCTCACTAGCGATCCGACGATGATCCCTGGAACCGTTTCGTTAGCCACCGGTATGGCTACCGACTGGTAGTACTGTCCATCTCCGAATGAAGTCTTGTGCCGCATTTGCGTGGTTATCAGATGCACCAGATCACGATCAACGATGTCGTTTATAGTTAGCGGCACAGTCCTGTTAGGTGAACGCAGAAGCATGGTAGAGACCACGCCGGCTGAGGAAGAAGATGACTGTAAGGATGAGACTACTTGGTTAGCTAGTTCTTGAATCTGATCCGGTGTTGAGGCGGTGGACTGATCGAAGGTTCCCTGGGCTTGACTGAAACGTATTGAAGCGTCCGCTAATATCTGTTCGCGTCTTTGTTCGAAGACATTACCGCGCACCTGATAAGTCACTGTTACGAACAGCATTGCCAGAACGAGGACGATTACTGCGCCCATACCAGCAACCACCTGCAGTGAGATTGATTGCCTGATGTAGCGCACCAGAAAGTTGTTTTTCCCGCGTTCTTTTACTTTCTGAGCCACCGCGACCATCGCAGACTTTAGCCTATCTACGGCAGTTAAACCGCGAGTGGGTGCAGATTCTTCCGGCCGCTTCGGGGCGCGTGCCTGTACAACTACAGTTCCCGGGTCTACCCCATCGTGCTGTTGCTCGGTGACTGACATTATGCCGAGGCTGCGGATCCGGCTCGGTAGCCGACACCACGTACAGTTATGACAATCTGCGGATGCTCAGGATCGCGTTCGATTTTCGCTCGTAAACGCTGCACATGCACATTCACTAGCCTGGTGTCAGCCGCATGCCGGTAGCCCCATACCTTTTCTAATAGTTCCTCGCGGGAAAAGACCCGCCAGGGTGCGCGGCCCAAGGCTACGAGCAAGTCGAACTCCAGGGGCGTAAGTGGTATGACTTGACCGTCACGTTTAACTTGATGGCCAGATACATCTACGTGAATATCACCCAGATGCAAATGTTCTTCCACCATGTCTTCACGGCCACGCAAACGGGCTTTCACTCTGGCTACTAGCTCTTTGGGTTTAAATGGCTTGGGGACGTAGTCGTCAGCTCCGGCCTCTAGTCCGGCCACTACATCAGCAGTATCTGAACGCGCTGTAAGCATAACTATGGGAACGTCTGACTCCAGGCGTATGCGGTTACAGATTTCTATTCCATCCAGCCCTGGCAGCATCACGTCCAAGAGCACTAGGTCGGGGTCATATTGGCGAAATGAGTCCAGTGCCGTAGTTCCACTGTGGCAGTAGGAAACATCGTACCCTTCGGTTCCAAGGACGATGCCGATCATTTCAGCTAGAGCCACATCGTCATCAACCACTAAGATTCTCGCGTTCATATTACGATATTGTCACGAAAACAGAATCATTGCAGTGTTATCACTTCCAGTGTCTGTCATTTCCAGTGCACACTATTGGGTACAAACGTCTACCTTGTTCTGTTATCCCGCGGCCACGTGAGCTCACAGGGGGCGATCTTCGTCGCCAGGCACTCCCCCATTAACGACACGAAGCCCGCGAACAGGGTCTTTGGGGGAGGAACTTTGCCCCATCTGCGTTCTTTCTTCACCGCTGGTTCTGGAAGGACGCGGGTCAGGGGAATAGGGCCCCCACGGTACTTTTTTCTCCTTGGGCAAGCCTTCTTGTGCCCGACGTTTCCTGCTTGCTTTCACCGCCGGGTGATTTGAACCGTAAGAATAGATACGCTCGGTATTTTGGTCGTGTGCCCGCGCGTCACTACTGTCACTTCCGGCCCTTGAGTGAGCTACGTTCCTAACCGCTTCAGCTAAGGCCATGATGTCGTCGTCTGAAGGTGGCGCGGGCTCAAAGTCAGTAGCCAAGCGAATTATCTGCCAGCCTCGCGGCGCCGTTAAACGGTTGGCGTGCTCAGCGCAAAGTTCGTATGCCTGCGGCTCTTTTCGCGTGGGCAAAGGACCTATAACGACTGTTGCCTGTGTATAGCTGTAGGTCATTACGGCGACAGCCGGTTGGCCACACTGTAAACGGGAACACTTTCGCATGCTACTCACGCCACCCAATCTACGTGTCGAACAAGCCCATTATTATGGGGCACGCCGGATAACTCGTGAAACGCTCCCCCGTCTCGACATTAACGCTGCTTCTGCGCCTGCTATGGTATGGCTATGTCTCATTCCCGTAAACGCGATCGCCACGGACGCGGTCTGCGAGGACCGTTATTTGCACCGGGAACCCCAGCAAGGTTAACTTGGCGTGAAGCTTTCCAGCAGGCCATAGCATGGCACGCCCAAGACATGGTTGATCGTTTCCCCGAACTCGCAGGTATTGAGATAGCTATTGAGGACGCTCCCCCTTCCGACCCCGCTCCTTGGGAGCCGCGAAGTAAGGTTATGTGTCGCACGTTTCCAGCTGATCGTGCGGCGCGGCTGCGTCCCAGAGTGGTTCTTTACAGACTCCCCATACATTCACGCGCCGGCCGCGCTAGTATTCGTGACCCTTACGGCAGTGCCCACACCCTAATCAGATCCCTACTAGCTGAAGGGCTTTCCGATGTCAGCGGTATCGACCCGAATGCTTTGTACGGCGACTTCACCTATTAGAGGCATCTGAGCTAGTAGCCATCTTCCCCTAAGTTGGCTTTGGCTCCGGCTCGGGAGCTAACGTCCCCGTCAGCCGAGGCCGAATGTAAAGCGCAATCGGTACCGCCGGTTTTAGCGGCGCAATGCAGCCAAGGTAGCCAGGCCTAGTGCCCCTTAGCGACGCAACGTGACGTTAGTGATAGGCACACTTTCTGAGACCGGTCGCATCGGATAGGACACCACGTGGGAAGCACTGCCTTTCGAATATGTGACTTCGACATTCGCCACCACCGGGTGAGTGCTGGTTAGTTGAATGTTTTCACCGGTGACCGGGACCCGTTTACTTTGCAAAGGCTCTAGGGTGTAGTTAGTGCCGGCCAAGCTAACTTCTACAGGTTGGTCTTCAAGGTTCGCTACCAGTACTTGAGTTTGCGCCTTGTAGGTCCCTAAAGCAGGGGCCGGTAAGGCTACTGTTTCAACGCTGGGTTGCACCGGTTCCCATACCGATAGCGAGGCCCGGTTTGGTTGTTCCTCTGTGGGTTCGGGGAAATACCCGAACGCAGCTGTTAGTATCCGTTCATCCGACTGCACCACCACGGCGCCAACATCGTCGGGCATGCCGCTAAGAGACACGTCATAGACGCCACCTTCGTCTATCGTCATGTCCTCCGCACCAGGTAGAGGTTCTTGCCCTTTGGCAGTTAACAAACTAACGGTGACTTTAGCGGTCTTTTGACCGGGGTTGGCGATGCGCAAGGTCGAGTCTTTGGCCGCGGGGTTAACGCTGGGGATGATGCTGCGCTGGGTGGGTTCACTAGCACCCTGAACGCGGGCAAAACCACGTGCCGATAGCCCTTCTAAGGAGCTCACATGTAGGTTGAAAACAGCCGTGCCCCCAGTGGAGAAGGCGTGCAGTGCAAGGCGCTCTTGCTGGGGAAAGTACGCAGCTAGATTGATTAGTTTCGACGATTGTGCCGGTACCGTCACATCGGGTTCGCTGTCTAATTTGCCGGTGGCGCCCCATGCCTGAAGGTGAACTTCTATGGCGTTGACTCCGGGATTGGCTACTACTAGGACAGAGCTACTCTCAACCTGGGTTGACCCTGACACAAACCAAGCATGGGTGGACGGTAGGCGACAGCTTGCAATACTTATCCCCGTCAGAGTGTCAGTATCGGTTGCATTAATGGATAAGCCGTCTATGAGCGAACTGGAGCTGGTGAGGAAGGTAAATGAAAGGGGCGACTTAGATTTCGCCTCAATGACACCATTTTTCACAGTGCTTTCGAAGGTGTTGCTACCCGTTTCTGTTAACTCACGCGATTCAACTAAGGTTGAAGATTCATCAGCTTGAATCTTTACCACACCTGGGTTTACCCCCTCATCTGCAGCCAACGTAGGGATACAAACATAGGGGTAGGTAGTTTCAGGTAACTGCACGTGCGGGGTTATTTCCTGACCAAGAGCATCGTCAACAGGAATCTTTGGTTCCACGTAGAAAGCCAAAGCAAGGACAATGAACACCACGACGGAGGCAAATGAAGTGAGCAGGACTTTCCAAAATGCGAATGTCTTCTGCCCCCGGTCGCTGCCTTCCATGTTGTCTTTTCTTGGTTCAGATTGCTCGCTGCGCCACTCTTTACCTTTACCGGACTTACCCGAAACAGCAGCAGGGTCCGCGGGCATTGTCTGGGACGAGCCAGAACTAGCATCTTCGTTTCCGACGCCGTCTTGCAGCTGCCCAGTTTCTTCGAGGTTTTGCGCTTTGGCCTCTAGGTTGTCGCCTTTTTCGTCATGTGAGTGGCTCTTACCTTGCTTACTAAGAAACATTGGTGCGAATCCTCCTACGCAAAGGCACTAAAGCAATCACCACTGCGGCTGTGGACACTGCTGCCCCTATCCACCACATCAGCATCCAATCAGACCACCAACGTATGCGAAGGTTACCCGAGGTAGCGGGCAGCTGGAAAGCCTGTTGGAAACCGTAGTCAACGGTTTCCAGTGGTTTACCGTTTAAGGTCGCGCTCCAATGAGGGTCCGACTGTTCGGCAAGTACCAAAGTAGAAGGTTCCCCCGCTGGTATACCTTTAAGATCCACTTCACCAAGCTGAGTGTTTACGCTAACCACTCCCGAGGGAACCGGATGCGATGCCCCCGCAACAACTATCCTTACGCGGGCGGGTTCTTCACCATTAGGACGGACTCGCCAAAGTTGCCCCAGCTCTGCTGCCCCCGCACTGGACAGGGCTTTGTTACGAGCCAAAGCAGTTGCAGCGTCCTCCCACGCACTGCCTTGTCCCTGAATAAGGGCGATTTGCTCAACAGCGAAAGCGTGCAGCAAGCCACTAGCATCGGTCTCTGGGCTGGTAAGTAAAGTAGCAACCAACCGGCCTAGCTCCCGCCCTTCTAAGTCTTCGGAAAGAAGCAGATCATCCTGACCCGAGGCCATCACGCGGGCTCTTTCCAACCTTGTCATTGGGGAAGACTCCGCTAGTTGGGGGCCGCCGAAGCGTCGAAGGGCAACCGTCACGTCCTGGTCGGAAACTTCCAGCACCAATAACCGTGCGCGTCTTATTCCCTGCTGTGCTTCCTCGGCCGCAGCGGGAGTTAAATTCGCGTGCGCGGGTGTTACCGAGTAGCTGGAGTCAGATTCGGAAGCAGACAGGCTAGCAGACCACCCGAGGATCAAGGCTGAGGGCAAAAGCACACAAACGAAGGTGGCCAAAGCTGTCAGAGGATACGTTAAACGTTCTCTAGGGGTGGTTAAACGCAGTCCTTCAGATCCTGGCAGGTCACTAGGATCTGAGTTTTCCAGCCTGCGCTCATCTGCGTGAGGATACTTAGCTTCCGAGGAAGATTCCTCTTCCTGCTTCGTCACTGCGTCAGCGCTGCCTAGTTTAGTTCCTGTGTCACTGCTGCCCAGGGGTTTGTCACTTACAGCGGTTGACGTTCTTGCGCGCTCAGCTTTTTCAAGCCTGCGGGCAGATTTTTCCGCTCGCCGCCGCGCTAGGAAACCGCGTGAAGCTTCTTGCAGCACTTGTGGCTTAATCGCTACTGAAGTAGCTATCAGGAAGCTAGCAGCTGCCACGGATAAGGCTAGGGCTGGCCAGGCAGCCACAAACTTAGCCTCGAAGTCGGTGGCGGTCGAAGAGCCCAAGATAGCAACTAAGACTGCTAAAGCACCCGCCAAAGAACTTACCTGAGCTCTCAGACTCCAACGCTGTACTTGCAATAGCCCAATGACAGCTCCTAACAGGCACAGGCTAAACGGCAGCGCCCAAGCCCAGTGCCCGTAGCCGGCAAATAGCCGGTCGCTACCTACCAGCGTTGGCAAGGTGGACAGGTGCGCGGGCATCCCGAGCAGAAGCTGCAAAGGAGTCGCGGGCTGAAAACTAACTGTGCCCCCGCTGTTGGACAGTAATAGTTGCCAGCTCGTGCGCGGTTTGGAAACTATCGCTATCCAAGTCGGAATGAGGAAAACGAAAGCGGGCACTATCGTGGCAAGCAGGGATTTCCACCGTCGCGGAGCAGCCGCGATCAAAGCTACCAAAGCCACCAAAGACGCCAGTGCAGTCCACGGTCCAGCAGATGCCACAAGGATTAAACCGGCCGATGCCACCGCCCCGGCACTGGTGGTATAAACACGTGGGCGCACTTCGGTCTGCCCCTGCGCCCCGCGGATGATGATTGGCGCATTTGCCCGCATCAAACGCAGCCAGCCCCAGATGATGAGGGGGATGGCGACATGGGCGAAGACGCTTGGCCAGTGTCCAGCGCTCCAACTTAGCAGGAAGCTAGGCAATGCTAACCACAGGGTAGCTGCCACCACGCGCCACCGCACTCGTTGAGTCAGTGCGCTACTGGCTGCAAACATACTAAGCCACGCCGCCATAGGCGATAGCCTCCACCCCCAAAAGAGGACTGTTTGAGGAGACAACCCCAGTAGGGAAAATGGCGCTGAGACTATAGCCATCACTGGGAGCATGGGATCTATAGGCCCAGGTTGGCCCGCGGGACTAAGCACCCACCCTGACCAAGCAGATACCCAAAGATCAGAAAAAGACGCCGGCAACCCCACCCAAGCTCCAGAGGCTACACCGTGTGAGAAACCACGGGTCAGGTACAAGCTCAGACCTAAAGTTACGGCGGTCCCCACCAAAGCTGCAGACCTCACGGCCGTCTGATGCGAGTGAAGTAACCGCGCTGCTACTGGTTCTAATTCCTGTACCGGAGCGGTTTCACGTTCGCGGCGAGCCAGGATCCGCTTGGTGCGGTTAATGTCCCTATTGGTAGCCTCAAGGGGTCGAAGTGTTTTCCACGGTAGCTTGCGTTGCGCACGTATCCTGGCTCGCGCTTGACGCAAACTCGCAAACATCGTGTAAATGCTCAGACCAGCATTAATCTCTTGCTGGGCCAAGGATGGTTGCTGGGTCAGCAACCGCCACAGTGCCCGTCCTAGTGACAGGAACGGAAGCGTCAGTAGTACCAAGACCATTCCCCAGGTGGGCTGGGGAAGAATCACATTATAAATCTGTGCCTTGCGGCGCGCCCCGAAAGACGCATCGGCATCTACGTGCGCGGAGAACCGCAGATTTCTGTAGCTAGCGCGCGCGTGTTCAATACCTGCAGCTGGGGCCAGTACTACTCGATAACCCGCTAAACGAGCTCGCCTGCACAGTTCTAGGCCATCTCCGTAAGGCCCTAATGCGGGGTCGAGCCCTCCCAGTTCACGCCAGCACTCAGTGGAGATAAGCATGCCTGCGGTACCGACAGCCAGAACGTCTTCAATGTTGTCGTATTGCCCCTGATCAATTTCGCCCGGAGCAATTCGTTCCAACCGCCGCGCACTCCTGGAAGTTGTAATCCCAACTTCCAGGATCTGATCGCGATTGTCCCAGCCGAAATATTTCGGCCCCACAATCCCAATGGTGCGACCTTCCTCGGCGCACTGCACTAGGTTCAGCAAACACCCGGGCTGGGGCGCGCTGTCATCGTGCAAGATCCACAGCCATTGTGATTTCAAAACAGTAGGGTCAGCTACCACTAACTGGCGCAATACCTGGCCGAGGTTATCTGCTGAAGGGATGCGTTGCTGGCTTAAATCTACTGGGCCGGGCAGCGAAATCTCTCTACCTAGTTCCTTACCTATCTCACGTAAAAGTGGGGACAGGTCTTCCTTCCCCCAGTTCGCAACAACGATTCTTGATGAAACCTGGGAGACAGTCTGCCGCAGAGTTCGCTCAAGATAGGGAGTTTTACCCTCGGTGACAATAACGGTAGTTACAGAAGATTGATACACGCGGCTCCCTAGCCAGCACGCCGCTTATGCAAACGCCGTTCCCGTTCGGACATGCCGCCCCAAATGCCGTGACGCTCATCGTTCGCCAAAGCGTACTCCAGGCACTGGGCCCGAACCTCACAAGCTGCGCAAACGGACTTAGCTTCCCGAGTGGATCCGCCTTTCTCGGGGAAAAAGGCTTCCGGATCAGTCTCAGTACACAGGGCTCTTTCTTGCCAAGATAGGGGTCCATCGTCTAGCAGTGACTCTTCGTCGGCAGCATAATATACCGGCCCGTCACCGAAGATATTCCACACGGCGCCCCCTCGTTGTTCGAACTGTCGTTTTCTTCTTTATGAATTACACGCGTGTCATCTAGCATAGTCAAGCTGAATGCTGTAGTGAAGTGGTTGAGTGTGATATTAGAGAAAGTTTCTCTACAAAGTGGCTACCATCACATGTTTTCGGTGACGTCCAGTAGGAGATGAGCTTGTGTTCGGAATTGAAGATTACGACTTACTACAGGGCATTAACCAGCCTGTGCTGACTTGGTACGCACCTGAGGGACGCAGCGAGTTCCTCGGCCCCCAGCTTGCACAGTGGATAGCGAAAACCGCGAACTGTCTAGCAGACATCACGGGGGAAGACAATGAAACCAGCCTTTTCATCGCCTTGCCTAGTTCTTGGCGCACATTGGTTTGGTGGGCGGCAGCGACCATGTGTGGCTTCACGCCCAGTATTGGCTCCTCCGTATCCAACCGCAGCGGTGTAAATCCCCATACCTCTAACAGCAGCGGTGCGCACTCCCCGACCCCCAACAGCACTAGCGCGCACTCCCCCGCCGCTCAGGCAGATTCTGCGCGCTCTGAAGACGCTTACCAGTATGCTTTGCCACAAACAATCAAAGACGCAGATGTGGTGGTAACAAGTAGCGCTTGGCAAGCCCAGCTAATCACTGAGCAAGCTCCTGCCACGATGGTGCTGCTACAGGCTTTAGGCCCCTTGGACTGGTCTTGGCCCGGCACATTGCCAGAAGGCAGCGAGGATGCGATTGCGCTAGTCAGCTCCCAACCAGATGCCCTCATCACTGCCATGGCGGGCCTAGCCGAAATCCACGTCGACAAAACCTTCGACAGGAACTCTCCGCTAAAGCCTGCCTTCCTAGATCCTGAAGACCCCAATTGGTTCAGCACCTGCACCCGTGCCTGGAGGAACCACACCCGACCGATATGGGTATCTCCAGGCACAGATTTGGCGCGCGCCGCCAAGCAGGAAGGGCTGCAGCCCCCGCTACATCAGCACTACCTAAAGCCCTAGTCCGCGAGGCTCCAAGAATCATCAGTGCGAATAACCCACCTGTCAGGGTGATACTCCGCTTCAAATACTTCAGCCCAAGATTGCGGGCCCACAAGTTCATCCATGTGGGTGCGGTAAAGCTCGCTGAGACTATCCCATTCGGAAGCTAGGCGCCGGTAGAGCTTAGAGGAACGCTCAAACTGGCGTTTAGCAAGATCTCGGTCACGCTGATACAACGACACTGAAGACCCGTCAGAAGAGAACACCAAGGCAGAATCCAGCCCCGCCAGCGTCCACCATCGTTGAGCTGGGAAAGGAACCACCGTTTGCGCTGTCTTCTTCGCACTATTCGCCACCGGACGTAGCTGGTGTGCCACCGCTTTAGCAGCGGTCACAGCTTTACCCAGTTTGCTGCTGGCACCCTTTTGGCGCACACGGGCGCCACTGAGGGTGCCGGTTTCCAAACCTATGAGTGATTGCGGATCTTTAAGTGGCTGAGCATCAGTGAACTTACTGCGTTCCTCTCGAGCTTTACCCACGCAGGAAGCTAAAGTTTGCCGAACGTATGCTGGGCCACGCAGGATATCCGACGCCGCCAAATCCCGAAGGTGAGCAGTGGAATACTGGGCAGAAATCACGTGCTTAATGGTATTGGCGAACGAATCCAGCAAAAGCAGCTTGCCACTCTTATAGCGCGTGTGCAGCAATCCCGCAATCAAGCGGTTACGTGTATGGAAGTATGCCTGCCATTCAAGGGAGTCATCTTTAGAGGTGAACGGAACGTGCCACAGGGCTGCTCCCGGTAAAGACACCACCGGGATGTTGGCTTCCCGCGCTCGCAGCCCGTACTCGGAATCATCCCACTTAATGAAAAGCGGCAAAGACAAACCTATCTCACGCACCACATTGGTGGGGATAAGACACATCCACCAACCGTTGTAGTCCGCCACCGCACGCTCATGCAGCCAGGCGGTACTACGCAAAGACTCGACGGCGAAATCGTGTTCCAACTTCGTACCTGGCGCTGGCGTCCACCACATCCGGCGCGAATCTATTACTTCCGCTAAAGCGTGTAGTTTAGTGCGTTCATACATAGAGAACATGTGTCCGCCGACAATAGTGTCTGTCTTCGCAGCGTTAGCGAAGCGCACAGCCCGCTTTATACCTTCGGTCTCCACTCGGACATCGTCATCGAGCAGCATCACATATTTACTGCCGCGCTCCACTGCTTCGAACATGCCTCTTGAAAAACCACCAGAACCACCAAGGTTAGGTTGTTCTATGATCTCAAGCAGCCCCTCTAAAGACTCAGCAACCGTTGCGAACTCCGGATGGTCACTGACCTTCCGGTCACCTTGATCAACCACCAATATCCGATCTAGAACATCGGATAGCTCCGCATCCGCACCCAGCTGACGCAGCACTTCAACACAATCAGCCTGACGATTGAACGTCGTTATAGCGACTGAAGCCTTACCCGCAGCTAAATCCGTAGCCTTCGCGCTCTCCCACGTGGCCCCTTCCAAGCTCACGTCACTATCGGTGGCGATAACGTCAAACCAGTACCACCCTCCGTCTCCGAACGTGTTGAGTGGAAGCGTAAAAGAAATCTCTTCTTGAACTTGCCCCTGGAACGCCTGGGAGGCCACCCGGTACCCGTGCCCCTTCGCATTAGAGCGGGACACCATAACCATTCCCGAACCGCTAACCTGAACTTTTAGCTCGACCTCTTTCACCCGAGTGTACGTAGCCCAGTAGGAAGCGGGAAAAGCGTTGAAATACGTTCCAAACGAGGTCCTATGCCCAGCCGGCACACGGTAGGTGGTGCGTGAAAGCACTTGCGTTGGGTTTTCTTTACCAGGGACAGTTATAACTTCTCCAGGCACCCTCGGCCCAAACGTTTCGCGACTAAAGCCGGAATCGCCCTCGGCATACAGAGGAAGGACATCCGGGTCACGATCAACAGGGAAAACTAGCCGTTGCAAAATTTCAGTAGTCATATCTTTCCTCTCTTGACCGGAAAAGGACGGTTCGGCAAAAGTACTGCTTTTACTCTATCGTCTACCTCAATGGCACCTTTCGGGGCGCGCCGCCACCTCAGCGCAAGTAATCAACCGCTTCCCTCACCGTGGTGTCTAAAACCTTCCGGCCTTTCTCCAGCACGATACCCCGATCACAAAGATCGGCAATCATATCAAGGTCGTGGCTGACGATTACCAGGGATTTACCTTCTTCTTTAAGCTGACGCACACGCTTGAGGCATTTCCTTTGAAACGGTTCATCTCCCACCGCGAGGATCTCATCAACTAAGAAAATGTCAGGGTCAGTATGCACCGCCACCGCGAAAGCCAACCGCAAGAACATCCCGGAGGAGTAGGTCTTAACTTCTGAATCTATGGCGTACTCAATCTCAGAAAAACGAACGATGTCATCGTAGGCATTTTCTATCTGCGCCTTCGTCATCCCCAAGATCGCCCCGTTAAGGAAGATGTTTTCCTTACCGGTCAGATCCGGATGAAAACCTGCACCGACCTCAATTAAGCCAGCCACCCGTCCTCGTACACCCACGTATCCCGCGTCTTCACGCAGCACACCGGAAATCAGTTTCAACAAGGTGGACTTACCTGAACCGTTAAACCCTAAAAGCGCCATGGTGTCGCCTTCGTTCACGGTTAAAGTCACATCATCGAGGGCGCGGAAACGCTCGGTGATTTGGTCACGCCTGCCAGTTAACGACCACACCAGTGTTTCTTTCATGGTGTGCACGTGGCGACGTTCAAACTCTTTCGTCACATTCTCAATCTTGATGATCGGCGCAGCATCCATGTCACAGCTCCTGGGCGAACTTCGGGTCAAGTTTTCTAAACACCAGCTCTCCTACCACGACGGTTAGGATTGCTGTTATTCCAGACGCTAACGCCCACATCCCCATCTGCGGCGGTAACTGAGCGTCAACTCCCGCAGTCGGCATCCAGAAAACGATATGGAACATCTCTACCACCGCGGTAATAGGGTTGAGCTGGTAGAGCCACCACAATGGCCCATCCCCCAGGACGTTATGAACCATCTCCCAAGAATAGAGCACCGGCGAGGCCCAGGTTGCGGCCATTAGCACCAACTCAACGAAATTCTCCGCGTCTCGGTAGAAGACATTAATCGCTCCTGAAAGTAAGCCGACGCCCAGGGCGAAAGTAGTGATGACCACGAAAGCGTATAAGAGTACTGCTATCTCCCAAAATCCTGGCTGCCACCCAAAAATCATGGCACCGGCAGCCAAGATGACTACCTGGGGGATGAAGTGGATAAAAGCCACCCAGGTGGAAGCTACCGGGAACAGTTCCCGTGGAAGGTAGATCTTGTTGACCAGATCAGCGTTCCACACAACACAGCGGGTACCGTTGTTGAAGATCTCGTTGAAGTAGTTAACGACCACTACTCCGGCGAACATGTAGATTACGTAGTTATCAATATTGCCACGCATCTTCATGAAGACACCGATGGCAAAATAAAACACCAGAAACTGGAAAGCCGGCTTAACGTAGGACCAGACCATTCCCAGCACGGAGCCTCGGTAACGTATCCGCAGTTCCTTGTGGACCAGGAGCGAAACTAGATAACGCTGCGAGAAGGTTTCCAGTAGCCCCTTGGATCTACCCGGCCGGGTGAACTGCGCAGTGTCTGCGCTCACCGTTTCGAACTACTTTCATCCGCAGCTGCAAAAAACGGTTGTAGCTGATTGTCCCACATGGATAAAGCTGAAGCGATTGCCATATGCATGTCTAGATACTGATACGTTCCCAGGCGCCCCCCGAAGAAAACCTGATCTTCGGATTGAGCCAAAGCCCGATATTTTTGCAATCTTTCCCTATCTACCTCGGTGTTAACGGGATAATACGGCTCGTCTTGCCGGTCGGCAAAGCGGGAGTACTCACGAGCGATTACAGTTTTATCACTTGGGTAGTCACGTTCAGGATGGAAATGACGGAACTCGTGGATGCGAGTATAAGGCACCTGTTCATCCCCGTAGTTCATAACGGAGGTACCTTGATAGTCTCCGGTATCTACGACCTCGACTTCAAAGTCCAAGGTACGCCAGGTAAGTTCGCCTTCACTGTAATCGAAGTATCGATCCAGTGGGCCGGTGTAGACAACCGGGATCTTACCTACGACCTGATCCTTAGACAGTGGTTGTGACTGGTCGAAGAAGTCAGTTTCCAGGTGTACATCGATAAGAGGATGATCAGCCATTCGCTCAAGGAAAGCCGCATACCCCTCAGTTGGCAGACCCTCCCAAGTGTCGTTGAAGTACCGGGTGTTGTAGTTATACCTAACCGGCAAGCGCGAGACGATCGAGGCCGGTAACTTCTTCGGGTCAGTTTGCCACTGCTTGGCGGTGTACCCCTTAAAGAACGCTTCGAAAAGGGGCCTGCCGACAAGGGAGATTCCCTTGGATTCAAAGTCGGTAACTTCGCTGTCCTTAACTTCGCTGGCTTGTTCCCGGATCAGAGCGCGGGCTTCATCCGGGGAGTACGCTGCCTGGAAGAACTGGTTGATAGTTCCTAAGTTCACCGGCATTGGGTACACCTGGCCATCAACAGTCGTCAGTACTCTGTGGACGTAGTTTGTAAAGGTAGTAAAACGATTCACGTAATCCCACACCCGTTTATTGGAGGTGTGGAATAAGTGCGCACCATAGGTATGCACCTCGATGCCGGTTTCTTCATCAAAATGAGAGTACGCGTTGCCTCCAATATGAGACCTGCGCTCAACTATCGCGACACGAAGTTGTAGCTCTTCAGCGCACTGGCGGGCAATGGTGAGTCCGAACAGGCCAGAGCCCACTACCACAATGTCATATTTCAAGGCTTACTCCTAAAATCGAAGTCGTTACTGGTTGCCAGTTTAGCGGGAGCGGAACCACCATATTGAACCAATCGTAGTGTAGGTAACGCGCCGCACTGCGGTTGGCACCCACCGGTAGGAGGCGCGCACAAGCAAGTTACGGACATATTCAGCCTCGGTGGTGAACCCAGACTGACGCATCTTGCGCTGCAGCTCTAGCTCGCTTTCCCATAGTTCTTTTCCGCCTCGGCGTTGATAAGCCCCTGCGCCCACCCTGTACGCCACTAACGGTTGGGGTAGGTTAGCACACCGCGCACCGCTCATAATCATGCGCACGAAAAGCCAATAATCTTCCATTTTGCCGCACTCACGGTACCCTCCCGCAGCGTCTACGCAGCTTCGCCTCATCATCACACTCGGATGGTTGAAAGGGTCGCGGAACTTGGCTGTTTTCACGATCTGGCGGTGCTCACTGGGGTGTACCCGAATCATCCCCCACGTGTTTTCGTCGTATTCAAACTCGGCAATCGCGGTACCGACGAGGTCGTATTTACGCATTAGGGGAAGCTGGTGTTCAAAGCGCTCCGGTAGCGAAATATCGTCGGCATCGGCACGCGCTATCACCGGGTCCGGGCAGCGTTTCAAGCCCTGATTTAGAGCTGCGGTAAGACCTTGATTCTGGTCCAAGCGCACTACTTCTACAGGTTGTTCAGCTATCTGACAAGCGCGGTCGATTTGTTTTTGAAGGTCAGCCCCAACCGGGCCGTCTTGTACCAAAACGATGTGGTTTGGCCGTCTAGTTTGCTGGCAGCTCACCGATTGAAGCGCACGTTTGAAATGCTGGGGGTGGTCGCCCGCGTAAACACTCATCAAAACGCTGAAAGGGCTGTCTTCACTTACTTCGCCCCCGGTACCGCCGCACCCCTGGGGATTTCGCAGATAGTGGTCCTTGTGGTTTTCTAAAACCGCGCGAGCATCAGCTGCTACCGGGGTATCAGCCAAAATCTCCATCGTTGGAAGCGGCGGGCGCAGCCCCTCTTTAACGCCTTCAACTCCGTAACGCAAAAGCTCAGTTCGCGACTCACTGCCAGCTATTGTCTGTCCCCAGCGCAATACCGAACGACCGCCGTATAGCAATAGTTCCAAGGGGTTTAAAGCATCAGAGCGAGTGAAGGTCCAAACTTTATTGCGAGTTTCGTTCACGAACCTTGGCCCCGGATCGGCGGAAGAATCGCCGAAGACCTTGGTTCGGTGTTCAACTATTGAAGCTGGCACGTACAGGCCGATGCGGTTTCGCAGCATACGGGCGGTGTATTCAAAGTCGTCATTCCACAAGAAGAAATCAGCCTGGGGCAGTCCGGTTTCCCTAATGGCCCGCGAGTCCATCATTATTGACACGAAGGATGCCGTACGGACCGGCTGGGTGTGAATTTGCTCCGCATGCTTTCGCAACACCGGACAAAGCAAGGGTCGCAAACGCGGACGGTTCATGGGGTGTTCGCGCCCATCTATCCAGATGGCTTTAGATGCTAGCAGGGCCACTTGGCCAGGATAGTTCTCTCTCGCTTCCAGCAGAGCGCTTAAAGCTCCCGGGGTGGGGATAGTGTCGTCATCCATGATCCACACTAAATCCGCAGCGTGAGTGTGCACCGCCCTGGCGATCCCAGCGGCGAAACCACCAGCTCCCCCTAAGTTGCGCGGCATCGTGAGGACTTCGGTTACAACCGGATGCTGTTTCGCGATTGCCGCAGAATCGTCGGTAGAAGCATTATCTATAACGACCACTGCATCAGGTCTGACCTGCTGCTGATTTAGGCCGTTTAGAGTTTCGACTAAGAGGTGCTGGCGGTTCCATGCCACTACCACAGTGACAACCTTGGGCTTTGCTCCACTCATTGCACTTCTTTCTCCCGATACTGACAGTGTGTTATGCGTAGCAGTCTCGCTTCGCCCTCCTGATCCACCACCTGTGCGTAACCTGCCTCTTCAAGTCCTTCAAGGCCTTGGAAGAATTCAAATCGACGCGAAGGGTCTTCTCCATTCCACAGGTAATGATGCCCAAAGTCTAGTAACCAATAGGCACGTCGCTGTTCTACTGCTTCGCAACCGGTGGGATGTTCCATAATCTGATTGGCAGCTTTAGCTAGGCGCCACCCGTATATTCCCCCTCCGGTAGAGGCCATGTCGGGATATACCGCTTGTCTGTCAGCCAATGCCCACACGTAGGCGGTGCCGGTCCAGGGATTTCCTAAAACTGTGTCGGAAGCGGGAACATGTTCAGCGACTCTCCGCATCAGCTTGTATTCGTCGCTGGTTAACATTCCCGTGCCATCGCCTTGGGTTTTCGGCAGTAAGTAAGCGGATTGAGTCTGGGAAGCTAACGCGAAGTGGCCTGGGAATAGTTGGAAACTAAGCGCTAAGGCAACCAAAGTTCCCACTAGCCTCCCCCTGGTGTGCACCGAATGCGCGTTATCTTTGGCTCTAGCTTTCCACCGTCCCACCACTATCTTGGCGGTAGCGAAAACCCCAATAGCGATCAAGGGAAGGGCGGTGATCGCTGACAACGCGGCTAAGCGCATGGGGTCGGTGTAGAACATGCCTGTGAGGAATGCGCGTCGCTGCAAGTTCCAATCCCCGTCGGAAACTATGTAAAGGATGCTGGCAACTCCGTGGGCGATTATCAGACCATGCATCCGCGGCTGTTTTAGACCGTACCAGGCCCCAACTAGAAGCAGTCCCCCCAGTATCCAGCTGAGGGTGAAAGACCAAGTGAACCAAACACCATTAGCTAGCGTCCCGGCCTTGAATGTGGCCCTCAGCAAGCCAGGTTGACTGGGAAGCCACCCTGCTGAATCGTGGACCTGCATAGCCGCTAGCCGTGGCTGATATTGGAAAGCAAAATATGACAACGCCAGAACAACCAGCGCTACCACCGCAGCTACAGCAAACGCTGGGAGGCTATATTTTAAGCCGGTTTGTGCGCTACTGCGCCTTTCCTCAAACCACCATGTACTTATGCGCGCCCCTATGAAAGCTGGGGCTAGAAGGGCTAAGGCAATTAGGCTCGCGGGGTGGGATATTGCCAGTCCCACTACTGCTGCACAGCTAACTATTGTCCCGAGGATCGCTTCCTTGTAGCCGCGGTTAGTTATTACATCTATCCCCATAGCGAGCAGTCCGGGCAGCATAGCAAAGCCCAGCAGGTTCGGGTAGAGGGTACCGAAACTGAAAAATAACTGGGGGAACTGAGGCAGTGACTGAGAAAGAAGCACGGCAGTAAATACCAAAGCGCGATTCTTGGTTACTACCCACAAGAGGGTTCCCAGTGAAATGGGCCAAATAACTACAATGATGGCGAGGGCGCTAGCGTTAGCTAAAGTAGCAAGGTCAGTTCCCAGCGGGATCAACAGTGAGGTCACCTGGTGCCAGCCATTGGGGTAGAAACCCGCCATGTCTGGATAGGTGTCAATATTCATTTGCCAAGGGGAAGCTATTTTCTCAGCCCTCATGGCAGCAAGCACATTTAGGTGATAAACCGCATCATAGGTTTGCGAGGGAGCCCAAGGGTGGATGATCTCTAGGGCAATCCTGAATATCGTAACGATTGCTGCCCCGATCCCGGCCAAAAAAATCATTAACGACGTAAATCCATCATTGGTCTTTGACAAGGACGAACCAATGAGATCACCTGCCCAGCTGACTACTCCTCCTGCCTCTTCTCCGTCGGCGCGTGAGGAAAGCGAACGCGGCTGATCCTCTTGTGTGCTTGAGGTTCCCAGACGGAGTTTTCCTCCATAGCGAATAAGTCGTAAAGGCATAAAGATTACGACCAGTATCGCGGTAGTTAAAACCACCGGAAGGATGGAATACGGCATTTGCCAGCGATAACTCACCACCGCTGTGACTGTGGTTATCAAAATGGTGAATGCCGGAGCCAGAGCTAACCGTTGCCAACGCTGCTCCCCGGCAGCCAGTAACACTGCCCATCCTGGCGCTATGAAAGCTATCGCATAGGCGATTACTAAGAGGCCAAATTCCATCCACTCCAGGGATAAGCTAAGCATGACTTAGGCGCAAGCGTCACCGATAACCATGTAGGTAGTTCCCGCCCACAGCTGAGGATCTGTTACACGCCGCCCATCGAACATAACTTTGATACCCGGCATGTCGGCAGGCTTAAGTTCCTTGTACTGCTGGTGATCAGCTTGCACTATCGCAGCATCGATTTCTTCACCTAGCTGGTATGCTTCCCACCCAAACTTAGCTAGTTCTTCAGCGCTGTACATGGGGTCGTGGACAAATACCTCGGCCCCTGCTTCCCGCAATGCGTCAACCGTGGCGAATACCCCGGAAAACGCGGTTTCCTTCACGCCACCGCGATAGGACGCTCCCATGACAGCAACCTTTTTGCCTTTTACCCCACCAAGGGCTTCAGACAAGCGGTTCACCACGTATTTGGGCATTCCCGCATTGAAGGAGCGGGCTGTGCGCACAATTGACGCTTCCGAATCAGTTGACAGGTACAGTCGGGGGTAAACCGGAATGCAGTGACCACCGACAGCGATTCCCGGCCGGTGAATGTGTGAGTAAGGCTGGGAGTTACAGGCGTCGATAACGCGCTGTACGTCTATACCAACCTGATCGGCGTAGACCGCGAACTGGTTTGCTAGACCAATATTCACATCGCGGAAAGTGGTTTCCGCCAGTTTTGCCATTTCAGCTGCCTCAGCGCTTCCCATATCCCACACGCCATTGGGCTTGGGCAGGTCGGGACGGTCATCGAATTCGAGTACTGACTCGTAGAATTCGATAGCCCGACGCGTACCTTCTTCACTGAGACCGCCGACGAGTTTCGGATAGCGCCTAAGGTCAGCGAACACCCTTCCGGTTAGGACGCGTTCTGGGGAGAACACCAGGTGGAAATCTTCGCCTTCTTTCAGACCCGAGATCTCTTCGATCATCGGCTTCCAACGTCCTCGTGTAGTGCCGACGGGGAGGGTGGTTTCATACGAGACTAGAGTGCCAGGTTGTAGGTGCTGAGCGAGGGAGCGAGTAGCTTCATCCATCCAAGTGAAGTCTGGGGCCCAGGTTTCATCGTTAACGAATAGAGGTACGACCAGGACAACTGCTTCGGCTTTGCCGACCGCGTCTTCGTAATCGGTGGTTGCTCTTAGCCGCCCTGCGGGGACGAGTTCAGTCAGTTTCTCTTGCAGGTGTGCCTCACCCGGAAAAGGTTCAACTGCTTCGTTAATTAGACGCACTGTCTCAGAATTAACGTCGACACCTATCACTTCATGTCCGGCGTCAGCGAACTGTACCGCCAAAGGCAACCCGATCTTCCCCATGGCAACTACTGCAATGCGCATGACTATATATCTCCCTCATATTAGTGTTAGTCGAAGAATAGAAGCAGGGTCGAACCTACAACCGTTCACTTCTATTTTAAAGGTTTGATTGCAACTTTCCTACTTGTCCACCGCATGGTGAAAGATTGCCGCAAGAAAATTCCGATCCGGTGCAATGCCGACAAAAACGCCTGCGCCAACGAAAAGCGCTTGCAAGGCTTAGAGCCCTCGACCACTGCCCCACTACAGTTTCGCCTCACCACCATAAGGACGCTCCCGTCATGACGTGACGCTGCCGGGCCTATTGCGGCTCGTTGTCGGTAAAATCTGCTTTCGTTAGGGTGCCTTCTCTTAGTTTGCCGAAAAACTCTGGAGCTCTTTCAGGGTCGAGTAAAACCGCCACTCCCGCAGAAGTCTCATATCCTGTTTCCGCGATCGGGGGTGGCCCATTCAGCTCCGCTTTCATAGCTGAGCGCAAATACAGTGCCATCTTGCCCAGCGCCCAGCTACCGGTGCTGGGGTCGGTTACCACTGCTGCGGCTCCGGCTTGCGCAAGGTCAACTTGGTTCCATGGAATAAGCGCATTACTTGGTGTCAAAGCTGCGTTCATCGTGGATTTAACAACTTGCCGCTGCCGTTCTGTTCTGCCGATGTCACCCCGCGGATCAGAGTAACGCATACGAGAAAACGCTAGCGCCGTGGGGCCGTCAGCTAAGTGGCAGCCTGCTTCCCACTCCAGTTCAGATTTAGGATCTGAAACGTCGTAATCGAGGCAAAGTTCCACTCCCCCGACTGCATCAACCATGTTACTAACGCTGCCCATGCCGACCTCTACGTAGTGATCCACGGTCAGCCCAGTTAGTTCTTCAACAGTTTCCACTAGAAGTGGCGCTCCACCGAGGGCGTAGGAAGCGTTGATTTTGTTTTCCCCGTACCCGGGGATATTTACCCAGGTATCGCGAGGTATCGACACCAGCGCTGGAGTTCCCCAAAAGCGCTTATGCAGCAGCATGATGGTGTCGGCGCGTTCTCCCTCAGTGTCATCTTGGAACGGGGAATCATCACTGCGTTTGTCAGATCCGGTTATAAGATACGTAGTTCCCCACGTACCAGGAGCTCCAGAAAGGGCATCTACGTGTGGGATCTTTCCTGAAATCCACATAACTAGGCCTATCGGCCACGCAAGAGCAGCTAAGAGAATCAAAACCATTATTGGCAAGAAGATCCGGCGGCGTTTGCGGCCAGTAGCAGCAGGTTTCACAGGCCGCTGCCTTGATCTTGGATATGGCTCAGATCTACGTGAAGCAGCTGGCGAAGCCGATGCTGAAGGTGAAGTACGTGAAGCTAGCGACCGCGAGTTGGGAACCTGATGCTGGGGTCTTTGTTCCTGGTAGTACCCGCGATTGGAACTACTCGAGCGGTATTGCCCTGGTTCATAGTGGGCTTGCGAATTCCTACTATCCGCTCCCCGGCCTTGCGGCAGACCTCGCCTGTCCCTAGCGGGAGGATACGAGGCAGGAATTTTCTGCGGGCCTTCACCGGAGCCTCGCCGCATTACTGATTCGCGCCTTACCGGGGCTACCGGTTCACGCCTCCCCTGGGACGCTGACTCGCGCCTAACCGGCGAAGACGTACCTTTACCCTCCACAGACCTTGCACTTCGATAACCAGGCTCTCTCGAAGCTAGTGGAGAAGACCTTCTAGCGGGGTTGTCCGCGTTTGCCCGAACCTCGCCCTTACGCTGCAGATCTTGAGGCTCTTTCTTCTGGGCGCCTTTTGCAGACACCGGCTTTGCATCTGCAAGGCCGGGGCGTTCTCGCCTCTGCCGTGGTTGAAATGAAGGTGGTTTAGTCGCCATATCTTGCCTGTGCTCAGTTTAAGCTTTCAGATTCCTCGTCCATATCAGTTTCCGCGGTGGGGGTTTCGGTTTCGGAAACTATAGTGCCACCGGGCCCAACAATGCCTTTTTCTCCGTCAGCATTGCTAACCACGATTCCTTCGGGAAGTGGAATGTCATATTTCAAGGCGCGCCAAACCCTGGCAGCATCCTCGGTCATGACTACCCTATTGGGGTCTTCTGGATCCAGAGCCCAGGGCATGGTGACGAACTGATAGTCCTCCAGGGGAATACCCCGTATGGAGTTCGCTAACCCTGCTGCAGTACTCAGGCGTGACAACGCGGTGGAGGTTTGAACAGAAGCAATACCTTCTTGGAGGAAACTGTACAAGGTTGGCAAGTCGGTAAGAATCGACTTATTCAAAGCGGTTTTAACGATCTGAGTCATCAGTAGCTGCTGACGTTCAATGCGAGACAAGTCAGACCCATCTTCGGTGGAATGCCGCGAGCGCGCCACTCCCAGTGCAGTTTGCCCGTTTATGTGCTGGCATCCTTCAGCAAGTTTCAAATCTGCCAGTTCATCTTCTATTTCTTCTTCACTGCAAAACTCCACCCCGCCGAGGGCGTCTACCAACTGCGCGAAGCCACTGAAGTCCACGACTACGAACTCATCTATTACCAGTTCAGTCACTGCCTCGACGGTTTTCCTGGTGCAGTTGACCGCCCCCGCAAGATCTTGTTCTTCTCCGGCTCCGTAAGCGAATGCGGCGTTGAACTGGCGGTAGCCAGCGTAAGTTTCCGTCCCGTCGCTGCGTCTGCATGAGGGCATGTCGACCATGGTGTCACGCGGAATCGAGACCAGCTGAAGACGAGTACGGTCTGCCGAAACGTGAACAACGATTGTCACGTCCGAACGCATCCCTATTTCTTCATCTTCATCGCCGTAAGCTGCGTTCCCTTCACCGTCGCGGGTATCTGAACCAATAACTAGAATATTCAGGGCGCGACCAGAGTAGTCATCGACGATTTCGCGCGGTTCCTCTTGCAGCTGGGAGATATCGATCTTGCGCGCTGCAATGCGCGTGTCTAGGTCCCGTACCAGGACGTAGCTAAAAGTCGAAGTAGCTAAGGCGATGGTTAGGAGGACAAGGAGGGAGCTGTGTACCCACTTACGCCACCTGGGTGCGGGTCTGCGGTGGCGCAGTAAACCAGTGTCATAGTCGCGGCGACGGCGACGCCGCATAGCCTGGTTTCCTCGTTTCAAAGCTGTACTGGCCTGGCGCTGCAGGTGCAGGCGGACTTCGTCTGGTAGCTCTAGATCAGGTCGGGGAAACATAGGCACCACTTACTCTTCCGTGCATCGACCGGCAGGGGCGGCAGCCTCGGAAATCTGTTTATCGCTGGACTTAGTGTCGTGGCTTGGCACAGGTTTCACTTCGGATCCTTTATCGTCCAGCGCGCCTTTAGCGGCCGCGGGTTCTTCCTGGGGAACACGCACATTGTTCAAAGCGATGGTGCGGGCAAGGTTGGTGAGTTTTTTCTCCGTAGCCGCATCACGACGGTATGCGGTGACTACGGAGGAGAAGAAGAAAATCACGACCCCGTACAGCAGTAAGTCTGTGCCACGTCCAATACGTAGTTGGAAAGCCAACTTTGTTAGTAGTGATGGGAATAGCACCGTTACTGCAGCAAAGACAATGAACGTCAGCATACCCAAGCGCCGCATAGCCAGGTGCTGGGCTGATTTAACTGGTTTCAAGATGAAGTAGCCCACGACCAATAGCAGAACTATCAGCAGTAACTTCACGAACCATTGAGATCCAAGCATTTCGAAGAGCACGCTATTCCCCCTTTCTTTAGCGCATTATTAGTTCTACCAGGATGTTAATCGAGTTAAGAAGCGATTGCCCTTTACCTCGAGAGTAGTCTGTGTAGACGATGTGGACGGGCATTTCCTTCCACTTCAGCCCGGTAGCCAAAAGCTGGGAAACAATTTCTGAAGCGTGGGCCATGCGGTTTTGTTGAATGTGCACTGCCGCGGCCGCATCTGCCCGTAATAGCCTCAAACCGTTGTGGGCGTCAGTGAGTTGCACCCCGTTGCGTAACCTGGATACGAAGGCCGCCGTCTTCAGTACGATCTTCTTCACCAGCCCGGTGTCTACTTTGCCTTCTAAGAATCGTGACCCCAGGATGAAACCTAAATCTTCTTCCTGCGCGGTCCTAAGCATCGCCAGGGCGTCCTCTACTCGGTGCTGCCCATCGGCATCGAAAGTAATAATGTAATCGACATCTGGCTGAGACAACGCGTAGGTAATCCCTGTTTGCAGGGCCGCTCCCTGCCCTAGGTTTATGGGGTGTTGAGCCACGCAAGCGCCGGCTCTGAGAGCTTCAGCTACTGAGTTGTCGCTAGATCCATCATCCACGCAAATGACCTTCGGGAAGGTCTTGCGCACGTTAGAAATGACATCGTGTACAACTTCTGCCTCGTTGTACAGTGGGATCACTAGCCACGTGCGATCTTTAACGTCCATACTCGCATTGTCTCATTGAAACCATAAAACTTACTGCACAGCCCCACCGAAGGCGATGACTATCACAAACAAGTTACACGTTGCGTAGGCACCTGAATAAGCTCCCTAGGATTACAATAGGGGAAGTAACTTGACCTTAGGAGGTCCACAGATGCCTCGCATAGTTCCGAGCGCGGACGTTTCACCGGAAGCAAAAATTGGTGAAGGTAGCTCTATCTGGCACCTAGCTCAAGTACGCGAAAACGCGGTACTTGGCGAAAACTGCATTGTCGGACGCGGAGCTTATATCGGCGAAGGCGTAAAAATGGGCGATAACTGTAAAGTCCAAAATTACGCTTTAGTATATGAGCCTGCAGTGCTGGAAAACGGAGTCTTTATCGGCCCGGCAGTAGTTTTGACAAATGACCACTATCCTCGCGCCATCAATGCCGACGGATCGATCAAATCCGCATCGGATTGGGATCCGGTTGGGGTAACCATATTGGAGGGCGCGGCGATAGGAGCCAGGAGCGTATGTGTCGCTCCTGTAACCATAGGACGCTGGGCTACCATAGCTGCCGGAGCTGTCGTCACCAAGGACGTACCGGATTTTGCTCTGATGGCAGGCGTGCCAGCCCGGCGTATAGGTTGGGTGGGTCATAGTGGAGTGAAGCTCCAGCCTGTTGAGTCAGAAGCGGATCTATACCAATGCCCGCAAAGTGGACGCCAATACAAACAAGTCAGTGAAACCGAGTTGAAAGAGGTTACCAACGTATGAGCCCCGAAATGATTCCCGCAGCCAAACCAATCATTGGAGAGGAAGAGATCGAGGCCGTTAGCGCAGTCATCCGGTCCGGAATGGTTGCACAAGGCCCGCAGGTTGCGGCCTTCGAAGAAGAGTTCACAGCTCAAATGACCCCGGGAGCACGCTCCATCGCAGTCAACTCGGGCACCTCGGCTCTTCACATTGGTCTGCTGGCTTCCGGTATCGGAGCTGGCGATGAGGTAATTGTTCCCTCCTTTACTTTCGCAGCCACAGGAAACTCTGTTGCCATCTCCGGAGCGACCCCGGTGTTTGCAGACATCGAACTGGACTACTTCTGCTTAGATCCAAAGTCCGTTGAAGCTGCTATCACCGATAAGACCAAAGCGATTATGCCTGTGCACCTGTACGGACATCCCGCTGCTATGGAAGAGCTGCGTGAGATCGCCGATCGTCACGACCTGATGATCTTTGAAGATGCTGCGCAGGCACACGGGGCCTCGCTCAACGGTAAGAAGGTCGGCACCTTTGGGACTTTCGCCGGGTTCTCCTTCTACCCGACCAAGAACATGACTGCCGGTGAAGGTGGCATGATCACCACCGGTGACGACACCGTAGCGCGCAACTGCCAGCTTCTGCGCAACCAGGGTATGGAACAGCGCTACGCCAACGAGCTGGTGGGTCTTAACAACCGCATGACCGATATCCACGCAGCTATCGGCCGTGTGCAGTTGAAGAAGGTTGAGCAGTGGACCCGTCAGCGCCAGCAGAACGCTAAGTTCTTAGACGAAAACCTAGAAGGTGTAGTGGTACCTCCGGTGGCTCCTGGCGCCGAGCACGTCTACCACCAGTACACCATCCGCGTAGTGGACACCGACCGTGATCGCTTCATGCAGGCTCTGCGGGAGGAATACCAGGTTGGTTCGGGCGTCTACTACCCGATTCCTAACCACCGGCTCCCCTCCCTTGCTCCCTACGCTCCCAACCTTGACCTTCCGGTTACTGAAACCGCCGCTAAGCAGGTTGTTTCCCTACCGGTTCACCCGTCGCTGTCTCAAAATGACCTAGAGCGAGTTGTGGAAGCCGTTAATGCCTGCGCGAAGGCAGGTGCGTAATGAGCGATCTCCGCGTAGGAGTACTTGGGATCGGCTCCATGGGCCGGCACCACGTAAGGAACGTTCGTGAAACTGAAGGGTTTGAGCTAGCTGCCATCGCTGATCCCGGTGGTGATAAGTTCAACGTTGCCAAGGGAATGGAAGTCCTTCCCGGGGTAGATGAACTAATCGAAGCTGGAATCGACGCTGCAGTGGTAGCAGTACCGACTGTTTACCACGTTGACGCGGTGCTGAAACTTGCCGAAGCGGGGATTCACACCCTGGTGGAAAAGCCGCTGGCTTCCACCCTTGAAGAAGGCCAGCAAATGGTTGAAGCCTTCGACAAAGCCGGTGTTGTCGGAGCAGTGGGTTACGTTGAACGCTGTAATCCTGCGCTGCTTGAAATGCGCCGTCTTATCTCCGAAGGCTTCCTTGGGGAGATCTACCAGGTATGCACGCGACGTCAGTCCCCCTTCCCCGCACGAATCTCGGACGTGGGGGTAGTTAAGGATCTAGCGACTCACGACGTTGATCTAGCTGCCTGGGTAGCCGGATCCAAACATGAAACGGTATTCGCCCAAACCGCCTACCGTTCCGGTCGTGAATTCGAAGATATGCTCACCGCCTCCGGCCGCTTTGAAAACGGGGTGCTAGTGTCGCACCTAGTTAACTGGCTAACCCCCTACAAGGATCGGACCACAATCGTCACCGGCGAGCGTGGAGCGTTAGTGGCTGACACCGCCATGTCTGACCTGACCTTCTACGAAAACGGTCGTTTCCCGGTCCAGTGGGATCAGATCGCCGCTTTCCGGGGAGTATCCGAAGGCGAGGTACGCCGGTTCGCACTGGTTAAGCGCGAACCACTGCGGGTAGAGCACGAGCATTTCCGCGACGCCATTTTAGGGAAGGGCACCGAACACGTTTCCATGCGTGAGGGTCTACAGACCATGCGCGTGGTTCAAGCGCTGCTTGATTCGGCCTCTTCTAATGAGTCCGTGGAGCTCTGACATTAGGAGCATTAAGTGGGGTGTTAGCCAAATCCGGTTAGCACCCCACTTCTCTTCCCTCCCTGCTGAAAAGTAATCAACCACTAATAAACCCTGCGCTCCATGTGAGTCGCCAACGCCTGCGAGCGTAAAGTTATAGGCTAAGAATATGAGCATTATGGTTATTGGCGGCGCCGGCTACATAGGCGCCCACGTGGTCCGACTGCTGCAAGAACGCGGCGATAGAGTTGTAGTAGTTGACGACCTATCTTATGGCAGCGCAGACCGTATCGGAGACAGCCGACTGATCAAACTAGATGTCGCCGACACCGCTTCCATAGAGCCCCTCATCAACGCCATGATGGATGAGGACGTAACCGCGGTAATACACTTTGCTGCCCGCAAACAAGTCGGTGAATCTGTGCAGCGCCCTGCCTGGTATTACCAACAAAACGTCGGTGGCCTGGCTAACGTGATGTTGGCAATGGAAGAAACCGGCGTGAAACAAATGATTTTCTCCTCTTCCGCCGCCGTCTACGGTATGCCTCCGGTTGAAGTGGTGGAAGAAGACATCGAAAAGCACCCCATTAATCCTTACGGTGAAACCAAACTCATCGGCGAGTGGATGATGGCGGACTGTGAAACCGCGTGGGGACTGCGTTGGGTGGGATTGCGTTACTTCAACGTGGCTGGCTCGGGATGGGATGACCTGGGTGATCCCGCTACCTTGAACCTCATTCCCATGGTTTTCGACAAACTGGCGCGTGAGGAAGCGCCGATGATTTTCGGCACTGACTACCCCACTCCCGACGGCACCTGTATTCGCGACTACATTCACGTCACCGACCTGGCGTTGGCTCACATTGCTGCTTTGGACCGGTTGGCCTCGGCAGAAGAAATGCCGTTCCACACCTATAACGTGGGAACCGGCAAAGGCACTTCGGTCAGAGAAATCATCGACACCGTAGCTGAGGTTACCGAGTTAGATTTCACTCCGGTAGAGATGGATCGCCGCGCTGGCGACCCACCGCAACTAATCGGCAACGCTGAGCGTATCACCCAGGATTTAGGGTGGCAGGCCAAGTACGGGGTGAAAGAGATCGTCAAGTCCGCTTGGAGCGCCTGGCAAGCCGGCCCGCGCCGGATCGAAAAGTAGCAGCTAAAAGCTAGCTGACGTCTATTTCGCCAGCTCCTGGCTTAACCTGCGTCCCTTTTCAATCGCTACTTCACGCAGCTGCGCCTGGAAACGAACCATTTCCCGGCGAAGACGCTCACCGTCCTCGTTATCATTCGCAGCCAGGACCCGCACCGCTAACAATCCGGCGTTGCGGGCCCCCGCGATGGAAACGGTAGCCACCGGCACTCCCGCGGGCATTTGCACGATGGAAAGCAATGAATCCATACCGTCCAAATGTTTCAACGGTACGGGCACCCCGATTACCGGTAGCGGGGTCAAAGACGCAACCATCCCGGGAAGGTGAGCGGCTCCGCCTGCTCCGGCAATAATCACCCGCAGTCCACGCTCGGCCGCTTCCCTACCGTAGCTGACCATGTCTTCGGGCATGCGGTGGGCGGAGACCACTTTAGCTTCGTAGGGGATGTTGAACTCCTCGAGGACGGTCGCGGCTTCGCGCATTACCGGCCAGTCTGAGTCCGACCCCATAATAATGCCGACTTTAGCCATGTGTGGGTCCTTCCGTTGAGGGTAGTTGAAAGCGGTTATCTGCCGCCGCGTTTAAGGATGCCGGTAGCTTCCTGCGCCAGGTCAATGGCGGTTTCGAAGTCCTTGGCGCCGACTGTGACGTGACCGAGTTTGCGGCCGGGGCGGACCTCTTTACCGTATAGGTGCACGTGAGCTTGGGGAACTCGAGTCAGGGCCGCGCGCCTGCCAGCGGTGGCTTCAGGGGCGTCGCATCCCAGCAGGTTCTGCATTACCCAGCAGCCCGCACGAGCGGTAGTGTCCCCAAGTGGTAGGTCTAGCACTGCCCGCAGGTGCTGTTCGAACTGCGAGGTCACGGCGCCCTCGATGGTCCAGTGCCCGCAGTTGTGGGGGCGCATGGCAAGTTCGTTCACCAGGATGTGACCGTCGCGTTCGAACATCTCTACCGCCAACACGCCGGTAACTCCCAGGGCGTTGGCTATCATGGTTCCCACTTCTTGGGCGCGTTCAGACAATGCCGGCGCGAGGTTAGGGGCAGGTGCCAGAACCTGTGAACACACCCCGTTTTCCTGTTTGGTTTCCACCACCGGCCAGTGGGCTACTTCTCCCCCCGGTGAGCGCGCCAATAACACCGCGAGTTCGCGGTCGAAGTCAACTTTTTCTTCGACTAACACCGGTCCTTGCTCTATCCAGGGAGCCACTTCACTGGCCGCTGAAACCACTTGTACGCCTTTGCCGTCATAGCCACCGGTGGGGGTTTTAGCGATAATCGGCCACCCTACATCATTGCCGAACTCCTCTACCTGCTGCAGGCTGTGAGCGAGTTTCCACCGCGGTTGGGGAGCTTGAATCTGGTTCAGGCGCCGGCGCATCACAGCCTTGTCTTGAGCGTGGATCAGCGCCTGCGGCGATGGGTGAATATCGACTTTTTCACCCAGTGCTTCAAGCACGTGGGCAGGGATATGTTCATGTTCGAAGGTCATTACCGCACAGTCTTGAGCAATTTTCTGCATTGCTGCCAGGTCTTTAGGACTGCCCACAAGCCGTTTCGGTGTTACCTGCGCGGCTGAACTGTGGTCGTCTTCTACCAGCACGTGCATATCTAGGTTCAAAGCCACTGCGGGCGCGACCATCATGCGAGCTAGTTGCCCGCCGCCTATTACCGCGATTTTTTCACTCACACTGCCAAGATACCTTGATTCCAGCCAGGACGTGAGTTGCCGGTTAAATGTGGGATGGGAACGTCGCGCGGTAGCGAGCTAGGCCGCTAGCGTTATTTAGAAGCGGCGCCGGCGCCGCCCGACGGAAACCACCGCCCCTTTAGGCATCACAATATCTGGGGCAAGACTCTTAGGTAGGGCGGCAAGAGAAATAGTGAACTCTGCCGGCCGCGGGTTGGTTAGCTCTAGGCGGCCTCCCACGGTAGCCATGAGGTCACGCGCTAGCGGCAGTCCAATGCCGGAAGATCCATGACCTGACACTCCCTGGTCGAAGATTAGGTCTTCGAGTTCTTCTCTCACTCCCTGCCCTTCGTCGCTGACGACGATGAATACTCCGCGGCTGGATGAACCTGCGCGGCACACCACCCGCGTGGTGCCGCCTCCGTAACGCAGGGAGTTCTCAATCAAGGTTGCCAGCACTTGGGCGAGGACGGAACGGTCGGCGAGGACGGGCTGGGCGGCCTCGTCGGTGAAAACCAGTTCACGTCCGGCTTGGTTGAATGCTTCTTCCCATTCTTCGCGCTGTTGGTTGAACACTTCCAGCACGTCAACGGCTTCCTTTTGTGCGCCGGTTTGTTTGGTGGCGTTGAGCAGGTCGTTAATAACCCCGGTTAGGCGTTCAACCTGTTCCAGGCAGACCCGGGCCTCTTTGCGTAGGTCGTCGGTTTCGGCGAACAGTTCAATTTCTTCCAGTCGCATAGACAGTGCGGTTAGCGGGGTGCGCAGTTGGTGGGAAGCATTCGCCGCGAATTGGCGTTCGGCTGCTAACCGGGCTGCCATGCGTTCCCCGGTGCGCACCAGTTCAGCTTGTACCAGGTCTATTTCTTCGATGCCGGAGGGCTTAACCGATGCCCGTACCTGTCCGGAGCCGATTTGTTCAGCTTGGGCGGCGAGGTAAATCAGTGGGGCTGAAATCTGTCGCGATCCGCGAAGCGCTAGCCACCAGCCCGCCAGCAGGGACGCTATCATTCCCGTAGCCAGCACCAGGGACAGGGTCAGCACCTTCAAGATCGCGGATTTCGCGCTGGTTTCCCAGCGCACGACCACTCCGGAAGAAGTCACTACGGTGGAGGAAAGATTGGGGTTGGATAGGCCTTCCCCAGCTACCACGGAAGGGGCGTTGGGTAGGGATACCGTCACGTGCGAGCTGTTGCCTTTGCCTTTGGGATCCACCCAGCGTCGTAGGAGGGATTCGTCTACTGATTCACCGTCGTGAATACGGCGCTCCACGGTGTTGGCCAGGCTTTGGGCGTGGGAGCGGACTTGGTTTTCCTCCGACTGCCAAACGAGTATCCCCCCGATCACTACCGAGGGGATGCCAAGTAAGAGAACCGCCACGGTCACTGCCGTGGCGATCATCTTGATTACGCGCGAGCGCAAGTGCTAGTTCCGTTCTTTTTCGAACCTGAAGCCCATGCCTCGCACGGTTGTAATGTAGTGCGGGTCAGCCGCATCGTCACCGAGTTTGCGCCGCAGCCACGACACGTGCATATCTAAGGTCTTAGTTGAGCCGGTGGGATCTGACCCCCACACTTCACGCATCAGGAGGTCGCGTTCAACCACCGACCCGGCTTCGCGTACAAGCACGCGCAACAGGTCGAATTCCTTAGCGGTGAGGGAAAGTTCTTGGTTGCCTGCGAAGGCGCGGTGGGCACCGACGTCTACGCGTACGTCTTGCGCTGTCAGCTCCCCTTCGCTTTCGTGCCCGCTGGTGCGGCGGAGCAGGGCCCGCACTCGGGCCAAGAGTTCCGCCAGGCGGAAAGGCTTAGTCACATAGTCATCGGCGCCGGCGTCTAGGCCCACCACCATGTCTACTTCATCCGCACGCGCGGTGAGGATGAGGATCGGTGTGGTGTAGCCGTTTTTTCGGATCTGCCGCGCTACGTCGAGCCCGTCCATATCCGGCAGCCCGAGGTCGAGCACCACCATGTCGGCAGCGTCGACTTCCGCGAGGGCGCCGCGTCCCGTGCTGTGCGCACGCACGTCGTATCCTTCGCGGCCAAGGGCGCGTGTTAACGGTTCTGCGATTGCGGGGTCGTCTTCGACCAGTAGTACTGTAGTCACGTTCCTATGATATGCGATGAGGGATTTTTGTCCATTTCTTTGCTTAGTAAAATTTATCACGATTTCAAGAGACTAGATGGTGGGCAGAGAACTCACTTCCCCATCTTCCCTATCCGTGCGCGTAACCAGGAACGGCCTGACCCTACCGACTCCGCGTAGTTCCGCCTCCGCTGAAGGTGACACTCGGTACTGGCGCCCTGCCTGCTGTTTAGAAATACGCTCCGCCGTATCCGCATCGGTGAGAATCGTCCCCGGCAGCGCCACGTCCACCAGTCGAGAGGCCAAGTTCACCGATGGGCCATAGACATCACCAGAACGCGAAAACACCTCCCCCTGCACCACCGAGGCACGCACCGGGAGCATTCCCTTAATGGAAGTCAGCTTCCGCATAAGATTCGTGACCACTTCCAACCCGGTGGGCAAGTCATCGGCAATGTAGAACACCGCATCACCAATCATCTTCACCACGCGCCCACCGGAAGCGGTAATCGCCACCCGCGATACGTCCTCGAACTCGTTAATTAAACTAATCAGGTCCTTTTGCGACGATTGCGCCGACGTAGAAGTGTAGGACACCATGTCGACGAACCCAAAAGTACGCAGCAGCGGGAACTTACGGCTTTCCACCTCTATTCCCAAGTGGGAGTTTTCCGAATCCAACCTGGTAATCATGGATTCCAGCTGCCGCCGCCAGCAGTGCAACAGCTCCTTTTCCAGCATGGGGATAAACTCACGTAAGCGATCCAAAGTGGTTAGCCGAGCTGCGATGTCATCCAGCTGGAAACGGCGGGCAGCGTCGTCTACGAACGCTTCGATCTGCCACAGCACCAGCCGGTCAGTGATATGGGATTGGGCGCGGATTAACGACATCGCGGTCTTCATGTCGCAACGCCCTGAATCAATTAGGTCCGACCAACGCTGATAGGAGCGCAAGTCCTCGGCGGTGAAGATCTTTTCCGTTGGGCTCTGGACGTAGAACCCCATGGAGATCCAGTAGTTCTCTACCCGCGAAAGTGGACTTTCGGTCATTTCCGCTACTTCTTGCGCAGTCAAAGTAGGCTCCCCACCGGCCAGCATTTGCCTGTAGAAGGAAACGGTGGAGGAAGCCTCAGAAGTATCAGGAGTGTGCATCACTTCACTACTTTAGGCGTTAATGAGGGCGGGTGGCGCTCTTTCACGTCTTCTATTCCATTTTCGATACTGAATTGGTAGGATAGTGGAGCTGTTCACGCTTGCCGTTAGGTGGCTGGACGGTTAGTGAAAACTAAATAGGGGATGATCGGTTTCGACAGCGGTCTTCGATCGATGAGAAGCGGGCCGAGGATGTGTACTGACCTCGTTAACCATGTATGCAAACCAATAGGTGCCGAACAGAATCGCACCGACTTCGTTCTCGCCGCCTAAGCGAGCGAGCAAGTCCGTCAGTCCAGGTGCAGCTCTGAGCCTGGGTCCTGGCGTCGTTTTCAGGGCCACTGGGTTGTCGTCGCGTTAGCCGGCGCCAACCGACACTTAGCTAACTGAGCCGACCGGTGGTGAGTCTACGCGCAGCCGGCGGCCGAGAAATACTTTTGTAGACTGCGCCCGGAGAAGCCCTCGGGGAAGCTCGTTGGACGCGGGTTCGATTCCCGCCATCTCCACTACCACCCCGACATTTCCTTGAGATGTCGGGGTTTTTCCTTATGGTCACGCGGAAACATCCCCGCCACCAGGTAGCCTTACAATGACGGCGAATGACACGAGACCACACTCAATGTTGCACGTAGGTCGCACGGCTGAACACCCCCGGAGGCCAGCACAGTGGCACGCGAGCCGCGAGCATGATCGGCAGTTAGCCAAGCGCTTAGAGGGGTGAGTCAGCATTCTAATAGGGGACGTATGCGCCCCATGGACGAGCTCGTTGTTAAGCGTTTTGATAGATGCCTTATCGACCACCCGAGCTGACTTTCCCTATCAGGCTTCCTCCACCTCCCACCCCCATTCCAAGGACTGCGGCAGTCCCAATGGGGCCGCCAATAAAGAACGCTCCCGCCGCTACCGCACCTACTGCTAGATAGTGCCAGTTGTTTGCGACGAGTTAGCCAAGCGTGCTTTTGGTGTTGCTAGTTTGGGTGAAAGTGGCTAGTTGGGTGTCGCTCATGGGTTGGCATCCGGTGGGTCAGTGAAAGTGGGACTGTGCAACTGACCTGATTTGCAGACAAGTTCAACGGAAGGAATGGTTGTGTGATGAGTGGTAGAACACTGGAGCGGGCGGGTTAATCAAAGAGTCCACCATAGCAGCGCAGTCGGCGCGCTATGCATTAAATTTAGACTTGTTATTGGAGCGATTGCGGGCAGTTTTCTTGGCCACCGCGCGAGTACGGGGTTAGCTGATGGTAGTTTTGGGCGCTAGATATTTTGGTCTGTGTGTAGG
>JAUNVG010000031.1 GCA_030537735.1 Actinomycetaceae bacterium
GCAACTTCGGTAATGGTACCCGTAGTCGTCTCAAGACGATTACTCCGGCAAATGCTAGTTCTTATTCAGAGTGGGTATGGCTTGCCAGTGCTGCTTTGGTTTGTAACCACACTCCTGGGGCGCGTGCAATGCGATCCTGGGATGCAACGATGAATTCTGTTGTAACCAGTTTCCAAAGTACTTATAAGCTTCCTAATACTGGGATTATTGACCCGACCACTTGGATGAGCCTGCTCACTTCAAAAGGCGATCCAAACCGAGCATGTGTCGCTTGTGATACGCGGTTTGAGATTACAACAGAAAGGCTTAATCAGCTTAAAGCTGATGGGTATGAAATTGTAGGACGCTACCTGACAGAACCCAACCAGGACACAAAGAGTCCTTCTGAGTATTTCAAAGCAATTCGTCCTGGAGAACTCGAGCGGATCGTTAACGGTGGACTAAAGTTCTTCCCGATTTTTCAAGAGTATTCAACCGAGTTACGGCATTTTACTCGAGAAAACGGCGCCAGGCACGCAAGGCTGGCAAGGCAGGCTGCGCAACGATTGGGGATTCCAGGGACATACATTTATTTCGCCGTTGATTTTGACGCCACAGATCCGGAGGTGACAAGTCATATTCTTCCATATTTCCAAGGTGTGCGCGGAAGTCTCGGAGGCGGATATAAGGTTGGAATCTACGCTTCACGAAACATCTGCACCCGTATCATCGAAGCGGAGTATGCAGGAAGCGCATTTGTATCCGACATGTCCACGGGATTTTCAGGCAATCTCGGCTTCCCTATTCCTGATCAGTGGAATTATGATCAGTTCACTGAAATCAGTAACTATAAAGGCCGGGGTTTTGATTTAGATCGAGTCGCATATTCGGGTCGAACGCCCGCAGTCGATCATGTCGCTCTTTCCAATACCGGTGGCACTTACACTAACACTAGCACTGATTACTCTAAGCTTGCTCCGATCGATCTTATCTGGCATCTAGAGAAACGCTTTGAGGAACTAAGACTCGACGGTAAAGTCGGGAAAGACTACATTCCAAACTATTCAGGTGGCGGAACGTGGATAACCGTTCCAACATCGCGGTGTGTACTAAACTACCTCGCAAAAGCGTATCTACGTGACAACGGTATTATGTCTGCGGTGAACTGGTCAATATCCGCCGAAAGCTTCAGACATACAGACGCGCACGTACTTGAGAATGACGCAGTTGGTAAGAAAATCATTGCAGCTTTGAATCGCTATATTGATGTCACCTGGCGCCAATCCATGACCGACAAGACCGGGGAAACTATCGATCTGGCACATTTGGCAGCAACAACACTTGGCTATGCCAACTGGAGCATAATTCCCGATGCCTGGACAGGCTGGGCTGGAGACCTAGCTTCGGCTATGGCAAATATCCAGAAAACACTCGACTGGAATCCCAACGCAAATCTCGATCAAGTAGCTACAGCTCTTGTTGGACAAGGAAACGATTACCGTCAGCACCCCGGTTTGAACGGACTAGTACTCGATAAGAAAAACGACAAGGGAGAATGGGAATCGGTAGGAAATGGCTGTAATCGTGACGACCTCTGCTGTGACGGAGACGCCATCGTCATCGCCAACACACTAAAAAACGGCAACGACTCGAATGCTCATCTCTTATCAGAAACATTGCGCGAGTACTACAACAACTCCAGCAAACTAGCCAACAGATTCAAGCGGATCGCTTGGAGCTTGAATGCCAATAATTCCAGTGAGACATACCAGAAAATAAGTGAATACGCCGACCTAGATAGCGCTCTTCTAGGTTGGTCTCTAGCTGGATATGTCAAGGAAGAGATTCGGTTAACCGCCTGTCGGAAACTGGCTGAATTTATCTACAAACAATAATTGACTCAGTCTTGCTCTATGTGTGGCGCTTGGGTAAAAATACCAAACCCAAGCGCCACACCACCAGTAACAAGAGCACCGATAGTGGGAATGGAAAACTGGCTCAGTAGTTGAGTAAACGAATCGATACGTGCTAGGGAACCAAAACCATCAAGGGAAAACAAAAAAGCCGAGAGGCCGATAAAAGCTCCTAGCGAAAAATGTAATGTATGAGCAGCTCTAATTTCAATGATGTGTCTATTCAAAAGTAGGACAATAATCGTGAAACACACGTACGCGATGGGCATCAGCAAGAAGATCACAAAAGATCTTTGATCCTGCTCCTTGCAGTTTTGAAATATGGCGAAGAAAAGCCACGCGCCAGCAAAATATCCTGTAGTTGACACCAGAAGTACAGCAATATTTCTCATTCCTCCCCTCCTCGCTTCTCACCACAGATTTATAGTACAGAAGAAGAATCTTAGTTACACGCCTTAGCCTATTCTATCGAATATAAGGAATTATATATGGCGAAAGATGGTACGAATCGTGGTGGACGCAGAGTCCGCGCTGGAGCGAAGCCTGATGCGTTGAACGAGAAACTCGCTAAAGGCGCGCCCACGTCTCGACTCCATGACCCGCTCGATGACGCTTACGACTTCACCGGTAGCCATGTTGGCGAGGGCGCGGTGTTGGCTGGTGAGACCATGCCAGAACCTAGCGAGTATTTATCTCAGGTGCAGCGTGATGGCAAACCCCTCGGCGCTGACCTGGTCTTCCGGGAGACCTGGCAGTGGCTCGACCAACGAGGATGCTCCCAGTTCGTTGCACCACGCCTGATTGAGGCCTACGCGCAGGCGTTCGCCCGCTATGTACAGTGCGAGCAAGCGATCTCCAAGTTCGGTCTGCTGGGGAAGCATCCGACGACGGGTGCGGCTATCGCGTCTCCGTTCGTGGCGATGTCCCAGTCGTTCGGTAAGCAAGCGAACGTGTACTGGTACGAAATCTACGAAATCGTCCGCGCCACCTGCACCACCGACTATTCCGGAACCGCTCCGGGCGATGAAGTAATGGAGCAACTCTTGAAAGCCCGCTCCTAGCGCTTTGCTTTGTTTTCTTCGCACCTCACCCAACCCGGGTGGGTGCTTTTTGTTTACCCCTTTGAGGTCTCTTTATGGAAAGTGAGTGTGCGTGTATGTGTAGTGTGCGGACTGCCGAATCAGTGTGTGCGGGTCACCCTGACAAACTCTGTGACCTGATTGCCGACCAGATTCTGGATGACATTATGTGGGAGGACAAGACCGCCCGCGTTGCTGTAGAGGTCATGGCGACCGGGCGGCGGATTATTGTCACTGGTGAGATCACCACCAAATGCCGGCCCCGCATCCGAGACTCGGTGCGGGCTGCGCTTGTGCGGGCGGGGTATTCGCCCTGGCGGTTCCTGATCTACGTGTGGGTGCGTAAACAGTCACCCGACATTAACGCGGGCGTAAACACTTCCCTTGAGGCCCGTAGTGGTGATGAAACGGCGCATGTTCTTCAGGGTGCTGGTGACCAAGGCACCGTCTACGGCTACGCCACAAATGAGACCCCACAGCGCTTACCGTTGCCTCTCGTGTTAGCGCACCGGATCTGTGAACGCCTGGATGCCGCGCGCAGTGAAGGCACCATCACCGGTATCAAACCTGACGGGAAAGCCCAAGTCTCCATCCGCTATGACGACACCGGCACACCCACCGCCATCGACACGGTTGTGGTGTCTGTCCAGCATGATGCAGACAAAGACCTCGAAGAACTTACCCGCCAAGTCAAGACGATGGTGGTAGCTCCGGCCTGCGAGGAGTACTTGCCAGTCACGGATACCACTGTGGTGTTGGTGAATCCCTCTGGCAGATTCGTGGTTGGTGGGCCTACCGCTGACACAGGCCTGACAGGTAGGAAGCTCATGGTTGACACTTACGGCGGGCTCGCCGCCCATGGGGGCGGGGCGTTTAGCGGTAAAGACCCCTCCAAGGTCGATCGCACGGGCGCTTACATGGCTCGCCTGATCGCTAAGACAGTGGTGGATGCCAGGCTCGCGCACGAGTGTCAGGTGGCGATTAGTTATGCGATTGGGAAAGCTGACCCGGTCGCCTTCCACATCGACACTCTCGGTAGTGGTGAGCACCCTGATTGGCTGTTGACGGCTGCTGCGCGGGAGGTGTTTCCGTTGCGCCCGGCCGCGATGATCGATGCGCTCAAGCTACGCAGCCCCCGCTATACGGATCATGCCACGTATGGGCATTTCGCTAGGGGTTTGTCGGCGTGGGAAGACACCTTCAACTACACCCATCGGTTACGGGAGGCGGTGAAAGTTCATGCTCGTCAAAACCCTACCCATCAGTGAACTACAACCAGCCGCGTATAACCCGCGTAAAGACCTCCAACCCGGCGATTCCGAGTTTGAGAAGCTAAAGCGTTCTATCGACGAGTTCGGTTATGTCGAGCTGGTCGTGGTCAACGCCGCGAACCACAACACCGTCATCTCCGGCCATCAGCGCCTGGCCGTGCTCAAGCACCTGGGCCAAACCACCGTTGACTGCGTGGTCGTCGAGCTGGATGAGACCCGCGAGAAGGCGCTGAACGTCGCCATGAATAAGATCAGTGGCGACTGGGACCAGGACAAACTCGCCCTGCTCATCGCTGACCTGGACGCGTCCGATTTCGATGCCGAACTCACCGGGTTTGACGACGACGAAATCCAATCCCTCATCGGCTCCCTTGACCAAGACGAAGTAGCCGATGATGACTTCGACCTGACCAAAGCGCTGGAGGCTGCCGCGTTTGTGGAGCCAGGCGATGTGTGGACGGTGGGACGGCACCGCCTGGTGTGTGGGGATGCCACCAACCCAGACGATGTTGAGACCCTGATGGGTGGGAAACGCGCGAACCTCGTACTCACAGACCCGCCATACAATGTCGCCTTCGAGTCAAGCGCGGGGTTGTCGATTAAGAACGATAAGCAAACCAGTGACGCTTTCTACGACTTCCTGCTCGCCTCCTTCCAAAACATGGCAGACGTGCTCGAAAAGGGCGGGTCGGCATACGTCTTCCACGCTGATACTGAAGGGTTGAACTTCCGCCGCGCGTTTATCGATAGCGGGTTCAAGCTGTCGGGGTGTTGTATCTGGGTCAAAGACTCCCTCGTCCTGGGCCGCTCCCCATACCAGTGGCAACACGAACCAGTCCTCTACGGCTGGAAACCTGGGGCGAAGCATCGGTGGTATGCGGACAGGAAGCAAACCACCATCTGGCGGTTTGATAAGCCCCGCCGCAACAGTGACCACCCCACTTCCAAGCCGCTAGATCTTTTGGCGTATCCGATATCGAACTCGACTCAGGCAAACAGCATTGTGCTCGACACCTTCGCCGGATCAGGTTCCACACTCATGGCTGCCGAGGCTACCGACCGGATTTGCTATGCGATGGAGTTAGACCCCAAATACGCCTCCGTGATCCTTAGGCGCTATGCCGAGCACACAGGCGACGCCGCCGGCATCACAGTTGAACGCGGTGGCAAGCAGTCCGGGTATTTGGATCTGGTCAAAGACGTCGACCGGGAGAAGCCGTGACGGAAGAATCATCGGTGTTGACGTTAGGTTCGTTGTTCGATGGGTCAGGCGGGTTCCCACTCGCCGCGTTGAATGTTGGTATCAGGCCGGTGTGGGCGTCGGAAGTGGAGCCGTACCCGATCCTTGTCACTCGCAAGAACCTACCCCAAGTAGAACACCTTGGGGATGTGAGCGCTATCGATGGAGCTGCCATTGAACCAGTTGATGTGATCACGTTCGGGTCTCCGTGCCAAGACCTGTCGGTCGCAGGCAAACAATCCGGATTAGCCGGGGCGCGTTCTGGCTTGTTCTTTGAAGCTGTACGAATCATTAAGGAAATGAGGGAAGCAACCCATGGTAGATACCCCAGGTTCGCGGTGTGGGAGAACGTGCCCGGAGCCTTCTCCTGAACAAAGGCAAAGACTTCGCGACCGTTCTTACCGCACTCGCGCAGGTCAAAGAAGAAACCGCCCCTGACGTGCCTATCCCTGAAACCGGCTGGTCAGAGGCGGGAGTGGTCGTGGGTGGTGGATTCTCGATTGCTTGGCGTGTACTCGACGCACAATACTTCCGCCTACCCCAACGACGCCGCATCTACCTTGCATGCGATTTTGCAAGCCCGCGTGCACCCGAGATTCTTTTTGAGCCCCAGAGCGTGTCAGGGGATCTTGAACCGGGCGGCAGCCAAGAACAAAACCATGCCCGAAGTACTCGCAACCGCGCTGCAGGCGGTAGCCGCCCAGGCCGAGACGTAGTGGTCCTTGAGCATCACCCGCAAGACGGGCGAATCAAAGTCAAACCTGACGGGGTGGTGCAGACCCTGACTGGGCGTATGGGCAACAGTGATGACAACGTGCCCATCCTCCTCGACCAGGCCGGAGACCAAGATACCTCCGGTCCTGTGGTGTTTGGACTCAACTCGATCCACCAAAACAGGCGCAGCGGCGGGATGTATGGGTATGAGGCCTCAGTGTCGAAAACCCTCGACTTGAAAGGTGGAGAGCCCACCTGCAACCAAGGCGGCATGATCGTCCTCCAACCCCAACACAAGACCGACGAGCGAATCTATGCGGCCTCAAAGTCCGACTTTTCACCCGCGCCACCTTCAACCAGGCAGGCGCCCTGCTGGCTAGTGATCACACCGCACCACCCGTAATCGCAGGCAACCGGTTACGTCCCAGGCGTTTAACTCCAACCGAGTGCGCGCGGCTGCAAGGCTTCCCAGATGATTGGTGCGCCGGTCTAGCCAACCCTGACCCCTCCGAAGAGGAGGTCGAGTTTT
>JAUNVG010000015.1 GCA_030537735.1 Actinomycetaceae bacterium
ACTCAGCCGGTACCGAGTACCCAGCCGGCACCTAGCACCCATCCCACTACCGCTGACTCCAGCACCACCCCAGCCGCACCTGTTTGGCGAAGGTTGGCAACGCCCTCGCCGGGTGCGGATAAGCGCGCGACGCTACCAGCCGCGACCGAACCAACACCCCCTGCACAGACAGCTGCCGGCGCCGCACCAAGTGACGCCGCGGCGGCAACTGCGCCGACACCGGATAGTGCGCCGCACGCTGAGGG
Organism: Actinomycetaceae bacterium; assembly: GCA_030537735.1. Classification (GTDB taxonomy): domain Bacteria; phylum Actinomycetota; class Actinomycetes; order Actinomycetales; family Actinomycetaceae; genus Gleimia. The sequence continues at coordinate 246 of JAUNVG010000015.1, forward strand.
GAGCTCCAGCGAATACGAGCCACGCCCCGGCGAACCACTGGCAGCTACCTTGCAGCGCATCGCCCCGGCGCGCACCTTCGAACCCGAAACCGCCGCCGTTTTACAAGCCGCGCAAGAAGTACTACAAAACCTACCGGGGTCGGTTATTCCCGCCGACGACCCCGCCCTCACCGGACAAATTCCGATCGTCACCGCGCGCAACGAAACCGGTGACGAATGATAAAACTAACCTGGCGTGACATCCTCGCCCACCCCAAACGCTTCCTGTTCACCATTGTGGCGGTCGTCCTCGGGGTGGCGTTCCTGACCGGCACGCTCGCGCTGCGTGACCAGCTGCAGGACAGTTTCGATACTGCCGCCACCTCCGGGGTGGTTGGTGACCTACACGTGCAGGGGCAGCCGCTTTCGGAGTTCTCTCGCGCTACCGCTCCGGTACCGAACGGTTTGGCGGAGCGGGTGGAAGAAGTGCCCGGGGTGGAAAAAGCGCAAGCCTCGCACGCCGCGCCGACCACTATCTTGGGGGCGGATGATCGCCCCGTCATTAGTGCTGCGCTGATGAACGTAGTTACCGACACGGCGGCGACTTTCACCCCGTGGGAAGTGGAAGGGAACGCACCGCGCGGGGCGAATGAGGTCGCCATCGAAGAACGCGCCATGGAGCGGCTGGGAGTTAGTCGGGGCGAGCGGATCAAGTTCGTGGTCTACGGTGAAACCGTTGACGCCACCATTGTGGGGACGCTGAAGTACCCCAAGACAGTGGGTGGGGTGAATATCCTCGCCATGGACCGGCAGGCGCTCACTCCTATGTTGACTAACCCGCAAACCGCGGACGAGGTCGTGGTGCAGGTGGCAGCAGACGCGGACCCGAAGGCGGTGGCGGCTGATATCGAGGTTTCCGTGGGCGGTGGTTACGTAGTTAAGACCTCCCAGGAAGTGTCTGACAGCGTTCGATCTGACCTCAATACCGCGCTGGGTTTCATTACTGCTTTCATCCTGGTTTTCAACGCCCTAGCACTGGGAGTGTCGGTGTTCATCATTGCTAACACCTTCACCATGGTGGTGCGAGCGCGTCAAAAGGAGTTCGCCTACCTGCGCGCCATCGGGGTCTCTCCCCTGCAGGTGTTTGTCTCTATCGCCGTGCAAGCAGCCATTATTGGCCTTCTGGGGTCGGCTCTGGGTGTCGCCGCCGGTAGTGGACTGGTGGCGCTGGCGACGTGGGGGCTGTCGAAACTTTCACTCGTTAGCTCAGTTTCTGCCTCCGTGTCAGCCTCGATCGTGGTGACCGCGCTGGTTGTGGGAGTGGCGGTTACTATTTTCGGAGCGCTCTGGCCCGGTCGCCGGGCGGCACAGATCCCTCCGGTGGAAGCTATGCGGGAAGTGTCGGGGGTGAAAGAAAAACCTGTCTGGCCGCGCCTGCTGGTGGGGGTTTTATTACTTGTGATTGCCACTGCGTTGCTGGTGTGGGGGGCGCGTTCTTCCGGATTGATGCTAGGTATCGGAGCGGGACTGGCGGTGCTCGGTGTGCTGGTGGCTGCCCCCGGACTGGTGCTGGCGGTACTAACGGTGGTGGGGCGGCCGCTTACGCGCACGCGTGCCCTGTGGCTGCGTTTGGGGGCGGGAAACTCCCTGCGTAACCCGCGGCGAACTGCCGCCACCGGTGGCGCGCTCGTGATCGGCATCGGGCTGGTTAGCGCCGCCTTGGTCCTAGCTGACTCCCTGCAAGTATCAATCGAAGACCAGGTCACTAACGAACTCAAAGCTGACTTGATGGTGGCACCCTTGGCGATTGGGGAAACCATTCCCGATAAGATCTACCAGGATCTGGCTGACGCACCCGGCGTGGGAACAATTTCCTCCCTCAACCTAACGCCTGCACCGGCGCAAGTTCCGGGGCAGGAACAGCCCGTGTCCATGCTGCTGGTCAGCGCTGAACTGCAGACCTTGAATGAGTCTTTCGAAATCCCCATGGTCGCAGGCAGGTTAGAGGACGCGCAGACGCGGGGAATGGTGCTGGCGAAGAACACTGCTGAGGACTACGGGGTGGAAATCGGTGACGAGGTCGGTATCCCCAGTCTTGCTGGAGTCCAGCAGATCCCGGTGGTGGCGATCCACGATTCGCAGATACTGAATTCACAAATAGTTTCCCCGCAGGCTGCTGAAAAATACCAGTTAGACACCATTGGTCGGCTGCGGATTATGATTACCGCCGCCCCCGGTAAGGACGTCACCGAGCTGCGTGACCAGTTGCGTGAACTCATGCCCCCGGGAGAAACCATTGCGGTCATGGACAAGGACGACTTGGTGACGTTCTCCGCGCAAATGATCTCTCGCGTACTCGGCGTGGTCTACGCCCTGGTTGGTTTGTCGATCGTGGTGGCGGCGCTGGGGATTGTGAACACTTTGGGACTGTCGATTTCTGAACGAACCCAGGAGATCGCCCTCGTGCGGGTAGTGGGTATGGGGAAGCTGAGGCTGGCTGCTTCCATAGCGGTGGAATCGATCCTCACCGCGCTGTATGGGGCGCTGGTAGGAGTGGCGCTGGGAGTGGGGATTTCCACTGCGCTGGTGCACTATCTTCGCGAGGACGGTATTTCCCAGCTTTCGATACCGGTTCCAGCGCTGCTGGTGACGTTGGTTGTCACTGTGATCGGCGCCGTGGTGGCGTCGTGGCTGCCGGGTTGGCAAGCCGGTCGCGTACCCGTGCTACAAGCGGTGAAGGAAGACTAGCCCCGTCTTAATTTGCTGGCAGCCGGATCGAGCTTGGGGGTGACAGTTGCGGGTTCACCCGGCCAGCGGAGAACATACGCGATATTATTTAGGGGAATGTCGGGCGCTCACGCGCTGAACGTGTCAAACTAGGCTACGTAGCGTGTCTTCTGTTTCGGAGGATTCGCAGTTTCAGCTAACGCGCTTGAAACACTGACCGTGTCTTCCCCTTAGGAGATGATGATGGCGGCGGATAAACCCAATCCCGCACACCGCGTGACGGTAGTTGAAACTACCCAGTCGCGCCCCAACACTACGATAGGTGAGCTTTTTGGCGAGCTCTCCAATCAAATCAGCACCCTGATTCGCGGTGAGATTGAACTCACCAAGGTCAAGGCCGTGGCGCAAGCGAAGAAGTCCGGGGTGGCGGTTGGCCTCCTGGCTGCTGCTGGCGTGTTCGCTCTCTACCTGTTGGGATGGGCTTTACATTCCGCGGAGGAGGCTTTCGCCCTAATCATGCCGCAGTGGGGTGCAGCTATAACTGTCACTGGCATTTTGCTCTTGATTACTGTGATCTTGGCGCTGGCGGGAGTGATGTTCCTGAAGCGAGGAATGAAAGATAAACCGGACCCGTCGGTGAATATGAAGTTAAATATTGCTGCTGTTAAGAGAGGGATGGAAAAGTGAGCGACGCTGAGAAGAAACCGCGCTCAGTGGAGGAAATCGAAGCTGAGATTCAACGCACTCGTCTGGCGATGCAGTCCACTGTGGATGAGTTGACCGGGCGGCTTGACCCGCGCGAGCAGGTTAAAACCGTGAAGGAAAAAGCTAAAGCTGGAGCGGAGGATTTCAGCAGGCGGGCGCAGGCTGCGGTGGAGGACGCTAAGGAAGGCGACCCCACGGCTCTAGCTACGTTGGCTTCCATCGCCACCGGGGTGGTGTTGGTGGCGGGGATCGCCATTTGGCGGCGCCGCTAAGCTTCTTCTCACTTGTTTTCAACGCCCTCAAGCGCGTGAAAACTCCCTTAACTTCAAGCGGTGTTTACGCGCTCTCTGTCCACAAACTGTCTGGCGATAGCGAAGGCCAACAGTTTTTAGGTAGACTAGAAGGGCAATAGTTCTAGTTCGTTACTCAGGCGATCCGTTGCGTGCGGACACTGACCGACTGTGGAGGGGGTCGACGCCAATGGGGCGCGGCCGTCAGAAGGCCAAACAGACGAAGGTCGCTCGGAAGCTGAAATACTACAGCCCGGAGACCGACTACGACGCGTTGCAGCGTGAACTCGCTGCTGAACGCGGTGAAATTGACAATCCGTACGGGGAGATCCCCCCGGCAACCGACAACGACGATTGGGATCACTACCGGTAAACTACCGGCAGCGACCCAACAGCGAAGCGGTGCGTGGCTCTTAGAGTCCGCACCGCTTTTCGCTCCCCTCAATCCCAGCCGCTCTCAAAGGTCAGCGCCAACACTGGCGCAGCGAAAGGTCAGCCCAAACGGTATTCTCCCCGCAGCCACGCCGCCCCCGCATCCACGCCTTTGGCGCCCTGCACCAGTTTCTCTCCCGTTCCCACTGCCGGTAGTTCCCGGCACTTCTTGACCTGTCCAAGGACCCACGCGCCCTCGTAAGTCTCAACCACCGCAGAAACACTGTCTTCATCCACCACCGCCACCATGCCAACGCCCAGGTTCAAGGTCTGTTCCATGTCCTCCCACGGAACCTGCCCCAGCTGCGCAAGGGTGGAAAACACTGCCGGCACCTGCCAGGAATCACGTTCAATGGTGGCAACCATGCCACTGGGGATGACGCGGGAAATATTGGCACCCAGCCCTCCCCCGGTGATGTGACTGAAGGCGTGCACCGCGCCCCCTAGATCGTTAACCATCTGCAGGCAGTCACGGGTGTAAAGCCGAGTGGGCTCAAGGAGTTCTTCCCCCACGGTCCTGCCCCACTGGGGTACGTGCCGATCCCACTGCCACCCGGCGTCGGCAATAATACGCCGCACCAGGGAATACCCATTGGAATGCAGCCCCGACGAAGGCAGTGCGATGAGGATGTCGCCGTCCTCCACCAGGTGCTGGCCGAGTATCTCGTCAGCTTCCACCACTCCCACCGCGGCGCCGGCCACGTCGTATTCTTCCGGCGCCATCAGCCCGGGGTGCTCAGCGGTTTCCCCACCCACCAGCGGGCAGTCTGTCTGCGCGCACGCATCCGCAATCCCACGCACAATGTCAGCGATCTTTTCCGGTACCACTTTGCCGCAGGCAATGTAATCAGTCATCAGCAGCGGCCGCGCACCGGTAACGACAATGTCATCTACCACCATCGCCACCAGGTCCTGCCCAATGGTGTGGTGGATATCCAGCGCTTGGGCCACCGCCACTTTCGTCCCCACCCCGTCGGTGGAAGATGCCAGCAGCGGGCGCCGCATCCCCACCAGGGCGGAGGCGTCAATCAGGCCGGCGAATCCGCCGGCTCCCCCCACCACGGTGTCGTTGTGGGAGGCCGCTACAGAGGCTTTCATAAGTTCTACCGCTCGGTCACCGGCTTCAATATCTACTCCGGCTGCTGCGTAGTCAACCACTGGTTTTACCTTCCTGTCTGGGTGGCGAGGACGTGGATCCTCAGTTGGTACGTGCCCCGGGAGTACCGGGAATGGGGATCCCCGGGGGTACCGGCATCGGGTAGTCCCCGTTGAAACACGCTAAGCAAAGTTGGTTTCGTTCCTGCCCGGTGGCTTCCACCATCCCGTCCACTGACAGGTACCCCAGGGTGTCGGCACCGATAGATTTGCGGATGGCTTCGGTGTCCATAGCTGAGGCGATGAGTTCAGCGCGAGTGGGGAAATCTATACCGAAGAAGCACGGCCATTCCACCGGCGGGGAGGAGATGCGCACGTGTACTTCTTTCGCCCCGGCTTCACGCAGCATCGTCACCAAGGCTCGCTGGGTGTTGCCACGCACAATGGAGTCATCTACTACGATTAGGCGTTTACCGGCGATGACTTCGCGCAAAGGGTTTAGTTTCAACCGGATACCCAGTTGGCGCAGGGACTGGGTGGGTTGAATGAAGGTGCGTCCCACGTAGGCGTTCTTCACCAGGCCTTGGGCGTAGGGAATACCGGAGGCTTGAGCGTAGCCAATGGCGGCGGGAGTGCCCGATTCAGGGGTAGCTATCACCAGGTCAGCTTCCACCGGGTGTTCGGCTGCCAGGCGCGCCCCCATGGCTTGGCGGGCGACAATAATGGAACGCCCGGCGATGGTGGTGTCGGGGCGGGCGAGGTAGACGTATTCGAATACGCAGCCGTGGGCGGTGGCGGGAGCGAACCGGTGGCTGCGCACGCCCTCGGAATCAATGGCAATGAGTTCGCCCGGTTCGATTTCACGTACGAACTGCGCCCCCACTATGTCGAGGGCGGCGGTTTCGGAGGCTAGTACCCACCCTCCCTGCAGGCGTCCGAGGACGAGGGGGCGGATTCCGTGAGCGTCACGCGCCCCGTACAGAGTTCGTTCGTCCATGAATACTAGGGAAAATGCGCCGTTTAGTTGTGGCAGCACGGTGCGGGCGGCGGGGATGAGGGAGCCGCGGGCAGTTAGGGGGCGGTCTTCTTCGAGTGTGTCCTCGCCTGTGGTGGCGCTGGGGTCGGGAGCGTGAGCGGCAGCCTGCGTCTGCGTAGCGGGAGCTGGGGTCTGCGTGGTCGCTCCCGCTTGCGGACGGTGGGTGGCTGTAGCCGAGCCGTGAGCGGCAGCCTGCGTCTGCGTAGCCGGAGATTCGGTGTTGGCTGGCGCGGAGGTTCCGTCGGCCTGGTAGGCCCCCAACAGCGCGGTAATCACCGCCGTGTCGGTGGAGGTGGAAGGAAGTACTCGCCCACCCAACGCACTGACCTTTTTACGTAGCTGCGCGGTGTTAGTGAGGTTCCCATTGTGGGCTAGCGCCACCGACCCGGTGGCGGTGGGACCTAAAGTGGGTTGGGCGTTCTCCCACACGTTCGCCCCGGTGGTGGCATAACGCACGTGCCCCACCGCTAGGTGCCCGCTTAAGGGAGAGAGCGCTTGCGCATTAAAGACCTGGGAAACCAATCCCAGGTCTTTGTAAACCATGATGTTGCGCCCGTCGGATGCAGCTATCCCAGCTGACTGCTGACCGCGATGCTGCAGGGCGTAGAGTCCGAAGTAGGTAAGACGAGCCACGTCCTCGCCCGGTGCCCAGACTCCGAAGACTCCGCATTCGTCGTGAATCTTTTCTTCTAGCTCGCACACGGTTCCCTCCTTAGCGCAGGTGGAAACCATGCTTTGCGGTATTGGCGCTTTGTTTCGCACGTGCCCAGTGTGGCATAAAAGCCACTCGTCGGCGCGGGTTTCTCACCTACCGGTTGAGGCACTGTCCGGAAGCTGACTGCGCCGCCGTCCCTGCCGGTGGTAGCGCTACCGCGTCGAAACCGGCTCCACCTCCACCCGACGCTGCTGCACATCAACTGCTACCAGTTTGAAATCCCCCACCATACCTAGTTCCAAGTCAGCGTCGCAGGTAGCTAAAACCGCCGGGTTAGAAAGCATCACCAGCATTTTCTCACCCCGCTCATCCACTGCTGCGCCGCGAAACACCTGCCCCTCGTGTCCCTCCAGCACCAGGGCTTGCAAAGCCGCCACCGCTTCTCGACCGGCGCGCCCCGCCCGCGACCCCGTGGTAGCCATCGCTTTCGGTAAGTCGTCGAGTTTTTCACGCACCCACTCTGGGACGCTAGTGCCCGCGCAGTGCGCTAAACACACTTCCAACGCATAGCGATCTGCCAAGCGCCGCAAGGGTGCAGTCACGTGCGCGTACTCGGCGTTAATCGCCGCGTGAATAATTCCCTCACTCAAACTACGCGGCAGCGGCTCAGTGTTACGCACCCCGAAAGCCCGGTACCCGGAGCCGCGAAACAAACTAGTGGCTTCGAGTAAGAAAGCCGCATGTGTGGCCTCCTTCGGATCTAAGTTCCGCACCATCTGCGGATAGGACACCTGCGCCGGCCAGCTAATGCCGAGTGCCCCCGCCACCGCCCTTAAACGTTTCAGGTCCCGTTCCTGCGCGGGCGGCAAAGTCCGCACGATCCCGGCGTTGCCGGCGCGCATCATCTTCGCCGCAGCCATACCTGTGAGCAAGGAAATCTGCGCATTCCACTCTTCGGTCACAGTGTTGGCGCGGTATTGCAAGGTAAGTTCGCTTCCCTCCCGTACCGCAACTTGCTCCGGTATGCGCGCGGAGACTCCCCCGCGTGCGACTTCACGCGCCTGCCGCAACCGCCCCACGGTTTCGAATAGTTGCGCCAAATCCGCAGGCACCTGCTGTCCACCCGGTAACTGGTCGCCTTCCACCGCGGCTTGCATGTCGGCGTAGGAAAGTTTCGCCCGCGAGCGCACCAGGGCGCGGTGTACGTCTGCGGCGAGGAGGTTTCCGTCCTCGTCCAATGCCATGGTCCACACGCAGGAGGGGCGGGTTTCTTGGGGAAGCAGTGAGCCCGCTCCCGAACTAATGGTTTCGGGGTAAAGGGGCGTGGTTTCGTCCGGTAGATACACGCTGGTGCCGCGTTGCCAGGCGTGTTCATCCAGCGGCGACCCCGGTTCAACGAAGGTCGCTACCGACGCGATCGCGTATATGAGGAGGTAACGGGCGGGGCCGGAGGGGAGGGAGAATATCGCCACCGCCTGGTCTAGGTCGGTTGATTGCGGCGGGTCGATGGTTACTAGGGGCAGGCAGGTGGCGTCCGTGGCGGGGATGGCTGCGGTCAGTAGGAGACCGGTATCTAATCCTCTGGGTAGTGATACTTGTGGCAGGGCGCGCACCGCCCGCACCAGGTGAGCTGGGTCTGGTTCATGCGGGTTTGCCCCGTCTTGTCGCAGGTAGTCTGCTAAGAACTCCTCCCAGTGCAACGGGTGCAGTTGGATCTGACTGACCAGTTGCTGCCAGGTTGAGGCTGCCTCTTGCGCTTGATTCAGCGCCGCTTCGGGGAAGACCGTGGGGATCTCGATTTCGCGGCGAATCCGGTTGAAAACCGGGTGCGCCCGCGCATCGGGTACGGTCGTGGGCCGAAGCGGTGGTTGTGGCATTTTGCTCTCCTCTCAGTTGCTGCGCTGGCAACTGATTCAGTTGTGTATCGGCTCCGCTGGCCTAGCGAACTTAGTGGTTCTACAGTGGTCGCTATTAGAAAAAAGCCGCTACCGGCAGGTTAGCGCCCGCGCTAACTACTTGCCACCGAAAGCCGCTACAAGCCACCGGCAGCGCGCGGGCGGCGAAGAACCGCAACGCGACAGCAAGCGACAGCGCGATCGACAGCGCGGCAGTCTAACTACTTTTACGCGCGGTCTGCGGACGCGAACGCCTCTGCTGCTGGGCGGCTGCTTCGTCACGCGCCAGTTCGTCATCGCACAGGTCCGATAGGTCCACCTGCCCGCCGCGGTAAGCGGCGCGTGCCAACAGGTGCGAACCAATCGGTGCCGACACTGTTTGCAAGGTAACCATGAGTATAGCTACCGCCGTCCACGACGCACTGCGAGTCACCAGCACCGTTCCCACCGCCACTAAGAACACCCCCAGCCACTGGGGTTTAGCGGCCGCATGCATGCGTTCGTAGAGTCCGGGCAGTCGCACCATGCCAATACCGGCGATCAGTAGGAACACCGACCCGAAGACGAAAGACAGTGCGCCCAGGTAGTTGCAGATGGTTTCTACTAGCTGCCAGTTCATTCTTCCTCCCGCAACTGCGCCCGCTCTTCGGCGTACATCTGGGAGTGAGCTTCGCGTTCCATCTTCGCCTTTTCAGCTTTGGCTTCATCTTCAGTCATAATCGAACGCGAGGCACTCATGCGCCCGGTGAAACGCCCGATGGTTACTGCGTAGAGGAACCCAATGAGGGTAAGTATCACGGTTATGATCTGCACGTCACTGCGCCCATTAACCGCCCCCAACATGGCCGATAGCCCGATCACCGCGACCGCGATCACGTCCGAGGCGTTGGCGCGGTCATAAACCGATGGCCCCAGTGCCAGTCGCACCAAACTTAACCCGATGGTGGCGACCATCGCCATCCCCGCTAGGATGTACGCTCCCTGCAGTAGGCTCATGGCTGCCCCTCCCATCCCAAGGCTTTCAGCACGCGCTGTTCCTGCTCAATACCAGCTTGACGCACCGCGTCCACGCCCCCGTGCCACGCCAGGTCGAAAACGTGAAGATACATCCGCGAATGAGCCCGGTCGATACTAACCACAATGGTTCCGGGAACCAGGTTCGTCATGGCTGCCACAATGGCGAGGACGATTTCTTCACGCGAGTTCAGATCCACCCTCACAATGGAGCAGCGGAATTTGCGGCCAGTCGCCACCACTATCGCGATGTGCACGGCGGCGCGCACCATGTCAGCGACGAACCGCACCGCCAGCCACACGGTGGCGAACAGTTGCGGTTTCACCCGGTTACGGGCACGCGGCAGCGGGAAAATCAGTTGCACAGCCACGGCTACCAACACCCCAGACAGGAATGACAGCCAGGTGAAGGAGGCAAACATCAGCATCCACAGCGCAGTCAGCCACACGGTTAGCCCGCGGCTGAGCCGTTTGGGTTTAGGCCCGCCCCGCAAGCCGGTGGCCGCGAACCGGTTGGAAAGTGGGTTCACTGCCATTAGTTCCCCCCTCCCGCTTTGGTGTCGTTCGAATGGGTGAGGACGTAGTCTTCCGTCACTTGCCGCAACACTTCCAACAGTGGCCGGTTTTCGTCCCACACTTGGTCAGTAGTGGGAAGCAGCGGCGGTCGCCAAGTAACTTTCCATTGCCCTCCCGCAGGTATCCGCACCTGCGTGGACTGGGTGATGTCGTCGCGTTTAGCGTCATCGGAACTGGCTTTTTCCGCTTCCTTCCCAAGGTCTCGCAGCTCCGGAGGCGCCAGGTGGCGCCCGTACTGGGAATCACCGTGACCGCGCCCGTCAGCAGAGAGCACCGAGTGCAGGTAGGTGGATCTATCCATCTGGTCCAATGCCGCCGAAGCCGCGTAAGCGTAGATGCGACCGCCCACCACACTCATCGCCAGCATCACTACCACCAGGGTTCCGGCGGCGGCGTACATCAGGGTGGATGTCCCCTGCGCGCGTTGTTCTTCCTTGGTGCGCGAAGCTGCCTGCATTTCCTCACTGAGGGAGGCCGTGGCTTGCGCCCGATCCAAGCGTCGTTTGGCGGCGCGGCGTTGGCGTCCGCGGATCTTTTCCGGGTCAGTGTCGGCCAGGGATTCGTCTTCGCGTTGTTGCCAGAACGCGAAGTTCCACACTTTCACCACCGCGTACAGGGTGAGGAATGATGTCACCATACCGGCGGCTAATAGTGACCAGCCTTGCCAGCCGCCGTGCGTAACTGCCGCTTGCGCTAGCCCGAGTTTGCCGAGGAACCCTGGTAGCGGTGGGATTCCCACCAGGTTGAGGGCGGTGATGAAGAATAAGATGGCGATCGCCGGGTAGGCTTTTGCCATTCCTCCCAGGCGCCGCAGGGAGGTGGTGCCGCGTTTGCGTTCGATTAGCCCGATGATGAGGAACATTGCGGTTTGCACCAAAATGTGGTGGGCGGCGTAGAAGATTGCCGACGCTAGGCCTTGGCGGTTAACTAGCGCCAACCCCCAGATCATGAACCCAATGTGTGACACCAACGTGAACGACAGGAGCCGCCGCATGTCTTCTTGGGTGAGGGCCCCGAGGATGCCGACGATCATGGTGGCGATCCCCACCACGGTAAGGAGGTTGTCCACTCCGCGTCCGGGGAAGAGCAGTACCTGTAGGCGGATGAGGGCGTAGATACCGACTTTGGTGAGCAGTCCGGCGAAGACGGCGGTGACCGGGGCGGGAGCGGTGGGATAGGAGTCCGGCAGCCAGGCGGAAAGGGGGAATACGGCGGATTTAATGCCGAACGCCACCAGCAGCACCAGTTGGATGGTGAGAGCCACAGAGGGGTCTATTTCGCGTAGGCGAGTCGACAGTTGCGCCATGTTCACGGTTCCCGCGGCGGCGTACGTCAAGGCGATTCCGGCGAGGAAAATCATGGACGAAACCAGCGATACCACCACGTACACGGTCCCGGCGCGGGTGCGTCCGCGGGTGCCCCCTAAGGTGATGAGGACGAAGGATGCGGCCAGGAGGATTTCGAACCCTACGTAGAGGTTGAACAGGTCCCCGGTGAGGAAGGCGTTGGACACTCCGGCGATGAGGATCAGGTAGGTGGGGTGGTAGATCGCCACCGGCACGTCGGGGTCATCGTCGGCCAGGTTCTGCGCCAGGGAGTAAATCAGCACCGCGAGCGTCACGATTTGGGACACCACCAGCATCAAGGAAGAAAGCCGGTCAGCCACCAGGGTGATGCCGATGGGTGCGGCCCACGACCCGGCGTCCAGCACCACGGGCCCGGTGTTGGCTTGTACTGCCAGGGCGATGCCTACGGCGAGGACGGTGACCATGGTCAGTAGGGAGATTAGTTGTTGGACGCGTGGTCGCGGTCCTACCAGTAGTGCCAGTCCGGCTGCCAGTAGTGGCAGTAGCACGGGGATGGGCAGGAGGGAGGCAACAGTTAGCATTATGGTTGTTCCTCCCCTCTCCCCGCGCCGCTAGCTTCGCCGCTGGTGGGCGTTTGGGAAGTGCTCGCTGCCGGCTTGGGGTTTCGTTTATTCGTCTTCTTCCCACCCGTTCGCGCGGAAGTGGTGTTGGCAGTGTCGTCACGGTATTGGGGGCGAGGACGTTGGGTTTCTTCGCCGGTGGTGGGAACGTCCTCGTCCACGTCCTCGGCGTCGTAGTCGATCCCGGGGTCTTCCCCGCCGGTGGTTTGTTCCGCCATGGATTCATCGCGCCGCGCGGTTTGGCTACGGCGGGCGAGGCGGCGGTCTTCCACGTCGTCGATGACTTCGTCGTGTCCGGCTAAGCGCCACGACCGGTAGGCCAGTGCCATGCCGAACGCGGTGGTTCCCAAGGAGATGACGATGGCGGTTAGCATCATGGCTTGCGGCAGTGGGTCGGCCATGCTGGCGGGGTCGGGGCCGCTCAGGAGCGGCGGTAGCCCACTTCCCCCACCGGCGGCAAGGATGAGGAGGTTCACCCCGTGCGCCACCAGTGATAGTCCGATGACGATGCGGGTGAGGGTGCGTTCCATTACCAGGTAGGCACCGGCTGCGATTAGGCCTCCGCCGAGCACGATTATTGCCAGGGATGCGCGCGCCACGGTTCCCACCGGGGCGAGCGGGAGGATGCTTAGTACGAGGGCGGTGGGGGCGTTCATGCGCTCACCTGCGCTGATTTGTTCCCGCGTTCCAGGTCGCGGTCGCGGTCGATTTGCGCTCCCAGGGCGGTAACCAGGTCAAGCACTAGTCCAAGTACCAGGATGTAAACACCGATGTCTAGGATCATGGCGGAGGTGAAGTGCAGGTCCCCTACCCACCCGAGGTTGAGGTGTATTTCCACTGATTGCAGTACGGTTTGGCCGCGCAGTAGTGGTAGTGCGCCTCCCACGGCGGCGGTGAATAGTCCCAGTCCCAGTAGCCGGCCGGGGTTGATTGACAGGGTTTGTCCCAGTTCGAAGCGTCCCCCTGCCAGGTAGCGCATTACTACCGCGATGCCGGCTAGTAGCCCACCGGCGAATCCGCCTCCGGGGTGGTTGTGTCCTACCAGGGTCACCCAGAAGGAGGCAACCAGCATGGTGGGGAATAGTAGGCGGGTGCCGACTTCTAACATGACTGAGCGTTCACGCACCGCCATGAGTTCCACTGCCGGTAGCCACTGGCCTTGTTTGCTGGGGGTGTGGTTGTCGTGGCGGGCGAAGCGGCGGTTGAGGTAGATGAGGGAGGCCACGCCGGTGGCGGTTACCAGTAGTACGGATAGTTCCCCAACGGTGTCCCAGGCGCGGACGTCCACCAAGATGACGTTGACGATGTTTTCTCCCGCTCCGAACACCAGGGCTTCGGCGGGGATGAGTTCGGATACTGGGGGGCTGACGCGGGCTTGAATGGCGAATGCGGTTGCCAGTGACAGGCTGGTTCCCAAGGCGGCGGCGATGCCGAATCGTATCCACCGTGAGCGCACTAGGGGCCGGTTGGAAAAGTACGGCGGTAGGGAGCGTAGGACGAGGACGAACACCACCAGGGTGATTACTTCCACCACGATTTGGGTAAGGGCCAGGTCGGGGGCTCCGTAGGACAGGTAGATCATGGCGATGAGTGTGCCTACCGCACCTAATGCCAGGACCGCTTTCATGCGGTGGCGCGCCCGCACGGTGATGATGGTGGCGGTGATGGCAAGGATCACCAGTGCCAGTTGGTAGGGGGAGTCCCACAGGCGCAGGCGCAGTTCTGGATCGGGGATGGAGGCCAGTCCGTAGCCCACGACCGCGACCAGCACGATGAGGATGGTGGATACGTCCCAGGGCAGGGAGCCTCGCTGTGTCCAGGTGGTGACTCGCGCAGCCAGGGTTTCAAGTTCCAGTAAGGTCCAGCGGTACAGGTCGGTTAACTGCAGGTGTTTGGGTTCGACGCGGCGTTGGAAGCGGGCCACTGCGGGGCGGTGTTTCGCCATGAGTGTACCCATCACCAGGATGAAGGCGGTTAGCACGGCTGGTTCCCAACCTGACCACAGGGCGAGGTGGGCGGGCTGGGAGTAGTGGGCGGTTACGTCACTGATGAGGGGTTGGTAGATCTGCGGCGCGACGCCGGTGAGGCTGGCGGCGGCGAGGATAACGATGGGCGCTAATGACAGGCGCGGGCATTTGGTGACGGGGTTTTCCACGCGGGTGCGTTTGGGGGCGAAGGCTCCCCACCAGTAGCGCCAGGAGTAGGCGAAGGTAAGTATGGAGCCGCCGACAAGGGTCAGTAGGGCAGCCACGTTGATGACGCTGGCGGTGTGGGTGGCGCCGTGGCTGAGTCGTTCGATCCAGGCAGTGGCCTGGGGGTGGATGAACGCTACCAGCAGGGCTTCTTTCCCGAGGAATCCCAGCAGCAGGGGGATCCCCGCCATGGAGGCGGCAGCCACGCCAGCAGCGGCAGCGAGGACGGGTTGGTGCCGGTAGAGGCTGTTGAGTTCACGCAGGTCACGGGTTCCGGTGGTTTTTTCCACTAGCCCCACACTCATAAAGAGCGCGGATTTGAAGGTGGCGTGGGCGATGAGCAGGGCGTATCCGGCTGCCACGGACGCAGCGGTTCCATAGGCGAAGGCGGCGGTCATCAATCCGAGTTGGCTGACGGTGGAGTAGGCGAGGATGAGTTTGAGGTCGAACTGGCGCAGCGCCCGGTAGCCTCCCACCACCATGGTGGCGAGTCCGAATGTTACGAGGATGGCCGACCAGCCGGGTACGTGCACGAATCCGGGGGTGAGCCTGGCGGTGAGGTATACGCCGGCTTTCACCATGGCGGCGGCGTGCAGGTAGGCCGATACCGGGGTGGGGGCGGCCATGGCGCCCGGTAGCCAGAAGTGGTGGGGCACCAGCGCGGATTTACTGGCGATACCCCAGATTATGAGGATGGCTCCGATCCACACTATGGGGCTGTTGGTTTGGTAGATCCCGGTTTCCATGTGCATGATGAGCACGCTCATTTGGTAGGACCCACCTGGTGGGGAGGCCACCATGACGAATCCGGCGAACATGGCGAGGGAGCCAACGGAGGTCACCTGGATGGCTTGGCGGGCGGCGGCGCGCGCGTAGCGACGGTCGTAGTGGTGTCCGATGAGGAGGAAGGAAAGTACGGTGGTGGCTTCCCAAAACAGGTACACCATCATGAGGTGTTCGGCGGTTACTAGCCCCAGCATGGCGCCTGCGAATGCTACGAAGACGGAGGTGAAGCGCGCTAGGCCGCGAGCGTTGGAGGCGAAGTAGCGCGAAGCGTAGATCATCACCAGGGTGCCCACCACGGTGACGACTAGCCCCATTACCCAAGAGAGCGTGTCGAGGCGGAAGCTGATGCCCAGTTCCAGTCCGGGTACCCATTCCCACTGCCAGCGGGCGGGGGCGGCGGTGAATACGGCGCGGGTTTGCGTCAGTAGCCAGGCGGCGGCGCTAGCGGGTGCGAGGGCGGCGATTAGCAGCGTGGAGCGCCCCCAGCGGCGCGCCAAAATTGGGCTGACGAGGGCGGCAACGACGTGTGCTAGTAGTAGGTAAGGCACGTACGTGTCCCCTTGGGTAGTGCGTAGTTGGGTGGTTTAGGGTTCCTCTAATTTTAGGGTACCGATATTTCTTCTTTCGTGCTCTCACCGTCCACCGCAGGTGCGCACACCGCCCACTTGTTCCCGCCCCAGCCTGCGCACCACTGCGCACCACCGCGCACCCCCGCCCGTTCCCGCACCCCCGCGCACACCTCCTGAAGCGGCGCACGACGTCCCTGCTCAGAAATTTGCGATGCTGTCCTTACCGGCGTAAACGACTAGGATAGTCCCCAGTTATTCCCCTCGTCGTTTCTAGGAGTAAAAGGTGAGCCCTGAGAGTGTGCGCGTGGTCGCCCTCGTGCTAGCTATTGTCGCCACCGCGGTGGCGGTGGGCGCTTTTACTCGCGCGGTAGTCACCCTGGTGCGTCGAGTGGCGGTCGGTAAACCGGATCCGGGTCGCTGGCGCCCGGTGGGAAAGCGTCTGTGGCAGGCGCTGGTGACGATCCTGTCCCACCGCGAGTTCCGCTCCCGCCCCTGGGTCCGCGCCGCCCACTGGGCAGTCATGATGTCCTTCCCCCTGCTGTTTTTAACTCTAATCACGGGCTACGGCCAACTCATTAACCCCTCTTACGCGCTCCCCCTAATCGGCCACTTCGCCCCCTGGGAGTGGGTGGTGGAGTTCTTCGCCTGGGCCGGCCTCTTCGGCATCTTATGGCTCATCCTGGTTCGCACCCGCACCGGCCACGGCTCCCCCGCGCAGGCTCGCGGCGAGGATTCACGCGATGGTTCCCCTTCCTCGATGGCCTCACGTTTCCTGGGCTCAACCCGCTGGCAAGCCTACTTCGTTGAAGCGGTAATCCTCATCGTGGTGGTGGCAGTTCTCGGTTTACGCGCCAGTGAGTTTGCGTTAATGTCTGCCGCACAGCGTTCATTTTGGCACTTCCCCCTCACCGGCTGGCTGGGTACCCTCCTCCTTCCCCTTTCCACCGCCGCCTTAGAAAACCTCATAACTGCCCTGTCACTTTTTAAGATCCTCACCTCCATGGCATGGCTGACAGTGGTGGGAGTGGTAACCACCATGGGCGTGGCCTGGCATCGCTTCCTGGCAGTGGTAAGTGTTTACGCCCGCCGCGAAGCAGACGGTTCGAAAGCCCTCGGCTCCCTCGCCCCCCTCCTGGTTGAGGGTGAGCCCATCACCAGCGAAGACCAAGCTGCCGAACTCGACGACGACGCGGTCCTAGGTTGGGGCACCGCAGCAGACCTGACGTGGAAGGCGCGCCTAGACTTTTCCACCTGCACCGAGTGCGGTCGCTGCCAGGAACTGTGCCCGGCGTGGAACACGGGTAAACCGCTGTCTCCGAAGTTACTGATGCTGTCGCTGCGCGACCACGTGGCGGCGGTGGAGGCCACCGACGCCCTTCCCTCCCCTACCGACGATGGGCAGGTGTGTGCGTCGTGGCCGCAGCAGGCACACAGTGGTGACGTCCTTTCCGCTTTGACCCAGTCGGGTAACACCGATGAGTCGGGGGTGGCGTTAACTGCGGCGCCGTTGGTTGGTGAGGTGGTCAGCGAAGACGCGCTGTGGGATTGCACCATGTGCGGGGCGTGCGTGGACCAGTGCCCGGTGGACATTGAACACATTGACCTCATCGTTAACCTGCGTCGCCACCAGGTGCTAATGGAGTCGGCTTTCCCGCGCGAGTTAGCCCGTCCTTTCCGCGCTTTGGAAACCAAGGCAAACCCGTATAACCAGCCGCCGCGTAAGCGCCTGGAGTGGGCGAAGAACCTGGATTTCGATGTTCCGGTGATTGGCGAGGACGTGGAGGACGCCAGCGAAGTGGACTGGCTTTTCTGGGTCGGTTGCACCGGTGCTTACGATGACCGGGCGAAGAAAACTTCCGCCGCGATTGCACAGTTGCTTTACCGCGCGGAAGTTAGTTTCGCAGTGTTAGGCAACGGGGAGTCTTGTACTGGGGATCCGGCGCGCCGGGCAGGCAACGAGTTATTGTTCCAGATGCTGGCCCAGCAGGCGGTGGAGACGCTGCAGGAGGCGAAGGTAAAACGCATTGTGGTTTCGTGCGCGCACTGTTTCAACACCATAGCTAATGAGTATCCGGCGTTGGGTGGTCGTTTCGAGGTAGTGCACTACACCCAGCTTCTGAACCGTCTGGTACGTGATGGGGCGTTGCGTTTGGTGGCACCTTCGGCGTCACAGGCGCAGGCGGTTACCTACCACGATCCGTGTTATTTGGGTCGCCACAATCAGGTGTATTCGGCTCCGCGTGAGTTACTGTCGGCTGGTTTGGGTCAGGCTCCGTTGGAGATGCCTCGCCACGGGGAGCGCGCCATGTGTTGTGGCGCCGGTGGGGCGCGTGCCTGGATGGAGGAAAACCGTGGCACTCGCATTGCGCAGGCGCGTGTAGATGAAGCCAGTCAGGCGGGTGCGGATGTGGTTGCTACCGCCTGCCCGTTCTGTACCCAGATGTTGTCTTCAACTCCGGCCACTGACCAGCCGGTGGTGATTAAGGACGTGGCGACGCTGATGTTGGAGGCGGCCCAGCGCGCTGACAGCGACCAGTAGAGGGCCGCGCATCACCGGCTACTGCAGTGCCACTAGGAATTGGTCTTCGTCCACAATAAACCCGGCGGTGGAGCGCGCCACCAGTCCCGCTAGGTGTTCGATTTGGTCTTTCACCCGCATACGCTCCATACGAATGGCACGCCCGGGTTTGTTTAGTTTCGACAGGTACACCTGCGGTGGTATCCAGGTGAAGGAGTATTCCACCACTGCTTGCGACGGCCAGTTTTCGTACCGCAGCGCGGCCGGCAGCTTTTCCGCTCGCTGCACCGTGCAGTGAATACGCGAAGTATTGCCCGCCGACGCCAGCAACGAGTATCCCGACAAAGTTATCTGCCCTTGCAGTGCCTTTTCGTCCGCTGCCCGCGTGGCTGCTGCGATACGTTCCCACTCGTCCTCGGGGATCCCCATCTGCCTGGCGAGTTCTTCCCGATCTTGCACTCGTTGGGCAGAGTCAATGGGCACCAGCCGGTGGGATTGTTGGGAGTTAACCACGTCGGGTAAGTACGGTCGCAGTAGTTGGGCCAGGTCGGTTTCTTCCACCCACCGCGGGGCGTAGACGATCATATTTACCGCGCTGTCAGCGTCGGGTTCTATTAGTTTGCCACTGGGCGCGGTGCGCACGGCTCCAGCTAGGCGCCGGGCAATGCGTTGCAGGCAGTTTATTACCTCTAGTTCCAGGCCGGCGGGCATGCCGTCAGGGAAGGCCGCTGCCACCGGGTCGGTGCTCATGAAGAATTCGGGTGCCGGCCCACCGCGTTGTGGTGGCACTTCCACCACCCAGGCTTGTTCTAGGTGGTGTGGGGTCTGTAGTTTTCGCCGGTCTTCGCCCGCTAGTCGGTATGGTCCGCGCAGGTGGGCTTGTCGAGTTAGACGCAGCTGGCCCGCTCCCACCCAGGCGGCGTCTTCCCAGATGGACAGTGCCAGCGCTTCGAGTTCACGCGAGTCCACGTCGGTGCCAACCACTAAAATGTGGTTGTCTGCGTTTTCTTCTACGTCGAGGGCGGGCGCGTCCTCGAAAGCTATGGCTCCCACGTCGATGGGGGCGATGGCGTCGGTGGCGTCGAGCCTACCTGCTTGCGTGACGGTGAGTGCGCGGTGAGTTTCACGGTTGATTTGCGCGGGGGAGATCTGCGGAACCATGGTGACTTCAACTTCCGCTGCCGCTGCTGGCGCACTGTTTTGGGCACCTGCCTGGTAGCTATCCAGCGGTGGTTTTGCTTGGGGTTTTTGGTTAAGTTCCGCCAGCCGCTCAGCTATGGGAATACGCTTGGGCTGGTCACTCATCGTCCGGTCTCACCT
The DNA here is from genome assembly GCA_030537735.1 of Actinomycetaceae bacterium. GTDB lineage: Bacteria > Actinomycetota > Actinomycetes > Actinomycetales > Actinomycetaceae > Gleimia. The sequence continues at coordinate 19,962 of JAUNVG010000015.1, forward strand.
GCTTCAGGTACGCGCACTCGCTGGAATCCCAGGTGCGAGCGCGAGGCGGTGGGGCCGCGCTGACCCTGGTAGCGCGACCCGGTGGCGCCTTTACCGTAGGGGCGTTCGGCGGGTGAGGATAGCTGGAAGAAGCACAGTTGCCCGATTTTCATCCCCGGGTAGAGCAGTATCGGCATGGTGGCGGTGTTAGACAGTTCCAAGGTGACGTGCCCGGTGAATCCGGGGTCAATAAATCCGGCGGTGGAGTGGGTAAGTAGCCCCAGCCTGCCCAGGGAGGACTTCCCCTCCAACCGCGCCGCAATGGCGTCACCGAGGGTAACTTTTTCATAGGTCGCACCCAACACGAACTCTCCGGGGTGGAGCACGAAGGGTTCATCCTGCCCCGCATCCACCATGGAGGTAAGGTCACTTTGATCCGCCCGCGGGTCAATCACCGGGTAGCGGTGGTTGTTGAAGAGCCGGAAGTACCGGTCCAGGCGCACGTCGATGGACGCGGGCTGGATCATGTCCGGGTCGAATGGGTCTAGTTCTATTTGCCCTGACTCAAGGTAGGCGCGGATGTCTCGATCGCAAAGCAACATACTGCTATTGTCACACGATTACCCCTCTTCTTGTGGGTGGTGTTCGAAACGCTGTGCGGTTGCGGTCAGCACCAGCCGGCTATCCCCGCCCGCGCCCTCCGCCCCCGCGCATCGGAGCTAGCTGCTTTCTGCTCTCCCAGTCAGCGCGGGCCTGCCTGCGCAGGCAGCCGGTAGTGCGCGGTCACGGTCTGCGCCCGCGGATCCAAGGTCACTTCCCCACCGTAAGGCAGTATCCACTGCGGGCGAGTGTGCCCAAACGGCACGCCTAGGCTCACCACCGCGTGGGGAGCGTACTGGGCGAATGCGTCCACTACCAGTTCCGCCATGGCTTCGCGGTAGGCAGCCTGTTCCTCGGCGCTGGGTTCCCACCCGAAAGAGGTCGCTGGCACGCGCGCCAGCATTACTGCTGCGAAACGCGCAAGGAATCCGCGTTGCCCCAAGGAACGCAGGAAGCGACCGAAGTCAATGGGGGCAACCGGGTCGTCGGAGAACTCTAGCAGCAGTATCTTGCCGTCCATCTGGGAATCGGGCGGGTTAGAGCCGGCCACGAAAATATCGCGCAGCACTTGCACGCACCCTCCCCAAGTGGCTGCTCGCACCACCTTGTCAGCCCCGGCCCACTGCCACGACCCCACCGGCTGGCGCTCCCCGAAACTAGTCAGCGCCCGCGGGTCGTCCCAGTCGTGCCCGTGGTCTTCGCTTTCTCCCGGGTTGGTGAGCACCACGTCCTCGCCCTGCAACGCTGCCAGCAGGGAGCGGGCGTGGATTTCATCAACGCACGGTCCCGGCCCAATCTGCACCTGGGTCGATCCCCCGTAGTAGGAGGGCACGCCGTGTTTCCACAGCCAGTTATGCAGGTGAGTGTTATCGGAATACCCGAAGAACGGTTTGGGGTTTTGCGTTATTACCTGCGCCTGCAGGTGCGGCAACACAGTGATCTGGTCGTTTCCTCCCACAGTCGCCATCACCGCACTGATTTCGGGGTCAGAGAACGCGGCGTGGAGGTCGGCGGCGCGTTCGGCGGCACTGGCCCCAAGTTTGCTGGTGGTGGGGTATTGAACGATTTCTTCCCCGGTGAGCTGGCGCAGACGCGCCATTGCCTGGTCGTGTATTTGCGGCCCGTAAGCCGGCCCCGCCATAGAGGGGGATACGACAGCTATTTTCCCCACGATAGACTCCTATTCGCAGTGGACTTGTTTGCGGTAGGGGTGCGCCGGGTAGCATCCCATAATGTCCAGGTAGGTGACGAAGAACCGCAGTTCTTCAATCGCTAACTGCACGTTGTGGTCTTCGATATGCCCGTCGATATCTACATAGAACTGCGAGGCCATGAAGCTACCGCCCAGCTGGTAGCTTTCCAGCTTGGTGATGTTTACCGAGTTGGTGGCGAACCCTCCCAGGCACTTATATAGCGCCGCGGGCACGTTCCGCACTCGAAACAGCAAGGTGGTGATGGCGGGTCGGTTGGGCGTGATTTGTTCACTGGGTGAGAGCAACACGAACCGGGTGGCGTTAGTGGAGGTGTCTTCCACCTTTTCCTGCAGCGTTTCCAACCCGTAGATTCTTGCGATTCCCGAAGGCGCCAGGGCGGCGATGGTGGGGTCACCTAGTTCTGCGACTTCGCGCGCGGCCCCGGCGGTGTCGGCGCTGATGTGGCGTTTCCACGGGTGGGTGCGCAGCAGGCGGGTGCATTGCCCGAAGGCGTGCACGTGGGAGCGCACGGTGGTGATGGTTTCAATACTGGCGCCGGGGGGTGCCACCAGGTCGAAGTGTATGGGGAGGAAGTGTTCGCCGATTATGTGCAATCCGGCGTCGGGCAGTAGGTGGTGGGGGTCGGCAACGCGTCCGGCGCTGGAGTTTTCTACCGGTATCAGTGCCAGGTCCGCGCGGCGAGCGTGTACCGCGTCGAAGGCGGCGGCGAAGGATTCACATGGCACCAGTTGTGCGCCGGGCAGCATTTGTTGCACTGCCATGTCGGAGTTGGATCCTACTTCGCCCTGTACGGCCACTCGCTTCACTTTTGTCATGGTTTCTACTTTACGAGGACGGTGCCTGCGTTCCGGGTTTGTCTCACGTTTGTACGTGTTGGTAGTTGGTGTGGAGGTCGTTTTCGGTGTTTGCGGGCGGGCTTTGGTGAGCGCCTTCACAAGATTGGTTATAACCTCGTTATCAAACGCCCTTGACTGATCGGAATAGATCGTTCATACTAGAAATACGATCGAAGCAGATCGAATTCGATCACTTTCGCTCATCGCCGAGAGGAAGATACGGAAGTAAAAGTCCAGTAGACCAGCGGGGTGAAACCTCATCGGAATCGCCCCCTCGAACCGGAAAGAGCTAGGGAAATGGCTTGCACGCAAAGTCGCGATCACTCGCAGCAGAGCGCCCGCAATGCGCTAATTTCCGCCAGCGCTCGACTAAAATCCAGGTATGTGGAGCAGTCGTCGGGCGCCTCTTTAGTGCGGTTCGACAAGGTGGCCTCACAGGCTTTTACTTCCCCCCATCTCCCCCTACTAGCCGGGCGCTACACCGAATTCCCTACTGCTCACTTTCGATCACCTTTGTTCACTCTCGTCCTTAAAGAAGCAAATGCTGCTTTAGGCATCGTTCCCAATCCCGGGCAGCGTAAATGGGACCGTGTCACCCCAGCTGTTTCGATGCAACGAGAGTGTGCAGTCGCGACCCTATTTTCAACCTGTGCATAGCAATACAAGGAGAAGCAATGAAGCACATCTTTACTCGCACAGCGATGGCAGCCTCGGCCATAGCTCTAACTTTCTCGCTGGCCGCTTGTGGCGGCTCTGAAGGTTCTTCAAGTGGCGGTGAACCAGCAGAACTAGGGTCCGCTCCGGTGGAGCTGACTATGGCTGCTTGGAACATCCAGTCCACCCCGGAGTTCCAGGCCCTGGCTGATGCTTTCATGGAAGCACATCCGAACGTGAAGATTAACGTAAACGACTACCCGGCGAAGGACTACGACACGCTCCTCACCACCGACCTGTCCTCAGGTAAGGGCCCGGACGTTTACCCCGTTAAGAACATGCGTAAGTTCAACTACTACCAGGAAAACGGCCAGATGGAGGACCTGTCCGAACTGGCTAAAGACCTGGAAGGCGATGAGAACATTTCCCTGGACTTCTTCAAGATCGAAGACTCCTACTTCGGCCTACCTTTCCGCCAGGATAACGAGGTCATCTACTACAACAAGTCCCTGTTCGACAAGGCGGGCGTGGAATACCCCGACGGCAACTGGACCTGGGATGACTACACCGCCCTTTCCAAGGAACTGACCGAGAAGCTGGCTGCCGCAGGCGAAACCGCTAAGGGTTCCTACCTGCACATCTGGCCGATCATGCAGGGCTTCGCACTGGCTCAAACTGAAGGCGCCGATCCGTTCACCGGAAACCTGGACTACCTCAAGCCCTACTACGAAACTGCTCTGAAGCTGCAAGATGACGGCTCGCAGGAGTCCTTCTCCACCGCGCAGGCTCAGTCCCTCACCTACCAGGCACAGTTCGGCACCGAGAAGGCTGCCATGATGCCGATGGGTACTTGGTACATCGCCACCCTCATGCTGCAGCAGGAAAGCGGCGACGCTCACAAGTTCGAATGGGGCATGGCTCCGGTTCCGCAGCGCACCTCCGCTACCTTCGACAAGCCGGTAACCTACGGCATGTCCACCCCGATGGCGGTTAACCCCAACATTGACGGTGAAAAGAAGGGGGCAGCCCTGGAGTTCGCTAAGTTCTCTGCCTCTGAAGAAGCTGCCAAGCTACTTGCCTCCAAGGGTATTGTCCCGGCCTACCTGTCCCCCGCCGTTGCTGACATCCTGTTCGGCCTCGAAGGCGCCCCGCAGGACGACCTGTCTCGTAAGGCTCTGACCGGCCAGTCCGTGAACCCCGAGTTCCCGGTCGATCCTGACACTGCCGCGATGACCCAGGTGCTGAAGGACTACCACAGCGCCATCATGACCGGTGACCAGTCCATCGACGACGCGTTGAAAGCTGCTACCGCGGACCTCAAGGCCCAGGGCGTAGTGAGGAAGTAAGTTCCTTAAGCCCACCGTTGGTGGCGTGGCGGTTACGGGCCGCCTCGGCTCAAAGCTAGGCGGCCCGGCCGCGACACCGACTCATTAAGGAGACGTCTCATGGAGTCACAAACTGAGATTGCCCCAGTGCAAAAGTCGCGTGCTCCGGCAAAGAAGTCCGGCACGTCGCATAGCGCCCTACGTCGGCGCAACCTCTTGTACGGGTGGAGCTTCATCCTGCCGAACTTCCTTGGTTTCGGCATCCTGAACCTCCTGCCGATCATCATCTTGTTCTACATTGCCTTCACGAAGTGGAGTGCTTTCGGCTCCCCCCAGTGGACGGGGCTGGAAAACTTCTCGCGCATGTTCGCCGACCCCACTTTCTGGAAGTCGTTCTGGAACACGATGTACTACGCTGCCGTGCACATCCCCTTGACCCTGGTTCTGTCCTTGGGATTGGCGCTGCTGCTTAACCAAAAACTGCGTGGCCTACCGTTCTTCCGGGCCGCCGCGTTCTTCCCCTACTTCACTTCGATTGTGGCCGTAGCCCAGGTGTGGAACATGCTCCTCGCCCCGGAAAACGGCCCCATTAACCAGTTCATCGCCATGTTCGGTGTGCAGAACCTCCCCGGTTGGACCAGCTCCACCGCTTGGGCCATGCCCGCCATCATTATCGTTGGCACGTGGCGTTCGATGGGTTACTACATGCTACTGTTCCTCGCCGGTTTGCAGGCAGTGCCTGCGGAACTGTACGAGGCCGCCCGCGTCGATGGCGCGAATGCCTGGGGACGATTCATCAACGTCACATTGCCGTGCTTGCGTCCCACCACGTTCTTCGTGACCATCATCCTTACCATTGAGTCCTTCAAGGTCTTGGACCTGATCTTGGTTATGACCGAAGGCGGTCCCGGTACCTCTACCTTGGTGCTGTCGCAGTACATCTACCGCATGGGCTTTGAGCGCAACCAGTTCGGATACGCTTCGGCTATCTCCCTGGCGCTGTTCTTCATCTGCCTGGTAGTGACTATCATCCAGTTCGTCCACAACCGCCGAATGGAGCGATAACCAATGACTAGCATGGTAAGTTCACGAAAGAAACAAGCCGTACCAATGCGTCGTAAGACACGCTCCGCCGGAGAAATCGCCAACCGCGTTATCGCGTACGTATTCCTCCTGGTACTGTCCGCTTTCGTGCTGTTGCCGTTCGTGTGGATGTTCCTGTCCTCACTGAAACGCAACAACGAAATCTTCACTGTACCGATCACCTGGCTGCCAACCGACTGGCAATGGGTGAACTACATTGAGATCTGGCAAAAGTCCGACATGGGTACGTGGCTGGTTAACACCATCTTCGTGGCCGTCCTCGTGACCATTTTGCAGGTCTTGACCGGTTCCTTCGCGGCCTACGGCTTCGCCCGCGTTCGCTTCCCCGGACGCGACACCTTGTTCATCGTCTACATCGCCACCTTGTCGGTGCCGTGGCAGGCGTACATGATTCCCCAGTTCAAGTTCATCTCCTCCCTGGGCTTGGTGGACTCCCTGTGGGCAATCGTGCTGCTACAGACCTTCTCCGCTTTCGGCGTGTTCTTGATGAAGCAGTACTACGACAGTATTCCTGAATCACTTTCGGAAGCCGCCCGCATCGATGGGCTTTCCGAATACGGGATCTACTGGCGCATCATGCTGCCGCTGTCGACCGCTCCGATTGCCTCCCTGGCGATCATCACCTTCACCCGTACTTGGAACGACTACATGGGTCCGCTCATTTACTTGCGTCGTGCCGAACTGTGGACCGTACAGCTTGGTCTACAATCGTTCGTTGGGCAATACAACGCCGACTACGCCGCAATCATGACCGGCTCAGTGATCTCGGTTCTACCGATCGCGATCGTCTTCGTCCTTGGTCAGCGCTACTTCGTGCAAGGTATTGCGACTTCGGGTATGAAGAACTAGGAAACACAAATGGCACAACAACCAGGTGTCCCCGGCGAGGACTTCAACTCGTCCGGGGACACCCCCGCATCTAGCGGGGGTACAAGCACGTGGGGATACATAGCGCAGTTCGTTTTCACCATGCTGCAGCTAAACTTCCTGCTACTTTTCACCCTCAGCCCCATACTGTTCGTGGTCCTGGCCCTGGCCAACCCACTGCAAGCCATCTTGGGACTGGGACTGGCATTAGTACTGATCTCCCCCGGTATCGCCGCTGCATTCGCCACCTTCCGCGACTGCCCCACCTTGCATACGGCGCTAGCTGGCAGTGGGCGAGCTGGCATGGCGACCCCCGCCGCCTCCGCTGCCGGCGCCATCGCGGGTTCCTACTGGAGCGCCGAGGACGGCAACGCCGTTTTCAAACCCTACTTCCGCGCCTATCGCCGCCTCGCTAAACGTGCTTTGCTGGTGAGTTTGCCGCTTACGGTTTTCACCGTAATAGTGATTGTAGAGATGCAAATGCTCACCCAGGTAAGTTGGGCAACCTACCTGGTCCCCACCCTGCTGGTGCTACTTCTTTTAGCGTTGGGAGCCTGGTTACCCTCACTGGTAATGGTGGTAGAGATGCCCCAAGCCAAGGTGGTCCCCATCATCCGCAACGGCGTGTACTTGGCGTTGCGCCGTTGGTACTTGACGCTGCTGAACCTGCTCACCCTGGTGGCGCTGAGCGTGGGGCTAATTATGGAAACCATCATCGTGGCGGTCTTCATCATGGGGCCGGTACTGTACTTCGTCTGGGCGAACTCTCGCTGGCTGTTGATGCCAATGGTGGAGGCTTTAGAAAACGCCTGCCTCGACGATCTTCCCCCCGACCAGAGGCGCCGCCTCACCCGCCGCTACGGCCGCTAGGCACCCGCCCGCTACCGTTCTTCTCAAGCATCGAAAAGGGGCCGCAGGATTCCTCCTGCGGCCCCTAGTCATGTCCTATGGCTTCATCTGGCTACGGCCTTGGCTTTAGGCCCGTCCGGCGTACTGTTCCTTGGTGAACTCCCCCGCCACCGGTTTACCGGCAAGGTAGTTCTTCACGTCATCTACCGCGCCGTCGCCCAGGTGGCGAAGTTCGCGCCCCATCGAGCCGGCGGCGTGCGGGGTGAGGAAGACGTTCGGCAAGGTCCAAAGCGGTGAATCCGGCACGTTCACCTCCGGGTAGGTGACGTCGATTACGGCGGTGAAACGATCCTTCTTCAGTTCCTCGATGAAGGCGTCTTGATCCAGCAAGGCTCCGCGCGCGGTATTGATGAAAACGGCGTCGTCGCGAATCATCTTGAAGTGTTCCGCTCCCAGCATGCCTTCGGTCTTGGGGGTGAGGGCGGTGTGGAGGGAGATCACGTCGCAGGTGGAGAGGATTTCTTCCACGTTAGAAACTTCTACCCCCAGTTTGGCGGCTTCTTCTTCGCTCAGGTGACCGGAAGATACCAAGATATTTACGTGGTAGGGTTTCAGCAGTTCGATGACCTTGCGTGAAATTCGCGATAGCCCAATGATGCCGACCTTGCAGCCGTACAGTCCGATGTTTTGGAAGCGATCCCAGAAGGTGGAGGGCTTGTCGCGCTGCTCGATATAGGCGCGGCGGCTGGCAAAAATGTTCTTCGCTCCCAGCAAGATCATGGCGACGGTGTATTCAGCTACCGGAACCGCGTTGATGTCGGTTTGCGAGCTGACGCGCACGCCGTGGTCGAAGATGTCTTCGGAGGCGATCTTGCGCACCGTGCCAGCGGAGTGCACCAGCATCTTGAAGTTCGGCATATTCGGTACTAGCGCATCAAGGTTGCCGGTGTTCCAACAGCTTACGACCACTTCGGCATCAGCCAGGGCGGCTTTACTTTCTTCCGAGGCGTGCTCAGCCGGGTCCGGGTCAATAACGAGGTTTCCAAGTTCCCCCAGCCGCTCGATTGCCTGCGGGCTGAAGAATCGGTCGCGGTGCTGCTCAAGTACGGATAAGACGATAGTCGGTTCATTTGCGGTGTTAGACATGCGGATCTCTTTCATCGTCGTCGGCGCAGTTCAGTTTTGACGTCGCGGCGTGTCAGCTGCGTCTACGAAGCTTTTTAGTGGTCGCCGCGGTTAGACGGTTTATCCGTTCCTTCCATTTTAGCGCACAAGTGAGCGAAAGGGAATGATTCTGAACAGTTTTGATCTTCTGAACAAAAAGATCAACTTTAATGAACTCTTTTGCTCTAAATTGCTTGCTTTCGATCAGTCGCGCTGGTATTCTTCTAAGTAGGTCACCGATGAACGTCAATGGGGCGTCAGTTCGGTGGACCCCGTCACCGAACTTTTAGGAGCACTCATGGATGAGCGTAAACCAATCGTTATAGCAATGAACGGTATCACCGGCCGCATGGGGTACCGTCAGCACCTAGTCCGTTCCATCCTCGCCATCCGCGATGACGGTGGGCTACTACTGCCCGACGGCTCGCGCGTACAGGTGGAACCCATCCTCGTGGGACGCAACGAAGCGAAACTCAAGGACATCGCCGCCCGCCACAACGTAGAACGCTGGACTACCGACCAAGAAGGCATCATCACCGATCCTGAAGTAGACATCTACTTCGATGCCCAAACCACCTCTCGCCGCTTCGCCGCCCTCAGCGCCGCGATTAACGCCGGCAAGCACATCTTCACCGAAAAGCCCACCGCCGAAACCCTGGATGAAGCAGTGGAACTAGCTCACCTCGCTGACGACAAAGACATCACCGTCGGCGTGGTACACGACAAGCTCTACCTGCCCGGCCTGGTCAAGCTCCGCCGCCTGGTGGACGAAGGCTTCTTCGGCCGCATCCTGTCCATGCGCGGAGAGTTCGGCTACTGGGTTTTCGAAGGGGAAGTACAGCCCGCTCAGCGTCCTTCCTGGAACTACCGCAAGGAAGACGGCGGCGGCATGATGGTAGACATGTTCTGCCACTGGAACTACGTCCTCGAAGGCATCCTGGGCGATGTCAAGAGCGTTTACTCCCACGCTGTAACCCACATCCCCACCCGCTGGGATGAGGACGGCAAAGCCTACGACGCCACCGCGGACGACGCTGCCTACGCCATCTTCGAAGTGGAAACCCCAAGTGGCGACACCGTAGTAGTACAGCTGAACTCCTCTTGGGCCGTGCGCGTACACCGCCGCGAACTGGTTGAGTTCCAAGTCGACGGCACCCTCGGTTCCGCCGTGGCTGGCCTGTTCCACTGCGAATCGCAGCAGCGCGCCAACACCCCCAAGGCCAGCTGGGATCCGGATGTCCCCACCGACATCGACTTCATGTCTCAGTGGGAGGAAGTACCCGCTAACGCTGACCTGGGCAACGGCTTCCGCGCGCAGTGGGAAGAATTCCTACGCGACGTACTAGCCGGCCGCAAGCACCGCTACGAACTGTACTCCGCCGCTCGCGGCGTGCAGCTGGCTGCACTGGGTGAGCAGTCCTCCAACGAGGGCCGTCGCCTAGAGGTACCTGAAATCAAGTAGTGACGCTAGCGCTTACGCCTAACTGAACTACCGTCCGGGGCGCGGTTTGAGGGAAAACTCAAGCCGCGCCCCTGGCGTATATCTGCACCAGGGTGCCAACCGCGACCTCTGCCAGTGTTGCAGCTGGAAGTCTTACGGTAGGACGCCTTCACTGGGCTCCTTCACCGGGCTCCTTCACTGGGCGCCTAACGCTTGTTCCCAGCCCCGCTGCACGATGCCCCCACTGGGCGCCTTACGCGCTGTCTCCCGCCCTTGGGGAGGAAATAAACACCTACCCCCTACTGCGCATGCTAACGCCCCGCAAGAAGAGCTCTTGCGGGGCGTTAGTCGTTTTACGCTAGACCAGCTCAGCTGGGACGCACGCCAGAGTCCTCACGGAACTGCCGCCAGATATTTTCGAAGAAGTCTTGCGAAGTATCAGGCAGTGGGCGACGAGCGCGCCACTGGCACTGCACTTCCAGCTGCTTCGCAGCCGGATCAGCCAAACCGACTTCTTGGATTTCTTCATCCAACGCCCCGCCGTCTAGGCAGAAGCGGAAGTCCTCATCCAACCCCTGCAGCTCCGCCTCCGGCTGGTCGCCGTAACCGGCGTAAGGCAGCTTGCCCTCCGGGTCGGTGTAAAGCACTGACCCGCGCGAAAGACCACCGTGATCCAGGTAGTCAATCATGGCGTTGAGGTAGACGAACTGGCTCACCAAGATGTCGTGAATCAGGTACAGGCGCTCCACCGAACGGCGTGAGGACCTATCCACGCTCAAGCGTTCACCGAACTGCGCCAGGTACTGACCAATCTGCTCCAGACCTTCCTCCACCGAGGCACGGGAGCGAATCGGACCGGCCTTTTCACTCATTAGCGCTTGAATATCAAGCAGCGTTTGGTGGGTGGAATCTTCCTGCCCAGCTTCGAAGTTCGCTCCCGCCTGGCCCAGCATTTGCTGGGCTTGGCTCACGGCGGCTTGCGCCACCGCCCTGAACTCTTCGCGCGGCAGTGGTTCACCGGTACGGCGCGCAGCAATGAACTGGGCGGCGCGGGTGGCACCCACCTGCGTGGAGTTCAAGGCTGAACCGCCGGGGCGGTAGACCCCGTGAGCGCCGGCGGCCTCCCCCACTGGGAAAAGCCCTTCCACGTTGGACTGCCACCAGGCATCCACCGTTAGACCACCGTTATTGTGCTGGACGCACACATCCACTTCCAGCAGGTCCTTTTCCAAATCGATATAAGGATTCTTCTCCAGGTACAGCTGGTAGGCAGGCTCATTCATGGCGCGCAAACGCTCAATCGGAGTGCCGGTGGTAGCCCCGGCCCGCTCCAAGTATTCGCGTGCTTCTGGAATCAGGGTTTCAATATCGAAATCCCGATCCATCGGATTGCGGGTGAAGTCTAAGAACACGCGCCGCCCGCGCAGCACGGTTTCTCGGTACACCAGCAAGTCAATCAGGGACGAGCCGTCGCGGGCTTTACGGATGTCAAACGGCCACTGATACCCCTTGAGGAAAATCATTGACAGTTGCCGACCGTAGTCGCTGATGGCTTCGGTGAGGAACTCACGTTCGTCGTTACCGTCCTGGTCGGTGGAAACGAACCGGGGAATCACCTGCATGTAGGTGCCCGACACGTTCCAACGCGGCGCGATGGAGGACAGGCCGAACTGCCATTCGGTGAGGTTCTTCCCGCGCGCTCCGGCCAGGTACGCTGCCCCCGATGCTCCCCACTGTCCGCGGGGGAACACTGAACGGTAGTACATTCCCGCCGGTCCGCCGGTGGCGTAAACCACTGACTTCGCCCGCACCAGGAGGTAACGGGACTTACCGGCGGCCACCTCGTCCTCGCTCACGTCACGGCGCAAACACAGCAGCCCCACGGCTTCACCGTCGCGGGTAAGGATCGACAGGATACGAGCGTTATCAATGGTGGCGGTGCCGTCGGCAGCGACCTTCTTCTCCAGCTGCTGCACCATGGCGCGGGAGGTGTACGGCCCCACGGAAGTGGCGCGCTGGCGCGGATCGTGGTCGGTCTTGTACCCCACGTACTCGCCAAAAGCGTTGCGCGGGAAGGGAACCCCTAAGTCCACCAGGTGCATGAATGCCTGGGCGGAGAGGGCGGCTTCAGCCAGGGCGTTGTCCCCGTCCATCGCGCCCCCTGCGTACAGGGTCTGGGCCATGTCCAGTACCGAGTCGGGCTCTCCCCCCGCGAGCGTGAGTTTGTAGTAGGTCTGCTTGTCAGAGCCGGCGTTTCGCGACGACCCGGTAGCCACCCGGTCGGTGACGATGACGAGGTCGTCTTGTCCGTACTGCACCAGGCGTTCGGCGGCGCAGTACCCGGCCGATCCGGTGCCCACCACCACGGTGTTAACGGTGATGCAGGGAATATCCATCCCTTCGACGGGCAAGCTGTCTATGTTCAGTTGTTCGGGCAGTTCTTGGGTTTTCATCTTGGTCCTTTTAACTTGCGCGGGCGAGGGCGGTCGGCGGGCTCAGAGTGTGGGAATGTGCATGCCGCCGTCGACGTGGATTACGTCACCGGTGGAGTAGGGGCTGCTACCTGCCGACAGGATCGCCACGGTGGAGCCAACGTCGGCGGGCTTGCCCCAACGCGGCATGGGTACCACGCCGGAAGCAAATACCGAGTCGTAGCGTTCTTTCACTCCGGCGGTCATGTCGGTGGCGATAACTCCAGGTCGCACTTCGTACACCACGATGCCTTCGGGTGCGAGGCGCACCGCGTACAGCAAGGTAGCCATGTGTACGCCGGCTTTGGAGATGCAGTATTCGCCGCGGTTAATGGATACGGTGTCAGCGGAAACGGAAGAGACGTTAATGATGGTGCCGTAGGGGCGTTCCGGCTGCGTGCTGGGGTCGGTGGGGTCGGGGGTGGGGTGCCCGTCGGCTTCACGCTGCTTAATCATGTGGTTGGCTACGCACTGGGTGAGGAAGTACGGGCCGCGCAGGTTGATGGACATGACGCGGTCGTAGGATTCGGCGGTGGCTTCCAAGATGTCGGCGCGCACGCTGGGAGCGACACCGGCGTTGTTTACGAGGACGTCCACGCGACCGAAGGCTTGGAGGGTTTCGTCCAGGTAGCGCTGGGCGGTTTCGAGGTCGTCGATGCTGCCTTGGGTGTAGGCGACCTTTCCGGATCCGCCGGGTAGGGCGCGTAGTTCTTCCATGAGGTCAGCCGGTTCGGGGCGGGTGGCGAGGATGGAGACGGCGTAGCCTTCTTTGAGTAGGGCTTCGGTGATGCCACGTCCGATTCCGCGGTTTCCACCAGTTACCATTGCGACGCGAGTGGGGTTAGACATGCTTTGCTCCTCATTGTGCAAGATGAGTCAACTTTGATTCACCTATTGTCTGAATGTGTTCTCAACATCTATTATAGTGATCGAAAGCGATTGAACAAGACCGAAAGGTATCGAAAATGTCTTTTCCTGATCTTTCTAGGTGTTCGCTCAACACCGCGACAACGAAGTACGCGAATCTTCCCGAAGCTGTCGATGCTGCCGCCAAAGCAGGCTACGGTGCCGTAGGCCTGTGGCGCGACCGCATCCAAGAATACGGCGTGGAACGCTCCGCAAAGTACGTCGCTGACGCCGGCTTGCGCGTATCCTCCCTGTGCCGCGGCGGTTTCTTCACCGCCACCGACCCCGAAAAGGTGGCTTTCGCCCTCGACGACAACCGTCGCGCGATTGACGAAGCCGCCACCCTCGGCACCCGCGAACTGATTATGGTGGTCGGCGGTCTACCCGCCAACCCCGAACCCGGCCAGTCGGTTTCCCCCGAAGCCGGACAGGCCGAACGCGACGTAGTTGCCGCCCGTGAACGAGTGTGCGAGCGCCTTGCACAGCTGGCCCCCTACGCTAAGGACGCCGGCGTACGCCTGGTACTCGAACCCATGCACCCGATTTTCGCCGCTGACCGCGGTGTCATCTCCACCCTGGGTCAAGCCCTCGACATGGCTGCCCCATTCGAACCCGAAGTTGTGGGCGTGGTGGCAGACACCTACCACGTGTGGTGGGACCCGCAGCTGGAAGAAGCCATTGCCCGCGCCGGTAAGGAAGGGCGCCTGGCTTCCTACCAGATCTGTGACTGGATCCTGCCGCTGAGCGCCGACACCTTGAACTCGCGCGGCTACGTCGGTGATGGCTACATCGATTTCGAGACCATCACCAAGTGGGTAGCGGCCACCGGGTACGACGGCGACATTGAAACCGAGATCTTCAATACCGAGATCTGGGGCAGCGGAACCGACAATGTGGTCAAGCACGTGGGTGAAGACTACGCCAAGTACGTACTGCCCTACCTGTAAAAGGCACGCCCCACAGGGGCGCTGAAAGCCACATAGGCGGGGTCGGACCAATAAGAGTCCGACCCCGCCTACTAGTTTGTTTAGCGCCTGTAGCTAGGCGCGCGGCAGGCTATTCTTCGCGTAGGTCGCGATCTAGCAGCCAGCTGAATTCGCGTCGCAGCAGTTCGCGCCGCTGCGGGTGGGCAATCGCTTCAGGCAGGTGCCCTAAAGCGTCGTAAACCACCTTCACGCCGCCGGCTTCGTTGACCCACACCACGGTCCAATCCTGGTCGATCTCGTGGTGGGTGACCAAGGCGGTAACGGTGGGTCCTACTACCAGTTTGGTGTAGCGCTCATCGTAAGTGTTCAGCTCGGCGAATCCGTCGGTAATGGGGTGAGCCCCTTCGATTACGTGGAAGTGCGCGTCAGAGATCTTCGGGTGGTAGGTGGTTCCGCGCACCCACTTGCCGCCCACGATCTCCTCCCAGTAGGGGGAGTCGGTGAAAGAGTTAATACCCTGGTGGTACACCAAGATCCCCTTGCCGCTTTTAGCGTACTTGTAGAAGCGCTCGTGGTCTGGCAACCAGTCTTCATCGGTGCCGTCGAACTTTGGCTCCACCCTGCCCCAGCCGCCGTTGACCACTACCAAGTCGAAATCGTCAATGCCTTCGGTGCAGCCTTGCAACATGGCGCGCACGGTGGTCTGCACCCCCATGCCGTCAAGGAACTTCGCCAGTTCGTGCGAAACCCCCGCGTGGTCGTGCCATTGATCGGAATAGCGCCCGTGTCCAGAAAGTATCAGTGCTTTTGGTGAGTTCATCTTTGGCCTCCCAGTTACAACAGGACTACTCTAGCCCCGTGATCCACCTATCATTTTAGATGCATTTAGCATCAAAGTCGAGACATTCTTGACCTAACGTGCGCTATAATGATCAAAAATGTGTGCTGCATGCTATACGATTAGCACAAGACATTTGTATTGAAGGACATTTTATCTATCAGGGATCATTTCAAGGTGAATAGGAGCAAGCTGTGGTTGAGCGCAAAATACTCCCAACCAATCGACGTGACCACATTTTGGCTTTACTCGATGAGTACGGCACCGTCAGCGTGTCGCAGCTAGCTAAAGAAATGGCGGTTTCCGCCATTACCATTCGCCGCGACATCGCCCTGCTAGCTGAAGAAGGCAAACTGGAGCAGATCCGCGGCGGCGCCCGTCGCCTGGCGGTGGAATCACCCGCCCGCGTCCCCGCGAACTCCACTATCGGGGTGCTCACCCCTTCCCTGGACTTCTACTGGCCCACCATTATCGACGGTGCCAACCAAAGCGCCGACAACCTCGGCATTCGCCTGCTGCTACAGGCTTCTACTTTCGCCGCCCAGGACAATATCCGACAGCTAGAAATCCTCTTGAAGCATTCCAAGGTCGATGGTCTGTTCATGGTTCCCAACACCGAGGGTCCGCACTCGGCTGAGCTAATCGAAAAACTCATCCAACTTGACCTGCCGGTGGTTTTAGTTGAACGCGAACTGGGGCCGCGTTCAACCGACGGGCAGGTTTTTGAGTCCGTTAGCACCGACCACCGCCGCGGAGCTGCCATGGCTATCCGACACCTGCACGGCCTGGGACACCAGCGCGTGGGGTTGATTACCGACAAGGAAGTGCCCTCCCGTCACGCCATCCGCCGCGGCTGGGAAGAAACCCTATCCGACCTGCAGATGGACACGTCCTCGCCCGCCCTAGATACCACCTGCTTGTCTTCCAGCAAGCGATCCAAGGCGCTGGTGAAGTTCTTAGAAGAATGTATGAACGAGGACGTAACTGCCTTCCTGATTCACTCCGACGAAGCCGCCCTGCTGGCTTTGGAGGTGCTGGAGGCCCGCGGCTACGAGGTTCCTCGCGACGTTTCTATCGTGGCCTACGATGATGAGTTGGCGCGCTTGGCTCGCCCTGCCCTCACCGCCATCGCCCCGCCGAAGGAAGAAATCGGGGCGGCCGCGATTGAGGTATTGGCCAAGCGTTTCATCAGCCCGAACTCGGCGCAGCGACAGGTGCGTTTGCAACCGCGCCTGGTGGTGCGCAACTCCACCGCCGCCCCGCGCGCCGGTAGTAGCGCCGCAGACCAGCCAGAAGCTGACTAGGTCCAAACTGACCGCGCGCGGTAGTAGTCAGGCCGCGCAGTAGTGCAGCGTCGGTAGTAACCCCGCGCAATGGTGGCGCAGCGCAGTAGTGCAGCTCCGGTAGTAAACCCGCGCAGTGGTAGCGCCGCGCCGGCAGTAGCAAACCCGCGTGGCAGCTAGCCGAAACTAGACTCACCACGCGGGCTGCGTAGGTATTTTAGCTGGCGGCACTAGCGCTGCACGCGCGCTCCCCCACCGGCCACTAGGCGTTCAACTTCTTGCAAGGAAGCCATGGAGGTATCCCCCGGCGTAGTCATCGCCAAGGCCCCGTGGGCGGCGCCGTATTCGACCGCATCCTTCAAGCTGCCGCGTTCCATCAGACCGTAGATGAAACCGGAAGCGAAGGAGTCCCCGCCGCCGACTCGGTCCATAATCTCCAACCCGTCGCGTTCGGTGGAGTGGACGAAACCTTCTTCTGCTGACCAGCCGATAGCGGCCCAGTCATTCACAGTGGCGGTCTGCACCTGACGCAAGGTGTTACCCACCGCGCGGAAGTTCGTGAACTCGGCAGTGACCTGCTCAATCATCTTCTCAAACGAGGACGTATCCAGGGCCGAAAGATTCTCATCCACGCCTTCAACTTCAAAGCCCAGGCAAGCGGTGTAGTCCTCTTCGTTCCCGATCATCACATCCACGTAGCGCGCCAGTTTGCGGTTGACCTTCTGCGCCTGTTCCTGCCCGCCGATGGACTTCCACAAGCTGGGACGGTAGTTCAGGTCGTAGGAAATCATGGTGCCGTGCTCGCGGGCGGCTTTCATGGCGGCTTCGGCAACTTCGGCGGAGCGTTCGGACAAGGCTGCGAAGATACCGCCGGTGTGGAGCCAACGCACCCCTTGGCGGCCGAACAGGTCCTCCCAGTCGATGTCTTCGGGACGCAGCTGGCTGATCGCGGTGTGACCGCGGTCAGATACGCCAACGGCTCCGCGGATACCGAAGCCACGTTCGGTGAAGTTCAATCCGTTTCGCACGCTGCGACCGATGCCGTCGTCTTTCGCCCAGTGCAGGTAGCGGGTGTCCACTCCACCGGCAAGGATGAAGTTCTCAATCAGGTGGCCGACCTCGTTATCGACCAGCGCGGTCACCACCGCGGCGCGTTTACCGAAGCAGCGCGACAGGCCGCGAGCGACGTTGTATTCGCCTCCGCCTTCCCACGCGGTGAATGAACGAGCGGTTTTAATGCGTCCTTCGCCCGGGTCCAGTCGCAGCATCACTTCCCCCAGGGAAACGATGTCGTATCGGCATTCTTCGGCTGGGCGTACTGGAAGTTTAGTCATGTTGGGTACTCCTTAAAGTTAGGCGGAAACGGAACGAGCGATTTCGAGGGCTTCGGCGGACAGGCGGGTGATCTCATCCCATTTACCGGCTTTCACCAGGTCGCCTTTAACCATCCACGACCCGCCGCAGGAGGCAACCGATTTAAGGGAAAGGAAGTCCGCCAGGTTAGAGGCGCTCACTCCCCCGGTGGGCACGAAACGCACCTGCGGGAAGGGTGCAGACAGTGCCTTAATAGTGGGGATTCCGCCGAGGGCGGTGGCGGGGAAGAACTTCACAGTTTCCACCCCTAAATCCAGGGCGGCCATAATGTGAGTGCCGTCGGTGCAGGCAGGCAGCACCGGAACGTTTTGTTCTTGACAGTAGCGGACAACTTCGGCCGACAGGCCGGGAGATACTACGAACTGGGCGCCAGCTTCAATCGCTTGGCGGGCTTGGTTGGCGTTAATGACGGTGCCGGCCCCAACTGTGAGGCCTTCGAGTTTAGCCATTTCTTTTATGGCATCAGGAGCGGCGGCGGTACGGAAGGTCACTTCGGCGGAGGTGATTCCTCCTGCCAGCAGGGCTTTTCCGACGTTAAATCCATCTTCGACAGAGTCAACCACTACCACCGGGATTACGGGGTTGGCTGCAAGTAGTTCATCTAGGGTCGCCATGGCGTCTCCTTAACAAGGTCTCGGCGCTGAGATTGCGGGTCACCCCGCCACAAACGACCGCTTTTGATCGTTCTCGATCAAAAGCGAGCTTTTGTGCTCTAAAACGTATTATTGCACGCCTGGCCCCATCAATCAAGGAGTATTTGGCGTCTTCTTCCCCAAAACACCTGCCGAATCCTTAGCCAACCACCGCCCCACCTCCCCCTAAAACCCACCCCAGTCCAACGCTAGACATCACCCAGTTCCAAGACCGCAACTACCAAACGCTCCGGGCGCCAATTACCTGATAAAACAACCCGCAAACAAGGTTAAGTATTTATAAGGAAAATCCCGCGCACTACTTTGTTTAAGCATTTAGCTCACTTGGTAGACTTATTTCAATCCCACTTATAGCACCACAGTTTTTTAAAGGACAATGATGTCGTATCAAGATTTCTCCGCGCCCCAACCACCACCCCCAAACCCCTCAGAGCAAATGGACCCGCCCAACCCAAATCCGCAAGCGCCCCCACCGGCACGCAAGCACCGGGCGCCGTGGTTTACCATCATCGCTACCGTCCTCGTGGTAGTGATCGTGGCCGAGATTGGATACATCGGGTGGCGCTACCTGGGTGAGCCCGGCGCCACTTCCGCCAATTATGCGCCCCGGCAATCCACTGCGGTGGCAATCTCTTCATTGAAAGACGCCAAGATCGATGGAGGTTTCATCTTCCGTGAAGCGGCCGGGGCAGAAACCAATATGCGGCGCCAAAAGATAGCAGCTGAAGACCACTACTTCACCGCCGCGTTTGACTACCACAACTATCGCATTACCCGTGTAGTGGGAACCAATGAACGCGGCGGAGTCGTCGGAGCAATAGTTGGGCTGCAAGCTGGTAGCTCAATTACGGCACCCGTATTTGAAGTACCGGTATTCCCCGACGCCACATGCACCATCGAAGACCACGTAATCAACTGTAACTCCGGCCAACAACTGAATCTGGCTACTGCTACTGCCAGCGTCACCCAGTCACCTGATGCGCAGGCGCAGCCGGCCAGCGATACCGCCGACTCTACCGGCGCCCCCACCGGCAGCGATGAACCCGGGACCGACAGCGAACAAGGCAGTGAACTAGGTCCAGCCTTCACGTATAACCCTGACTACGCGGCTTCGGTGCACTACCCCCTGGAGACCCATGACCCCCAGGTTGGGGACTTTTCCGCCACGGATACTGCCGTGTCCTGCCAGGGAGTGGATCTCAGCGGCAGCGTTGACCCCTCCGTCCGGCTGTGGGTATTTTCCTACACCGCTCAAGCTTCCTCCTGGTGGCCTGGCAGTAGTAAAGACACCGTGACCCACCTGGTGGTAACCCCAACCAACCTAGTAGCCGTTACTGACGGTGTTAAAACCTGGGAATACCAACCAGCAGAAGGGTTCGCAGAACTAAACGGCCTGGATAGCACCCCTAAGATCACGTTGGTGGGATCGACCCTAATCTTCGCCACTAACGCCGGGATTATCGGGCTGGATGCAAACACCGGCGAAGTCGTTTGGACCATCACCACCGCGGTGGAAAGCTGGGCTTTAGACGCAGGCACCATCCTCGTCACCAGTGACGGGAACCTGACCAGTTTCGACCTGGAAACCCAGGCAGGTAGCGCCGAAGAACAAGCCCTCACCCCCACCCCACCCGACCCGCAGAACATGGCTCTTTCCAAAGAGGACTTCAGGAACGGCACCTACGAAGTACCGCCTTTAAAGGTCAACGGCATCACCCACGAAGGAATCATCCTCACCTATGTCGATGGGGTGGCCGCCACCGGGCAGGAAGATCCATTCCGGGGTTTGTATGCTCCCTACGCGGCCTCCCCCATTGTCCGCGACGGGCAAGTCTATACGCTCGTATCGATGGTCTTTGCTGTCGACACGTCATACACTCGCTACAGTTGGGGCATCTACGATCACGACCTCAACCTGGTGGATTCATTCAACTCTGAGGATTGGCCAGAAGGCACCAAAACCTACGGGTACGCTACCGCACCTCAGTTTTTCCCACCCCAAGTATTCGGATCACTCGTCCAAATCACCTCGCCAACGGTAGCGTTCAAAGGAGACAAAGACGGAACCTGTCCGGACCTAGAATGTTCCGGTGAATACACCCTAAATATCCGCTGGACAGCTGACGGGTTAGTGGCGGAGGAAACCACTCTGACAATGGACGGCGAGCCCTTAGTGCCTCCAAAGGATGAAGCAGTCCAAGCCCTACTGGACGCCTGGGCGATGGACGACCCAGATTTAGCGCGCCCCTACATCACCGACCTCGACTCATTCATGGAACGTCGCAACGATGCCACATGCAACCCACCGCAGGCCAGCTGCTATTGGGGGAATGTTGTGTTCCGAGGGGAAAAAGGGAAGGCACGCGGGTGCAATGTCACGCCGCTGAAACCGCATAGCTTAGATCGCACAAGCTACTTTTACCCATCCGAATTTAACAATGCCGAGCGCGGAACATTCGTCTGTTTCTTTGACGCAAGGTTGGCTCATGCGCCTTCGTCGTGGACTCAGGAAGTGGACTACGTCGAAGTAGGAACGTGGATGGTCGTGAAAACCGACGAAAATGGGCACATCCAATACGCCCGCATGGACCGCAGCTACAGCTAAACCCACGGTGCCTACGAAGCATCGGCACCTAGACCCCTTCGCCGGGGCGGGCTATCATGAAGATACCCCGCCCCGGCGGGACTATTTCGAGGTTGTAACTTTCAGTAGGCAAAACTCGAAGCCAACCATCCTCCTTTAATCAACTATGGGTGAGTTGCGCTGAGTTTGCCTCTTCGCGCCAGCTTCACTCACCCCGCGCAGAAAGTGAACACTGATGTTCAAAACCCTCCAGCGAGTGGGGAAAGCATTCATGCTCCCCATCGCTATACTTCCCGCCGCCGGCCTACTACTCGGCATCGGCGGAGCCCTCTCCAACCCCACCACGGTCGCTGCCTACCCGGTACTGGACAACCGCGTACTACAGACCATCTTCTCCGTCATGTCCGCCGCCGGCAACGTCGTCTTCGCGAACCTGGCACTACTGCTTTCCATCGGCCTGTGTATCGGGCTAGCCAAACGCGACAAGGGCACCGCCGCCCTCGCCGGCATCGTTGGTTTCCTGGTAATGAACGCCACCATGACCCAACTGGTGCAGCTAACCAACCCGGAAGGGTCAATCGACACCGGCGTCATCGGCTCACTGGTAATCGGCGCCATCGCGGTGTGGCTACACAACCGCTACTACAACATCCAGCTACCCCCGGTACTGGGATTCTTCGGTGGCTCACGCTTCGTCCCCATCGTCACCGCCTTCGCCGGCCTGCTGGTTGGCTTCATGTTCTTCCTCATCTGGCCCCCGATCCAGGGGTGGATGGTCACCGCCGGTGAAGGTATCGCCACCCTCGGCCCCATCGGGACCTTCCTATACGGGTTCATCCTGCGCCTGTCGGGTGCGGTCGGGCTCCACCACATGATCTACCCGATGTTTTGGCTCACCGAACTAGGCGGGGTCGAAACCGTAGCCGGCACGCAGGTTGTAGGTGCGCAAAAGATTTTCTTCGCGCAGATGGCTGACCCCAACCACACCGGATTGTTCACTGAAGGTACCCGCTACTTCGCCGGCCGCTTCGACACCATGATGTTCGGCCTGCCCGGCGCCTGCCTGGCGATGTGGCACTGCGTGCCCAAAGAACGCCGCACCAAGTACACCGGTCTGTTCTTGTCGGTAGCGCTGACCTCTTTCGTAACCGGCATCACCGAGCCGATCGAGTTCATGTTCCTATTCGTAGCCCCCTGGCTGTACGTGATCCACGCCCTCTTCGACGGTTTTTCCTTCCTCATTGCCGACCTGCTGCAAATCCGTATCGGCAACACCTTCTCCGGCGGTGTCATTGACTTCACGCTCTTTGGGATCTTACAAGGCAACGACCGCACGAACTGGCTGTGGGTACTTCCCGTCGGCGTGGCGTGGTTCTTCCTGTACTACTTCACCTTTGTTTTCCTCATCAAACGCTTCCGGGTAGCCACCCCCGGCCACCTGGATGACACCGAGCCGGATCCTGCTACCAGCAAGCGCGGGCGCGGAGCCGCTGCCCCGACTGCCGATGGCACCCAGGGAGCGCAGGCTGAAGGCGCGGTAGCAGTGGCCCAAGACAGTGGGCAAACCCAGCTAGAAAAAGAAGCCATGCTGATCTTGGAAGCACTGGGAGGAGAGGAGAACCTCGACGACGTCGATGCTTGCATCACCCGACTGCGGGTGTCGGTGAAGGACTCCGATAAGGTCGTTCGCGACGCCCTCAAGCAGCTGGGTGCCGCTGGCGTTTTCGACGTCAAGGGCGGTATTCAAGCTGTTTACGGGGCGAAAGCTATCTTGTATAAGAACGCCATTAACGACTATTTGGGAATTGACGATTAGGATTTAGTAGGTAAGGAAGGAACAACCATGTGGAATCCATTTAAGAAAAAAGACGACACCAGCAACGAGGTAGGCACGCAGTCGCCGCAGGCTCCCGCCACGCAGGCAGCTGCCACTCCCACCCCCGAACCGGCTCCGGCCGCACCCGAACCAACCCCGGCCTCCCCCGCAGCCGGCGGGGCCGGCGCCGAAGGTCTTCGCGCCCCGGTACAGGGGCGCCTGCTGCCGCTAGATGAAGTACCCGACCCCGTGTTCGCCCAACGCATGATGGGTGACGGTTTCGCGGTGGACCCCACTTCTAACGTGGTGTGCGCCCCGGTGGCGGGTGAGCTAATGATGGTGGCTCCCACCGCCCATGCCTTCGCGATCCGCACCCGCGCGGGAGCTGAAATCCTAGTCCACGTTGGGCTTGACACCGTGAACTTGAAAGGCAGCGGCTTTCGCGTGCTATGCGAGGAAGGTTCGCAGCTGGAAGCGGGGGAGCCAGTTATCGAAGTTGACTGGGAAGTGGTGCGGCCAATCGTGCCCGCAGTCGTAACTCCGGTGGTACTGACTAACGGTGACGCATTCGCCATGTCGGAGCCAAACCTGGCAGCAGGGGAAGGCGAGGACGTGGTGACCATTACCCCGCGCAGTTAACTGACGCCGGTCGGCTAAGGGGGGAGGTTTTCCTCCTTAGCCGACTGCATTCACAGAGCGCGCTGGTGGCAGCGGCAGGCAGGAAAAGGTAGAAAACTAGCGGCAATGTGCAGCTACGGAGGAAAACATGCCGACACTGAGGGTTGAGCGAGTATTCAATAACAACGCCATCCTCGCCTGCCGCGTGCCACAAAACAACGCCGACCCCGCCAGCACACCCGCATCCGGGAACACTCAAACACACCCTGGGGAGGAAGGCACCACCCCAAATGGTGACCATAACCGTGTCATCGCCCTAGCTAAAGGAATCGGATTCGGGCGTCGGCGCGGCGACCTCGTTGACGCCAGCGGAGCCCAAATATTCATCTCCCAGCAGTACGCCACTATCTCCCGCCTAGAAGACCTACTAAGTAACGCGCCCGCCAAGCAGGTCGAAACCGCCGGTGAGATTATGGAACTAGCCCACCGCCTCCTGGGGTTGAAACCATCGGCGTCCTTCCTGCTGCCGGTTCTAGATCACTTAAACTTCGCCGTCCAACGCATCCAGCAAGGAATCGAAGTTGACTTCCCCCTGGCGTGGGAAGTGGCACAGCTCTACCCACAAGAAGCCGATTTCGGACGTCAAGCGATCGCGCTGACACAGGAAAAGCTGGGGGTGGAGTTCCAGGCACAGGAATGGTCGGCTTTCGCGCTACACGCCATCACCCAAACACTGGCGGTGGGTGACATCGGGCGCACCGTTGCCATGACCGAAACCATCTCGGCAGTGTTTTCCTACCTTGAAGAAACCTGGGGGCAAGAAATCAGCCGCGAAAGCGTGGCTGCCACCAGGTTCGTCACTCACCTGCGTTACCTATTCGTGCGAATCACCACTGGGCAGCAACTACCTCAAGCCCCGTTCGACATTTTTGCAGCCCTGCAATCGTCCTACCCGCAAGCAACCGCTAGCGCCTTGGAGCTGACCAAGCTGTTAGAGGAAAAACTCGCCCGCAAGCTCAGCAGCGGGGAAGCTGGTTACCTGGCTCTTCACCTGACTCGGCTGCAGGCCGAACTGCCCTAACATACAGCAGCGGCCGGCCCCCACGAAATAGGAGCCGGCCACTATCCTCTTCTCTCCCGTCAGGAAGCAAGCGCGTCAAGCTAAGCGCTGACCCGCAGGTGATTGCGAATCACCTTATTCCACTTCATAGAAGGGATATCTTCCTTCAGCATTCCGATCCCAGCGCAGTATTTACTCATACCCACCGGGCGGATTCCCAGCCGATACATCTGCCCGATCAGCGGGTCACGCATCGACGGAGTCTTCGTTTCCACCAGTACCCGATCGCGCAGCGTCAACACCCCGGAATCGGCATCAGCGCAGTTCAACACCGCGTCACAAGTCATGCGGAAGGGACGGTACTTCCCGACCAAAGTAATGCGGCGGTAGGAAGTGCGAAGCGCCGGGCGCAGCTGGTTAACTACCTGCTCACCGTCAGCCACGCGGTAGCGTTTCAACTGCTCGGTCACGAACTGCGCCCCCTCCTTACCCAGCTCATCGCCGGGAACATGGTGGTTGATGCGCACCTTCTCCGTCTTGCTGCGCAGCCCCTTGGTTTTCACCTCTAAAACCGTGAAATCGGAATCCACGTAGTGGCGGGTCCTGACTTTGAAACGGCGTCTACGCCCTTGTAAATGATCGCGGTAGGTACGTAGGTTGTCGGTATCAAAGTAAATCGAATCGTAGGAAAAACTGCGGATACCGTCGATGTCTAGCACCTCCAGTTGGCCGCGCAGCTCCTCCATTAAACCCAGCAGTGCGCTGGGGTGGACGATGAACTTCGTATCCACCCGCTCTTGCAAGGCGGCCTTGGCGTTAACCTCATCCAAGGTCAACCCTGGCAGGGCCTGCACGGCTTCACGCACCGGAGCCAGTTTCGGGGTCTGGGTGGCAGCTACCGAACGCAGATCCAGTTCAGTGGCGAGCAGTGAAGGCATCGGCTTCCTCCTTCTCCACCTGACGCAACATGTGGTCTTCGCGGGCGCTCTCCCCACCTTCACGCACAGTCACGTTCACCTCCGTTATCTCACGCACAAAATCAATCTCCACCACATCCATGGTTTCCACCGTGGCACCCAAACGGTACTGCAGTTCCTGGCGCAGCATCTTATGGTCGGTGAAAGCACGATCCAAGATAATGTGGTGCTGGCGGCGGTTGCGTCCCACCAAAGCCGAATCCAACGCCAGCATCACCAGCAGCAAAACGCCATCCAGCACCGCTGCCACCGCCAGGTTAGAAGCACCCAGGGAGTTAATCAGGCCAAACACCAAGGAAATGAAGTAGTAGGCAACTTCGTTTTGAGAAAGCTGAGTGGAGCGCAGGCGAATAATCGACAAAATACCGAACAGCCCGAACGCGAACCCCATACCGACCTCGGCGTTAGCCAGCAGCGCCACCGCCGCGAACACCCCGATATTTAACGCCATGAAAGCTAACGCTAAATCAGACTTCCCATGGCGACGGTAGTAAATGCCATACGCCAAAGCAGTAATGGCAACTACGTCTACTAACAATCCCAACGCCAAAAGTTTTAAGGTCATCTCTAACTCCACTTCTTGACAGGTACTTCAAGCTGATGGAACCAGTGTGACAAACGGGAATGAAACCACCGTTAGTTGCAGATGAGAGAACTCTAATCCCCACAACCTGGGGTTTTTGGCATCATAGTAGGTATGAAACGTCCAACGCGCCTAGCTCCGTGGTCCGCCGCCGCGGCAGTGATTGTCGCGTTCACACTGATCATCGCCATCGTTTCTTTCCGACTAGGGCAACCCACCCCCGACCTGGGCCTTGAGTTCTAGTTAGCGTTGCAACGCTTCTTACTTCGAAGGAGTGTTTCAATGA
>JAUNVG010000016.1:0-21412 GCA_030537735.1 Actinomycetaceae bacterium
CAAGCGTTCGAGCATCCATGGAGGTTCGTCACGCTTCTAGCGCGTGGGTGAACCGTGCGGCTTACACGAAAGCTGACGTGCTTTTCCGCATCCGCGCTATCCCCGGTGTCACCGTGAGTACGGATATGGAAATCGCCAGCGAAAAAGGCAGGTTTGTGATCGACACCGTCGAACACGTCGGCAGGTACGTGGAAATCCTCGCCCACAAGGTTGAACCCGAAGGAACCATGAGAAAAGGACAGGTGTGATGGCCAGAGTCGATGTGCGCCTACCCAACACCGTGATTGATGCCCTCAACCAGGTGGGCAACGTGGTCGAAAACAATGCCGAACAAATCCTGAGTGCCGGAGCCTCGGTGGTGGAGCCCAGACTACGCGCGAACCTGACGGCTGCGATCGGGCGAGGCACGAAGGCCCCTTCACGCTCCACCGGACAACTAGTCTCCGCGCTGGGCACAACTGCTGTGAAAGTGAATTCGCGTGGGGTTTACAACGTCAAGGTCGGGTTCGCCGAAAACCGGCGCGACGGCAGGTCGAACGCACTCATCGCCAACGTGTTAGAGCACGGCCGGTCCAACCAGGCGGCCCGCCCATTCCTCACACCCACCCGCTCCCAAACCCGCAAACCCGCCCAAGAAGCGATGAAAACCGCGCTGACTACTGTGATTGAGCAGGTGAAACCATGACCCACACCCCGCTTTTAGAACAACTCACCCACATGGCAGACGGCCTGGGGCTCCCGTTTGAGGTTGGCTTGTACACCCAAACCCCACCACCGACTACGTATTTGGTCGCCACACCCCTGACTGACGGGTTTGAGGTGTATGCCGATAACACCCCTGGGGTGGAAGTCGAAGAAGCCCGCCTATCCCTCTTTACCCGAGGTAGCTACCTGCCTGCACGCGACCGCCTCACCCGCGCCCTGATCGACACTGGCCTGACGATCACGGCGCGTCACTATGTCGGTTTTGAGGCTGATACCGGCTACCACCACTACGTCATCGACACCGCCACCCACCACCCCTACCAGTCCTAGACGAAAGGAACACTGCCATGGCCACCATTGGTTTAGACAAGCTCTACTACGCAACCATCACCGAAAACGACAACGGCGAAGAAACCTACGCCACCCCCAAACAACTCGCCAAAGCCATCAGCGCAGAACTCTCCGTCGAGGTCGCAGAAGCCATCCTGTATGCCGACGACGGCGCTTCCGAGATTGTTAAAGAGTTCAAATCCGGCACCCTCACCCTCGGCATCGACGACCTCGGCAACGAAACAGCAGCCGCACTCACTGGCGCCACCGTCGACACCAACGGCGTGCTCATCTCCGCTAGTGAAGATGGTGGTAGCCCGGTCGCGATCGGCTTCCGCGCCGCACGCTCCAACGGGAAGTATCAGTATTTTTGGCTCTACCGCGTCAAATTCGCCCTACCCACCGCCACACTCAACACCAAAGGCGACTCCATCACGTTTAGCACCCCGTCGATCGAGGGCACGATCCTGCGCCGCAACAAACCCGACGCCACTGGTAAGCACCCGTGGAAAGCAGAAGTCACCGAAGGCACACCCGGCGTGAAAGCAGAAGTCATCACCGGCTGGTACAAGCAGGTTTACGAACCCACCACAACGACAGCCCCCGGCCCGCGCGCCGGCGCATAACCGAATGGAGCAGCTGATGGCAAAAACAACGAAAACAGGAAAAATCACTAACGCCGCAGCCGTGCGTATTGGTGGCACCGATTATGAGTTGGTGCTCACCACCGGGGCGACCCGTGAGATCGCTGCCCGTTACGGCGGGCTAGAAAACCTCGGCACCGCCCTAGAAACTTCTGAGGATCTGGCTACCACGCTTGGGGAAGTCACCTGGCTGATCACCCTGCTAGCGAACCAGTCAGTGAAAATCCACAACCTCACCCACCCAGGAGAGGCAAAACCAGAGCTGACGATAGAAGCGGTTGAGCTGCTTACCGTCCCGGCTGATCTGACTGATTATCGGGCAGCGATCACCGAAGCCCTCCACCGTGGCACGAGGCGGGAAATCCACATCGAGACAGACCCAAAAGACACTCCGACCTCGGGCGCGTAGAAACCGGTGTCGAGGCGGCTTTCACCCACTTGACCTACATCGGCCTAGCCCACCTCAACCTCACCCTCACCGAAGTCGAGTTGATGCGGTTTGGTGCCTTGTTGGACTTGGTGGATTGCTGGCGCATCGACACCGGCAGAGCCGCACCCGCCCGCACCTGGTTCATCGACGACATCATTCCAGCGGGGATTTGAAGTCAGGTTATTTCTTGTTTGGTCGTGGCCAATAATATTGAGTCTGAGCCATCTTAATTCTATGGCCGTACTTGCCGACGACCTCGTCAAAGAGTTCTCCGCTGTCTATAATCTCGAATTGAAATCCGCGCCGCTTCTTTCCCGAATATGGCATTATTTTTTCTTCCATTGAACCAGGCTTAATGCGCATTAAGGCGCGAGTTACCCCTCGGTGGACAGCTACAGCGTATTCATATTGACTCGCTAGCTCCAAGCTAAAATCCCACCAGGCGCAAGCGCTTAACCCAATTTCTTCGTAATGCTTTTTTCGCATATTGCTCGGTAACCATTCAGGTTTATAGCCACATCCACCACGACTGCGCACCAGGTACTTCATCCTTTAACTCTGACCACGAACGGAGCTGGATAGTGAGTAAAGGGGTGTCGGTATCAAGGTTTGGTGCAGCCATCTCGGCAACTAAATCTTCGAGGCGTATGATTCCATGCCTATTATTCTGTTCTTTTCTTTCGTTAGTGAGCTGATTACGATGCAAATTTGGTGAAAGCTCACAACTGTCTAAAAGCGGGAACGAATGAAGGAGATCAATACATGCGGCTTCAACAGAGGTGTACTCAGTTTTACTTGTCATTCCATAACGAATAATCCAAATATCAGGCTCCCGATCGGCTTGTCTAATCTGATTAATTCGCTCAACTTTTCTAGTCTGCTCAGTTTTGGATTAGTCGCCATCTTTATTTAGTGCCAACATGGCTTCGCGACCATGCGCGGCAAACCGGGTACCTCGTCCTTTACCAATGTAGAAAGGCAGTCCGTTTTCAGGATCCACTAAAGCGTAAACATATAGACCGAGTTCATTTGCAACCTGCTCGAGAACCCGTGGATCGTTTAATGAGTCTGGCATCGCATGACCTCGCTAGCGCCTTGTGCTGATGTTTTCTCAAGTTTCCCACATTCTGTGCCCCCTAGGAGGTGATTTATCGTGGCTGACAGCTCGTTTGGTTTGAAGATTGGCCTTGAGGGTGAGCGGGAGTTTAAGCGCGCGATTACGGATATTAACCGTGAGATGCGTGTGTTGGGGTCGGAGATGAAGTTGGTGGCGTCCCAGTTCGGGAAGAACGCCACTAGCGCGGATGCTTTGACGGCCCGTAACCAGGTGTTGGGCAAGGAGATTGAGGCGCAAAAGTCTAAAATCTCGACGTTACGCCAGGCGTTGGCGAACTCTGCTGAGTCGTTTGGTGAAAATGATGCACGGACGAAGAATTGGCAGATCCAGCTCAACAACGCCGAGGCAGTCCTTAATGACCTGGAAGGAGAGCTGAAAGATAACAACACTCAGCTGGCCAAGTTTGGTGATGAAGCTGACGGGGCCGGTGATGATGCGAAGGATGCTGCCCAGGGCACTGGTCGGCTTGAAGACGCGGTCGATGACCTGGGCGACGAAATGGCTGACACGTCGGGTAAGACCCGAGTGTTTGGTGATGTGTTGAAGGCGAATCTGGCGGCCGAGGCGATTATTGGTGGGGTTAAAGCCATCGGCCACGCGATCGTCGGGATCGGTAAAGCATTCGCCGGGGCGCTCAAGGATGGGGTGGAGTACAACGCCCGCATGGAGCAATACACCACGAGTTTTACGACCATGCTGGGGGATCAGGCCAAAGCCCAAGCCCTGGTTAACATGTTGAAGAAGGAGGCGGCGTCGACTCCGTTTGGGATGGAAGACCTCGCTAAATCCACCCAAACCCTCATGGCGTTTGGGATCAATGCTGATGAAGCCACGGTGAGGCTTCGCCAGCTGGGGGATATCTCCCAAGGTGATGCCCAGAAACTCGACTCGCTGACTCTGGCTTTTGCTCAGATGAGTAGTACGGGGAAGTTGACGGGTCAGGATTTGATGCAGATGATCAACGCTGGGTTCAACCCGTTGGAGGAAATCTCGCGCAAAACCGGTAAAAGCATTGGTGAACTCAAGGAAGAGATGGCGAAGGGTGCGATCAGCGCGGAGATGGTGGCTGACGCGTTCGCCTCCGCCACGAGTGAGGGTGGCAGGTTTTATGGGGCGATGGAAGCCCAATCCAAAACCTTCACCGGACAGCTCTCCACCCTTAAAGACAATGTTGCGAACCTCAAGGGCCTGCTTGCCACGGGGGTGAGTGACGCGTTGGCTGGCACGGTCATGCCGATGGTCAACGGCTGGGTGAATGAACTGACCACCGCGATGGAGACCGGTGGGCTCCCGGCCTTCATCAACACCCTCGGTGGGATCTTGAAGGAAGCCCTCGCCTTTATTGCGGCCCAGCTCCCGCAGGTGATCGACACCGGCATGAGCATTCTTACCTCCCTGTTGGAGGGTATTATCGCTGTGCTCCCGCAGGTTGCTGAGACTGCTGTGCAGTTGGTGGTTGCTCTGGTGGAGGCGATTATTGAGGCGCTGCCGGCACTCATGGATGCCGCGATCCAAGTGATCACCACCCTCGTGGCCGGGATCGGGGAAGCCCTACCGGAGCTGATACCGGCAGCGGTCGAGATGATCATGGCGTTGGTGCAGTCCCTAGCCGACAACCTCCCACTGATTCTCGACGCCGCGCTGCAGTTGATTCTCGGACTCGCTCAAGGACTTATCGAAGCGATCCCAGTGTTGATTGAGGCGCTGCCGGCGGTGATTGAGTCGTTGGTGGCGTTCTTGGTGAGTGCTATTCCGCAGATCATTGACGCCGGCATACAGTTGTTAACTTCTCTCGTTGGCGCGTTGCCGCAGATCATTCAAGCGATTGTGAACGCGTTGCCGCAGATCATCACCGCCATCGTCAACGGCGTGGTCGGTGCGATCCCGCAACTAATCGATGCTGGGATTAGGTTGCTGACTGCGTTGATTGGGGCGCTGCCGCAAATCATCCAAACCATTGTGGCGGCCCTGCCGCAGATTATCGCCGCGATCACCACCGCCATCGGAAATGCAATCCCACAACTGGTGCAAGCTGGCATCAAGTTGCTCACTTCGCTGGTGAAAGCCTTGCCGCAAATCATTTCCACGGTGGTGGCGGCGATTCCGCAGATCATTAGCGGGATCGTGCGCGCGGTCGGGCAGGGTGTGGGGGCGATGGCTGATGCGGGAGCGAACCTGGTGCGCGGGTTGTGGAATGGTATCCAGTCCCTGGCCGGGTGGTTGTGGAACCAAGTCTCTGGGTGGGTGAGTGGTATTTGGGATGGGATCACCAGTTTCTTCGGCATCCACAGTCCCAGCCGGAAGATGGCCTGGGCCGGCTCCATGCTCGTCGAAGGCCTGGCCGGGTCCATCCGCACCGACGGTAAACGCGCCACCCGCGCCGCCACGAACCTCGCCCAAGACACCCTCGACGCCTTCGATGACCTCACCCAAGGCGTCACCATTCCCATCGAAGCCACTACCGCCATGCCAGTGGTTGACCTCCAACCCGTAGGCCCTGTCAACCCGCTCAGTCCAGTCGAGTATACGAACCACGATCGGGTGGATGCGGTTGAAGTCGCCCGCCAAACGGCAAGAGAAGTATTGTCTGGCATTGATTTCAAGGTGGTGCTCAATGATGGGACGTTGGTGGGCAAGCTCGCCCCTGGGATCAACACCCAGTTAGCACGTTTGAACCATCGGGCCACGGTCATGGCAGGAGGTGTGTAACCGTGTATGGGTTTGTTCTCAACCACCACACCACCTCTGCTTCCCTGGGGCTGCGCCTGACTGGCCCGGTGGAACTCCCCGTTGCCCGCCGGGTGGTGGATGATATCGAGGTCACTGGGCGGGCTGGGACACTCACCAGATTATTGGGCTGGGAAGACACCACCATCCACCTACCCCTCGCCGTCAAAGGGGGTTTACAGGCGTACCAACAAGCGGGGCTAGCGCTCAGTGAAGCAACCACGATTGGGCTCAGCAGCGAGCCCGGCTTGTTCCGGCGCGTGAAATACGCTCATGTTGGGTCGCTGCGTCAAGAACTCACCGCATGGGCAATGTTCGACACTGAGGTGGTGTGTGAACCCTTCACCTACCTAGATAGTGGCATGGACGTTAAAACGCTCAGTACTAGCGGGATGGTTACTAATCCGGGTTTGTTGGATGCGGCCCCGGTGATCACGGTGTATGGCACCGGCACCCTCACCCTGACAGTTAATGGTGTCCGCCATGTGCTGCGCGCGCCCGCAGGCCGGGTCACGGTTGATAGCCGTCGCCTTATTACCCATGTGGCAGGTAAAGCCCAAACCGACGCCCTCACCGGCCCGTTCCCACTGCTGACACCTGGTGTTAACCGCATCGAGCTTGGCACTGGTATCAGCAAGGTTGAGATCCAGGGGAATTGGAAAAACCCCTAACCCCCGTATCCGCGTTCTAGTACGCCCCGCGCTTCGAGTGGGGGTGTCTTTAGCCTGCTTGGAGGACATGATGATTAGTGTTCATGACCGTTTCGCCACCACGTTCACCTCTAATGGGCTGGGGATGCTCGATGGTGAGGTTATTGACCCGGTGGTGCGGGAGGAGTTAAACGGGGCGTTCACATTGTCGTTTACCTACCCAGCCAACGCCCCACTGGCTCAGGCTCTCTTGTTGGAAAATATTGTGGCCTGCCCCGTACCAGGCATGGACACTCGGCAGGGTTTCAGGATTAGCGAAAGGGTCACCACGGTGGATGGGCTGGTGGAGGTCACCTGCCTGCATCTGTTTTATGACTTGGCGGCGAACCTGGTCGCGGATACGTTCGTGGTGAACAAAACCCCCAAAGCCGCGCTCGACCAGATCCTCGCAGCCGCGAACACCCCGCACCGGTTCACCGCCACTAGTAGTGATGCCTCCACGGTGGCTTCTGCGCGCCTGGTGCGCGTGCCCGTTGCTGGGGCTGTGTTGGATGGGAGGGCAGAGAACAGTTTTGTCTCCAGGTGGGGTGGGCAGATCACCCGCGATAACTTCCACATCCACCACGCACCCAAGCGTGGGAAGAACCGGGGCGTGGTGATCAGGGATCGTAAAAATCTCACCGGGTATACCTCACACCTGGACTACACGACTATCACCACTCGGATTTTGCCGGTGGGTTATGACGGCCTGTTACTGCCCGAGCTGTACGTCGATAGCCCACGGCTGAATGATTATGTGGCGGCGCGGGTTCGGGTGATCAGGTATGGGCAGGTCAAAGCCATCACCGACCCAGATAATCCGCGTGAAGGTGAGGTCACCCTAGATGAGGCTCATGGCCTGTTGCGTCGCCTGGCAGCTGCAGAGTACT
Source organism: Actinomycetaceae bacterium (assembly GCA_030537735.1). Classification (GTDB taxonomy): domain Bacteria; phylum Actinomycetota; class Actinomycetes; order Actinomycetales; family Actinomycetaceae; genus Gleimia. The sequence continues at coordinate 7,533 of JAUNVG010000016.1, forward strand.
TCACTAACCACATTGACAAGCCGCAGGCTTCCTACCGGGTGTCGTTTACTGACTTGGCTTCCACCCGTGAATACGCTGACCTGGCACAACTGGAAACCGTGCTGCTTGGCGATACCGTCACCGTGGAACACGCTGACCTGGAGATGGTGCTCACCGCGCGGGTGGTGGCCTACGACTACAACCCCCTCACCGAAGCCTACCTCTCGGTAGAGCTAGGTAGTGCGGCAGCGAAGTTCACTGATGTGACCCGCACGGTTACCACGGCGGTTGAGACCGCCCAAACGGCTGAAACCACGGCGGGGTTGGCTTTGGCGTCGGCGGATGGGAAAACCACCAACCACTACGGCCCCACCCAACCAACAACCGCGCGCCTGGGAGATACCTGGTTTAAACCCAATGGCGAAACAATCGAGATTTGGGTTTACACCACCACTGACACCGGAAAACCCGGGTGGATATCGGTTGCCACCGATCTAAACCATGCACAAGTCACCGCTGACCTCGAAGCCGCCAAACGCGATGTCGCTGAAGCACTTGACCGCGCAGGCCGAGCCCTCACCGGCGTGGATGATGCTCAGCGCGAGATTGCTGCGAAGGTCGATAAGGCCGGGGTGGTTGCCTCCATCAACATTTCCCCAGAAAACAACGAGGTGCGCATTACGGGACGGCGTATTCACCTCACCGGAGCAACGGTGATTGATAACGCGATCATTGGCACCGGCGCTATTAGGGACGCGGCGATCACCAACGCCAAAATCGCCTCGTTAGATGCTTCGAAGATTACGACGGGGACTTTGGCGGCAGGCAGGATCGCTGCAGGGAGTATTACCTCCGATAAGCTCACCATCGCCAACGGGTTTATTCAAACCGCGATGATTCGCGATGCCGCCATTACCAGCGCGAAAATCGCCTCCCTTGACGCAGGGAAAATCACCACAGGCTATCTCAACGCAGGCCGCATCCAAGCCCGATCCATTACCGCTGACAAACTCGCCTCTAACGCGATCCAAGTCGGGCTAGCTGGATGGAAAAACTCTATCCGCATTAGCCCCACCGCGATCGAGTGGTGGGACGGGACACGCCTGCAAGGGCGGATCAACAAGTCAGGGATGCATTTCTACCACGGCACCACCTATTTGGGGTGGCTGGGACAAGCCGGATTTCAAGGTAAACCAGCCTCGTTTCGGGGATTGAACACCCACCTGGCGGACGGGGCTTCCTATGCTGCCTGGACCACCGGTGCCGACACTGACAACCACGTGGTGGTGTTCACCCTGGACCCGAAAGGCAAAATCCATTCTGGCCAGCCCGGCATCCACCTCGGGGCGAACCTATACACCCGGGGCAATAAGTTCTACACCGCAGAGTCCAGACCCATCCAACTGGTTGACACCAAGATCGGCAGTCGCGGCACATTCCCCGCGATCCAAGGCGCGAACTGGCTTGCCGAAGTCGTGTTCCAAACCCACGACCTCTACGTTGTCACTAATGGCACCCGCTACAACCTCACCCGCGAAATGCAACGCCTCAGTGCCGTCACCACTGCGGTCAACACACTCATCCAATACCTCAACCGAGGCTGGATCACCACCATCTCCGGATCAGGGGGCAACATCACCTGGCGGCGCTACGACAACACCGGCCTATCCACGATCAATATCCCCAACGACTAAAGGAGACCTACCCATGAAGCTTGCGTTTACTAACCGTGACCTCCCCGCCGTAACCGCGCTACTCGACACACTCGAGCTACCACCCACCCCATCAAGGGCTAGAACCCACCTGCTTGCGGCTCTGGCCCCGGCAATAGAAACCTTTAGCCAAGACGAATACGACCTCGTGCGCCTCTACGCCCAACTCGGCGAGGACGGGTCTCCCAAAGTCAATGGTGATGGCACCATCACCCTGCAAGACCCAGGCAAGGCCAGTGAGTTCCACACTGAACACACCCAGCTACTTAGCGAAGAAGTCACTGTGGAGTTCACCAGCGACAAAGCCGCATTGCTTCTTGACGCGCTTAACGCCAGCAGCCAATGCTTCACCGGGGATACCGCCCGCGCCCTGGACATACTCGCTACGAGTCTGGAGCAAGCCAATGACACGGTGGCGGGCTCATGATCATCAACCCCACACCGACCACGCCACCAGCCGTGAACACACCCACCGCGCCACCAACCAGCGGCCAGCAGGTGCCACTAGAAGAGCCCGCCACGGAAACGATCGACCTGGCCCACGTGGCCATAAGCGCTTTGACGACCACGCGTTCCGGTAGGCGCCTGCTTACCCAAGCACTCTCGGAAACGAACCCCCGCCAGTAAAAGCCGGAGCAAGACCACCGGCCCCCCCTTTTTTCTTCATTAATGCCTTCACCCCTGCCGGGTGGGGGCATTTTCTTATCTCTCATTGGAAGGACCCCCCTTTTTATGTCTGCTAAAACCTTGTGGGCCGCAATACAAACGGCCATCACCGGTATCGGAGCCGGTATCGGCGCATGGCTCGGCGGCATCGACGGCCTGGTCTACGCCCTGATCGCCTTCGTGACCGCTGACTACATCACCGGCGTACTCGCTGCGATCAGTGAGCGGCGCGTGAACTCTGCCATCGGGTTTCGCGGGATCAGCCGCAAAATCCTCATTTTCACCCTCATCGGCCTCGCCCACCTGCTCGACACCCACGTGCTCGGCACCCCCGGAGTACTACGAGTAGCGACCATCTTCTTCTACCTATCCAACGAAGGCATCTCCCTGATCGAAAACGCCACCCGCCTCGGCCTTCCCATACCCCCACCCATCCGTGAAGCACTCGATGTCATCACCACCACCAAGGACCCCAACAAACCACCCCTACACCAACCCAAACACGCCACCACAGTGAAGGAGAACAAGTAATGAAAAACTGGAACACCCTCGAAGCCGACGAAAACCGGCTCATGAACAAGCACTACACCCCCGGCCGAGGCGGTAAACGGATCGATAAGGTGATCATTCACCACAATGCCGGCAACCTCACCATCAAAGGCTGCTGGGACGTGTGGCAAACCCGCCAAGCCTCCGCCCACTACCAAGTCCAAACCGATGGGCGGATCGGGCAGCTCGTGTGGGACCGTGACACCGCCTGGCACGCCGGAAACTGGGCCGCCAACACCACCAGTATTGGTATCGAACACGCCGACGCCTCCACCAACCCCTGGCGCATCAGCGAGGCCTGCCTCGATAACGGAGCCCACCTCGTCGCCGCCATCTGCAAACACTACGGACTAGGCCGCCCGGCGTGGGGTAAAAACGTCTTCGGACACCGGCACTTTTCCTCCACCGAATGCCCCGCATCCCTCGCCGACTCCCAACACGCCGCTTACATGGCGCGCGCCCAGTACTGGTACGACCACATGAGCGGAACCAAACCAGCCCCAGCACCGAAGCCCACACCAGCACCCACCCCGAATATTGACGCCCTCGCTGACGCGGTCATTAGGGGCGAGTACGGCAACGGGGACGAACGCCGCCGCCGCCTCGGCAACCTCTACGACCAGGTACAGCGGCGCGTGAACGAGAAACTCGCCGGCAAAAAGCCCGCACCCAAACCCGCACCGAACATTGATGCCCTAGCTGACGCGGTCATTCGCGGCGAGTACGGCAACGGGGACGAGCGCCGCCGCCGGCTCGGCAGTCTGTATGACCAAGTGCAGCGTCGGGTGAATCAAAAGCTCGGCTACTAACCCCTCACACGCAACGTAACGGCCCTGCCGCTACCTCGAGAAATCGGGTGGTGGCGGGGCCGTTTTCGTGTTTGTGTACAAGCCGTTGGTTATAAGTAAGGCCGTCCCAAAGCCCTGTCAGTAGAGACCCTTTCTGATGGCAGGAGACGTGTAGTGCTGAGCGAGACAACGAAACAGCGAGTTTTGGAGTTGCGTCGCCGTGGCGCGAGCTACGGGCAGATCGCAGCTGAGGTGGAGGTATCGCGCAACACGGTTAAGTCGATCTGCCGTAGAGCCGCAATTGTCACCGACCAGCCCAACGAGCAGCCAGCGGTGGGGTGTTGTGATCACTGCCAGACGCGTCTTCCCATGGTTACGAGTGGACGCAGGTTTTGTTCTACTACTTGTCGGCTTGCTTGGTGGCATGCCCATCCCGAGCGTCTCAACCGCAAAGCCATCTACGTATTCACCTGCGCCTACTGCGCTACCAAGTTCAGCGCTTATGGGAATAGGAACCGAAAGTACTGCACTCATGCTTGCTATATCCGCGATCGTTTCGGCACCAGGGGTGGCAGGTCATGAACGCCACCGAACTAGCAAGCGAGCTGCAACTAGCCGCCGATATCGCCTTTGTTGATGGCCTGTATGCCAAAGGAGTGATTTCACCGCAGGCTCACGCGCAGATTCTTAACCAGGTAGTCGCGTTATCGACCGCCCCAATCGGGGTGTTGGTCTGGCGGGTTCGACTGGATAAAAACCGGGTTTAGAGCGTACATGGATACAACCCCACCAGGTAGTCACAGGGTGGGGGAACAAGTAGCAGGAGAGGAGTGATAGTAGTGGCGCGCACAGTACAGGCCATCCCAGCTAAACCGGTGGCACCCCGCCGGCTGCGGGTGGCTGCCTATGCGCGTGTCTCAACCGGATCGGATCGGCAATTATCGTCCCTGAGTGGGCAGGTCTCCCACTACTCCAGGCTCATCCAAGCCACACCCGGCTGGGACTACGCCGGGGTCTACATCGATGAGGGAATCACAGGTACTAAAACCACCACCCGTGATGGCCTCCGTGACCTCCTCACCCAAGCCCGCGCGGGTGGGATCGACATTATTTTGTGTAAGTCCATCTCGCGTTTGGCGCGTAACACCGTTGACCTGCTCGCCACCATCCGGGAACTGTCCGCTTTGGGGGTGAGTGTGCGGTTTGAACGCGAAAACATCGACACCGCCACCGCTGATGGGGAACTACTCCTCACGCTTTTGGCGTCCTTTGCTCAGGAAGAATCCCGCTCCTTATCTGAGAACGTGAAATGGTCGATCCGCAAACGCTTCACCCAAGGTGGGACGAACTCGTTTTGGATCTACGGCTACACCTGGACCGCAGATGGCTTCACGGTTAACGAAGACGAAGCCAGCATCGTGCGCCTGCTGTTTTCTAACTACCTTAAGGGCATCTCCCCAGAGAAAACCGCCACCTGGCTCAACACTCACGGGTACCGGTCCAGGGGCGGAGGCCCCTTCCATGGGTCAGTGATGCGCCGCATGTTAGAAAACGAACGCTACAGGGGCTGCCAACTACTACAGAAAACCTACCGGCCACACATCGCCACCACCACCCGCACCCCCAATACCGGACAGTTCAACCAGTACTGGGTCGAAGACGCCCTCCCAGCAATCATCACCGAAGAAGTATTCGACCAGGTGCAAACAGAGATAACACGTCGCCGCCAGGTCGGCCCAGCAGCCACCCCATCGAAAAACACCGGGTGCTTCACCACCCGCATCCAGTGCGCAGCGTGTGGGTGTAACTATCAGCGTAAAACCCGCACCTACCCATCAGGCACCAGCTACAAATACTGGCGCTGCTGGAACGCCTGCAAAGGCAAAGGCAACCCATGCAGGGGACATAACCTGCGCGAAACCATGCTCCAAAACCTGATTATGAGCGTGCTCGGTCTAGAGCAGTTCGAGGAACAAATCGTCATCACCCGCGTCGAGATAATTGAGGCTTTTCCTGACCGGCTCGACATTTACCTCACAGACGGCACCACCCACACGGCCTGGCTGGATGAGAAAGGACACGCAAGATGAGCCCGAAAGTCACCACGATCCCCGCCACCAAACCTCTCACCCACGGCAATCTAAGTGCCAGTTCCCGGCAGTCGGTGAAACGGGTGGCTGCCTACGCACGCGTCTCGACTGACATGGAGGAGCAACAATCCTCCTACGCCGCGCAGGTGGATTACTACACCCGCCACATCACCACCCACACCGGCTGGCAGTTAGCCGGCATCTACACTGATGAGGGCATCTCGGGTACCTCCACGAAGCACCGCACCGGGTTCCAACAAATGATCACCGACGCACTATCAGGCAAAATCGACCTGATCCTCACCAAGAGCGTTTCCCGCTTCGCCCGCAACACTGTCGACACGCTCACAACAGTGCGCCAACTCAAAGACGCAGGGGTCGAGGTGTACTTCGAAAAAGAAAACATCTGGACCCTGGATTCCAAAGGCGAATTGCTCATCACGATCATGAGTAGCCTCGCCCAAGAAGAATCCCGCTCCATCAGTGAGAACGTCACCTGGGGGCACCGTAAACGCTTCGCGGATGGGAAAGTCATGGTGCCCTACTCTTCCCTGCTCGGCTACAAGAAAGGCCAAGACGGTGGCCTGGTCATCGATGAAACCCAAGCCCCAATCGTTCGGCGCATCTACGCCGACTACCTGGCAGGCCAGTCCCCGAAAACCATCGCCTCGGCTCTCACTGCCGAAGGCGTGCTAACCCCAAGGGGTAAAACCCGCTGGTCCACCACCACCATCCGCTCGATCCTGACCAACGAGAAATACAAAGGCGACGCCCTACTACAGAAAACCTTCACCGCTGATTTCCTGTCCAAAACCATCAAACACAACCAAGGCGAGGTACCCCAGTACTACGTGACTGGTAACCACGAGCCCATCATCGAGCCGGCAACCTGGGACCTGGTGCAAGCTGAAATCGCCAGGAGAGCCAAACCCGGCGCGTCTAGTACCCACCCCTTCGCGTCCCGGATCAAGTGCGGACAGTGCGGAGGATGGTACGGGCGTAAAACCTGGCACTCCACCACCAAACACCGCCGCCACATCTGGCGATGTAACAACAAATACGAACGCTCCACCGCCTGCACCACACCCCACCTTAGCGAAAACCAAATCCGTGACGCATTCACCAACGCGCTCGCCACCCTGGCTCCACCACCCAGCCACGAAGTACTCGAAGTGATCATCACCCACACCTGCGACACCACCGACCTAGAAGAACAACTCGCTCAAGTGGCGCTCGCCCGGGACGCAGTATTAGCCAGGCTCAACCAGCTCATCACCACCAATGCCACCCACACCCAAGACCAAGACACCTACCAACACACCTTCGACCAGCTCCAAGCCGACTATGAGCGCCACACTCAGCGCTGCGACAACCTTGAGGCACAGATCCGCCAGACCCACGAAAAGCGCCACCGCATCGAACAAGCCCACGCCTACCGCACACACCACCCCGAGCTCGAATACAGCGACGATGCCTGGAACGCCCTCATCGACCACGCCACCATCCACACCAGCGGCACCATCAACATCCACTTCAAAGACGAAACCGTCGTAGCAATCCATTGAAAACGCAGCTAGCTGGCTGCTTCCAAAACAACTCAGACCAAGTTCGCTAACTAAGGCAAACAATTACACCCTCAGGTAGACTAAGCCTGTCGCGAAGCAATTTTTCCTTCGCACACACCAGCGCTCGTTTTGCACCCACCCCGGAGAGTTTTGCACCCACCACGCCGCCAACTGCACCCACCCAGAGCCATGTATCCAAATGGGTCACTAAACATCCACTTAGACACCCATTTGGATACAAAGCTCGGCTTGGCTGAGTAGCGGATCGGAATGGGTGTTTTTGCTTGTTATCGCGGGTTTTCTGTGGTTGGCACATGCTCGAAGTGGTCGACTGGAAGTGGGCGTGACGCCCGTCGGGCGTATCAGTTTGATACAAGACCGCGCTGAGCAGGTTGATCAAAATGAGGATGAGTAATGATCTTTAAAACAGACCGTTTGATTTTACGTCCTTGGACAGAAGAAGATGCTGAGGATTTATTTCGTTACGCTTCTGATCCTGACATCGGCCCGATTGCTGGGTGGTTGCCTCATCAAAGTATCGAGGAAAGCAGGAAGGCGATTAAAACCTATTTTTTTAGCAGGTCTGAAGCCTATGCAGTCTGTATGAAAACTGAAAGCAGGACTATTGGAGCCATCGAACTAAAGCTCGCCGGATACACCGATATTGCACAGAAAGATAATGAATGCGAGCTTGGTTATTGGATTGGAAAGCCGTTTTGGGGGCAAGGAATGATTCCTGAAGCTGCTCAAGAGATGCTGCGCCATGCATTTGAAGATCTTGACATGACGAAAGTTTATTGCGCCTACTATGACGGCAATACCAACTCAAAGCGTGTGCAAGAAAAACTCGGCTTTAAGCATCAGTGGACGACAGAAGGAATCGAGATTCCTTTACTAAATGAAGTGCGCACCGGACATGTTAATGCCTTGACTAAAGAAGAGTGGTTAACGATAAGCGAGTGAAGCCAATAACTATTTGAACGATCAATGCCTCTTCGGATTTTAGTGGCGTGCGTGTGGAAAAAGTGATCCTGCCGCGATTATGGCTCGTGTGGGTCTGCTGGGCGGATAGGTGTCAACTAGTTCGGCTGGTCTTAGTGCTGGCTTGGGAAGGATGTTGTTATGCCAAAGTAGTATCCGAAGGTGTTCGGTCAGGACGTGGTGGGAGTGGTTTTAGCGCGTGATGCGGGGTCTTGCTGGCCCAGGTGGCGCAGGATTTCGGGATTCACGTGGGCACACTGGATAAGTGGCTGCGTCAAGAGCGTATCGAGTGTGGTGAGCAGGAAGGATTGCACCGCTACCATCAGCGCCGCCGACAACAACGCCTCGTGCGGCTCGCCCCGATCGAGCATGAAACAATCAATCACACAGCATCCCTCAAAGCCGCATAGAACAGTCACCTAAACGTGCAGCAGACCCCCTACAACTGCAGCAGACCCCCATCACCGTCACCTTCAAAGACGAGGCAGGGGATTAGTGCCCAACCATCACGCCCTTCTAGCTGTAAGACGTAAGTGTTAGAATGTCTTACAAGGAGGATGTTATGGCTTCAGTTACTGTACGAGTGGACGATGAGACGAAAGAGGCCGCAGCAGCGATCGCTGAGGACTTCGGCTTCGATCTGTCATCGGTGACGCGCGCCTTCTATAGGCAGATGATCCGCGAGAACCGCATCCCGTTGAACCTCAGCTACGGTGAACCCAACGACGCATCCCTCAAAGCGCTGGCAGAGTCCAAGCGCATGTTCGAGGAAGACAAGGCTAGGTTCGAGACGCCTGAGCAGATGTTCGATGCTCTAAGGATCTAGGCCCGTCAAAGATGCTGCGGCCCGAGTACACCTCTAGATTCGAGAAGGACGTCAAGCGGCTCAAGAAAAAGCACGCCGACATGGCCTTACTCAAAGACGTCGTCCGACTCGTCGTCCAAAATGATGAAGCATCCCTGGCTGAGCTGCGCCGCCGTCATCGCATGCACGAGCTCAAGGGAAACTGGGCCGGAGCCAAAGAGTGCCACGTAGCCAACTTAGGCAACTGGCTGTGCGTCTGGCAGGTCTCTGATGACCTAGCGATCTTCCTCCGCACTGGCACTCATGACGAAATCTTCCGGTAGAATTCCTGGACAGGGGCTGGGTGCATGAAAATGGAAATTTGCACCCACCGGGTCTGGAATTGCACCCACCCCTATTGAAAATGCCCCCACCAAGCAGGGTCGTATCAATGGGTACGTGGTAGCATCCACTTTCACGTCGCATTTGATAAATCCCTGGCTGCGTTGGCGGGTTTGAGGTTTCGCTAGTCAGGTGGAGTCTTGTGGCAATCTGGGAGAGAGAAGGATACCGGATGCTTTCCTTCGTATGGGCAGAAATCTGCGGCCTGTACTGTGGACTCCACTATTGGGGCGAGCGTGACCGGAACGAATAAAACTGAAGGAGCATCGAGTGGCGACTAAGAAAAACTCCAAGACTCTCGAGCAAACGCTCTGGGAGGCAGCTGATAAGCTTCGCGGCAACCAAGAGCCTTCCGAATACAAGCACGTCGTCTTAGGGTTGGTGTTCCTGAAGTACGTCTCTGATCGATTTGAAGAGCGCCGAGCCGCTGTCAAGGAAGAGTTGGCGGCGGACGGGATCGATGAGGCACAGTTCGCTGACTTCTTGGAAGACCGGGACGAGTACACCGGTCACAACGTGTTCTGGGTTCCAGAAGATGCCCGCTGGCAGGAGTTGCAAGCGAAAGCAAAACAGCCAGAAATTGGGCAACTTATTGATGCGGCGATGCAGCTGATTGAGCGGGAAAACCCGACTCTGCGTGGCGTCCTACCTCGCAATTATGGACGTGAAGGTTTGGACAAGAAGCGCTTGGGGGAACTGGTTGACCTGATCGGCACTATTGGGTTTGGCACGGATGACGACCACGGCTCTGACGACGTGCTCGGCTCGGTGTATGAGTACTTCCTCGGTCAGTTCGCCGGCAAGGAAACCGGTAAGGAAGGCGGCGCCTTCTATACGCCACGTAGTGTGGTGCAGACTTTGGTAGAGATGCTTCAGCCGTATCGCGGCCGGGTGCTGGATCCTTGCTGCGGCAGCGGTGGGATGTTCGTGCAGTCAGCCAAGTTCGTTGATGCTCACGGTGGTAACCGCAATCAGCTGTCGATCTACGGTCAGGAGTTCACCAACACCACCTGGAAGCTTGCCAAGATGAACCTGGCGCTGAGGGGTATTGATGCTGACCTTGGCTCAAAGTCTGCGGACTCGTTTACTGAAGATCTTCACCCTGACTTGCGTGCAGATTTTATTATCGCGAACCCTCCTTTCAATATTTCCGACTATTGGGATGAGTCTTTAGCCGACGATCCCCGATGGGTGTATGGGACACCACGGGCAGGCAACGCCAACTATGCGTGGATCCAGCATTTTCTCTATCATCTTGCGCCTTCGGGTACGGCGGGTTTCGTCATGGCGAACGGGGCCATGTCCTCCTCGGACGGCACCGACCCAGAAATTCGGAAGAAGCTTGTCGAGGGCGACTTGGTGGACTGCATCGTCGCGCTACCGGACAAGTTATTCCTCAACACCGGGATTCCGGCGAGTCTGTGGTTCTTGTCCAAGGATCGGCACGGCAATGGTCACCGCGAACGTGAGGGCGAGATTCTTTTCATCGACGCTCGGGGGCTTGGTGAAATGGTTACTCGTGCTCGGCGTCAACTTACTGAAGATGACATCGCCAAGATCGCAGACACCTACAACAACTGGCGGTCCACGACCGAACACGAACAGTACGCCGACGAAGCAGGCTTTTGTAAAGCAGCCACTAAGGACGAGGTAGCCGCCAACAACTACGTGCTCACCCCAGGGCGCTACGTGGGAATTGCCGAAGCTGAAGAAGATGACGAGCCGATCGAGGAGAAGATCGCCCGCCTGAAAGCGGAGTTATTCGCTGAGTTCGAACGAGGACGGGAACTCGAGCAAGAGATTCGACAACGGCTGGAGGGGCTACAGTGAACTCCATTTTCCAGAAGGGTTCACTCTCTGATATTGCCCTTGTCACGATGGGGCAGTCCCCAAAGAAACAATTCGTAAGTCCTAATAAGATAGGGCTTCCCCTTCTAAACGGCCCGACAGAGTTCGGTAATTCGCACCCAACACCAGTTCAATGGTCAAGCAGTTTTTCCAAGACCGCAGAAGTTGGCGATATCTTGTTCTGCGTTCGTGGTAGCACGACAGGTCGGATGAATTGGGCGGATCAACGATATGCTATAGGTCGAGGAATCGCATCGATACGCCCTATAACTCCCGAGGAACGACACTTTGTGCGCGGCGCGATTAAGATACTACTGCCCGAGCTTCTCGCAGCCACCACAGGGTCTACCTTCCCAAACATCTCTCGCACTCAACTATCTGATCTGCCCCTACCCCTACCTCCAGCACTAGAACGGGTAGAGATCTCTAAGCTTCTGGCTGCACTCGACGACAAAATCGAATCTAACGAGCGCGCGACGCATCAATTAACCCTGCTCGAAAGAGCATATTGGGAAAAATGGTGCGAAGGAAATGAGAGGACCGAACTGTTCACAAAGCATTTCACGCCACACCTCGGAGGAACGCCGAAAAGGTCGAACCTTGCTGATTGGAATGGCAATATCAGTTGGGCTTCGGTGAGAGATATGAGCGGAGCAATACACGGGATTCTCGTTGAAACGGCAGATAAAATCAGCGAGTCAGCCGCGCGCCGCTCCAAGAGATTTCATCCTTTGCCTGAGGGCTCGGTATTTCTTACGGCACGCGGAACAGTCGGCAAGGTGGTCGTAAACGCGATGCCATGCGCAATTAATCAATCTGCCTATGCCTTTAGGTCAGGAACTTATGGCAGCGTTGTCACTAGACTTGTTGTTGAAGATTTAGTTACCGAATTACGAAGCAGAGCTCACGGTTCCACATTTAATGCTATAACCAGCGCAGACATGACTGGACTGCGCATCCCTTCCCTATCCCAAAATGGGTTTGAAAATCTTAGGAATAAACTCGACCTAGTGGAAAAACGACGGATCCAATCTGTTCGCGAGACGCAGGTACTCAAAACTCTCCGCGACGCTCTTTTGCCCGAATTAATGTCGGGGCGTATCCGTGTGCCAGAGGCTCGTGAAGCTGTGGTGGATGCTATCGGCGGGGAGTGACCACATGAGCGAGAGTAAGCAGGTACGTGTTTCCAGTGAACAGTTCCTGGTATTCACTTCCGATGCAGTGGCGGGGATCGAAGTGCGGTACCAGGACGAAACGATCTGGCTTTCACAGAAGCTGATGGCAGAGCTTTTTGACGTTGACGTTCGCACGGTGAGCGAGCACCTCAAAAATATTTATGACAGTGGCGAACTCGTGGCGCAGGCAACTATCCGGAAATTCCGGATAGTTCAGGCCGAGGGCTCGCGCCAGGTCACCCGTCAGATAGATCACTACAATCTCGACGCCATCATCTCTGTCGGCTACCGCGTGAACTCGTTGCGTGCCACTCATTTTCGCCAGTGGGCAACCTCGGTGCTGCGTAACTTCGCCCTACGCGGCTACGTCATTGACCGCCAGCGTATGGAAAATGGCGAGATCTTGGGGGTCGACTACTTTGAGCAGCTACTTGAAGAAATCCGTGAAATCCGCCTGTCGGAACGCAGGTTCTACCAGAAAGTCACGGATATTTACGCGACCGCGTTGGACTACAACCCTCAGTCCCCTTTAACTAAGACATTCTTCGCGACGGTGCAAAATAAGTTGCACTACGCCATTCACGGGCACACGGCTGCCGAGTTGATCCACGAACGTGCCGATGCCACTAAGCCACACATGGGGCTTACCTCCTGGAAGAACAGCCCGGATGGGAAAGTACTACGTACGGATGTCACTGTTGGGAAAAACTACCTAAGTAAGGAAGAACTCCAGCAGATGGGTAGCTTGGTAGATGCCTACCTTAACCTCGCTGAATCGCGTGCCCAGCGGCACATTCCGACCACCATGGAGCAATGGGCGAAATTCCTCGACCAGGTACTAGAGCTTGATGCGCGCCAGATCTTGAGAAATGCCGGCAAGATTAAAAAAGAAACCGCTGATCGGCACGCACTAGCTGAATATGACCAATTTAGAATTATCCAGGATCAAGGCTACGTCTCGGACTTCGACCGCTTCAGTGCTGAAGCGACGCGAGCTGTGGAGGCAGGAGGAACGCCAAACAATGGTCAGATTGAATGAATCTGTGGTGGAAGAAGCAGCCCTGGATTGGCTGCGAGAGATTGGTTACCGCACTGGTTTTGGGCCATTGGATGCTGCGGTCGGTGAAGTACGCGAAAAACCGTCTGATGCTGTCTTGTGGAATCGCGTTGAGGAGTCTTTGCGGAGGTTAAACCCGCAGGCATCAGCGCAAATGGTGAGTGATGCTCTTAAGCGTGCGCAGCGAGCAGAATCTCAAGACGCGGTGTTAGAAAACCAGCGTATGCATGACCTGATGGTTAAAGGCGTGCCGGTGGAGACGAAGGCAAGTGACGGGCAAACCA
>JAUNVG010000016.1:21512-42854 GCA_030537735.1 Actinomycetaceae bacterium
GACCTGATGGTTAAAGGCGTGCCGGTGGAGACGAAGGCAAGTGACGGGCAAACCATCACGGTACAGTTACGACTGATCGACTTCGACAATCCGCAAAACAATGACTGGTTGGCTCTTAACCAGTTCACCATCATTGAAAACGGTCACAATCGCCGCCCCGACGTGCTGATGTTCCTCAATGGGCTACCGGTTGGTTTGATCGAGTTGAAGAACCCCGCCAACGAGCACGCCACTATGCGTCGGGCGTGGAACCAGATCCAAACGTATCGACGCCAAATCCCTTCGGTATTCACCTCGAATGTGGTGACGGTAATCTCCGATGGCACGGCTGCGGCGATGAGCTCGTTCACCGGCGGGTTCGAACATTATGCCCCGTGGAAGACCATTGACGGTCGAGACGTGATCACCAATCGTCCCGCCCTTGAGGTCTTGTTGAAAGGTGTGTTTGCTCCCGAGAGATTCCTCGATATTTTGCGTAACTTCGTGGTGTTCTCTGACGAGCCAATAACAGACGCAGCAACCGGTCAACGTCGCCGTGCTCTGATCAAGCGGGTGGCGAAATACCACCAGTATTGGGCTGTGAATGCTGCAGTTGAATCGACAGTGCGAGCGTCCTCCCCTGCTGGGGATCGTCGCGGCGGCGTAGTTTGGCACACCCAGGGGTCGGGTAAGAGCTTCGAAATGGTTTTCTACGCTGCAAAACTCATGCGCGACCCACGCATGGGCAACCCGACACTAGTTTTTATCACCGACCGCAACGATCTAGACGACCAGCTTTTCGGCGAGGTGTTTGCTCCAGCCAAAATCCTACCCGAAACCCCAGTTCAGGCGGAGGGGCGAGACAATCTGCGTGAACTTCTAACCCGAGTCTCCGGCGGCATCGTGTTTACTACGCTGCATAAATTTGCGCCCGGCGAGGACGGGGACACGAATCCCGTACTCACTGACCGCCGCAATGTGGTGGTGGTCGCTGACGAGGCACACCGCTCCCAGTACGGGTTTGAAGAGAGCCTTGACTCGCAAGGGCGCCTCAAAGCTGGGCTGGCTAAGCACATGCGGGATGCGTTGCCAAACGCCACCTTCCTTGGGTTCACCGGTACGCCAATCGAATCAACTGATCGCTCCACGCGGGCAGTGTTCGGAGAATACATTGACGTCTACGACCTCACGCGCGCAGTAGAAGATGGGGCGACGGTTAAGATTTTTTACGAATCTCGGCTGGCAAAAATCAATATCACTGAAGAGTCTCTGTCTGAGGTAGACGATCTTATTGATGAGGCCACCGAGACCGACACGACCGGCGAGTTTGAACGGGCCAAGACCAAATGGTCACAGCTTGAAGCCCTTGTCGGTGCTGATTCTCGGCTTGATGCGGTGGCCGCCGACATTGTTTCTCATTGGGAAGAACGTCGCGCCGCTATGCGGGGCAAGGCGATGATCGTGACGATGAGCCGACGGATCGCGGTCGAACTGTATGAGAAGATCACTGCGCTTCGCCCGCAGTGGCATTCCGATGATCTGGACAAGGGCAAGATCAAGGTCGTCATGACCGGCTCGGCCGCTGACCCAGCGAGTTTCCAGCCGCATATTCATTCCAAGGACGAGCGTCGCGATCTGAAACTGCGGGCGAAGAATCCCGATGATGAGCTGGAGATCGTGATTGTGCGCGACATGTGGCTCACTGGTTTCGACGCGCCCTCCCTCCACACCATGTACGTGGACAAGCCAATGCAAGGCGCAGGGCTCATGCAGGCTATCGCGCGGGTAAACCGTCGCTTCAAAGACAAACCCGGTGGTCTGATCGTTGACTACATTGGGCTGTTCACCTCGCTGCAAGAGGCTCTTGCCGTCTACTCACCCTCAGACCGCGAGCAGGCTGGTGTGCCGATCGATGAGCTGGTGAACGTCATGCTCGAAAAGTACGACATCATTAAGGGCATCTTGCACAAGGTCACTTACGACTCTTCACCGGCGCTGTCGGCTTCGGAGCGTCTTGCCCAGTACGCGACGGTGCTCGATTTCGTGCTTTCGGACGAGGACATTACGAAGCGATATAACGACCAAGTGCTGGCGTTGGCGAAGGCTTACGCTTTGGTGGCGTCGCGACCAGAGGCCGAACGCATTCGCAATGATGTCAGGCTGTTTACGGATGTGCGCGCTGCCGCGTTGAAAATCCTTAACCCAGACGCTGGTGGAGCCCGTCAGGGTAGCGGCAATATTGACTCCGTACTTGCCCAGCTGGTCAATGAATCTGTGACCGCTGACCAGGTCGTAGATGTTTACCAGTTCGCAGGGATGGAACGCCCAGAGCTGTCACTGCTATCTGACGAGTTCTTGGACTCCATCGCTAAAAGCGACAAACCAAACCTCCAACTAGGGTTACTGCGCCGCCTACTTAACGACCAGATCCGCACCATGCAGCGTAAAAACCTGGTGAAATCTCGCAAATTCTCCGAGATGCTCACTGCCGCTGTGAAACGCTACACGAACCGTTCCTTGACCACCGCAGAAATCATCGCTGAACTTGTCGCACTGGCCAAGGACATGCGTGAAAGCCAAAAACGGGCAGACGAACTCGGGCTCACTGACGCTGAGGTTGCACTCTACGATGCGATTATCCAAAATGACTCAGCCATCATGGAAATGGGCGACGAAACCCTCAAAGCTATTGCGCGTGAACTGGTTACTACCATTCAGCGATCCGCCACCATTGACTGGACGCTGAAAGAGACAGTTCGGGCGCGGATGCGTTCACGAATCAAGCGGCTGCTAGCAAAGTACAAGTATCCACCAGATAAGCAAGAAGAAGCGGTCAAGCTAGTCATCGAGCAAGCTGAACACCTTGCGAGCGAGGATGGCTTTGGTGACTGAAGTGAACTCGCTATAATCGTCCCCGGATGCTCCAACACCCCACCAGGTGCCGCACCGTCAGCAAAGAACGACGCGCCGTAGTCCTCGGTGGCTTTCACTCGCGCCCCAGAAGCATCCGTCTTATAGACGTGTAGTGGCAGGCCAGCGACCGCTTCGGCCAGGATCCGCACACACGAATACACTGCCGTGAGCTGCATCGCCGAGCGCTCGGTCACTGGTCGCCCACCAGCGGTAGACGAGCCAAACAAGAAAGAGGACGAACTACTAAGCGTGTGATCAACGCTCTCGCGGACAGTACTGCTACGCAGCCAGCTGAATAGCCCCATATCATTCTTCTCTCTTGTCCTACAAAGCGAAAAGACGTGGTCGTCATTTTCAAAACGACGGGGTTATAGGCCAAATTGTGTTGCTGGTGCTAGGTTCATGTGGAGTGTGGGTGGACTAAATTCACTTGGTTAGCTAAGGCGAGCTAGCTCTGGCGGTGAGTTCGCTTTGAGCTTATTTACCCATTAGCCACGCTAAGAAGCCTTCCAGCTCCTTAGCGTCGTTATTGATGGTGTTAGCCCCTGTTTGATTACACCTCCGGCAACGCCACCGCTGCTTGCCACTAGATGTGAAACCATGCTTGGTCATGGGGCCTTGGCATATAAAGCATTTCTATTTCGGCATCAAATAACAGTGACCGAAGCCAACTTAAAGACGCTAATTTCCTCACGATCACGCGGAAAACCCCACCTAGGAGCAACACCAAATGGCATATAACCCAAGACGTTCGACCTGTTCGTCGTAACTGAGCCAGCGTTTACTCATGAGTTTCCTAGAAAATGAAAGGCCCCGGTCATTTGTGCGTCATCCCTTGCGGGATTAGAGGCCTGACCGGGGATCTATCACCTCTCACGGTACGCCAACGTGGCCACCTCATCAACGCCACATGCCGAAGTTGGTGGCTTCACCCCACAGATCCACCCCACCCCTGGCCGGGGTTGAGGCACCCATACGGACGTCCCCAAGCTAGTCGCGTTCATCCCAAAACTCTAGCGGCACGGAGTGAATTGACACGAAGCCTGCCACAGCAATTCTTTTAGTAACCCGTCCGGATCGAGGGAGCCCGAGGGGCGTATGGGCGAGAGCTTCTTCTCGCACCACCGGGTGCGCTCGTAATGTATGGTACTCCAAACCTTGGGAGCTGGAGCTTTTTCCTCATCGAGAGCCTCCGGTTTATTAAGGAGCACGGTAAAGGCCGGATCCTCGAACACGCTCACCTCACGTTTTTCTTGCGAAAGGTGTAGTAGAACCGCTGACTGGCTATCTCCAGAAGTGCGATTGATGTTTTGCGAGCAACCCGAAAGACCCAGGGTAGCGCTAAAAATCGCCAAGCTAACTAGCGACAATTTGAATCGTTTGAGCGCGAAGCAAACAATCATCTTCCCACTGTGACCAGATCCCAGAAAATGGTAGCGCCAATTCAGGTAAGTAGCATCGCGACCTCGGCAACGCCACTGATCCGGATTGCCCGACCACATGCCGCTGGCCATAGCACGCAAAATCAATCCTTGAACATTGCACCTTGGGGAGAGGATTCTCGTCGGTCTTTAAACTAAAGAAATCCTGAAGATGCGCCTCGCTCTTTCGGCTTTTACCCGGCATGCCAACTGAATAGGGCTCGCACACCACAGCTACTTCCGTTACATCACATTGAGCAATTCGCCTAATCGTTTCCCCTAAACACAAGAAAATTGAGCCGAACGGAACTGGACGATCACCGTCGCACAAAAGATCAAGATGCAAACCCCTGGCTAGAAAATCCCCTGTAAGAAGCGAATGGTCGTTATACACGAACCGCGTACTCCACAGACCCGCATAGGTATCCCTCTCACCTTCAAACCCCAAGGAACGAGACAAGAGATAGAATTCATCAGCAATGTCGCGCGAAAAATCGCAGCCTTCATTCGAACTAACCACATCGCCTTTGATTTGCACTTGCAGTGAGTGAAATCGCATCGCCTCTCCTCATCGCTCAATTCAATTTAAGCCCCGCAAGTTCGCCATCAAGCAACAATCGCGGCGCAGCCATCAAAGCTTCTTGGACTTGGGCTTCATCTGAATCGATATGCACCCACGACGCGACGTGCTGGTGGCTGGTTCGTGTTTTCCCGCACCCACGCACGCCTGAAACTACGCCGCGCCCAAGATCCCCACAGTACCTAGCTACCTACAGGGTGAAGCACGGGAGCAGAAAATGAACCACTCGAACCGCATTTGAACCAACCCACACCATTGTATCCAAATGCGTCACTAAACATCCGATATGAGTCCCACATAACTCTAGACAGCTGCGAGCTTCTTACCTGCTGCCCCCAAGACACACATGAAGAAAAGTGGGCAGAACTACCCTAAGGTATCTGCCCACTCTTCAGTGGAGTGAGAGGGCTACTTCGCGGTGATTTCAACGTCGTTCTTCCCAGCTGAGGGAACATTAACGGTGACTTCACCCTTGAGATTTACGTCAGGACACGTGACAGTGATCTTCTGTTTCCCAGGGTAAACGCCTGTTTCGAAGCTGCCAGAGGAATCGGTCATAACAGCATTCTCTTCAGGTCTGTTAGCTGGCGACACCAAGCAATTGGATATCGGTGTGCCATAGCTATCTTGAACAACCCCGCTGAGGGGGACCTGTTCCTCATCGTGATTCTCGGATGAACATGCGGCAAGCGTGATTGCCATGAGGATCAATGCACCTAAAGTTTTGATGCTTCGTATCACTAGCGCTCCCTGCTCGTGACGATACCGTTGAGACTCTATGCGATTCCAGTGACGTAACCGCACGGGCCCCTATGAAGGTGGATACGACTCAAGATCTTGATTTGATTCTCACTGTGAAATCTTTTCGATGTAGAGCGCCACCTCTGCTTTGGTTGCGCCGGTGATCTGATAGGAGAATACTTCTTTTTCAAGCGATTCAGGCCTGGGCGGGGAAACAGAGATCACCTGACCGGGGCCGCACGGGCCGTCAGCAATATTTTTCCCGCCTTTGTAGAGAATAAATTTTCCGCCCTCGGCATTACACACCGGAATAAAAACCGCCTCTTTCACGCTGGTCCACTCTATCGGTATGTTGTCTTCTAAGGACAGGAACGATTTCCATTCGCCGTCAATACTGGCAAACTCGAGGGCGTTCTCTTTTAGAAGATAACTCTTAACGCCACCCTCCCTCGGGTCGATATGGATTTGCCTCTCAAGTTCGACCAAGGAAATGTCGTCAGGTGTCTGCGTCGGTCTCGCAGTAGGGTTGTCGGTCGGTAGCGCAGTTCTGGTTTCATACCCTGTCTGGCTGCTACACGCGGCTAGAGACAGTACAACCAGAGGAATAAAAAGACCGTTTCTTAACTTGCCCATGCTGCATGCTACCTCCCTGTAATAGAAGCGGATACCTCAAGTTCGATTGACTGGAGTTTTCAGGTGAGTGGCAACTGCATGGACAGAAGCGACGATACCCATGACGGCAGCCAGAACTATAAACCCAGACTCGAGAGCGCCTACGCTCAACGCGGTTTTATTCTCAAGCAGTCCACTTACCCCTGGAGAGAAGATTCTCCCTTGCTGCGCCATCACAGCCAAAGCTATAGCAGGGACAAACGCAGCGATACAGTGAACGACAAGCAAGATCCTCGACCCCGCCCCACGCATCTGCTCCAAAATGGCCACTACCACCCAAACCGCCAGTACCGGCAGCAATATCAGAACCACATTAGAGTCCAGAACTGACCATCGAGTTTCTCCCCAGCCGATGAATCGGTCAAAGCTGAGCGCTAAAGCAATGCTCGAGGCAACCACCGCGGAACCGATGAAATCCACCGCGCTCCCCTGCTCGGGGCGAGCTTGTTGAAAGGAAAAGTTCATCGCCGACCTCCAAAAGGCTCGATTCATTCGGCATGTACGAAACACTTTACGGTAACGAACGGGCACCAACAAGGCATCGAACCCCCGAAAGCGCCGGCTTCATCGCCGCTCAGACCTACACTCGTATGGGCACTGCAGCGCACTGGGATGCTGGCCTGACCTCACTGGTTGAGTTTGGCTTTTATCCGTGCTTCCACGACTATGTAAATAATCGCGAAGACCACGCCTGCTACCGGCCAGATCACCCAGGAACGCTCCCAGCCGTTTGTGGGTAGTGAGTAAGCCAAGTAGATGGCGACCACCGCCAGCCAGTAGACAGCCGCAATCGGAGCAATGCGTTTTCCAACTTTACGTTGGGTCGGATGCCAGTCCCCTTCCTGTAGTAGAACTTGCGGCGCTCCCCAGCGGATGCCAATAGAGACAAACAAATACACCGCACCGGCTACCAAAACTAGAGATACACCAAACAAGGCCTGCCACTGTTCTCCCCACATCTGCGCCAATGGTCCACTAGTTATAAGTAGCGCTAAAGCAAGGACACATAACGCGACCCCGATAGCCACGTTGGTTATGAGCCGCGGCTGAAGTTGGGTTTTTCGTTCTTTTGCCATGCCCCTTACCCCGTAGGCAGTGTCAATCGGCTCTTCGGTCAGATACTTGAACTTGTTTGCTTTCAATCCGAAGACGATGAATATCGTCACTGCCGGGATAACGAAGACAAATAACAGAGACCACCCCACGAATGCCGCTTGGTTTTCGCTAATTCCTGACTGCGACACCTCAGACAGGGAGCCGAGCACACTAAGTGGTACAAAACCTAATATGCATAGCGCCACCCCTAACGCGATCTTGGGGGCGGAGTCATCTTTATAGGCTAGGAAGTCATTGGCTTCTTGGAGCGAAACCGAACGAAGCGCGTTTGCATCCGTTTCTAGATCCTGTCGACCTGGAACCAAGTCATCCATGTCTAGCTCGTCTTTGATGAGGAAGTCAGTAGAGACGTTAAAAAGCTGACTCATCTTTTCCAAGTTCTTCAGGTCTGGAACAGATTGAGCGCTTTCCCACTTAGAGATTGCTTGACGACTCACTCCCAAACGATGGGCGAAAGATTCCTGCGTCCACCCACACTTCTTACGCAGCTCGCTAATCTTGTCCGCCATTATCATAACTACACTCTCCTCTTACTGAAGATGCTTGCGCCGAAGAGGTATCTCCGACAGCATCCATCTTCTTCGCAGAGCCAGTTACACTCCACCATCTCAGCTTTGAACTTCTATCCCAATTGCGCAACCACCGGTTGCAAACCCCATTTTACCTAGTTACATCGCCTTTAATTTGGGTCTGCCGAGGGAGAAGGCCGAAGCTCTGTTGGTTCAGCTGCAGAAGCACCCTTGGCCTCGTCGCAATGCTACCTACCTGAACTGGCGTTACCGCTTCACGAAACATGGTCACAAAGGGACCATTCTTTACGCGAAGTCACACCGATACAGATTACAGTCAGATAGTTCGCGCCCCGGCTCCAACTATTTACACGCCTGTCACCTTGCGCTAGATTGGCTCGAGTGAAACGCCCTGTCAAGCCGCTGCCTCGGTCGCGAACCTGGTCCTGGTTCGCCCCCGAGACGCCTCCGCGCGAACCAGGGATCTTGAAAGAAAACTGGACCACAGACACCCAAGTGGCGCGAGGCACGCTGGGTACCTACCGCAAAGTGATGATACTCGTCATCATCCTCACCATCTTGCAACTGTCGCTCAGCAACATCGCCACCACCGTGATGGGAAGTGCCACTGACACGGTGTTTTCCGCCCACAACCTGCGGCGCGCCGCCCTCGTCGGCTTACTGCTGGGAGTACTGACCTTCCTCATCGCCCCCTTCGAAACCACCGCGCGTGGCCTCTACACCACCACCAGCGCCCGAGTGATCCACCGGATGCGCGTAGACATGACTAACCGACTACTTGGATCGCGGCTAGGGAACCTCACACCCGGGCGAGTACTGAACACCATCGACGACGACAGCGCCACCATGGGACTGTTAATCGCAGGCGTCGAATTCCCGGTTTTAACCATCACGTTCTCCCTCATCTCCACCCTCATCCTCATCAGCATCTACTGGCCGCTAGCGCTGCTATTCCCCGTCGCCGGACTACTTACGTTCCTGGCGAACCAATACACCACGCGCCCGGTTATAGAGGTATCAAGTAAAAGACGCGACGCCGAAGCCGCCGCCACCAGCGTGTGCACCGACTTCGCGCAAGGGTCACGAATCATAAAAGGCCTCGGCGCGGTGACCACCAGTGAAGAACGCTTCAACCAGGTGGTGGATGCCTCCTTAGATCGGATGCTGGCAGATGCGCGCACCTCCAGCGTCATGCTTTTCCTCCGGCAACTAGTCCCCGTCTCCTGCGTAGCGGTAGTTACCATCTGGTCCGCATGGTTAGCTTCCCAGCAGATAATAACCACCGGGCAAATGGTGGTGGCACTACTGCTGGCACCGGTTTCCATCACCGTGCTCGGCATCTCCCTAGGGTTTTTTGCCGACGTGTGGTCGCGGTCCCGCACCGCCGCTAAAAGAATCCTAGAACTCACTGAAACCATTGACGCCAACCACTTGCAGGAGCAAACGCAAGCAGGTCAGTTCCCAAGCGGACTCACGGTATGGGAAATAACTGACGGCGACGGACTTGACCGAGCGCAAACGCGCGCCGCAGAACTTGCCGCTCGCGACGACGCCATCATGCCCCCGCACTCGGTGCACGTATTCGAAGGAACCCTAGCTGACAACCTCCCCGACGTCGACCTCCCCAGCCTCCACGAAGCACTGGCGGCCGCTAACTGTCAAGACATCCTCATCCGACTCGGTGGGCTAGGTGCCGACGGGAAACTACCCACCTCACGCATCGGTGAATCGGGATTGAACCTCTCCGGCGGGCAACGCCAACGCATCGCTTTGGCGCGCGCCCTCGCGGCGGACCCGGAACTGCTGGTTTTAGATGAACCCACCACCGGGTTAGATGCGGTGACGCTGGCCAACGTGGCGCAATCTGTGGCGGCATTGCGGCGTCACCGCTCCACCATAGTTATCACCCGCTCCCACGCTTGGATTAGCTGCGCTGACAGAGTGGAGAGGTTCTAAATGACTACCGACACCACCGCACAGGCAGACAGCCTCGCCCCGGTCCCTCCCCTGCAGGCCCTTCGCTACCTCAACACCCGCCCCACCGCCCCCACCTGGCGCTGGTGGGTAGCGTTCGTCCTCGTCTTCGGTATCGGAGTGGGCGGCTCAGTTGCGGCTTCATCACTACTGGGACACTCGGTAGACATCATCCGCGGACAATCGGTGCCGCCCTTCGGAAGCGGCACCACCGCCCTCGCCTGGATTATCGGACTTAGCTGCCTGGGTCTACTGGGCGACACGTTCGCCCGCTCTGCCGGTAACTACCTACTGGTCAGTCGCGCGCGCCTACTGGGTGTAGAGGTGCGCAAAGCCTGCCTGTCTGCCACGCTTCGCGCCCCCATCCCACGCATCTTGGAACTGGGGTCAGGTAACGTCATCACCCGCATGACCAAGGACATCGACACCGTCACGAACACGGTGGCGGGGGTGGGGAGCCGCTCGGTGGTAACCGCCGTCATGTTCCCCTTCACCCTGGTTGCCCTGGTGATGCTTCACTGGTTATACGCGGCGGTGGTAATCACCCTCATCGTGATGATGATTTTCCCCACGCGCATGCTCCTGACCCACATGCCGGTGCGTGCCAACATTTACAGTTCCGCCGAAGCTCACCGCAATAACCTGCTACTAGACACTATTCGCGGCCTCGACACTGCGCGCGCCTTCAACATGCAAAGCTGGGCGCGTAAACGAGTAGAAGACAGCAGTTGGAACGCCACCTTACGTTTCGTTGACATGATTCCCGTAAAGAACGCCATCATCTGGTGGGGGTCGGGGATCTTCAGCCTCCTGCTGGCCGGTAACTTCATCTTCTCCGCCTGGCTGGTGGAAAGAGGCACCATCTCTATCGGTGCGGCCTCGGCAGCGGTGATTCTAATATCGCGGCTAGAGGTTCACATCTTCCACTCCATGATTTTCATCGGCGAGTGGCAAAGGGCTGTCACCGCGATGGGGCGCGCAGTGGCACTTGCGCTCATCAACGACGAGGCCGAAACCGCCATCACCGAAAACCCCGACTTAGAGCGCGCCCCCGAGATCGAGATCCACAGCCTAAGCTTCGGGTACCCGGACGCGCCCGAGGTGTTACACGACACTGATTTGCGCCTCGAACCCGGTTCCACCACCGCCTTAGTGGGAGCCTCCGGAGCAGGTAAGAGCACGCTAGCGAACCTTATCGCTGGGCTTTTAACTCCGAGTACCGGAACTATCCGCATCGGCGGACATCAGGTAGGTCCGCACGACCACATGTGGGTTGCCCGCCAAGTCACCCTAATCACCCAGGAAGTTCACGTTTTCTCTGGCACCCTACGCCAAGACCTCTTAATGGCTGCCCCCCACGCCCGCGACGAAGACTTACTCCTGGCCCTGGAAACGGTGGGACTGGGCGCGGGAACCGCGCTGTGGAACCGTTGGTTCCCCCAGGGTTTAGACACCACCATCGGCGCGGGCGCCGAAGCCCTGGCTCCGGAAGTAGCGCAATACATCGCCCTGGCGCGAGTAGTGCTACGTGACCCGCCGGCGTTGATTTTAGATGAAGCCACCAGTGAAGCCGGCAGTGAACTCGCCACCGGCTTAGAAGACGCGGCGAACGCGGTGTCGCAGGGACGCACCTGCCTGGTGGTGGCTCACCGACTACAGCAGGCGATGGTTGCTGACAGGATCCTAGTCATGGAACAAGGACGCATCGTAGAAGACGGCACCCACCGGCAGCTACTTGCCGCCGCAGGCAGGTATTCCCAGCTTTTCGCGCATTGGCGAGGCTAACCGGCCCGGGTGCAGGTTCGGCTGAGGCTCGGGCGACAGGTGGGGCGCCGGATGGGGCGCAGGCAGGGGTGACGGTTCGACAGGGGCTATGGTGACAGCTGGGGCGACGGTTCGACTGGGGCCGCGGCGTTAACAATCAAGTCGCATCCGGTGAATAGACGGTTCACGCTGACGGCAGTAACCGCCCTCGATCCATGTGGTAGACCCGATCGGCGTAACCGATGGCATCACTGTCGTGGGTAACCATAATCACCCCGGCCCCCTCATCGGCAGTGCGTCGCAACAACTGCATCACTAACTTAGTGCTATCGGCATCCAAGTCCCCGGTCGGTTCGTCCGCGATAAACAGTTTCGGACTCATAACGAGGGCGCGAGCAATCGCCACTCGGCGGATCTCCCCACCGGAAAGCTCCCGCGGATAGCTATCTGCCAGATCCTCTACCTGAAGTTCGCGAAGTAGAGCCTCGGCGCGCTTTTCGTAATCCTCCCGCGTCGGCTCCCCACCGCCAGCGGTTTTCTTCGTCCGCTCCAAGTGCATTAAGGCCGGTAGCATCACGTTGTTGAAAACCGACAGCCCCGAAATCAGGGTTTCACGCTGCGTCACGTACCCGATGGTGCGGTTACGCAGCCGGGAAAGCTTTTCGTCGTCAAGCTGGGTTAGGTCCTCGCCATTAACTTTCACGGTGCCGTCAGTGGGGCGAAGCAGCCCGGTAATCATATTCAGCAAGGTAGTTTTACCGTTCCCAGAACGCCCCACAAGCGCCACGAACGATCCGGCATCAAGGTGGAAACTCACTTCATCAACCGCAGCGAACTCCTCTTTGCGACGCACGAAGGTGCGAGTTACGCGGTTTACTTCTAACAGCATAGCGATCAGTCCCCTTCCCGTAGCGTCAAGTAGGTTTCCGACCCCAAGAGCTTCGCTGAAGCCACCCCGGCGGCCACTACGCTAACTACCACCGCCGCCAACAGGCACGCCAGAGCCAGCCCCGAAGCGGTGGCGACACCGGCGGGAAGATATGGAAGTTTCAACAGTTGGCGAATGTAGTTAGAGAACGGATACATCAAAAGCGCCGCCAGCGAAACCCCGATGAGACCGCCGCCGGCCCCCACCAGGGCAGCTTCCTTAATCAACATGGAAACCAACATCTTCCGCGTGGCCCCCATGATGCGCAAAGAAGCAAGTTCTTTTTTACGTTCATTCGCCGAGGACGAGAACACCGCGAATAGGATCACCAGCCCGGTTACCCAGAACAACCCTAAGAACGCCCAAACATACCCGGTGATGGAGGACATGGAGTCGCGCACCTTAGAACTTAGACCCGACGGGTAGATGAACTCCACGTTTTCTAACCCGGGGATCGCGTTGATGCGCTCGGCTACTTTCTCCGGCTTCGACCCCTCCGCCACGTTAATTAGGACACTTGAAATGGCGCTATCCACCTCGTCCTCGGCAATGGT
Source organism: Actinomycetaceae bacterium (assembly GCA_030537735.1). Taxonomy (GTDB): domain Bacteria; phylum Actinomycetota; class Actinomycetes; order Actinomycetales; family Actinomycetaceae; genus Gleimia. The sequence goes on from JAUNVG010000016.1 coordinate 34,685, forward strand.
TTTAGTGCCGATCCCGGCGGAGTAGTCACGCATTAGACGAACCGTTTCACGGTTAACGAAAACACTGTTGTCGTAGCTGGTTCCGGTGCGAGCCAACTGTCCATCTACCGGGAACCGATGCCGGAATAAACGCACTTTGCCGTCACTGGAAGGATGCACGTTCGCACCCACAATCATGTGACCGTCCTGGACACGTTCGTGGACTTGTTCCTCAATCCACGGCTGCACCACGAAGTCCGTATCCGGGTCGAACCCGATGACCTGCAGCTTCGCTTGGCAGCACCCAGCGGCGAAAGAAGAAATAAAAGTCTGCGCCGTTATCTGGCTAACGCCTTTGACTTTTTCGATATCACCAAGAATGTCGTCGTCGAAGTAGAACGTCTGCGGGCAGCTATTGACCAAGATCTGCTCGGTTTGGGCAGTGGCGCCGGGCGGCACCACCATAATGTCGGCCCCCATGCGCTTTTGCATACTGTCCAGCCCCGCCCCCAAGTTAATGGTCAACAAACTGGAGGCGAAGAAGATCAGCGACAGCACCGCCACCACAATCACCAGGCCCGTGGTGCGAACCGGCTTCTGCTTCAGGTTCTCCACCGGCAAGGCCCGCAAAGTTATGCGTTTGACGTTATCCAAGGACTTTTAGCCACCTAGTTTTTCTTCATATCAACGAACGCGGCCACAGCGGCAAACACCAAAGCCAGCACGCTACAGACCAACAGCGTCGGTTTCATCACGGACGTACAGTGCATCATGGGGTTCTCACACACCCCTATGAGCCACAGTACTATTGCAAGCTCCGCCAGGGCGTTAACCGCCACGGCAATACTCAAGCCGGCTCGCATCCGCGCATCCACGAAGAACGCCACCACCCCAAACGCCACGATGGCAAGCCCCACAGCCAGTGACGCTTGCGCCGTCCAGTGGCACACCATGGGCATGGGGTGTTCACCGTGAATGGGGCAAGGATAGGCGAAAGTCTGCGGACCGAAAGCGATTAGCGACCCGAAAACAACTGGGGGAAGGGCGGGAAGGAGTTTACTTTTCATCGTTGTCTCTCAAGGAGTTGAAATGTGTGTGGGCGTTTTCAGTCTAGGGTCTGGACTTAGAAATTAGCAAGGCAAGCCTTAGCTAAATTGTGGTGCGCTTGGGGTCTACAACCACTGCCCCACTTCCGCCAGCGCCTCCACCCCGGTGGGCTCCCCGACAAGCTGAGGAACCTCCACCAGCGGGATGTCGCCTACCTGGTTTTTCAGATAAGCGACGTACTCGTCCTCGCGCTTTCGCCGCTCTTGCAGCAGGGCAACATCACTGGTGGGAGTGCGTCGGTTCGCAACCATTGCCCCCACCCTGACTGCTGAGTTCCGTAGTTCGGTGGAAAAATCAATCGTTTCTAACACCGGCATGCGTTCCGCGGTAAGGACCAGCACGAAAGCCACCTTCTGCGGGTCTACCAGGAGTGAGTGGAAATCTGCAAACAGTTGCTGACGGCCTTGGAGTATGTGGATGATGCGATCGTCGCGTTCGCGGTCGCGTTCTTCTTGACCAAGGGCAGTAGCAATGTCGGCGAACTGGTTAGCACGCTTACGTCGCGTCATTAGCGCCTGGCTGTAGCGACTCAACATGGTCGGCATCTGCACCAGACGGGCAGTGTGTCCCGTGGGCGCGGTATCGAAGATAACTAAATCGTAGGAGTGGCGCTGGTTGACGCACAGTTCGGCGATTGTCTGAGCAAGCGCCGAATCGTGAGTGCCAGGAGATTGGCGCACCAGGTCAAGATAGTCATTCAGATGGCTTCGCATGGACTCAGAAACGAATGAGCGCAGTGTTTGTGACACAGCCTGCAAATGCCTCGCAGCTAAAAGATCGGCATCTAGTTCCACCCCGAGGACTTCGCCACCGGTTTCGCACGAGGTTCGTCCGCCCGCGCGTGATGCGTGCCCACGGGTGGCGCCCCCGCCAGCTCCGCGTGAGGTTCGTCCGCCGGCGTGTGATGCGTGCCCACGGGTGGCGCCCGCGCCAGCTCCGCGTGTGGTTTCGCCATCGCCCTCGGCTGCGTTGTCAGGAGCGCTGGGGCCCGCCCATAACTGCACTGGTTCTTGACCGACTTTACGGCGCCACAGGTGCCCCAGGTTGTGAGCAGGGTCAGTGGAAACCACCAGCACTCGTTTGCCTTCACGCGCTGCCGCCAGCGCGGTGGCAGAAGCCAGCGTGGTTTTACCGACCCCGCCCTTGCCGGAGAAGAATAGTACTTGCGTTGAAAGCGCTAGCTCGCGCATAACAGTCATCAGCAGCATCCAAACTGGTCAAAAGGTGAGCGTTCAAATCCAGCCCGCAGGTGCCACTGGTGAACTTCGTCCAGCAGCAGGGGGTAGAGTTCAACCGTTTCGTAGGCCAGCGGATTGGGTAGGCCCAGGGCTTCGCCGAGCACAATCAACATGAATAGGTCGTCCTCGTCGCGGGCGGCTCGCGCCATGGTTCGCCGGTAGGGGGCGTGGTAGAACTGCGATAAATCGCGGGAAAAAGCCTGCCAGTGGCGGCGCCAGCGTTGCCGCAGTGTCTGATCTGGCTGGGGTGCGCCGCGGTCTGAATGTGGCGGGTCGGCATCCAAGCCCGCCGCTTCGGGTGCAGGAGTGGAGTTGGGTGAGCGGTCGACGTCAAGGCCCGCCACTTCGTGTGCAGCTGCCAGGAAGGGCGTGGAGCCGGCTTGGTGAGAAGCAGGCGTTGAGGCCCGCTCCGGATCGGCGTTAGCTGCGCGACCCGGAGCGGGGTCCGACGGAAGAAAACCACTCACGCGATGTTTTCCGCCATCATTTCTTCTGATTCATTCGGAGTTTTCTTCGCTGCCACCATGGCGCGTACAGATTCGATGCTCACAACTATGGCGGCAACTAAAATGATGATGTCCAGCCCCAGCAGGAGCCAGTTGCCCTCACCATAGAAGGTGCCGATCTGTACCACGAGCGCGTATAGCGCCACCGTGAGGATGAAAGCGAAGGGGATGATCGCAGGTAGTGCCGGGCGCCCCAGCCGTAGCAGGATCACTGCGACGATGGAAAGCGATAGCGCCGCCATCAATTGGTTGGTGGTTCCGAACAGCGGCCAGATAATCATGCCGCCAGCGCCGTCGCCACCGGCGGAGAAGGCCAGTCCCAGACAGATTGCCAGCACCACGCCGGTCGCCGCCACGGGATTGAGCTTAACGCCCCACATATCTGCCACTTCCTGCACCACGAAACGTTGCAGGCGCACGCCCGTGTCCATGGTGGTGGCGGCGAACAACACTGCCATGGTGGCCAGTACGGTGGTGGAGAGCGAATGCGGAATGTGGATGGCCGACTCCAAGATAGTGCCGCCACCGTTTACGAAAGCACCGACACCGCCCTCGCCAAAGGCGGAGTAGATTTCCTTCCAGTTCGCCAGGGATTGGAAACCGGCGGTGGTGGCGATGATGGCACCCAGGGAGAGCAGCCCCTCGCCGACGGCGCCGAAGTAGCCGACGAAACGCGCATGCGGTTCTTTATCCAGCTGCTTGGAGGTGGTACCGGATGCCACCATGCCGTGGAAGCCCGAAACCGCGCCGCAGGCGATGGTTACGAACAGTAGCGGCACGATTGAAGGCGTGCCTGCGGGGACGTCGGAGTTCAGGGCCGGTGCCACGATGGTGGGGCGGGAGATCAGCACGGAGATGTAGAGCAGCCCCAGGCCGACGAAGAGTTGCAGACCGTTGATGTAGTCGCGCGGCTGCAGTAGTACCCACACCGGAAGCATGGAAGCGATGCCTGCATAGAGGAACAGGACCACGATCCAGAAGGTCTTCGCTCCCATGCCTAAAACGGTGTCCGGCAGCACCACCGGGTACATGTCGCCGAGCATGATGAGTGAGTAGAGGGCAACCACACCCACGATGGAGACGATCGGTAGGTTCCAGTTCAGACGGTAGATGGCTTGGCCTACAAGTACCGCTACCACCAGCGCTCCCCAGGTGGGGATGACCGAGGACGGGGTGGAAGTGAGTAGGTTCGCGATTACTACCGCGAAAGCGGAGTTAACCATCAACAGGACGAGGAAAATCACGACCAGGAAGAGGCCGCGTCCGCGCCTGCCGATGTAGCGACCGGAGAGTGAGCCGATGGATTTGCCGCGGTGGCGAGCAGACGCCCACAGCACGCCGAAGTCGTGCATGCCGGCGAAGAAGATGGTTCCTAGTGTCACCCATAGGAAGGCTGGGAGCCAGCCCCAGATAACTGCGATGGCGGGGCCGACGATGGGGGCTGCACCGGCTACCGAGGTGAAGTGGTGGCCCCATAGGACCAGAGGTTTAGTGGGGACGTAGTCCACCCCGTCTTTCATGGAGTGGGCGGGGGTTTGGTAGTTTTCGTCGAGTTTGAGCACGCTGCTTGCTACCCATTTGGAGTAGACGAAGTAGCCCAAAAGCATCATGGTAATGCCGATAACGGCGAGGAGCAGAGAGTTCAAGGTTGAGTTCCCTTCTGTGGAGCTAGAACCGGGTGCGATGACCCCTGGTCGAAGCGGGTCTGCAATGACGGGCCGCCAGGTGTCCATTCTTTTGGGCAAGAGATGGACGGGCGAGGGCGGGAACAACTCGCGTCGCGGAAAGCAAGGTGGCGCCGTTGCGTTAACCGCGGAGCGTGGAGTCCCCAAAACAAGAATCGGTTAATAGTTTTTAGGAACTACCTTAACCCGAAAACTTGACAGGGGAATTAAATCACAACTGTGTTTCTAAAATTTACTGTACGATCGTTATTCTTGCCTCCGCAGGGAAGGAAGTGGCGAAAAGGCAGTCACCAGAAACTATGAATAGCTGAAGAATTCGGCGGTATCGTCAGGGCGTGCAGATGACGTGAACATTTGCGCGCCAGGCAGGATGGAGCCCTCTCGCAACCAGTGGTGGGTGTGTCCCGCGCGCACGAGTGCGCGACGTTAGCGATCGCGCACGGGTTAGTAGCTGTTTGGTGTGTACCGCGCGCACGAGTGCGCGACTAGCCGCGAGTTATGCGGCTAACGAACTGCCCGGGAAGCAGGTGCACGGCAGAAACTAGGAGGGCAGCGGCCGCGGACAGTAGGGCGAGTAAGCCGATTAGGAGTGAGTACGGATCCCCCGTGAAACGTTCAACTGCTATCCACACGAAGGCCCAAACCATGGTTAATGCCGGAGCGATGCTGTGGTGAGAGATAACAAAGAAGACACCTACTGCAAGTACCATCACAAGCATAACTATGGTCACCAGGTAGGAAATGAAGTTGGTGGGCTCTACCCCTGAGGCTGCTAGGGCTGCGGAAATGTTGGCTGCGGTGGCGACTGTGATCCACCCCAGGTAGATACCAAAGACCAGGTCAACGGCTAACACGTCGAGCCAGTTGTTCTTGGTCCCGTAGTCGCGGCGGATGGCCGTGAGCCTGCGCCGCAGTAGCCACAAGCTGATCCAAATGGCGACTATTACCGGTACTGAGATCCAGGTGAACTTTAGTTGCACTACGATCAGCCAAACACCATTGAGAGCGATCGACACGGCAGCCAGGATCGCCAAGTCGTCATAGCGTTTGGCGGTTTTATTCACCCACATCCAGATGGTGTAGACGATGAAACCTGTGAAAATTAACCCCCAGATGCTGAAGGCTTTGGAGGCTGGAACAATAAGCGTGGATTCAGACCCGAAGATCCCGCGCGACGATTCTTCTACGGTCGCCCCCAGCAAGCCAGAGCCAAAAAGGGCAGAGATTAAGGTGCTAAAGACAGTGGCGACGGTGACGGCGATAGCTAAAGTGCGGTGACGGTATGACATAGATAACCCCTCCACCGCCAGTATTGCACGCACACGGAAGTTAGGCGCACCTTTTGCCCCCAAACTTCCCTCAAGTTAGGATTACCTTAGTTCCATTGTTTTAGGGGTGACCTAAGATGCTTACTCTTTCCATTACCGCATTCATCCTCGGCTCCTTCTTCTGGACTATAGGAGACATCCTCATCGTCGGATTCGACCGCCCCGACAACAATGGCCCCCACCGCGAGTTCATAGAATTCATGGGATCCGATAACTATGCCTACCAGTTGACCGGCTCCGAACCACGTTTACGAGCCGGCGCGTTGGTAGCGAACTTCTCCACTCCCCTATTACTGGCAGGTATACCTGCGCACTGGATGCTGGCACAGGACTCCACCCTGGCGCAGATTGGGGTCATTCTATTCAGCCTCAGCATTTGCTTTGCCCCACTGGCACATGCGACCTTTTACTTCCTTGCCCAATCATCCAAACTTGCCTATGCCGCGTTTGAAGATGGCGCTTTAGGCGCCTCCCGCGAGCGCGTCCACGCCCAGCAGGTCTTTTCCTTCTTGAAATGGGCGTGGTTCCCGGCAGTTGCGTGCATGCTGGCCGGCGGCGTTCTGCTCACCATCGCGGTGGCGCTGGGATATACTCCATTACCTGCCTGGGCAGCTTTACTATCGCCACCGGTGGTGACCATTGCGGTATCTGCCCTTACGCGCCTGCCCTACCCGGGTCGTCCTTTACTTAATGGGGCTGCGTTCAATCTAGCTGCTATGGTGTGGGGCATTACTTTCTTTAGCTTGGTCTCTAAATATCCCCTCACCTAAGCTGTTGGACTTGCAGTGCAGACAGTTATCGCTGTCTCGCGTTCTAAGCGCTTGAGTGAGTTTTATTGGAAGAGTTTTCTTAGGATCTCCCGCGCCGGTGCAGATTCAATGTGATTCACCCCAGTGCCTGCCCACAAGGATACGTATTCGACCTGCCCACTGCGGGTGGCCGCGCGTCTAATCCCCGAAGTTAAAGCGTTCACTTGCGGGTAAAGAGCCGGAGCTTGCAGGTGGTGTTCATCTATGAAATGGTTTCGTAAGCCGCGCGCTAACCGCCCGGAAAACGCGCGCGTCACCACGGTTTCGCGCCCACGCAGTTCGATTAGTCCTTGCCGGTAAGTGCTTGAAGTGCCGGCTTCGTCAGCCAGTAGGAACGCCGTCCCTAATGCCACTACTTGCACTCCGGGAAGCTGTAGAGCAAGGCGCACGTCCTCGCTGTTACCTAGACCACCGGCCGCCAAAAGTGGCGTCTGCGGCAGGGCGTTATGAACCTCTCTAACTAGCTCGGGAAGAGAGCTCGGGTGCGGGTGTATTTCAACCGTGAACGTTGCTCGATGCCCTCCGGCCTGTTGCCCCCGCACAGTCAGAGCGTCAACCCCTAAGGCTGCCGCCTATTCCCCCTCCCGTGCACTTGTAACCGTAGCCCACACCTCACACCCTAACGGTGGAGTTTTTCCACCACTGTGGCAGGAGGTAGACCAAAAGTCACTGACACGACCTTAGGGCCGAAACCAGTTTCTGCGGCTGAATAGATCGCTTCCAGTTTCGTATCCCAGCCATCGGTGGGATCCACCACAGCCGAGGGAGGTTCCACCCCGAAACGCATATATTCGTCGATTAAGTGGTGACGGTAGGAATGTAAGGCTTCAGTGTCGGCACCGCTGAGTTCACCTGTTGCTGGGGCAAATAGATTTACCCCGTAGCTAACCGCGGCGGCGGCCTTCATCTTCTCGGTAAGGTCCTCAGCGGTTAAGTAACCGGCAGCGAGGAAGCCGAAGGCTCCCGCTTCATGGGCGGCGACCACCGACTCGGGTGTGGATGGTCCCCCGCCATGGGGGCTACGACGGCGCGAATACGTAAGTTTTCAAGCACACTCATTTACGACCTCTTTCGTGTGATCCAAGAGTTTATGGCGGTGGCGAGCACCCCCCAGGCCGGGTAGATACTTAAAGCTGCACCTCGAAGACCGTTCACCTTCGCGGTGCGCCTCACTAACGCCGTGGCGCTTAGCGTCATCACGCCACTTACTGCGGTGGCGGTGGCGAGGGCGCGACGGTGGTGGAAAACCCACGGCCAGGCGGCATTGGCCACTAGGTTAGCGCCCAGTATCCCGGTGTAGGCGAGGCGCTCGGCGGGGTGGTCTTGTCCAGCGTCGTCATCACCAAGATCACCAATAGTCAACGCTGAGGTGAGTGCGAGGGTGGGGTAAATGATGCTCCAAGCCACGGGGAAAGCCCAGTTCGGCGGCTGGAAGGGGGGGGGTTGGGTAAGGTGCGGTACCACGGCGGATTCTGGCTGTCGTTGCAACACCTGTTAGGTGGTGAGTAGTTGTTGCAT
>JAUNVG010000005.1:0-28555 GCA_030537735.1 Actinomycetaceae bacterium
CCTACACACAGACCAAAATATCTAGCGCCCAAAACTACCATCAGCTAACCCCGTAACGGCGCGCTGACCAAGAAAACCGCCCGCAATCCCGCCAACAACAGCTCCAAATATCCCACCGACAGCAGCCCCGATTGCAGTTCCTGGCCCAGGAACAACAGAACCGATCGTACCACCTATCACAGAACCAAGTTTGGCTCCACCTATGCCACCTATCGCTGACGCAGAAATTTCGACTGTGCTGACAAGTGCCGTTTGCCCTACAGCACGTAATTGTATTTCCGGATCTGACAGTTCGGGATGAGCAAGTGCTTCTTCATTGTATTCTTCAGAATAGTTACTCCATACTGTAAAACCTGCACCAATAACGCCTAGTGCTTTTCCTCCCATCTTCGCCCAGCGCACGTCGGCACCAATTTCAGTGCTATTCACAAGAAAGGCCTTAGTTTTAATGTTTTCGGAAGATGTTAAAGCATCAGCTGGCTGTGGGTAACTATCCAGTCTATCTGGAAGATAAAGCTTTGTTTTCGGGTCGTGATATAACTTTTGTCCGAAAAAGATTTCACGTGACTTTGCCGAGTTGAGCGTTCTGGGTTTCAACGCTTCTACAGGAATAGTATGAGCAGATACAGGAACATAAATTCCGCGAACATACTTCAACACACCTGCTGCACCACCCAGAATGACATCATCGACATATCCGGAACATGAATGAAGTGAAAATTGGTTAGCCTCCCTGAAGGCTTGCGCTATTCTGGCTACCCATATCGTATCAATCTCATTTTCAATTAAATGTGCATTAAGGTCATCTATGATTGTGGATGAGTCTAACCGCGCCCATGAACAAGCAGAGCGGAAGCTCTGTAACGACCGCTCAAGACGTCTTTTCTTCTGCTCTATCTCATAATCAAGACTTAGGCGCATTCTACAAAAATCATCAAGCCTGTCAGGATGAGCCGAACTTTTGCCGTTTGGAGAGTAAGTTGAGACATGCCTTATTCTTCTCGCGATCGTAGTTGAGCAAGAAATTGTTGGTGGCGTTAAAGCCACATCAGATGGCTCTGGATCAGAATAAATAGCTTCTAGAGATGTACCAAATTGAGCGTTATACGGCACACAAGCCCTGCGGTTACTTTCCCGCATTTCCCATTCCTTGCGTTCTTTTATACGCTTCTTTTCTTGACGAGCAACTAGAACTGCATGCTGAATTTCTTCCACAAGATCCCGAAACTTAGTGATAAGTTTCCTACGATCCTCCGCCTCCTGTCTGCAGACCCCCACAAAAAGCTTTGCGTAAACCCCTTCGAACTGATAAATAGCGTCATTGACACACCGCTCTCTTGCGGATGCCTGATTACTGAATTCGAGAGCAACAGCATTTGAATGATCGGCAAATTCTCTAGCTACTGTCTCATCAAATACAATATCTGCCATATACCGTCTCCAAGTCCCAAGTATTCGCCTGGAAATGCGGATGTGTCTGTTTACCAGTAGACGCTATTGGCCTCCGCCGGCTGTGAAGATGTTTGTAGCGATCTGCTCAAGCTTTTGGTTGAGTTCTTCAAGCTCAGAGCGAGCCTTATCCAATGCCGCGTGAGTGTTGGGCCAGACCTCACCACGGAACTGCTGGGCTAACGGCCCATCCCACACGTTAGGATCCGACAGGCGTTGACCCTGGGTGTTGAGCTGATTAATCTGATCAGCTAACCCACCGCGAATAATGCTTTGCATACTACTAATGGCAGAACGAGCTTCTTCAGTCGATAGCACACGGCTCATTATGTTCTCATTTAATTGAATGTGACACCGAGGCGCGATTTGCCAAGGTTCACTGTAGCACAACAGCGAGTGCAAAACGCACCCTAAAAGTAAACCATATTGCAATCGAAAAGCAGGTCTATAGGACAGATTTTATTGATGAGGGGGTGTTAGTAGTCGAGTCTGTAGGGGGTGGTGGTGTGTAGTTCGTGCCATTGGATGTTGGGTTGGTTGTGGGGTGGTTTGTATAGGCGCTGGGCTATGAGTTCGTATTGGCGGGTGATTTCAGTGTCTGTGGGCATTAGGTGTAGTAGTTGGGCTGGTGGTAGGGGGGTTGGGGGTGTGCATGTACAGCCACCAGCCGATTAGGCGTAGTTGGTGGTTGATACTCATACCGCGGTGTTGGTGTAGGACTTGACGTAGTTGACTGTTTATAGCTCCTTCGATGCGGTTGTTGGTTGCTGGTAGGGTTCCTATGGTCTCGTTTTCGTCATAAAGACTAGGGTCGAGGTAGGTAAACAGCTCTGTGCTGCGGATGAGTCGGTTTAGTAGGTTGCGGGCTTTAACTAGACGCTGGTGGGTGTGAATTCGGGTGCCGTTTTCTAAGATGGTGATTTCGCTCAGGAACTGCTTAGACCTGTGGCACCACATGTAGTAGTTATTAACCCACTGGTAGCGTTGGTCGAGGGTGCGGGGATTGCCTAACTGTTTGGCTATGGCCATTAACTCCACTCCTGCTTGGGTGCGGGGGTTGCGCGTGGTGTAGCGAAGGATTTGGGATTGAACATGAAAGGTACACCGTTGAATACAGGTGTTGGGCCATAACTGTTTACAGGCGGTAACGAACCCGCTTGCCCCATCAGCTACCACCATCTGCGGGGGTGGGATCTTAGCCAGTAGGCTCGCATAGGAGGCAGTGGTTTCACTACGAGCAACATGCCAGGCCACTACCTGACCGGTGTCGGCTTGAGCGATTAGTACTACCGCTATACGGCGAAGATAAATCCCATCTACGTGGATGACACGGTAGGTCTCTTCCACCGGCATACTGATAGGCCACAAGCACCACAAATGCTCGGTTCTGCGTCTGAATGTGCGCCCCTGCCCGGGCATATCGGCATAAGTGGTCTTACCTAATATGAAGTCTAAGAACTGGGCAAATACCTTCGCCCTAACGTCGTTGCGCCACCCCGTAGTAGCGCCACAAGGCTTGCAAAGCCACCGCTGGGCTCCCCTTGGAGTACGACCATTTTTAACCATCGGCCCACCACACACTGGGCAGTATTTCGAGTGTTTATCCACCCTCCCACTATGAACCCAATTTCTACCCCCACTTTCCCGCACCAAGACAACGAAAAACCCCAGTCACATCAATACTTTTTGTCCTATAGGCCGCATCTCGTACGGTGTGGTATCTGAAAATGAGGGTATGAAAAATCCCCTAGATTTCAGGGAAAACTAGGGGTGTGGTGGAGCCAAGGGGACTCGAACCCCTAACCCCCTGCTTGCAAAGCAGGTGCGCTACCAATTGCGCCATGGCCCCTACAGGCTGTTTTAAGCCCTCATATTTAGTTCTCTTACCAGTTTAGTCCATTGCCTGCGAAGGATCTTGGTGGATTGACTTCCACAAGTCCTTATCGTCAGACAGATCCCGACCAATCTGGTAGGTCACAAGACCAACAGTGCCGACAATCCCACCGATGACTAGGTGTCGAAGTCCGTCACGAAGCACCTTGCCCTCCAATCTGGGACACCGCTAATTTAACAAACACTATTGAAACCTCGTGGTGGGCCTAGCTGGACTCGAACCAGCGACCTCTTCCTTATCAGGGAAGCGCTCTAACCGACTGAGCTATAGGCCCGCGCGCTTTCGGCACTAATCAAGATTAGCGGAGGGAAGCCGGCTTTGCCAAACTCAGCTTCGTGACATCAGCCACGCGCCTCGATTGGTTCCCACACGCCCTCGCCCCGTCAGCTGAAAATATCAGCCAAAACAACACGATGGCGCCCCTAAATCCGAAGCTCACTCATCCATTAGGGTAACGCGAATGCCGCCGACCAGGGAAGCAACCACGTTGTAGATTAAAGCCCCCAACGTTGATAGCGCGGTCAGGATGACAATATTTGCAACCCCCACCAGCACCGACATCGACATCACCTGCGGAAGACGTGCGTAGTCAAGGAGTTTCACAAACGAATCAGCCTTGATTTCCGTGAGGAAGCGTTCCACGTCCGAAAACACGTGCATGCCATCAAGCATCAACCACACCACCAAGGTGGCGACCACGCCGGCGATGGCGAAAGCCACTGACAGCATGAAAGAAACTTTCATAACGGTCCAAGGGTCTACCCGGGCTACCGCCAGCATTAGTTGGCGAGGAGTGTCCTCATGCCAGTCCGGGACCTCTACCTCTTCATCAATGACGCTGTCGTTCACTGGTTGTTCTCCTCAGTGTCGCGATCGGCCACTGCTTCAACGGTAGCCTCACTTGATATCTTAGACGCCTCGTCGCCTTCGTCGGTAGCAACCTGAGCACCATTAGTTTCCGTTTCCGATTCTTTTCCGTTTTCGGCGAGGTCGTTTTCGTCCTCGTCCAAATCCGGCTCCAGGTTACGGGCGATGGCGATAATACGGTCACCGGCGTCGGGGCGAGCAAAGGTCACACCCTGCGTGGTGCGTCCGGTTCGCGAGATTTCCGAAACCGCGGAGCGAACCACGTTCCCGGATTCCATAATCACCAGGACTTCGTCATCTTCGCGAACCTTGAGTGCGCCCACCAGGTCGCCGCGTTCTTCCACCAGGTTCGCCACCTTCACTCCCAGGCCGCCGCGTCCGCGCGTGGGGTAGGTGTCAATGGCTGAGCGTTTCGCGAAACCGCCTTCGGTCACTACCAGCAGGTCGCAGTCGTGCTCGACCACTTCCATCGTCAGCAAGCTGTCCTCGTCGCGGAAGCGCATGCCCCGCACACCCGAAGTGGACCGGCCCATGGGGCGCACGCTTTCGTCGGTGGCTGAGAACCGCAGTGACTGGCCTTCGCGGGACACTAAAATCACGTCATCGCCGGCGTTAACGAGGGTGGCGGAAACCAGTTCGTCAGTGGATCCGTCTTCTACCTCCCGCAGGTTCACTGCGATCAGGCCACCGGAGCGTGGGGAGTTGTACTCCTCCAGCCGCGTCTTCTTCACCAGGCCTGAGCGGGTGGCGAGCATCAAGTACTCAGCCTGCTCGTAATCGCGGATCGCCAGAATCTGGGAGATCTCTTCATCCGGTTGGAAGGCCAGCAGGTTAGCTACGTGCTGGCCGCGTGAATCACGCCCGCCCTCGGGAATCTCGTAGCCTTTCGCCCGGTAAACCCGCCCCAGGTTGGTGAAGAACAACAACCAGTGGTGGGTGGTGGTGACGAAGAAATGGTCAACTACGTCATCTTCACGTAGTTTTGCACCGCGCACGCCCTTACCACCGCGGTGCTGGGAGCGGTAGTTATCAATGCGAGTGCGTTTGGCGTAGCCAGCGCGGGTAATGGTCACCACCACGTCTTCTTCGGGGATCAAGTCCTCTTCCGACATTTCCCCGTTGAACGGGACAATGTGGGTGCGACGCTCATCGCCGTAGCGATCCACCAGTTCGGTGAGCTCATCGCGGATAATGCCGCGCTGACGGTAAGGCTCACGCAAGATTTCCTCTAGGTCTTCAACCTTGGCGGTCAGTTCCGCGTGCTCATCAAGGATCTTTTGCCGCTCCAAGGCCGCCAGGCGTCGCAACTGCAAGGCCAAGATGGCGTCTGCTTGCACTTCGTCAATCTTGAGCAAGTCCATCAAGCCACTGCGCGCCGCATCCACGGTGGGTGAGCGTCGGATCAGGGCAATAACTTCATCCAGGGCATCTAGCGCCTTGAGGTAGCCATCTAGGATGTGGAGGCGTTCTTTGGCTTTCGCCAGGCGGAAGCGAGTGCGCCGCACAATTACATCTAACTGGTGTTTCACCCAGTAGTGGACGAAGCCGTCCAGTGACAGGGTGCGGGGTACTCCATCAACCAGCGCCAGCATGTGTGCAGGGAAAGAATCTTGCAGTGGCGTGCGCTTGTAGAGGTTGTTTAAGACAACCTTGGCAACCGCGTCTCGCTTCAATACGATGACTAGGCGCTGCCCGGTGCGGTCAGAGGTTTCATCGCGAATATCGGCGATACCGTTGATGACACCGTCTTTTACTAGTTGACCTATCTTGATAGCGAGGTTGTCGGGGTTGACTTGGAAGGGTACTTCGGTCACTACCAGGCACTGACGTCCGTGGATTTCTTCGACGGTGACGTTCGCGCGCTGCACGATCGGGCCGCGCCCAGTGCGATAGACCTGCTCAATGCCGCTGCGCCCCAAAATGGAACAGCCAGTGGGGAAGTCCGGTCCTTTAATGATGCCGATGAGGGCTTCGAGTAGTTCTTCACGGCTGGCTTCGGGGTTTTCCAAATACCAGATGACGCCTTCGGCGACTTCGCGCAGGTTATGCGGAGGAATGCGGGTTGCCATACCCACCGCGATACCTTCGGAGCCGTTGACTAGCAGGTTCGGGTAGCGCGCGGGCAGCACCGTCGGTTCCTGGTTGCGCCCGTCGTAGTTGTCTTGGAAGTCAACTACGTTTTCGTCGATGTCGCGCACCATCTCCATGGCCAGCGGAGCCATTTTACATTCGGTGTAACGCGGGGCCGCGGGGTCGAGGTTACCGGCGGAGCCGAAGTTCCCCTGGCCGGCGACCAGCGGATAGCGCATATTCCACGGCTGCACCAAACGCGCCAGGGCGTCGTACACGGGCATGTCGCCGTGGGGGTGGAAGTGAGCCAACACGTCACCAACTACGCGCATGCATTTGTAGAAACCGGCGTTGGGTCGGTAGCCACCGTCGTACATGGCGTAGAGGATGCGGCGGTGGACCGGTTTTAGGCCGTCGCGTACCTCAGGCAGGGCGCGTCCGACAATTACCGACATGGCGTAGTCCAAGTAGGACCGTTGCATCTCCACTTCAATGTCAACATGGTCAACTCGACCGGTAGGTGATTGCAGTTCTTCGCTCACCTGCTCATCTCCCATTGTCGTTCCTTGCTCGTCACTCACGTTAAGTCCATCCTGTTGTTTCCGGCCCTTAGTAACCTACTCGTTGAAAGGTGGTTCGGGCTCAAATCAGATATCGAGGAAGCGCACGTCCTGCGCGTTGCGTTGAATAAAAGCGCGGCGCGATTCCACATCGTCACCCATGAGGATTGAGAAGATCTCATCGGCGGAAGCAGCCTCGGCAACCTCCACCTTCTTCAGCAGTCGCTTCTGCGGATCCATGGTGGTCTCCCATAGTTCCTGGGCGTTCATCTCACCCAAACCCTTGTAACGCTGCACGCCACTTTCCTTCGGAAGTTTCCAACCGCGCGCCTTACCAGCAACCAAACGTTCGTCTCTCTCCCGATCGGAGAACACGTACTCGTGGGAAGCATTCGTCCACTTCAAGCGATACAGCGGTGGTTGCGCCATGTACACGTGGCCGGCTTCCACAATCGGACGCATATAGCGGAACAGCAAAGTCAACAGCAGGGTGGTGATGTGCTGACCATCAACGTCAGCATCCGCCATCAGCACAATCTTGCCGTAACGCAGCTTTTCTAAGGAAAACTCCTCACCAATCCCAGTGCCGAGTGCAGAAATCAGCGAACGAATCTCCACCGAATCCAAAGCCCGATCTACGCGCGCCTTCTCCACGTTCAAGATCTTGCCTCGCAACGGCAAGATCGCCTGGTGCTCGGGGTCGCGCCCCTTCACTGCAGAACCACCTGCGGAGTTACCCTCCACAATGAAGATTTCACACTTTTCAGCATCGCGCGAAGAACAATCACGCAACTTACCCGGCAATGAAGCTGACTCCAGCACCCCTTTACGGCGAGTGGCTTCGCGAGCTTTACGCGCCGCCAACCGCGCTTCTTGGGCGGCGATTGACTTCAACACGATGGCTTTAGCGTCCACCGGGTGGGCATCGAGCCAGTCAGTTAGACGCTGGTAAACCTGCTGCTGCACGTAGGTACGCGCTTCAGTGTTACCCAGCTTCGTCTTGGTTTGACCTTCGAACTGCGGTTCGGTGAGCTTCACCGAGATAACCGCTGTCAAGCCTTCGCGGATGTCATCACCTGAAAGGTTGTCTTGCTTTTCCTTCAAGATCCCTTTCTCGCGGGCGTAGCGGTTAATCACCGAAGTCAGTGCGGAGCGGAAGCCTTCTTCGTGCATACCGCCTTCGGTGGTGTTAATGGTGTTGGCGTAGGTGTGGATGGACTCCGAATAGGAGCGGGTCCACTGCATGGCGATTTCCAAAGACATTGAGCCTTCGGGGTTTTCGTTTTCGAAGTCAATGATTTCTTCGTTAATCGGATCAGACTTCTTCATCCCGTTAAGGAACTGCACGTAGTCGCGAAGGCCGGCGTCGTAGCAGTAGGAGACGCGGCGGAATCCGGGTACCGGATCGTCCAACGCACCCATCTCATCGCCGGTGATCTCATCGCCATCTTCCACCACGCCTTGACGCTCGTCGGTCAAAGTGATGCGCAGACCCTTGTTTAAGAACGCCATCTGCTGGAATCGCTGCCGCAATACCTCGAAGGAGAACTCCACGGTTTCGAAAATTTCCGGATCCGGGTAGAACGTCTGGGTGGTGCCGGTTTCCTGCGTGGGTTCACCCTTTTCTAGGTCGGTCAGCGGGTGTCCACCATTACCGAAGGATTGGCGCCAAACGTATCCTTGGCGACGCACCTCGGTGTCGACGCGGCGGGAAAGGGCGTTAACTACGGAAATGCCCACGCCGTGCAGACCACCGGAAACAGCGTAGCCGCCACCACCGAACTTGCCGCCGGCGTGCAGGATCGTCATGACCACTTCCACCGTGGGGCGACCCTCGGTGGGGTGGATGTCGACGGGGATGCCGCGCCCGTTATCAACTACGGTCAGGCCACCGTCGTCGCGGATAGTGATATTAATGTGATCGCAATACCCAGCGAGGGCTTCATCTACCGCATTGTCAACTACTTCATAGACCAGGTGGTGCAAACCGCGTTCCCCGGTGGAACCGATGTACATACCGGGACGTTTCCGTACGGCCTCTAGACCTTCGAGGACGGTGATATTAGACGCCTCGTAAGAGATTTCGCCATTTTGCGAGTGTTGGTCAGCCAAGCTGTTCCCCTTATGTGTGCCGGCACCGAGCTTGTTTTTGTGCAGTTTTCAGCTGCGGTGCTTTTCCGTCTCGGATAGTTAAGTTTCGAACATAAAACCCCCAGGTTTTGGGGGCTTTCCGAGAGAACTGTCAAACCTCTAATATTCTACCATTAACCGCAGTTTCCACAGATCTGCCAAGCCATTGAGACAAATGTCAATCACGTCATGGCCCAGCACTTGAATTCGCGCCTCTCCTACGTCCACAACGGTGTGTAAACCTGTGGATAACTTCACGGTTGTAATTTACCCGTAGGTATCGCGCGGCCCACGTCCAGGCACATGCAACGGTCCCTTGCGCCAAGAAGGTGCAGCCGGCCCGCTAATAATCACCTTCTTAACCACTCCGCTTCCCAGTTGCCTAGCAATATTTCCTTCAATCGTTGGAAGCATCAATCGCAACTGGGTAGCCCACGCGGTCGAGCGCGCTTGCACATACAAGATCTCATCCGTGAAACGCTCAATCCGACAGTTCTTCGCAACCTCAGGCCCAACGATTTGTTCCCACTGCACCGAAATCGAAGCTACCGACAAGATCCGGTTCCAACCGCTGCGTTGGGCTAGACCACTAACTACTGTTCCCAGCGGTTTGGGGTCAGACGGGCTCCATCCCGGCCCGCGCCGAGCCTTGGCAATCCCCGGTCCGGCTTTCCACTGTGAGACCTGGTCTTGACCCGGCCCGGGTAGTTCATCGATCCACTTGGGTTGATCCGCCTCTCCGTCTGCATCGGCGCGGTTGCTCCCCTGACTTTCACCCTGTCCAACTGCTGTTCCTGACTGCTCACCCACTCCCGCTAGCCTCTGCGTTGCTTGGATCTGTCTTTGCGTATAGGCGTGAAACAGTTTCGAAGTACCCCCAGTTGATGTCGGGTACTGTCCGGTTTTAAATGCCAACTCAAGTTGCCTAGCAAGGGCCCGCTGTAAGTAGGCTTCAACTCTTTCTTCCTCCCTAAGCGCGCTCCCCACTCGCTGCTCACTCACCTTCCGCACCGCCTTGGGTAACTTCTTCAACCGGGGCGATGATGCTGCCTTCAGCTGCGTCCAGGTGAACTCGGTACACGTGCCCACTCAGTCCTTCGGGGATGTCGCTCGCCACTGCCGCAGTAATGAAAACTTGTTGACATTTGTCAACTACGTCAAGTAGTTTTCGGCGTCTTGTTGCATCTAACTCAGCGAAAACGTCATCAAGTATAAGAATGGGAAGTTCCTGCACGGAACTGTCCTCGTCGCCGTTTGCCACCTGACTTAGAACGCTTCCTGTAACTTCTTCGCTCAGCAGCTGGAAGCTAGATAGCTTCAATGACAGCGCCACCGACCACGATTCGCCGTGCGAGGCATAGCCCTTAACCGGTAGGTGGTCTAAGTAAAGCGACAGGTCATCGCGGTGGGGTCCAACCAGGTTCACACCGCGCCAGATCTCATCTTCACGCACTCGCTCTAAGGCTTGGCGCATTGACTGCGCAAAGCTATCGGCGTCGTTCAGCACCGCTTGCTCTAGGCTAGCATTGTCAACTAGGGCAACTTCACTTAGTGGTTTCACCGCGGAAAAGTCGTAGCTACAAATTAGTTCACGCTCGGAATCAGAAACCTGATAGTAGTACTGCTTCGCGGTTTCAGCCAGCTCTTGCACCAGCCTAATCCGCCCCACAGTCACCTGGGTTGCCAGCTCGATGAAACTATCGGTAAAGATATCTAAGGTAGAGGTATCGACCCTCCTGCCGCTGCGGCGATCCTTACCCAACTGTTTCAACAAAGCGCCGCGTTGGCGCGCGATTCTTTCTAACTCGCTACAGGCCAGCTGATGTGAAGGCCACAGCTGCGCGGCCACCTCATCAAGGAATCTTCTGCGCTCACCTGGCTCTCCCCTCACCAGGGACAGGTCCTCGGGGGCGAACACCACGGTTTTAACTAAACCGAGTAGTTCTTTAGGTGCCACCGCCGTGCGATTTAACCTGGCGCGATTCGCACGCCCTCGCACAATCTCTAACTCAGCCACCCGCTCCCTACCGTGGGTGTGCACTTTCGCGCGCACCACCGCGCCACCAGGTTGTTCACCCGTGGCGCTGTGACGGACCAAAGCAGTGTCTGCTGAGGCGCGGTGGGAAGAAAACCTTGAGAGGTAGGCGATGGCTTCAACCAGGTTCGTCTTGCCCTGACCGTTGGCTCCTAGCAGGACGCACACCCCGGGTGCGAACCGCACTACCTGGTGGCGGTAGGAGCGGAAGTCGTCCAAGGCGAAATCAGAAATATACACGTCCAGTCCAAGTGCCTCCTGGCAATTTTCACCTGTTCAAAAGCCCCGGCACCGCGCCTGTGGGCGGTGCGTGGCTGGGGATTTTTCCGGTGAGTGTTTGCCAGTTGATGACTTACAGGCCGAAACGGATCGGCATGATTAGGTAACGGAAGTTCGGGTCCACTTGCCCTTCAGCTTCCTTTTGCCCGCTCATGATTGCTGGTTTGGCGGCGTCAACGAAGGAAAAGCGCACGTAGTCGGTATCCAGGGCAGCTAATCCAGCCTCCAGGTAGCGCGGGTTAAAAGCAGTTCGTAGCGGTTCGCCCTCGAGGGTGGAAGAAATCACTTCAGAAGCCTGCGCGTTGTCATCTTGACCGGCTTCGAGCACCAGCTTGTCCTCATCGAACCCTAGTCGCACCGAGGTTTTAGCTTCAGCCACCAACGAAACGCGGCGCACTGCTTCCAGTAGCTCCACCCGATTAACGACCGCGTGGATACTGGTGTTCTCGGGGAATAAGCGACGCACCGGCGGGTAGTCACCATCCATGAGGGTGGAGGTGGTTTGACGAGCTCCGGCAACGAAACCAATCAAGGAATTGACGGGAGCATTGGCAGAAGAGTCAAATGCCAGTTCTACCTTCCCCCCGGCAGTCATCGACTTGGCAACGTCGTTAAGGGTGCGGGCTTTTACTAACAGGGCAGTGGAAAGACCTGCTTGGCTCGGCTCCCACTTCAGTTTACGCATAGCTAGCCGGTAGCGGTCAGTTGCCAACAAGGTAATGGAATCATCATCTATTTCCATGCGTACGCCGGTGAGCAATGGAATGGTGTCATCACTTGACGCAGCTACTGAAACCTGGGCGATGGCGTGGGCAAAATCCTGGGCGTTAACCGTCCCACCTACCTGCGGTACCTTCGGCATCGGCGGGTATTCATCTACCGACATGGTCGCCAACGTGAAATGCGCGGTTCCGCACACCAGGGACAGTTTGTTGCCTTCCAAGGTGCATTCCACCGGTTGACTGGGCAGGGCCTTGGTGATTGAAGCCAGTAAGCGACCAGAAACCAAGATGTCGCCCTCGGCGTCAATCTGCGCTGGTACCTCGGTGCGAGTGGAAATCTCGTAATCAAATGACGAAAGCTCTAAAACACCCTGACCGGTGGTCATGCGGATTCCGGCAAGGATAGGCACAGAAGGCCGGTTCGGAACTGTTCGAGCCGCCCAAGCAACCGCGTCGGCGAATACATCGCGAGCCACAGTAAACTTCACAGTCAGCCTCTTTTCAGGTGGGTGTCACAGCAGTTGGGCCATCACACAACGGGAAATTACAACTGATGCCACTTTACGTGAATTTAGACGCCAAGGCACCTCGCTTAGAGGAAAAGTGGATAACTACCGCTAGGTTTACAAGCTCCCACGCCGGGTGGCGAAGTTTTGCGACCGGACGGATCCACAGTGAGAAGCTTTTGAAGGGGAAAAAATTTTTTGTCATTTAATTTTTCATAGTCATCATCAGGAGTGTGGACACTGTGGAAACCTCGACTTTTACGCGATATAGAGGGCTTTGATAGGTGGATAGATACGGGGACACAGCTGTGGAGAAGACCCGGGTAGTGGGGAAGAACAAATTTTGTAATCTCACTTATCCACAATTCGACCGCTCGAGAGCCCCCTAATTCGGGGGTTTTCCACAGCTATCCACAGGTGCATGTGCATAACTGCAAATTTTTATTAAAAGAAGGCGGTGTAGTACCAGGGTGGTTAGTGACTGCGAGCCTGCTGCTTGATGCGGTTAGTCAGCTCCGTGACGTGGTTGTAGACCTCTCGCTTCATCTTCATCTGGGAAGAGATCTTACGCTTGGCGTGCATGACCGTGGTGTGGTCGCGCCCGCCGAAAGCTTGACCGATCTTCGGCAACGACAGATCCGTTAACTCTCTACACAGGTACATCGCGATCTGGCGAGCCTCCACCAGCACGCGGGAGCGGTCAGCTGAACACAGCTGCTCTAAGGTCACTCCGAAATAGTCAGTTATCTGACCCATGATAAGAGCCACCGTGATCTCAGTGTCTTCTGGATCGGAGAGGAAATCCTTAAGAACCATCTCCGCCAAGGGCAAGTCGATTTCTTGTTTCGTTAAGTTAGCGTAGGCGGTGACTCGGATGAGGGAGCCTTCAAGTTCGCGAATGTTAGAAGAAATACGCGAAGCAATGTATTCCAACACCGCGTCATCCACAGTCAGATGATCAGCTTGGGCTTTCTTGCGTAAGATCGCGATACGAGTTTCCAAGTCCGGTGGTTGAATGTCGGTAAGCAACCCCATTTCGAAGCGCGAACGCAAACGGTCTTCCAACCCCTCCAGCTGTTTGGGAGGTACATCGGAAGTGATAACTACCTGCTTATCGGCGTTATATAGGGTGTTGAACGTGTGGAAGAACTCTTCCACGGTTTGTTCTTTGCCCTGGATGAACTGAATGTCATCGATCAGGAGGATATCGACCTCGCGATAGCGACGCTGGAACTGCTCAGCGCGGTCATCACGAATCGAGTTGATGAAGTCGTTAGTGAACTCTTCGGACGATACGTACTTGATGCGCATGTGCGGGTACAGCGAGTGCGCGTAGTTTCCAATAGCGTGCAGCAGGTGAGTCTTCCCCAAACCGGAACCACCGTAGATGAAAAGCGGGTTGTAGGCTTTAGCGGGAACTTCGGCAACCGCATTCGCGGCCGCGTTGGCGAAACGGTTAGAGGAACCGGTAACGAAGGTGTCGAAAGTGAACCGGGGGTTAAGACGCGAACCGGAAAGGTCAATCGGCCCAGCGTTGCCGGTGCCTTGCCCATCACGGGAAGCAACTACGTGACCGCCGGGAATGGCGTTGGTCCCACTGATGCGCTCACCGTTTTCGAAACGATCGGCCTCATGGTCGCTGCCTACTTGAGTAACGGTATTGGTACCGGAAACCGCGTTAAGAGTGAAACTGTCATCCTCAGCGCCGTCACCAACTGCGTGGGAAGGCAGCGGAGCAGTACCAGAAGCGGGCTCACCAGCGGGGGGAGAGAGTTTTTCATCCACCGAAATAGCAATGCGAATATCCATACCAAGCGCGTTGGTTAACGCTTGGGTGAGGTGATCCATCGCGTGCTTTTCAATGTAGTTCTTCACGAAGTTATTAGGCGCCGCAACCAAGATGGTTCCCTCAATATTGCCCAGGGGTCGGGTTAGGCGAATCATCTCAAGTTGTGAGGACTTGATCCTATCGGGCAGCACATTAATGGCTTGTTCCCAGGCTTGCTGTAGATCGCTGCCTTTCATCCTGCGGCCTTCCTGATGGTGAAATTCAGATTCTGAGGGCGTGAGTTTGCCCACGGTCTTTTCCTTCAACTGGTCTCCAGTGTGCCATGTTTACACAGCATTGGTGAAGTTATCCCCATTCTGGGGATATGTCTGTGGATATGTACGAAAATACTTACATCAATGTGGTTTCCCGGGATCTCGCGGGAATTCCTTTGTCCCTCCACCTGTGGATAACTCGCTAGTTGGGGATAACTCAACAGTCGTTGTCCCCATACCTGTCCACAGCTGTGGAAATTAACGTTGCCGCTGTTATATGCGCGTTACATTGACGCACTCAAGCCAACCTCGTAGGCTTAATCTCTGTATGCGTCCCCTCCGCGTTGGGTACGGGTGTGAAGTGCTAGTTGCCTTGGAAAACTGCTAGTCTTTGAGCCTAACTAAATGGGAGGGAAGGTCTCCATCCCGGAACCTAGCTGCCAGTTATAAGGCGCAGCCTGGAACAGGGTGGGGATTTTAAAATGAAGCGAATGGCGTGAGCCGTTCACAAATGAGGAGAACCATCGTGTCGAAGCGCACTTATCAGCCGAATAACCGCCGTCGGGCTAAGACCCACGGCTTCCGCCTGCGTATGCGTACGCGCGCCGGCCGCGCCATCATTGCTAACCGTCGCCGTAAGGGCCGCTCCAAGCTTGCGGTCTGAGTGCTAGGGCGCGAGCACAGGCTGCGACAGCCTGAGCTCTTCCGCGCAGCTATCCGCAAAGGAAAGCGAGCGGGCAACTTAGAGCTAGTCGTACATGTATGGACCGGCGAGGCAACCACCCAAGGGCGCCTCGTCGGTTTCGTCGTACCTAAGAAAGTGTTTCGTCGAGCCACTGACCGCAACCGCGCTAAGCGCCGACTGCGCCATTTCATGCGCGAGCGCCTGCAGATCCTGCCCGACAATTCCATTACGGTAGTGCGCGTTCTTCCGGGACTAACAGACCCGTCTTCGCCCACTTTGGAAACATCTTTGGACGACGCCCTACGCCGCGCCCTACGCAAGATTGAACGGATGAAGGAGGTAGCGTGAACTACGTCCGCCAGGCGTTAGTGGCGCTCGCCATCGCCCCCATCCGTTTTTATCAGCGATTCATCTCCCCGGCGCTGCCACCCACGTGCCGGTACTACCCGTCGTGTTCGAACTACGCGATCAAGGCGGTGCAGGTACACGGGCCGATAAAAGGAATACTATTGGGAGGATGGCGCCTGTTGCGTTGTAACCCGTGGTCCCTAGGCGGCGTCGATCACGTCCCAGACGTGGGACACTGGAAGCCGGAACCTTACGTTCGGCCACAGAACTAGAAAATGCCAAGCTAGCCGGCTGGCAGCGAAGTGAAAAATAAGGAGTCTACCCGTGTGGTTTGACAAGATGCTCTACCCATTCAAGGTAGCGGTCGCCTGGATTATGGTGCGCGTACACGACGTACTGGTATTCCTAGGCATGGATGATGGGCCAGGACTAGCCTGGGTGCTCTCTATCGTGGGTCTGACGATCATCGTACGTATCGTCCTCTTCCCCTTATTTTTCAAACAAATCAAGGCTTCGCGCGGGATGCAGGCCCTGCAGCCGGAGCTGAAGAAGCTCCAGGATAAGTACAAGGGCAAGAAAGACACCGCTTCGCGCCAACGCATGAGCGAAGAAATGATGGCGCTGTACAAGGAACACGGCACCACCCCGTACTCTTCGTGCCTGCCGATCCTGTTCCAGATGCCGGTGTTCTTCGCCCTCTTCCGCGTGCTTGCCTCCACCGGGGCGATCGCTACGGGCACCTACATGTACAAGAACCTGGGCCCGCTCAATGCCTCCATTGCCGCCGATATAGATAAGTCCGCGGTGTTTGGCGCCCCTCTTTCCACCATGTTCACCACCGCCCCTTCGATGCAGTCGAAGATCGTGATCGTGGTGCTGATTGTGGCGATGGTTATCACCCAGTTCTTCACCATGCGCCAGCTGACGATGAAGAACATGCCGGAGTCGGCCAAGGATCCGTCGAACCCGATGATGCGCACGCAGACCACCATGATGTACACCATGCCGCTGTTCATCGGTGTTTCTGGTTTCTTCTTCCAAACTGGTGTGCTGATTTACTGGTTCACCACGAACTTGTGGACTTTGGGGCAGCAACTGTGGACGATTGAGCGTATGCCGACCCCGGGTTCGGAGTCCTACAACAAGCTGATGGGTAAGCGCCGTCGCGGCTACGTTGATGGCGTGCGTCCCCTGTTCGAGAATTACGACCGTGCGGTTGCGGATCTGGATGAAGATGACGAGGACGCCCGGGCGCGTTTGCGTGAGAAGTTGCTCAGCGACGTCAAGGGCCGGGCCCGTAAGCAGAAGGTGCCCACTAAGTTCCCCGAGGATGTCACCCAGGATCAGCAGATCGCAGCTTACCGGGAGTTGGCGTACTCCGATTGGGAAGCGATGCCTGATGAGCGCTGGACCCGCCGGTTCCAGGTGCGTAAGCAGGCAGAGAAGAAGCCGCGCGTGCAGCCGGAGCGTTTGAGTCGCGCCGAGCGGTTGGCTCGTGATGAGGCGGAGCGTCGCCGCAAAGAGCGTGAGGCGCAGCGTAAGAAGCAGGCTGGTAAGCAGATTTCGCCGGAGGAGTTGGAGCGTCGCCGCCAGGAACGTAAGGCGGAACGTCGTCGCGCTTCGAAGAAAAAGAAGGAACAATAGTAGAGGTTTTAGGTTCTTGTTCCCGCGTGGGGAACGGCCAAAGGCAGGGAAGGGAAAATACGTTGTCGGAGGAACTTAGCAAGGCTGATCGCCTGGCCCAGTTGGTGGCTGAGGGCGACATTGCGGCTGATTACTTAGAAGAACTGCTTGATATTGCTGATCTTGATGGTGATATTGAGCTGGATGTGGAAAATGACCGCGCCATGGTTGAGGTGGTGACGGAGGAGTCTAACTCTCGCCTGGAGCGCCTGGTAGGTGAAGACGGCGAGGTCTTAGACGCCGTGCAGGAACTGACTCGTTTGGCGGTGCAGGCTCGCCAGGGTTACCGCTCGCGTCTGATGTTGGACATCGCTGGTTTCCGCGCGCAGCGCCGCCAGGAACTAACCACCATCGCGGAAGAAGCCATCACCCGCGTGCGCACGCACGGGGAGCCGGTGATGCTGGAGGCGATGAATCCGTTCGAGCGCAAGGTCTGCCACGACGTGGTTGCGGCTGAGGGTTTGGTTTCCGAATCTGAGGGCGTGGAACCGAATCGTTGCGTGGTGATTCTGCCGCAGGAGCGGGTGGAAGATGACGAGGACGAAGAGTTCGAAGGCGCCGAAGGTGGCGTCGAAGGTAGTGGCGATGCCGACGCGGTCAGCGAAGCCGATAGCGGTGCCGATAGCGATGCCGCGGATGATGAGTAGTTCATTCGAACTCTCCCCTAGTCAATCAGTGTTTCCTTGATATTTAGCCGTTCTGTTCGTAGTAGCAGAACGGCTAAATAGCAGCTTGAGCAGGGTATGGGAAACGCTAAATCACACGCAGAAACATTTGCGGATTCTATTTTCAGGAGGTTATCGAGGTGACAGTAGGACTTTCTTTAGGTGCGCCCGGTGACGAGGAAATGCCAGTTACGGACGAAAATGTTTCACGTGAAACAATTGACTATGAGGAAGCGGCTGATGCCGGTGTCGGCGCTGTGAAGGCAGAGAACTCTGATGTGCTGGAGGCCGGTAATAGTGGCCTAACAGTTGCTGAGGTGGGCCAAGGCGTGGATGACTCAGTGCGCGAAGGCGTGGTTGATTCAGGGCGTGAAGGCATGGATGACTCAGGGAAGAATACCTGGGACGCGGACGCGGCGAGTGTAGATTCTTCGCCGGCAATGGATGCGACGTCGATGGAGCCACCGGCAATGGAGTTAGAGCAGCCAACGGAGGCAGTAAGGGAGCTTTTTGGCACCAGCTTCGGAGCCATCGCGCACTTTGCCACCATGTTGGAAGAAGAAGGAGAACTGCGCGGCCTAATCGGCCCGCGTGAAGTACCGCGTCTTTGGTCCAGGCACCTGGTTAACTCCGCTGCCCTACTGGACTTCATTCCTTCGCGCGCACAGGTATTGGATATTGGGTCCGGTGCTGGGTTCCCCGGCTTAGTGATCGCTATTGCCCGGCCAGATGTGGACGTGCATTTGGTGGAGCCGATGACGAGGCGCTGTGAGTGGTTAGCGGACGTGGTGGAAGAGATCGCGTTGGATAACGTAACCATCCACGAAGCGCAGGCGCAGCAGCTTCGCGGGATGGGGCAAGCAGATATTGTTACGGCTCGTGCGGTTGCGAATGTGCGCAAATTGTTGCCGATCTGCATGCCGTTGGTACAGCCGGGAGGCCGAGTCCTGGCGCTCAAGGGCCGGCGTGTGCATGAAGAAGTTCAGGCCGCTGAATCGGTGTTTGTTCAGCATGCAGTGGCGAGCTATCGCGTTCACGAAGTTCCCTCCGTGATGGAAGATGAGTCCACCATGGTTCTAGAGCTGATAAAGGCTCGCGATCAACGACAGGGACGTCGCGGGAAACGTGGCGGCGATGGTTACGGTTCTGCACGGGGTGCAGGCGCTGGGAACCGGGGTGCGGGTCGCGGTGGTTCACGTCGCAAGAGTGATAGTCGAAGTGGTGCTAGCCGTGGCAACAGCGGACGCGAGAAGAAAGGGCGCTCGAAGAATGGGCGTTCTGACTGGGGACGTGGAAACCAGGGGCGCGGGAACTAGGATCGCGGCGTTAGAGGCGCGAGAACTAGAGCCGCGACGTTAAAGGCGCGAGCGGTTAGAACTGCAGTGGCCGCAGCTGTCGAACGGAGGCAGTCTCAATGCCAGTCCCTCAGTGTTGGGGGATATTGCTGACTTCGAGGCAAAATAGCGATGGGAATGGATGCATCTCACTGTTCTTGCCTGTCTGTGGGACAGTGAAAGCGTCGATGTTTCACGTGAAACAATTCCGGTTTTAGCGTTTAGACTCCTTCGTCAATGAACCAGTTACTTAGGATCCACGCTCGCCCTGCCCGGGTGGTTATGCCCCGCCACAGGAGAATGTTTCACGTGAAACAATTCCGCCCCTTGACGAGTGTTGGTCCGTCTAGGCTTTGAAGCGGAGTACTTGCTCCAACTCCTTGAAGCAGCACTCAGCACTCTACTTATGCCTAATGTTTCACGTGAAACAATTCCACGTCAGTCGATACTGAAGGCGTTCGAGCGACAGACGACTCAAGTGAACAGCCTTTGGAGTAAACGCCTGCAGCGCACTTGCCTCCAATGTTTCACGTGAAACAATTCTCCAGGCAGTCATAGTTACAGCTTCCCCACTGTCGGAGCACGGACTCGGAGTACTTGTCGGTAACAGCTATAAATAGTCCATGCGATATCAGAGATCGGGTAATCGAGTGCGTCGGGGAACTCGCAATGCCGCAGCGCGCGAATACTAGCGTAGCCGGTCTAATCAACAACGAAGTGCATGCGTGAGCGGGTCTAATCAGCGACGAAGCACTTGCGTGAGAAGGTCTAATAAACGAGGGCATACGAGCGCAACCGGTCTAACCAACCGGCGAAGAATTTCGCGCACAAACCTAAATAGCATGCGGCACTCCACTGACGCCCAATGTTTCACGTGAAACAATTCTGACGCCGAAAGAGTCCTTCCGCTAGGGGGTTTGTAGAGATTGGTGATCTACCCGCGGCAGGAATTCCTTTAACGGCGGCTCTTTACTCTCCGTGGGAGACTACCCGGCGTAAGAGCCTGCCCACGGTAGGACTTTATCTACAGTGGGTGTTTATCCACAGGCCGAAGATGAAGCGATAGCGTTGTCCGGATAGGAAGTAGACTATATAGAGCAAGAAAGGAGCTGCCGTGACATCTTCTACTCCACTGGCAAATCGCTTAGCCGCCAACGCACGCGCAAATGCGGAGCTGGATAAGGCGGTGTTTCCCCGCCCTCGCCGCCCGATTGTGCTCGCCGTGGCAAACCAAAAAGGTGGAGTGGGGAAAACGACGACAACCGTGAATCTTGCGGTTGCTTTGGCGCGCGCAGGTTTGAAAGTGCTCGCCATCGACGCTGACCCGCAGGGGAACGCCTCCACTGCTTTAGGTATAGAGCACCCGGAGGGAACGCTTTCGACCTATGACGTTCTTAGCGACGACGCTACGTTGGAGGAATGTCTACAGCAGTGCCCGGAGACAGAGAACTTACTGGTGTGCCCGGCGACGATTGACCTTTCAGGTGCGGAGTTGGAACTGTCGTCGCGGTATCAACGCGAGTACATATTGGATCGAGCGATAAAAGATTATCTATCGGTTCATCGCGGAGTGGACATAGCTCTCATCGACTGCCCACCAAGTCTGGGTCTTCTTACTCTCAACGGTCTGGTGGCAGCGGAGCGAGTTCTGGTTCCGATTCAGGCTGAATACTACGCCCTGGAAGGCGTGTCGATGCTGATGTCCACCATCGAACGTATTCGTAGCTACTTAAATCCGAAGCTAAATATCGGCGGAGTGCTGCTGACTATGATGGATGCCCGCACTAACCTATCTGCCGATGTCGCGAACGAAGTGCGACGCTATCTGCCGCAGATAGTGTTTGAAACTACTATCCCTCGGACAGTGAAACTTTCTGAAGCTCCCAGTTTCGGGGGCAGCATATTCAATCACGATCCTCGCGGTACTGGAGCCGTCGCCTACCGCAAGGCCGCTCTTGAACTAGCTAAGCGACTGGCAGAAACGGTGGAATGAGATGGCAAAGAAGGAAAGAAGCGGCCTCGGACGTGGGCTGGGTGCATTACTACCTGCCGCAGAACAAGGAATTGTTTCACGTGAAACAATTTCGAATGCGCACCCGCTTGACAGCCTAGTACCTGCCGTAGAAGGAACTACGCCCAGCGGTAACCGCGAATACGCAGATGTTACCCGCAAGCTCTTAGCACCAGACACAACGAAGCGTCGTAGGGGTAAAGCGAGCGGCAAAGCCACTGCTAAGACCGCCAGTAAACCAGCGAAGACAGCTGCTAACAAAGCAACTGCTGAAGCCAGTAGTAAATCCACTAGTGCGCCGGTTGCTAAGTCTGGGACGAAAACCTCTAATAAATCTGCCGCGGCTACAACTACAACTAAGGCCGGCTCGAAGAAGAAACTCTTCGCCGACATTATCGGCGATTCTGAAACTCCTACTGGCGACACTCAAACAGCACAGAAGCAATCCGGCGCTGGTAAGACCCGCAACGCACAAGCCTCCGTGCCTGAAAGTGCTGGGCCTGTCTCGGAAACAGAACAAACCAATCTTGTTCCAGTTCCGGGAGCAACCTTCGCTGAAATCGACATTGATGCGGTAGTTCCAAACCGCCGTCAACCTCGTGAAGTGTTCGACGAAGATGAGTTAGCAGAGCTAGCGGAGTCCGTTAAGGAAATCGGTGTCCTGCAACCCATTGTGGTGCGCCCGCTGCTGGCAGAAGAATACGAAGACTACCTGGCGGAGCTAGGAAAGCGCCTAGATAGCGACAGCATCGAAGAACTTGGGTTATCTGTAGACGCTAACGCCAACCCCGAGCAGATGCGATTCGAACTGGTAATGGGTGAGCGCCGACTGCGCGCATCTAAACTAGCTGAATCTGACACCATCCCAGCAATTGTGCGGTTCACTTCAGACACTGACATGCTGCGTGATGCGCTACTTGAAAACCTGCATCGCTCACAATTGAACCCGATTGAAGAAGCAGCCGCCTACCAGCAGTTACTCCAAGACTTTGATTGCACGCAGCAAGAACTATCTGAACGCATTGCCCGCTCGCGCTCACAAATAGCTAACACCATCCGCCTGCTGCGCCTACCTGCCTCCGTACAACGCAAACTGGCAGCCGGAGTTATCTCCGCAGGGCACGCACGCGCCCTGCTGGGGCTGGAATCCACCGGGCAAATGAGTGCCTTGGCCGAACGGATCGTGGCTGAAGGACTATCGGTGCGAAGCACTGAAGAGATCGTTACTCTCGGAGAAGTGGAGGACACTCCAGCGCGGCGACGCGCCTCGAAACGAGCGGTTGCGCCACAGTCACAGACCGCGCAGATCGTCACCAACCGCCTAGAAGACCTGTTTGAAACCAGGGTTAAAGTTCAAGAGGGCAAACGCAAAGGTCGGATCGTGATTGAGTTCGCCGGAGCTGAAGACCTCGATAGGTTAGCCGCAGTAATCACAGCCCTACGTAGCTAGGATCGGCAGTTCCGAACCAAATAGCCCGGCCCAGCTAGGCACGCAGCTAAATGCTGGGGGTAACAGACAGCGCTAGGTGCTGGGGCTAGTACCCAGCGCAAGACACTGGGGGTAACAACTAGTGCTAGGTACTCGGGCGACACCCGCGCCAAATACTGGGGGTAGAAACCAGCGATTAGTCGCGGGCCGCGGCGCGAAGGGCAATCTGGTGAAGCAGGTCCTCAAAGGAGGAATCCGCCTCCGCAGAAAGGGGGAATAACGAAGTATCAGTCATGCCCGGAACCACGTTCGCATCAATGAACCACGGCTGACCGGCCTCGTCCACAATCATGTCAATACGCGACAGATCCCGCAGTCCCAGCGTGTCATGAACAGACAAAGCCAACTCGCTGACGCGATCGAGTTCCTCTTCACTCAAGCGGGCGGGAACGAAGAACTCCGAACGACCCGTGTTGTAGCGCGCATCGTAATCGTAACGACCATCATCGGTAGCGATCTCCACCGGGGGAAGCACGCGCGGGCCGTCCTCGTCCTCCACAATCGAAACCGCCACTTCGCGGCCAGGAATGAACGTCTCCACCATCACGGTATCGCCGTAGGCAAAAGCATCAACCATCGCTGAACGCAGCTCGTCTTCGGAGTTCACCTTCGAAAGACCTAGCGCCGAACCACCGTTAGAAGGCTTAACCACCAGCGGGAAATCCAAGGCCTCCACAATCGCCGCTATCACTGCGGGCGCACCCACTTGGCGGAACAGGGACTGCGTCAGTGACACCCACTCCGGGGTATCCATATCCGATTTCTTCACTAACGCTTTCGCCGTGGGCTTCATCGACGCCAGCACGCAGGCCTCCGCCCGCGACCCCACGTACGGATAACCCGCCAGCTCTATCATGTCTTGGACGGAACCGTCCTCACCGACCGAGCCATGCATCAGCGGCCACACCAAGTCAGGTTCGAACTCCGCCAGCGTCGGCAGCAACTGCGAGTTCAAATCACACACTTCAACCGTGTGATCGAACTGGCGCAGCAGGTTAGCCACGCGGCGGCCAGAACGGATGGAAACATCGCGTTCGTGGGTCAAGCCACCAGCGATAATCAGGATCTTCAACTTATCTGCCATGTTCTTGCCCTTCTATCCTTACCTGTTGGAAACCGTGCGTACTGGGGAGGAAAGCAGCCCTACCGTTAGATCTGGTTCGGTGGTGGTACCGAAACCGAACCGTCAGGTATGTCCTTACGAACATTTGTGCCGAACATTTCTACCAGCTCAGCTTCGGCGGAAATCACCCTTGAAAGACGGCGCACACCTTCGCGGATTTCATCCGGAGGTGGGTAGCAGAACGACAGGCGCATGTGGTCACCTCCGCGTCCATCGGCGTAGAACGCGGTGCCTGAAACATACGCCACCAAGCCGGTCACTGCGCGTGGCAACATGGCTTTAGCGTCAAGGCCTTCAGGCAGTTTCACCCAAGTGTAGAAACCTCCATCTGGGACCGTCCACTCGCAGTTAGGGAGGTAATCTTCCAGCGCCGTCAGCATTGCGTTAGCGCGTTCGGCGTACATGGAGCGGTAGACCTTCACCTGGGAGTACCAGTCGTAATTCGAAAGGTAATCCTCGATCGCCATTTGTCCTACCATTGAGGGGGAGAGGATGGCTGATTCTGAAGCTAAGACCAGTTTGTCGCGAATCGCGTGCGGAGCCAGCGCCCAACCAATACGGAAACCGGGGGCGAACATCTTAGAAAACGAACCCAGGTACACCACGCCATCGGGGTTCAACGCCTGCAAGGCCGGCAGCGGGTCACCTGAAAATCCCAACAATCCATACGGGTTGTCTTCGATAATCAGAACGTGTTCGCGTTTGCAGATCTCCACCACTTTCTGGCGGCGCTCCAACGACATCGTTACGCCCGCGGGGTTATGGTAGTTCGGAACCGTGTAGAGGAACTTAATCTGCCGACCGGATGAGCGCACCTGGCGAATAGCTTCCTCCAACGCCTCGGGAACCAACCCGTCCTCGTCCATATCCACATGCACGACTTCACCTTCGTAGGCGCGGAAAGTACCAAGCGCACCAACATAGGAAGGCGATTCGGCGAGGACGACGTCGCCGCGTTCAAGGAAAATCTCCGAAACCAGGTCGAGTGCCTGCTGCGAACCGGTGGTGATAACCACGCAGTCAGGGTCGGCCACAATCCCGTCGTAAGACATGACTTCAACGATGCGTTCGCGCAGTGGCTCCCAGCCCTGCCCCGAACCGTACTGCATCGCCTGGGCGCCGTGGCGTTTAATAAGCAGGCGCGCCGACTCAGCTAAGTCATCCAAAGGCAGGTCCTTAATGTTGGGCATGCCGCCAGCTAGGGACACCACTTCGGGGCGTGATACCACGGAGAAAAGGGCGCGAATCTCAGAAGAACGCAAGCCGTGAGCTCGTGCGGCGTAGGCGTCGAACCACGGATCTAGGCGATCTCCTACGTCACTCAAGTTTTGGCCTTGCTGTTCAGACACTGTTCTCTTCTTCCTCTCGCGCAAGAACGGTAGTTCTCCGATTGTCCCACTGCCGCGGCTAAATTCCAACGCGAACCCACGTTTCGGTATTCAGGGAGTGGACGAGGGCGCGGGCGACGCGGGTGGGCAGACACCGACCCAAGGGTTGCTGGGGTGCACAGAGGCGCCGGGAGCCGAGGCTAACTACAGAGCCATAACCCAGGCGCGGATACAGCACCGCCCGGCGCCAATGGCACTGAGCCATTAAACGCACCGGGCGGGCGGGAAAACGTCGGTTAGTTCAGGACTGACTCCAGCTCAGAGAGCATTTGAGCCTTAGGCCGGCCCCCGACAATGGCTTTAATGACGTCCCCACCGGAGAACACCGCCATGGTGGGGATGGAGACGATGGAGTACTTATGGGCGGTGCGAGGATTTTCATCCACGTTGAGTTTTGCCACCACTAGGCGCTCATCAAGCTCCTTCGCAACTTCATCCAGGATCGGTGCCATCTGGCGGCACGGTCCGCACCAGGGAGCCCAGAAGTCCACTAAAACAGGGGTATCGGACTTCAGTACCTTTTCGTTGAAATCGGCGTCAGTTACTTCAATAACAGCCACAACAAATCCTTCCAATCAAATCTTGAACAATACTTGTGAAACCTAAATCAGCGGGCCCATCCCCCGCCGCAGTCATTACCAATTCGGGGTGGGAGCCTCCAAATAGTGCTGCGCATCCAGCGCCGCCCGGCAACCGGAACCAGCAGCCGTGATCGCCTGGCGGTAACGGTGATCAACCACGTCACCACAAGCGAAAACTCCCGGAACGGAAGTTGCGGTGGTGGGCTCATCTACCCGAATGTAGCCGCCTTCCAACTCCAGTTGGTCAGCCACCAGGTCAGAACGAGGCACGTGCCCGATCGCCACAAACACACCCGCAGCTGGAATCTGACGAGTCTGCCCCGTCACCGTGTCACGCAAAGTAATGGACTCAAGTGCACCATCACCGTGCATATCCACAACTTCACTGTTCCAAGCGAAGGAAATCTTCGGATCCGCCTGCGCCCGGTCAGCCATAACCTTCGAAGCACGCAGCTCGTCACGGCGATGCACCACCGTCACAGAGGAACCGAAACGCGACAGGAAGGTAGCTTCCTCCATCGCGGAGTCCCCACCGCCAACCACCACGATCGGCTTGTCTCGGAAGAAGAAACCATCGCAGGTAGCGCAATACGAAACCCCGCGCCCGGCGTAGGTCTTTTCCCCTTCCAAACCAAGCTCACGGTAGGCCGAGCCGGTCGCTAAGATGACGGCGCGCGCCTGCAGGACCTCGTCATCGACCTCCACGGTTTTCACCGCGCCATCTAACGAAACCGCAGTCACGTCCTCGTAACGCACCTGAGCACCAAAACGCTCAGCCTGCTCCTGCATTTTCGTCATCAGATCCGGTCCCATCACGCCTTCAGGGAAACCGGGGAAGTTCTCCACGTCCGTGGTGTTCATGAGCGCCCCGCCCGCGGTCACGGAACCGGCGAGGACGATCGGGTTCAATCCGGCGCGAGCGGTGTAGATCGCGGCAGTGTAGCCAGCGGGGCCGGAGCCGACGATGATTACATCGTGAATAGTGGGTTCAGACATTAATCCCCCAGGGAAAATCAGTAGGAGTATGCGCATCGGAGGCGCACTGGGTTTTGCATACCACGATACTGCACCGGAAGAATAACGGCGACAACAGGGTTAGAAGTTATCGCTAAGTGCGAACAAATGTTGAGCTGGAAGAGCCTGCGCGGGAGGAACGCTGGCCACGAGGGCGTGGCCCATCGTTAGTCGGGCAGCGGGAGTGTCTAGGCCGGGCGAACCCTGTGCTCTTGGCGGCCGGGCAACCCCGCGCGTGCGGTTGAAGTCTACTTAACAGTTAAGGTGGAAACTTTCACCCGCAACGAGCCTTCATCGTCGACCGGTAGCGCGTAGAAGTTCAAAGTCACCGTAGTACCTTCGGTGGCTTCGCTGGGCTTCAACGAGGTGGTCTCCGACATCTTCGAAGACGTCAAAACCTTGGTCCCAAACGGGTCCGAACCGTCATTGACCCGCAAATCAACCTGACCGCCCTCAACCGGGCCAGTGAGGACAACTTCGGAAACAGGAGCAGCTTCCTTAAGTTTTATTACCAACCGGACGGTGTTGCCTTCAGGTAGTTCCGATACCCCGAAGTACCGGGACTGCCAGTGAGTGGAAGTATCACCATCAAGCATATACTCCACCCATTCGGGGTGGTCGCCCCCATCATTGTCGACAGAAATCACTTCCACCGAAGCGATCTGAGGTGCGACGCTGCTGGGCGCTTCAGGGGTTTCAGTGGGCTGCGCGGTTTCGGTTTCCACCGGGGTGGGAGCCGCCACCGGAGCCTGCCTGCGGAAGGAAAGGTCGGGAGCCCCACCGAACAAAGTAGTCGCGGCAATAACTGTAGCCACCAGCACGCCAACAGCTAAAGTGATGATCGCTGGCTTCGTGGGGTCTACTCGTTCCCCCGCGTTGAACGTGTCGATAGTGGAGCGCGCCGACCGTAGCGACCGCGAAATCGCCTTGGTTCCCTGCTCTAAACGCAGAACCTGCACCCCTTGGCGGGTGAAAGTTAAGCGCGCGCGTTGCCCCGCGCTAGAAAGCCGCGAGGTTGCACTCGGGTCGGAGGAAACATCGTCCGCTGCCGGTGCGGAGGACGCTGCCGGCGTGGAGGACGGTGCCGGTACCGGGGGAAGGACGGTAGTGTCATCTGCGAATACTTCGCCTTCGTCCGCCGCATCTTCGTAGAGTGGGTCGAGTTCGCCTTCGTCCGCCGCATCTTCGTAGAGCGAGTCGAGTTCGCTGGCGTCGGCCTCGTCCTCGTAAGACTGACCCAGCTCATCGAGTTGCACAGCATCGCCCTGCTCTGAATCAGGCTGGGTCGCGGACGCCGATTCGGCACCTTCCGCGGGAAGCTCCCCGTCGGCGTTTTCACCCGTTGCGCCAGGCACAATAAGCTTCTTCATACGCACCATCCAGGCAGCCAACGTACCTGGAATCATGGCTTCACGCGCCACAGTAGCGCGGGTTTCTTCATCTAGTTCCCTGCAACTATCGCCATCTTGTACGGGCGACTCATCGGGGGTTTGCGTATCGCTAACGTCGTCGCTTTGCTCCTCAGGGGTGGAAAGTTCGTCGAAAGTGGGTTCCGCAGACTCTGAAGCTCCCTCAAGTGGTTCCTCTTCGGTTTGGATCCCCGCGTCCTCTTCCTCCGCAGGGCCTTCCACTTCGATCCCCGCGTCCTCTTCCACCGCGGGATCTTCCACCTCCGCTAC
>JAUNVG010000005.1:28565-131554 GCA_030537735.1 Actinomycetaceae bacterium
CGAAATCGTCCGAATCATCGAGATCGTCCGAATCGTCGTCGAAGTCATCCGGCTGGGCAATAATGGCGTCAAAATCGCTGCGCGGTTCGTCGTCTTCCTCCGGCTCTTGCACGTCTTGACTGTGCCTAAGCAGCCGGGAACGCAACCGGTTAGCTAGGGTGCCACTCGCAATCGCTTCATCAACAATCTCGATAGCCTGCGTGTGAGTGAGCGGTTCCGGGTCACCGGCAGTAGCCGCGCTGGCGGAGCCTTCACCAGCCTCACCGGGCAGTGAGTCTTCACTCGCGGCAGCTTCACTTGCAGACACTTCGTCCAAGTTCTGTTCTGAACGGTCCTGATCGCCTTGTGCTGACATGGTTTCCCTTCCCCGATTACCCTTTAAGATTAACGCACCCGAACCATACTTCGTCAGGACACTTCGGGATCATCCTCACGCGCGTGCGTGCCTAAAACTAAATCGTCAAATGTGGCGGTAGGAACTTCGTGCCAATGCGGATTCATCACCTGCTCAGCATCAGTACGAGGACGTTCCCCGGTTTGCGTCTCTTCCGACGTCGCGGTGTGGGGACTTTGGAGGTCGTGTAGCACCTGGGAATGAGCCAACGCGGGCGCAACCGGCTGGCTGCGCCTACCACCGGTGGGGCGGGCGGCAGGTGTCTTCGTAGCAGTGGGAACGTCACCGTCCGGGTGGGGGCCCGCGGTGTCGGGAGCATCGTCGGATACCGGGATATCAACCCCCGCGGAGACCTCGGTTTGCGCGCCTTCGTGGTCTTCGTCCTCCTCACCCGCAAACCGCGCTAATGCGGGGATACGCCGGCTTAAGATGCTCATCACTAGCTGGGTGGTTTCCCGGTCGAAAATCACCACGATCAGGAAGTAAACAATCGTCACCACCACGAACACCAGGAAACCGCGGGCAGCAGCGCCAAGGAAGTTCTCTAACGCGCCCTCACCTTGATGCACGGTTCCTACCAGTTTCAAAGCACCGTAACCGACAGCGCCCGAAACCAACGCGAAAAGGCCGTAGCGGACCATGTGGCCGATCATGTGGCGCGGTTGTACCTGTTTAAACACTTGGTGAATCAGGTAAACCGCGATGACGCCTTGCGCTAGGCGGGAGAGCGCTTCAGCGAACATGGCTCCCGACAGCCACATGGTGGCAGGAAGGAAAGCCTTCAAGGTCCAGCCCAAAATGATCTGGCCGATGGTGGGGAAAAGGATGGTGAGGAAAACCGGGCGGGCGTTTTCGATAGCGTAGAACACTCGCTGGGAGAACAGCACCACGCAAGCACCGATCATGCCCGGTAGAGTCGCGACCAGTACCTGCGCGTATCCGACCATGTGCTCAACCGGGTTGTTAGGGCCAAGTGCCTGGAAAACGGGGATGGCGCCGGCACCTAAAACCGCGGTAAGCCACATAACTAGCAGCAAGGTGGAGCGGACCCCGTAATAGTACTGCTGAACCAGCAGCTGGTGGTCCTTATCGGCTGCCGCTGAAGCCATGCGGGTGAAGATCGCGGTGGCGATGGAAACCGAAATGATCGACTGCGGCAGCATGTACACCATGAAGGCGTAGCTCAACGCCGCGTTTGAAGGGGCAAACACCCCGGTGTCTTGCCACCACTGGTTAGCGGCGCCAGCGATGTTAGAAGTCGAAAGCGTACCTACCTGCCCCACCAGGAGGGTGGCGAAAACCCAGCCCGTGACGGTGGAGGCCGACCGCAGGCCGGTGCCTCGGAAGTGGAAGTCTAGGCGCAGTTTCACACCTGCTTTGCGCAGCGGGATGAAAAGCAGCAGAGCCTGGACGATCACACCTAAAGTGGCGGGTCCAGCTAGAATCGCGGTGCGTTGGAAATCCCACAGGGACGGGTCGGAGATATCGGTGGCGGTGCCGTAGACCGCGATGTAAAGCAAGATACCTGCAATGCCGACGATGTTGTTCGCCACCGGGGTCCACATGTAAGGGCCGAAGATGCCGCGCGCGTTCAGGAACTCACCTAAAAGCGCGTAGAGACCGTAGAAGAAGATCTGCGGTAGGCACCACCAGGCGAAAATAACTGCCAAGTTCTTCCACTCCGGCGCCATCTGCGCCGCTGAGATGGTCACCAGCAAGGAAGCGCACGCCAACATCAAGATAGTTAGGCCAAAGAGGATCAACCCCGCCAACGTGAGTAGCCGGTTGACGTAGACCGAACCGGAGCGAGTCTTCAAGGCGCGTACGATTTGGGGAACCAAAATGGCGTCAAGTAGCCCCGCTGCCAGCAGGTTGAAAACCGCGTTAGGAAGAGTGTTCGCCACTTGGAAAGCGTCGTTGGCACCCACCCCGCCGATGGCGATTAACAGCAGGGCCCAGCGTAAGAAACCCAAAATACGTGAGACCAGTGTGCCCGCGGCCATGACCGCGGAGGATCGAAGCATCGAACCTGAACGCGGGTCACCCACCGGCTCCAGGTCGTCGTCGTTGGAAGGGGTAGGTTCTTCGGGGGAGTCTTGCGGCGACTGCTCGTTGGCGGGGAGACCTTCAAAGTGAAGATCCGGTTCCAGGCCGCCACTGAGTGGTTCCAGGCCGAGCTTATTGGCTTCTGCCCCGGGATCCGGACTTGTCATGGTTCTCCACTCGCTCCATCTTGCGGCCTTTACGTACCGTGCGAACAATACCAACCAACACTAATAATGCCAATAAAACAGCAAGCACTGCGGTGCCGGTGGTTTCCCACCCAGCTCGTATCCGCAGCTTCAGTTCCGTGGCACTGTCAATAACCATGCCACTTGGGCTTTTCACAATAACTTGAATAGAAATATTACCTGATCCCACCGCATTAACCGGAATCTCAGCGGTATTGGCGCTCTTGGCGGGCACGTGCAGGGGGATAGAATCCTCCACCTGCAGCCGAGGGTCCGACGGGCGCAACTGCACCACCAGGTCCACGTCCTCGTCCAAATCGTTACGCACCCGCACCGGAAGCTTAGCTTTAGCGTCCAGTAAGTTAATCGGTGCTGACTGTTCCACCTTCACCGCATGTGACAGCTCATGGGTCTGCTTCGACACCCCGGTTATCAACGACTGGCGCAGGTCTGGTTCCAAACGTAGTTTCAACGAGGTCGCCAACAGCAGGCTCGTGTGCAGTTCGTCAGCTAAAGCTGAATCACTACGGATCGCGGAACTAACCGCCGCAGTGGAATCAACTGCTTCCCGTAGCCGCAGCATCTCACTACCTTGGATACCTGAAGTGATCTGACTGTGCGCCACCAGCGGTTCGCGTGCCGTCAACTCCGGTTGGGAAGAAAAGTCCAGTTCCCGCAAGCTAATCGGCTCCACCCAGCGTTGGTCGAGCAGAGCTTTGACTCGCTGGTCAATATCGTCGATATACCTGCCGTCGGGGCGTTTCATCAGCGCCGTGAGCGTGCGCGTTGAGTTCGGTAGCTCCCGGGTAACGACCGCGCTAACGGCAGTCAGTAGCTGCTGGGTATCCAACTCAGTTCCCGCATCGGGGCTGGGAGAGTTAAGCAGGGACGAAATGTCATCGTCGGGAACGAGGACGTTCACGCCCCGATCGTCCTCGTAACCGGTGGAGTTACCCGTATCCGCGTTGAAACGCGCCCAGGTGGAGGGGTGGTAGTTAAGATCATCCTGCGCGGGTAGGTAGCTGGGGGCGAGGACGGTTTGATCCGACCACGCGCAAATGGTTTCCAAATCCAGTTGCGGCAGTTGCGGAAGCACCCAGTTATCAGCCAAAAACGACTTCGGTAAAGTGGCGATATTTTGCGCAGATTTCGAGGTCTTAGCCAGCTGCAAGGTGTTGGCCGGCTGCTCTAAGTGAGCCAGTGACGCCACGTCCGCATCGGCTGCGGGAAGCACGACAACCGGGGAACGAAGCTTAGAACCTGAAGTGATCAGCGGGTGATTGGGGCTGAGCAAGTTCGGTGGCACAGCTGCAACTACCCCCGGAATCGCCGCCAACGCGGCGTGAGTTTCCATGGTTTGGGTAGGTGGCGACTGCAGTTTCACCTGCCCATCTTTGACGGTGATGTCCTCACTCAGTGGGGCAAACACCGCTATTTGAGTGGGGGAGACCGGGTAGTTTGAATCCCACACCACCAGGGACTGGTCGTGTGCTTCCAAGTTGTCAGCAACCGCGGTGACAGTCACCCCGAACGGGCCCCAAGCCCAGTCAGAATCAAAAGGTAGCGCGTCGCGTTCCAGTTCGATAGTGACTTTCTTTTCCCTACCCGCAGGCAAGTTCCCAATGTCTACGGTAGTTAAATGCCGCCCCGGGGAGGTGTCGCCCCCCAGATAGTTACGCAGTGCGGAAATAGTTACCGCCGGGCGGGTTTGCATGTATATTTCCACGCTCACACCGGTAAGGTCCCGGCTGCGTGAGAGGGCAGTAGCGGTGATTGTGAGCTTGTTTTCGGTGGTGATAACTCGCGGCTGCAAGTCTTCGATGGTGATGGAAAAGCCCGGCCGGTACGAATCGCTGGGAGCTAGGTCCTCACCGGGCACAAGCGGGGAGGTGGCGAAGACCTGCGTGGTTTCGACGTGAGATTCACTCAGCTGGGCATCGGCTTTCGCAGGCGCCAGCGCACCAGTTAGCCACACCATGAGGGCGGTGAAAACCGCTACCATCCCAACGGGAGTCAGACGGGGCCTGCCAGTTTCAGTGATCACGGTTGTCCCCCGACTTCGGGTAGAGCAGATCCAAAGCAATATCAACTACCCGTTTTTCGTTCGGGTAGGCCAAGATCTGGGACACTTCCGCCAACGCCACCCAGGCAGCTTCTTCCGCCTCGTGGTCGGGATCGCCCTCTACCGTGACCTCACCACTTACAAACTCCATCAAATAGTGGTGCACGGTCTTGTGGATGCGCCGCTCGTAGGAGGAAAACCAGTATTCGATGGAAGCCAGCGGGGCCACTATGTGCCCGGTGATCCCGGTTTCCTCCGCGACCTCGCGCACCGCTGCTTGAGCAGCGGTTTCACTCGGCTCCAAATGCCCCTTCGGTAGGCACCATTCGCGCCGACCCGAACGGTTACGCCGAGCAATCACCGCCACGTAAGGGATGCCGTCAACTACCTTAACCACTAGGCCGCCGGCGGAGGTTTCCTCCACCACCGGGAAATAGCGTCCGTGAACCCGCACCGAACGCATCGACACGCGGCGACGCGGAGGGCGAGGAAGACCCCAGCCAGGGGCACTGTTAGACACGGACATACCTATACTTTATGCTGTGGCGCGTCAGATATACCTATCGACGCCGGTTCATGGCACGCTTAATAGTGATGTACGTGCAATCTGAAACCAAAAACACCCCCGCAGACCGAGGTCTTGGCGGTGGAGACGTAACCAAACTTCTAGCTAACGCCCATCAGGCGTTGACGAAGCTACCTGCCCAGATTCTGGAACTTGGTGAAGTCTTCACTGATGCCGGGTACGAAATCGCCCTGGTCGGTGGACCAGTTCGCGATGCGTTCCTAGCTCAACCCGCCCACGACTTCGACCTGACCACTTCTGCTCGCCCCGACGACACGCAAGCCCTGCTGGAAAAATGGGCCGACGCGGTGTGGTCCGTGGGGAAAGCCTTCGGGACCATTGGTGCCAGGCGCGGGGACCTGATGGTGGAGGTAACCACCTACCGCACGGAGGAATACCAAGGTAATTCCCGTAAACCCCAAGTTGCCTACGGGGACAACTTGGAAGGTGACCTGTCTAGGCGCGACTTCACCGTTAATGCGTGCGCGCTGATACTTCCGTCCATGAAACTGGTAGACCCTTTCGGGGGGTTGGAAGACCTGGCGCGCGGGGAACTACACACCCCGGTTTCTGCGCGCCAGTCCTTCGACGATGACCCGCTGCGCATCATGCGGGCAGCCCGGTTCAGCGCGCAACTGGGGATAGATGTGTCGATGGAAGTCATGGAAGCGATGGAGCAGATGGCTCCGCGCCTGAAAATCGTCTCCGCTGAACGCATCCGCACAGAACTTGAACGTTTGATTATTTCTGACTTTCCCCGACGCGGACTAGAACTAATGGTCCACACCGGGGTGTGCGACCTGGTGCTACCGGAACTGTCCAACTTGCAAGACACCAAGGACGAACACAACCGGCACAAGGATGTTTACGAACACACCCTCACCGTCCTCGACCAGGCGATGGCGTTAGAAACCGACGCCGACGGTGCGGTGCCCGCCCCCGACTTCGTACTGCGTTTTGCTGCCCTGATGCACGACGTGGGTAAACCCGCCACCCGCAAGTTCGAACCCGACGGGTCGGTTTCTTTCCACCAACACGACCTGGTGGGGGCGAAAATGACGAAGAAACGCATGCGGGCGTTGAAGTTCGACAATCAAACGATTCATGACGTGGCGAAACTAGTGCGACTGCACCTGCGGTTCCACGGCTACGGTGAACAGGCGTGGACCGATGCCGCGGTGCGACGCTACGTCACCGACGCGGGGGAAGTACTGGAACGTTTGCATCGTTTGACGAGGGCGGATTGCACAACGCGAAACCGTCGCAAGTTCGAATACCTGCGGGCGGCGTATGACGATTTGGAGTCGCGCATTGAAACGCTGCGTGAGCAGGAAGCGTTGGATGCGATTCGTCCGGATCTGGACGGGCAGCAGATTATGGATTTGTTAGGGTTGAAACCCGGTAAAGAAGTGGGAAGAGCACGCCAGTACCTACTGGACTTGCGGATGGAGCAAGGACCGTTGGGGCCAGAGCGCGCCCGGGAAGAACTTCTAAGCTGGTGGGCTGGGCAAACCCAGGAAGAACAGTTGCGCTCGAAGGAGGCTACGGATGAGTGACGATCAGCAAACGCCTGGCGCTGAAGGGGAGGTCCCGCGGCTAGAGCTGTCCGGGTTGCCTTCGCGCCGCGCGCGCCTGGAAGCTGAGCGTGCGCAACGCGAAAGTGAAGATAATGGTTTGTCCGCTGGTGCTTCACCAAGAACGGAAGAAAAAGAAGAAGGGGCAGAGCTGGTGAGTAAATCTGCTGCAAGCTCGAAGCGGAATACGTCCAAGAGCGCTGCTAAGGCGGGTAAGAAACCCAATGGCAGTAAAAAAGCGTCGAAGCCGGGTGGCAAGTCGAAGGCGAATTCGCAAGGACAGAAGCGTTCCATCTGGTCGAAACTGGGAATGGGACTGCTTTTCTTAATCCTCATCGGGATCATTGCAGGAACCGGCCTGTTCCTAACTGCCTACGCAATGATTAAAGTCCCCGAACCCGGGGAGTTCGCGTTAGCGCAAAAAACCACCGTGTATTACGCTGACGGGAAAACCGCGATGGGGACGTTCGCAGAGATCGACCGCACCGTTATCGACGCCTCCACCCTGCCTGAATACGTCGGCAAAGCGGTGGTGTCCTCTGAAGACCGCAGTTTCTTCACGAACTCGGGAATCGACATTAAAGGCATCGGGCGAGCCCTACTGAACAACC
This sequence comes from Actinomycetaceae bacterium, assembly GCA_030537735.1. Taxonomy (GTDB): domain Bacteria; phylum Actinomycetota; class Actinomycetes; order Actinomycetales; family Actinomycetaceae; genus Gleimia. Next base: position 36,003 of record JAUNVG010000005.1, read on the forward strand.
TCACCACCGACACCCGTCAAGGTGGGTCCACCCTGTCGCAGCAGTACGTGGAACGCTACTACCTGGACACCACCACCGGGTACTTGGGGAAGATGAAAGAAGCCATCTTGGCTTTGAAGATCAACCGGCAGCAATCCAAGGATGAGATCCTCGGTAACTACCTGAACACCATTTACTTTGGGCGCGGTGCTTACGGCATTGAGGAAGCCTCGCAAAAGTACTTTGGGCACCCCGCCACCGAACTAACGCTTTCAGAATCAGCAATGCTGGCCGGAATCATCCCTGCGCCCTCCGCGTGGGACCCCGCAATCGACCCTGAGCAGGCGAAAGCCCGCTGGGAACGGGTGCTTAAACTCATGGTGGAGGACGGCTACATCGGTGCTGAAGACGCCCAAGCAGCGCAGTTCCCAGAAGTGATTGAGCACGTTGAGAACCAGTCCATGTCGGGAACTAACGGTTACTTGATGCAGCAGATCCGTTCGGAACTGGCGCAGGTAGCGGGCTTGTCTGATGAGGAGATTGACTCCGGTGGGTTCAATATCGTCTCCACCATTGATAGGGATATGCAGGTAGCTGCGATTGAAGCGGTGCGAACCCTACCTTCCGATCACGCTCCGAATATGCGCATCGCCCTATCGGCGATCGACCCGGCCAACGGGGAAGTTAAAGCTTCCTACGGTGGGGCTGACTACTTGGAACGTCAAATTAACGCGGTAACTCAAGACCGAGCGATGGCTGGGTCCACGTTCAAACCCTTCGGGCTACTAGCCTACGTTGAGGCCGGCGGCAGCTTGGATGATATGTATAACGGTAACTCCCCCTTGGAGATCACCGATGATCGTGACGGCTCTATTGCTACCGTGAATAACTACGCGTTTGCATCCTTTGGTTACGTCGACATGAAACGAGCCACCGCGCTTTCCATTAACACCGCCTACGCGGAAATGAATAACGCGGTGGGCCCGAAGAAAACCAAGGACACTGCCATTAAGCTGGGTTACCCGGAGGACACTCCTGGCCTGGGAGAAGAACTTTTCAATATCTTAGGGTCAGCGTCTCCGCATAATATTGACATCACTCGCGCTTACGCCACGCTCGCATCCGGTGGGGTGCGTACGGATCCGCACTTCGTGAAGTCGGTGACCGACAAAAAAGGTGGGTCCATTTACGAAGCCACCATTAAGACTGAGCGAGTGTTCGCAGCCGAGGACGTGTCCGGCATTCTTCCCGCACTGGAAGCCACCGCGCAGTGGGGCACAGCAGAGAAAGCCTCCAGTTTGGGTCGCCCGGTGGGGGCAAAGACCGGGTCTTCGGATGATAACCGCTCAGCCCAGTTCGCCGGGTTCATCCCTCAGCTAGCGGCGACGGTGAGTATTTACCAGCCCACAGCTGATGGTATGGGAGAAGAAAGCATTACCCCCTTCGGTGGGGTGGGTGCCGTTACCGGATCGACCTGGCCCGGATCTGTGTGGAGAGACTTCATGCTGCGGGTGACGGAGAATCTAGAGGTGCAAGAGTTCGAGTGGTACAAGCCGCTGCAGCGTCGTTCTAATTTCGACACTTACACGCCGCCGCCGCCACCGCCCTCGCCTACGCCCACACCAACTCCGCAGCCGACAGTGGAACCTGAGCCGGCGCCCACCCCGACACCAGTTGAGCCCGTTGTGACTCCGCCACCAGGTGGGGGCGGGGAACACACGCGCCCCACTGAGCCACCGGCTGAAAACGACAGGTAGCGTTTGCCACTGGCGTCCCCTTTCCCTAATCGGGCAAGGGGACGCGTGCAACCACGCGCAGCCCTGGTCTAAGTGGCGGGTGCCCACCCTGGTGGCGTCGGCCGGTAGTCCATGCAGTGCTTTTTCGGACTGCTTAAAGACGGGTAAGTAGCTGCTCGGCTTCCTCTGCGCGCGCGGCGGGGACAAGCAGGTGGTCGTGGTAAAACCCCGCAATCACATTACAGCTAATGCCGGCGTCAGCGAGCGCCGCCGACACGGTTTTAGTCAACCCCACAGACTCAAGCGCTGAGTGTACATCCAAAGTCAGACAGGTAAAGACCGGCTCGTCTTCCAAACCAAGTTCACGGGCACAGGACGCGTCCACGATTCGGGTGATGCCCTCAGCTTCCGTGACGGTTGCCAGTACCGGTACGTCACCTGGAACAGCCTTATTTGCGGTGTATATCCATTCGCCGCGCCGCACAACTTTGAGGCTGGCAAGCAGCGTACCTAAATCCATAATCCCTTGTTTCACAACTTAGATTGTAGATTGCAAGCTACCCAAAATCGTGCGCTTCCAGTAGCGGGTAAGCGTAGTCCCAGCCGCCTAGTTTCGCCGCTATCTTGCCTGCATCAACTATCAGACCGTGGAATCGCGCCATCTGCGCGGGAGAAAAAGCCGCTTCCTCCGCCAGTGGGTCAAGCGCCCTTTTTGCTGCCGAGTACGTGCGGTAGGTTCCCAGTCCCGCCGCCGAAAGTAGGCGCCTGGCATAAAGGTCGTAGATGAAAACCGGTCGGTTATACACGTATAAGAGTAGGTCGTCGGCGGTTTCTTGCCCTACTCCGCGGATAGCTAAGAGTTCGCAGCGAAGCTGCGCGGTGGGTAGCGTTTGCGCCGAGTCGTCGCGCTCAGAGAACCAGGCGCTGAGAGCTTTTAAGTAACTGGTCTTGGTGTTGAAGTATCCGCTGGGTCGGATTAACTGCCCTAGTTCCGTATCGTCACAGTTCAGCAAACGCTGGGGGTCAACTAAACCGTGGCGGCGAAGGTTGGAGATCGCAACCTCAACGTTCTTCCAGGCCGTGTTCTGGGTGAGAACCGCGCCCACAGCGATTTCAAAGCGTGAATCAGCCGGCCACCAATCGCCGGTGTCCACTTGAGAATCTGAAAGCTCATACAGTCTGCGCACGTGTACCTCCTGCGCCACGAGTTCGCCTGGATTCAGTTATTGCCTGATCGGCAAGCGTGAGTTGCAGTTAACCCCCGGAAGCTGGTTCGTTTGAACCTGAACTTCCGGGGGTTAACTGATTGTCTACGCGACTTTTCCACTACCGGCGAAAACGCCGGAAAGTGTTACTCGGCGATGACACGCACCTTGATGCGTGCGGAAACCTCGGGGTGGAGGTTAACGATCACCGGGTAGTCACCGACGTACTTGATCGCCTTTTCGATAACCACCTTGCGGCGGTCAATCTCTACGCCAGTGGCTTCCTTAACCGAGGCCGCTACGTCCGCGGAAGAAACCGCACCGTAGAGCGCATCAGTTTGAGAAGCGCGCTTAGAAACGTAGTAGAAGCTGACTTCCTCTAGCTGGTCGCGCACGGCGCGAGCATCGTCGATGGAAGCGATTTCCTTCTTACGACGCAGAGCGCTAACGCGGTCAATCTCCTTCTGCGCGCCGGGAGTCCAGCGTTCAGCTAGGCGACGGGGAACCAGGTAGTTACGTGCGTATCCGTTCTTAACTTCAACCACGTCTCCGGCAGCGCCGAGGTTGGGAACGTCGTGGGTCAAAATGAGCTTAGCCATGATCGGTCTCCCTTCTTCCTCAGCGGCCTGAGCTGGAGTAGGGAAGCAGAGCCATTTCGCGGGCGTTCTTCACGGCCTTCGCGATCTTGCGCTGCTCCTGGACAGATACACCGGTTACGCGGCGAGCGCGGATCTTTCCACGGTCGGAAATGAACTTGCGCAGCAGCGCGGTGTCTTTGTAATCGATCTTGTCGATCTTAGCCGACCGCAACGGGTTGGCCTTCTTCTTAATCGGCTTGCGAAGTTGAGGCTTCGCCATGATGTCTCCTCAGAAATCCTTACGCGCACAACTGAACTTGAACGCGCTGAACGTTGATGAATGTTTTAGAACGGTGGTTCTTCACCGAAAGCAGTGGAACCACCTTCTGGGCCATCAGTGGACCACGGGTCAGTCGCGGAACCACCGGGTGCAGCGTTATAACCGGCGTTCTGGCTGGGGGAGTAGCCACCCTGGTTACCACCGGAGTAACCCCCCTGATTACCGTAGCCACCAGAGTTGGAGTAGCCACCCTGGCCACCACCGTAGCCACCCTGACCGTCGTTAGAGGTCGTGCGGGTAACCTGGGCGCGGGCACGCCGTAAGGAAGGACCAATCTCGTCAACTTGCAGTTCGATGGAAGTGCGTTGCTGACCATCGCGGGTCTCGTAAGAACGCTGCGTCAGTCGCCCTTGGACGATCACACGCATTCCCTTACGTAGAGACTCCGCCACGTTCTCAGCTACATCACGCCATACCGAACAGCGCACGAACAGGGTGTCCCCGTCCTGCCACTGACCGGTATTACGGTCGAAGTTACGCGGAGTGGAAGCCACCGTGAAGTTAGCTACCGGCGCACCGGAAGCGGTGTAACGCAGCTCCGGATCCGCGGTGAGGTTCCCGACCAAAGTAATAACGGTTTCGCCGGCCATCGTTAGCTCCTTACAGCAAAGGTGAACGTCGGTTAAGTGAGTCAGTCGTCAGTACGCATCAGCTTGGTGCGCATAACGGTTTCGTTAAGCGACAGCTGACGGTTGATTTCTTGAGCTACCTCAGAAGTGGTGTTCATGTTCACCACTACGTAGATGCCCTCAGACTGCTTTTGGATGTCGTAAGCAAGCCGACGCTTGCCCCATACGTCAACCTTCTCAACGGAACCACCGGCGTTAGTTACCTGCGCCAGCAGTTTTTCCATCGAGGGGGCGACAATGCGTTCATCAACGGTGGGACTGAAAATCACCATCAATTCATAGGCACGCATAATTTACCCCACCTCCTTTGGACTCATCGGTCACGGTCTGTCCGTGACAGGAGGGTTATGCGAAGGATCCTTCAGATGCAAACGTTATGCAAACCTAGGACCGACCTACATAATAGCGGTAAAGCAGCCCAAACTCTAGGGGAATTGTTGCCTTGGGGATAAGTGTGGTCAAACAGACCTAGCCGCCCCCGGTCAAAACCAACACCGAAGAAAATTTCATAATCATAACTATTGGGATGGGCCCGCACCCTTGGTAACGTTAAACCAAAACATTCACTAAATACATTGAAGTTTGGAGTGAATCGTGAACACCGCTCGCCCCCGCCACAAACTCTCACGCAAAATACCACTGCCCGCGTTACTGACCACCCTAATCACCATGAGTGCAATGCTAATCTCCTCCCTTCCCCAGCCAGCCGCGGCCGCCGTCGGAAACGACGACTACACCGCCCCCGGAAACTACCAAACCCAAGCCGGATGCGAAGGCAACTGGGACCCCGGCTGCCAGGCCACTGTCCTCGCCAAGCAAGAAACCGGACTATACACCCTGGAAGTAGACCTACCCGCCGGGGAATGGCAGTTCAAAATCACCCAAGGTGGCACCTGGGACCGCAACTGGGGGGTAGATGGCCAAGCCGGCGGCGACAACCTCACCTACCACTCCGACGGAGGTAAAGCCACCCTCTACTTCGACCCGCACTCCAAACGCGCCGCCATCATTAAAGACAGTCAAACCGTGGTGGTGGCGGGAAGTTTCCAAAAAGCCCTGGGATGTGAAGGCGACTGGCAACCCGCATGCCGCATGCCGCTACTGTTCCCCGCCGCCGACGGCACCTACACCTGGACCACCGAAAACCTGCCGGCAGGAAACTACGAAGCGAAAATCGCCATCGGCGGAACCTGGGACACCAACTACGGAGTAGGCGGCGACGCTGGGGGAGCGAACTACCAAGTAAGTATTGGAAACGGCCCCGTGACGTTTACCTACCACCCCGACACCCACGTCCTCGACGTAGTATCGGACGCGGTTGTGGTGCAAGGACTCGGGCAACAACGCGCCCTGTGGATAGACGCCACCACCATTGCCTGGCCCAAAGACTTACTCAGCGGCACCGACCTAGCGGCAAGCAACGTGGAACTGGTGACCTCCGAAACGGGGGAAGCAAAACTGGAAGACGGCAAAGTCACAGGCGGGCAGCGCCATTCGCTCGCGGTGGGCGGACCACTGCCGGAAGAAACGCTGCAACGCTACCCGCACCTAGCTGGCATGGTTAGCTTGCAGCTGCCGGCAGATACCGATCCAGCCACCGTCAAACAGTGGCTTAAAGGACAGCACATGGTGGCGGTCACCAGTGGGGGCGAAACCCTGGCCTACACCGGGTTGCAGGTGGCTCCCGTCCTCGACAGCCTGTATGCGGCGGCGGCGCAAACCCCGCTGGGAATCACCTGGGAAGAAGGCAGTGCCACCGCCAGGTTATGGGCACCCACCGCCACTGAAGTGAGCCTGGAGGTGAACACCGACACCGGCAGCGCCACCTATCCGGCGCAACTGGATGAGAACACCGGGGTGTGGACTAAAGTCGCACCCGCCAACGTGGACTGGAACGGGGCGCGCTACCGTTGGAAAGTCACGGTGTGGGTGCCAAGCAGTGGGCTAAGCGTAACCAACTCGGTGACTGACCCGTACGCTAAAGCGCTGACCACTGACTCCACCTGGGCGGTCATGGTGGACCTGAACGACCCGCGGTGGCAGCCTGAAAAGTGGTTGCAAACTCCCGCGCCCAAGGTGCGAAACGATGCGGCTCGCAATATCTACGAACTACACATCCGCGACTTCTCCATTAAGGATGAGTCAGTGCCAGCCGACCAGCGTGGCACCTACCTGGCATTCACCCACCCCGAATCCAACGGGATGCGCCACTTGAAAGCGCTGGCGCAAGCGGGGATGAACACCATTCACCTGCTGCCCAGTTTCGACATCGCCACCATCCCCGAAAACCGCGATGACCAGGTGGACCCGCTGATCCCGCCGGCGGGAGCGGACTCCGACCAGCAGCAAGCCGCGGTGAGTGCGGTGGCTGAGCAAGACGGTTTCAACTGGGGGTATGACCCCTACCATTTCCAAGCGCCGGAAGGGTCCTACGCTACCGCTCAGGGGCAGGACGGGGCTGAGCGAGTAGCGCAGTTCCGCTCCATGGTCGCCGGCCTACACGGCGCCGGATACCAAGTGGTGCTAGATCAGGTTTACAACCATGCGGCTGCCTCCGGGCAAGATGACAAATCCGTGCTCGATAAGATCGTGCCCGGCTACTATCACCGCCTGTCCTTGAACGGGACGGTGGAGAACTCCACCTGCTGTGCGAACCTGGCTACTGAGAACACCATGATGGAAAAACTCATGGTTGATTCCCTGGTGACGTGGGCGCGCGAGTACCGGGTCGACGGGTTCCGCTTCGACCTGATGGGGCACTCCTCGCGCGCCAACCTTGAAGCGGCGCGCACTGCCTTGGACGCCCTCACCTTGGAAACCGACGGGGTGGACGGCAAATCCATCTACCTGTACGGGGAAGGCTGGGACTTCGGGGAAGTCGCGGGGAATGCGCGTTTTTACCAGGCGAAACAAGGACAGTTGGACGGGACCGGAATCGGCGCGTTTAACGACCGGTTGCGCGACGCGGTTCACGGCGGCGGCCCCTTTGATGAGTTCGCTCGCGAGTTCCAAGGCTTCGGTAACGGATTGTTCACCGACCCCAACGGGTTTTCTGAGCTGACCGGCCCCCAGCAGCAAGCACAGTTAGAACACCTATCTGACCTGGTGCGCCTGGGCATGGCGGGGAACTTGAAAGACTTTAAGTTCACTACTTCGGCTGGGAAAGTCCAGCGCGGCGATGAAATCAAGTACGGGGACCAGCCTGCTGGTTTTGCTTCGCAACCGGCGGAGAACGTCAACTACGTTGATGCCCACGACAATGAGACCCTCTATGACCTTAACGTCATGAAGATGCCGACGAACTGTTCAATGGAAGAGCGTATCCGCATGAACACGGTGTCACTGGCGACCGTCACCTGGGGGCAATCCCCGGTGTTTTGGCACGCCGGGACCGACATTTTGCGTTCTAAATCCCTGGATCGGGACTCCTACAACTCCGGTGACCACTTCAACGCCATTGACTGGACACTGGAAACCAACGGGTTTGGAAACGGCCTGCCGGTAGAGGGGAAGAACGGCGATAAATGGCATTGGATGGGGCCGCTACTGGCGAACGAAAACCTCAAACCCGCCACCGCCGACATGCAGCGAGCCAACGCCATGGCCAGGGAGCTGCTGCAGGTGCGCACGTCCTCGCCCCTGTTTAGTTTGGGTAGCGCGGAACTAATCGGTGAGCGCGTGACCTTCCCCGCCAGTGGGGAAGGGGCCGTACCCGGATTGATTGTTATGCATATCGAGGACGGGGGCGGAAGTGGCGTTGATGTCGATGAGCAAATCGATGGTGCGTTAGTGGCGATTAATGCCACCCCGCTGGCGGCTTCGGCGAAGCTAGGTGAACTTGCCGGTAGAGATTACCGGGTTAACGCGGTGCAAGCTGGGGGCGTGGACGCCGAGACCATGAAGGAAGTTAGTTGGGAGGCAAGTAGCGGGGAGCTTTCGGTGCCGGCGCGCACCGCGGTGGTGCTGTTTGCGGCCGCTAAGGATGATGAGCCGGTGGTTCCGGTGGAGCCGATCGCCCCGCCGAATGTGGAGCCGAACGACCCGCCGAGCGTTCCCGGTGACAGTGGTACGGACCTTGTCCCCCACCCCACCCAGGCATCTGCCCAAGCCGCTGCCCTCAGTAAGACCGGGACCAATGCGGGAATACTGGGCGTGAGCGCGGTGGTGCTGCTCATGGCTGGAACCGCTTTGATCCTGTTGCGGGGGCGCCGCTGAAAGCCGACCCAAACGGGCGCTGGGAACACTGGCGCCGCTGGCAACATAGGCGCTGGGATCACGGGCGCGGCTGGGATCACGGGCGCCGCTGACTCCTAGTGGGCGTCAGGCAGGTGCATCCAGGTGTCTGTGCGCAGTCGCCAACCGGTAGTGAGGGCGCGCATTCCCATGAACGCTCCCGCTAGGCTCACCCAGATTAAACCCAGCACCCAACGTTGCTCACAGACACCGGTGGCGGGGGTGAAGAACTGCACTATCAGCCACAGCAGCGGCAGGTAGACCGCGATGTTAATAACTCCCGCTATCGCCAGGTAACGGTTGTCGCCCGCCCCCATCAAAATCCCGTCGAGGACGTACACGTAGCCGGCCACTACCTGCAAGATGCCACCAATGATGAGGGCGGTGGTGGCCAGGGAACGCATCTGCGCGTCGGTGCCGAAAATCCAAGGAAAAAGCGGGGAACCGGCGACGATCACCAATCCGATAACCGCGCCGCTGGCAAGTCCCCACCAGATGATCCGACGCACCAGGGCGCGGGTGCGGGCAACGTCCTCGGCCCCTAAAGTGTGGCCGATTAGCGCCTGGGCGGCGATAGCGAGGGCATCTAAAGCGAAAGCGGAAAACATCCACACGGTCAGGGCGCTTTGGTGGGCGGCCAACGCGGTGGTTCCGGTTTTAGTCACCGCCCAAACGGTGGCTAGGAAAGCCAGTCGCAAGGAAACGGTTCGCACCAGCAGCGCCGAACCGTGGTGGGCGGCCGCCCACACCCCACCCAGGTTGAACCGAAAACGCAGATGATAGGGGCGGGTGCGCCACACTACCACCGCGGTTAAGACCGCACCCATGAGAGTTTCAGTGATAGCGGTTCCCAAAGCGGAGCCCGCGATTCCCATGTTGGCACCGTAAATCAACACCGCATTCAAGATGGCGTTTACTGCCGCCCCCACGGTGGCGACAATGAACGGGGTACGGGTATCTAAAGTGCCTCGCAGGGTTCCGGTGGCAGCCAAAACCACCAGCATTCCCACCAGGCCGGGGCTGGCGTAATGCAGGTAAGCCAAGGCGTGCGTACTTACCTCGGCAGTGGGGTTGAACCAGGCCACTAGCGGTTTAGCTCCCAGCATTAGAGCCGTGGCACTTAGGATCCCCAGCACTGCTGCCAGCCAAATGGCGTTAATCCCGTTTTGCAGGCCCTCACCGGGGCGGCCGGCGCCGGTCGCGCGCGAAGTTAGGGCGGTGGTGGAGTAAGCCAAGAAAATGAACAGTCCCACCACGGAGGTGAGGATGGTACTGGCTAGGGCTAGTCCCGCCAAAGGGGCGGTACCGAGGTGACCAACCATGCCTGAGTCAATGGTGGTCAAAAGTGGCTGTGCAACCAGGGCTCCCAGGGCTGGTAGCGCCAGGTTGAGGATTTGCCGGTTGATGTCAGACGGTAGCGCAGAAGTCTCAACTTCAGGTTTAGAGTTGTCGTTCATTTGGGGCACACTATCCACTGATTTTCACTCGACTTTCTATCCACAAGATGTGGATGGGGCTGTGGACAATTTACCCCATTCGACGCGGAAGTCACGGTGACAGGGTTGACGCTTCCTGCCAGCAATCCACAGGTTATCCACAACAATTCACCTATTTGCCCTAGTTATCCACAGAAAATGCTGGACTTATGCACATTTAAGGTTAGCTTTATAGTTACACGCCAGATAAGCTCACAGTCGAAAGTAGTGTGATCAAAGGCGAAAAATTCGGCACTTCATTAGTGGCGCACAGGCAGGTAAACGACAGGAAGGCTACAAAGGTGGAGGAAGATACCAACAGCTACGAACGCGTACCGCCCCAGCATATAGAAGCCGAAAAGGCCGTCATCGGCTCCATGATGCTGTCTAAAGACGCGGTAGACATCGTGGCTGAAATTCTCTCTCCCGAAGACTTCTATCAAGCTCGCCACGAAACCATTTTCCGCGTTATCACCGATCTTTCCAACGACGGAATCCCAGCTGACTTGGTTACGGTCAGCGACGCCCTCGAACGTGCCGACCAACTTACCCGCGTCGGGGGTAAAGCCTACCTGGTGTCCCTGGTGGGGTCGGTGGCGACCACCGCGAACGCTGGCCACTACGCAGGTATCGTGCGTAACCGAGCACAGCTAAGGAACTTAGTTGACGCCGGCACCCGGATCGTGCAGTTAGGGTATTCCGAAGGCGCTGACGTAGACGAAATCGTCGACCGTGCGCAGGCGGAAATCTACAAAGTAGCCGAACGCCGCACCGGCGTTGACTACGTAAACTTAAACGACCTAGCAGAACCACTGCTGGAAGAACTAGACCGCATCAGCGAGCAGCAAGGTGGGGCCAGTGGGGTGCCAACCGGCCTGCGAGACCTCGATAGCCTGACCACCGGGCTGCAACCGGGACAGATGATCATTGTTGCCGCCCGCCCGGGTATGGGTAAATCCACGCTGGGGTTGAACTTCCTGGCGGCGGCAGCCATTGACCACCAGATCACTTCGGTGATTTTTTCCCTGGAAATGTCGCGTATGGAGATCGGTATGCGATTGTTGTCAGCGCAGTCGGGAGTGGCGTTTTCCAAGATGCGAAAAGGCCAGCTGACGCCACAGGATTGGAATAAGGTCAGTCACACTATTTCTAACATTACGAACGCCCCACTGTTTATCGACGATTCTCCCAACATCACCATGACGGAGATCCGCTCTAAGTGCCGGCGCCTAAAACAGCAGCACAATCTGGGGTTGGTGGTAGTTGACTACCTGCAGCTGATGAGCTCCCATAAGACAGTGGAATCGCGCCAGCAGGAAGTGTCGGAGTTTTCGCGTTCCATGAAACTTTTAGCCAAAGAATTGGAACTGCCGGTGGTGGCGGTAGCCCAGCTTAACCGTGGGCCGGAACAGCGCACCGATAAGAAACCTATGATGGCAGATTTGCGTGAGTCTGGTTCTTTGGAACAAGACGCGGATGTGATTATGTTGCTGCACCGCCCGGACTATTACGAAGAAGATCAGCGTCCGGGAGAGGCCGATATTATTGTCGCTAAGCACCGCAATGGCGAAACCCGCACGATTGCAGCGGCTTTCCAGGGGCATTTGGCGCGTTTTGCGGACCTGGCAAGGGAATAGGTGTAGAATTAAACCCTGCACTCAAGCTGCGAACGTTCAAGAATGCTTGTAATTTGTTCTCTAAACGCACTTGAGTTCGTGATCTGTCATAGAATGACTTAAAAATAAGCAATGCAGTAATAAAAAGTTTAACTACAGGTAGCAAAGAGAAGGTGTTTAGAGGTAAAAGCTAAAGAGCTGAACTTGTGTTTGGAGGCAGAGCACGCACATGCCTGCATCTGGGACGCAAGTCAATAGCAGCTAATGATGCGAGGTTAGGTGTAGTGATTCCCATGAAAGACGCAGAAACTGAGCTAACGCCCTTAGAAGAGGACTGTACAGGTGATGTTGACCGCATGCTCTTCGAAGCTGTCGGCCGGCTCCGGCTTGCGTTGGAAAGCGGTTTGAAAGACCAGGGGAATATCAACCTCACGGAGTACAACGTTTTACTCCACCTAGCGGAACAAGAAGACGGTTCCATGCGTCTAGGTGATCTAGCTAGGACCCTAATCTTTTCCCCTTCGCGCCTGTCCTACCAGATACGTTCCTTGGAAAAACGTGGACTGTTAGAGCGTCAACGCTCAGCCGAGGACGGTCGCGGCGCACACGCGGTGATCACCGACGCCGGTAGGCAAGTTCTACGCGACTGCGAACAGACCTATAGCAGAGTTGTTTCGATACTCCTGTGTGAACTGGTCAACAAGGAAGAGGCGCGGGTACTGCACCGGGTACTGAAGCGTTTGAATCAGAGCCTTTCAATCAACACCTTAACTAGCCTGGCACGCTTATAAGAGGTGCCAGCGCAAGTTTGCGGCCCAGCGGCAAACTCATAACAACTGAAACTGTAAGGACCAATCGGAGTAGGGAGGCGATAGATACCGCGCATCTGCGGTTAGCAGGGGTGAGCTGCAGCGTTGAGCTTAGAATTTTACTTCTGAAAATCGTAGATAAGTTCTTTACAATGAGGTAATACAAACAGGCTTAAGGAGAGTAAGCCTGACCCAATGTTGGAGCATCTTCAGATGGAAGCACCTTACGAGCTAAAAGTAACCATCGACCGTAACAGCAACATTCCCCTCTATCAGCAAATATCAGGCCCCCTAGAGCAAGCCATCATCAGCGGTGAGGTTGAGCCAGGACGACTAATCGAAGACGAAATCTCCATGGCTAAACGCTTGGAGGTGTCTCGTCCCACTACTCGACGCGCCTTTCAAAAGTTGGTGAATCGAGGCCTGCTTACTCGCCGTCGCGGCGTGGGAACGCGAGTCACCCCCGCCCAGGTTCACCGTCCCATGGAACTGACATCGTTGGCGGAAGATTTGAAGAAATCCGGATCGAATCCGTCCACGAAAGTAATCTCCTACCAGGTGATGGAAGCGGACGAAAAACAGGCAAACGACCTGGGGGTAGAGGTAGGCGCGGGCGTGTTAGTGGTGACCAGGCTGCGCTTGGTCGATGACGAACCGTTGGCACTACTTACTAACCAAATGCGACTGGAGGCCGCCCCGTCCTGGTCGCAGCTACAAGAGCAGGGACTGTACGAAAATTTCGATCAGAAAGGAATCCGCCCCGTCACCGCCCACCAGGTGATCGGTGCTCGCACCGCTAGCGCCGAGGAAGCACAATTGCTAGAGGAACCGGAGGGTTCAGCGGTACTGACCATGTACCGCGTCGCCTACGACGAGGACGGTGGGGTGGTCGAAATCGGCCACCACGTATACCGCCCCTCCAAGCACTCATTCAGTTTTACCGTCTTCGCCTCCTAGGGTGGGCCAGGGAACCTCAGCGGGCAGTAGCGCCTCGTATTCAGCGATCACGCTATCCATGTAAGCACCGCGATAGGTTCCTTCTAAGAACTTCGGCAGGGCTTCGACGCGGAACCGCTCCCAGGAGGCTGCCTCCTGCCCGGGATTAATCGGATAGTACAAAACCCCTTCCGAAAGCGCTGAATCCCGGTCCCCGGGGGCGTCACCGATGAGCAAGATGTGGTCATCGGGATACTTACCCTTCGCGGCGTAGCGCAGGTGTTCGGCTTTGAGCCCCATTTCCTGGCCGGCAATCACCTGCATGTACTTCGCCAGGTCGTGTTCTTCCCATTCGCGTCTAAGGGTTTCGACTCCGGCAGCGGAAACTGTCATACAATCCGCGTGGGGTGCCATGGCTTCGAAAGCCTCGCGCACCCCGGGGAAGGGGGCGCAGCCGTGAACCATCCAGTCCACCAGTTCGTTAACGCCCTCGCCCCAGCGGATGCACTGGAGGATTTCAGGCGACGGATGTTCTTTCGCGAACTGTTCGATCCCGGCGTGCGAATGCGGCAGTCCCGAGGCCAAGAACTTCTTCAACTCCTTACCTTCGGGCACTTTCACTCCGCGCGCCAACACTTCCGGGCGTTGACGCAGCAGGTCGAACAGGCGGCTAAGACCGGTCCAACGATTCCAACCCCGGGTGTTGGAATACAGGTTTATGAACAGCGCGGTTTCACGCACCAGGGTGGAGGCCGCCTGCAAGTCCCAGTACTTGATGTAGGCGGGGGTGAAACACTCTTGGTGTTTGATGTCCATGGTGTCCATGGCGCAGCCGTCAGAGTCCACCCCGATGAAGAAATCCTTCGTGGGTTGGAAGTCGGCAAGCACCTGCGCGTGCGGGGGAACTTCACTCACGGTAACTCCTTACAGGTAGGTGTCGGGCTTGCCGCAGTAGGCATCAACCGGGGAAATACCCACGAATTCCGACTTCCCTTCAAGCTTGTCCACCAATGCGGTGAGGGTGAAGGGCTTATCGTCGTAGGTGTTGATGTAGGTCTTAACCTGGGGCACGTCGACAATGTCGTAGGGGCTGGCGGTAGAAACGTAGACGGTGGGGATTTCGTGCACGTACCAGGGGATATCCACAGTTCCCTTAGTGGCCGGCCACATCACCCGCTCAGTTGGTTGCATCAGCCCTTCAATCTTCGACACCAGCAGCACCAGGTCGTAGTTGTCAGTTAGGTCCGAGATAGGAGCCTTCCCGGCGTAAACGTCGCGCACCGCCTTGGCTTGTTCTTGCGGGCTTAGTTCCATTAGTTTGCCCAAAATGGATTCGTGTACGCTCACCTGGTAGCCGCGCCCAGTGAGGATTTCAGCCACCGCGCTGGCGGGGTGGGAAGAGATACCACCGGCGTTGAAAGCCACGGAGATCGGATTCTTCGGTCCCGAAACCGGCACCACGAGGACGCGCGGGTACTTTTGCGGCGAAAGAGGAAGGTCCTGCGCGGCCTTGTTCTTCACCAGGGTAATGGCGCGGTCCGATAACTGCGGGGCAACGGCTTGGGAACTTTCCAAACCAATGCGCGCCATCGCCTCGTCCTTGGGGGGAAGAATCTTTTCACGCGCCGTTCGGTGCAGTCCCAGGCGCGCTTTCAACCCGAGGATGCGCTCTAAGGCTTCCTGCATGCGGGTTTCACTGATGCGCCCGTCGCGGTAGCCTTCCAGCATCCACGCGAAGTCCTCATCCGGGTCGTTGAAGAACAAGAACAGGTCACAGCCGGCCGCAATCGCAGCTGGAAGCAGGTCGCGGCGCGCCATGGCTCCGGTCATACCCACCATGTGGGAAGCGTCGGTGACCACCACGCCGTTGAACCCGAGTTTGCCGCGCAGCAGGTCGGTGATTAGTTCCTTACTTAAGGTCGCGGGCAGCAGGCCGTCTTCTTCCAGGTCGGGGTTGAAGTGCTTTTGGTAGGCCGGTTGCATAATGTGCCCAGCCATAATGGAAGGCAGGCCAGCTTCGATCAGTCCGCTGTAGACCTTCCCGAAAGTTTCGTCCCACTCCTGACAGGTGTAGGAGTTCACCGAGGCCGACAGGTGCTGGTCGCGTTCGTCGATGCCGTCACCGGGGAAATGCTTAGCGGCGGGAAGGATCCCTGATTCCATGATGCCGCGCATGTAGGCTAGCGACATTTTCAGCACCAGGTCGGGGTCGGCCCCGAAAGCCCGGTTAGAGATAATCGGGTTGCGCCAGTTACGCATAATGTCCACGATTGGGGCAAAGGACCAGTTACATCCGATGGCGGCCGCTTCGATGCCACTTACCCGCCCTAGCTCATAGGCCCACTTCGGGTCATCGGTGGCGCCGATCTTAACTTCGTGACCGACGTAGGTGCCGTCAGTGCAGGCACCGTTACCGCCGGCTTCGGTGTTGGCTGCGATCAGCAGGGGGATTTTCGACTTGGTTTGTAGGATGTAGTTTTGTTCCCACACCTGTTCGGCGGTCCCCGGGTTATAGCGCACTGCGGCAATGTGATAGTTGTCGAGGACGGAAGTTAAGTATTCTTCACTGCGTTCGGCCCCCATGTTCACGAAGAGCTGACCGACTTTTTCTTCGTCAGTCATATTGGCGATGGTGTCGCGAACCCAGGCAATGGATTCTTCATCAAGATTGAACGGTTTGGCGCTTAGGTCAACCACGATATCCCCTTATGCTGGTTAGAAAACTTATGCGGTAGGTGCGAGCGCTGGGGTGGGGCCGGGTGGTTGACCCACTCCCCACCCCCAATCAGCGCAGGTGTAATCCTTAGTTATCCACGTCCTCGACATTCACCGGACCGGGGGTGCCGGCGGTGGGGTCGGAAGCAGCCGGATCCACCGCCTGGGCTTGGCGGGTGGATTCAGCCTTGGCTGCGTACTTGCCGCGCCCGTGGCGACGCTGGAGGTGGTCGAAGTTGGCCGCTACCTGCTTGCGATCCAGCGGGTACCAGAACCACATGATTACCGCGGTTAAGGCGTATAGGATGCCCGGGATCAGCAGGAACAGCATGTAGATACCGGCGATGGTTTCATCGCTTTGAGGCATCCCGGCCTTGGCGGCTTGGGAGTCGTATCCCACCCAGGAAACCGCCGCGCCAACGATGTAACCGGCCACTGCTTGACCGAGTTTGCGAGCCCAGGAGTAGATGGCGTAGATGGTGCCGTCGTCGCGGTCCCCGGTTTGAACTTCCTGGTAGTCAAGCACGTCGGTGATAACTGCCCAGATGATGACGTTGTAAAAGCCCACGCCGATGGACAGGAAGAAGAACAGCACGATGAACACTACCGGGTTAGAGATGTGCATGAACCACATGGCGATGGCGAGCACGGAGGAGAACGCTAAACCGTAGGAGATCAGTTCTTTCTTACCCCAGCGCATGGAGATGGCGGTGGCCACCAAGGAGATGAGGAACACCGGGGCGATGGAGACGATTTGAGCCCAGGACATCATTTCGAAGGCGCGGAAGTAGTCCTTCCACAGGTAGGCGGTGGTGGTGCCCGCAATCTGGGAGCCCACTAGGAACAAGAGGGCGCCGGCGACCAGTGCCAGGAGTGGACGGTTGTGTCCCAGGGTGCGCAGCATTTGCCCGAAGGAAGCTTGTTCTTCGCGGCTCTTTACGTGGACGGCGACGCGTTCGCGTACCAGGGAGTAGCACAGGGCGTAGCACGCGATGGCGGCGATGGAGCAAACGATGGCGGCGATTGCCATGCGGGAGGCGGAAAGCTGGTTTTCGACGTTGACCACTCGCGGCAGTACGGCGGAGATGATGAGGAAGGCCAGCTGGGCGCCGATGGAGCGGAATACCGACAGGGAGGTGCGGTGTTCGGGTTGGTCGGAGATGACTGCTGCCATGGAGCCGTAGGGGATGTTGATGGAGGTGTAGAACACCGATCCCCACAGTAGGTAGGTGACGATCATGTAGGTCACGCGCACGCCGTAGCTGGAGTCCACTACGAAAGGCATGTACATCATGGTGGAGGCCAGGGCTACGGGGATTGCCATGCGTAGGATCCAGGGGCGGAAGCGTCCGTGTTTGGAGGGTTTGAGGACGTCAACTAGGCGTCCCATGCCGACGTCGGTGAGAGCATCGAGGAGGCGGGCGCCGAGGAAGAGGGAGCCTACGTGTACGGCGTCAATGCCCATGATGTCGGTGTAGAACACCATGAAGAACAGCAGTTGGAGGATGAAGGAGAAGTCGTTGCCGAAGTCTCCGAACAGATATCCCACTTTGTCGCGCCAGCCGAAGGGCCTGACGGAGGGGGAGATGGTACTGGTGGAACCTGTTTGTGTTGACATATTGACCTTTCCGGCTTGTTAGCGACGGTGCTGACAAGTACACCGCGTCGATTTTCACATGCCTTGTGCAAAAATCCACGCATTGAGATGGTAGATACCACATCAACTTCCTTTATAATGGCACATAGGGGCCAACCTGGGTAGACCTCGAAATGACTTGCAGGTCACAACTGCAGCGATCTGGCTCATCACCGCAGGTTTGAGAAGCCAAACCAGGGTCAAAGGTCCCTACAGGCCAGCGGCACGCGGCTGTGCCACTGCTGGCGAAGAAGCCTGTAACGGAAGGTAGACAGTATGTTAACGGTGCGTCAGACAGCTTCACGTAACGTGTTCAACTTAGATGGCGTATGGGATTTCAAAGTAGACAAGGAAGATAGCGGAACCCAGGAACGCTGGTTTGCTGCCCCCTTGAAATCGGCCGGTACCATGGCGGTGCCGGCCTCTTATAACGATGTCGTCACCGACACTGAGGTGCGCGACCACGTGGGCGTGGTTTGGTATCAACGCCAAGCGCACGTTCCGCGCAACCTGGGGCAGGACCGCCTGGTTTTGCGTTTCGGATCCGCCACCCACGCCGCTACCGTGTGGGTTGACGAAAACGAAGTCATGACTCACGAGGGCGGCTACCTGCCTTTCGAAGCTGACATCACCGATTACGTTACGCCGGGACAATCCTTCCGCATCACCGTGGCCGTCGATAACCGGTTGAACTGGCAAACCATTCCGCCCGGCTACATTTTCAAAGACACCAAGGGGCGTGACGTCCAGCGCTACATGCACGACTTTTACAACTACGCCGGCATTCACCGCTCCGTGCTGCTCTACACCCGCCCGGCCGGCTACGTCGAGGACGTAACTGTCGTTACCGACATTGACGGCAGTGACGGCGTGGTTTCCTACCGGGTGGAGGCCCCCGGGACCGAGCGCGTACACGTGCGCCTACTGGACGCCGAGGGTGCGCAAGTGGGCACCGCGGAGGGCACGGAAGGCAAGATCACGGTGGCGAACGCCCACCTGTGGGCACCGGGAGACGGCTATTTGTACACCCTTCAAATCCACGCGGATGAGGATATTTACCCCCAGACCGTGGGGATCCGCACGGTTGAGGTCAAAGACAGCCAGTTCCTCATTAACGGCAAACCCTTCTACTTCCGCGGCTACGGTCGCCACGAGGACAACATTGTTCGCGGTAAGAGCCACGACAACGTGATGATGGTGCATGATTTCGAACTGATGAAGTGGCAGGGGGCGAACTCTTTCCGCACCTCCCACTACCCGTATGCGGAAGAAGTCATGGACTACGCCGACCGCGAAGGGTTCGTGGTGATTGACGAAACCGCGGCCGTGGGGCTAAACATTGGGCTTTCGGGTGGTATTTTCGGCACTCCTGACGGTATGCCGACGAAGACTTTCTCCCCCGAGTCGCTCGATGCCCGCACCCAGCAGGTGCACGAAAAGCACATTCGCGACCTGATTGCGCGCGATAAGAACCACCCGTGCGTGGTGCTGTGGTCGATTGCGAACGAACCGGAGTCCAATACCGAAGAATCCTACGAGTACTTCAAACCACTGGCGCAGGCCGCCAGGGAAGCTGACCCCACTCGCCCGGTGGGGTATGTGAACGTAATGTTGGCCCCGCCGCAGGTGGAAAAGTGTGTGGGCCTGTTCGACGTGGTGATGCTTAACCGCTACTACGGTTGGTATGTCGATACCGGCTTGCTGGAGGATGCGCAGGCGCATCTGCAGGCGGAGATCGAAGGGTGGATTAAGTTGGCTCCGGGTAAGCCGATCATTTTCACCGAGTACGGTCCCGACACGTTATCGGGATTGCGTGACCTGCACCGCCAGCCGTGGTCAGAAGAGTTCCAAGAGGACATGTTCGAAATGTTCCACCGCGTCTTCGACAGTTTCGATGAAGTGGTGGGCGAGCAGATGTGGAACTTCGCTGACTTCCAAACCGTCTCCGGCATTTTACGCGTGGGCGGGAACAAGAAGGGAATGTTCACCCGCGACCGTAAGCCGAAGTCGGCAGCCTACCAAGTGCGTAAGCGCTGGCAGGCCAAGCGCGACGAAACCGGCTGCTGACGCTAGCCCTTAACTACGAAGCTCCCCGCAGGTTGGACCTAAGAACCCAACCTGCGGGGAGTTCTTTTTAGCCGAGTGCGGAGTGCGCCTGTAGGGGAAGAGAGTGCCGGGTGTATGGGGCGGGGTGCGTGCGTGCAATCTGCTGGGATGTGGGACCCAGGTAAATGGGGAGGTGGGATGCATACGTGCGCAGCGATGCGATGCGTGGGTGCGGGGCGGGTCAAACGCGATGGTGGATATAACAGAATATTGGAACTTTGTAACAAGTGGGGCGGTAAATATCTAACTTAAATGTGAAATTAGAGCAGCGATAATGGGGGGAAGAATCTAAAAAGAGGCGCAAACAAAAATGTTAGAGGGGGTGTTCGAGCGCGCGGCTTTAACATCGAGGAACACCATAGTAGCACATGTAATGGTAGATGGTGAGATAAGCCACTTAGGGTGGGCTTGGTAAACACATGAAAACGCCGTGCGATACCGAACAGAAGATGTCCCATATCGCACGGCGTTAAACCCGGCCAAACAGCGCACCCGCGCACGACCCGGCCGCACCTGTGCAAGGAATCCGAACACACCCGCGCACGACCCGGCCGCGGGCGGTTAGGGCGAAACTACCCCAACTTGAATACGTGGCGAGGCTGAGTGTCCGTCAGACGGTGAATCGCCCGCATGGCGGCAGGTTCACTCAAACGCCCCTCGCGCACGTAGCGCGCCAGGAACGCCGCATCCGCCCTGCGCGCCATGTCGTGGCGAGCCGGAATCGACAGGTACGCGCGAGTATCATCAATGAACCCAGAAGTGCGGGAGAACCCCAGCGTGCCGGTCACCGCCGCCCGCCAACGTCCAATCGCATCCGGCTCATCAATGAACCACCACGGAGCCCCCACGTACACACTGCGGTAGAACCCCGCCAGCGGGGCCAGCTCACGCGAATACACCGTCTCATCAATGGTGAACAACACCAGGTGGAAGTCCTTTTCCTGCCCGAACTTATCCAGCAGCGGTTGCATCTTGCGCGTGTACTCGGTGGAAACCGGAATGTCGTGGCCGGTATCCGCACCGAAGTCAGCAAACGCCTGCGAACAGTGGTTACGGTAAACCCCCGGATGCACGGTCATGACCAGGCCGTCCTCCACCGCCATCTGCGCAAAACGCATCAGCATGGCGCCTTCGAAAGCATCCGCATCCGCCCCCTGCAAGCCGTCGGCCACCGCCCGCCGATACAGGGCGCCGGCTTCTTCGTCGGTTAGCTCCACCGCCAGAGGCTGGGACACCCCGTGGTCGGTGGACACCGCGCCCGCCGCGATGAAACGCTCCCGGCTGGCGCGCAGACCCCGCATGAACGCCGCGAAATCATCTGCCTCGCCACCGGCGGAAGCCGCCATCGCGGCCGCCGCTTGCACGAACTGCGGTTTACGGGCGTTACTGTAGGCATCGGGACGCCAAGTGGGAATGATGCGGGTGTGGATACCGTCGACCTGCGCGAGGGCGTGGTGAGCCTGCAAAGAATCCAACGGGTCGTCGGTGGTGGCTAAGACCTCGATGTCGAACCGCTCCAGTAGGCGTTGGGGGAGGAAATCGTCCTGGTGAATACGGGAGTTAATCAGGTCGAACAAGGCATCGGCGTTGTCCTCGCACGGTTCCTCGGTGATGCCGAAAAGCGTCACGAACTCGTGTGTGAGCCAGTACCCCGAAGCAGTACCGTCAAACAACGGCCAGTGGCGGCAGAAGATGCGCCACGCCTGGCGCGGATCAACCGGCGCCGCTTTGCCTACGCCCAGGTCGTGCAGATCCACACCGGCGGCGTTCAGCAGCCGGAAAACGTAGTGGTCGTAGGTGAGGAACAGTTCCGCCGGGTCGGAAAAATACTGGTTGTCTAAAACCATCTGCGGATCCACGTGACCGTGGGGGGAGATGATTGGTAAGTCAGCGACCGACTTGTACAACTCCCGCGCTATGTCGCGGGTGGCGGGGTCGACCGGGAAGAGCCGGTCAGGGTCTAGATGTAAAGGAAAAGCCACAGCAAACTCCTAACGCTGCACGCGGGCGGAACCGCCCGAAACTAGACGTTCAACTTCATCCAAGGACGCCATCGTGGTGTCCCCGGGAGTGGTCATCGCCAAGGCCCCGTGAGCGGCCCCGTACTCCACCGCGCGGGAAATATCCCCGTACTCCATCAGCCCGTAGATCAGGCCCGAAGCGAAGGAGTCCCCACCTCCGACGCGGTCCAGGATCTCCAGACCGTCACGCTGGGTGGCTTGGACGTGACCGCCCTCGCGCGACCACGCCACCGCCCCCCAGTCATTGACAGTGGCGGTACGAACCTGGCGCATGGTGGTGCCGATCGCCTGGAAGTTCGGGTACTCGCGCGAGGCGGTCTCAATCATTTGACGGAAAGAATCAACCTGCAAGTTGTCCAGGTTTTCGCCTGCCCCCTCGATCTCGAAACCGAGGCAGGCAGTGAAATCCTCTTCGTTGCCAATCATCACATCCACGTACTGCGCCAGTTCCCGATTGACCTTGCGGGCCGCCTCTAAACCACCCACTGACTTCCACAGGGAAGGACGGTAGTTCAAGTCGTAGGACACCACCGTGCCGTACTTCTTCGCCGCCTGCATCGCCTCCAACGCCACCTGCGCGGTGGAGTTAGAAAGCGCGGCGAAAATCCCGCCCGTGTGCAGCCAACGCACACCCAACTGGCCGAACAGGTAGTCGAAGTCCACATCCCCCGGCTGTAGTTGGGAAACCGCGGTATTGCCACGGTCAGAGCACCCGACCGCACCTCGCACCCCGAAACCGCGTTCGGTGAAGTTCAAACCATTACGCACCGAACGGCCGATACCGTCCGAATCACGCCAGGAAATGAAACGAGTATCAACCCCGCCGGTAAGGATGCAATCTTCAATCAGGCGCCCAACCTCGTCGCGCACCAGTGCCGTCACCACCGCGGCGCGTTTACCGAAACAACGCCGTAAACCGCGCGCCACGTTGTATTCCCCGCCGCCTTCACTGGCGGCGAAGTGGCGGGTAGTGCGGATACGACCCTCACCCGGATCTAGGCGCAACATCACCTCACCGAGGGAAACAATGTCGAAAGCGCACTCGCTCTCAGGGCGTAACTGCAAACTCATTTGCCTGCCTCCTGCACCATCTGCAAAGCCTGGCGCGACAACTCGGTGATGGCGTCGAACTCACCGGCGGCAATCATTTGCTTCGTCACCATCCAGGAACCACCCACCGAAACGATCTTCGGGTGAGAAATCCACTCCGCCAGATTCTTCGGCCCGATCCCACCGGTGGGAAGGAACTTCAACTGCGGGAACGGGGCCGCTAAAGCGTTCAATACCGGCAGCCCGCCCATGGGGACCGCGGGGAAGAACTTCACCGTCTCCACCCCGTATTCCAACACCGCCATAATGTCGGTGGCGTTAGCGATACCGGGCAGGAACGGCACCGTCAGGTCCTCCACAATGGAGGGGTGGAAACCGGGGGAAACAATGAACTGCGCCCCGCAGTCAACCGCCTGGCGAGCCTGCTCACCATTGAGGACGGTACCCGCCCCCACGGTCATGCCTTCCACCTGCGCCATGGCTTCCAAAGCCGCCGGCGCCGCCGCCGTGCGGAACGTTACCTCCGCGCAGGAAATACCACCTTCAAGCAGGGCCTGCGCGGTGGGGACGGCGTCTTTGACATCTTCAATCACCACCACCGGAACGATGGGGTTTGCCTCCAACAGGGGCATGGGGTTAGGTAGCGTCATTTTCACCGGCTCCTCTTCGACAGGGCTTCCCACAGTCCCAGCAGGTAGGTGATCCCCAGGGCGCGGTCGTACAGCGGGTAGCCGGGACGGCCTTCCTCACCCCAAATCATGCGGCCGTGGTCGGGACGAATGTAAACGTCGGGGCAGGTTTCGTAGATCGCTTCCATAATCGCGTGCATATCCAAATCCCCGGTTTCAGACGGGTGCGGAGCTTCCTGGAAATGCTTGTACCCCAGGTACTTGACGTTACGCACGTGCGCGGCAGCGATGCGTCCGCGCTGGCCGAACTCGCGGAAAATCGCGGGAACGTCATTGTCGGGGTTGGAGCCGAGCGAACCGGAGCACACGCACAGCGCGTTGGCGGGGGAGTCCACCATTTTCACAATCGCGTCCAAGTCATCACGCTTGTTGCAGATGCGCGGCAGTCCGAACAGGTCCCACGCGGGGTCGTCGGGGTGGACCGCCATGCGGATTCCGACTCGTTCGCAGGTGGGGATGATGCCTTCGAGGAAGTAGCGGTAGTTCGCCCGCATATCTTCCTTGGTGACGCCTTCGTAGAGTTTCATCACTTCATCGAGGCGCTCTAAACGCTCCGGTTCCCAGCCGGGCAGGGTCAGTCCCGCACTGTCTTGCGCGGTGCGTTCAACGATTTCACGCGGAGTCATACCTTCGACTTCGGCGTGGTCGTAGTACAGGCAGGTGGACCCGTCCTCGTTTTCGTGGGCGAGTTCGGTGCGTAGCCAGTCGAATACCGGCATGAAGTTGTAGATAACTACTTTCACCCCGTGTTCAGCTAGGTTCTCCAGCGTGGTGCAGTAGTTCTTGATGTACTCATCGCGAGTATCCAGGCCCAGTTTGATGTCCTCGTGTACGTTTACCGACTCGATGACTTCGCATTCTAAACCGGCGGCGTGAACCTCATCCATGAGTTCACCGATTTCTTCACTGGTCCAAACTTCACCCGCGGCTTTACCTGACAGTACGCCCATAATCCCGCTTACTCCGGGGATTTGCTTGATGTACTGCAGGGGGATGGGGTCGTAGCCGGAACCGTACCAGCGGAAGGTCATTTTCATTTGTTGTTCATCTCCTCATCGATAGTGGCACGCACCGCACCGGGGCCTTGCAGCATACGTGCGTAGAGTTCTTCCACTCGTGCCGCCAGGGGGGTTTCATATAGGTTTACGCCGAAAATGGCAGGGTTGGAAAGCAGCGGACGCAACGCTTCGTGCGGGTCGTCTGCCTGTAGGTGGGCAGCAAGTTCTTCCGCCAGCGGATCCGGGGACAGCTCTAAAGGCTCACCGTCGTCGGCGGTGCCTTTGAGGTAGCGCGCCCAGAGCGCGAAAATAAGCGCAATCACTTGCAAATCGTTCAGGTCCCGGCCCTGGTCCAGGTAGGACTTGATGGTTTCTCCGAAACGAATCGGAATCTTCTGCGAGGTATCCATGGCGATACGTGCCGGATCGTCGGGTAGATACCGGTTGGGGAAGCGCTTTTCCAGTACTTCCCGCAAGAAGTCTTTGGGGTCCACTACACCGGGGTTAACCACCACGGGCATGGCTTCATCCCACCCCAGGCGCTGAACCATCTTGCGTAGGGAATCATCAGCCATACACGCATCAATGGTGGGTTTACGTAGCAGGCAGCCAGATACCGCCAGCGCAGTGTGTAGCGGGTTGAGGCAGGTGGTGACCTTCATCCGCTCGAAGTCGTCACACACTTGACGCGGCACAATCGCCACCCCGTGATCTTCCAAGGGAGCGCGCTCTGCGGCGAAACGGTCCTCAATCAGTAGGTATTCGGGGGCTTCGGTGTTCACGAAACCCGCCAGTGGGGTGCGCAAGGAGGTATCGATCTGCATGTCCTCCCACCCGGCGGCGGCTAGGTCAGCGGCAATACAGGCGTTGGGGCGGGGGGTGATTTTGTCGATCACTGAGACCGGGAAAGCCACGCAGGTGTCGTCACTTAACCAGGTCACGAAGTCCGCTCCTACGCTGCCGGCTGCCTTCCACCCCTTGGCGATGGTGAGCACGGAATCGCGCAGTTTGTCGCCGTTATGAGAGAAGTTGTCGAAGCTGAGCAAGGTGATGGGGGCGCCCCCGGCTTCGAACCGGTGCAGCAGCATGGTGGCCACCAGCGCCATGGTGTGACCCTGGTGGGCGCGTGGGTTGGAAGCGATGGCTTCTTTAACGGCCTCGGACAGTTCCCCACCGGAGGTGTGGATGGCGTATCCCTTTTCGGTGATGGTCATGGACAGCATCGTCACTGATGCTTGTTTGCCGACCTCAATGAAGCGTTGGAAGTCTTCAGCGCGGGCGGTAGCTAGGACCTCGCTGATGCCGGCGATCACCCGTTGGTCGCGGGTGCCGTCGGTGTTTAGGGTGACCGACAGGGTCATGAGGTCGTGGGCGGTTAGTTGGATGTCGGCTTCGGCCGGGTTTAGCGGCACTACCGCGGTAACGGGCCAGTGTTCACCGGCGGAGACAATGTCGTGAGCCACCCGGGCGGGGAAGACGCGGAATAGGTTTCCCGGCCCGATGTGCAGCCAGCGAGGGCGTTCACGTCCGGCTTTTTGCATGGCGGCTACGTCAAAGCAGGGGAACTCTACCGCTCCCACATCGGAGGGGTTCTTCAGGTCTGAAATGCTGAGTTTCATGTGATTCCCATCGAATCGAGCGAGTTTAACTGGAGGGAAAATAACTTTTAAGGAAGAAAAAGTGAATTTATCTTCCGATTAGAGATTAGCATGTTACAGTTTCGAGTTGTACAGATCGGTGGCTTTTTTCTACCGAAAAGAAAACCAAAGGAGGTTGATAATGAGGCGGTGGTTACTGCAGGCCTTCGCCCTGGTAGCGGCAGTGTCGCTGGCTGCTTGTGGCGCCCGTGGCGGAACCGACACGGTCGACGGCGGAACCCTGCATTTGTCCATTAATCAGACGGCTGAGCACCCCATGACAGTGGCGTTGAAGGGGATGTCGGAGGGGTTGTTCGAGCGCACCGACGGGCGCTGGACGCTGGTGATACACCCCAACGAGGTGCTGGGCGCGCAGCGAGAAGTAATCCAACTTCTACAGGACGATATAGTCGAATTGGCGATCGTGAACGGCTCCCAATTGGAGAACCTTAACCACGATTTTAGGGTGTTTAATCTACCCTTCGTTTTCGACGATATTGACCATCAAATGAAAGTGGTAAATAATCCCGAAATTACGGACTCATTATATAAGTCATTAGAAGGACTTAATATCAACGTAGTTGCGGCCTATACCGGGGGTGAACGCAGCCTTTATACCGAACAAGGCCCGATCAATACGCCCTCCGATATCCAGGGAATGAAGATCCGCGTGCAGGAAACAGACACCAACTTGCGGATGATTCGCCAAATGTCGGGATCACCCACCCCCATGTCCTACGGCGAGGTCTACACCGCGCTGCAGGCAGGTGTGATTGACGGAGCGGAGAACAACGAGGTTTCCTACGTACAGCAAAAGCACTACGAGGTAGCCAAGCACTGGAGCTACACGCGCCACCTCATTATTCCTGACTACCTGATTGTCTCCCACAAGATGCTTGAGCGTTTCACCCCTGAAGATCGCGCCATTTTCGATGAGTTGCTGGCCAAGAGTGTGGAAGATGAAGTGCGACTGTGGAACGAGACCACGCAGGAAGCCCTGGTCACCATGCAAGAAGCGGGAGTGACTATCACCGAACCGGATGCGGAAGCGTTCCGCACCGCGATTGAACCGATGATTAACGACAGCCTAACCAGTGAGGCGATGCGGGAGTTGTTTGACAAGACCCGCCAGCTAGCGGGAGGTAAGTGATGGAGAAGTTAAAAACTACCGTAGATAAGGTACTGGGACTGCTTTGCATCGTGCTTTTTTCCATCCTGGTGGTGGACGTGGTGTGGCAGGTGTTTACTCGCCTGGTGCTGCACAACCCCTCTACCTGGAGTGAAGCAGCAGCAACTTTCATTTTCGTGTGGCTCGGCTTCCTGGGGGCGGCCTACATGGTCGGTGAGCGCGGACATATGGCGGTGGAGTTCATCGTCAAACGCACCCCGCTGAACGTCCAGCGCATCGTTGGCATTACCGCGCAGGTGATTGTGATTGCCTTTGCGGTGCTGGTCTTAGGGTGGGGCGGAACCCGCGCCACCACGGTGGCGTGGCTGCAGGAAGTATCCGGCTTACCCATTACCGTGGGTCCGCTGTACATGGTGATGCCGCTGTCGGCGGCGTTCATGGTGTTCTACGGACTGTACAACATCTGGGATTTGGGTAAAGACTCCACGGTTCCAGATACCGCTGTTGAAGACGAACTTCCCGAGGTGATCTAAAAATGTCTGAAGCTGCTATAACTGGCCTGGTATTGCTGTTTGGGCTGCTTGTCGGCATCCTTGGGTCCGTTCCGATTGCCGTCACCATTGGGATTGTGACCTTCTTGGCGTTGGCGATTTTGATTGGCCCGGAAAAAGCGGCGCTACTGGCGGCGCAACGATCCTTCTCCGGGGTGAACTCTTTCGCCCTGCTGGCGATACCGTTCTTCATCTTGGCGGGATCGCTTATGAACACCGGTGGTATTGCCAGGCGACTGGTTGACGCCGCCCTAGTGCTGGTGGGTCGCATGCCTGGCGCACTGGCGCAAACCAACGTGGTGGCGAACGCCATGTTCGGTTCCGTTTCCGGTGCGGCCGTGGCGGCTGCCGCTGCGGTAGGTGGCACGGTGGGTCCGCGTATGCGTAAAGACGGGTATGATCCGGCTTTCGTCGCTGCCGTCAACACCGCTTCAGCTCCTTCGGGAATGTTGATTCCCCCGTCGAACACCCTGATCGTGTACTCCCTGGTGTCCTCGACCTCGGTCGCTGCCTTATTCATGGCCGGGTACATACCGGGCTTGCTGTGGATGGCGGCGTGTATGATCGCGGTCGGCCTGTACGCCGTGCGGCATAAGAACATCAAGCGTCAACCGCGCCTTCCCGTGGGGCAAGCGGTGAAGGTGCTGCTGGATGCGATTCCGTCGCTATTCATGATTGTGGTGGTTATTGGCGGTATCATCATCGGCTGGTTCACAGCCACCGAGTCCGCCGCGATCGCGGTAGTGTACTGCCTGGCTTTGGGTTTCATCTACCGTGAGCTCAAGGTTAAGGACCTGCCGGGTATCTTGTTGGATTCGGCGAAAACCACCGCCATTGTGATGCTGCTTATCGCGGTGTCATCGTCAATGTCGTGGGTAATGAGCTATTCAGACATTCCCACGCTCTTGATGAACGGCATCACCTCCATGACGGATACGAAGTGGATCGTCCTACTGCTGATTACCGTAATCATGCTGATTGTCGGCACTTTCATGGATCCGACCCCGGCGATCTTGATCTTCGTGCCCATCTTCCTACCGATTGTGCAGGCTTACGATATTAGCCCCATCCACTTCGGTATGATCATCACCTTCAACCTGTGCTTGGGTACTCTCACCCCGCCGGTGGGTAACGTCCTGTTCGTGGGTGCGCGAATAGGTAACCAAACCATTGAGCAGGTCACGCCGCGACTGATTCCGTTCTTCGTGGCACTGGTGATTGCACTTCTGCTGGTCATCTACATCCCGGCGCTGTCCACCTGGCTGCCGTCCATTACTGGGCTGCTTTAGCCAAGGTGGGCATAGCGTCACTTCGCAAACGCTAGGTCGGATTGTAACCGACAAATAAGGCCCTCACTTGGAATCTTCGTAGGCTTATACCTGGGATTCCAAGTGAGGGCGCTTTTGCTTTCAGCTCATGCGCACTACATGGCGGGGCTGTGGAATAGCTTCTTGTCCTCGTCCGCCGGCACCTCGGCTCTGCTGCGGATAGCGTACCCGATGTCGTAGGCAACGAACCCGTCAACGCCGATATCGCCACCCTGGGAGTGGAAGAAAATCTTATTATTCTTCTCTCGCCAGCCAGCGTTTTCTTCATCGGTCCAAATACCGAAGCGATCTCCCTTACCGGGCCATTCGTATTGCGCAGAGGGCTGCGGGTTAATCCACTGGAAGCACAAATCCAGGCGGTTACCGAACGTGACACCCAGGGTGGCAACGTTTATGCCAAGTACCCCACCTGGTTCGATTGGCTTATTGACGCGCAGGTAGATGCTAACAATCTTTCCGGTGGGAAGTCCGGTGCTGGGAAGACCTTGTAGGCCATTACCGTCTGACTCCGGTAGCACTTCTACATCGTAGGGTAGTGCGGAAGTGAGGACGACACGGCCAGTAGCTAAGCTCGATACATTGCGGCAGTTGAACGATACTGCCCAGATCATCCCGGTTGGGGTGGGAGCAGTTCCCTCATTAATGATGTTGATGTAGGCCTCGGTGCCTGCGTAACCGAAAGTCATAGCAGCGGTGTTGAGGTTAATGTCCCATCCGCCCACAAAGATAACGAGTTCTGTGCTTTCGGGGCTGGCGGCACCGGGGTGAGAGGGGGAAGTAGCGGAAATTTTTATGCTAGAGCCGAGCTCGGAGCGCTTCACATCGGAAGGGTGGTCCGCAACGGGAGTGCCAATGATCGCCCAGCGACCGTCGGGCAGTTCCACCAAGCTTAGGCCCTCTGGTAAATCACCCTGAATGGACGCAACAGCGTCTGCGACCTTGTCCCCATCTTGGTCAGCGACATCAATGTAAATGGGTTCGATCTCGGTACCAGGTGCAAGTGTGATGGCGGTTTTACCTTCGTGCGTGCCTGAAGCTAGCTTCTCGAAACGTTCATCCGGCGCGAAAGTCGCAATTACTGAGTTTACTGGTGACGCCGCAATTGCAGGTGCCACACTGAGTATCGCAACGGTGGGGGTTGCCCAAGCTGCAGCCTTAGCTACACTGCGCCGCGAAACGGTAGTTGGAGGTTTGTGTTCAATCATGGTTCTCTCTCGGATAAGTGGTAAAAGAGTTAGGCAGATGGTCTGCAGCTCCTATTGTAGGAACCTTGCGAAACTGTGTTCAAATAGATAAATCAGATTCTAACTGAGATTTTTGCAACATCTTCAGAAGTGGTCATGTTTAGCCGAATAGATAGGACTGTGGTCTCACAGTGAGGGGCAGGCGCGAGCTGCTCGCCTCTGGTGAGGCAGGCATCGACCCACCCCGGGACGCGGTAGCCGCGGGGGCTTGGGATCCGCGGGCGCTTAGCCGACACCGACCCACCCGGGGACATTTGTTTCGTGGTTTGTACGCCTGGTAGGCGTACAAAGATTAAAAACATAACAGACCAGCGCGCGCTTAAGCGTCGGGGTCGAAAAGCAGGGAGGTCGTAGGGGCTGGCGTCAATAAAACCTCATGCCACGGGCGCCAGGCGCTAGCAAACGGCGAGGCTGTGGCCGCCGGGGTTTAGTAAACCGTCAGACCGCGGGCGCGGAAGATTGCGCGCGCAGCTTCTGTTTCCTCATTCGTGGGCGTGGGCGTGTCGGAAAGCTCGTAATGCATATTTAGCTCTTCCCACTTATCTTCACCCATCTTGTGGAAAGGCAGGACCTCCACCCGTTCCACCGTGGAAGCCCAACGCGCCGCCAGGTCTGCAGCGGCGGCAACGTTATCAGGATCGTCAGTCAATCCCGGTACCAGCACGAAACGAATCCACTTCTTCACTCCAGCGGCGTGGAGGCGATCACCGAAAGTAATGGTGGGAGCCAGCGGCCGGCCGGTGACACGTTCATAGGTGTCGGGGTTGCCGCTTTTAATGTCCAGCAGGACTAAATCCACGTTCTGCAGGTCCTCATCCAACAGAGCAGAACCCAGGAACCCGGAGGTGTCGATAGCGGTATGCACGCCGCGGGCGTGAACTTCGCGCAGTAAGTTACGCACGAAAGCCGGCTGCATCAAAGGCTCACCGCCACTGATGGTAAGGCCCCCACTGGTAGCTTTGAAAACTGCCTGATAACGCATCACCCGGTCGATGGCGTCAGACAGTAAAATCGGGTGCCCTTCACGCATCTTCATGGTGTCGGGATTGTGGCAATACAGGCACCGCAAGGGGCAACCCGCTAAGAACAAAGTCATGCGCGTGCCCGGCCCGTCCACGGCGGTGACTAGTTCCCAAGAGTGAACCGAAGCAATCTCACCTTGGCGCACCGCCAGTAAATGTTCATGGCGACTCATCAGGGGAGCGTTCGGAACTCCCGCTAAGCCGGTGCCACGAATACGGGGAACCGCGTCCTCCAATGGTTCGGGACGATACTCCCCGGTAGTGCCGTCACCGGCCACCATCGGCAGCGCAGTAGGCACATAGGAGGAATCACCAGCAGGCGCCTCCACGGGGGAGGCGCCGCTAGCGATACCGATGTTGGTCTCAGTCATGGAGCTTAGTTAGCTCACACGCCCTGGTGGAAGGTGCGGGAGATAACGTCCAGCTGCTGTTCGCGGGTGAGGCGAACGAAGTTCACGGCGTAGCCGGAAACACGTACGGTCAGCTGGGGGTACTTCTCCGGGTGCTCCATGGCGTCTTCCAGGGTGTCGCGGTTCAGTACGTTGATGTTGGCGTGGTACAGGCCCTTAACGCCGCCGGTCAGTTCACGGTTTGCCTTCATGGAAGCTAGACGTTCGTCGAAGCTCTTAGCCATTTGTAACTCCTTAGGTTAACGGTGGGGGGTGGATGGGCCGGTAGGCCCGGGGGTGGGTTGCTACCGATGGTCACGGTAGCAACCCGGGCAGCAGGGCTAGCCCTTCTTGATAAACCCGGCGTCCATAATGCCCACCAGGTTCGTGATCTGCTCTTCCTGAGTGCGTCCCAGTGACGAAGGCACGATCGTGTTCGTCAAAGAAATGCCATCAAGTGCATCGTCGTAGTTCAACTTGCCCACCGACAACATGGAGGCAAGCATTCCGTGAGTGTCCATCCCGTTTTCCGGGTTCGCACCCGGAGCGAACGGGGTACCAGCCTGGTGGCCGGAGGGGAAAGACCCGGTGGCCTTACCGTAAACCACGTTCGAAGTAATGGTCAGCACCGACTGCGTTGGGATTGCGTCGCGGTACATCGGGATGGCTTTAATCTTCGTCATGATGGTGTGGACGATGGTGGCGGCAATGTCATCGGCGCGGTCGTCGTCGTTACCGTAAATCGGGAACTCGCCCTCGGTGACGTAGTCAACAACCAGGCCGGTTTCGTCGCGCACCGGAGTGACCTTGGCGTACTTAATGGCCGCCAAAGAGTCAGCCACAATCGACAGGCCAGCAATACCGCAACCCATGGTGCGGATGATGTCCGAATCGTGCAACGCCATTTCCATGGACTCGTAAGCGTAACGGTCGTGGCAGAAGTGGATGATGTTCAAAGCCTCCACGTAGGTGCCAACCACCCAGTCCAGCATCTCTTCGTACTTTTCCCAGACCTCGTCGAAGTCCAGCGGACCGTCACCCTTAATGGGTTCGTAACCGTTTACAACCTGCTTACCGGAAACCTCGTCACGACCACCGTTAATGGCGTAAAGCAGAGCCTTCGCAGCGTTCACGCGAGCGCCGAAGAACTGCATCTGCTTGCCGATGCGCATGGGGGAAACACAGCAAGCGATAGCGGCGTCATCGCCCCAAGCGTTACGGATCTGGTCGTCGGCTTCGTACTGTACCGAGGAAGTTTCAATCGAAACCTTGGCGCAGAAACGCTTGTAGCCGTCGGGTAGACGCTCGGACCAGAAGATGGTGATATTCGGCTCCGGAGCCGGCCCCAGATTCATCAGGGTCTGCAGCAAACGGAAGGAAGTCTTGGTCACGAGGGTGCGACCGTCCTCGCCGAAACCAGCATCGGACCAAGTTGCCCAGTACGGGTCACCGGAGAAGATCGCATCGTAGTCGATGGTGCGCAGGAAACGCACGATACGAAGCTTAATCACCAGGGCGTCAATGATTTCTTGCGCTTGCTCCTCGGTGAGGATGCCGCGCTTGAAGTCGCGTTCGAAGTAGGCGTCGAAGAAACCGGACAGGCGGCCGATGGACATGGCGGCACCGTCTTGGGACTTCACGGAAGCGAGGTAGCCGAAGTAGGTCCACTGCACCGCTTCCTGCGCGGTCTTCGCCGGGCCGGAAATGTCGAACCCGTAACCGGCAGCCATGTTCTTCAGCTTCTTCAGGGCCTTGATCTGCTCCGCGTGCTCTTCGCGGTAGC
The DNA here is from genome assembly GCA_030537735.1 of Actinomycetaceae bacterium. Classification (GTDB taxonomy): domain Bacteria; phylum Actinomycetota; class Actinomycetes; order Actinomycetales; family Actinomycetaceae; genus Gleimia. The sequence goes on from JAUNVG010000005.1 coordinate 69,837, forward strand.
GGCACCAGTGCTCAGAGAAAGGCTGGTCAGCGACGCGGTCTTTATCCTTTTGCTTTTCCTCAATCAGCTTGTCAACACCGTAGAGGGCGACGCGGCGGTAGTCGCCAATAATGCGACCGCGGCCGTAAGCGTCGGGTAGGCCGGTGATGATGTGAGAAGAACGCGCCGCACGAATGCGGGGGGTGTAGATATCGAACACCGCATCGTTGTGGGTCTTGCGGTACTTAGTGAAGATCTTCTTAACTTCCGGATCCGGTTCCTTACCGGCTTCGCGGATAGCGGTTTCCACCATGCGCCACCCACCGTTGGGCATCATGGCGCGTTTGAGGGGAACGTCGGTTTGCAGGCCGACGATGACGTTATCGTCTTCACTGATGTAGCCGGCGGGGAAAGCATCCACGTCAGCGGGGATCTTGGTGTCGACGTCGTATACACGCTTTTGGCGTTCTACTTCCAGGTACTTCTTATCCAGGGTGTCCCACAGGCGCAGGGTCTTTTCCGTCGGTCCGGAAAGGAAGCTGGCGTCGCCCTCGTAGGGGGTGTAGTTGAGCTGGATGAAGCCCCGAACGTCGATGGTTTCGGTCCAGTTGCCGGGGACAAAGTCTTCCCAGGCATCTTGGAAGGTTGCATCCGTGTCGGTCTCGGTTGCCACTATCTGACTCCTTGTAGACAGGTTATGTCGCGCATCGTTGGGGCCACCTGTTAGCAGTCGGAGTTTCCGTCTGCAGCGACCCTCATCCCCGGGGTTCGGGTGCGGATCGATGTGTCACCTATTAAGTGTAGTTCTCAGGTAACCCTCACCGAAAGAATCTTCGTAGTGGGTAAGCTAACACAAGTGCAGATATGTGATCCGCGTCATTGAAAAAGTGGTGTGCGTTGGGTCGAAAGTCCCTGACGGCTTGCGGTTGGAGCAAATCCGCAGCGAACCCTACGAACTCGATCTAGCTGACGAATGCCAAGGTGAGCAGCAAAGACACCACGGTTGCCACCACCGTGGCTACCGCACCTAAAACTAGGCCTTTACCTCCGCGGCGAATCAGGGTCTTAAAATGCACCCCGGCCCCCATCGCCCCCATCGCCACGGTGAGGAACACGGTGGCGCACCAGTCCAACCCGGCGAAGACGGACTCCAGCGTCGGATACCAGTTCATCCACACCGCCACTGAACGCACCGCCATGGCCGCCAAGAACCCCAGCACGAAAAGCGGAACCGTAACCATCTTGCCGCGCTCTAAATCCAAGTCGGGGAAGTAGTCCCCCTGCACCCGGCCCTCAGCTAACGCCCGCTCACGCCCCATCGCGACGATAGCTTTTTCGCGACGAGTCTCCAGGTAGCCAACCACCGCAACCAAGGGGGCGAGCAGCACCACGCGACCGAGCTTGGTCAACGTGGCGACATCTAAAACCGTGGGGTCGGAAACGAAACCTGCCGAGGCTACTACCTGCCCGACCTCGTGCACCGCAGTACCAATCCACACCCCCGTTTGCATGGGGGTGAGCCCCATCGAGGCGGCGAGTAACGGCAGGGCAATCATGGTGAGGGTTCCAAAGACCGTCACCGACGCCACTGCGGTGGCGGAGGAAACACCGACCTCCTCATCGTGGTCAGCCCAACGCGGATCCGGGCGCACCACCGAAGACATGCCGGCTACGGCGGCGGCCCCGCAGATGGCGGTGCCGGTGGCGGTCAGGACGCGGATGGAGTGCGCGGTGCGCATCTTGCGGCCGACCAGCAAGGTGAGGGTGTAGACGCTTAGCACGGTGCCGGCGATGGCGATGAGAGGGCCAAACCCCAAGTGGAGGACATCTGGTAGGGCCAGGCGGAAACCTAAAAGCACCACCCCGGTTCGCAGCACAGTTTTGCCGCTGAAGACCACACCCGGCTCCAGCCGCGGGGTCAACAGGTTCAAGTTGCGCGCCGCCATCCCCAAAATGATGGCAAACAGCATGGCTGAAAGCAGGGGGATGAAGCGGTTCGCCACCATGGCGACCACCCCGATGAGGACGAAAACCGCCAGTCCCGGGGCGATGGAGGCAGCGCGGCGAGAGAGCGCCTGAAGGAAGGTGGTTAAAGATTTCACGATGGATATATTTGCACAACTTCGCCCGAAAATACCTATCTGGTTGGTCACAGAAGCACGGGGGTTGTTGGCGGCTTGGGGCTGGGGGGGGGATGGGCAAGCGGCGGGGAAAGGCAGGAGTCTGGGCGGGCGGACAGTGGCGGGGAAGGTGTGGGCGGGCGCGAGACGGGGAAGGCAGGTGGCGGCGGGGAAGAGTGGGCACCGTGAGATAACATTCATTGGCTCTGAGTTCAAGACCTAAACGCAGTTTGTTGGAAAAGAGCCAGTTTAGAGCGCGAACTCAACGGCGATGGCATGATGGAAATATGGCTGAATCTGCACGCACCTCCGCACTGACCCAACTAAGGCACGATAACCGCGAACATGTGGTGCGTTTACTGACCGAGCTGGGCCCGCTCACGCAGTCACAGCTAGCAAAAGAATCCGGACTGTCGAAAGCCACGGTTTCTAACCTGGTGAAGGAAATGACCGCCGAAGAGGTCGTGACGGTCGAAAACACCGTCCACAACGGCAGGCGCGCGAACCTCATCACCCTGGTGCCAACTCGGCGCGTCAGCTTGGGCATCGACATCAGCGAACACCACTACGTTTTAGCGCTGGTCAGCAGTGACCGCACCGAACTAGAGATCCGCAAAGTCGGCATCGAAATCCCCTGGGACAGTAAAAAATTCCTAGAGTCCTTAAGTGAGAACACCACCGACATGCTGCGCGGGGCAAAACGCAAACTCAAAGACCTAGCGGCCATCGGGGTGGGCGTACCCGCACCTGTTGAAGCCGACTCTGAAAGCGTAGCCCTCACCCCGATGCTGCCGACGTGGCTCGACGCCGAGGCCGTGCTGCCAGGAATAAAGGAACTAACTGCCGGCCCGGTGACGCTGAGCAATGACGCCAACTTGGCGGCGCTGGCCGAGGTCGCGTTCGGAAACCATCGGGGAGCAGAAAACCTCATCTACGTCCTCATCTCCCGCGGTATCGGTGCCGGGATGTACCTACGCGGGGACGAGTACACCGGGGCGTTGGGGTTCGCCGGGGAAATCGGGCACATCCGTTCCACCTCCGGCTACGAACTGTGTCGCTGCGGTAACCGCGGTTGCCTGGAAGGTGAAATCGCCACCGTTACCATGATTAAGCAGGCGCAGGCAGCTGGGTTTCGCGGGGAAACTATCGAGGACGTGGCCTGCGCCATCCACGCCGGGCACGTCGCCGTGCAGCGCGTAGTTTCCGATGCTGGGACCGTGCTGGGCCGGGCGCTGGCAGACCTGTCGTCGATACTGAACCCCGACATTATGGTGATTGGCGGTAACCCGGCAGTGACTTCGGAAGTGTTCTTGGAAGCTACTCGCATCGCGTTGCGACGACACTGTTTGCCGCTGGTGGCTGACCGTATCGACGTGTTCCCCGATTCTTTGGCGGGCAAGGCAGTTGCCCTGGGGGCGGCGGAGCGAGCCTTGCGGAAGTTGGGGCTTTAAGTCCTAAGTTAGAAGATTGAACGCAAATGAGATAAAAATAACTATTTGTGTTCAGACATTGACTTTAAGGGTGTGGCTTTGCGATATTTTCTTCAACGCAACAACGACGTGCATTATGGAGGAACAACGTGGCAACCCGAACGGACCAACCCGTCATCTTACGGATGGACCACATTGTCAAAACGTTTCCCGGCGTCATTGCCCTGGACGACGTAAACCTAGTGGTACACCGACAAGAAATACACGCCATCTGCGGTGAAAACGGAGCTGGCAAATCAACCCTGATGAAAGTGCTCTCCGGAGTGCACCCCGCAGGCACCTACCGCGGAACCATCGAATTCGACGGCAAACCCGTCAAATTCTCCAACCTACGCCAAAGCGAAGAAGCTGGAATCGCCATCATCCACCAGGAACTGGCGCTCATCCCAGAACTTTCCATCGCCGAAAACATGTTCATCGGCAACGAAAAAGCCAGCGGCGGGGTCATTAACTGGAACGAAACCCGCGCCGAAACCAAGAAATACTTGGAACTGGTAGGACTCAAAGAAGACCCCGACACCAAGATCAAAGACCTGGGAGTGGGCAAACAGCAGCTCATCGAAATCGCCAAAGCCCTGGCGAAGAAATGCCGCCTACTAATCCTGGACGAACCCACCGCCGCGCTCAACGAAGAAGAATCCCAACACCTGTTGGACATAATGCGCACCCAGCGTGAGCAGGGAATGACCATGATCATGATCTCCCACAAGCTCAACGAAATCGAAGCGATCTCCGATGCGGTAACCATCATTCGCGACGGCAAAACCATCGAAACCCTGGACGTAGCAGCCGGCGGAGTGGACGAAGACCGCATCATCCGCGGCATGGTGGGGCGGCCCTTAGAAAACCGCTACCCCGAACACGAATCCAACCCCGGCGAAGTAGCGTTCGAAGTACGCAACTGGTGGGTTCGTCACCCCATCAACACCGAACGCTGGGTGTGCAAAGGCGCCAACATGAAAGTTCGCGCCGGAGAAATCGTCGGCATCGCCGGCCTCATGGGCGCCGGACGCACCGAACTGGCACGCTCCGTATTCGGCCGCACCTACGGCATCTGGGAAGAAGGCGAACTGCTGGTAAACGGCCAGGAACGCAACGTACGCACCGTCGCCGACGCCATCAAAGCCGGAATCGCCTACCTGCCAGAAGACCGCAAAGCCCTGGGGCTGAACCTACTTGACAGCATCAAGATCTCCACCGTGGCAGCCAAACCACAAAAGATCTCCAACCGCGGAATCATCGACTGGCACCGCGCCTCCGTGGAATCAGAGGACCTAAGAGTCAAACTACGCACCAAAGCCCCCTCCGTGGGAACCGGCGTATCCACCCTGTCGGGAGGAAACCAGCAAAAAGTAGTGCTGGCGAAATGGATGTTCTCCGACCCCGACGTCCTCATCCTCGACGAACCAACACGCGGCATCGACGTGGGGGCGAAGTACGAAATCTACTCCATCATCCACGCCCTCGCAGACCAGGGTAAAGCCATCATCCTGATCTCCTCAGAACTACCCGAACTGCTGGGAATGTCAGACCGCATCTACACCATTTTCGAAGGCGAAGTCACCGGGGAAGTACCCGCCGACCAAGCCGACCAAGAAACCCTCATGCACCTTATGACCGCCTCCACCCAGGGGCGCCAGAACCGGTAAAAGGAACAAACATGATGAATCAGATTCGACAACTATTCGGAGGCGACCTGCGCCAATTCGGCATGATCGGTGCGCTAGTGGCCATCTTGCTGTTCTTCCAGTGGCGCACCGGCGGACTGGTGTTCACCTCCACCAACTTCATCAACCTCGTGCAAGGCAACACCTACGTACTCATCCTCGCCCTAGGGATGCTACTAGTCATCGTCGCCGGACACATCGACCTCTCCGTCGGCTCCGTCGCCGCCTTCGTCGGCATCGTAGTCGCCATGGCCTACACCCAATGGGGCTGGCCCGAATGGCTATGCATCATCCTCGGCCTAGCACTCGGCGCAGTCGTGGGAGCCTGGAACGGATTCTGGGTCGCCTACGTGGGCGTGCCCGCCTTCGTGGTCACGCTCTCTGGCTGGATGCTGTTTCGCGGTCTCAACCAGTGGGTAGGTGCCTCCACCACCATCCCCTCCGGCCCCATCTTGCAATACCTCGGCGGCGGCTTCCTCCCCGACATCGCCCCCGACACCATTCCCTTCAACCTACCCACCATGATTATCGCCGTGGTCGCCGTAATCGGTGTGGTAGTGCGCGAACTACGGCAACGCTCCGCCGCGAAGAAATACCAACTCGACATCTCCCCGCTGTGGGTATCCGCAGTGCGAGTAACCGTCCTCGCCGCCATCATCTTGTCGGTATTTTGGATCTTCGCCACCGGCAACCCCGGCACCTCCATCCCGGTAGCGGGCCTGATCATCATCGTGCTGGTGCTGTTCTACTCCTTCTTGTCGACTAAAACCATCCTCGGCCGCGGCGTCTATGCGGTAGGTGGCAACCGGCAAGCAGCGGCACTAGCAGGCGTATCGCTAGAAAAAACCAACTTCTTCGTAATGTTCAACAACGCCGTACTGGCCTCCATCGCCGCCATGATCTTCATCGGCCGCGCACACGCCTCCGGGCCGCAGGATGGAAACCTGTGGGAACTCGACGCCATCGCCGCCGTCTTCATCGGCGGGGCAGCGGTAACCGGCGGCGTCGGCACCGTCATGGGAACCATGGTCGGGGCGCTGGTGATGGCCTCGCTCAACAACGGCCTATCACTACTGGGCATCGGCATTGACCGCACCCAGGTGATTAAAGGCGCCGTGCTGCTGGCCGCCGTTGCCATCGACGTTTACTCCAAGAAACAAGGTAAACGCTCCGTCATCGGCATGATGATGAACGCCAACAAACGCGGTAAAACCGGGCAGGGGCAAACGCCAGCGGAAACCGCAAGCAGCGGCGAACTCGCGGCCGAGCACCCCACTAAGCCAGGTACCGCAGACCCCGATGCCAACCTCACCGAAAGTGTCAGTGGCGGCAACTAAATACCAGGCGAAAGCAGCGCTGAAGCGGCAACCCCCAACTGCAAAACCGCAGGGAAGTAACCCGAACTGCGCACAGGCAGGAAGGAAGCCCGAATTGCAAAGACCGCAAGAGGGCAGCCGCGACAGTGAACCTTGGGAAGATCTAAGGCCGCTTTCGACAATAACTAAATAGGAAAAATCCCGTCCCCCCGCGCCCACAGGGCGTAGCGGACATCAACAGAAAGAGAGAACCATGTTCAGCATCCGCAAAGCCGCGGCTATGGGCGCAATCGCCGCAGTCGCACTGGGCGCAACCGCCTGTGGAGCGCGCGACACCTCCGGAGGAACCGACTCGTCCTCGACCGCCGCAGGATCCGACAAGCAAGTATCCATCGGTATTGCCATGCCGCAGAAAACCTCCCAAAACTGGGTGGAAGCGGAAAAACTGTTCATCCAAAAGTGCGAAGAGATCAACGCTAACTGCGATATCCAGTTCGCCAACGGCGGTGTGTCCGAACAGCAAAACCAGATTGGTGCAATGATCACCAAGGGCGTAGACGTGCTACTAATCGGCGCGATTGACGGCTCGCAGCTGGGCTCCCAACTTGACCAGGCGCGCGCCGCCGGCATCAAGATCGTGGCCTACGACCGCCTGCTGACCAACACCAAGAACATCGACTACTACATTGCTTACGACAACTTCCACGTCGGTGAACTCCAAGGCCAAGCACTGCTCGACGGCCTCGGTAAAGAAAAGGGCTCCGGACCGTACAAGATCGAGGTCTTCGGTGGCTCCCCTGACGACTCCAACTCCCTGAAGTTCTTCAACGGCGCCATGAGCGTGCTCCAGCCCAAGATTGACGACGGCACCTTGGTAGTAGGCTCCGGACAGAGCGAATACTCCCAGGCCGCCACCCAAGGGTGGGACCCGAAGAACGCACAGACCCGCATGGACTCCCTGCTGGCATCGACCTACCCCGGCACCGAAGCCCCCGACGGCGTGCTCTCCCCCAACGACACCCTGGCTCGCGCCATCCTCACCTCCATTGGTGACAAGCGCGAACGCCCGGTAGTTACCGGACAGGACTCCGAAGACGAATCCGTGACCCTGGTAGCCAAGGGTGAACAGTACTCCACCATCTTCAAAGACACCCGTTACCTGGTGGAACAATCCGTCAAACTGGCCGAGCAGCTAGCTAAGGGCGAGGAACCGAACCTGGGCGATGTGAAGCTGGATGACAAGCAGTACGAATCCATGGAAGGCAACCCGGTTAAGTCCTACCTGCTCAGCCCGGTGATTGTCACCAAGGACAACGCCGCTGAGGTTTACAAGGACGACGAACTGCGCGCCAAGCTGGTAGCTGACGCCACCAAGTAAGGTCGCCTTCGTTGAAGGTGTAAGACTGCGGCCAGTGCTTGGCGGCACTGGCCGCAAGTCTTAACAACACTTGCGCTCACGTTCCTCCTCTTCCTTTCGACCGAGCGCATCCTGCCCCCGCTGCTTTTTAGCAGCGGGGGCTAAACACAGCCAGTGGGGCGCGGGCGAAAGTGCGCAGGTGGCGAACGCGAGTGGCACAGTGCCAAGGCGGGTGAGGCATGGCACTTCTAGGAACACACCAGCAGATAGTTGAACGGTTAAAATGATGTGATGAACTTAGACGTCGATATTTCATTCGGAGAAGACCTGGTGCTCTCCCCGGAGGAATTCCGTCTAGCTGCCGGAATTGACAGGCTTGCCGACCTACGTGACCGGCACGTTCGCGAACTACCTAGCTTCGGGGAACTCGAAAAGCGCGACCACCGTCGCTACCTGATGTCCACCCTGCGTGACTCGTTGCGAAAACGCGAAAGACTGTGGCTCATTCCCTTCACCGCCCAAGACCTAGAAGAATGGCAACAATGGCTACCTGCCGAAATCTTCAAAACCGTCGGGCCGGAGCAAGAATACGAAGGTGAGAAAGTCACGCCTATGGGGATAGCGCCCATAGACATTGCCCAAGCGCTGGCCGACAGAGCCAACGCCGACGATGTGGACTTCCTGCGCACCGGACTGCGAGAGATCGACGGCCTCGTGGTGCCTACCCGCCTTTACCGTAAACTCATCGCCGTGGGGGTTTCGGTTACCCCACGAACCCGGCTCATGCGTTGGCTCACCAACCCCCGGGTGCTGGCTTACATCGTGGTATTCGTCTACTCCGCCCTACGGGCACTACCGGTTACATTCGTGAAAGAATTCCACGGTTCCATCCTGCTGCTATGGACCATTGACCTGGTGACCGCTATTCCCTACACCTGGGGTGTCATAGCGATGGTCACCGCACCGCGGTTCAAAATGCGCCTAGTGGGATTGGTAGTCACAGTTGTGACCTTCATGCTTCCCTACATTTATTTCGGGCTAAACGGGCGCGACTACCCCGACCACATTCTTTTCATAATCGGCTGCCTCATCGCCGGAACCTTCGTGCTAGAAGGGTACAAGATGTGGCTCGACCGCCGGGTGCGTACCTCACTGCTGTGGCGGCGCCGCCCGCAAGCACGCTTGAGGAAAGCCATCCTGCGACACCAGCAACGCTGGCAACGCCGGGTGCGCTAGGGGCGCAAAACGCTGGCTAGTTAGAAGACTTAGCTGCCTTGCGGGCGATCTGCCGGTCACGTAAAGCCCGCGCCGGACCCAGGATCGTGCGCTGGGCCGAAGCCACCAGCAACCACACGCCAGAGATCCACCAAACCACAACCAGTAAGGTTGGGGAACCCGGATAGGCGTAAACCCACCAAGCGGTAGCTACCACCCAGGCAATAGCGGCGCTAGCATTAGCCCAACGCAGATGCTCCACTCGGAACGGGTGAACCCACTTCCACGGAACCACTGCCAAGATCGTGAAGGTAACTACCACCAGCCAGTTCACCACTACGCCAGTGCCGAAAAGCCACAAAGTAACCGCCACTACGTTCCACGCCGCGGGGAAACCCACGAAGTACCAGTCAGAGGACTTCATCTTCGTATTGGCATAGCAGAACATCGATGAAACCATCGCCATGACCGCCGCCAACAGCGGCAAGAAATAACCCGGGCCAAGAGGCAGGTAATGCATCATGAACAGCGCCGGCACCAAGGTCCAGGTCATGTAGTCGACCACGTTATCCATCATCACGCCACTGAACCAGGGCACCACCTCGGTGACCTTCGCTTTACGAGCCAACGGCCCGTCAATGGCGTCCACCACCATGGAGACACCTAGCCAAAGCCACATCAGTTTGATGTCGCCGCGCATTAGCGCCTCGGCTGCCAGGATTAGCCACAGCAATCCAGACATGGTGAAAGCATGGACAGCCCAAACAGCAATGTAGCGGGAAGTACTCCACTGGGAGGGGGTGGCTTCGGCGGTGGTCACTAATGACTCCTTGCATAGGATAAAGGTTCAGTAACAGCATAAAGCGACAAACCCCGAAAAAATAGCTCCACTCGCTGCCAGTGACCAAAATCCAGTTATGCTGACGTAAAAACTTCCCCCAGGCTGACTTGTCAAGACAGGTGAACCTGGGGGAAGAACTAAGCCGGCGAGTGCGCCAGACAGGAACGGAAGAAAACTAGGCTCCCTCGGTGTGTTCCTGCAACGGAATCTCATGCTTGGGAAGGTCCGTGGCCGCGGGTTTGACCGCTACCTTCACCGCGCGGGTAACTCGCTCATCGAAAACGCCGGGAATAATGTAGTGAGGCGACAACTCGTCCTCGGAAATAACCGACGCAATCGCCAACGCGGTTACGCGCAGCAGCTCCGTAGTGATGGTCTTAACCCGCGCATCCAACACGCCGCGGAACAGGCCGGGGAACGCCAACACGTTGTTGATCTGGTTGGGGAAATCCGAACGCCCAGTGGCGACAATGTCGGCGTACTCGCTGGCGCCAATCGGGTCAACTTCCGGAGTGGGGTTAGCCAAAGCGAAAACAATCGCCCGCTCATTCATCTGCGCTAAGTCCTCCGGCTGCAAGATGTCCCCATGCGAAACTCCGATGAACACGTCAGCGTCCTTCAAACCAGACTTCAGGTCGCCATGCACCAGGCGCGGGTTCGTCATTTCCGCCAGCTCCCGGCGCGCCGGGTTCATACCTTCGACGTCGTCGGCAGCCAACGCCCCATTGCGGCCGTAGCCAACAATGTCGCGCGCACCCTGAGCCAGTAAGAGCTTAATGATGGCGGTGCCGGCCGCGCCCACACCCGAAACCACGATGCGAACGTCCTCGATCTTCTTATCAACCACTTTCAAAGCGTTGATTAGCGCAGCCAACACCACAATCGCAGTGCCGTGCTGATCGTCGTGGAAGACGGGGATGTCTAACTCCTCGCGCAGGCGCGCTTCAATCTCGAAACAACGCGGAGCGGAGATGTCTTCTAAGTTAATCCCACCGTAACCGGGGGCAATGGCCTTGATGATGGAAATAATTTCCTCAGTGTCCTTGGTGTTTAGAACCACCGGCCAAGCATCTACGCCACCGAACTGCTTAAACAGTACCGCTTTACCTTCCATTACCGGCAAGGCAGCTTCCGGACCGATATCTCCCAGGCCGAGCACCGCGGTGCCGTCGGTAACCACGGCCACGGTGTTGGCGCGCATCGTCAAGAAGTGCGACTTCATGGGAGCGTCGTGGATGGAGGTACATACCCGCGCCACGCCCGGGGTGTAAACGCGCGAGAGGTCGGCGCGGTTGTGGATCGGGGTCTTCGGCGTAACCGATAGTTTGCCGCCGATGTGAGCCAGGAAGGTGGCGTCAGAAATGGAGGAGACGGAAACGCCTTCCATATTGGTAAGTAGTTGGGCGATTTCGCGGCGGTGCGCGGAGTCGCGGGTGTTACAGGTAATGTCAAGAACCATGTCGCCGCGATCGGAATCGGCGACGTCCATACCTGTAATGGCGGCCCCGGTGTCAGCAATCAAGTCAACGATGTTGGAGATGCGGACGTCAGTGCCTTTGATTTTTACTCGGTAGGAGGCGGTGTAGGACGGTGAAACTCTCATTAATTCCCTCGATTCGGACCGTGTCCCTTCTATCCTAAGGCATAGCACTTTAGACCCAGCATGTGAGCTGTACCTCACGGTAAAATCGACAAGGGTGTAAATCGCGACAAAGTAGCCGCTGACACGCAGTGAGCACCCAACCTAAAAGAATCACTGAACATAAGTTCTGTTTTAAGATCTGACAACAAGGAACCGCTACCTATGGCATCGCCTTCTGACCGCCGCGCCGCCCGCCCTCGGGTTAAAACCCCCACCAAACGCAACCGCGGATCGAAAGCCCTGCAGCATCCCGCTCCCACTAAACTGCAACGTTTCGGACAGATCGCGGCAGTAATCGGATTCATCCTCCCGCTGGTGATGGACGTCCCCGGCCTGGACGCCACCGGCGAACGCATGCTGGGAATCTTCCTGGCCGCCATCATGCTGTGGGTGACGGAAGCGATCCCGCTGTCAGCCACCGCAGTGCTGGTGATTATGGCAGAGGTGCTACTGATATCAGACCAGGCGATACTGCCGGTAGCCGAAGAAGCCCCGAAGTCCTCCCAGTTCTTCGCCGCGTTAGCTAACCCGGTGATTATCTTGTTCCTGGGTGGTTTCATGCTGGCCGATGGTGCCGCCAAATATAAGGTCGACCGCGCCTTGGCGGCGGTCATGCTTAAACCGTTCCTGTCCTCCCCGCGCATGACTTTAATGGGCGTGATGCTTATTACCGCGGTGCTGTCCATGTTCATGTCCAACACCGCCACCACCGCCACCATGTTCGCAGTGTTCATGCCGGTGCTGCTGCAGCTGCCGGCAGGTAAAGCCCGCACCGGTTTAGCACTGGCAATCCCCATCGCCGCCAACGTCGGAGGTATCGGAACCCCGGTGGGAACCCCACCCAACGCCATCGCCCTTGGCGCCCTGCAGCAAGCGGGCATCCACATTTCGTTCATTTCCTGGATGATCCTGGCGGTGCCGCTGATGGTGATTGTGCTTGCCATCGCCTGGCTATTCTTGGCATTCCGCTACATACCTTCGGACTTAAAACTGGATATCGACTTGTCCGCCACCTTCCAAAAGGGACGCAACCCCATCATTTTCTACATCGTCGGTGGCATCACCATCGCCTTGTGGATGACGGAACCGCTGCACGGAATCTCTTCCAACACCGTGGGATTCATCCCGGTGGTGCTGCTAATGGTCACCCAGGTGATGAGTGGGGAAGACCTCAAAGCCCTGGACTGGCCGGTGCTGTGGCTGGTGGCAGGCGGTATCGCCCTGGGTATCGGAGTGGGAACCTCCGGCCTGGATGCGTGGCTGATTAACTCCATTGACTGGACGGCAGTGCCGGTGGCGCTGCTGCTGCTGGTGCTGGCAGGGATTGGTTTTGGCATGTCGAACGTTATCTCCCACTCCGCCGCCGCTAACCTGCTTATCCCCCTGGGGATGGGACTGGGTGCCTCGCTGGCGGCCGGCCCAGCCGAAATCGCGGTGGTGCTGGCCCTGGGGTGCTCCTTGGGTATGTGCCTGCCTATCTCCACCCCGCCCAACGCCATCGCCTACTCCACCGGGGAGATCAGCACCGGGGAAATGGTTAAATCCGGCGTGGTTGTCGGGGTCGCTGGCGTGATCTTGCTGGCGTTCATTATGCCGTTCATGTGGCACGCCTTGGGACTGTTCTAAATGGGAGCACCGCCACTGCACGTCCTCGTCATCGGAGGGCACGAAGACGACTATGTATTCACAGCTGCCGAGCAGCTTCGTGAAGGTTTAGAACAGATCACGGTGGTCGAATCTGTGGGGCTTCCCGACCTGTGCGAAGAGGACGAATGCGCCGTTCCCGTGGTAGTGATGTCCCCGCACGTGGGGCGGGTAGATGAAGTCATGCAAAGGCTACGCACAGTGGCCTCCCTGCGGCGAGCGGGCCTGGTGCTTCTTACTGACCAAACTGTGCACGACGATTTAGCGCAAGCAGTTGACAGTGGGGTGCTTAAATCCGTGGTGGCGGTGCCATGGACACCGCCGTCACTGATCGAACAGGTCAACGCGGTAGTGCAACGCTGGCTGCAAAAGTGGTATCCGGAAGCGGAACTAACCCACACGCTTGCGGGGATGGAACCCGACGGCGGGGTGCGCGGCGGGGACCTGCTTTACGGGTTGGACAGCCCGCGCGAACACGTCCAGCGCGTGCTGTTGGAAGGGATTGAAAAACACCTGGGGCCGCGCCCGCGCATGGTGGTGCCTGCCGGGGTGAACCTGACCCGCCAAAACGAGCGGGTCGATGCGGTCTACCTGGTGCTTCGCGGCTCGGTGGCGCTGCGGCGCTCGTCCCACTTCGGTGACGTATTACTGCACCACGCCACCTCCGGTCCACTGATCGGTTTAGTTTCCATGGCGCGCCAGCAGCGTGCGCTTTTTACCTCCACCACCACCACGGAAGTGGAAATGGTGCGCCTGTCGTGGGAACAGTTGGAATACGTTCTAACTAAGAGCCCCGATACTTCCGCTAACCTGGCGGTGGTGGCGATCCAAGCTTTGACTTCGCGTCTGGTGCGCGCCGAATACCTGCACGTGGAAAAGAACGAGCTGGCCGAACAACTAGAACTAGAGCGTGAGCGTTTGACGCAGACCTTGGAAGAACTCACCGCCACGCGCGCCCAGCTGGTGGAGCAAACGAAGTACGCCATGTTGGGTGAGTTATCGGCAGGAATCGCCCATGAGCTCAACAACCCGGTGGCGGCCCTGCAGCGCGCGACCCAGCAGATAGGTGATGAGCTGGACACCTTGTTGCACGCGATCCCGGAGCTGGAGGACGCAGCTGGGGTGATGGAGCGTACCCGTAATGTGGAGGCTCGCTCCACCGCGCAGGAACGTGAGCTGGTGCGTCAGGTGATGGAGCTGACGGGGGACCGGCAGGTGGCGAAGCAGCTTGTGGGGGCGGAGTTAACCGACCCGGTGCAGGTGAAGGCGCTGTTGCGTAAAGAGAAGTCGCACAGGCGTTTGCATCGGCGCGGTAAGCTTTCACCCATTAGCGTGGTTGAAGCTGCCGCTCATATTGGTAAGGCGGTGCGTAACTCCACGGTGGCGGCCAGGCGGATTACCGACCTGGTGGCGTCGCTGCGGGCGTATGCGCGCCCCGACAGTGAACCGTCGGTGGATGTGGACGTGCACGCCGGTATCGAGGACGTGTTGCGCCTTACTTCCCACCGGCTGCGGGGAGTTGAGATTGAGCGCGAGTATGAGGATATCGCGCGGATTCGTGCTTACCCGACGCGTTTGGAGCAGGTGTGGACGAACCTGCTGGTGAATGCGCGTGAAGCGTTTGAAGATGAAGACGATGCGTTAGAAGAGGGCCAGTTGCCGGCGCGGGGAGAGGCGCCGGCGCGGCTGCGTATCGTTACCTGCCAGCCAGATGAGGAATGGGTGCAGGTTAGTATTTGCGACAATGGCCCAGGTATTCCCCAGCATTTGCGGGAGCGTATTTTGGAACCGCACTTCACCACTAAAGGTGGGCAGGTGCGTTTTGGTTTGGGCATGGGGATGTCGATTACTTCTTCTATCGTGGATGACCACGATGGGGAAATGGTGATTGATTCGGCCCCGGGTAGTACGGTTATTACTGTGCGTCTGCCTGTGCGTGGGCCTAGCGAACAAACCCTGTTAGATGAGTCTTCCCCCACCCCTATAGATGAGGAGAATCAGCAATGAAGCTAGCTGTGATTGTGCTTGAAGATGAGCCGGAGGTTCGTGAAGCCTTGGTGCGCGACCTGGACTCGCTGGCGGAGGTGATCCGGGTGGAGGCAGCGGACTGCGTTGATGATGCGTGGGAAGTGGTGTCGGAGATTGACGAGGACGGTGACATCCTAGCGTTGGTCCTGGCCGATCACCGGTTGCCGGATCAGACGGGTGTAGATTTCCTGGTGGCGATGAATGATGACGATCGCACCGCGGATGCGAAGAAAGTGTTGGTAACTGGGCAGGCGGATCAGGAAGACACCATCCGGGCGCTTAACGATGCGCATTTGGATCACTATTTCGCCAAGCCGTGGGATGTGGATCGCCTGTTGGAGCAGGTGCGTAAGCAGTTGACGGATTTCGTTTTGGAGTTGGGGCTTGACCCTCTGCCGCACCTGCGGGTATTGGATCAGGTGCGGGTGATGGAGTCGCTCGCCTAACGAAAAGCATAAAGAAATCGCAAACGACTTGACAAGTGGCGCTAAAACCGTGAAACTCAAACAAAGAGAAAGTCATGGTTTGGTAAAGTTAAGGAGTTGCGATGTTTGTTGCTGGCCACCTTCCCGCAGTTGCCACGCCAGTTTCGGGTGAGCATCGCTGCGAGCTTGGCATAACTGTAGACGCCCGCCCCCTGGCGCTCAATATTGGCGACCAACAGCCGACCTGGGTGGCAGCCAATACCTGGAGAGCACAATACAGCCTTGGTTGGCACCTGCGCGCCGCCCGCAAAGCCCTAGTGCGCATTTGGGAGCCCGACCCGTGCGACCCTTCCACCTGGGCGGTGGATCCTGAACAGATTTACCTATCGATCCTGGCCGCCTTGGAACGCAGTGGCGCCAGTTTCATTGACCGCGTTGAGATCCCCGCAGTTAGCGCCCAAGAACTAATCAGTAAAGACAACATTGCGGTGCTAAACCAACTTCACCAAGACGGCCTGATTGGATCTTGGTCGGTGCGGGTACGAACCGTGAAACAGTACCTACGGTCCCTTAACTTCTTGGGTATCAAGCATGTTAGCGTTGACGCGGGAGTGCTTCAAAGCGCGGATACGACAGCCTTGCTGGCGGCCGCGGACCGCGCTCGCGTACGTCTTACCTTGAATCTACCTAGCCGCTTTAGGCACGAAGATGAAGCTGTGATCATGAAGCATCAGGCAGTGGAAGTGGTATTCAAATAAGCGCTCCCTTGTGGTTCATTCAAAGCGCGAGTAGAAATGAAGTGTTGTAGTTTTCCTTTCGGCCTTAACTACGGCAGCAAGACACTGTGGAGGGGGGATCGAGTAGATCCCCCCTCCACAGTTTGTAGTTGAGCTTCACGCAAGTGCGCGGGCTTTACCTTGGCTTCTTCCTATTTCCACCCAAGCACTACCTCCAGCAGCGCACGTAACGCTACTAGGGGCGTGCAACAGTTGATTGTGCTGGCGGTGGATCCTAGAAGATGTCAGGGATGAGGTATTCGGCCGAAGGCACAATCATGGTTGCAATGAGCACCCCTGCGATAATCGCCCACAACGCAGAGAAAGTTGCGTGAATCATTACGGGAGAGCGCTGGAAACGGGCGGCGCGATTAATTCCGATGTAGATTACCATCTCATTGACGAACTGTAGCCACCCTAAGACTAGCCAGGCCACAACCAACACTACGACGACTAGGCCAGCAGAGGGGATCAAAGTAAGTAGCCAGGTGATGCCTAAAGCGAAGACCATGGGAGCGCAAGCGGCGGTCACGATTTGGAAAGACCGCATCAAGGGTTGCTTGGCGCCGTGGACCATGAAGGTGAAATGTATGAACAGCGCGCGTAAAGCCACCAACACGATGGTCACGAAGAACGCGGTGAACAGCAGTGAAAACCACGCCCCCCAAGGGAGAGAGTAGCCGGACTTGTAGGCGCCGCCGGTTAAAGATTCACCGAAGCTAACGACACCGCCAACGGTACGCGAGCCCAAAGTAGCCAGCAAGAGCCCGGACAAAAGCGGTGCAATCAAGGCCATTAGATACACATACCAGCGGGAGTTTTCCGCCACTTTCAAGGTCTCAACCGGGCGGGAACGGAAGATGGCGCTAACTGCCTGCCACAGCGCGAGGGCTTCACTCTTGATATCAAACGCCGGCATCACAATGGTGGTCTTGGCGGCGGCGGGCTGCCCTGCGGGTACGGGGTATCCCGGTGCTTGGCCGGGGACTAGAGCTTGACCAGCGGGTTGCGTGGGCGCAGGCTGACCGGGGTAGGGCACTGCAGGCGTCGGAGGCTGCGGCGGGTAGTTGGGGGACTGAGGCTGAGAATAGTTCGGGTAACCAGAAGCTGCCGGCTGGGAATAAGCCGGTCCAGGCTGCCCGTAGGACGCTGGCGCACCAGTGGTGTGGGGAGCCGGCGGAGGCGTGGGCATACCAGCCGATGGTGCCGATGGCGGTACCGGCGGAACAGGAGGTACCGGAGCGCTCGCGGAAGGAGCGGACGGGGGTACCGGAGCGCTCGCGGAGAGGCGGAGCGTTCGGCGGGAGAGGCGGAATCGGGCCACCTTGGGCAGCAGGCGCCGCAGGTTCGTTTTCAGGCGGCATGGGTACTACGGGATTTTGGTTATCAGACATAGTTCGGTACCTCTAGGATTGATGGAAAAACGCAAAAGCGCATACGTTCAGGGTATCACTTAGCTGTTGAATAGAATCTTTGGGTAAACCAGGTATCGAAACGACGCGCCAGGTCACTTTCACTCCACCGGCGGACCGTCAAGACGCCCCCACTGCGACCAGGAACCGTCGTAAACACTGACGTCTTTGCGTCCGCAAACTTCTAAAGCCAGTGCCAAGACGCAGGCAGTGACACCCGAACCGCAGGTGGTAACGATGGGGCGGTGGTCGGTTAACTCCCCTAAAAGGGAACGAAGTTTTTCTACGGGAAGCAGACCGGCCTCGTCCTGCACCTCGGTATACGGAAGGCAGGCGGACCCGGGAATGTGGCCGCCACGCAAACCGGGACGAGGCTCGGGCTCAGTACCGGCGAAACGACCCCGCGAACGCGCATCCAAAAAAGTGCGGTCACCGTCCTCGACGTGGGTGAGCACCTGGGGCTCATCCAGCAGCAGTTCAGGGCGAAGACGCACTTCCACGTTCCCAGTGGGGCGGGCAGCGGTGGGCGTGGTGGTAACTAAGCCGCCGGCTTCCTGCCACGCTTTCAACCCGCCATCGAGGACGGAAACAGCGTCGAAACCAGCCCACTTCAACAACCACCAGGGGCGGGCCACGGAGAACAGGCCGGCGCGTTCATACACCACCACGTGAGAATCGGAGTTAATTCCCAACCGGCGCAGCTCGGCTTCGAACTGCTCAGGCTGGGGGCGGGTGTGGACGAAAGCGGAGGAGTGATCCGACCAGGAACCATCGATGTCGGCTACCTGCGCGCCGGGAATGTGGGAGTCAGTGGGTTGGGCGCCGACGGTGGCGTCGAGGATCACCAGGTTGGGGTGATCAGTCACGGCTAGGAGCTCGGCGGCGGTTACTAGGGGAGTGGGTAAAAGCGTCATGTACCTATTATCTACCGATTGTCGAACGAGAGACATTCGGAAGGAAAAGATAGCTAGGTGGTCAGAATGCATAATCTACGGAGCATCCTGACCACCTAGCATATCGACTGCAGATTCCTAAAGATCGGTGTCGGTAGAACCCCCACGGTCTGTGCGGGAGCGGATACGTGAAGTTAGGGTGGGATGCAGGATGAACGCAACGATCACGCAGATCACCGCAACTATAGGACTGGTTAGCGACTGAATCTGCAAAGCCAGGAAAGGCAGCACGCCCTGGGCCGGCTGCCCTAGCACTCCCGCTTCCGACTGGTAAATAACGTAGGGCCACAAAACTGATCCCGCCAGCGACAGTACATAGATGGCGACACCGATCAAATACAGTCGCCTTGCGAGGTAAACAACATCGTCAATCTTGATTAGCATTGATCAGGTCCTTTCCCGAGAGGCAGTAGTTATTAATTGAGTGAGCCTGATTTCCTACGCGATCTCTTCATCGAGATGAGCTGACAATTCTTTCAGATTAATGTCATCAACAATAAGGAGCCAGTCGGATGCGATTATGTATGACAGGTGATGATCCGAAGAACTCACCCACGTGTCCACCACTTCTTCCAGTACTTTCTTCGTCGGTGAGGCCCTAAAGAGCACCTGTAGCGTGATTGATGAGTACACGCGTGAACACCTTGCTTTCCGGGTAGAGCGAAACATTGGGGCTAAAGCCGTAGCGGCGATGCTAGATGAGCTCTCCCTACAACGCGCACGCCCCCAGGTGCTGCGCATGGATAACGGGCCCGAGTTTTATCTCCCGCGCGATCGCTGAATGGGCTGGAGAACAAGGCACGAGCAGGGGTTTTATCCCACCCGGTGAGCCTTGGAAGAACGGGTATGTGGAATCATTTCACAACCGTATGCGCAACCAGCTGCTAGCCGAAGAACTCTTCGATGGTATCGATGACGCGCTGCGCGCAGTGTAAGCGTGATCTTACCGCTACAATAACTACCATCCGCACTCGGCCCTAGGCGGCCAAAGCCCAGCCGAGTTCGCACGCGAATACGCGGGAACAAAACAACCACAGACCCTCAAGTCAACTGGTCCTAACACCTAGACCACGCCAAATTGAGTCGCACCGGCTGCCATAGTTTTCCATCTCGCGTCTTTGATGATTTTTGAATCTAGAGGAGCCCCCATGAGCATTAGCCAGCGTCTAGCCGACCTCGGGATTGAACTACCTTCCGTGGTACCCCCGGTAGCTTCCTACGTTCCCGCCATGAAGACGGGAGATACCGTGCGCACCTCCGGGCAGATACCAATGCGCGGTGGCGAACTGGTCGCGACCGGGCAGGTCCCTAGCCGCGCCAGCGTGGAAGACGCCACCGCCGCGGCCCGCCAATGCGCGTTGAACGCCCTGGCCGCTGCCGCTGACGTTGCTGGGGGAGTGGACCGCCTAGCCGGAGTCATTAAAGTCACCGGTTTCGTGTCTTCTGACCCTGACTTCACCGCGCACCCGGCGGTGATTAACGGGGCATCGGATTTCTTCCACGAGGTTTTCGGCGGGCTACACGTGCGCTCCGCCGTGGGGGTGGCCGCGCTGCCGCTGGACGCCAGCGTGGAAGTCGAGGTCGAGTTCGCCCTCGCCAATCCGAAATACGCCTAGGAGGGCGGTAGCGCTTAAGTAGGGGCCCGCGCACCCGGGGACTTCGGGGGGCGGGATGTTTTCTTGGACAGCTAGGAGTAGCGCCCGCGCAAGCCGCCCCCTACAGGTGGCGGCTGACGACAGGTGAGTGCGGGGGAGGAAATGCAGCTGCCTACAGGTGGGTGCGCAGGATCCGCTCCAAGGGCTCGTAGTGGACAATAATGGCCTGCCGGTAGGCTTCCACGTCCCCGGCGATGGCGGCATCCAAGATCGCCTGGTGCGCGCGGGCGGTGTCTTCCAAGTGCGGGGAAATCTCCAACCCCAGTTGCGGCACCACCGCCTGGTGTACCAGCCACAGACTGTGGATCAGCTGTTTCACCACGGTGTTACTGATGCCCGCCACTAGCCCCAGGTGGAAAACGATGTCTTGTTCTTGGAACGTCTGTCCCTGGCGGGCAAGGGAAAGCATCTGGTCAACCAGTTCTTGCAGGTGCGGCTGGGTGGTGCCCTTGAGGTTAGCGACCACCTGTTCGGCGCAACCTAAATCCAAGTAGCGACGCACCTCCACCACGTCACGCAGCCCGGTGAAGTCACCGCTACCTTGCAACACCGCGCGAAAGGCCAAAGTCTGCACGAGGGGTTCCATGGAAAGAGAACCAACGAAACTGCCCCGACCGTGTTCGACCGTGACAATGTTGAGAGCTTCCAACTTGCGTAGGGCCTCGCGCACCGAGGAGCGTGAAACACCCAGTAGTTCACACAGTTTCGTTTCCGTGGGCAGGCCATCGCCAGGGTGCAGACGCTGATTAATGATTAGTTCCTTAATCGCGTTCATCGTTGATTCAGCGCGCTTAGCGTTACTCATGGCAGGTTCTTCCGATCGAAATGGAACCAGGTGCGCGGCAGTCGCGAAAAGTAAACTCCGGTGGTTTCTCTTTCCCACAATAGCCCTAGGTCTGCGTTGGGGAGAACTTCCAGGCACAGGTAAACGAAGTGATAGGGATTGAAACAGCGCGAGACCGGCCAAGTTTGCCCGCCGTCTGCGCTGAGGCGAATAGTTCCACAGCCGCGGTAGGGCAACATACGCGAAGCGTTACCGAAAGCGATCACTTCCTTGCCGTTAGCTTCCCAGTTCACCGCTGACGGCAGGGAAAACACTTCCGGCACCCCCAGCAGGTGGGTGACACTACCCCAGGTCTGCCCACCGTCCTCGCTAACTGCCGAGGCCACCAAACCCAGTGGATGCTGGTTACGCATGAAAACTCGCACCCGCCCGTCTTCCAGCTCCACCGCAGTGGTTTCGGAAACGGAGTGTTCGTCGTTGGCAAGCCCCTGGGGGTCCGGGTTTACGCTCTTTCCGCGCCGCCAGGTCTGACCCCCGTCGTCGGAATAGAACACTCCCGCGCTGTAGTGCTTGCCGGTGTCGGAAGTGCAGTAGTAAGGCACGATTAGTCGTCCGCGGTATTTGCCGCGCTGTAGGGCGATGCCACGGCCCGGACACACCCCTAGGAACGTCATCCACTGCGCTTTTAGTTGGTGGTTCAGCATTGTTGGCTGTGACCAGGTGGCGCCGTCGTCGTCGGAATATAGGTGCAGGATGTAGGAAGTCGGGGCCGCTTGCGGGCCGGGCTCGTTCGACCCCAGGCCGGCTTCACTATTGGGCAGACCCACGCCTTGGGGGAAGTAATCAATCAGGGCGTGAACCCGTTGCGAGTCTATGTCTAACACCAGGCAGGGGTCGGTAACCGCGGAACCTTCCTCCAAGGCGAGGACGGTTTGCATCGGTTCCCAGGTGTAGCCGCCGTCCAACGAGCGGCGAATCACGAAGCGAATGTGGTTGGGAGCGTCATTAGAGTTGTCGAGGCGCTGGTCGGCTCCGGCGATCACCACCCCGTTGGCGGTGGTGAGGAGGGTGGGAATGCGGTAGCTGGCGGCCCCGGCAACGCCACGGTCAAAAAGGCAGACGGTGGGGGCGGGAGTGACTTGGGAGAGTGCTTTTAGTTGAGAGTCGTTCAGTGCTTGCGGGTAGATACCGCCGCGCCTGACCTCGCCCATAAGGCGCACGCCGCGACTGTCCATGCCCAGGTGGAAGGCGTCGATGTCGGTGGAGGCAAAGAAGAACTGTCCGGGCTCGTGGGCGTATTGGAAGCCGTCTACGTAGATGTCGATGGCGCCGCGGCTGGCGCGGATAGCCAGGTCATGCCAGTTGCCGTCATCCCAGCTGCCGGGGGCGAAAACTGTGTGCCAAGTGTCAGCTACCTTGACTCGGTAGGTGATGCCGCAGTGGTCGATGCTGACCTGCATGGTTTGCTCGGCGGGGGCGGCCTGCGGAGTGGGGGTGGTAGTGGTTTCAGCACTGCCGGCGGGCGAGGCCGGGTGCGGGTGAGCACTGGCGGCAAAAATAGTGCCGAACTGGCGCGGGCCTCGCACCCGGAACTGCAGCCACACGGTGGCGGTGGACAGGTTGCGGATCCGTTTTAAGTCCGGGGCAGAAAGGTAGGAAGCGGCGAACTGCACCGCGGGGGTGGGGAGCGCAGTTCGGGAAGGCAGAGTGTAGATAGTTTCTTCGCCGCCTTGTTGTGCCTGCGAGGTTGAATCCGGCGGAAGCGGACACGGATCTATAGCAGTGGTATAGAACTGCAGGTCGGAAACGGCATCACCGGAGGAAAGCAGGGATGTGGGGCAGGCGTTGGTGGCGGAGGAAAACACCTCGTAGCCGTCTAGGAACACGGTGGTTCCCAGGTGGTGAAAACTCAGGTGCAAGGTGTGCTCACCGCTGCCGCGCAAGTCGGCGGTGTCTTCCATATCTAAATGCAGCCGGGTTTGACCTTCAACGCGGAGCTGCAATGCGCCCCCTTGCACGTACAACTCCCAGCCGGGGACGTGGAGCAATGATTGGTCAGACGTGAGTGCAAATGTGCACCGGATCGTGCCAGTTAGACAAGGAAGCGGATTTTGCCTGGAGGTGGGCTGCTCGGGTAACTGCGATTTTTTCAAGATCCACCTCCAGCCACGCAAGTTGTCTGACAACTATTAATGTTAGCTGGAAGGGTGTGGCGTAGGCAATAGTGCGAGCAATTTGGGAAAACGTCCAACCGAACTGCCCCAAGAGGCAAGAATATTAAGTAAAGAGATGGTCTAAAGTTGCAAATTGGGTAACGAAACTATAACAACCTTGGCGAAAAAGGGCGGATTTGGCGTAGAGTAGTTGTCAGACATCCCCTTTCGGGGTGTTTCCTTACGTACTCAACGAAGAGGAGATAGACGAATGCGACTATTCCATCGTCGTGCAGCCAAACTCAGTGCTGTAGCTGCTGCTTTTGCCCTCACCCTAACTGCCTGCTCCGGCGGAGGAAGTGAACAAGGTAGCAACGACGGAGGCGGCTCGGACGCTCCCGCCAAAGACACCATTACCGCGCAAGTGGCATACGCTGGTTTGAAGTTCGACCCAGCCACCACCTCGGGCGCACTGGCGCTAGGAGCCAACTGGCACGTCACCGAAGGTCTATACAACCTGGATATGACCACCTTCGAAGCCTACCCGGCACTCGCTGACGGCGATCCGGAAAAGGTCTCCGACACCGAATACAAGGTGAAACTACGTTCCGACGCTAAGTTCTCCACCGGTGACCCGGTTACCGCCGAGGACGTGGTGGCCTCCTTCGGTAAGACCACCGCGGAAGGAACCCTCTACGTTTCCATGCTCGACTTCATCGACAGCATGGAAGCAGGCGACGGTGAAGTAACCGTGAAGCTAGCCAAGCCGTTCCCACTGGTTAAAGAACGCCTCTCCCTGGTGCGCGTAACCCCGGCCTCGGCAACTGAAGAAGAAATGACCGCCAAACCCATCGGCTCCGGCCCGTGGAAGTACGCCGAAATCACCGAGCAGGTCGTTAAGTTCGAAAAGAACGAACACTACAACGGCCCCAAGCCGGCTATCGCCAACAACATGGTGTGGAACGTGAACGTCGATGACACCGCGCGCGTGACCGCCATGCAGCAAGGCGACACCGACGTGATGGAAAACGTTCCCGCCAAGGCATTCAAGACCCTGGAAGGCTCCGGCGCACAGATTGAAACCGTTCAGGGCTTCAACCAGGCCTTCGTAATGTTCAACACCAAGAACGCTCCCTTCGACAACCCGAAGGTACGTCAAGCAGTGCTGTACGCCATCGACGTACAAAAACTGATTGACAACCAGATGGAAGGACAGGCCGAAGCCGCCACCTCCTTCCTGCCGAAGAACTTCGCTAACTACCACGAAGCCAAGAACGTATTCACCTACGACGTGGAAAAGGCCAAGGCGCTGCTGGCTGAAGCTGGCGTGACCACTCCGATCAGCACCACCTTGTACACCACCGACCACAAGTGGATCACCGACCTGGCTCCGCAGGTGAAGAACAACCTGGCTGAAATCGGCATCAACGTCGACATCCAGTCCATGAAGTCCGCTGCTCTCTACCCCGAGATCACCGACAAGGACGATGCCGACTACACCATGATGATGGCCCCCGGCGACCCGTCAGTATTCGGCAACGACCCCGACCTGCTGATGAACTGGTGGTACGGCGACAACGTGTGGACCAAGCAGCGTAGCTTCTGGAATGGCTCCGACGGCTACAACCAGCTCCACGCCGCCATGGACAAGGCCATTGCCGCTGAAGGCGACGCCCAGCAGCAGGCTTGGAACGAATGCTTCGACATTCTCTCCGACGAAGTACCGCTCTACCCGCTGTTCCACCGCAAGGTGTCAACCGCCATCAAACAAGACGTGTTCTCTGAATACAAGGCCCTGGGCACCACCGGCCTAAGCTTCCTTGACGCGAAGCTGAAGTAGTACACGTCCACACCCACCAGAGGTATAACCTCTGACCTAACAGCGGTGGGGTAGGACACTACCCCACCGCTGTTTCACGTGAAACAACCAGTCGGAAAGACGCATCGTGAATAACTTGCTCAGACTGCTGGGAAGGCGCCTAATCGCCCTGCCAATCATGGCATTTGGGGTAACTTTACTGGTGTTCTTCCTCATGTCGTTTTCCAAATACGACCCCGCGGTAGCGGCCCTGGGTGAAAACGCCACCGCCGCACAGCTAGATGCATACCGCCACGAAATGGGTTTCGATCGACCCTGGATAGAACAGTTCTTCTCCTACATCGGCGGCCTCTTCCAAGGCGACCTGGGAGTCTACGGGGTAACTAAAGCCCCCGTCTCCGGCCGCATCGCCGAAGCCTTCCCCATCACCATGCAGGTGACCTTCTTCGGACTCATCATCGCGGTCGTCCTAGCGGTGCTGCTCGGCGTCCTCGCCGCCCTCTACCGCGACCGCTGGCCCGACCAAGTAATCCGCGTACTTTCCATCATCGCCATCGCCACGCCCTCCTTCTGGCTCGGCGTACTACTAATCTACGTATTCCAAATCAAACTCGGCCTACTACCCGGCTCCGGAATACTCCCCGCACTATCGGAAGACCCCAGCGGCTGGTTCGAACGCATCCTCATGCCCGGCTTCGCCCTCGGGCTACCCGTTGCCGGCCAACTCACCCGCATTATCCGCACCTCCATGGTGGAAGAACTCGACAAAGACTACGTACGCACCGCCATCGGTGCGGGCGTACCCAAACGTGAAGTAATCGCCCGCAACGTACTGCGCAACGCCCTCATCACCCCGGTAACCGTCCTCGGCATGAAGATCGGCTACCTCATCGGCGGCGCCATCGTTATCGAAGTCATCTTCGGACTACCCGGCATGGGCACAGTCATGTTCGACGGCATTAACGGAAACGAACCCATCTTGGTGCAAGGCGTGGTGCTGGTAGTAGCACTATCCTTCATCGTTATTAACATCATCGTGGACCTGCTCTACGTCCTCATCAACCCCCGGATTCGGACGGTGTGACCCATGTTGTTCGGAAAACGCGACGTAATAGATAAAGCCTCCCGGCCCGGCGTGAAGCTCAACCGCTTCACCAACATGACCATAGGATCACGCCTGGCGTTCATCGTCATCGGGCTGCTAATCCTGGTGGCAGTGCTTGCCCCCTGGATCGCCCCGCACGACCCGCTCGCCATCGAATCCACCTACGAAGCCCCCAGCGGCGAATACTTCTTCGGCACCGACAACCTCGGACGCGACGTCATGTCGCGCGTCATCTACGGCGCCCGCTACTCCCTGGTAATCGGCCTATCCGCCACCTTCTTCGCCCTCATCGTGGGATCCTTCATCGGCGCCCTCGCCGCCGTCACCCGCACCTGGATCTCCGAAATCATCATGCGCATCATCGACATCGTCATGTCGGTACCCGGCATCGCGCTGGCCGCCGTGTTCGTATCCATCCTGGGTCAATCCATGATCGGAATCATCATCTCCATCGGTGTGCTCTACGTGCCGCAGATCGCCCGCGTGGTGCGTGCCAACGTGATCTCCGAATACGGTAAAGACTACGTGCGGGCAGTGATCGTCTCCGGCGCGCGCGCCCCGTGGATCCTAATCAAACACGTAACGCGCAACATTGCCGCCCCGGTCATGGTGTTCACCACCCTGTCGGTCGCAGACGCCATCGTCTTCGAAGCCTCCCTGTCCTTCATTAACGCCGGCATCCCCGAACCCACCCCCACCTGGGGTAACATTCTGGCCGCCGCCAAGGAAGGCGTACTCTACGGCTACTGGTGGCAAGCGACCTTCCCCGGCCTGCTCATTATGATCACCGTGCTATGCCTCAATATCCTGTCTGAAGGCATAACCGACGCTATGGTGGCAGCGCCCTCCGCGGCCGCCCCCACCACCCCCGCCGACCAGGCAGCGCGACGTAAAGAAGACCGGCTCCTGACCGACCCGGTCGCCGCCTACCGCGAACAAGCCGACTCCCTCGCAGCGTCCCTCGCGGCCCTGAAGGAAGCCGAAAACCGTCGCACCGACCGCCTGCAACCGACCTCGCAGGCAGAACCCGTACTGTCGGTACGCGACCTGTGCATCCAGTTCCCCCGCCACGGTGAAGTAAACGTAGTAGACCACGTTTCCTTCGACGTGCGCCCGGGTGAAACCATGGGGCTAGTGGGCGAATCCGGGTGCGGTAAGTCCATTACCTCACTGGCGATTATGGGACTGCTGGACCCGAAGGCGAAGATCAGTGGCGAAATCATGTTCAACGGCCAAAACCTAGTGGGGCTAGGAGCCAAAGAACACAACGCCCTGCGCGGACACGAGATCGCCATGATCTACCAAGACGCGCTCTCCAGCCTCAACCCGTCCATGCTGATAAAGAACCAGATGCGACAGCTCACCAAGCGCGGCGGCACCCGCAGCGCCGAAGAACTCCTGACACTGGTGGGACTGGACCCCAAACGCACCCTGGAATCCTACCCGCACGAACTCTCCGGTGGGCAACGCCAGCGCGTACTCATCGCCATGGCCCTCACCCGCGACCCGAAACTGGTGATCGCGGACGAACCCACCACCGCGCTGGACGTGACCGTGCAAAAGCAAGTGATCGAACTACTCAACGAACTACGCGAAAAACTCGGGTTCGCTATGGTGTTCGTATCCCACGACCTCGCGCTGGTAGCGAAAGTCGCACACGCCATCACCGTGATGTACGCCGGACAAGTGGTGGAACAAGGCTCCACCACGGAACTGCTAACCGACCCGCGCCACGAATACACTCGCGGCCTGCTGGGATCGGTTACCTCCATCGAAGCGTCCTCCAGCCGACTACACCAAGTGCCCGGCACCGTGCCCAGCCCGCGCGACTTCCCGCGCGGCGACAGGTTCGCACCCCGATCCTCCCACCCCGACGTGGGACTGGACACCCGCCCGGTGATGGTGGCAGTAGAAGGCACCCAGCACTACTACGCCACCTTGCCGGCAAACACCCAGACCGCCACTAACAACGCTGGGAAGGATCAACGTCAGGAAGGAAGCGAGCAATGACCACCCCCATCATTGAGCTGCGCGACGTGGAAGTAACCTTCCGCTCCCGCACCGGTCCGCTGCTGAACCCACACCGCGTGCACGCCGTGCGGAAAGTGAACCTGGCACTCATGCCCGGAGAAACCATCGGCATCGTCGGTGAATCCGGGTGTGGTAAATCCACCACCGCGAACGTCATGTGTGGACTACAAACCGCCACCAGCGGCAAAGTCCTCTTCAAAGGTAACGACGTCACCAATCGCAGTGCGCGACAGCGGATGGAAATCGGGCGCGTAGTGTCCGTGGTATTCCAAGACCCCGCCACCGCCCTCAACGCCCGCATGAGCGTGCGCGAACAACTACTTGACCCGCTGGTAGTGCACCACGTCGGATCGCGGAAAGAACGCCAAGACCGAGTCCACGAACTCATCTCCATGGTGGGACTACCCGAATCCGTACTGGACGCCCTACCCGGGCAACTATCAGGTGGGCAACGCCAGCGCGTGGCCATCGCTCGCGCCCTGTCACTGGAGCCGGATGCGATTATCGCCGACGAACCCACCTCCGCCCTGGACGTGTCGGTACGCGCGCAGATCCTTAACCTGCTGTCGGACCTTAAACGCGACCTTGGCCTGGCGATGGTTTTCATCAGCCACGACATCCAAACCGTGCGATACGTATCGGACCGGATCGTGGTGATGAACGCCGGACAAATCGTGGAAGAAGGACCCGCCGCCCAAGTCCTCAACAACCCGCAGCACGAATACACCCGCACCCTGCTGGGAGCGGCACCATCGCTACTGCACCCCACCGAAGCTGAATGCGCGGCGCGGAACTAAAAAGTAGGAAGAACAAAATGACTAATAAAACCATCCGCGGCGTCGTACCTCCGGTGGTGACACCACTGACTGAGACCGGGCAGTTCGACGAAATCAGCTTCGAACGCTCCCTCAACCGCATGATTGACGCCGGCGTACACGGGGTGTTCGTGCTTGGGTCCTCCGGGGAAGTAGTGTTCTCCACCGACGCGCGCCGACGCGAAATCACCGCCGCCGCCATGCGTATCGTCGCCGGGCGCGTACCCGTGCTCGTGGGGTGCATCGACACCGAAACCGCCCGCGTCATTGAACACGCCAAGGTCGCGCAAGAACTAGGAGCAGACGGTATCGTAGTCACCGCCCCGTTCTACGCCCTGGGCGGGCTAGCGGAAATCGAACGCCACTTCCGCCTCATCCACGAAGCCATTGACCTGCCCATCTTCGCCTATGACATCCCCGTGTGCGTGCACGTCAAACTCCCCGGTGACCTGCTCATGCGCCTGGGGCGTGAAGGTGTCATCGCCGGAGTCAAAGACTCCTCCGGAGACGACGTGTCCTTCAGGTTCCTCAGCGCCGACAACGCTGCCGCCGGACACCCGCTGCAACTACTCACCGGACACGAAGTGGTAGTGGACGGGTCCTACATGGCGGGAGCAGACGGGTCGGTGCCCGGCCTGGCCAACGTCGACCCCTGGGGGTACGTGCGCCAGTGGGATGCCTACCAAGCCGGAGACTGGGAGAGCGTGCGCCGCGAACAAGACCGCTTAGCGGACCTGATGCGCATTGTCACCGTCACTCGCGGGGCCTTCGGATACGGAGCGGGCGTGGGAGCGTTCAAGACCGCGCTCATGCTGCTGGGCGTATTCGAATCCAACCGCATGCCAGACCCGGTGGTGGCTTTAGAAGGTGAAAACGTCGACGCCATCCGCGCAGTGCTGCAGCGGGCCGGACTGCTGGACGAGGCGGGGAACCCGGTTCCCCCTCCCGGCGCGTAGCCACTGGTGAATACGCGAAAACCTACCTAAGTGCGTTAAAAAGGGGGAAACCGTGAGCTGGGTGTTAGCGATTGACATTGGTGGAACCAAAATCGCCGGAGCACTGGTGAACGAGGAAGCACACGTCCTCGCCGCTGAAAACGCCAGCCTGCCCACCCCTAAAACCGGGGGCGAGGACGTGGCGGCAGCAGTGGCGCAAATGGCGAGCCAACTGCAAAGCCAAGCGCAAGAACACGGCCTGCAGCCGCGAGCTGTGGGGATCGGTAGTGCTGGGGTCGTCGACCCGGAAGGCAGGCGAATCGTTTCCGCCACCGACGCCATCCCCGGCTGGGGTGGGACCGAACTGGCGAAGATCGTGGAAACGCAGGTGAAACTGCCCGTCACCATTGAAAACGACGTGCACGCCCACGCACGCGGAGAAATGTGGATGGGAGCCGGACGCGGACTCGAAAGCGCCATTATGGTGGCGGTGGGAACCGGCATCGGCGGAGCCATTATTTCCGGAGGACAAATCCTGCGCGGCAGTCACGGCCTGGCCGGACACCTGGGGCACCTGCCAGCGAGCATGGGACAGGACCGACCCTGCTCATGTGGGGTTTTGGGGCATATCGAAGCCATCGGGTCAGGGCCGGGAATGAGCGCGTGGTACAACCACCGCGCCACCAACGGCAGCGGCAGTGAAAGCCGACTAGCAGCCAGATTCACCCCGGTGGCGAACGCGCGCGAGTTGGAACAACGCGCCCAAGCCGGCGACGAACTGGCCGGCACCGTGATGAGTGAAGCCGCCTACGCCACCGGGCAGATACTGGCAGGACTGGTAAACAGTTTCGACCCGCAAACAGTCATTGTCGGTGGGGGATTAGCGAACGCCGGACCACACTACTGGGACGGGTTGCGCGCCGGATACCACGGGCAACTCATGCCACCGCTGGCGCAAGTACCATTGGTGGCAGCGGAACTAGGAACGCAAGCAGCCCTACTGGGCGCCGCCGCACTAGCTTTTACACAGATTTAAAAAATGGGGATAACTATGACTGACCAAACCGATATCACTATCCAAGGGATTATTGCTGCTAGCCGCGGACTGATTGTGTCCTGCCAGGCCTACCCCGGCGAACCCCTGCGCACCCCCGAAGTCACCGCCCGCATGTGCCAAGCAGTAGTGGAAGGCGGAGCAGTCGCGGTGCGAGTGCAAGGGGTGGTTGACATCGCCGCCGCACGTCAAGCCGTGCAAGTACCCGTGGTGGGACTTATCAAATACGGGCACGACGGGGTTTACATCACCCCCTCCGTGGCGCACGCACGCGCCTGCGCCCAAGCGGGAGCCTCCATCGTTGCGATCGACGCCACCGACCGTCCTCGTCTGGGAGGAAACTTCGCCGACGCCTGCGCCGCCATTCACGATGAGTTCCCCGGCGTCGCAGTAATGGCTGACTGCGGAAGCTTGGAGGACGCACTGCGCGCCGAAGACGCCGGCGCCGACCTCATCGGCACCACCTTGGGAGGATACACCCCGGACCGACCCAAGACCGACGGACCTGACTTTGAGTTCATTGACCAAGTGTGCGAGCGGATCACCAAACCCATCGTGGTGGAAGGACGTATCCACACGGTGGAGCAGTTGCGGCAAGTGTGGACGCGCCCGATTCACGCCGCGTGCGTGGGTACCGCCATCACCCACCCCACCTCCATCACTCGCTGGTTCGCTAACGTCACGAACTAGGGGAAAATTCGCGCAGGTCTTCTGCAGCAGAGGCGATCTTCGTATGATTAACGGGTGAGGCTTTTACAGCGCGAACTGTCTAACCTAGGCAACATCATTGCCGGCGCATTCAGGCTAATAGCAAAGCACTGGGTGGCGCTGGTGGTGCTGTACTGCGCCGGTTTCACCCTGCGTTTCGGGGCGCTCTGGCTCGCCGGCAGGGCCTCACACTATTCCGGTGTCTTCACCGCCTTCATACTGCCCTTCGCCCCGCTTTTCACCATTGCCTCCCTGGCGCTGATGCTGCGGGTGCTGGGAACCTCCCTGCCGAACGTCCTCACCGACGGCAGTGGGGAAAGCTGGCGCACGCATATCAAAGCCACCGTGGTTGCCCTCATCCCGTTCCTGGCGATCTACGCCTCGAATGGGTTCTTGAAAGAGGATATGCGCCGCTACAGCTACGATCAGGGCGCCTTGGTGTGGGAACAGTTGAAACAAGGTGACTTCACCGACGAAGTGCTTTTCAGTCGCATCCCCATCCCAGAAACCGGCATGATCCTAGCGCTAGTGGTTATTGCCGTGGGATTGCGTAAATACATAGCGTGGAAGAAACTTGCCAGCAAGTTCACGCTGTGGGCGCTAATATCTGCCTACCTCGAAGCCCTGTGGCTAACGTCGCTGGCATACATCTTCACCTTGCAAGTGACGAAACTACAAAACTGGGTGATGTCACGCCAAGTGGTTGACGACATCAACACCTGGTGGGTGAGTGCCAACGACACCTACACGCTAATTAACTCCCTGATACTGACGCCCTTCACCTGGCTGGGATCGATTATTTCCTCCCTTGGCGCCCTGGTGGTGGTGCCCGTGGCGTGGCTGACCATTGGAGCCACGCTCTATGGAGCGGAACTGAAACAGGGGCAAATACTGTTTGATGAGGAAGTCGCGACCGCCCGCATCAAGGAACTGCCCTCCCCCGTGCAACGCGCCGTGAACCACGTGATTTCCCCGGCCCTGACCCCGCTGAAGTCAGCTTTGAAAGCGTTGCGAAAGATCGCGGTGGCGGGCTTGCTACCGATGCTGGTGTTCTGCCTGCTCTTTGGCTTAACCGGCTGGGTGCGAGTCGGCGTAGACGAAGTGGCACACTACCTGCTGGGAGCCAGATCCGCTGCCTTCGTGTTCGCGGTGGAACCAGTGGTGAGCCTGGTGGAGTCACTGGTGTACTTCATCCTCACCCTGGCACTGTTAGCAGCAGCGGTAAGTCAGTTAGTTGGGGGCAGCGAACAAGCCGAAGAACCCCGAGCACAGGAAGTGCCGGCACCGGCTTAGGAGAAATACCGGAGGAGCGGACACGGCCGGGGGAGATGCAGACTGAGCGGACACGGCTTGCGAAAATCCCGGAGGAGCGACCCCGGCTTAGGGGAGGGAGAACTCGGCGTAAGCAGGTAGATCCCAAAATAGCTGCACCGACGCTGGTTCCACTCCGCGCGGTAGAGCTACCGCCAAAGTAGATTCCCAGGTGCGAGGACGTGGCTGCAAGGAATCTTGGACGTCGCCGGTGAAGAAATCCAGCATAGGGCCTTCCGCGCCCGGGGGAACGCAGTCAGCCACCGTGAAAGCACCGGCGTTTTCGGAAACCACCTGGGCGGCATGTTGGAAATACTTGGTGCCCTCGGCGTCGAAAACGAAAAGATTACAGCCACTGGCGATCACCTGCGGGTCAGCTTCGAAAGCAAAGTCGAACCCCCATAGCTGCGTGCCTTCGGCGGCTACCATCCCATTCCATTCAGTTAGCGGGCGCGCCCCGACGAAACTAACGGTGATGTCGCGTTCATATTCCTTACCGGAGTTAGTGAACGCAGAAACGTAGTGGGCCACCTGCTTCTTGCCGTCGGTAGAACCCGGCGACCGGGAAGCGGTTACCTCAACCGGAGAAGTAGGCTGACTAGGCCAGTAAATCTCCAAGAAACGGTGAGAAGCCGCGAACCCAGCTGCCGCCACCGCCACCGGCAGCAACAACAGCCAAATACCGTTACGTTTCCACCAACTCACTTTTCGCTCCTTGAAAATGTCGGCGGCGAAATAGTGTAGTCACCAGCGGAACTCACCAAAGCAGCGACCCTGTCGGCGTCAAGAGGTAAAGCAACGTCAGCGTAGTCGTCACCGTTTCCAGAGTTGAAGTTCCACACCCGCAAGCGCGCATCCTCAAGGGCGTCGGCTGGCATCTCGACCGCCATGTCACAAGTCACTGCAACACCAGCTTGACTGGCTCCGCAACGCAAAGAACGACCATGAGCCTGGGTGCCACCGAAGATGCGGCCACTGGCGTCTACCACTTCCACCGGCCCCACCGTGGTTTCTTCCCCATTGGGAAGATAAGTCAAAGAAAACGTTAAGAACACTTCTTCGGTTTGGGCCCGCGAAAAGTTCCACTCCACCGCGCGCGCCACCCCCACGTTCGAGACCCGCACTGACCCGGTACGAAGCTGCACGTCCTCGTCCACCACCGCGGCGCGCGGGAAGGGACGATTTAAGATGTCGTCGCGACCGGGTAGGTAGTCGTTGATTAAAGAAGCCACCGCGAAAGCTGCCACCGCCACCGCGGCCGCCGACAAACGCCAAGCACGCTGCGCCACTACCGTTCACCTCCGCAGGCTGGGATGGTCGCGGCGGAGCCGTCCTCCAAACGCCAAAAATGGTGACCATCCAGGGACGACTTCGCCCAGGTCGCGGAACGGACCCGCAGTTGCAACTTACACAAGTCAGTGCCCGCAGGTACCTGCCAAGACGCGAGGTACTTACCGCTCATACCCGGCTGGAACGCACCGGCGATGAGCCCATCAATCGTGCGCGTCACGGAAGGGGAAGGCAGGAAAGTGGTTGCCGGACCGGCCTCAGTGGTCAGCAGCAGCATCCGGTCGTCAAGCAAATGAGTGCCGAAAGCAGCATCCTCGATGCGTTTATCGGAAGTGTTCGTGGCCTGGAAAGAAACCTCGACGCAGTCGGGGAACTGCTGGTTGAAAGCGACGCAACCGGGTTGGAAAGAGATGTCTTCGATTGTTAACTCGAACGGACCTGCCTGGAAGGGTTTGCCCAACTGTTGAAGTTTCACCTCGGTTTCCACTTCCGCTAGCGCCCGATCCCAACCGGTACTGAAACCAACGAAAACAATCACCACCAGCATCGCCGCGATAACCAGGTTCTTCACGGAAAGGAAATCTTTACTCACCGCCCAGATCTTCAACAGGTGGGGGCGTTGCCAAAAGTGGGAGCGCCCCGAACCGTCCTCGCCCCCATTAGCTGGGGCAGGCGTATTGTCTGACGGTGAACGGTTTGCACCCATGAGATGATTGTATGTTGATAGCAGGTCGGAAGGGAATGGGAAAAAGGGGGGTGCGGTGGAAAAAATAAACGCCCTGATTCTGGCTGGAGGCGGCGGACAGCGGCTGGGGGGAGTGACGAAAGCGGATTTAACTATCGCCGGGAAAAGCTTCCTTGACCAGATACTGCTTGACCTACTTGCCCTGGGAGTGGAGGACGAACGCATAGTCGTCAGCGGGCCGGCGCACCTGGCGCAAACGTCCCACCTGCGCTCGCGGGTGATGTTCGCCTTAGAAGCCCCTCCCGCAGGCGGGCCTGCGGCAGGTATTGTTGCGGCGTTACGAGCACTACCGCGCCCGCAGGAAGCGAAGTTCACGTTCATAACCGCATGCGACGCCCCTTACTCCGCGCGCGCCCTGCCACTACTGCGTCAGCACTGGGACGAGGAGGTGGACGCCACGTGTGCGCGCACGGAGGAATACACGAACTACCTGTTGGGGTGGTATAACACCGAATCCCTGCTGGCGGCAATCGCCCAGCGAAGCGAACACCACCACATGAGCGTGCGTAGATTGGTAGCTGAGCTGCGGGTGCGCCCGGTGCAGGTTGACTCCACCCACGGGTATGACGTGGATACCTGGCACCAATACCGGCAGTTGAAAACAACTGCGCCAGCGTCGCCCCCGGCGGAGCCACTTCCACATGAACCGCCAGCACCGGACGCGCCCCCGGTACAGGGCTAAAGGCGGGGATTAGCTGAGGAAATCGAACCTGAAACCGGCGTCCAACAGCTGCGGTAAAGCCAACTCCAAACCCGGCGCAGTTTCACCGTCAGGCTGGTTGAAATGGGCAATCAAAATCGCCCCGGCGTCAGCTTGCAAAGTCGCCTCAGCCACGTCTGCAGCCGGGAAAGTCGCACCGCCATCAGCATTCACACTGAAACCCACCGGAGTCTCCCCCAACTCCAAGCAGATCTGCACCCCCACGTCGTCGTAATGGGCGGTGCCAGAACGGAACCAGCGCGGCTCCTTACCGGTTAACTCAAACAGCGTGCGATGGTTATGCGCTACCTCCAAGATGGCTTCTTTCACGCTCGCGGTACCCGCGATCCCGTAGGCATCGCGCCCGACCACACTCAGCGGGCAGTGTTTTGTGCCGTGGTTGCCAAGTTCGAATAAGGGGTCGGACGTCAGCTGGATGGCGAGTTGCTCATTAGCGTGAATCCACCGCTGATTTAGGAATAAAGTGGCGCGAATGCTGCGCTCACGCAAGAAATCCAACAACCGCATGTCAACCGCGTTACCGCCGTCGCCACCGCAAGCATCCAAAGTTAAAGCCACAGCGGAAGAATCAGTGCGCTGCATAATGCCGGCAATGTCCAACCCCCAGGCCGAGGGCGTGCGGCCGGCAAACTTTTCCTCCAGAGCCTGCAGGGCGGCGGGGTTGAAAGCCACGGAGGTGGGGGTAGTGGGGGAGGGCGTGGCCGTCGTTTGAACAGTGGGGGTGGCAGTAGCGGTGGCGGTAGCTGCGGGAGTGGTGGGAGCGGAGGAAACAGAACTGGAAGTGCACGCCCCTAAAAGAGCAGCAGTAGTGGAAGCACCAGCCGCCAGGGAACCTACTTGCAATACTTGCCGGCGAGTCAGATGAGCGTCGGCAGGTGGGATTACTTCATCGGCACGGGGACGGAGCAAACCACCAGCGTCGCCATCACGCGAACCGCGCCCACACGTCCTCGTCATTACAGCCTCCACTAATAGCGAATCGCGTCAATCGGTTTTATTCGCACCGCGTAGTACGCGGGAATAATCCCACACAGCGCCCCCACCGCGGCGGCGATTAACACTCCCAGGAAAGCGGCCGACAGGGGGTAGGCAATGGTGGAAGTACTAACCGGCAGATCCATCCAACCAGAGGGCATGAAGCGGATAGTGAGGATGGAAAGCATCACTCCAACCATCCCGGCAACCGTGGTGGCAACTACCGACTCTAGGAACACGGAGATGAAAACGCGGCGGGCAGAAGCACCCATAGCGCGGCGAATGCCGATCTCGCGCACCCGCTGCTGGATGGTGACGATGGAAACCGTGAGCAACCCCAGGGCGCCAAGTAAAATCACGATCCCGCCAATGGTGGAGATCACCGCGGTGACAATAGTGTTCTGCTGCTGCTGGCCCTCATCTACCCGCTCGTTGAAGTTCGCTGTCGCCTCGTAACCGGGGCCAAGCAGACCCCGCAAGGTGTCAGCCACCACCTGCCCGGCATGTTTTTCCTCCCCTCGCGGAGCGATGAAAGCATACGTGGTTTCACCACCGCCGACGACACTGGCAGGGAAGGAAGCGAGCACCGAATCGTAGGGCAAGTAAATTTCCGCACTATCCCAGGTAGTGGCGTTACGAACCACACCCACCACGGTTAGTACCACGTTTTGATGTTGACGTAACCGCATGCGCGGGAACTCCTCCGGGTTGGGTTTACCCAGAGCCTGCCACATGGCTTCATTAACCACCACCGGGTTCATCTGTAACTGCCCATCAGCCGCAGTTAGCAAACGCCCGTGCAGCAGTTGCTTGTAGTAAATGGTGAAATAGCCAGGGTCGACGGCTTGGAAGCTAGGGGGACTGTCGGTGCACTCGGTGAACTCGTCCATGCTGACGTAGCAAGGATCGTATTCGGGGGCTTGTACCTCGGCGTTGAAGTAACGAGTCCGAGTCCAGTAGTTACTTCCGGTTTTTTCCACCACCTGCATTACCGCGGCGGAAAAAGGATCGTTTAACGACCCGTCCTCGTTCACCTGCAGGTCGCGGTAGTCGACTTCGCCGACATTTCCCTGATCTGAGTTTAGGGGTGCGCTGGGATCGGTAAAGGTATTGGAATCTTCCAAACCGGTTTCGTCGGCGCCGGAATCCACCATGCGGTTTACCACCACGGAAACGGTGCCGGGGCGCCCGCTGTAGAGGGAGGAGAAGAACTCGAAGGAGGAGGAAATAATTGTCCCCAAAGCTAGCACCGTCGCCATCGCCCACACTGCGGCGCCCACGCCGATGAGGGATAAAATGATGCGGTTCTTGTTGATCCGCAGCTCTTCCCAGGCTTCCACCAGGGCGCTGAGTACGTTATCCAATGTCCGCACCCCCTTCGATAGTGGGGGAGGGGGCAGACGCGGCGGCTGGCGCTTCGTCTTCGTCCGAGGCAAGGGCAGCGGCGGGAAAACCGTGGTTAGCGGTGAGGGCCACTAACGACTGTTTAGAACGCGGGTGCAACACCCCTTCGGCAATCTCATAAACCGTTTGGGAACGCGCCGCCACCGCCATGTCGTGGGTGATTACTATTAGTGCGGCCTGGTTTTCTCGCGCTACTTCCTCCAGTAGTTCCATCACCAGTTTCCCGGTGTTGGGGTCTAAAGCCCCGGTGGGCTCGTCAGCTAAAATCACCTTCGGGCGACGCACCAGGGCGCGAGCGATTGCGACGCGCTGTTGTTCGCCGCCGGAGAGTTGATTCGGCATGGCGTCCAGGCGGTCGCCTAAACCGACGCGCTCCAACATGGCGGCCGCCAACTGATTGCGTTTCAGGAACTGGGTTCCGCTGGAATACATCAGGGGGACGGTGACGTTATTTAGGGCGGTGCGCGAGCCGAACAGGTTGAACTGCTGGAAGACGAACCCGAAAGACTGACCGCGCAGGTGGGCGCGCGCCGATTCGGATAACTCCGCTACCGGCTGGTCGTTAAACAGGTAGGTGCCGTGGTCGGGCAGGTCCAGCATCCCGATAATGTTCAACAAAGTTGACTTCCCGGTACCTGACTGACCGACGATGGCCACATGCTCCCCGGCGTTCACGGTCAGATCCACTCCCCGTAAAATCGGCAAGGGAGCCCCGTTGGGTAGGATCACCGTGCGGTGGACGTCCGTTATCTGCAGCACCGTTACTTCTCCGTGCCGCCGTCGCTGTTTTCGTCAGTGTCGTCCTCGTTCGAGCCGCGCGGCACGAACTCGAGGATCTCCTGATCTAAACTCAGGCCTTCTTTCACCTCGATCATCTTGCCGTCGGAAATACCCAGTTTCACCAGTACTTTTTCCGGTTTCGTCTTGGGGTCCGCGGTCGGCAGGTAGACATATCCTTCGCGGAAACGTCCTTCCACTGCGCTAACTGGAATGACGAGGACGTCGCTGGCGCTGCCACCGGAAATCCTTAGTTTTCCTTTGGTGCCGTCGTACACGGTTTGGTCGGTGGGGATTTGGCAGCGAATCTGCGGTCCGGTGTTGCTGTGCTGTCCAGCTTCGGAACTGGCACTACCGCTGGTGGCGGTGACGGTCTTGAGCCCGGTGCATTCAAAAGGTGCTGGCCCGTCGGTTATGGCGATGGTGGCAGTGTCGGGAAGCCCGGTAAGGGAATAGAGTTTATCGGGAGTAACGGGCACTTCCAGGTGGAAAGTGTTGGGAACAATGGAGCCAATCTCTTCCCCGATTTGCACGCTTTGACCCATCAGCGCGTTCAAACGTAAGGTTCCAGCGGAGGTGGCGTACACGTCGTGGTAGGTGACTTCCGGTGCGGGTGGGGCTTGACCTTCTGCTAAAGGCTGAGACAGGTCAGGCTCGGTAGTTTTACGTACCTGCAAGATGGGGGCGTCAACTCCGACCGTGTCCCCATCTTCAGCGTACAGCCACACGATTTCACCACTTTCAGTGGCCTTGGCGGGTTTGATTTCATCACGCACAACGGTGCCGGTAAGGGAGATGTTATTTTCAATGTCCCCCTTTTGCACGGTGGTGGTGGGCAACGTGAAAGTCCCCTGCACCCCCAGGGTTTCTTCGGCTTTTTGGGTGGGGAAGAAAGCGATTTTCACCAGTGCAACAGCTATCACTACCCAAACGATGAGTCGCAGTATCTGCATCACGAAGGTACGGCTGGGAAGGCTTGGCATACGGTTTCCTTACTCAAATTCAGAGTGTGGTTCTAGGCCTCGTTTTATCTGAGGATCGATGTGAGGAGTCGGCCTGGCCTTGAGTATCTGCAGCGAAATCTAACAGTCACCTAAGTTTAACCCCCAGGCGCCAGATGATAAAGGTTTATAATAGCTGTGGTTTGAGAAGTGTCAGCCAAACTGATCTGCGCAGCGGGGTCACCTAGGTTTTTAGCTGGGTCAGGAACTCAAAAACCTTGGTTTGGGTAGGCAAACCTTAGTTATTGCGTATGCAAGGCCTAAAGTCCCAGTAAGCTTGTTCCTCTTCGTGTTTACCTGCACTTTACGCAAGGCTGGCCGGGGAATCGGGAATAAATAAGGGAAAAGCCGTTAATATTTCCTTAAGGTGGTCTAGCGCAGCAGATACCCAGGTGACTGTGACTTGCGAAACGGACTGCCAAACTTATGGGAAAGGTGCATCCTTCAATGTCGACTATTGACTCTGGAGTTCCGCAGGAGCAAGAGGACACTAAAGGCTCTATCAGAGTGTTATGGGTATCCACCCTCGCTTTCACGCTAATGTTCGCCGTTTGGCTAATGTTCGGCGTGCTGGGGGTGGCGATCAAACAAGAACTTGGCCTGTCAGACACACAACTGGCATGGATCGCCGCCGTAGCCATACTCAACGGCTCAATGTGGCGCCTACCGGCGGGAATGATCGCAGACCGCATCGGCGGTAGAAAAGTATTCGCCGTCCTGCTTCTGGCTTCCGCGGTGTTTTCCCTTGCGGTGGCCTACGCCCACTCCTACGTACAGCTACTAATCTTGGCTTTCTTCGTAGGCATAGCAGGTAACTCCTTCACCGCCGGTATTTCTTGGAACTCCGCCTGGTCAACCCCGCAGCGACAAGGACTGGCCTTAGGCATTTTCGGCGCCGGTAACCTGGGTGCCTCAGTAACGAAGTTCATCGGACCTGCCATTATTACCGCCACCGTGGGGCAGACCTACTTCGGAGGTTTGGTAAGCGGAGGATGGCGCCTGGTGCCAGTAATCTACACCGGTTTGCTGATTCTCATGGCGATGCTGGTTTGGTTCGGAACCCCAGCCCAAGATCGCGCACCCGGGCAAGGACGCACCCTGAAAGAACGTTTAAAGCCCCTGAAACACCTGCAGGTGTGGCGGTT
Organism: Actinomycetaceae bacterium; assembly: GCA_030537735.1. Lineage (GTDB taxonomy): Bacteria > Actinomycetota > Actinomycetes > Actinomycetales > Actinomycetaceae > Gleimia. The sequence continues at coordinate 111,130 of JAUNVG010000005.1, forward strand.
TTCCCTGTACTACGTAGCCGTCTTCGGAGCCTATGTGGCGCTATCTGCCTGGCTACCTAACTACTACGTATCGCACTTTACCGACTCTGCCGGTCAGCCCGTTTCCCTGCAGACCGCAGCCCTCATTACCGCCTCCTTCATTTTCCCGGCCTCGCTGCTACGACCGGTCGGTGGCTGGTTATCAGACCGCTTCGGCGCCCGCCTGTCAATGCGGCTGACTTTCTCCACCATGCTAGTTACCGCGATACTACTTTCCCTTCCGAGGACGGTGCTGCCGCTGCTTTCAAACCTGATGTTCTTCGCGGTAATCGTCTTTATCCACGGCTGTGCCATGGGTATCGGTAAAGCCGCAGTGTACAAGCATATTCCCACTTACTATCCGGCGGACGTAGGTGCGGTAGGTGGCCTGGTCGGCATGCTCGGGGGACTGGGCGGATTCGTGTTGCCTCCGCTATTCGCTGCATTCACGCCCGACTCCTACCCGGGAGGCACCTTCTTGGTGATGGCTGTACTCATCGGGATCTGCGCGCTGTGGATGGAACTTGCAATCAGAGGTTTGAAGAAAGGACGTGTCTGACAGTTCCCGCGACCGTGTGCGTCGCTAAAGAACCTATGGAAGCACTTACTGACTTGAGCGGACGGAAAGCATGAATACAAAAACGCTAGATACAAGCACCAACCCGATACAGGGATGGGATCCAGAGGACCCGGAAAAGTGGGATTCGAAGATTGCCTGGAAAACCCTGTGGATCACCACGGTTTCGTTGACGATCGCCTTTTGCACCTGGTACATGGTTTCAGCCATCGCCCCCAGGTTGAACGACATTGGTTTCGACCTGTCCGCCGCGCAACTGTACTGGCTAGCTGCAATCCCTGGCTTAGCCGGCGGCTTACTGCGGTTGGCGTACATGTTTTTACCGCCCATAATAGGGACCCGCAAAATGGTAGCTATTTCCACGCTACTGATGCTGGTTCCCATGGTGGGGTGGTACTTCGCGATCCAAAACCCAGCCACCCCCTTCTCCGTACTCTTACTTCTTAGCTTCACCACCGGCATCGGCGGGGGAGTGTTCTCAGGGTATATGCCCTCCACCGGATACTTCTTCCCGAAAGCGAAAGCCGGAACTGCGCTGGGAATCCAAGCGGGTATCGGTAACTTCGGTGTCTCCCTGATCCAACTCATCGGGCCGTGGATTATCGGCTTCGGCCTGCTAGGAACCACCTTCCTCCCCGCCCAAGAAACCTCCTACGGGCCCATCCACCTACATAACATCGCGATCATTATGATCCCCTGGGCGATCGCAACTGCGGTCGTGGCATGGTGGCAACTCAAGGACGTTCCCATCACCGCGAACTTCGCCGAACAGTTCGACATTTTCTCCAATAAGAACACCTGGATCCTCACCCTGGTGTACTTGATGACGTTCGGAGCGTTCTCCGGATTCGCCGCACAACTGGCGCTACTAATCAACAACGTCTACGGCAATAACTCAGTTTTCGCCGGACAAGAAGGCCTCCCCGCCGGGGTGACTTTCGCCTTCCTGGGCCCCCTAATCGGCTCCGCCACCCGCGTCCTAGCCGGCCCCCTGTGCGACCGCTTCGGCGGGGCAATATGGACATTCATAGCGGGCATAGGAATGACCATCGGCACCGCCGTGGCCACCGTATTCCTGCGCCCCACCAGCCCCTCTGAGTTCTGGCCCTTCCTGTGGGCGATGCTGGCGGTGTTCTTCTTCGCCGGCATCGGCAACGCGGGAACCTTCAAACAGATGCCGATGATTCTGCCGCCGCGCCAAGCCGGAGGCGTCATCGGTTGGACAGCTGGCATAGCCGCATTCGGACCCTTCCTGGTGGGGGTCATGCTCACGGCCATGTCGCCGTTCGTGTTCTTCATCGGGTGCACCGTATTTTTCGCCGCGTGCACGGTTCTAACTTGGATCTACTACGCACGCCCCAACGCCCCCTTCCCTGGATAGACGAGCTGACGAGGTAAAGCAAAGGACAAGACATGAGCGAGGAAACTTATCGCGAGCCTAACGCCGGAATATTCTCCTTCGGTTCTTGGCTACGACGCGCTGAAAGCAGTTCAGATGGTCACGCGATGCTGCAAGAAGGCGGACGCGACAGCGAGTCGTTTTACCGGCAAAGATGGTCCTACGACAAGGTGGTGCGATCCACCCACGGGGTGAACTGCACGGGATCGTGCTCGTGGAAGGTCTACGTCAAAGACGGAGTAATCACCTGGGAGTCACAGCAAACCGACTACCCCACCACCGGGCCGGACATGCCTGAATACGAACCACGCGGCTGCCCGCGAGGAGCAGCCTTTTCCTGGTACACGTACTCACCTACCCGCATACGCTACCCCTACGTTCGCTCCGTCCTGCTGGATTACTACCGCGAAGCCAAAGCTCGACTGGGAGACCCGGTTCTGGCTTGGAAAGACGTGGTTGAGGATCCGCGTAAGAGTGAGGAATATAAAAAAGCCCGGGGCAAAGGCGGAATGGTTCGGGTGGACTGGGCGGAAGCAAATGAGATTGTTGCCGCCGCCCACGTCTACACCGTCAAACGCTACGGGCCAGACCGCATTGCAGGATTTTCAGTTATCCCCGCCATGTCAATGGTTTCTTACGGAGCTGGCTCAAGGTTCTACGAACTCATTGGCAGCACCATGTTGTCCTTCTACGACTGGTATGCAGATCTACCACCGGCTTCACCCCAGGTCTTCGGTGACCAAACGGACGTGCCCGAGTCGGGAGACTGGTTTAACAGTTCCTACCTCATAATGTGGGGGTCCAATATTCCACTCACCCGCACCCCCGATGCGCACTTCATGACAGAGGCGCGCTACCGCGGGCAAAAAGTGGTGGCGGTTTCACCTGACTACGCCGATAACACCAAGTTCGCCGATGAGTGGTTACGGGTAGCCCCAGGTACCGACGGCGCATTAGCGCAGGCAATGGGACACGTGATCCTCAGTGAGTTCCACGTGGCGAAGGAAACTCCCTTCTTCCTTGACTACATGCGAGCTTTTACCGACTCTCCTTTCCTGGTTCAACTGAAAGAAAGCGAGGACGGGTGGATCCCGGGGAAGTTCTTCACCGCAGCCGACCTTCCAGAGGGGACTCGCGACGACATACGCGAACGCGAATCAGCCGCCTTCCGCCCCTTGGTGTGGGATGAAAGTGGGACAGTTGAAGACCCGGGAGGCACCCTGGCTGACAGATACGGGCCAGAGGGTGAAGGTAAGTGGAACCTGCGAATGGAGGGTGTCGAACCGACACTAACCTGCCTAGATAGCGGCGAAAGCGTTGAAATCTTACTTCCTCGCTTCGACCTTCCCGGGTCAACAAGAACAAATGGATCCGTGGGAGCAGGAGTGGTGCGTCGCGGAGTGCCCGTGCGGCGCATCGGCGACAAGGTCGTGACCACCGTTTACGACCTGATGCTCGCGCAATACGCGGTGAAGCGACCAGGTTTGCCCGGGCAGTGGCCTTCTGGATACGAAGATGCGCAAACCCCGGGAACCCCGGGGTGGCAAGAACAGCACACCGGTGTGCCCGCTAACGCGGCGATAAGGATCGGGCGGGAGTTCGCGCTAAACGCGATCGAATCGAAGGGTCGATCGATGATCGTGATGGGCGCTGGAACTAACCACTACTACCATTCGGACCAGATATACCGAACCTTCCTGGCTTTAACTACGATGTGCGCCACGCAAGGCGTGAACGGCGGCGGTTGGGCACACTACGTGGGGCAGGAAAAAGTCCGGCCGATCACGGGGTGGGCGCAATACGCCTTCGCCCTCGACTGGCAACGTCCCCCCAGGCAGATGATTTCAGCTGGTTTTTGGTATCTAACCACCGACCAGTGGCGTTACGACCGCTCTAAAGCCCGGGCGTTAGGGTCGCCCTTGGCGGAAGGGTCACTGCCGGATCACTCGACCGCAGATACGCTAGTGGAGGCAAGTAAACGAGGCTGGATGCCTTCTTACCCGACCTTCTCTAAGTCGCCTTTACTGCTGGGGCAAGAAGCCCGGGAGGCAGGCGTTGACCCCAAGGACTACGTAGTTGACCAGCTACGTCAAGGAACGCTGAAGTTTGCGTGCGAAGACCCCGACAACCCGGAGAATTTCCCGCGCATCATAACTTCGTGGCGCACCAACCTCATGGGTTCTTCCGCTAAGGGGGCGGAGTTCTTCACTAAACACATGCTCGGCACCGATAATGCGGTGTTCGCGCAAGAATGCGAAGGCGATGAGCGCCCCGCAACGATGGTGTGGAGGGAAGAAGGAGCCCGCGGAAAAGTTGACCTCATGCTCACCTTAGACTTCCGCAACACTTCCACCACTTTGCATTCCGATGTGGTGCTGCCGGCGGCTACCTGGTATGAAAAGCACGATCTGTCTTCGACCGACATGCACCCGTTCATCCATTCCTTCAACGCCGCCATTGAACCACCTTGGCAGGCGCGAACGGACTACCAGATTTTCCGGCAGCTGGCTCACAGCTTCTCTGCTATGGCGGGTAAACACTTAGGGGTACAAACCGACGTGCTGGCTGCACCCCTAAGCCACGACACACCCGATGAGCTAGCGAACCCGCGTGGCGTTGTTTCCGGGATTGAGGACACCGAACTAATACCGGGTGTGACCATGCCTAAGCTGATCCCGATTGAACGTGACTACACGTTGATCGGGGAAAAGTTCGACACCTTGGGTCCGCTTACGGATAAAGCTGGAATGGCGACTAAGGGAGTTGCGTTCGACCCCACCATTGAAGTGGACGAGCTGTGCCACATTAACGGCACTGCCACCGGTGGAGTGGGATCGGGGCGCCCTCTTTTGGATACCGACATAAAAGCCTGTAACGCGATTTTGCGCCTGTCGGGAACCTCGAATGGTCGTTTAGCGACCGAAGGCTTCAAACACGTGGAAGCGCGCACCGGGCAACCGATGGCGCACCTGAGTGAGGGAGATGAGGAAAAGCGCCTGTCTTTCAACGATGTCACCGTCCAACCACGCTCGGTGGTGACTTCCCCGGAGTGGTCTGGATCGGAACACGGAGGGCGACGCTACAGTGCGTTCGTAATCAACATTGAACACCACAAACCGTTCCATACTTTGACGGGACGGCAGCACTACTACCTTGACCACGACTGGATGCGAGATATGGGTGAATCTTTACCCATTTATCGTCCGCCCTTGGACCTGCATCATCTTTTCGGGGAGGAGAAAGTCGGAGCCCAATCGAAATCTGAGCACGGCGTTGCGCAGGTGGCGGTGCGGTATTTGACGCCTCACAATAAATGGGCGATCCACTCCCAGTACTTCGATAACATCCACATGCTGACTTTGGGCCGAGGCGGTCAAACCGTGTGGATGAGCCCCCAAGACGCCGACAAGATCGGAGTTCGCGACAACGACTGGATCGAAGCCTATAACCGCAATGGTGTGGTGGCGGCGCGCGCGATCGTTTCCCATCGCATGCCCGAAGGCACGGTTTTCATGTACCACGCCCAAGAACGCACCGTTGCCACTCCGATTGCTGAGCGTTCAGGTAAACGCGGAGGAATCCATAACTCCCTTACCCGAATACTCATAAAGCCCTCACACCTAATAGGTGGCTACGCACAGCAATCGTATGCCTTTAACTATGTCGGCCCGACCGGCAATCAACGTGATGAAGTTACTCTGATTCGTCGCCGCAGCCAGGAGGTGCAGTACTGATGAAGGTAATGGCTCAGATCGCAATGGTGATGAACCTCGATAAGTGCATCGGTTGCCACACGTGTTCGGTTACCTGTAAGCAAGCATGGACTAACCGAGACGGCACCGAATACGTTTGGTTCAACAACGTCGAGACCCGACCGGGGGTTGGCTATCCGCGCACGTGGGAAGACCAGGCGAAGTGGGAAGGTGGTTGGAGCCGCACTAAAGGTGGTGCCTTGAAACCGCGCTCAGGCGGTAGGTTGCGTAAGCTGGCCACCATTTTCTCAAACCCCACAATGCCCGATATTGATGATTACTACGAGCCGTGGACCTATGAGTATGACAGGCTCCTGGGCACAGATAAGACCTCCACGGTGCCTACCGCGCGTCCGGTGTCGCAGATAACGGGTAAACCTATCGATACTATTCGCTGGGGTTCTAACTGGGACGACGACCTGGGGGGTTCTACCGAAACCCTTTCACAAGACCCGATTTTGGAGCAGATGAACCTGGAGGTGAAAACTTCCATTGAGGAAACCTTCATGTTCTACCTGCCGCGCATCTGCGAGCACTGCTTGAATCCAGCCTGCGTAGCATCGTGCCCTTCGGGTTCCATGTACAAACGGGTTGAAGACGGGATTGTGCTGGTAGACCAAGATAAGTGTCGCGGCTGGCGGATGTGTGTTTCCGGATGCCCGTACAAGAAGGTCTACTTTAACCACGAGTCAGGAAAAGCGGAGAAGTGCACGCTGTGTTATCCGCGCCTGGAAGTGGGACAACCCACCGTGTGTTCGGAAACCTGCGTGGGACGCCTACGCTACTTGGGAGTGCTACTTTACGACGCTGACCGGGTAGCTGAAGCTGCCGCGGTGGAAGATCCTGTTGACCTTTATCAGGCGCAGCGTGAAATACTGTTGGATCCGCACGATCCGCAGGTGGTGCGCGCCGCTATGGACGAGGGCGTGCCCCTGAGTTGGATTGATGCCGCCCAGCAATCCCCCGTGTGGGATTTAATCCAGCGATATGAAGTGGCCCTACCCCTGCATCCGGAGTACCGAACCCTTCCAATGGTGTGGTACATTCCCCCGCTTTCACCCGTCGTTGACGCGGTAACCGCTGCGGGAGCTGACGGGGAGGACCATCAGGTGCTGCTGGCAGCGTTGGCGCATATGCGCATACCGCTGGAATACTTAGCGGGCTTATTTACTGCCGGCGATACCCGTCCGGTGGAGAAGTCTTTGCGACGTTTAGCAGCCATGCGTTCACACATGCGTACCGTGAATCTTTCCACCCCGGCCGACCCGGAAATCGCGCAGGCGGTAGGCATGGAAGGATCGGACCTGGAGCGGATGTATCGCTTACTGGCGATCGCGAAGTACGATGACCGCTACGTCATACCCACAACTTCCCCCGAGTTACCAAGAGGCATGGCGCAACTGGAAAGTGAAGGACGATCCTTGAGCGCCGCAACTACCCCTATGGGGGTGCCTTTCGTGGGACTGGGTGAAGGGGCTCCTTCGGCATGCGCTAGCGGATGCGGTGGCGGGCAAGGTTCTAAACCCGGCCGCGTCAATCTTTTAACCTGGGCTTCGAATGATTCGAATCCAGTCAAAGTGGCAAACCGGAAGGGGTGAGTACAGATGCAACGATCTTTCATTAATGCCCCAAGGTTTCCTTTCGAACCCAGGACGCAGACAACTGAAACTCAAAGACGTTCAGTGTTTATGTGCGTTTCGATATTGCTCGACTACCCGGGCGATGATGCTTTACAGCGGTACGAAGCGGTAGAAGAAGAACTTTCGCATCTACCCCAACCCGTGGCCGAACCTATTTCGAAGTTCATTAGCTGGGCGCGGCAGATAGGTTTGCGCAGCTTACGGGAGCATTTCGTGGAAACCTTCGACCAGCGGCGACGCTGCGCACTGTGGTTGTCCTACTACGCGGTGGGTGACACCAGGCAGCGCGGACACGCTATCTTGTCGTTTTCCCAGGTGATGGCAGACGCTGGGTGGCAAATGGATCGAGAAGAACTAGCTGACTATTTGCCGGCCGTATTAGAGTTCGCCGCGCGCGATGAATCAGGCCGAGGCGAAGAACTGCTGGCCTCTCACCGAGACGGGCTAGAAGTACTTCGTAGCGCGCTAGTGAGTTACGACAGTGGCTACCAAAATCTATTGACGGCGGTTTGTCGCACCTTGCCGGATGTGGATTTAGAAGTTATTGAACGCTACCAAAACCTGGTCCGCCAAGGACCAGCGACGGAACTAGTAGGCATGTTTCCTACCCTAAAGGTGCAGTGAAGGGGTTTTTAACTATGAACGCATTATCGTTGTTCCTCTGGGTGGGGGTACCGTATTTGTCGCTAGCGATCATGGTCGTGGGATTGATATGGCGCTACAAATCCGACCAGTATGGTTGGACCTCTAAGTCCTCCCAACTGCAAGAAAGCTTCATCCTCCGAGCAGCCTCACCGCTTTTTCACTTCGGAATAATATTCGTCGGCCTGGGACATCTGATGGGCCTAGCAGTTCCAGATTCGTGGACCAGTGCAGTCGGGGTCTCCGCCCACGCCTACCACCTGGTGGCAACCATTGGCGGTTCAATCGCCGCCCTAATGACGTTAGTGGGAATGTTCGGACTGCTCTACCGCCGCTTCGTCACCAAAGCCGTGCGTTTTGCTAATACCAAACGCGATGTGGTGGCCTGGGTATTTCTAGCCATCCCAATCTTGCTGGGGACTTGGGCGACCTTGAGGCAGCAAATTTTCGGCGCTAGTGGCGGCTACGATTACCGGCAAACCATTAGCCCCTGGCTCAGGTCCCTATTCTACTTTCAGCCACAACCAGAGCTGATGCAGGCGGTGCCCATTGAGTTCAAACTGCACATTCTGGCGGCGTTCTTGCTGTTTGCGATCTGGCCGTTTACCCGTTTAGTGCACGTCTTTTCCGCGCCGGTGCTCTACCCGACCAGGCCTTACATTGTTTATCGTGCGCGCGATCAGCGTACCAAACCAGCTAACCGCAGGAACATTGGGCGCTCCGGGTCGTGGCCGCAGTAGGGCACTGCTGTACCTGCCTGGGCATCGGTCTAAAGTGTGATGGTGGCAATAGAAGAGGTAAGCATGCTTGAAACGGTCTTAAAATATGGGTGTGGAGGATAGTAGCGGGGTCGGAGGACATGTGCTTGGAAAGCGTGGCGAGATCGGAACCATGCTGGGCCGGGTCGCCTCTCTAACCCCAGCACAGAACAGTACCCTGGACGCGCTATCCAAGGCGATTAAACCTTTAACGGTGGCAGAGATCGCTGAAAAGCAACAGTTGCACCACAACTCTGTACGCGAAACGATCGACGCATTGATGGAGTTTGGTTTGGTGCAACGCACCCGCCGAGCCCCGAACGGGCGCGGACGGCCAAGCTGGACCTATGAAGCGGTAGTGCCGGCAAGTATGGACACGGTGAGTAACCAGTTGAAGTACCTTTCTTGGGCTGTCGCCAAGCAATTTGAGTTCTTCGGTGAAGACGCTCAAGAGCAGGCACGCGCCCTGGGGGCAGAGTGGGCAAAGCAGGTTCTGCAGGGGGCAAGAATCCCCGATCACTCTCACCATGACCATGTTGCCGAGGCTCACAGGTTGCACGTACACACCCATAAGGTGCGGATTTTCCTGTCCTCACTGGGGTATGCAGCTGTGCCTGATGATGAAGATGAGTGTGCGTTCCAGCTGTTGAACTGCCCGCTGCTGGCGAAGAGGTATGAACCTGGTGCGGGGGAACAAGAAAAGGTCGCTGGCGCCTTGTATGAAGGACTAATTGACAGGCTGCTGTTGATAACCAGTGGGGGTCTTGTGTGGGCAAAATATAGTACCGGAACCCGCCCTGGTACCTGCCGGATAGCTCTAAGCTCGCGGGTTTAAGATCCCACTTTCACCCTTGGCGGGTATTGGGATCGCGTCTTTTAACGTCGCGGTTTTAGCTTCTTAAAATACTGATTGTGGGGGTGCCTCCAGAAGGAAGCACCCCCACAAAGCCGTTACGGCAAGTTACCTAGCGATTAGCGCATGCGGTAACGCACTGAAGCAACCAGTCCGCCGCCCAGTAGCAGCATGGTGGCAGCTACCAGCAAGGCGTTGGTTACATCCGCACCAGTGACGGCTAGCTTATCGCCGCCAGGCTGGGCGGGATCAGCAGGTTTCGCCGGCTTCTCAGTGGGCTGAGACGGAGCAGGCGGAGCCGGAGTTTCCTCCGCCGGGCACTGCACCGAAACCGACAGTCCTTGATCCTCAGTAACCACTCGGGCGAAGTCAGTATCAACCGTAAGCGGCAGCGCAATCACGTTGCCGGCGTTGCCCGTGCAGTCTGCATTGACGGGAACCAAAACGGTTGCCTGACCGGCGCCATCAGCGGTGATAATGGCGTTTTCGTTGCTGGCGTTAGGATCTACCAAGCTGTTGTCCACCGCAGCGGTGGCGCCTTCGTCACCGAGGGTGACAGTGACGTTCTCGGTCTGGAAAGCAGGCTCAGAGAAAGACAAGCCACGCAGCTTCACTTCCGCCACTGAGCCGTTTTCCAACGCACCTTCAGGTAGGGTCACGCCAATAGCGTGCTTAACACCGGTGGGCTCCAGGCCGTGGTTGTCGCGCAGGTAGTCGTTGAAACGCTCCCGATCTAGCTCATCGGTGATCTTGTAGTCGCCGCCAGCGGTCAAAGCTGGGAAGCTGTCACCACCAGCAAGGAGGAAGGTGACCGAACCGATGGTGTAGTTCTTCTCAAGATCCAAAGGCGCACCGTCGACGAAAACGGAAGTGATACGTTCACCGAAGGGCAGCGACGGATCATAGGTGTAGGAAACGTTGGAGGAGATACCCAGCTTCAACAGCGGGCGCGAGTTTTGGGAAGATAGATTCGTCTTCCACTGCTGCTCCAAGGCTTCCTTGAAGTCAGCGCCAGTGATGGTTACGTAACCCAGCTGGTTGGAGAAAGGCATTACCGCGAAGGTTTGCGCGTACGTTACTTCACCCTGTTCGTTGGGCAGTAGGTCGGTGCGCAGACCACCGGCGTTGATAATGCCGATGTCAACCGGCTCGCCCTCATCGGTCTTAATGGTGGCTTTCATGGCGTCAGCAGCCATGTTCCCCAAAGTGGATTCAATACCACGGTTCGAACCGGGGGTGATTTCACCCTTATCGTTTTCGAACACACCGCGGTAGAAGGGTTTCAAACCAGTGGAGATAACTTTTTCGCCGGCCACCTCAGAATCAGCTACAGCCTTATCGACAATCGCCTTAATGTCTTCATCCTCACCGCACTGCGCTACCTCGGCAGCGGGGATCAAGATAGCTTCAGACTTGGTTACCTTACCCGTGTTCTTGTCGTAGGTAATCCGCAGGTTAGCTAGGTTGTCGGTGTACGAGCCGGAAGAGATCGCAGAAATCTTATGGCCGGCATTGGTATCCACCCAGGAGAATTGATAAGGCACGTGAGTGTCACCACCCATGAGCCCATCTACGTGTTCGGGCATAAGCGGGTAGTTGTTCTGAGCATCATCGTCGAACATGGCGATAACGACGTCTGCCTCACCCTCATCCTTAATCTTCTTGGCAAGCTCCGCGATCTTCGCATGCGGATCGGTGAAAGTCAGGCCAGCAACCGCGCCGGGGCTCAGCTTGTAGGGGACGTCCTCGGCGATCGCGCCAATGAAAGCCACTTTCACACCAGATGCGGACTCCCAGACTACGTAGTCACCCATGTACTTGTCTTCTAGGCCCTCAACGTTCGCACCCAGGTAAGGGAACTCCACCTTGGTGAAACCGTTAGCGCCATCGATACGGTTCTTGAAAACCTCTACCCCCAGGTCGAACTCGTGGTTACCGACCGTGGAAGCGAGCGGGCTCAGCTTGTTTAGGGCCGCAATCGTAGGATTGTCGTCCAGGGAGCCGGAGGTGTAGGGGGAAGCGCCAATATTATCGCCCAGCAGGGTGAAAGAGGAGTTCGGGTTCGTGGCTCGAGCCTCCTTTAGGTAGCAGCCCATGGCCGCTAAGCCGGCTTCCTTGACCTTGCCCTTTTTGTCGAGTTTCTTCTCTATGTGACCGTGAACGTCAGTTAGGTTGTACAGGTCGAGTGTAACTTCGTCAGCGGTATCACCCATCGCCACGGTTGGGGTTACCAAAAGCGATAGGGCGGCGGTTGCTGCGAAAACCGCGCGCTTGGTTATCTTCATTGATTTTCTCCTTGTACGAAGAGGTCACTGCATGTACGTATTTGCGAAATGCATACAAGTGACAGGACTATACAAACTTAACACGTACAGGGGGTTTTAATGACTGAAATGGACGTTGGCCCCACCCTAAAGAGGTGGGGCCAACGGGAGAGTATCGAACTAACTGCAAGCACTTCGCCAGCAGGTAGATTCAGTTACTACTTGGTGCGACGCACAATGTCCAAAGTGCGGATATTGAAGATCGCAAAGCGCACCAACTGCCAGGGCACGAACCGACGCAAGAACAAGGTCTTCTTAGTCGGTAGCGGCGCATTGGCAATGCGCTGGGCGGTATGCGGATCTAGTTCTTCAATGATTTGAGGGTTTTCAGACATTACTCATCACTCCGGTAGCAGGTTCCAGCCCGGCTTCGCCTTGGCTTTGTAGATGAACAAGTAGTGGTACATGATCTTGATCCAGTGGCCGAACAAGCCCAACTCGCCCATGGTGAGCTTCGGATGGCGACCAGTTTCTGGGTACACGGTCTCATCGGGGATAACCGGGTACATGACCATGGCGGCAGCGGAACCCGAAAGCATATTCGCGCCGGTAGAAGCATCACAAATCGCACCTAGCTCACCCATAGAAGCTTCACGCAGCGGAGCATCGGGATTCTCCAAGCGATCCAGGATGGATTCAGCAACGATCGCAGCCATGGTGCCCGAAGGCTGGCCGGTACGCGGCGGAGCCGGAGCAATCACAGTGCCATTGGGGGTGGTGTGAGGCTTGGAAATGGCATGCGGAGGAGCGAACGCAATACCAACGGCGAACATGTTGCCGTAAAGCGGGTTCTGGTAGGTCTTAGGCCAGTCCGAGGCACGCCACTGTTCGAACGGCTTCGCGGTGTAGTCCGCATCCACCTTCATGAAGCCAGCCGGGTTGAATACCTTATCGGTAATGTCCTCACCCTGGCGGTCAAAGGCCTTAATCGGAATACCGGTGAACGGAGGCAGCAACATTGCGAAATCGTAGTCGAGTTCGTGCGACTCACCATCGGAATCTTCGTAGGTGAGGCTGTTGGGCTCAATGTTGTTGATAGCAACGCCCACAATCGACTTCACGCCACGCTCGCGGAAGATGGACTCAGTCCACAGCTGGGAGGTAGTCATGTAGCCGTTTTGCTTGAACTTCATGCCGTTTACACCCAGGTCACCAAGCTTGGGTTCGTTGGTGATGTAAACAATCTCCGCCTTGTCGCGGACACCCAGTTCACGCAGTTCGTGCTCAGTGTTGAAAGTGAACTCGAAAGCCGCACCCTGACAGGTACAGGTGGGAGCGCCGGTGCCGATCACGAACCGCAGACGCTCACCGTTGCGCATGCGCTCCACAGCCTTGAGGAACTCTTCGGAGCACAGTTCGGCGTGGGAGTCAGTACACACTGACTGAGTGTAGCCATCGTCCGGACCCAGGCCGGGGGTGGCAGCGAAGTTCAGCTTCGGGCCGGTAGCGTTAATCAGGTAATCGAACTCCACCCGGTCGGTGGTGCCCTTACGGGAGTCCGTGTATTCGAACTCCACCTGTGAACGCGGGTTGTCGCCCTCGCCCTCGGGGTAGATGGCGGTGGCCTTAGCCTGACGGAAATCAATTCCCCACTTCTCGTAGAGGGGGCCTAGTTCGAAGACGACCTTCTCCCGATCCATGCGGCCGGTGCCCACCCAAATGTTGGACGGCACCCAGTTCCACGTGGGTTTGGGGGAGATGACGACTACGGAGTGTTCGGTGTTCTTTAGTTTCCTCGCAAGCAGCATGGCGGCAGTATGACCTGCGATGCCGGCGCCGAGGACGACAATTTGAGCCACTGTTTATCCAATCTTCGTCGATGAGAATTAACTGACAAGTGCGTGACGTTCGTCACCAGACAAAGTCTGTGATTATGCTATCAGTTTCGGCAGGGGCTTTCATCTAGAACAGATCTGAAAACGTATATGAAAGCCGTGGGGGCTGCCACAGTTTAAGCGACAGCCCCCACGGCTTTGTAAAGACAAGGCAAAGCTTATCTTGTGAGGTGCAAGTAAGGTAAGCCTAAATCAGCGGAAAATAGCTGATCTACGACTTAACGATGACTACGAACAAGTTACGCGGCCCATGCACCCCGTCAACGCGAATCAACTCAATGTCGGAAGTCGCAGACGGCCCCGCAATCCACGTAGTGGGACGAGTCGGGTTCTCACCCAACACCGCCACCGCCTGCGGAACAGTGGGATACACGTCCTCGGCCCGAACCACCACCACGTGAGTGTCAGGCACCAGGGTGATCGCACGCCGCCCCTGATCCTCGGTCCCATCAAGCATGATGGTGCCAGTGTGGGAAACCGCGCAACGCGAAGCCGTCACCACCGCATCAACCTGATCCAACTCGTGATTGGATAGCGGCTGCTCACGGCGATCGACGATCACCTCTTTATCCGCCAACGCCTCCACCCAAGACTCAGGTAGAGCCGGCGGCACCACAATGCGCTGCAGATCGCCCAACGCCGAAGCAATCGCCTCCCCCACCTGCGCAGGCTCAACTACCTGCACGTTAGCCTTGTAATCTTCCAAAGCATCAACGAAAACCTCCAGCACCGGATCGGAACCGGGGGCGTGCTCGCTGGAAGAAATGTAGTTGCGCGGCACCTGCACCGCTTCAATCGGGTTAACCGCAAGCGCAGTGCGAAGGCGCTGCATAATGGCAGCCTTGGCTGCCTTATCCTTACGGGCACGAGCAGCGCGAACCGCAGAAGTTGGCGCAGACCCACCCGCATCAACTGAGCCGGTTACCGGTGCGTTCATTTTTGACCCTCCTTAGTCCACCACTGCCTAAAGCTCTGTGCCGGAGGCGCGGGAATGTCGTGAGCAGCGCTCCAAGTACGCGCCACCGGAAGCGGAATGTGGCCGAAACGCTGGTTCGCACCACCGAACATGCGGCCCAAAGTGGTAGCAGCACCAACCCGCTCCATGTTCTTACCCGAAGACATCACCTTCGAGGCAACCTTCATACCGATATCCCAACCATTGGGAATACCACCGCGGTTAGCGTCCTGGTAAGCACGGCGACGATCCACAATGATGCCAGGCAGATCAATATGCGCCGGACACGCATCCGCACACGCATTACACAGCGAACACGCAAACGGCAAAGTCGAATCCGGGTCGGAATGATCCGTTGCCTGACGCAACTGCGGGGTCAGACAAATCCCGATCGGACCGGGGTAAACCGAGTTGTAAGCGTGACCGCCAACCTGCTCGTACACCGGGCAAATGTTCAAACACGCACCGCAACGAATACACGACAACGCCTCGTGGCCGACCTCGTCAGCCAACACCGTTGAACGGCCGTTATCAAGCAAAATCAGGTGGAACTCCTCAGGGCCATCACCCTCGGTTACACCCGTCCACGCAGAGGTGTAGGGATTCATGCGCTCACCGGTCGCCGAACGCGGCAACAACTGGGCGATAACCTCCGCGTCCTGGAACGTCGGCACCAGCTTCTCAATGCCCATAACCGTAACCAGCGTCTTAGGCAAGGTCAGGCACATACGGCCGTTACCTTCAGACTCGTAAATGAATAAGGTGCCGGTTTCGGCAACCGCCATATTCGCACCTGAAATCGCCACATCCGCATTCAAGAACTTAGTGCGCAAATGGGAACGAGCCGCCATCGCCAGCTTGCGAGGCTCAGTGTCCATGTCCTCGGGAGTGGACTCCATGCGAGCCTTGAAAATGGCGCGCACCTCTGCCCGGTTGCGGTGAATCGCAGGGACCACCACGTGCGAAGGCATATCTTGAGCCAACTGCACAATCATCTCCGCCAAGTCGGTCTCCCACAAGGCGATACCGGCCTCGGCGGCTTCCTCGTTGAGGTTGATCTCCTGCGTGGCCATGGACTTAACCTTCACGGCCTCATCCACGCCCTTTTCGCGCAGCAACTCAATGGCGATCTCACAGGCCTCTTTAGCGTCGCGCGCCCAGTGCACAACGCCGCCGCGAGCGGTGACATTGGCTTCCAACTGCTCCAACAACTGCGGCAGCTGCGCCTGGGTGCGTTGCTTAATCGCGGAGGCCGCTTCACGCAGATCCTCCCAGTCCGGCATTTCCTCCACCCGCAGCGCACGCTTATTGCGGATGGTGGTGGTGGCGTGGCGAATATTGCGCCGCAACTGGGTGTTACGCAGCTGCGTCTTGGCGGCCTTTTCGAAATACTGACCCCAACGCAACGGATCTTCAGGGATCTGAGCTCCGGGAGCCCAACCCAAGTCAGCTTCATCTACGCCCACGCGAGAGGCATTAGTTTCTTTCGACATCAGGCACCTACCTTCGTGGTCGTCGCCGGAGCCACCCACGGTTCATCCTGGGTGGGAGCCAATACTTCCGACAGGTGCATCACCCGCACACCGGAACGAATCCGGGACAGGCCGCCACCGATATGCATTAAGCACGAGTAGTCACCAGCCACTAAGATCTCCGCCTTAGTGGAAACCACGTTAGCCATCTTCTGCGCCAACATGGCGGTGGAAACATCAGGGTTCTTCAGGGAGAAAGTGCCACCGAAACCACAGCAGGAAGCCTCTTCGGGAAGCTCCACAAAATCAATGGCCTCGACATTGCGCAGCAAACGGTAGGGTTTGTCACCCACCTTGGCAATGCGCATGGAGTGGCAAGTGGGATGGTAGGTCACGCGGTGCGGGAAGTAAGCACCCACGTCCTCGACCCCCAGCACGTCCACTAGCAGTTCGGACAACTCGTAAGTGTGTTCGGCGATCTGCTGGGCGCGACGAGCCAGTCGCGGCAGGTCCTGCTGGTCGGCAACAATCTCTTGCTGGTGACGCAGCGAACCGGTGCAGGAACCGGATGGCACTACGATGGCATCCCATTCGCCGTCCAGTACCGGTTCGAAAGTTTTGACGTGGTTCTTAATCAGGGGAACCGCTTCCGGATAGTAACCGGTGTTGATGTGCATCTGCCCGCAGCAGCCTTGGCTTTCGGGGAACACGACCTCGTGTCCCAGGCGCCGCAGTAGGTGCACTGTGGCTTGCGAAGCCTGCGGGAACATCACGTCAGAGATGCAGGTGGCAAACAGTGCGATCTTCACGTGGTTTCCTTTCTTAGGTGGAGCTTATGAATCGGAGTCGGGGCGAGGCCGGGGGCGCGGTTTCACGTCGAACCGGCCTCGCGGGGGAGGGAAGTTAGGAGGATAGTTACAGTAGCGAGGTGCCTCCTACCAGCAAAGACAGCACCAGCAGTAGGCCAACCGACATGGGCAGGGCCTTACGCAAGATCACCGGCTCGCTGTTTTCGGCACCCACCGCGCCAGCGGCGATGGCGAGGTTTTGCGGGGAGATAATCTTGCCAATACCACCACCGATGGTGTTAGCGGCAAGCAGCAGCTTGGTGTCGGCACCGATCTGCGCGGCGGCGGCGGACTGCAAGTTAGCAAATAGTGCGTTCGCGGAAGTAGCTGAACCGGTCACCGCGGTGCCGATCCAACCCAGGACCGGGGAGATGAATACGAAGGCCATGCCGGTGCCAGCCATCCACGCGCCGATGGCGCCGGTTTGACCCGAAAGGTTCATCACGTAAGCCAGTGCCATTACCACTGAAATCGTGAGGATAGCCAGGCGCAAGTTGTAAACGGTTTTACCTAAGGTGGCAATGCCGCGTCCGAAGGTGAAGGGGTATTTCCCGCCGGAAGAAGTCGCGCCGTAAACGATCGAAACCACGATCGCAGTCAGGGCGATGAGGGTGCCGGGGGAAGAGAGCCACTGGAGTTTGAACTCGGTGGCGGAGCTGACCGCTCCGCTGCTGTCAACGATGTGGCCGTGCAGGCCGGGCCAGCCGAAAGTGATGTCGGTCGCAGCCAGGGCGGCGGGAACATCGACGCCGACGCGCCACAGTTTAGCGGCACCGAAGACGATTACAACCAGCCAGTACGGCATCAGTGCCAAGGTGGCGCGGCCCCCGGTGAGTTTAGCGCTGGCGTCGGAGCGGGAGTCCTCGGGAGTGTTCGGGGTCCACACCTGCAACATGATGGCGACGGCGGCAAAGCCCAGCAGGGAGGCCACCACGGCGGTTAGTTCGTAGGAGAAGAAGTTCGCTACCCAGTAGTGGCCGAAAGCGGTGACGGCGCCGGAGACGAGGGCAGCCGGCCACAGCTGGCGTACGCCGCGAGACCCGTCCAAGATGGCCAGGACCACCAGGGGGATGAAGCTGGCGATGATGGGGGTGATGTGCCCCATTTGGGAGGCCACCGCGATGGGTTCGACCCCGCCGAGGCGACCGGAAGTGGTAACGGGGATGGCCATGGCGCCGAAACCAACGTTGATGGCGTTGCCGACAATGGTGGCGAGGGCGGCTTTAATGGGGGGAATCCCGATGGTTACCAACATGGCGGCGACGATGGCCACGGGGGCGCCGAAGCCGGCGAGGCCTTCGAGGAGGCCGCAGAAGCTGAAGGCGATCAGCAGGCCCTGGATGCGGTTATCGCCCTTGCCGACGACGTTGAAAGCGGCGCGCACATCCGCGCTGCGCCCGGTTTCTTCGGTGAGGTTGTACAGCCAGACGGCGGCGATGATGATGTAGAGGATTGGCATGAAGCCGAAGGCGAGTCCTTCGGTGGCTGCTAGTAGCGCCAAGGTGGTGGGCATGGCGAAACCGACGATGGCTACTACCAGGGCTAGGGCCAAGGATATGAGCGCACACCAGTGGGTCTTCACTTTAAAGACGCCCATGAGGACGAAGAACGCGATTAGCGGAAGCAGTCCGACCATGGCGGAGAGGAATTGTGATCCCGCGATCGGGGTTAGGGACGGGGTAAAGGTCATGTGGGTTTTTACTTTCCGTTTCGAGGGCGGCGACACTGTCACCTCAGGTACCGGTGCCACCGTCGCTGCCGTTGCCTGTGGGTGGGTAGTGACGAAGGCGTTAAATCCACTTTGGATAATGTCCCATCATACGAGCGATCGGGTGGGATTCTGTGCAGGCTTGATTTTGCGGGGAAAATCTCATGCGCAGAAAAATCTTTATAGTTACTTAGGTATGTCTTAATTCTGTTTCCCTTGACATGGGGCGGGTAAGTGAGGGTGAGCGTGGGGCTGGGCACATTAGTGTGCTGGCGTTGAAACCCACTTGGTCAAATGACTATCATTTTCAATATGAAGAGTTTGATACGTCCTCGTAAAACATTCGTAACCCTAACCGCCGCAGCTGCCGCCGCCGCTTTCCTGATGGCGGGGTGCGCGGTCGACGGTGACGTTGAGGTGACGAAAGCCCACGACCACGAACACGGTGGAGAGCTGGCTGAAGCGATGAGCCTGGAACCGCGCGTAGTAATGACCTACGACGGGGGTCTGATGGTGGTCGATACCGCTAAGCAGGAAGTCACCACCGACATCACTCGCGAAGGATTCTTGCGGCTGAACCCGGCTGGCGACGGACGCCACCTGTTCGTCTCCGAAGCTAGCGGGTTCACCATGTTTGATGGAGGGCTGCAGGAAGTACCCCACGGCAACCACTCGCACTACTTCTCCGGTGACCCGGCGTTCCAAGCGGTGAGTGTGGAGGCTGAAAAACCCGGACACGTGGTTACCCACGCTGGGCAGACCGCGCTGTTTGCTGACGGCACCGGAGAGGTGACGATTTTCGATTCCGGTTCCATCCACGACGGGGACGCACCTGCCTCCCCGCGTACTTTCAAGACTGAAAACCCCCATCACGGGGTGGCGGTGCCGCTAGCTGACGGCAAGGTGTTGGTAACTGAAGGCACTAAGGATGAGCGTAAGACCATCCGCCTGCTGGATGCGGACAATAAGGAACTTGCGCGCACCGACCAGTGCCCGGGCGTGCACGGCGAAGCCGCCGCCGGTGAAGGCGACACCATTGCTTTTGGCTGCCAAGATGGGCAGGCCGTCTACAAGGATGGGAAGTTCCACAAGGTGCAGGCAGAAACCGAATACCAGCGCAGTGGCACCTTGCGCGGATCGGCTGCCTCAGATGTGATCTTGACTGATTACAAGGTGGATAAGGACGCGAAGATGGAGCGCCCCACCAAAGTTGGCCTGCTAAATACCAAAGACCTTAGCTTCAAGACTGTGGATCTGGGTTCCCCGTACTGGTTCCGTTCCCTTGACCGCGGAGCTAACGGCGAGGGCGTAGTGCTCACTAATGACGGCAAGTTGCACATTATCGACATGGATAAGGGTGAAGTGCTGCGTGCGGTTGAGGTAGTGAAACCGTGGGAGGAAAAGGAACAGTGGCAGCAGCCAAATGCCTCGGTGCGCGTTTCGGGGGCGATTGCCTACGTAACTGACGTGCAGGAGAAGAAACTGCATATGGTTGACATTGAAGAAGGCAAGATCATGGCTTCGGTGGACTTGCCCCATGAGCCCAATGAGATTGCGGTGGTTACCGGGATGATTCCCCACGGGGTGAAAGTGGCGGAACTGGAGGGCCACGATCATGAGCACGAGGGCCACGACCACGGGCAT
>JAUNVG010000017.1 GCA_030537735.1 Actinomycetaceae bacterium
GGCGAAGCGCGCCTATCCGAGGGCTCCCGCGCCCGCATGCTGAGCCCCGCTATCACGAGGCCCGCGCCCGCTTTCCGGGGCCCGCTTTCACGAGGCCGCGCCGTCCTTTCCTGAGGTCCGCGCGCACTCCACAGCGCCCGCGCCCGCTTTCCTGGGCACGCGAGACTGTGGTGTTCCTGGTCGGTTGGGTTATAGGCCTGTGTGGTCTTGGCAGTTTGTACGTCTACTGGGCGTACAAACTTGAAACTAATAACCTGGGCACCCCCGCTCCGTCCTAACACGGGAGGGGATGTGAGCGGAATTTGGGTTCATTGCGGGAAGGGCAAGCACTCTGAATAGGGCCTGCCTTGGATGGGATGGTAACTAAAAATAGTTGCACGCCAGGTGCACCCCAGCGGCGTCGTGAACTTACCAGCCTTTGCCCCCGCAACACGCACAGTTCTGCCTCTATTTCTAAGAAGAGTCATCTAATATTGCCTAGCAACTAAGACTTTCGCTTTAACAGCCTTCCGGTCGGTGCTTTGTCACACTTGCGAAGTACAAACGCCAACCCGAAGGATCCCCCGTAGAAAGCTAAAACATGAAGAAAGCTTGCGTAATCGCAGTTGGTGGGAATGCGC
This sequence comes from Actinomycetaceae bacterium, assembly GCA_030537735.1. Lineage (GTDB taxonomy): Bacteria > Actinomycetota > Actinomycetes > Actinomycetales > Actinomycetaceae > Gleimia. The sequence continues at coordinate 621 of JAUNVG010000017.1, forward strand.
TGCCGACTGTGAACCCGAAAGACACTACCGACCTGGAAAAGATGCTTGCTCCTGTGGTGGACTTCGCCGAACAGGGGATGGATGTGGTAGTCACCTACGGAAATGGCCCTCAAGTGGGAGTCATTTACGAAGGACTATTTGATTTGGCACAAAAGCACACCGACCTGTCCGAGATCCTTATGGCTTCGACCGGAGCTATGAGTGAAGGGTCAATCGGTTCGCTCATACGGTTTGCCCTGCGCAATATCTGCCTTAGCCGCGATAAGTTCTTCAAAGTTACCAGCGTCATTACCCATACGCTGGTGGACCAAAACGACCCGGCTTTCGCTGAACCCACCAAACCCGTTGGGCGGTTCCTTAGCGCCGAAGAAGCACAAAGAATGCGAGCCGAAGGACGCAGTGTCATTGAGGACTCCGGACGCGGCTACCGCTGGGTGGTTCCCTCCCCCAAGCCGAAGCGGATCTTGGAGTTCCGTTCCATCCGCACCCTCATGGATGCGGGGCACATCGTCCTCGCATGCGGTGGCGGCGGGATTCCGACTACCCGAGAAAACAACCGGGAACACACCGTGGAAGCTGTTATCGACAAGGATGCTGCCTCCGCCTTGCTGGCGCACGAACTCAAGGCCGACGCCCTGTTCCTGCTCACCGGAGTACCGAAAGTTGCTATCAACTTCGGTAAAGAAAACCAGCGGTGGTTAGATCACATCACCAAAGCTGAAGCTGAGCGATACATCGAGGAAGGGCAATTCCATAAAGGTTCGATGCTGCCGAAGATTGAAGCAGCGTTGGACTTCGTGGAACATAACCCCAATGGGGAGGCTCTGATTACCAGTATCGACTGCCTGGCGGATGCACTTTCGGGTAAAACCGGCACCCGGATTACCTTGAAATAACGACAGTGGGGCCACAACCAGCTACCAGCAAGTTGTGGCCCCGTTAGAAATTCCTCAAACAAGACCAGCGCACATTAGACAGTTAACTCGGGACTAATAGCCCATGTGTTCGCTCCAGGTATCACCCAAATAGTAGCCTCACTCACGCCTAAAGCTAGTTGACTGCCGATACTATTAGGAACGACGGCGTTTGTGCATTAGTCTTAACTTGCATGTGCTCAGTAACGAGATAGGGAGTGCCCGCAGTGCGATTCTCCAAGTCAGATTCCGGAAATGCATTCTTTGAGCTACTCACGAAGCAGGCGAACCACCTGGTACGTGGAGCGGAAATACTAGCTCAAATCCACGGAGCCAACCCCGAACGGAGGGAAGCCCTCCGCGATCAACTACACGAAATCGAACACCACTGTGACGAAGTAACTCACGCGGTTTCTTCCAAACTGAACTCCACCTTCGTCACCCCCTTCGACCGTGACGACATCAGCTTCATTGCGAACCGGTTGGACGACTGCATGGACTACATGGACGAAGCCGGTGACCTGATTGTGCTGTACCGGGTCGATGACCTTCCGCGCGGACTAGTGGAACAACTAAACGTCATTCAACGTTGCTGTGACCTCACCGCCGAAGCCATGCCGAAGCTCAAGAGCCTCGGCGGGTTGAAGGACTACTGGGTGGAGATCAACCGCCTGGAGAACCAAGGCGACCAAGCGTACCGACGTACCCTGTCTGAACTGTTCGACTCCGGCCGTGACCCGCTTGAAGTGATCAAGCTGAAGGACATTGTCGAAGCACTCGAAAAAGCCATCGACTCTTTCGAAAGCCTTGCGAACGGGGTTGAAACCATCGCCATCAAGGAGTCCTGACCGGTGGATCTGTCGCTCATACTTGTAGTCCTCGTCATCGTCATTGCCCTTGGCTTCGACTACACCAACGGTTTCCACGACGCCGCCAACGCCATCGCCACCTCCGTATCGACTCGGGCCCTGACGCCGCGAGCGGCACTGGCGATGGCTGCGGTAATGAATATTATCGGCGCCCTACTGGGCACCGGAGTGGCGAAAACCATTGGTAACGGGATCATTGACATATCGCAGTTCACTACTTCCACAGAAGTGAATATGCAGCTGCACGGCCTCGGGATCATCCTGGCTGCACTCATAGGCGCCATCGTGTGGAACCTCATCACCTGGTGGTTCGGGCTACCGTCCTCATCCTCACACGCCCTCATTGGCGGCCTAGTGGGTGCCGGACTGGCGTCTTCCACCACCGTGATCTGGGGTGGCATTGGGATGCAGGTAATCGTTCCGATGTTCCTATCCCCCCTGGTAGGTTTCGTACTCGCCTACGTGTTTATGCAAATCCTGCTTAAAGCGCTCTCCAACCTGCCCTACCACCGCACCATGCGTAAATTCCGCGTCCTGCAAACCATTTCAGCTGCCCTCATGGCGCTGGGACACGGACTGCAAGACGCGCAAAAAACCATGGGTATTATCGTGATGGCGCTGCTTGCTGGTGGCTACGGCGAAACCCACCAGATCTGGGTGGACGGCGAGATGACTATCCCCACCTGGGTGAAGCTAGCTGCCGCACTGGCGATTTCTGCTGGTACCTACTCCGGTGGTTGGCGGATCATGCGCACCCTGGGGCGCAAAGTGATCGAACTTGACCCCGCTCGCGGATTCGTCGCCGAAAGCGTCGCCGCCTCCGTGCTGTACTTGACCGCCACCGTGATCCACGCACCGATCTCCACCACCCACACCATTACCTCCGCCATCATGGGGGTGGGCGCCACCAAACGCCTCTCCGCGGTGCGCTGGGGCGTGGCTGGAAACATCGTCATCGCCTGGTTCCTGACACTGCCGGCAGCGGGACTGGTAGCAGCGGTATGCTACTTCATAACCCACCTGATACTGCCCTATTAGCGGACGGAAAGCACCGAAAGAAGACACGCCATGTTCCCACCACGCCTGCGTCGACACCTAGCACTTGCCGCCGCCGCGGTGGGAACAGTCGTTTTAGCCGGATGCTCCACCACCGTGATGGATCTAAAGAACGGCGACTGCCTTAACCTACCTGCGGAACTAGACTTAACGACCTCCGCGGAGTTCTCTGTCGGTTCGGTGGAAAAAGTCGAATGCAGCAAGGATCATCAGGCTGAGGTTATTGCCGTGTTGGATCTGGAAACCCCCGAAGATAAGGATTTCCCTGGGGTTGAAGTGCTTTGGGATCGCGCCGCCAAGCAGTGTATGGAGAGATTCGAAGAATACGTGGGGCAGCCACTGGAAGAATCCAGCTTGGAAGTGCTTCCTCTGCTGCCTTCTGAAGAAAGCTGGGAACAAGCCGGTGACCGGGAGGGGCTGTGCGTGGCCTACCTAACCACCGGCAAGGCTAACACCACTTTCAAGAACTACCGGTAGGAGACTCCGGTAGCTAGTGTCGGCAGAAGACTCCGATAGGTCGTGCCGGTCGGTGGCTTCAGTAGGTAACGACGCAGGCCGCAGGCACTGCGATTAGTGCTAGTTACGCTTCGCTACCAATGGAGGCGAAAACCCGACAACCTAGGTACGGCGAAAGGAAACGAGGGGAGTGGGAAACTACTTCCCCACGATGATCGGCTGATGTGTTTGCACCGCCACCACTCGCGCCTCGCCACCTGAAAACGACACGTGTGCAGCCAGCACCTGCCCCGGATGAAGCAGCGGATCGTCGCTGGGAAAATCCCGGCGCACCTGGTTAGAGGAAGCCTTCAATAAGGGTTTCACCAAACCCGGGAGGACAGGACGATGAGAACAAACCGCAATCGGGCCACCGGGGTGGCGCAATAGTTTCTTCATCACTTTCTGCGCGCTCTTAGAGTCCGCTTCCAACGCCGCTTCCGTCAGCTCTTCGGCCCGCACCAAACGCAGGCCCGTGACCGCGGAGTAAGGAATGAAAGTGCGCTCACACCGAGCCCACGGGCTTGTTAGCAGTCGTTGCACACCCAAAGCCGACAGGACATCAGCCAGCACCAGGCTCTGGCGCCCCCCGCTGCGAGTCAAAGGCCGGGTCGCTTCCCCGCCCTCCCAGGACGAACGCGACACTGCGCTACCGTGACGCACCAGCGCCACCGTCACCGTGCATAGGTCACCATTGGTAGCGTGGGATAATAATTCATCTAAGAGGCGACGATCACCGCGGCGCGTGAGCATGTCGCGCGCATCTAACGCCGGCACCCAACGCACTTTGTCGATTTCCTTACTCGGTGCTGGAACCACCGGGGCACGTCCTCGCGCCACCGCGCCACTATCAACGACAGTTCCCACCCAGTAGTGGACTTCCTTGGTGTGGCCCGACCCCAACCGGTAACGCTGGGTAGTAAGCGGCGCCCCCATCGCCACCACTACCCCGGTTTCTTCTTCGACTTCACGCGCACCCGCCACCAGCAGCGGCTCATTTAGTTCGGCTTTGCCCTTGGGCCAAGACCAGTCATCGTAGCGAGGACGATGCACCATCAGCACTTCGATGTCGCGCGCATCCACGCACTGCCCGGGAGCCGGTTTGGGAGCCTTCTTCCGCGGGCGCCAAACCACCGCCCCCGCAGAACGCACAATGCGACTAGGAATCGGACTGGGACGCAGTTTAGGCACGGTACAACTCTTCTCCCCAGCTGGAGATAGGCAGACCACAACACGCTGAGGGGTAGACGGACAAGGACATAGAACTACCCTCAGTCTATCGCGTTCGTCACTTCCATGCCCGCCGCTGAAGCAAGGTTGAACGGCCGGAAACCTGGCGGCGTCAGCCGCGGACGCAAGCGGGGGCGACGTTCGGCCGCGACTGCAGCTACCAGCCGCGGGCGCAAGCGGGGGCGACGTTCGGCCGCGACTGCAGCTACCAGCCGCGGGCGTTGTTTAGAACACGCTGCGACCACTGACACGTGAAGAAGCGTTCGTCATCAGCAGGGACTGCACATCCACCAGCGACTGATTCTTCTTCCCATGGGTGTAACGCACCCACTTCCCGCCCGGACGTAAACGCCACGACGCGACCTCGTCACTGGCTTCGAAACGCAGTAGCTTCAACAGGTAACGCACCTGCCCCGGTGCCACTATCTTCACCAGAGCTTCCACCCGCCGATCCAAGTTCCGGTGCATCAAGTCCGCTGACCCGATCCACACTTCCTCTTCACCTTCCGGGCCGAAACAGTAGATACGCGAATGCTCCAGATACCGCCCCAAAATGGAGCGCACATTAATGTTTTCAGAAAGCCCCTTGACTCCGGCGCGCAACGCACAGATGCCGCGCACCACCACATCCACCTTCACCCCAGCTTGGGAGGCGCGGTAAAGCGCGTCAATAATGGCTTCATCCACAATCGAGTTGACCTTAATACCAACGTAGGCTTCCTGGCCTGCTAGTTGGCGTTCGATCTGCTGCTCGATGCGTTCAATCAAACCCGACCGGATCGACACCGGCGCCACCAGCAGGCGGTGGAACGTGGTGCGCGGAGCGTAACCGGAAAGCTGGTTGAATAAACGAGTCAAGTCCTGTGCCACGTCGCGATCGCAGGTAAGCAGCCCCAAGTCCTCGTATCCGCGGGCCGTCTTCGGGTGGTAGTTCCCCGTCCCCACGTGGCAGTAGCGGCGCAACCCGTCCGCTTCCTGCCGCACCACCAGGGACAGTTTGCAGTGCGTTTTAAGTCCCACCATGCCGTAAACCACGTGCACTCCGGCGCGTTCAAGTTTACGCGCCCAAGAAATATTGGCTTCCTCATCGAAACGGGCTTTAATCTCTACAATCGCCACCACCTGTTTGCCGCTTTGTGCCGCTTCAATCAGGGCCGACACGATAGGTGAATCCCCCGACGTGCGGTACAGGGTTTGTTTGATGGCGAGGACGTGGGGGTCCTTCGCGGCGGTGGCGATGAAATGCTGCACCGAGGTGGCGAAAGAGTCATACGGGTGGTGCAGTAGCACGTCGCGGGTGCGGATGGAAGCAAAAATATCTGCCGCCCGCGCCGATTCGTACTCCGCTAAACCGTGGGCGGTTACCGGCACGTACTTGGGGTACTTCAAATGCGGCAAGTCCAGTTCATGTAGGTCATTTAGCGCCGTAAGGTCCAGCGGCTCCGGCAGGCGGAAGACGTCTGATTCGGTTATCTCCAGCCGGTTAACCAGGAAGTTAAGCACCGAATCCGACACGTCCTGGGCGATCTCTAAACGCACCGCGGGGCCGAAACGGCGGCGCAATAGTTCCGCCTCCATCGCGGTAAGGAGGTTTTCGGCGTCGTCTTCTTCCACCTCCAGATCCTCGTTACGAGTGACGCGGAAAGTATGTGACTCCACGATCTCCATGCCGGGGAACAAGGTCGCCAAGTGCGCGGCAATGACTTGCTCAATCGGTACGAAAGTTGCCCCGCGTTTAGTTTCAGCCACGTCCTCGATCGCGATATCGGCCCCCTCGGGAAGCACCGAATCCACCGCGATGAGGCGCGGCAAGGATTGGGGGACTTTCACTCGCGCGAAATGTACTTTCCCGGTCTGCTGGTTACGCACCACTACCGCCAGGTTCAATGACAGGCCAGAAATGTAGGGGAAGGGGTGGGAAGGATCCACCGCCAGCGGGGTAAGGACAGGGAAAATGCGGTGCTGGAAATAGGCCCCCAGGTGCTCACGCTGGTAGTCAGTTAGGTCCTGCCAGTTCCGCAGGTGCAGACCCTCGGCGTGCAGGGCGGGTAGGAGTTCTTCCTGGTAAGTGCGCACCTGCCTGGCGGTTAGTTCACGTGCCTGCGCGGTGATGCCCTCCAGGACTTGGCGAGGGGTGAGACCGGAGGCGGCGACTTTCGCGATCCCCGCCGCAATGCGGCGCTTCAGACCGGCCACACGCACCATGTAGAACTCATCTAAGTTGGAGGAAAAGATGGTGGAAAACCAGCAGCGTTCAAGTAGTGGAAGGTCCTGGTCTTCACTTTGTTCCAACACCCTTTGGTTGAACCGCATCCACGACAGTTCCCGGTCGGCGAAACGCCCGTCGGGAAGGTCGGAGTCAGAAGCATTGGCTTTCCCGTCGCGGATGAACATGTCCAACTGTTCGGGGGAAGTAAAAGGCGAGGTTTCTTCCTCCACCAGTTGCGGCGCTCCTGCGACCGGGGCGGGGGTTTGCGGCGGTGGAGTGGGGGCTGTTTCGCTCATGGTGTCCTACTTGTGTGGTGGTTGTGGGCGTGAGTGGAATTTTTAAATTAACCGTCCCGCGGCGCTGCGGTCGGCCGCCAGGTCAAACTCTTGCGCGGTCTGCACTAGGGCGGCAGCGCGGCGGGTAACCATGGTGGCTAAACGGTCCTTGTCGCTACGGATCCAAGCGCTTCCGAAAGTCGCACCGGAAGCAAGAATGCGCATCACCAGGGCGGTTTGGCGCAGTAGGTCAGTTAAGTCACCAAAGTCGTGACCGCTTAGCAGGGCTTTCACCCGCCGCCCGACTTCGTCTAGATCGGGGGCGGCTACCTCGCCCTCGTCATCATCAATACCGGCGGTGTACGGCGCGGCCAGGCCCTCGCGGAACCGCTGTTGGACGGTGTCGTGGTCGCGTTCGAACCATTCCGAAAACAGGTACAGCCTCCAGAACGCTCCCGGTAGGGTGAAAGCCGGACTGCGTTCCCACAGGTCCGCTACGATGTCAACGCCTTCAGCGTCAATGGCTCGCACCAGGTTCTGCACCGCGTTCGGGCCGAATTCTTCATCGCACAACCCCAGCAGGGCGCGCGCTGACGTCATCGCCACCTGCGCGGCGGCAGCTGGATCGTCATCGCCCTCAATCTTTTCCGCATCCTCAAAACTCAGCATCGCTGGTCGCCGGGGCACAGCGCGTTCACTCATTTTCCACTCCCTTATCTTTTCCTACTTCCATTGTCCGTCATCACCGCGCTACTGGCTACAGTTTCAACGCTGTGCCACAATTGATTCTGCTCCGAGGGGCGCAGTCCTCGGCGGGCTGTGTCCGCGGTGGTGGCGCATCCCGTCCCACCGCCGAAGCGAACCTGAAATGAAGCCAAGCAGGCACTAACGCGCAACCAGGAGTGTGTATGCTCGAAGTCACCAACGCCGCCATCAGTTACGGCACTCACCGCGTCATCGACGCCCTGGACTTGCGGGTTGAAGACGGCGACATCACCGCCCTGATCGGCGCTAACGGCGCGGGCAAATCCACCTTACTGAAAGGGCTGGCAGGGTTCCTCCCCATGCGGTATGACTCTTTCACGCTAGCTGGCAAGCAGTGCTCGCCTTCTTCGCATTGGCATCGCGAAAACACCTTCGCGATTATGGATAACTTCGCCTGGATGCGTGGGCTAACGCTGTGGGACCACTACTGCCTGCTTGGGCGGGGACTGCCATCTTCCCAAATCGAGGACGCCATGGTGCGTCTGCAGGTAGATGCTTACGCTGATCGGATGCCGTATTCCCTTTCCACCGGGCAGGCCCAGCGCGCCAGTTTAGTGACCATGCTGCTACGCCCGTGGCAAGTTCTTTTCTTAGATGAGCCCGAACAGCGTCTAGACGTGGCTTCCCAAGAACTCTTAGCCGACATACTTTTGACGGATTTATCGGGGCGCACGGTGGTGATGGCAACGCATTCACCACTGCTACGCGATGAGGTCGCCACTGAAATCATCACCATCCACACCAACTTGGCTTCGGCAGGTGAGAATGATTAACGGGTCGAATTGGCGCCAGGCCCTTGCCGACATCAGCGGAGCTGCCTCCTACCTGGTTATCGGTTTAGCGCTGTGGGCGGGCGTCTTAATGCAGGTGCGCCCCTCCCTGCAACGCTACCTTGACCTGTCCACCGCACAAGCCTGGGTCCTGGTTTCAGTAATCGCCACCTCCAGTACCTGGGTCTTATGGTTCCTCGCCGCCCAGATGGGACCGGTTGCGCAGCGATCTTCAGAACTACTGTTTCAATGCTCCTACCGTCAACGCAACCGCCGCCTCGCCTTAACGTGGTTGTTCCTAACTGCAGTTGCCCTCCTGATCGTCTTCACCACTTTGTTGATCTTAAACACCTCTCACCGCGGCGCTCAGCTGGTGGGGGCGGCCCCGCTCTCCATCGCGGTCGGCTGCCTGCTGCTGGCTTTGGCTCAGCGCTACAACTACGAGCAAGCCTGCCGCGCAGCCATCACCGGTTGGGGGCTTGCCATCGTGGTGCTCATGGCGGTGAACACCTGGTGGCACCTGTGGTGGTTTTTGAACATCATTGCGGGCACCGCCATCGTAGCTGCGGTGGTGTTGGTCAGTGGCTTTATGAGGGCGGGTCTGCGCGCTGAAGTGCAGGCGGTGCCGCGATGGTCTTTGCTACGCGCAGCAGCTTTCCAAGATGCGGTTACCGGCGTAACCCAGTTATTCGATTCCACTTCCGCCCAGGTCTACCGCGACCTGCACGGTAAGTCCCAGCGGATGCGGTTGGGGCGCCGCCCCGGCCTGTTGATGCGCACCTGGCTGCGCCTGGCGGCTTCTTCTCTACCCGCCGCTGTGGTCGCTACGTTAGTGGCGATGTTCGTGGCGCGAACCACCACCGTTAGCGCCGGTATTTGGGTGGCTCTGGTAGCCGCACTGGTGTTGGCGCAGCTACATTCCAGCACCTGGGGGGACTGGTTCTCCTCCCCTGCTTTGCAACGCCTAGTGGCGGCTCGCTGGCATACTCACGTAGGAGTGTTCCTCGTGGTCTTGTTCTTCCCCGTCTTGGTTGCGTCGGTGGCGATAGGGGCGGTACTTGCCGCTGCCGGCCCGTGGGTTTACCACCCCATTTGGGCCCACGCGCTGGCAGGGTTAGCTCCCATTATTGTGCTGCTCACTGCCAGTGAACCAGAACCCGCCGGAAGTGGCTTCGGGGAGTTCATAGTCACCCCCGAAGGCATGGTGGTGCCCACTTCCCTACTGCAGAATCTGGGGGCAACCATTATTGTGCCGCTGGCGCTAGTTACGCTCGCCACCGCGTGGTCACCGCTGGTGGCATGCGTTATCACCGCTCTGGTTGCGGGGTGGGAAGCGAGGAAACTTGCCTCTTCGGAGCGAGGGCGGGTGCGCCCCCTGGGAAAGATCTAGTCTTTCGCGGTGGCGTCGTAGGTGCGTTGCCCCAGCCACCCGACGAGGTAGCCGGTAATTACTGCCACCAGGTAAAAGGCTATGTAGATGGAGGCGGATAAGTTCGCCCAGATCAATATCGCAACTAGGGTTCCGACGGTGGCGGCTGCAGGTATGAGCCACCAGGGGGAGCGGAACCAGCCACCCAATGCACCTAGCGTCACCATTACCACCGGGAGCACGAACAGTAGTAGTACGATGCCTGAGCCGGTGTCGATCATGGAGACGAATCCCAGGCTGGGGGCGATAAGTGCCACCGCTGCGAGGATCAGGTTCGGACGGGAGGTTAAAGGCGAAGTTTCCATGGTTAAACCCTACCAACTGGGGCGGGCAGGTAGAAGATGCTTCAGGGGTAAGATCGTAGGCGCGTGGCGGATCCTAGGCGGCGAGGGACGGACGCGAACGCTCACGGTTGCGGTTTGAACGCGGTAGTGCTCCCCCACTCGTTGCGCCCCAACTTCGAAAGCGGATCGAGCGCCGCGAAGTCAGCCATCCCGTCCTCGGCGACGATCGCCGGATCGATGTGGATAGTTTCAACCAGGCCGTAGGTGACCAGTGATCCCCCCACGGTTACGGCTTCGAGAGTGCGGCACTCCAAGGCAGCGCGGCACCCTTCCACCATGGGCGCATCCACGTTGGGGGCTTTGAAACATTCCAATCCGGCGGCGTCTGCTTCCGACTCCCCATAGGGCATCTCCTGCGAAGTGAGCGCCACCAGTTTTTGCTGCTCAGTGTTAGCGAAGTTCACCACGAACGCGCCGCGCTCGGCAGCGTTGCGGGAGGAATCCTTAGGGCGGCGGGAGGCGAACTGCACAATCGGGGGTTCGGTGGAAACTACGGCGAATAGCGCGTACGGAGCGAGGTTCACCGACCCGTCCTCGTTATAGGTTGAAACCCAGGCGATGGGACGAGGCACCACCAAGGACATCAGTAGCTGGTAGTTGCGTAAGCTGTCGTGTTCGGCGATGGTGTGGATACTGCGTTCCATGGTTCCTTCTAGTTGGCGGGTCTCAATGCTGATTTCTTCTAGGCTATCGCGTTTGGCGGGCGCAAGTGGCCAGCGTCTAACCTGCGGTTCACCTCGCCGGGCGGAGGTAGGTGTGCTTCGCAGGACGAACAACGCGGCGGTGGCAATATCGTATGGAGACTTTGTACGCCTGGCAGGCGTACAAACTAAGAATCTAATAGCGGGGACAGGCCCCTCGTTACTGGTTTCCCAGGGGCAGGCCTACAGCCCGCGAAGTGGAGGCGGGTGGCGCTCACCCCTCGGGGTACGCGAAAGCCCCCGCTTTCGCGGGGGCTTCCTTGGGGTGGGCCCACAGGGAATCGAACCCTGAACCCACGGTGCAAATAATTACTTGGCTGACGATGACCTTTGTACGGCTATTTTTTTCACCTACAAAGCCAGTGATTCCAGCTACTCCAGTATCACCAGCGATTTCGGCAACACCAGTGACTACCGTTTGCGTGATAATAATGCCATTTGGCGACACACTGGCTTTCGTGGCTTTACTGGCTTTCCCAGCCTTCCCATTTTCACTGGGAATACTGGGATTTATACCGAATTGCCTCACACCGTCCTTATGTGGCATCTGGGTCTATATGAGGAACCTAAACGACCCCAGAAGTGCTGGCTTTCCCCAAGCGTGGCTTATCCACACAAACGCCTGGCTAAAAGTATTGCGCTCCCGCGGATTAAGTGAGCAAACAGTTGAAAAACGCTTCGACCACATCAGTATGATGGCTCGCACTTTCGCCGATACCGACCCGATGGAAATAACCGTCGGCCAGCTACTCGATTGGCTTTCCACTACGCCCTGGAAGCCAGAGACGCGCCACAGCTATTACTGTAGCTTCCGTGGTTTTTTCCGCCATTGCAGGCCTGAAGATGTACACATTCAAGCTGCCTTCCCCTCGATACGTCGCCGCGTCCCACCACCGCGCCCATGCCCAGAAAACATCTTTAATCAGGCAATAGCAGATGCAGACGAAAGAACCCGTCTAGTTCTGCTACTAGCTGGCGTTCTTGGGTTACGTGCGGGCGAAATAGCTCGCGTCCATATCACCGATATTTCCCTCGACCTGATGGGCTACACCCTACGAATCCACGGAAAAGGCGGTAAACAGCGTGACATTCCACTACCAAACCCACTCGCATGTCTGATCATCAATCGATGCAGTGAAAACGGTGGCTACTGTTTCCCAGGAAAAAAATACGCTCACATAACAAGCCATCGTCTATCAAAAACCGCGACGGAATTCTTACCCCCACCCTGGACACTACACACACTTAGGCATCGATTCGCCACCCGCGCATACAGTGCCGAACGCGACTTATTGACACTGCAACAGCTCTTAGGTCATGAATCCGTCGCAACCACGCAACGATACGCAAAACCACCACCTGAAGCTATCTACAAAGCAATTAACGCTGCACTACCAAAACAGTGGCATCACGCAGCATTTCTTAACGAAGGAGAAAGAAAATGATTACTATCGCTATCGCAAACCAAAAGGGGGGAGTAGGTAAGTCGACCACGACCTACCACCTAGCCCGCGCAGCAGTTAGAGACGGACTGAACGTGCTGTGTGTAGACCTGGACCCCCAAGGCAATCTCACCTCCAGTCTTACTAAAAATCCCATTCCAGAAGATGTAGAAGGCTTAGCTGACGTTTTAAGCACGCGAAGCAACGCCGTAGCCACGGACGTAATACTGCCCGCCCTATGGGAAGGCGCCGACCTTATGCCTACAGTGGGAGAAACGCTAGCACTAGTACGAGACGAACTCGTCGTAGCCGGGGCAGGACGAGAAAACCGCCTACAAACCGCCCTGCAAAGCGTCTCAACAAACTATGACCTATGCCTGATCGACTGCGCTCCCAGCCTAGATCAGCTCACAATCAACGGTCTTACCGCAGCCAACATAGTCGCGATCGTAACTCACTCCAAACTGTGGAGCGCCAACGGACTAGCACGCCTACTGAGCACAATCGAAGATGTCAGACGCTTCTACAATCCAAACCTCACAATCAGCGGAATAATACTAAACCAATTCGAAGCTGGAACCTGCTCAGGCAAACACTGGATGAACGAACTCAAAACGGCTGCCGAACGAAACCGACTAGCTGTATTCGACCCGCCCATCCCCAAACGAGTAGCTATAGCAGACTCCGTGGAAGCCTCCCAGCCACTAGACCAATGGCCAACACCAGGGGCTAACGCAATGGCAGACATCTACCACACCTACCTAACAGCAATCCTGAACCACGATAGGACGCAACAATGACCCGCCCACACCCACGCAAAAGCACCCTCGCCGGGCAAAGCCCAGCAAGACCAGAAACACCACCAATACCCGCAACACCAGCAAGCCCAGAAAGCCTGGCGACAAACGAGAAGCAAAAAATCACCATAACCATAGACGCGCGCGTAGCTAATCAAGCACGCGGAGTCTATCTAGCTGAACTCGCACACGGCGGTCCCACCACATGGAGCAAGTGGATCGAAGAAGCAATAAGACACAAGCTGAACGATATGCACCAACCGCAGATCAACGCACTTCCTCCCGGGACGATCCCAACAGGGCGACCGGTAGACCTAGACGAGCGATAACACTCGCGTTATCATTAAGGGAGATAACAAATGTGGGATATTCAAATGACCACCAAAGTGGTCAAATGGTACGAATCCTTGCCTGAAGCTGACCGCGCCATCACCGACCGTATGCTTGCCAAACTAAGAACCGAAGGGGTGAACTTGAAAATGCCACACTCCCGAACGCTAAAAGGTGGGTTGTTTGAGCTGCGCTACACCCTACGAAACGGAAAAATAAACCAGCGTTTAACCTACTGTTTCCGCCCCGAATCCAAAGCCATCATACTCACCCAGTTCCGCAAGACACGCAACAATGAAGCAAATCAAATACGCATTGCGCGCAACCTATTAAAGAAACTGAAAGAAGCAGACAATGACTGAAAAGCTCCATTCCTACGACGCGGTGAAAGCGCGCGTCGATGCAAGCTACACACCTAAACAATGGAACCGCTACCGCCTGGCAGAACAAGACGCACAACTGCAAATCGAGCTAGCCGAACTCATATACGCAATGCGCACCAAAGCAGGCATGAGTCAACGCGATCTAGCACGCAAACTCGACGTGAAGCAGCCCTTTATAGCTGCCTTAGAAACCGGGGGGCGTTTACCGAAACTAACCACATTGCAGCGCATTGCTACCGCCACTAACCACAGCATTCATCTAAAGGTGGAGCCAACACCATGAGCGCTAAAACTTTCCTACGCAACCACCGCAAACCACTCATTCTCATAGCTATCGCCCTCACCGTTGCAGTTGCTATAACAGCCGCCATAGTGTTAAACCACCGAAGCCAGGCTTTAGCGCAGGCTCGAAGCGAGTGCGATCAAGCATTAGTTACGCTCACTCAAACAAGTGCAGATACACAAGAGCTAATCACTGACACCGAGTTGATTAGTGAAGTCACCACTGAGCGGGAAGCCCTAAAAACGCTCACCGACAAAGCGCACATGCAATGTGAGGGCACCGCAAAAGAAATTAAACAGGCAACTAAGCAGATCCAGAGCCTAACTGGGCAGCTCAAGACTACTTACACCGATCTGAGCAAGAAAGCCCAAACAGTGCTCGAGCAAGCCCACGCCAGCGCGTTAGACGACGTGAAAACCGCTCTACAGTTAGCAACCGATACCTACACAAGCAGCAACGGCAAAGTTGATGCAGCAATCACCGACCCGTTAAAGACTGCTATCGATCAAGCCAACAACGAAATAACACACGCCAGCGCCGCCACCATATCGCAATACCTACAAGCAATAGACAAACTCAAAGACCTACACCAAACCCTCACCACCCGCACCACCGCCACATCCAAAGCACGCCAAGCATACGTAACCGCCCAAACACGCGAGCAAGCGCCACCAGCGAATACGGATACCGGCAGTGAATATGCAGGTGAATATACCGAAACCGACCAATGGAACCGTATACCAGACGACTACAACCCACCCCAACCAGCACCAGAACCCGCACCACCCGCACCAGCAGATAATGGCGGGTGGGTTGTTACTGAAGAAGAGGATGAATGCTGGCTGGGAGATACCTCAGGCAATCCTGCGGTACCTATCCCGTGTGATCCGTAGACACGAATAAGCGCTATGGATATGTTTAAGGCTCAGGCAAAATGCCTGAGCCTTAAACTATGCGCCTATCGGCCTGGGTTAGCTGCGTTTACGTCGAACGTAAAGAGCTGTACCACCACCGGCACCGGCTAGTAGCGCGATGCCTCCGACAGTTGCAGCCGTAGTGCCGGTCTTAGCTAGGCCACCTCCACGACCCGCACCGTCACCGTCGTTGTCTTTTACGATAGTGGTTTCGCTCGGCAAACCACACTCACCTCGATGTAGGGTTGCGCCGTCCTTGTCATAGACCGTCTCCACCCAGTAGTAGGTGCCAGCCTCGCTTAGCACAGTCTCGTCAGAGTCGAACGTACCTGCACTTGGTAGCGTCTTAGGTTCAGAGACAAACACGCGGTTTTCCGGTGTGCAAGTCTTTTGCGTACCGGTAGCCTTGTACAATTCGAAACCAAGAGTCGCCCCAGCCGGTACGCTGCCAGTTACGATCGCTGTATCGTGCGCTTTTTCACCCACCGTGATCTGGGGAACAGCTTTCGTGCTAACTTGTAGCGGATTTGGAGCAACCACATACTGTTCCTTGCTGTCAGTAACCGACGTCGCCATTGCCTTGACGCGATCATCACCAGCGAAATTAGTTACGAACACGTAAGTGCCAGGAACTTGGTTACCAGCATCGTCGAGGAGCATCTTAAACTTAGTGCTTCCAACAGATGGATAGAACCCATTTGCCGCAGGTACACTAACTTCCCCGATCAAGGTCGCCGCCTCCAAGTTATCGTCACTAATGTTTTGTCCATGTGCGAAGAAATACAGGCGCTGGCTCATCTGCTTCACATCAGCACTGAAGCGGTCGTTACCTGCGAAATTCGGGTGATCATCCGGCATACCCGAGACGAAAAGATCATCAACTAGATAAGTACCGGACTTGGTTTCACGGATCGAAAGCGCTGAGTCAATCTCAGCCTCATGCCAAACCGATGTCGTTTCCTCCGCTACACCGTACTGGTCAGAAAAATCATCGTGAATGAACTCGATGAACTCCTCCACCTGGTTGTTTTTCACCATCTTCCATACCCAGGTGACAAACCCAGACTCAGATGCAGGGGTGTCGAGCTTGGCTCGATACTCACCCGGCCCATCGGCCACAAACGAGGTTGTTCCAATCACTTTTGCCTCAGCAGGGACATCGGTAGGCTTATCAACGGGAAGATCGCCCACTAAGTAAGCAGTGCCTTCAAACTTCACTGGGATAAAGTCATCGGAGTCTTCAACCTTAAACCATTCGCCACTGCCGTAATTGGGGTCAGCTTCAACAGTCAAAACGTCTTCAAGTACGTCCCCCAGCGATACCGTCTTATCTGGCACATTCGACTTCACAATAGGCTGGAAATCATAAATAACGCGGAAAGATGCACCTGGTGTGGATACTTCCTCGGGATCAGATGCAGGACGGTTACCGTATGAAAGTAGATCCTGCATAGTTCCATCAACTGAGTACTTAGACAAAGTCCGACGTGTATTCTTGGTTTTCAAAGTCCAGGTCACTTCGCCGTTTCCGGTCGCTTCCCACGCTAGGTTAATCGGCTCAGACTTTGATTTACCGCTCCAGGTAGACGAGTTAGTGTCAACGAATTTCGCTGGGCCGTTCAAAGTCACGGTGATTGGCGTTCCCGCCAACCATCCCGCCTCGCTAAGTACGCCTATGCCGTGGATATTGCCTGTGCGTTTACCTTCGCCTTCTACCGCGCCTGCTTCGTAGCCGCTTACCGCGCTAGCGCGCGCAGCAGACACAAACTTTGCAGCCAGTGAATGCACCTCAGGCATTTGCCGCTTAACCTCTTGCACTAGAGCGGTCACAGATGCTTGCGCATCTGGGTGACCCGTTTCTGGGTCTGGTTGCTCATAATTGGCGTGCATCAAGTAAGACAGCGCCGCGCGCGTATTAGCCTCGGTAGAACTCTGATACTGATTGAGCACCCACGCCGTCTGCGGTACGGTCATACGCAAATCCGACGGTGCCCAAGACTCAGCAGAAGATAGCGTTGCGATAGTCGCTGTATGACGCGGCTGGGGATTCGCACGCCACATATGGATACACCACGCAGGGTAATTAGTTTCCGTATTACCAGGTGCCTCATAAGCGCCGAGCCAAAATCCTCGACCTGTGTCTTCTTGCGATCCAACCGCCCCGGGCAGCCAGCGCCCGGCATCGGCACCGTCCTTTACTGCACCGATAGCTGGTAACACAGTTGCAACCATAACCACCAATGCTGTCAGTAGCGAGGCCACTACCACCCGAGATGGCGCAGATCTTGCGCTAGTCGTAATCATTCTCACTCCAAAAATCAATCGATTGACATTGCGGAGGGGGTGAGTATTCCCCTCCACACCTCACGTCACGGGCGCGCGCACATGCAAAAGCGTGTGCGCACTCACATCAACGTGTGGGTAGATGGAGGGAGAAATCATGACTACACCGGACAACACCGCTGGCATAGAGGCGTTTGAGCACACCGTAGTGGTATTCGCAAAGCCTAACTGCGTCCAATGTGACGCCACGCAACGAAAACTGCAGCGCGCCGGAGTCGCCTATCAAAGCGTGGATCTAACAACGAATCCCGAGCTCGTAGAAACGCTACGTTCTCTCGGCTTCGCCGCCGCCCCAGTGGTGCGGGGCCCCGATGGACAGATGCATGCCGGATACAACCCCGACCGCATCAAATCAATCATCGCCGCAATGGGTAATGCCACTGGCAACCTGCCCAACCCACAGTCTGACACGCCCCTGCCGACCATTCCCAACACCCCCGTAACACAACAGCGCAATAATCCACGACGATGACCTCAAACGATAAAACCATCAAAATAGGCGTTGCCAGCATCGTCCTAATCGCAATTTTTCTACCAATACTCCTCATCGGAGGCACAGGCACAGGCACAGCCGGAGCCCGCAGCGGCGGCCTATCAGACTCAGTGCCAGCCGAATACAGGCAAGCCATCATTGAAGCCTCTACAAAATGCGACCTTCTAACCCCCGGGCGTCTAGCGGCTCAACTGTTTGCTGAATCAGGTTGGAATCCCAACGCGGTATCACATGCAGGAGCACAAGGACTAGCCCAATTCATGCCCGGCACGTGGCAAACCAACGGCCAAGATGGTGACGGAGACGGTACAGCCGACCCATTTAACCCTATTGACGCTATCTTCTCTATGGCTCACTACATGTGTTCGCTATCGGAAATCATGCAGCAATGGATATCCACCGCCAGTATCTCCGGTGACCTATACGATTTAACACTGGCTGCATACAATGCGGGAGCAGGAGCAGTCCAAAGCGCAGGTGGAGTGCCAGCATACGAAGAAACACGCGCATACATCCAACGAATACGACAATTAGAATCGCAGTTCACCACCGCCATCACCTTTGCGGGTACCTTCCGCCCACCCATCGACACCCCCATGACGGTGACCAGCCCCTTCGGGTTTCGCATCCATCCCATCTACGGCACTTCCCTACTACACGCAGGAGTAGACATAGCAAGTCCGATGGGGCAAACCCAAGTTGCCACCGCAGCAGGTAAAGTCACACACGCCGACTGGCTTGGAGGATGTGGCAACACGGTGATCATCGACCACGGCACCATCGACAACGACCATTACGAAACCTGGCACTGCCACCTATCGGCCTTCACAGTAGTCGAAGGTCAAACAGTCAACGCCGGGGATCCAATCGGAGTTACCGGCACCACCGGTAACTCTACCGGCCCGCACGTTCACTACCAGATCAACCGAAACGATCAACCTATCGACCCGTGGCCATACATTAACCCATAAAAAACCGAAATCCCCTCCCGCACACTATTGACATTTGTTGATACCCGTTTTATGTTAGAGGAAACCACGTGAAACAGGGAGGCGAAAATGACCACCTATCAACTGCCCTCACACCAGCTACCGTGGCGTAGCAGGTGGATGCTCCACACCCATCCTGTCCGCAATCCGTGGAGGGGTATGCGCTGGGTTTTCGCTATCGCGTTGGGACTGGCATTACACCAAGGGATACCCTTAGGGATCTACGTGATCTATTACTTAGATTCCCTCCAGCTGCGTTTAGCTGCCTCAGTTGGTTTGACACTTGTGGCTGTTTTCCTTGGTGCCCTGCTACCGACGATTGTTGATCTGCCTTTCGCGTGGAAGGTGAAAAATCTACCTTGGGTGGCGCCGATCGTGACTCACCGGGCGTGGCGGTTTTTCGTTTGGGTTTTCAAGTTCGCGTTTTTCATCTGGTTGTTTTTGCTGATCACGCAAAGTTTCACGAACATGCGACGGTTCTAGGGGCAGATAATGGTTGTGGGATATATTCGCGACACCAGTCCGTACACGAGCGTTGAAAAGCAACGTCAAGCACTACTAGATGCCGGTTGCGAGGTGATCTACACTGACACCGCTGCAACACGTCGCGACCCGCGCCCAGGGTGGCACAAGTGCTTAGACGCGCTTACAAGTGGTGGCACTTTAGTTGTCTATCGCCTCGATCGTCTGGGAGTTTCCCTTAACGAAGTTGTGGCAGCACTCCATTTGCTGATGCTTAAAGATGTAGAAGTCCTCAGCCTCGAAGAGGGGCTTTCAACGGTCAATCCCCATATTCAAAACGCCTTTAGAGCATTAGTTCAATGCGAAGATACCCTGCGCTCAGAGCGTAGCCAACGCTCCCTCGACAATGCTCGCAAAGAAGGACAAGTAGGAGGAAGACGACCGGCACTAAGCGCCGAGGAAGTACAAACAGCGCGCGAACGTTACCGCGAAGGCATTGGGCTTAAAGAGCTTTCCCGCCGCTACGGGGTTGCTTACAACACCATTAAAGCGGCTGTGCGCGGCCAGGGCATATACGAGCAGAACGTGCGCGAGGCACACAACGTTGCAGGTAAGGAAACAACCAGCAACGTTAAGGAGTCTCATGCAGGAAATACAACTGAGCCTAGAAGACCTCTGGGCGAATCTAAATGATGAGGAAAACACCAATGATAATGCGCGAGACAATCGAAAAACAGCTACAAATGACAGACCCGCTAGCTTGGATGCAAGCCAGCCCCAGCCAGCGCGAACAGTGGGTGGACGAAGCCGTAGCGAACGTGGAGGAAATTCAAGCAGACATACTACAGGACATGCCAGCGCCCACCATGACGGGCAACTATCTTCAAGACGTAGCCACACTGAACACTCAACGCCTGCAAGCAGCAGAACTAGCGATGCCAACCCCACCGAGCGAAAGCGAACAACGCCAGAGCGCGCGAGTGTTTTGGACGCACTGGGCGAAGCAGAATCCCTCTTTAGTCAAGCCCAAAGTAATGGCGCTACTGACCCAGTGGGAGGAGATTTTCGACACCAGACCGATACATTACCTCGGACTATGGCAGTGGGAGCAAAACAACCCGATCTACTTCGAAGAAACGATGCCCGAGAGCCTGCGCGAGGATTCGATAATCGACGACTGGCAGACTTGGGTGCAGCCAAAGCTGGAAGAATACCTGGAAAAACAGGTACCGATCCACTGCTTTTCACCAGACCTGAGCAGGTGGAATCTGATGAGCGAGGATCTGAGTCTAGACCATCTGCGCAGAGTGCTGGGTTACATGAAGGAAAAAGATCCACTACTGAACATAGCGATCGAGGACATCGAAGCGGAGATCGACAAGCTAGCCGAACAAATGCAATACGAACTGATCGACGACCCCCTGCCTCTTTGGTACCACCAGTACCAACAACAACATGGAAACCCGGCTTAACCCCAACCTCCCCCACCACTGTCACTGCGCGTATAGATGCCAACATCAACGCGATTGAGATAGTCAAAAACCTAGATGGGCACGCACCCACCCAACAGCAGCAAGCACTTTTAGCTAAATACAGTGGGTGGGGCGGGCTATCTGCCGTATTCGATGAACGAAACCAAACCCACAACGCGCGGCGCACACGCCTTAAATCCCTACTGAGCGAAGACGAATACAGCGCCGCGCGTCGTAGTGTTTTGAATGCCCATTACACCCACCCTGCCTACGCGAACGCTATATGGCAAAGCCTAACCAACTACGGTTTCAACTCCGGTTCAGTGCTTGAACCCGGCTGCGGAGTGGGCACATTCATCGGGCAAGCACCCCAAGGGGCGCAAATGACCGGGGTGGAGATCGATCCGCTTTCTGCTAGTATCGCCCAGGCGCTATACCCTAACGCCACGATCCGTAACGAAGGGTATGAATCGACCCCGACACCTGAGTTATTCGACGCCGCTGTTGGCAACGTTCCTTTCGGTGATATCAACCTCTACGACCCAGCTGGCAATCCCGGCAACCACTCCATCCATAACCACTTCATTATCAAAGCCCTATCGCAAACTAAACCCGGCGCAGTAGTAGCCGTAATCACCTCACGCTACACTCTTGACGCTGCTAACCCAGCAGCCAGGCGCGACATGTACGAAAAAGCTGACCTGCTCTCAGCCGTGCGCCTACCAACGGGGGCGCACTCTGAGGTCGCCAACACTGAGGCACTAACCGATGTTTTAGTGTTTAGAGTGCGCAAAGACTCTGAAACGGCTCTGCCGTTCATGTGGGAGCATTCCACAGCTGTCGATATCAACGGCGAATCCGTGCGGATAAACACGTTCTTTCAAGATCACCCAACTAGCGTGCTTGGTGAATTCCGTGTTGGGCAGGGGATGTATAACGCTAAAACCCTGCACGTTGATCCCACTAGCGAAACCGCTAAAAACCCAGTGCGTATAGCTGAACTATTGAGCGAACGAGTCAGCGCTGACCTAGGTCAAGCTCGTAAAAATGGGTTAACCTACAGTCCCGAACATGCCCCCGAACACCTGCCAGTGGCGAACGCTCCCGCAACCCGCACACTGGGGAGCATTCGCAGTAGCGAAACCGGGTTTGAAACCCTCACCCACACCGGGTGGGAACCCCTTAAAGTGCCCAAAACTCAAGCAGGTGAACTCACTGCCCTGCTGGAAATACGCGATAGCGTCCGAGCACTCATCGAAGCCGAAGCCGCTTCAGCCACCGACACCCCACAGTTAGCCCACCTACGCGACCAACTTAAAACAAGGTACTCATCATATTTTGATAAGTACGGTGCCCTAAACCGCGCGCAGCGTAAGACGTATCTGAACTCGAAGGGCAAGGAAGTTTACCGTGAACGCCGACCACCCGTGATGCGAATATTCGAAAAAGACCCTTTCGCCCCTTTAGCTAAAGCCGTGGAAGTATATGACGCGGATGCGCAAACCGCGCAGCCCGCACCGATTCAACGCGGGCGGCAAATTTTTGCTAAATACACACCCAAAGGGGCAGATACACCCACTGATGCCATGTACATATGTCTAGAACAAAAAGGCAAAATTGACCTCGACTACATTGCCTACCTGCTGGGTGAAACCGATATTAAAACTGTGCGTGAACAGTTGGGAACTGAGATATTTGACCTGCCAGGCGGGCAATACGCCACGCGCGCACAATACTTATCGGGCAATGTGCGCAGCAAACCGCAAACCGCGATGAACCTAAGTGAGGCCGATTCACGCTACCAAGTAAACGTTGACGCACTCAAGGAAGTCATACCTGCTGATTTAACACCAATGGATATTTCTGTGGAGCCGGGTGCAGCATGGATCAGCCCAAAGCTACATACACAGTTCATTAGGCAGCTAGTGCGTCAATCCGACATTGTAATGGGACACGACCCTATCAACGGGTGGGGAATGAAAGGAACCTACACCCACGGGGTACTCCAAACCGCGACCTGGGGTACGCCACGTATGAGCGCGACACAGATTTTCCTTAACTTGTGTAATAACGCGCCCATTAGAGTGTTCGACGCAGACTCAGAAACCAAGACGGAACATTTAAACCCGGTAGCTACTGAAGCAGCTCAAGGTAAAGCCGAGCAAATACGTGACGAGTTCGTCAAATGGGTGTGGGACGACCCCAACCGCGCAGAAGAACTACTGAAGCTCTATAACCAGCGGTTCAACTCTCATGTGCAACGCTCCTACGAAACTGAAGGTCAAGCTCTGCGCTTACCTGGCCTGGCTAAAACGTTCACTCTACATGATCACCAAAAAACTGCTGTAGCCAGAATGATCGCCGAACCCACCACTGGGTTATTCCATGAGGTGGGGGCTGGCAAAACCCTGGAGATGGTTGCGGGCGTGATGGAACAAAAACGCCTTGGCTTAATTCAAAAACCGATGATAGTTGTGCCTAACCATATGCTCGCGCAATTCGAGCGCGAATGGTTGCAGGCATATCCACAAGCCAAAATCCTCGCCGCCGACAAAGACGACATCACGAACAAGTCCGGTCGAGGTGACTTCATGGCACGAGTGACCACCTCGAATTGGGACGCGGTCATATGTACTCAATCGGCGTTTCGTAAAATCCCTGTCGATGCAGGCACATTGGAAACGTACATGGGCAAGGAAATCGAAAACCTTGAAAACTGGTTAGCGTCGTCAAAAGACGCTGAACGCTACAGTGTCTCACGTGCAGAAAAAACCCTGATACGCATGAAAACCCAACTCGAGCAACGCTTGGCCAAGCTTAAAGACTCAGCAGATACTGGTTTAACCTTCGATAAGCTCGGGGTGGACTATCTGGTCGTCGATGAGGCGCACCACTACAAGAACCTCAGTGCCCGCACCCGCACGCAAGGAATCATTTCGTCCTCTGCCGCTGATCGTGCGCAAGACCTCGATATGAAGCTGAGCTACCTGCGTCAAACCTACGGAGCGCGTTGCGCCACTTTCGCTACCGCCACGCCTGTGGCGAACACGATGGGTGAGATGTGGGTAATGACGCACTACCTGCGCCCGGATCTGCTGGAAGAAAGCGGGCTAGATACATTCGACCAATGGGCGAAAACCTTCACTGAAATCACTAGCTCAGTAGAAGCCACAGCCGCAGGCACTCTAGAAGTCCGCCAACGCCCCGCGCGGTTTAAGAACTTACCTGAACTGATGCAAATGTGGAGCACGTTCGCAGACGTGAAAACCCGCGATCAGTTGAACCTGAAAACGCCAGATATTGCAGTTAATCACGATGGGAACCGCAGCCCTGAAATCGTCAGCGTTGAAGCTGGCAGTGGTATTGACCAGTTCCAAGAACGCATCCTGAAGCGTGCTGAACTAATTCAAAGCCGCCAGATTGAGCCGCATATCGACAACTGGCTAACGCTATCTAACGACGGTAAAGCAATGGCCACCGACTATAGGCTCATACCCGAAAAGTCCCGTGAACGTGCCCTTGAAGGAGTCGATCTTCCACTGGAGCAGCAAAAGGTCGATGTCGCAGCTGACCGAATAAGCGACATATACCAGCAAACGAAAGACAACACGTACCTCGATGAGCTCGGGCAAGTCAGTGACACTAGAGGAGCATTACAGATCGTCTTTGTCGATCAAGGCACACCCACCAGCAAAAACGCGCACGAATGGAATCTGTACGACGAGCTGAAAATGAAGCTAGTCGAGCGTGGAGTGCCAGCAGACAAAATCGTTTACACACACGACGCTTCCACAACCGTGGAAAAAGACCGGATCTTCGCTAAAGCTCGAACCGGTGCAATAAGTGTCCTAATAGGTTCAACTGAAAAGATGGGCACGGGCGCGAACATGCAAAGCCGCGCAGTGGCACTACACCACCTAACCGCGCCCTGGCGGCCCGCTGACCTAGCGCAGCGAGAAGGCAGGATCATCCGACAAGGTAATCAAAACGGTGAAATCCAAATCCTACGCTACGTCACCGAACGGTCTTTCGATACATACATGTGGCAGACTCTAGAGCGCAAAGCTAACTTCATCAATCAAATCATGTGCGGAGACTACTCCGGGCGTGAGGCTGAAGACCTTTCTGACGACGCTGCATCTTATGCACAAGTCAAAGCAATCGCATCAGGTAACCCACTATTAATAGAAGAAGCACAAATCCAAAACGAATTGCGCACCTACACGCGCCGCAGCCAAGCATGGCGATCAAACCGAAACCTACTTCAGTCACAAGTAGTTCAAGCTAAAACAGCAATACGAACTCTTGTCGAGAAAAGAAAACACCTTGAAGCACTCGCTCAAACCGTGGTCTCCACAAAAGGCGCGAACTTTACCGCATCCATCAATGGGCAAACCTACACCAGTCGCATTGACTTCGCGAACGCGCTCAAGGCCGCGCTACGCCCTGACTACGCCACCGCCACCGGCCGCTGCAAAAATCTCTACGAGAGCCTATACAGCTATAAGGGGATAAGCCTCATTCCGAAAGTGACCATAGGCAATACACCGCTTCTGGTCGGCCTAGAACCGGCAAAACATCTCAACGGTGAACCCGGCTTCGCCTTCGCTTTCCCCAGACACAACTTTCCTCACATCCCCACCTCGGACGTGGCGCATGTAGCGATCACTTTGAAAGACATTGAAGATGCAAAAGTCTCGGTCGTGACCCGCCTGGAAAACCGAGTACAATCCCTTGGCACCGAAATATCTCATATCAACGAACGCATCGACAACTACACGACTGAATCCGAACGCGCAAAAGCGGAGCTTGCTCTAGACGATCCGTGGGCAGAAAAACTCCGAGACACTAAAGAGCAACTACAAACCATCCGCAGTAAAATTGCGGCGTGGGAGATCGACAAAGCATCTGAACCCCCAGCGCATGTACCCCCACATGCCGCCAGACTCGGTGATCTAACAACCAACTTCGGTGCTCCGCTCAAATCCGCAGCTGCTACACCCACTGTAGCTAAACTTAACGGTGCAACTAACGGCAGAACGGCGCAACTGTGAGTCCATGTATTACAAGCTTAATTTTCGTTCCGTCCTACACAGGTGTAACGATCACATGGGGCACGCACTCCTATGTCTGCCCAGTCGCACTTTTGCGCTACTTCGAGATTCATGGTTACGCCTCTCCTTCTACATCTTTGGCGGGTTTGGAGTCGTTACGGGACACACTGCAAACCCGCCTAAATCACTCACAGGGGCAGGAGCGCAGCACACAAGTGCAGGTATCAACCTTCACACCCGATACGCTGTCTCTGGGACGAGCGTGGAGCAAGACCGATCCACAGCGGTTCACAGCGTGTGAGTATGTAGAGGTTACGGGCTGGACAATCACCGATTACCATCGCTCGCTGATTCTGATTTAGGTGGGATGAAAGGACATTGCACGCGCCCAGTAGCCGGCCGGCGTGCAGTTCACTCATGATAGTGGGGCACATCAAATGCGCCCCACTATCTTAGTCAACTAACCTTCATGCACGTCCGTCGATGGTGGTGCTGGCTTACGTTTGCGTTTGCGTACCGTGTTCTTGATCGGCTTCGTTGGATCTGGCAGTTGCCTCAGTTCGGACTGACTCCATCCTGCCTTTATTGCCATGTCGTAGGCATCGACATAGCGTTTTGAGCACTGCAAAAACTCCGCTGCTGCGTGCGCAAGTTCGTCAGCAGTTGCCTGTCGGCTACTGAGCTGGTCAAACAAAATACTACGGTAGTGCTCATGAGTTTCACTCATCTTAGTGTCCTTTCGTTCATTGAGATCCGACACCAAGTACGTCATGGGCGCGCGCACGTAGTGAGCGCTTGGGCGCAGGTACTCTTAGTCCAGTAACCGGTTGAAGAATTCTTCTTCAGTTAAGACTTCAATGTGCCTGCCTGTTGCTCGCATTTGGCGGGCTTTATCTAGTTTGCGTGAGGCAGATGCTCCGGGCACCCACACGCGCGGGTTTGGCGTGCCAACAACCAACATCGTTGTTTTCGCGGTCACGTTGTTTTCTGCGCTGCCTCCAACCGCGATGATTAGTTCTTGCACAGCGGTGCGTTTGGCGCGTTCGAGGGTGCCGGTGATAGCAATTCTTTGACCGGATAATATGTCGCTGCCTCCATAGGTTGAGATTAGTTCTTCGCTGGTAGCTTTGCCTGGTCGAGGTGCTAGGCGCGAGCGTGAGATATGCGCACCAGTAGGTGGGCACAGTTCTTCTATCGCGTCCCAAGTGTGATCGAGTTGCATACGCGCGAAGATTCGTCCGCACGCATTCGCGTCAAAACTCGCATCGTGATGGTTGTCTAGTGAATCGTCTGGAAAGTAATATCCAAACACGTCGGGCAGCGTCTTGGTTTCGAGCACGTCAGCTAAGATTCGTCTGGCTAGTCGCACTGTGCAAAATCTTCGATTTAGTATTGGCTCTAGTCCGTATAGATCTGCTAGATCGCTTAGTACGTATCCGTCAAAGGCCATGTTGTGAGCTACGATCGGCAGGTCGCCAACTATTTTCCGTATGCTCGGTTCTACCTGTGACCATTGCGGCGCGTGCTTTACATCTACATCAGTGATCCCATGTATGTATGTGTTAATCGGGTTGAAGTAATCAACGCTTTCGTGGGGACGTAGCAACGTTGACAGCTCCTCGACGGCACGTCCCTGGCTGTCGAACCTAACTGCGGCTATAGCACAAGCTGAACGTCGTTGTTCATTGGCTGTTTCGAAGTCAATTGCTACAAACGGTTGCATACCCGCTCCCTGTTTATGTGTTTAACACCTCCACCCTATAACAAACAATCCGTTTAACTAGCGATACCGTGGCAGCCCAACGCAGACCGCACTTTTTGCGCGCGCTCCCAATAGCGCGCGCACCTCCCGCCCATCCTCATGCGCACGACGCCCACGGCGTGCGCACATTTTTCCGCCCAAAGGGCGGCGTGATCTTCCCCTCGCATACGTGCGAGTGAGGTGGGTTTACACAGTGATGGACAACGGACACTTCTTAAGGGTGTCCCAATGTTGCCCACAATGTGCAAACCCACTTGCCTGCCCACAATC
Source organism: Actinomycetaceae bacterium (assembly GCA_030537735.1). Taxonomy (GTDB): domain Bacteria; phylum Actinomycetota; class Actinomycetes; order Actinomycetales; family Actinomycetaceae; genus Gleimia. The sequence goes on from JAUNVG010000017.1 coordinate 28,672, forward strand.
ACGCGCCGCCAGGCTGTCTACGCCACCGCCCACGCCACGCTCATGTGGACAGCCGCAAGGACTCAACACCAAGGCGTCGAGCATTTTTCCAAAGCCTAATCCACCTTTACCAACGCAAAGGCTGCTTGCATCGCCCAACCAAGTGCGCGCACAGCGCGCACGACTTTCGGGCGTAGCAAGCTATAGATAATAGTGCCTATTATCACTTGTTTTGCTCGACACGTGTCGGCAAAAGTGGCACACTATTGTTAAGTGTGATCCTCACTGTGTGAGGTCGCTGCGCTAGGCATTTTGAAGTTTGGGGGCATGATGAAAGCCAGACCTGTTGTGCGTCGGTCGGTTAAAAGTGCCCCAGGTATGAAACGTGTTCCGGTGCGTGTTTGGATGACTGAGTTCGAGCGCCAGCAGTTAAAGATGCTTGCCAGTGCGAACCATGTTTCGATGTCGAAGTATTTGCTCGATAGCGCGCTGCATACGTCACATCGCGCAACCCCTGCGCAGATAATGAGTCTCGTTGAAGAGCTTGAATCATTGCGCGCTCATCTGGGTAAAGTGGGTTCTAACCTTAATCAAATTGCGCGCCACGCAAACACGCATTACGAAGTACCTACCGACGCGGCGTTCACTGCTAGGCAAGTGTATGAACTTGTAACTAAGATCAACGAAGTCATTAGTGGCGGTGGTGTTGCACATGATGCCTAACATCACGCGCGGGGGAGATACCACTGGGCTCATGCTCTACCTCGTGGGACCGGGGCGTGCGAATGAACACGAAAACCCGCACCTGATAGCACACGGTGCTGACCAAGTGATCGGCAATACTGATATAGGAACAACAGACGCGGTATCGATCGCAACCGAACTCGATACCTACATGAACTTTCACGGCGTCTACCCACAAGGGTCAATACACCACTACGATTACGAAACGAACCAGCGGATACTAATCAACCGCGCACCCAACCATGTATGGCACTGTTCGCTATCACTAGCACCTGATGAACCTGCTTTATCTGATGCGCAGTGGACAGAAATCGCGCACGACTTCATGCGTGAGATGGGATTCGTTGAAGAAGGAAAACCACCCGCGCGTTGGGTCGCGGTGCATCACGGAACTTCAAAAGCCGGCGGCGATCACATTCACATTGTCGCCAACATCGTGCGCACTGACGGCACCCGCGTCAACCTGCATAACGACTACAAACGAGCACAAGCAACCTGCAACAAGTTAGAGCACAAGTACGCTCTAGCCATCGTGGAGGGCCGCGAACACGGACGCGGATCAATTAATGACAGTGCCGAGGCATTAAATGCTGCTGCGAAAAACGGTAGCCGTTTAACAGACCGCGCGCGCCTGGAAACGCGCGTGCGCGCAGCCGCTACCGCTGCACGCAACGAATCCGATTTCATCACCCTAGTACAACAAAGTGGAGTGCGAATCCGCCCCTATTTCGCTAAAGGAACCACCGACGTAATCACCGGATACGCGGTGGCATTGCACACTACCGGAGACACTAAGCGCCAATGGTACGGCGGTGGCAGGCTCGCCCGCGACTTGACTCTAACCCGCTTACGCAGGCGCTGGCCAGATACTCCGTTATCAGCTGCCCAAGCAGCACACACATGGCGAGGCGCGTGGCGCGGCAAGCGTGACAACAGTGTCAACGCTTCCCTACGTGAACGCCTGCGCAAGGTGGAGCAAGTGCGTGAACGCATACGAGCCACTGACTACACTGATCCAACCGCGCTTGCAGACATGACACAAGACGTGGCGGGCATCTACAGTGCCGCTGCGACGCAATACACCGGTACCCCGTTAGGGCGACAGTTCGATACGGCTGCACGCCAACTAGGGCGCGCCGCGCAACTTAAATCGCGCCCGCGCGGTTGCAATCCAACTCACCCCGCAACGCGCGCCGCTGCGAACGCACTACTGCTTTACGCAGCCACCGACCCCCAAATGCGTCAAGTCATCATTGCCTACCAAATGCTGCGGCTTGTGAAAGAACTAGCCGCCCTCTATGAGCAGGCACGCCAAACCCGCACCGCGGAAGTTCTGCTTCGCGACACGCAAGGCGTGTATGCCAATGTCACTCGCCACATCGATGTGAGCACACTAGAGGCATCAATCGAACGCAAACTAGGTGAGCTAACTCAACCCACCACGACAGTAATTGAACGCAGCATTGACCAACCCGCAGCTACTCCACAGGCTACTAAACCCACTCTGGGGACTGCTAAATCCTCCCCTGAAGCTTTACAGCCTGCACCCGTATCTGAACCGTCAGAACCAGCCACAGACTCTGACGATCATTTACCGCACTTACCTGAACATGTAAAACGCCTAGCTGCGTTAATGCCGCCACCAGGCACTAAACCGGCCCGCACCTCCGCAACAGCGAGTGACGTTAATGTGCCTAAAGGCCATGAACCTAAGCGAGGGCGAACACTGTAGTGCGCACGGTGATGGACGTAGGCAGTGTCAAACCACGACTAGAGAAAGAACACCAATGAGTGAGAAGCTGTCGATCGACCCAGAACAGTTAGTGTATGCCTCCGTCGTTGAATTCACTGAACAATACTTAGCCGCCGTCTACGACCGTCCCACCCACCCGCAGCGGCGCGCGTGGTGCGCACAGTGGTGGGCGCACGGTGAGTTGTTTGCACGTTTCACCGCGCTGTGGACAGCGTGGGAGTCCCTACGACTGCACGGCGGGCCCGAGGGCATGGCGAAGTGGTTCGTGTCCTATGCTGACCCGATAATGGCAGTCGTATTTGACCCTAACGGGCCACTAGCACTGTGCACGGCGGAAGAACATCGTGAATCAAAACACGCCCCCGACTACCGCCTACCCACGCTGCCGGTTTCACCCGAGCTTAATTCTGACACGCCAAGAATCTAAGCGTAGTTATCGTTTCCTACCAAACCTGTGTGTGATGTTATGACCTTTGACCACAGCAGTGCTTGATTTACCGTTTTTCACTAGAGTCCCCACATCACCGGGCACCCCTGCCTTAGCTAAGCTCACAGCGGTACCTGTGGAATCACCATGACGAGCACGCATAGCGTTTTCCATATCCTTATACTGCAAGTGGGTTTCTCGCGCCTGCTGAGCGTCTTCAACTTCGGCATCAGCTGCGGCACCTAGTATTTTGTCTCCAGTTGGATCCATTTGCAGATCGTCACTGTTTTCAACCAAGTTCGACGCTTCACGATTTTCTTTCGTATCTACAATTTGTGCGTCAACACTTCGCGTCTGATAAAAGCTATCTTCAACGCCTGAAAGCTGCTCATCCAACGTTGACGTATCCATCTGGGTTGTGAAATGCTCGATCACTGGTTGCACGTCGAGATCGTATAGTTCCATGAGTTTTTCATTCGCGTACTCCACAGCTTGGTGCGCTTCTGGCTCCTGAGACTGCCAGGCTAAAGCCGTTTGATACGCATGGGCAATGTCGTGAGGCGCGGCTTCAAGATAAAATCTATCTTGAAGCAACTTCATGTATATAGGCTTTTCCACATTGTGCAGTGCGTCGAGATTCTTCTCTAACATGCCACGCTCATGCGCTGCAGTGATTTCCTTACTAGCCTTGTTGCCTCGTATAAAGGCGGCTAGGAAATATCCGCCTTGAACAGCGTTTTGCACCAAGCCTTGCATTTTAGCTTTAGAATCAGAAACCACCTGATCAATATCGTTAGTCATCGCCGCTCCTTAGATCGTTCAATTGATGCACTTATCTGGGCTGTGTCCTTACCCTCGTACCACGGCAGTGTTTGGCACAGAACCGCCTTAGCTGTGGAGGCAAACACCCACGCCCGTCCAGCAGGTAAGGCAGCCAATTCAGACACCGGAAAAATACGCCGCTGCACCTGTTCACGCGACGTCGACACCGACGTGCCCTGTGCCGATGAGCTAACCTGGCGTGAGTCAATATAGTGGTCCCCGATCAATTCTGAAATAGTTTGCAAAAATGCAACTTCAGATACACCGCCGCCATACACCTTAACGTTAGACGCCGACCACAGTTTATTGATGCCGGCTTCTCCCCACACGTCCTTCCCCTGGCTCCAGGACTGCAAAATCGTATCTACGCATACCCCGCGAGAGCCAAAGTGGGAATACATATCGGGCAACTCGCCCCATTTGCACACGTTTGCAGCTTCGTCTAGGCAAATATAAATCGGGGTCGGCACGCGCCCGCCACACGTCTGAGAGTATTCCTTAGCCGCTTCATTAACCGCCACCGTCAACGCCGTGACAATAGCCGTAGCGTTACCCTTACCCTCTTGCGACAACAGGTAGAGAGTATCGTTGCTACGCACGAAAGTGTCCGCATCAAAATGGGGTATGCCCACCTCCTGTGGGGGTGTCACCCACTTGACGACATGTTCGTTGGTTAGGAAACTAACCAACTGCTGGGCAGTACCAAACACGCCGCTGCGGGTTTCCGCTACCAGGTTGTATTGCGCATCGACCGATTCACCAGCCATCACATACCCACTCTCGCGTAAGAGTACTGCCGGTTCATCATCTTGCGGATTGTTTAGCCAACGTAAAACCTGGGTTATGTCCGCACCTGGCTTAAGTGAGGCCGCCATAAGCAGATTAGCTACGAGATTGCGCCCTTCCGTGTCGAAATACGCAGACTTTGAGCTACCTGCCTCTCTCACACAGTCGTCAAAGACTTTCGCCAAGTCCTGCGCATCCGCAATCGAGCGCACATACGTAAGCGGGTTCCACCACCATGCCTGCTGTGTGGAGGCGATATTTTGCGGATCAAACACCCACGTTTGTTTATGTCCCCTACCCTCGCGAACGTAGCGCGTAGCATCAAGCACGTCACGCTTGTTTGACGTGGCTATAACAGCGCCAGGAGCAGCGAGAATACGCGGCACCACCCACGATGTAGTCTTGCCTGTGCGAGGTCCGGCGATAAGGATACACACATCCTCAAACGAGGAAAAAAGCTCACGTGGTCGATGTACCGTACGCGCAATAGGAAGTCCGATAGTGTTCTCAACGCCCAGGCGCTTAGCCTTAGCTGCCACGGCCTTCTTACCCAGCGCCACAGTATCGGGTTTCGTGCCAGTTAGCTGACCGGCTTTATCGCCGCGCACCTTGGACGTGCGCCCAGCCACCACCACGACCGCCACCATGACCACGGCGAACATTGCGACAGTTACCCCGCCAACCCAGCTCCACGCAGTTCCGCTGACTTCAATACTGCCTTTGCGAATCCCCGTGACCAGTTTTAAAGGATGCCACGTTAACGCCTCTCCCCTTGTCCACAACGACCACAAGTTTAATCCCACCGTGGTAACTGCCAGTGCGATTGTGGCAATAAACGCCACAGTCGCAACCAGCATGGTTTGCGGTGTCCATGTTTCCATGTGGTCACGTAGGCTCAACTCATTCCACCTGTCCTACTTGCCAGCGCTTATTCGTGTCGTTAAGCGCACGCTCAACATCGGTAAGCTCAATGCGCACCGGTATTCCCGGCCGCCCACCCACCTTGAGTAAGAGCATTCCACGCCCCGGTGGAGCGGTAACCACACCCGTAGTTGAGTCCCACGACGGCGGGTCTTGCCACGACGTGATCAGCCGCTTCTCGGCTTCGCTCATACGCACCACGTCAGCCACCAGATCCATCTCTGCGTGAGGTAGTCCCCCCATAGCCACGATTTTTGACCGCTCGACGAAGCCCTTAGCTTTCGCCACGTCCTCAGCCGACGCTAAAGCTTCCAGGTCTTGCATGGTGTGGGTAATCATGGCTTGCCCCACACCGATCGTACGGTTAAGACGTGTCAAGCCGTCGATGCGATCAACAATCCCTGACGACGCACGCAAAATACGCCACAACTCATCCATAATGATGAAATGCCGATGCCGCTGCGCCACGCCCGCGTCTGCAAGCGTCTGTGCCGCCTCAACGCTGGCGAACCCATACGACCAACACGCCAACAGTACGGCCGCCTGCAAGTCTTTTTCTGAGTCCGATAGTGCCGATACATCAAACACCACTGCCCGATCCATTTTCATCGGCACAGTCGTTTCACCGGCGAACACGTCACCGAACTTGCCTCCCAGAAGGGCTTGAAGCGATGCCTCTAAGTCCTCAGTGATTGTTTGATAGCGCGTCCACTCACCGCGATCCAACGCAGCCAAACGCACTTGCTCGCTTGGATTGCGAATAGCGTGCAATAAGTCCTCCAACGTCGGCTGCCTGCCACTGATCGATGCCTCCAACGTGCGCAATGCGCGATCCAATATGGTGACCTCACGGTCAGAGGGCACCGCACCGCGAATAATATGAATAAGGGACGCCACCATCGTTAGCGTGCGTTCATGCGCCGCTGAAAGCAGCCGCGCCCTCGGCTCGGGAGGAAGTAAATGTGCATGCTCAAGCGCACCACCAGCATCAAGGGGGTTAATTTTAGATCGACCTACATCGATCACTTGCCCACCCATAGCCGAAATCAGATCCACATAATCGGGCTTAAGATCACCTAACACCATCGGGTGAATACCCCTGCCCGCCATCCCCAACACCATATGGCGAATAAACGAGGACTTACCCAGACCAGGAAGCCCGAGGACAAACATTGACGGCGCTGAAATCAGACCATTTTCGAACCACGCGATCGGATCACAACATACGCTACCGCCCGTGTGGTAATGCCTCCCCAAGGGCGCACCAACCAATGGAGCGTTCGCACCAGCTGCGAACGGCCACAAGCCACATACCTGACGGGACGTACCACGAAACATCACTGTATGAGGCATCAGCCCTGCCGCGTTGCTACGCACATCCAGTTTCCAAGAGATACGTTTGGCTCTCACATTAGCCCGCTTACCTGCGATAACGCTGAATCAGTGTGGGGGCGAAGCCCCAGCGGCAGCCCCATAGCAAACGCCGTGTCCTGCGCACCATAAGCAGTGCGCATCACCAGGCGAGCAGTTGAAGACAATGCATCTACCGTGGCCGATAGCTCACCTAAGTCCTCGCCGCGCCGCGCGGTAGCAGTCACTATCATCGTGAAGTCGATCAGTGAGGCCCCCTGCGCCTCCTCATCAGCGACCTGCTGTGCCGCGCGCCGTTCTGCTTTAGCCCTAGCTGAAGCGGTAGCTGAACTCGCCGCCGCTGATGCTTGCGCTAGATCGCGGTCGACAATATTCACTGCGCGTGCCGACGGAATCGGCTTATACAGCAGTGTGACACGTTTACGTGCCACATCACGCTGTGGGCTGACGAGCTTACCGAGAATTGACGATTGCACATTCCCACGCGGGGCAACACTCATAGTCCAGGACTTCGATACAGCCGAGTCATGCTCATAAGACTCAAAGTTCATCTTTGCGTATCCCGGCCCCACCTGCGTCCAGTCCAGGGCAACCTGCGTCCCTTCGACCGCTGCTTGCTCAAACAACGTCTCCGAAGCCGGGTCAAACGCAACCCGCACGATTCGCGCCAGTTCGGAGACTGTAACGAGGTGGATACCACCCGCACCTGTTTGCGAAAGGGACTGAAGCAGCGACGGTAGTCGCGTGCCAATCTCTCGCGCGATGGCATCCCCTCCCCTGCCACGCGCTCCCATGCGCGTGGGGTCAAACGTCAGCGTCACCCAGGCGCGTACCTGGGCTGCGCCTCGCGGATACGTATTTACCGCTTCGCTCAGCATCTGCTTCGCCACATCGGGAGCAGTATCACTAATCGTGGCTGCCACCTCACGACGCAAACGATCACCCGAATCGGGCGCCGTTTCAACGGTTACTGCCGCCCCCACAATTCCTGTCTCATCCGATAGGTTCGCCAACCATACTCCCCACCGGGCGACCTGCATATCGATGACTTCTGGGTCAACGAGGGCATAGCCATCTGGAGAGGCAGACATCACGACAGCGACCGTGCCTGAAGCGTGTTCGACTAACGCAAACTCTCTATCATACGGATCACGATGGGCTGTCACCTTGACCTTGCGTAATACTCCCGGCAACTCGAACGCGCCGCCCGTATCGCGTGGAGCAAGACCGCCTGACCGAAAGTGCGTTCCTTTGCGTTTACGTCGCCACCACATCGCTTTCTCCTTCACTCGATCCGCTATCGATAGTTGGTGCTTGTCTTTAACCGAAAAAGACACGACCATAAACCCCACAAAGACCAGAACAAGTGCCGCTTTCGCTAGACCACCGGTCATGGCTGCCAGCACCGCTATCACAAGCCCCACGATTAGGCTCACTGATGTGCCAAAAGACAGCTTCCCCAAACCCGCAGCACGCGGAACGCGCCAATTGCCGTACGTAGGTGGTGTGCGATCGTTACTCATCGCGCGCCTCCCCAGCACCACTGGGTCCGCCTTCGGCAGGCGAGTCACCACCACTGTGAGAGGGCGCGCTGCCCGAGGGCGCAGACGAACCCGCCGATGAGGTCGCTGTTTCCGTAGCGTCTTCTGCCGCGCCTTTTACTGCTTTAGCACCCTCCATGCCTGCGATCACTAAAGGAGCAGCCGGTCCTGCCGCAGCTGCTGCACCCGCAGACGCACTTGCACCAGCACCGGCACTACTTGCCCCACTAGCTGCACCCATGCTGCTAGAAGCAGCAGAATCAGCAGCTACTGCCCCCGAGGGTGCAGACTGGCTAGACGACATCATATGACTAGCCCCCATCATCGCCGCCATGCCCATCATGCCGCCACCGCCACCACCTGATGACAGCGCCGCTGTGGCTGGCATAATGAACTTAATCAGAGACGGTAGGGCAAGGATGCCCATCCCTATAGTCATCAGTGCCATAGCAAAGCGTATTATGCCTTCAACGCTGACAAAGCCACCACCAGAATCAAGCAGCATAATGGCGGTAGCGTAGATGATTGCCGCTGCAGGTTTATACAGCAAAAATGCAATGAGCCAGCCCACAGTCTTGGTCAGCCACTCTTTACCCCACGCACTGTTAGTCATGGCTGCCGCTAGCGGCAAGATCCCCGTGAGGATAATTAGCATCACCCCACGAAGCAACATAAGCCCCATTTGAATGATCGAGGCGATGATCCCCACGATCCCGCCTACGATCATGATTGCGACAGGGTACATCCCGGCATTGACACCCGAGGCTAACCCCGTTGGATTGAGTAGTAGCACTAGATCTGATTCGACACTGGCCCGCTGCAGTACCCACACTGAGAACTCATCTGAAATGTCGACAAGCAGCTGAATTCCTGTGACGGACACGCCAGCTACCACCACCACAGTCAGCAATGATTTCACCAGTTCAACGCCCGGCTCACCCCGGCGCTCCAAAATGATTTTGAATCCGGCGATCATGATTGACAGCATCACCAGCGCTACCGTCATCCAGGCTGTTGACCCTTGGATGAAGGCTCGCGCACCGTCAGCTACCGAAATGTCAACAGTGGGGATATCTACCCAAAAGGTGCTGAGCTCGGTCAGCGCCCGCGCTAGCGCACTTGAAATGGCGTTCCCTAGATCTTGCACGGCTCCAGCAGCTGCCTCCGCCACTGTTTCTTTTGCTTTACACCCGATCTCCCAAAAACGGCAAGACGAGGCCGCCACCAATGCGCCTACCATCGTTTGAACCCATCTAGTTCTATAGACCGAACTTGACTTATAGCCACGTTACCGCCCTCAGGAAATACGACCTTCCAGTCACCTTCCCATCGCAGCATTACGGGCATTGACATAATCGAGGCTGGTTGACTACTGACCGAGTACGCCACATGAACTACAGTCGTATCACTGTTGAGGACTTCCGCCTTCCAGCCCCGTAGCTCAACTGGCGACTCAAGCGCCGTACCGTGAAGTCGCATTTGCTCTATCGCAGCCATGCCCATTGCATCTTTCACGAGGTACTGCTCATACACTGCCGCGCCCTCATACCCGCTAGTAGCAAGCACCACCCAGGTTCCTGCAGCTAACACTGCCCCCATCTGAGAGTGGGCAAAGCAACTCGGAACTAGATTAAACACTGCCGGCCCCTGTCCCCTGGCGGTTGGCACCCTAATACCAGCTCCGATATCTAGCCAATCTTCTACGAACCCGGCATCGAGCTGGCTATCATCTACAGGCGATAAGTCGCATGGGGAATGCGACGGACTGCCCTTTGTTGTAGGTTCGTCCCCCCAGTCAAGCGCTACTCCCGGATCCGATGGTGTCGGCATCATCACGGGCTCGGTATCTTGACCTTTACCCCCCTGCCCGAAGATGATCACCACAATCAGGCAGGCAATCAGCAATAGGAAGAATGCCCCTCCAATGACAAATCCCGTTTGTTGGCGCGTGCTTTCCTCGCTCACACCGGGCTCAATTCATGATGAAATTCGCCAAGGCCGACGCCCCGGTTATGAGCACTGCACCCATAGCCACGCGCCCCACATAACGTGTAGCCTCATTCGACTGACCGGAATTATTCGCCAGTGCCAGCATGATGCCGGCGATAATGAATCCTAGTATCGCTACCGCACCACCTGTCCACATCACCCATCCGAGTACGGTCGAAACCTTATCTGCTATACCCGGCGGCGTCGTCGATGTCACGTCTAGATCAAAGGGAATCAACAAATAGCCCATTTACCTTACCTTGTCCTTTCACTGTGTTGGGAAATTTCAAAAACAATCTTGCGCACCATACGAGGCACGGTCGAAAGCTCGCCGGAGCCGCTAGTGCGCCAGGCGTCGATCCAGGGGATGAACCAGGCCTGAGGAAACGCTCCAGACACGAAACGTCTGAACTCTTTCAGCGGTTTCGGCTCACGCCCCGCGCAATCAGCAACGAACGCCACGCCGATAAGATTGACCGATGGCACCGCACCCGATGTCCACTGCAAAGCCGCTCGCTGCGCCGCACGTAATCCGCGCATATCCCCACGTGCCACTACAACCGCATTGGTGAACACCGTTCCGACAGGCCATGCCACGCCAGCATCACCTGCATCACACAGGCGTGCGAGCGTTGACGTTCCAGCTCCGCCATGCGCTCCCACCATCCACAGGTTCTGAGAGGTATCATCACTAACCTCGAACACTGGAATACCATCAGCAGGCATCTCGCGCGTGACTAGCGGGCGCCAAATCTTCTCACTATGAGGCTGCGTCAGCTCACTCTCCTCGACCGGTACAGAATTGCTCTCTACCGCCGCGCGTACCCAAGGGTTCGACGACATTGCGCCTCCTTTCTACGTACCACGTAGAAAAAGCGCGCACACCACAGTCATGGGAGAAACAATGAGTTGGCCACCATTAGAAATCACAATCAATGACCAAACCGCCACGCTATACGTCGCAGGTGTTGAACAAACGAAAGTGCCGGCAGATAAAGACAGCGCGCTCAACGCCGCATTCGCCATCGTGCACCAATACCACCGCGACCTACCACTAACAATCCACGACGCCGAGGGCACATGGCAACTACTACTCACCACCAACGGCGAAGCCATCGACACCACACCAACCCCCACACCCTCTAAACGTCATTTACCTAAACGCGCCACCATCATCGCTGCCACTGCAATCATCGTCCTTGCGGCGACCGGCACAGCGCTGTCTTACGTGATACACACCAACTACGCACAACCACAACCAGAACCCAAACCAACACCCATCGCCACGCGCCCCACAGCCACAATCAACACCACACC
>JAUNVG010000018.1 GCA_030537735.1 Actinomycetaceae bacterium
GTGTGGGAGAGTAGGAAACCACCGCACCAAAACCAAAACGGAGGACAACCCCCACACACCGGGGGTTGTCCTCCAAAACAATTCACCCCCAAACACCACACCCACACACACGGGCACACACAGCCACACACACGCGGGCACGACAGACACGACACCAGTGCTTGCTTTAAATCATAAATATGATTTTGATAGCCTAAATGGGTGCAAATCGAACAAGTCAGCATTTTGGTTGGAGTCGAAAAGTCTTACGACTGGGGATCTACAGACGCTATCCAGAATTTGACTGGCAGCACTAACCGGGGACGAATCGCAGAACTATGGTTCTCATCCGATCCCACATCACCATCAAGGCAGATTGCCATAGCAAATGACGGGGAACAAGACACCCCAAGCACCAGCAGCCAGCGAATCGACCTTCCATTCAAAGCTAAGTTCCTCGCTATCTCTGGGCCGCTTTCTATTCAAGTCCACCCCAGTGATCAGTTCGTGCAAACAAGCCGCGAAAGTGACCCGGAGGCATTTAACTGCGGTGAAGGTAAGTACGAAACACTACTAGCCTTGGAACCCACCGCACTGGTAGCGGGCATCGCTGACCCAGGGCAAGTACAGACAATCTTCCCTCGCGCAATGGTGGAGGCTGCAAGATACCTCGAACTGTACGACCACAGCCCCGTAGTTGCGTATGAGTCCCTGTGTCGGGCAATCCTTAACTCAACACCAGGGCAAGTAAGTGAGTTCTTAACCCGCGTCGATAACAGCGCAGCAGAACTTGAAGGTAACTTCGCCTCCGATTTAAGGCGCGCCGCCACAGCGTTCAACCACCATCGTCATGTGATGCTGCTTGGCGCATCGAAATACTTCGAACTCAACGCAGGGGAAAGCATCGACATCGTTCCCGGTGTCCCGCACAGCTATCTGCGTGGCTTCGGGGTAGAGGTAACGTCCCCGTCTGAGAATATTGCGCGCCTGGGGCTCACCCGGAAATCCACCGATGCGGAAGTGTTCTTTGCCTGCCTTCAAGCGGATAAAGAATCTGGATTAAATCGCCAGGGCATGCGACCACAATGTAAAACGAATGACGTTTGTGGCGTGGTTCCCGGCATTAGTGTTACGCATCGTTGGACGGATAGAAGAACTCCTCTGTATCGGCAGATGCTAAAAGGGGAAAAACTCAACCGTCTGTTAATACCGCTAAGTGCAAAAAGCCGCATTGAAATCGGAAGTAAAAGCCTAACAGCGGGAACGGCTCTGCTATTCGCAGCCACCATCCGGGCAGGGGAGTCCACGCCCTCGCTGGCGCCCGGTGAACCGCGCCTACTTGGGCACGTCGAAGGCCACTACCTGGAAGTCAGTTGGCCGCCACCGGCCTCGTCAATGGAGTAACTAACCCAGGTTCAGCGCACGCAAGGAAGTCAGTACCGGCTCCAACAGCTCATCGCACTCGCGCGCACACGCAGTGGCCGCTTCCTGCCCACGCATGTAGGGATCCTCAACGTCTGCGAAAGCTGCCGGGCCACCCTGGTCGCGCATAGTTGCATACAAAAGGTCACGCCATTGAATAAAGACGGGGTGGGAACTAATCGACCCTTCGTGTTGGGTAGTGGCACTGATAGAGACAAGTTCTTCAAACTCGCGGCTAGAGTACACCTGCTTAGCGCTTTGCGATAAAGCATAAGCAGTGAAAGCGCGGCGCAAGACGGTGGGTTCATCTTGGATCACGAACCGCCAGTGCCTCTTGGTGAAAGCCACAATCAAGCCGGAAGAACGCAGTATCTTGGGGGTCACCTGGCGCGCAGCGTGGCAGTGCTCGACCTTGCGAAGATCTAACTCACGGCGCATGAAGTCCTCAACATCGTGGCCCACGACCGCGCCGGTGCCTGCGGACTCAACCACCCAGGCCGAGGACAGTTCCGCAGCCGTGCGCGCGTGCAGGTAAGCGGAGCGGCAGATATTACCGGTGCACACATACAGCAGGTCACAACCACTATCGATAGCGTCCCTCGCAGGAGGGGTCGCAGAAGTTTTCAACCAAGCGGGGAATGCCTTTTTCTCTCTCACAGCGCTACTTACCTCTTTGCCTTCATAGTTCCCACACAGGTAACGAAGAATAAGTATACGGACTCTTGTGGAAGTGTACCGCCGCTACGCCCTCCCCACCCAGATAACTAAAAAACCACGCGCTTAATGTGTCTGTTTCCATAGGGAACCAGTAGTCGAAGCTCAGGCGAGTTCATAGTAAACTAAGACGGAAGTTACAGTTATTTTGCTTGCTAAGGCGCGAAATCAAGGAATCTACGTATGACTTTTCAAGACCTAGTCCGGCTTACCACCAGGCACATGCTTGCCATTTTGGTGTCATTACTGACCTGCGTTTTGCTTGCGTTGGGAGCTTACTGGCTCACCCCTCGCGTATACCAAGCTGACTCAACCGGCTACGTTTCCGCAGTGCGCCCAGCAGAAGGAGGCAACTACGGTACTTCGAGTGACTACGCTGACCACATCTTGGCACAGCAGAAAGCTAAATCCTACGTGCCGATCATAAACTCCAGGGCAGTAGCTGAACGCGCAAGCGTCATGATCGGCGGAGCCCTCAGCGCAGCCTCACTGGGTGGAAACACCAAGGTCGAACTGCCCAAAGACTCAGTAGCAATCATCGTTAAAGTATCGGCATCCGACCCGAACCTGGCGAGCCAGGGTGCCGACGCCATGGTGGCAGCGGCAGCTGAAGAGATCAAAGAAATCGAAGGTGTACAATCCAACGTTCAGATCACCCGATTGACCTCCGCGGAAGTACCGACCCACCCGGTTTCACCGAACCTGAAACTCTACCTCGCTGCCGGGGTGTTCGCAGGGTTAATCCTGGGATACACGTTGGCGTTTATTCGTCGTATCTACGACACCACCATCCGCACAGTTGAGGATCTGGAAGAGAACAAACATATTTCCATCCTTGGCGTTATGCCGAGCGCTAATGAGGAACAGTTGGGCAACGATATATTGCTGTTCGACACCGACAAGGACTTCCAAAGTCGCGAGGCTCTGCGTAAGCTGCGCACCAATCTGCAGTTCGTTGACATCGACAACCCACCGTCGTCGGTTTGCGTTACTTCCTCGGTCATGGGGGAAGGGAAGTCAACAGTTGCAGCTAACCTAGCTTTCGTACTTGCTGAAGCAGGGCAGAAAGTCATGCTGATTGACACCGACCTGCGTCGCCCCTCCATCGCTTCCAAACTGGAACTGGAAGGTTCCGTTGGTCTTACTCAAGTCCTAACGGGAAGCGTTGAACTAAATGACGCTTTGGTTAAATACTCAGATAACCTAACCGTGCTACCGGCGGGAACCATTCCCCCCAACCCTTCAGAGATCTTGGGCTCTAAGCGCATGAAGGAACTGTTGGAGCTTTTGAGCGAAGATTACTTCATTATCTGCGATGCTCCTCCGGTTCTTCCGGTGACCGATGCGGTGCTGCTTTCGCGCGCCACTGACGGGACGATCATTGTGGTGAAATCAGGTAAGGCCACGCGCGAACAGATTGAGCGCACGCTCACCACTTTGGAACGGGTGCAGACGAAGATATTTGGTTTCGTCCTCAACGGGGCTTCGAACCGTCGTTTCGATCGTTTCCGTTACGGTCACGGCGAGTACGGTTACGCCGGTAATACTTCTGCCTACGATCAGGCGTACCAGTCGAACACAGGTTCTTCTGCGGCCGGTGCGGAGAAAGAAGACGCTGACGAATCCGCCGAGAAATCCGAGTAACTTAAGTTATTGCGGTAGGTGCGGATGCGTGGGAAGCACAGTAACTGTAGCATCTTTGAAAAATAGCAATGGCGGTAGTTAGGGGCGCTTGGCGGTCTAGTGAGAGTGTAAGAGAACATTGGCTGACAACACTTTGAATCCAGACGATCCCGGTGCAGTGACTGGGGACGCTGAAATTAGCTTGTTTTCTTACGCTATTTTGGGTCACCTGCTGGCACAGTGGTACGCGGAACAAAACGCTACCAGGCTGCTACATTTCAAAGGTCCCTTCAGCACCTTGGAATTCCCCAGCCGCGGAGGGGGACACTCCGATGCGGACATACTTGTCGCTGACGGCCAGATGGCAACCATTACTCAAGCCATGCTGGAGCAGGGTTTCACTGAATACAACGACAACAGTGAAGGCGTGCAAGGCCACGGCTACGTGCTTGAACACGCCGACCTACCGGTAACTGTGGATTTTCACCATTACTTCCCCGGACTTAGAGAAAACTGGAAACAAGCTTTCGACGCCTTGTGGGAAGACCGGGTCGCCAGCGAACTGGACACCTGGCCGAAACTGCCGGTAATGCGAAAGGCAGACCACGCCCTCGTGCTAATGCTGGACACTATCGCCGACCGCATTTGCAGCTGGCAAACCCGGCAGAAACGACGCGACGCGATACTTGAAGCGCTGACGGAAACCGAAAAGAACCAGTTAGCTGAGCGCGCCATAGAACTTGGTGTGCCCGAGCTAATGGAAGCCTCCCTAGACCCCAATGCCACGGTTGAACTCACTTCCGTTAAACGTTTCCTCATGGAGCTTCAACATCGACCTGGTCTACGGGGAATAGGAGTGTGGGGCCAGCGGATCGTTTACGCTGAGAACAACCGGCGCCGGGTGAAGATAATCTGGCTGGCGCTGACCACTCCCGCTAAAGACACTCCGGGTAGGAACAACTTTGAAAAGCTGGCGCGCCACTGGGCAAGAGGCGTGAGGCAAGCGGCGCGAACTGCCTGGCTGGTCGGTACGGGCAGTCGGCAGCTTCTAGATAACAAGGGGCAAGTACGACGGGACCACTCAAAGGCGCATTCCCAAGACGGTGTCGGGCAAAACCTTCAAGAAGACTCTAGCGGTGAGGAACGCGGCATGCACGGCTGCGATCTTGCAGAAACCGCCCAGGCAGATTCGCAGGAACAACAGCACGAGCGCGCTGACAGTGGTAGTGCAGCAAACTCGCACGCAGAAAGCACCGCCGGGGGCCTGCTGAAAGACACCGTGGTGTGGTTTCGAACTGAGAGTAACGAAGTAGTAGCTGCGGAAATCAACAGTTTGAAAACTATCCAGCTGCAAAGCCCCGGGGCTGAACTGTGGGGTGAACTCAGCCGCTGCTACGATGTCGATGAAGCGATTGCGAATACTATAAGTTATTTCCCCGACGCTCCCACCGAAGCTCCCGAGCAGTTGCGCACCCTGATACAAACCCTACGTGACTTCGGTTTCGTACACTCTTTACAAAAGAAATAGCCAACGTTTGACGTTTAAGCTAGTGAAAGGACCATCCCATGAGCTTGCCATCGATAGCTGTTCTATCAGCGGTGTGGAATGAAGCTGAGCACATTGAAGAAATGGTGGCTTCACTGCAAGCACAAACGCACCCTGACTGGAGCGTTTACTTTGTAGACGACGGCTCTACGGATGACACCGCGCAAATAATTCAGCGCCTAGCTGCCGAAGACAACAGGGTTAAATTCGTAGCCAAACACGAACACCGCGGTAAAGTCGCAGCCTTTAACGCCGCTTTTGCAGCCAGCAGTGAGGACCTGATCTGCCTGTTAGCAGGCGATGACAAGCTGCCTGCCAATAGCTTGGAACTGCGCTGTCAAGCTTTATCTGACGCAGATCCGCACGCCGATATGGTCGCGGTGTGGGGCAAGTTGAAGACCTTTTCTGACAACCCTAAAGAAGACGGCATCATTATGCCGCGTGGGGAGGCGCCCTCCCGCTCGGGAGCAGCAGGGGCAATAACTCGGGTTCTGGCGGAAAAAATATTCCCCATCCCCGAACAGCTCCCCAACGAGGACGCCTGGATCCAAGCATGCTGTAAGGGATTAGCGACGAAGGAAAAAGCGCTTACAGACATTATCGCCAACTACCGTATCCACTCCGGTAATACCTCCCCGCGTCACCTCACCTACGAGGAGTTCCTTAAGAAACAAGCGCTGCGCGGCAAAGTGTGGCAACTGCTGTTAGAAGAACCGCGTTTGGAATTTGATGAAGAAACACGACTGAACTTAGAGCGTAGTCGACAGATGGAAGAAGCTAGAGCTAGGCAGTCTTTGCTTGGCATCTTAAAGGTACCGGGCGTTCCGCTTTTACGTAAAGCTGCGGTGGCGTGGAAAGGTAACAAGATCCTGTATCGGATTCGATGGTCTAACTATCGGCTGTTTAACGGATGGTTGAAAGCGTGAGATCCAACGATGAACAAAGTGCCCCCACCGCCACCGGAGGACTCGGCACTAAACGTCGCCCCCTGAGTTCCCCGAACTCTGCGCGCAGCACTGAAGAAACTAGCGCTCCCGGGCAGGTAAAGGCCTTGCCACCTTCGACTCATTGGATGGCGTTCATAGTATTCTTACTGCCTTTCTCTGCGATCATGGGCCGGTGGATGTCAGTGAGCCCGGGGGCGGCGTCCTACCCGTATGCGCACCGAGTGCTGGTGTTGGGGCTAGGCATCTGGGTAGCTATCGACTTGATATCAACTAAACGCCAACCGCTATACCTGTGGCTAGCGGTTGTGTTTATGCTGACTTCTTTCACCTGGGGGATCTTGTCGGTCCAATGGAGCGCTGACCCCGAGCTAGGACTGCAAAAAACTGTAGGGCTAGTTATCCAAACCGTGGCACTTGCTGGCCTGCTGAAGCTGATCCACCGCAGGCCCGCGGATCTAATGTGGCTCAGGTACGGCATCGTGGCTGGAGCTATCACGGTTATAGGGATATCGGTTTGGGAGATCAGGACTTCCCGGCACCTTTCAGACCTAGTTGGACAGCCGTGGCTGTTTTCCTACCGTGATTTCCCCATTGCTACGTTCGTGAACCCGAACAACCTGGCTGTTTTCCTCACGTTCGCAACCGCCGTGTCGTTTTCGCTGATGCTCAGCAGCAAACGCATAATCCCCAAGGCGGTATTTTTAACAGTGATTGCCGGCTCCGGGTACATGATTGTGCAAGCCCAGTCGGTGGGGATGCTCGCCACCTTCGCCATGGTGGTAGGGGTGTACTTGCTGTGGATGCTGCGCCGCCAAGCTGGCACGGTGATACTAGTAGTGCTTCTAGGCCTGACCGCGGTATTTTCGGCTGCCGCGTTAGGTAAGTTTTCCCTCGAGTCCCTGTTTCACCGCGTGGTTGACGAAAACCAGATGGCCTCGTTTGATTCCAGGTGGATAACCTACCGTTTCGGGTTGAAACTGTTTTTCGATTCCTACGGCTTAGGTATCGGCCCGGGGTCTTTTGAAAGCTATGTCAATGACGTGGTTTGGAAGGTCAGCAAAGATCAAGTGCCGCTAGTTAACCCGCACAACACGATCCTAGAGTTGTTAGTTTCCTACGGTATCTTGGTCGCGGTCCCCATCATCATCCTAATGGTGTGGGCTTTCGTAACCATCATGCGAGTTCTATTCACAAGCAAGGACGAACACACTCAACTACAAGCGTTGGAGGCCGTAACCAGCACGCTCGTGCTGCTGGCTGGGTCCCTGGTTGCTTCTTCTTTGATGATTGAATCCACCTGGTGGCTAAACGTCGCTTACGTTATCGCAATTGCCACCGTGGTGGCTGGCCCCCAAACGATGATGACAGGTAGCGAGTGGGAGCCAACCTCACTGGAGGACTAGTCCTGATCCGGTTTCGCAGTATCGCCTTCTAACGCCCACTGATAGTGGTCAGGTAGCTGCTCGATCGGGAGGCCTTCCACCGGAACGTGTGAGATCTCCGGGTGGAAGGGGCGGACATCTTCTTCCCCGGTGGCGATGAGATCCTCAGAGAGTTTCTCCCCTTTACGTAGACCGGTGATCTTAACCTGGATCGGTTGCCCCGACTGCCTAATCATGCGGTTAGCGACGTCGATAATCTTCACCGGCTCACCCATGTCCAAGATCATGACCTCACCGGGCCGGCCGATGGCACCAGCTTGAATCACTAGGTTGCAAGCTTCGGGGATGGTCATGAAATACCGTTCCATATCAGGGTGGGTAACAGTAATGGGACCACCTGCGGTTATTTGGTGGCGGAAAGTAGCCAGCATGGAGCCTCTGGAACCAAGCACATTGCCGAAGCGTACGGAAACGAACTTCCCACTAGCGTTGGCACCGATCTGCGCAGTTAGACGTTCGGCTAGGCGTTTAGTGCGGCCCAACACGGAAGTGGGATTAGCGGCCTTGTCGGTGGAGATGTTCACGAAAACTTCCACATCGTACTCGGCGGCGAGTTCCAACAGGTTCAAAGACCCCAGGGTGTTGGTTTTCCACCCCTCTTCCGGGTAGCTTTCCAGCATCGGCAGATGCTTCAAAGCGGCGGTGTGGAAAATAACTTGCGGGCGGTGTTCTTCGAAAATCTTGCGCAAAGCTTCCTTGTCCCGGATGTCGCAAAGGACCATGTCACGGGTGTCTAGAAGTGCCTTGTTGTAGATATCTAGCTGAATACCATGCAAAGCGCCCTCATCGCGGTCAAGCAAAATCAGCTCTTCTGGCCCCAGGCTATATACCTGGCGGGCAATTTCAGACCCGATGGAACCGCCGCCGCCGGTTACCAAAACGCGCTTTCCCATGATGTAGCCAGACTTGGACGAAAGGTCGCTAGCTATTTCTTTGCGTCCGAGCAGTTCGGAGACATCCAGCCGGTGGATGGAACTCAAAATGGCGGACTTATCCATCATTGATGATAGTCGGGGCATGCGGAATACGTCTAAGCCAGCTTCGTAGCACTGGTCGAAAAGCTGAAGCGCCTTATCGTTATCCATGTCGGCAACCGCGATTATGACGGTATCTGCACCGATGCGTTTAGCTACCTCAACCAGTTGGTGGCCGTTACCTAAGACGCGCACATTACCGATCGTCAGGTGCTCCTTGGCGGGATCGTCATCGATCAGGCCCACAATCTTGTAGGGGGAATTCTGGTCGCGTCTGGTGGTGTAAATCAGCTGCTGGCCGGCTGGGCCCGCTCCGTAAACAATGGCGCGCTTAGCATCGTCAATCGAGGGAAGATAAGCTTGGTAGGCTGCGCGGTAAATGGCGCGCACAACTAAAATGTTCATTCCCGCCAAAGGTGGTATCAGTACATACATCATCAGCGGAGTTGAACCGTAGCCGGAAACAAGAATAGAAACTAAGGTTGCTACGACGGTTGTTGCGGCTACTTGAATCGCAATAGCTCCCATTTCTTCCCAGGAGCCGAGGCGGAAGCCAGAGCGGTAGATGCGCAGTAGCCAACCGAAGATAGCTGACACTATCAAAGCCGTAGCTAGGTAGATGCCGATGCCAGGGTAGAAAAGGCTGGGGATATCGGCGTCGTAGCGTACCAACGCCACGGCGATCCAACTAAGTCCCCACATTAGTGAGTCGGCGATAATTAGTTTCAGTCGTTGCACTACAACGCGATTCATTAAAACTCCAAAATGAGCCTGGAAGAGACTTTACTTGCGCCTAATCTTACCCTCTAAAGTGGCCTCGCTTTAACTCGTCTTGATTAGAGTGGCATGTTTCGCAGCTTCACGCCAGGCACACTTTGGCCCCGCCGCGCTTGGAGCGCGGCGGGGCCAAAGTGCTAAAGCCAGTTGAACCGGGCAGGAGGGCCGGTGCCGGCCAGTTGGGCCGGGCCTAACCGGCGCAAACAGTTGCCTACAAGCCACCCAAGATCTGAGCGGTGAGGATCTTACCGATCATCGCCACCGGGTAGATCAGGGCATAACCCAACGCCACCCGCGGGTCGCTGTTGGTGCGGGAGTTAGCGAAAGCCAGCACCGCCGGCTGAGTTTGCGAACCACCGAGGAAGCCTGCCAGTTGGGTGCCGCCCATCTTGAACAGCCAACGCATAACCACGTACAAGCCCGCACCCATGATGGAGGTAACCACCATGCCCAGCAGTAGGATCTTCCACCACTGACCACCGGTGAAAGCCTCCGCAATCTGGCCACCGGCGTTCGTGCCCGCCTGGGCAAGGAAGACCAGCAAACCGAACTCCGAAAGCACGCTGGCAGCGGTGAAGGGAATGGCCGTTACGATCTTGCCTACGCGCCCGATGCGCCCGAAGATGAGGCCGACAATCAAGGTGCCGGCTGCGGCACCGATGGAGAAGGAACCGCCCCCGGGAGTGGGGAACTCTAACTCGCCCAGCATCACACCCAGAGCCATTCCGATACCCATCGCAACCGGGTTGATGTCGGAAAGGCCGCGCGCCGAATCGCCGAAGAACTTCGTGATCTCACGCATCTTCGAAGTTGGGGCCACCACGCGCACACGGTCACCTTGCTGGAGCACCAGGCCCGGTTCGCCCACCATGTCGACGTCGCCGCGACGCACACGCGAAATCGTGGCGGAGAACTTATTGGACAGCTCCAGGGAAGCGATGGTGTGGCCGGCGAGTTTCGGATCCGAAACCGTGATGCGGCGGAAATCTAGGTAGGAACGGTCCTGCATTAGGGAGTGCGAGGAAGAGTGGCCAAGTTCGGTAGCTACTCGCGCCACCAGTTCGCGCGGTCCCACCACGGTCACTAGGTCGTCCTTGTCTAAAGTGTCGGACATGGACGGGCGCGAAATCGGGCCGGTTTCACCGCGGCGAATGCGAGAGAACGTCACCTTGTGGCCGAACATTTCATACAGGTCACCGATGAGCGGGTGGTCGCTGCGCTCCACCCGGATGGTGCGGTTGGCCAGCGGTGAAGGCGTATCAGCATCTCGCTTGCCGTAAGCCAAGGCCGCCAGGGCGGCGATCATCATGCCGAGGACGCCGAACAGGTAAGCCACCGCGTAGCCAACTGTGGCGGTAGCTGGGTCGCCGGAAGCGTCGCCGGCGGCAGCCAGTGCCGGGGTGTTGGTGGTAGCGCCTGCGAAAGTGCCGGCGATCAGGGAAATGGGCATGTCGAAAACGTAGCGTCCCAGGCCGTAAGCGCTGCCGGCAGCCACCACGTATAACACCACGGTGGCAACGATTGGGCCGAGCGCGGTCTTCAAGTTGTGGAAGAAACTGGCGCCGGAGTTAATGCCAATGGCGAAGGCAAACAGGGCCAGGCCTAAGATGCCTAGCTCGTGGGGGACCCGCACCTCTATTTCGTAAGCTTGGGCGGCAGCAGAAATCGCAATGGCGAAGAAGAGCACGGCGGCAGCCCCAAGGCCGACGCCTTTGACTTTGATGTGCCCAAAAGCCATGCCGATGCCGACCAGCAGAAAAAGGGTAAGTAAGGGTTGTTGAGCTAGAAAAGTGAACACAGCGGTCACGAGTTCGCTCCTATGGGAGTCCGCTGACTCCAGTCGCGGTATGGATGTATTTAACTGGCGCGTCAAGCGCCTCTCCTAGTATTCCAGTATCGGCAGTAAATGCATGGTCAAAGAGTCCTAATCTGTGGCAACTACCTCACTAATGTGGCGACTTCCTCAAAGTAGCGTGCCCGGTTGGGTGGCGAGGGCGGCTCCCCCTCAGACACCAGTCAGGCGCGGTTTCCACGATGTGAGAAATAAGAGCATCATTTTCTGTTTGTTTAGGGGGAGCGCGTATTGTCAAATACATGGCAAGTCCCGCGCAGATCGTGATTCTCGTCCTGGTCGAAGTACCAGGGCGTGCGAGTTCTGCCGCGTGACGCGGGTGAGTCGCACGCCTCCCTTCCACCTAAACACTTAGGTGCGGAGGGTTTTTCTTTGCCGAAACCGACCACCACCCAGACCATAGAAAAATAAAACCTCCCCAACGCGGCGCAGCCGCCACCGGGGGAAATACAGGAGACAACCCATGAGTTCGCGTGCTAAACACAGTGAAACCACCCGGTCTAAGCCGGCGCAGGATAAACGCACCGTCACCATGACCGGTGCCGAAGCGATCGTGAAAACACTGGAAAACCTTGGGGTCACCGACGTATTCGGAATGCCCGGAGGAGCCATCCTACCCACCTACGATCCGCTGATGGACTCCAAACTCAACCACATCCTGGTACGACACGAACAGGGAGCCGGACACGCCGCGGAAGGATACGCCCTCGCCACCGGCAAAGTCGGATGCACCATCGTCACCTCCGGCCCGGCCGCCACCAACACGCTAACCGCGCTGGCAGATGCCAACCTTGACTCCGTACCGATTGTGGTAATCACCGGGCAAGTGGGAGCCAACTTCATCGGCACCGATGCCTTCCAAGAAGCCGACATCGTGGGCGCCTCCATGCCGATCTCCAAACATTCCTTCCTGGTCACCAAGGCCGAAGAGATCCCCTCCCGCATCGCCGAAGCCTTCCACCTGGCAGGCACCGGCAGGCCCGGTCCCGTCCTGGTCGATATCACCAAGTCCGCGCAAAACGCCACCTTGGAGTTTTCCTGGCCACCGGCCATGGATCTGCCCGGCTACAAGCCCGCCGGTAAACCCCACCCCAAACAGGTGCGGCAAGCGGCCCAAGCCATCGTCCAAGCCCAAGCCCCCGTGTTCTACGTCGGAGGTGGCCTGGTGCGTTCGGGCGCACACCAAGAACTCGTGCAACTGGTGGAACAAACCGACATACCGGTGGTAACCACCTTGCCTGCGCGCGGAGTCTTCCCCGACTCCGACCCCCACAACCTGGGGATGCCCGGCATGCACGGCACCGTCGCCGCCGTGGGAGCGCTACAGCGCGCCGACCTGGTGATCGCCTTGGGAGCGCGCTTCGATGACCGGGTGACCGGTAACCTCGACAGCTTCGCGCCCCGTGCCAAAGTCGTGCACGTGGATATTGACGCCGCTGAAATCTCCAAGAACCGGGTGGCCGACATCCCCATTGTGGGGGATTTGAAAACCACCCTTGAAGCCCTCAACCCGGCGGTGAAGAAAGCCATCGGGGAAAACGGCAAAGCCAACCTCACCGGGTGGTGGACCTACCTTAACCGGCTGCGCGAGACCTACCCGCTGGGATACACCGAAACCGACGATGGGATACTCGCTCCGCAATACGTGCTACAGCGGCTAAGTGCCATTGCCGGGCCCGACGCCATCTACACCACCGGCGTGGGACAGCACCAAATGTGGTCGGCGCAGTTCATTGAGTATGAAAAACCGCGCCACTTCATTTCCTCCTGCGGGCTGGGAACCATGGGGTACTGCATTCCCGCCGCCATGGGAGCCAAAGTGGGCCAGCCCGATAAGGTCGTGTGGGCCATTGACGGGGACGGGTCCTTCCAGATGACGAATCAGGAACTTGCCACCTGCGTGATAAATAAAATCCCCATTAAGGTGGCGTTGATTAATAACTCCGTGCTGGGAATGGTGCGGCAGTGGCAGACCCTGTTCTACAACGAACGCTACTCCCACACCAACCTCGCCTCCGGGGACACCCAAGTCCCCAACTTCGTGGCCTTGGCCGAAGCGTACGGACTGGCGGCGCGGCGCGTGTACAGCGAGGACGAAGTCGACGAAGCCATCGAATGGGCGATGAACATAAACGACCGACCCGTCCTCATCGACTTCCGCGTATCCAAAGACGCCATGGTGTGGCCGATGGTGGCGGCGGGAGTGTCCAATAACGAAATCAACTACGCTCGCGGCCTTGCCCCCGAGTGGGAACAGGACGTGTAACCATGTCGCAGATTCACACTCTTTCCGTGCTGGTGGAAAACAAGCCCGGCGTCCTCACTCGCGTTGCCGCCCTGTTTGCCCGCCGCGCCTTCAACATCCGCTCCCTCGCCGTGGGGGAAACCGAACACCCCGAGATCTCGCGCATGACGGTGGTGGTGGAGGCCGACGACCTACCGGTGGAACAAGTCACCAAGCAGCTAAATAAGCTGATTAACGTACTTAAAGTGGTGGACCTGTCGCAAACCCCGTCGGTGCGACGCCAACTGGTGTTGTTCAAAGTCAAGGCCGACGACCGGTGCCGCACCGCCGTGCTGCAGATCGTGGACCTGTTCCGCGCCCACGTCGTTGACGTCACCCCCGAATCCGTGGTGATTGAAGCGGTGGGGGATAATGAGAAACTAAATGCGTTGCTCACAACCTTAGAACCCTACGGGATTCGCGAGATTGTGCAGTCAGGATCCGTGGCGATCGGTCGCGGTCCGCGTTCCATAACCGACCAACTAAAGGAGAAATAAACGTGGCTGAAATCTTTTACGACGATGACGCTGACCTGTCGCTAATCCAAAGCAAACGAGTCGCCATTGTAGGATACGGCTCCCAAGGGCACGCCCACGCCCTCAACCTGCGCGACAGCGGGGTAGAGGTAGTGGTGGGGCTGCGCGAAGGCTCAGCTTCTTGGGAAAAGGCCGCCGAAGCCGGCCTGGAAGTCGCACCCATTGAAGAAGCGGTGAAGAACGCTGACGTCGTCATGATCCTCACCCCCGACCAGGTCCAGCGCACCGTATACGCCGAGCAGGTAGCTCCCAACCTCAAAGCCGACGCCGCTGTGTTCTTCGCCCACGGGTTCAACATTCGTTTCGGCTACATTGAGCCGGGTGAAGGCCACGACATCTGCATGGTCGCCCCCAAGGGCCCGGGACACACCGTGCGTCGCCAGTACGAAGAAGGACGCGGCGTGCCCGCCATTATCGCGGTGGAACAAGACGCCTCCGGCAAAGCCTGGGACCTGACCTTGTCCTACGCTAAAGCCATGGGCGCCACTCGCGCCGGGGTAGTTAAGACCACCTTCACTGAAGAAACCGAAACCGACCTGTTCGGTGAGCAGTCAGTGCTGTGCGGCGGCGTTTCGCAGCTGATCCAGTACGGGTTCGAGACCCTGGTGGAAGCTGGCTACCAGCCGGAGATCGCCTACTTCGAGGTGTGCCACGAACTGAAGCTGATTGTGGACCTCATTAACGAAGGTGGCCTCACCAAGCAGCGCTGGTCGTGCTCCGACACCGCCGAGTACGGTGACTACGTATCCGGTCCGCGGGTCATCACCCCTGACGTGAAGGACCACATGAAGGACGTGCTGGCTGACATTCAAGACGGCACCTTCGCGCGTCGTTTCATTGCCGACCAGGACGCGGGCGCACCGGAGTTCAAGGAACTGCGCAAACGCGGTGAATCCCACCCGATCGAACGCACCGGCCACGAACTGCGCCGCTCCTTCGGGTGGACTGACCGCGACTCCGACTACACCGACGGGTCGGCGGCGCGTAACTAACGCCAGCGCGGCATTAGCGCCAGTGCGTCATCATTGCCAGTGCGTCACTGACCTGCGACGCCAGGCTGAACTCGCCGGCTGTTTAGCCGGGGCTAACTAGCCACATCGTGACGGCGAGGACGAAACGGGTAATCCCCACCGTCCTCGCCGTCAAAGTATTTGTGGTCAACTTGCTACCAGAAGTGGCTTGCAGGTACAGATATAATCAGTGCAGGACTAAAGGTCGGTTCAAAGGATAGACGGTTACATGAGCGCAGCATACGAACTGCAGTCAGCAGAAGACCCCAAACCTTCAACTGCTAAAAGAGCACTAAAAGTGCTCCTAATAGTTGCCCTACTAATGGTCGTTGCTTTGGGAGCGTTCGTGTTTTGGCTCCACGCCACCACTATCGGCCAGATTGAAACCGTGCCGGAAGTGTTCCCAGAAGAAACCTCCCGACCCGCCGCAGAACCCGAATCCACCGCGGTAAATGTCTTAATCTTAGGGTCGGATTCGCGCATATCTGCCGGCGACCCCAGCCAGTGGGAAGCCGGGGCGCAACGCACTGACACCATGATGCTGGCCCAGTTCAGTAAGAAAAACAACACCGTTAGCTTCATGTCGATCCCGCGTGACTCGTGGGTGAACATTCCCGGATACGGGGAGGCGAAAATAAATGCTGCGTACTCCTACGGCGGGCCGAAGCTAACCATTCAAACCGTAGAAGAACTAACAGGTGTGCGCATCGACCACTTTGCGCTGGTGGATTTCACCACGTTCACGCGATTAACTGACCAACTCGGCGGCGTAACCATTGCCACTGTCGATGGTGAAAAAACCATGGGTGGGGAAGAAGCCCTGCGGTTCGTGCGGGAAAGATACTCACTGGCCGGGGGTGACTTTGACCGTGTTAAACGCCAGCAAGCTTGGGTGCGTGCGGTGATCAGCAAGGCGCTCAGCCGGGAAGTTCTAACCAGCCCCACGACCGCTTTAGAACTGCTGGAGACCGTGTCTGCGGACATGGCGACAGATGCGGACTTAACCACGGTGAAAATGGTGAACTACGCCTTCGAGGCGCGTGGCATCAGGCCGCAGAATATAACGTTCATGACTAGCCCAAGTTCCGGGACCGGCACTTCCGCGGACGGGCAATCCATTGTGGTCGTTGACCACTCCCGGTTAGACCCGCTAATGAAAGCGTGGAAAACTGACGACCTAGCCCAGTACATGGAAAAGCACGGGTCGGAGATCACTGGCCTGCCGCAGGTAGTGGACTAAACCGGGGCGCCGCTCCGGGGGAAGCCGGGTCCGGGGCATTGATTCTCGGCGGTGCTGACGGTACCCGCGTGCGTTAGTCAGCTACCAGTCGGCGGCACTCGCAGTAGTAGCGTTTCTCGCACGCCTCACCCAAGGAAAAACTCTTCTTCGGCATCGCCCCATGGGTGGCGACGTAGTCGAACAGGCTCGAGCGCGACAGTGCCGGAAGCACCATCCCCACGCCGCCGCGGCGGGCAACCAACTCAGCCAAGTCGTCCTCGCCATGGACGTATTCCACGTCCGCACCCGGATCCAAGTCGAAGGACTGCACCAGGTCGGCAATGATCTCATCCAGGCTCTTCACCAGCAGCGGATGCGGGGTAGCGACCTGCACTTGAGCGTGCGAAACCTCCCCGCCGGTGGAAGCAAGAATTTGCACCTCGGTGGCGGGCGCCTGCTGGTGGGACTGACGGTGACGGGCCGCCGCCGCTTCAAAGTCGGCGGCGCTCACAGTACCAACCCAACGGTGAATCGGCTCCACCCGCAGACCCGGGTCGTGAATATTTAACAGCTCCACCAACGCCCACCGCGCGGGGTGATCACTGGGGGCGCCGGCTTCCTTCAGGTGCAGCCAGTGCGAGCGCGCCGCCGCCAACGAATGGTTACCGTCACCGACGATGAATCCGAAGCCGCGCGGCTCCCGCGGCAGGTCATTGAGGGCTTGGGACACTTTCGCCCACAGCTCACTGTCGCCATCAACGCGCCAGCCGGCAACTGAACCACCATCTTGCATCAGCTGCGTTTCATACAGTTTCGGCAACTGCGGCTGGGCGGCCTCAAGCAGAGAAAACACCTGGCCTTGCGGGTCGTCGAACAGTACTTGCACGTGTGGAAGCTCCAAACTGGCGGCCGCCCGCACCGCTTCACGGGCAGGTAAGCGCTCCAACACCGTGGCTTCGGAAGCCTGCACGTCAGCGGGCTCACCGGTAAAGGAGTAAGCGTCTAAATCCAACGCCACGATCAGGGAATCGCGTCGCTTCGCGTAAGGAGTGGAGCGACGCACGTAAACCGCGGCCGGCCCGAAGGTTTCTAGCACTTCAGTGCGGTAGCGGTCCATGGT
This sequence comes from Actinomycetaceae bacterium, assembly GCA_030537735.1. Lineage (GTDB taxonomy): Bacteria > Actinomycetota > Actinomycetes > Actinomycetales > Actinomycetaceae > Gleimia. The sequence continues at coordinate 17,446 of JAUNVG010000018.1, forward strand.
CTCATGCACCTTGGCGACGCGCTCAGCTACTTTCTGTGGGCCTTCGGAAAGGTAGACCTCCGGGACCATCAGATGCAAGGTGGAAGGGGCGGAGCCGACCTGGTCGGCAACTTGTTGCCAGTACTGCGGCGAAGAAGAATACTGGTCGGCCGCTATCACACACCAGGCGCGTAAGTTGTCGGTACGAGGAAGGTCAATGAAAGCCGCAGAGATCGTCATACCCCCATTCCTAGCATGTCGGTCCCTTACCCCTCAGGTCAGGCCCGCATGTCGGAACCGCTGGGGCACGTCAACGGTGAAGTTTTAAGGTGGCGGCGGGGGTGAAGTGCGTCGTTGACGTGCTTGAGGGAGGGCGTGGTGGGGCATCGTCGTACAGAGAGGAAGTGTCGCGGGTGGCGGCGGACTGGGGAGTGGCATATGCAAGTGGTTCGTATGGCGGAACGCAAAACGCTCGGCAGGCAAGATGGGGTGGAATGGGATCATGGCAAAGCAAATCAACCTCGCAATCATCCCCGGAGACGGAATCGGCCCGGAAGTAACCGACGCCGCCCTTGAAGTACTGCGCACCGTCGCAGCCAAGAACGACCTTGAAATCAACGAGGACGTAGCTGATCTTGGCGCGCAACGATACCTACGCGATGGGCAAGTACTGCCGGAAGAAGAGTTTGATCGCCTGAAAAAGGCCGACGCCATCCTACTTGGCGCGATTGGCGACCCGCGGGTGCCATCGGGAGTGTTGGAACGCGGCCTGCTACTAGCGTTGAGGTTCGGCCTCGATCACTACGTGAACCTGCGGCCGGGGAAACTCTTACCTTCGGTGGAATCCCCACTTAAAAACCCAGGAGAGATCGACCTGGTAGTGGTGCGGGAGGGAACCGAGGGGCTCTACTGTGGAAACGGTGGGAACCTGCGGGCCGGAACGGATGCGGAGATCGCCACCGAAACCTCGGTCAACACCGCCTACGGAGTGCGGCGAGTGGTGGAATACGCTTTCGAACTGGCACAAAAACGTCGCCGCCACTTAACGCTGGTACATAAGCACAACGTCCTCGTGAACGCCGGTGGTATGTGGCAGCGCATCGTGAGTGAAGTGGGGCAGAAGTACCCGGAAGTAAGTGTGGATTACAACCACATTGACGCTGCCACTATTTACCTGGTTACCGACCCGGCGCGCTATGACGTGATTGTTACCGATAACTTGTTTGGCGATATCCTCACCGACGAAATCGGGGCAGTTACCGGCGGTATTGGGCTGGCGCCCTCCGCGAACCTTAACCCCGCGGGGGCCTTCCCCTCCATGTTTGAACCCGTACACGGCTCCGCGCCTGACATTGCCGGTAAAGGCGTGGCCGACCCGGTGGCGGCGATATCCACAGTAGCGCTGCTACTTGACCACTTAGGGCACGAGCAAGCAGCTGAACAGGTGCGGGCAGCGGTGCTTGCCCACATGCAACGACGCGCCGCCGGGGAAGTGAACTGGGACCAGACCAAGGCCGTTACCGCCGACGTTTGCGCCCAGCTCTAAGCCAGTGAAGGGGCAGCCGAGCACTCGCGGGCGGATCGCAACGGCTACGAATAGTTAAACTACTGGCAGTAGGATCAAGACAACGAAAACGCTCATTTGAAGGAGACATCATGGCTCACGGTGAACCCGAGCAACTTGGGGCAAGGTTGGATGAAGAAAGCGCGCGAACGCTACCGCCGGCGGAGGAGCTCGCCTCGCGTTTCCCCCGCACCGGTGAAGTCACGCCCCTGAGTGAGCAACAGTGGCAGCAGTGCATGAGCGACCTAAAGTTCGGCTCCCAGTTCAGTGAACACATGGCAGCCGCGACCTGGACCCCGCAAGCTGGCTGGCACGACCTACAGATCAAACCCTACGGACCGTTGTCGGTCTCACCGGCTGCGTCGGTACTGCACTACGGGCAAGAAATCTTCGAAGGGATGAAAGCCTACCGGCACGCCGACGGGTCAGTGTGGACTTTCCGCCCCGGATACAACGCCGCCCGTTTCAACGACTCCGCTGACCGCATGGCGATGCCGCGCATGGACCCCGAAGACTTCGTGGCCTCCCTGGTGGCGTTGGTGCGCGCCGACCAGCGGTGGGTGCCGACCGAGCCGGGAACCGCCCTGTACCTGCGCCCATTCATGTTCGCCTCCGAAGGGTTCTTAGGGGTGCGCTCAGCCCACGAGTTCACCTACCTGGTTATCGCCAGTCCGGTGGGTCCGTACTTCACGAACGGGTTCGCTCCCGTGTCCATCTGGGTTACTCGCAAGTACCACCGCGCCGGCCCGGGGGGAACGGGTGCAGCTAAAACCGGTGGGAACTACGCTTCGTCCCTGTTGCCGCAGGCCGAAGCCAGTGAACGCGGCTTCGAGCAGGTGTGTTTCCTAGATGCCGCCACCGCGCAGAACCTGGAAGAACTCGGCGGCATGAACGTGTTCGTCGTTGGCCGCGACGGGCGTATTCGCACGCCGAAACTTACCGGCACCATCCTTGCCGGTGGTACGCGCAGCGCGATCCTTACCCTCTTACGCGAGGACGGTTACGACGTCAGCGAAGAAACCATCCCCCTTGAAGAACTGGTGGCAGATATTCAAAGCGGTAAGGTCCAAGAGATGTTCGCCTGCGGCACGGCCGCGGTGGTGGCTCCGATTGGGCGCCTGGGATCTGAAGAGTTCGACCTGCACTTACCCAGCACCACGGTTACCACTAAGATCTACGAGCGGCTCACCGCCATCCAAAACGGAACGGCGGAAGATACCCACGGTTGGATGTACCGCATACTCTAAGACCCGCCGCACGTAGCGCATAGCAAGGCCGCCCCACCGAAATGGTGGGGCGGCCTAACTAAGCTCGAGGAAGCGGATTAGTTAGAGAACTTATCCTTCATCTTGTCAAAGCCGGCTTTGATGTCTTCACCTAGCTGTTCGGCCTTGTCCTTAGCCTCTTCAGCTACCTGACCGAGCTTGCCGGAAGCCTGATCGGCCTTACCCTCGGCCTGCATTTCCTTATCGTCGGTGAGCTTGCCGAAGCCTTCCTTCACCTTGCCACCGAGTTCTTCGGACTTGTTTTCAACTTTGTCATCGAATCCCATGAGAATCTCCCTTTCTACAGAGTCAAGAATCTAGGAACAGACGCATGTAGCTTCATACTATCGACGTTAGCGTTACCTCGCCTGTTGAGAATCTACTTGCGCCGGATCAAACCCAGGTCACGCGCCGCCCCAGTGGAAGCTGAGGTGGCGGTCATGGCGTATAGCTGCAAGGCCGCGGAAACCTTCCGGTCGCGGGTAAGTGGCGTCCAAGGATGGTCGCGGGAAAGCTGCTTTTCGTGGCGCTTAGCCAACACGTCCTCGTCCACATCCAAAGTCAAGGAACCAGCGGTCACGTCGATGACGATGCGGTCCCCGTCTTCGATTAGGGCGATTAAACCACCGGCTGCGGCTTCGGGGGAGATGTGCCCCACGGAAATACCGGAGGTACCTCCGGAAAAACGCCCGTCCGTTATCAACGCCACGTCCTTGCCCAGGCCGCGTCCCTTAATGAAGGAGGTCGGGTAGAGCATTTCCTGCATACCCGGCCCGCCGGAGGGCCCCTCGTAGCGGATCACCACCACGTGCCCAGCGTGCACGGTTTTATCAAGGATCTTTTCAATCGCCTCATCTTGAGATTCACACACTAGGGCGCGGCCTTCGAAGTGGAACAGGGACGGATCAATCCCCGCGGCTTTAATGATCGCCCCGTCGGGAGCGAGGTTGCCACGCAGCACGGTGAGGCCACCGTTGGCGGTGTAGGCGTGCTCCAGGTCGCGGATACAGCCGTTAGCGCGGTCGGTGTCCAAACTGGCCCAGCGGTTCGCAGTGGAAAACGCTTGCGTGGTGCGAACGTTGCCCGGCGCGGCGTGGAATAGGTCCAAGGCTTCGTCGCTGACGCTGTCGCTGCGAATGTCCCAAGTGGCAAGCCAAGAAGCCAAGTCGGGGGAGTGGACGCTGTTTACCTCTCGGTGCAGCAGGCCACCGCGATCCAGTTCCCCCAGTAGGGCGGGGATGCCGCCGGCGCGGTGGACGTCCTCCATGTGGTAGTCGTTGTGGTTGGGGGCCACTTTCGACAGGCAGGGCACGGTTTCCCCCAGGCGGGCAATGTCGTCAAGGTCGAAGTCCACTCCGGCTTCAATGGCGGCCGCCAGCAGGTGCAGCACGGTGTTGGACGACCCACCCATCGCCATGTCCAAGGTCATGGCGTTGTCGAAGGCTTCGCGAGTGGCGATGGAACGCGGCAGCACCGAGGTGTCTTCGTCCTGGTAGTAGCGCCGCGCCAGTTCCATAACGGTGGTCCCAGCGTTGGTGAATAGTTGACGCCGCGCCGCGTGCGTAGCCAGGGTGGAGCCGTTACCGGGTAGCGACAGGCCCAGGGCTTCGGTGAGGCAGTTCATGGAGTTCGCGGTAAACATCCCCGAACACGACCCGCAAGTGGGGCAAGCTAGGCGTTCCAAGGCATCCAGGTCAGTGTCGGAAACCTGGTCGTTGGCGGTGGCGTTCATAACGGTGACGAGGTTACCGTGCCCAGTTTCCGCCGGTCCCACAATCATGTCGGGGTCAATGTTCTTACCGGCCTCCATGGGGCCGCCGGAGACGAACACGGTGGGAATGTTCAGCCGCAGCGCCGCCAGCAGCATCCCGGGGGTAATTTTGTCGCAGTTGGAAATGCAAACGAGGGCGTCGGCGCAGTGGGCGGAAACCATGTACTCCACGGCGTCAGCGATGACTTCCCGTGAGGGCAGGGAGTAGAGCATCCCTTCGTGCCCCATGGCGATCCCATCGTCAACGGCAATGGTGTTGAACTCTTTAGAAACCCCGCCTGCCTGGGCGATGGCGTCGGCGACAATGGTGCCGACATCACGCAGGTGGACGTGGCCGGGGACGAACTGGGTGAAAGAGTTAGCGATGGCGACGATGGGTTTACCGAAGTCTGTATCTTCCATTCCGGTGGCGCGCCACAGGGCGCGTGCCCCCGCCATGTTCCTACCCGAGGTAGAAGTCGCTGAACGCAGCGCAATACTCATTTTTACCGTCCTCCAGTTCCTCTCAACGCCATTTAGTCTAGGTCGCAGGCTCGCACTTAGCAGAGGGCGACCGCATGGCGAAACCGGGGTTAGTATGGGAACCATGCATGGTGAATACAAAATCCCAGCAGGAAAGCTAGTGGTAGTGGACCTGGATGTGGCCGAAGAGCGGTTGATTAACGTTTCCTTGTCGGGAGACTTCTTCCTGGAACCGGACGAAGCGCTGGAGCGTTTACGTGCAGCGTTAGAGGGCGCCCCAGCTGACTCCAGCGCCGCTGACCTGACCGCTCGACTAGATGCCGCCGTGGAACCCACAGACGTGCTGTTCGGCGTCACTACCGCGGGGATCGCGGTGGCGGTGCGCCGGGCGTTAGGTAAAGCCGTGGACTGGGACGACTTGGACTTCGACGTGATTTACGGCCCCAGCGTGGATCCGGAGGTAAACCAGGCCTTGGATGAGTCCTTGGTCGCGGAGGTCGCCGCCGGGCGTCGCCGCCCGTTCTTGCGCATGTGGGAGTGGAACGGCCCGCAGGTGGTGATTGGTTCCTTCCAGTCGTATACCAATGAAATCAATCCCGAGGGCGTGGCCCGCCACCGCGTGCAAGTGACGCGGCGCATCACCGGTGGGGGAGCGATGTTCATGGAACCAGGCAACTGCGTAACGTATTCGCTGGTGGTTCCCACCGCCCTCGTCGATGGGATGTCTTTCGAACAGGCGTATGCGTTCTTGGATCAGTGGGCGATGGAGGCGTTGGAAAAGTGCGGGGTGAAGGCTCGCTACGTGCCACTTAACGACATTGCTTCGCAGGTGGGCAAGATCGGGGGCGCGGCGCAGAAGCGTTTCGCGAACGGCTACTTGCTGCACCACGTGACGATGGCTTATGACATTGACGCCCAGAAGATGCTTGACTGCCTGCGGATCGGGAAAGAGAAGATTAAGGACAAGGGCACGCGTTCAGCGGCGAAACGAGTGGACCCGATGCGTTCGCAAACCGGCATGGAGCGGGCGGAGATTATCGACTTGTTCTTGGATCATTTCACCACTAAGTACGGGGCGCGGCGCAGTGAGTTGACCGAGGCGGAGTTGGAAGATGCCCGCCAGTTGGCGGCCACGAAGTTCCGCAACCCGGAGTGGACCCACCGCGTGCCGTGACCGTTGGCGGACGGAGCTTTATGGGCGGGGCCGGGCCCCGAATATAACGGAACCTAGTCGTATGCGGGTGGCGCCGCAGGCAATGGCGAGGGGGAAGTCTCCGCTCATGCCCATTGAAAGCTGTCGGGCACTGGTGAGTTCGGGGATCTTAACCGCCTGGTCGCGAATATTGCGCAGACGCAGGAAACTTTGCTTCACTACTTCGCCGTCGGTGGTGTTTGCCCCAATGGTCATGAACCCCACCAGTTCCAGCCCCTGAAGCTGGCTAATCTGCGTAGCTACCTGCAGGGCTTCGCCGGGTTCCACTCCGCTTTTTGTGGGTTCGGCGGAAGTATTGACCTGCAAGAAAACCGGTAGGGGGCGGCGCTGGCTACTGTTCGCTTCGCTGGGTGTGTCCGCCGCGCCCGCGCGCTGGCTGCTGTCTTCCCAGCCGCGCTGCACTCGCTTATCTAAAGCCGTGGCGAGGCGCAAGGAATCGACCGATTCCACTTGCTGGAAACACCGCAGCGCGTGGTTTATCTTATTGCGCTGCAGCGGGCCGATTAGGGACATCTGGAACCCTTCCAAGCTGGCTTGTCCCGCCCCAGCCCAAAGCGCCATCTCACTTTCCATCGCCTGAGCTTCCTGCACGCGATTGTGCGCCAACAGTGCAGGACGACCCACCGCGTTCAAGGCCTTCCCCGCCACGAAGCACTCCTGCGCGGAGCGAGTTTTAACCGCCAACTCAATCTCCACTTCACCGGGATCGCGCCCAACTTCGTGGCAAGCCTCAGCCACCTGCTTGGCGGCGCGCTCCACGGCAGCGAAGATTTCTAGCTCTTGCGGTTCGGGTGTCACTGTCTTGGCCTCCTGGTGGCTTGTTAGTTTTGGAGTTTGTACGCCTGAGAGACGTACAAACTCGGAAATTCATATCGGACCCTGCGCCGGCCGGTGGCTCGGGCCGGCGGCAGAGCGGTGGCAGCGTATCGACGTGGGCCGGTGGCGGGTCGGCGGTCACGGGCAGCTGCGGTCCGGCGGTGACCGGCGGGGGTAGTGTATCGAGGGCGGTTAGTGGCGGGGCGGCGGTCCCGGGCACGGGGCAAAGCGGGGCGCCGCGGAACCGTTAGACAACCATCGGTAGAAAACATGCGGCTACTTCGCTTCCGTCGCTTCAATACCGTGAACCGCACCGGGGGTGCCGCGGGAGGCACTGTCCTCGTCAATACCGTGAACCGCACCGTGGGTGCCGCTGGTGGCGTCTTTATCTGGGCCGAACACAACCTTGGAATACCCCACGTACCGCAGCAAAGTTCCCAACCCCACGCCGATGATGTTGGCCGAAATATTGTCAGCCAACTGCGAAGTGAAGTGCAGCAGGTAGTGGCTAATCCACAGGCAAACCACCGGCGGTAAAAGCCCCAGGGCGTTAACTGTCATGAACCCTACGAACTCTTGCAAAATCGGGCGTTTTTCCCTCGCCGAGAACGTCCACGACCGGTTCACCACCCACGAAAACAAAGTGGCAATCACCGCCGAAATCACCTTCGCGGTAACTGGCTGGAACGCCAACACGGTGGCGCGCAGCGCGTTGAAAACCCCCACGTCAACTACATAGTTCATGCCGCCAACCAGTAAGAAACGAGTAGCCTCACGCACTTTGCGGGTATAGAGCCTGCCCCACCTGGCGCCGGGGGCAGTGTCCTTGAAAGGGGAGCGCCCTCGCGACCTGGCGCCGGGGCCGCGCGACTCACTCATGTACGCCGACCTCCAAAAGCCACCCGACCACCGCGTCCGCCTCGGCGCTTGCCGGCTCATCAATCAACCACACCATATGCCAGTCCTCATCGGCGTAAGGATCCTCCATACGGTAGTTAACCATCGTCACTTCCGCGGCCTCAATGCGCGCCGCGTGCGCGTTCGCAACAGCCTCACTCACCCCCGCGTCCAGCAAATCCGCCAACTGCGGGTGGGGCGTGAAAGCGAACCGGCTTGCCGAGCGCGCATTGGCCGTGGCACCCAGCCAATCGTACTCGTCCCAGTACGCATCCAAAGTCTCTTCCCAACGCTGGCGATCCCACGCGCTGACCCCGTCACTGTCATTGAAATCAACCAGGGCTGCGACGTCGTCGAGGGCGAAACGATCCACGCGGGTGAAAATCATGTTCCGCACGGCCTGGGCAAACCGGTGCGGGTTGGCAGTTATCGGCACCGACCCGTCGGGGCGAGCACCGAACGCCAGCTGCGCGGCCTCTTCGTCTTCCGCCGCTGCATCGTCCTCCTGGCGCCGCTCTCCGCGCGCTAAATCATCCCACTCATCCAAAAGGGAAGAATCCACCGCCGCGATCAGTTCCCCCAGCCAGGTGATAATCGACTCCACTTCCTCGGTACGCACCGACTCCGGCAGGGTCTGACGCAACGCTCGGTAAGCGTCAGTGAGGTAACGCAGCACCACGCCCTCGGAGCGAGCCACATCGTAGCGGGAAATCAAGTCCGAAAACGTCATCGCCTCTTCCACCATTTGCCTCACCACGGACTTGGGGGAAACCTCGTAGCCAAGCACCCACGGGTTGGTTTGCGCATACACGCGGAAAGCGTCCTGCAACAACTCATCTAACGGTTGGGGCCAACTAATGGTGTCGAGGATAGCCATGCGTTCGTCGTATTCGATGCCCGCCGCTTTCATCTGCTCCACTGCCTGGCCGCGTTCGAACCTGCGTTGGGCAAGTAGCAGGGCGGTGGGGTCGTCGAGGACGGATTCAACCACCGAAATCACATCTAAGGCGAACGTGGGGCTGGTGGGGGACAGTAGTTCCACCGCCGCCAACGCGAAGGGCGAAAGCGGCTGGTTGAGGGCGAAATCTTCCGGTAGGTCTGCCACCAGTTGCAACCGGTCGCAACCATCTTCTTTAGCCTGCTGGGGGCTGAGGGTACGGACCACCCCGGAGTTTTCCAGCGAAGTATAAATATGACCCAGCTGGCGCAAATGCGGGTTGGAAGCCGTTGGCTGATCGTGGTTTTCACGCGCTAAATAGAGAAGGTGCTCGGTGGCGGGGCGCGGTGACTGTAAAGCGTTGAGCACCATGGAGTGAGTGAGGCGGAACTGGGATTGCAACGGTTCGGGGGAGGCGTTAACTAAACGTTCGTAAGTGGACTCACTCCACCCGATCTGGCCTTCCGGTAGGTGTTTGCGGGTGAGTTTCTTCAGCTTCTTCGGGTTATCCCCGGCTTTGAGACGCGCGTGGTTATTTTCAATAACGTGCAGTGGGGCTTGCACCACGACCCAGCCGACCTCGTCGAAACCGGCGCGCCCGGCGCGACCCGCGATTTGGTGGAACTCACGGGCGGACAGAACCCTTTGGCGGGTTCCGTCGAACTTCGCTAGGGAGGTGAAAAGCACGGTGGTGATGGGAACGTTGATTCCCACCCCCAAGGTGTCGGTTCCGCAAATCACCGCCAGTAAACCTGACTGGGTGAGGCGTTCAACTAGGCGCCGGTAGCGCGGGAGCATTCCGGCGTGGTGGATCCCCACTCCGGCGTGAATGAGTTTACGCAGGGTCTGGCCAAAGCCGGTGGAGAACTTAAAACCCTTGGTGGCGGCTTTTAGGCGTTCGCGGTGAGCTTTCGTGATAAGCGCGGTTGCTGCCAGTGTTTGCGCGGTCTGGGTGGCTTGCCGCTGCGTGAAGTGCACCACGTAGACGGGGAATTTGCCTAACTCGATGAGCTCGCGCAGGGCCTGGTCTAAAGGCGTGAGGGTGTAGCTCATTTCCAGGGGGATGGGGCGTTTAGCGCTTTGTATCACCGCGGCTTCCCGCTTGGTGCGTTTCTTCAAGTCCTCCACGAAGAAACTCACGTCCCCCAAGGTGGCTGACATCAGCAGGAACTGGCATTGGGTTAGTTCCAGTAGCGGTACTTGCCAGGCCCATCCGCGGTCGGGTTCACCGTAGAAGTGGAACTCATCCATCACCACCATGTCCACGTCCAAGTCCGCGCCCTGGCGTAGGGACTGCAGAGCCAGGATCTCCGCGGTGCAGCAGATGATGGGGGCATCAGCGTTGATAGCGCCGTCACCGGTAACCATCCCCACGTTTTCCGCGCCGAAGACCGCCACCAAGTCAAAGAATTTTTCCGACACCAAGGCTTTAAGCGGCGCGGTGTAGTAGGAGCGGCCGCGGCGAGCCAGGGACAGGGTGTGTGCTGCGAGGGCGATCATTGATTTGCCCGAACCGGTGGGGGTAGCGGCAATGACGTGATTGTCGGACAGTAGTTCTAAGAACGCTTCGTCCTGGTGGGGGTAGAGGGGGCGGCCGGTGCTTTGTGCCCAGTTGGTGAAAGCGGAATAGAGCGCGTCAGCGTCGTCTAGTTGCTGGTTGTCCTCTAGTTCGTCGAGGAGTTCATTAAGGGGCGCGCTCATAGTGAGATTGTCTCAAATACCACGGACAGAGCCAAAAGAGAAAGGGCCTGAGGGCGGGGGCGTGGCCCGCGCAGGGACGGGCCGCGGGACGGGGCGCGGGAGGAGGACGGGCAGGGACGGGCTGCGGGACGGGGAAGGGTCTCGGAACCGGGTGGGAAGGCAGTGACTGCTTACGGGAGGCCGCGTAGCGTCGCGGAGCTTTGAACGCAGGGCAGGGACGGGCCGCAGAACCGGGCGGGAGGCCGGCGACTGGCCGGCCTGCCTCTACATGCGAAGGAGGCAGCCGCCCTCGCCCCGAAACCCCCGTTTAGTATATGGACGGTTGTTTCTTAAATGGTGTCCACTCGCTAGGGTCGGTTCTATCCCCATCAAGAAACCACGACGTGCAGGAGTTTTCCATGAACGCCGCCATCTTGACCCTTGCCCAACTGCCGGCGCAGGCGGACACCGGGTTCTTCGCTACCGTGAATCAAGTCTTCACCAAGATCTTGTTCACCAGCGTGGACTTCCTCTATTCCTGGATCCTGCTGTTCCTATTAATCGGCGTCGGCCTGGGCCTTACCATCTACCTGCGCGGCATGCAGGTGACGCACGCGCGTGACATCTTCACCTCCCTGTCCGGCTCGCGCACCTCCGCCATGCAAGGAATCACCTCTTTCCAAGCCTTCGCCGTGGGCGTGGGCACGCGCATCGGCATCGGCAACATCGGTGGCGTGGCACTGGCCCTAGCGGTAGGCGGGCCCGGTGCAATCTTCTGGATGTGGATAGTGGCCCTACTGGGGATGGCAACGTCCTTCGCCGAGTCCGTACTGGCCCAGCTTTTCAAAACTCCCCACGGGGATGGCACCTTCCGCGGCGGACCGGAATACTACATGCGTGCCGGACTGGGGTGGAAAGTTCCCGCCATCATTTTCGCGGTGATTTCCATCGTCGCCTCCGGCCTGGCGGTTCCCATGGTGCAGATCAACACGGTGGCTAAAACTTTCGAAGCCAACCATGGGGTGGATTCTTTCTCCACCATGATCTTCGTCCTACTCCTCCTGGCCCCGGTGATCCTGGGCGGCGTTAAATCCGTGGCGCGCGCCTCCGAATACCTCGCCCCCTTCATGGCGGCCTTCTACATCCTGGTCACCGTCGCAGTGATCGCCATGCACCCGGTACAGGCGTGGAACGCACTGGTGTGGATCGTGGTTTCCGCCTTCGGCTACGGCCCCATCGCCGGCGGCGTCCTCGGAGGCATCTTCGTGGCCTTGGTAAACGGTGCTAGGCGCGGGCTTTTCTCCAACGAGGCCGGCCTGGGCACCACTCCGCACGCAGCCGGAGCCGCCACCGTGGCTCACCCCGCCCAGCAGGGCTTCGTACAATCCCTGGGCGTGTTCATCGACACCATCGTGGTTTGTACCGCCACCGCGCTGCTGATCTTGATCTCGGGAGTGTACGAGCCCGGCATTGACCCTGATGCTGCCGGTTCCCTCACCGCTACCGCGGTAACCACCACTTTGGGTTCGTGGATGGCACTACCGATGTCCCTGGTGATCTTCATCTTCGGCTACACCTCCGCCTACGGGGCATACTCATACGGGCAGGTGGCCTTGGATCACCTGACTGAGAACAAGTTCGTTTCCTGGGGCTTCCGAGTGGTAGCGGTACTTGTAGCAGCCGGTGGGGCAGTGGTGTCACTGCCGGTGGCGTGGGCGCTTTCAGACTTCTTGCTTGGACTGGGAGCACTGGTGAACCTCGCGGCCTTGATCGGCTTGGCGAAATGGGTGCGCGTGGTGTTGCAGGACTGGGATGAGCAGCGAGCCAAGGGCAATGGCATTACCTTTAAAGTGGCAGATCACCCGCAGCTGCAAGAGCGCGTCAGTAGCGGAGTTTGGTAAATCAAAAACACCATTGTAAGTAAAGAATATTTAATAAATGTCTTGACTGTGTTTCAAATATCCCTGTATTCTCAGTCAAGTTAGAAAATCTTACGAAAGACGCTGCTATGCACACCACCGTGAACGCAATCACCGCACCCACCGCCCTCGGCGAAGGATTCACCCGCGTAGACACATTCCTATCAGGGTTATTCGACCTCATTTACTCAAACCCCCTGCAAATGAATGTCATCTACGCACTCATGGCAGCGGGAATCTACTTCACCTATAAAACCAAGTTCGTACAAATACGCATGTTCCCCGACATGCTAAAAGCCGCCTTCGGGTCACGCAAAGACGCCAAAGGAGGGATCTCCTCCTTCCAAGCCTTCGCCGTCGGGCTGGCCTCACGCGTGGGGACCGGCAACATCGCGGGCGTGGCTCTTGCCATCGTCGCCGGCGGCCCGGGAGCAATCTTTTGGATGTGGATCGTCGCCACCGTCGGCATGGCCACCGCTTTCAACGAAGCCGTCCTAGCCCAGCTATTCAAAGTCCGCGGCCCCGGCGGAATCTTCCGCGGCGGACCGGCCTACTACATTCGCGACGGCCTCGGGCAACGCGGGTGGGGCGCCGCCTTCGCCATCTTCCTCATCTTCGCCTTCGGGTTCTCCTTCAACATGGTGCAGGCCAACACCATCGCCAACGTCGCCGAAGCCCACTTCAACGCCAACGCCTGGCTGGTGGGGCTACTACTGGCCGCCATCACCACCCCGATCATCCTGGCCGGGCTCAAACCCGTCGCCCGCATCGCCGAGGTAGTGGCACCGGTAATGGCACTGGTCTACCTGCTCATCGCCGGGGCCATCGTGTTAGTGAACATCACTGAAGTGCCCGCCGTGATCGCCATGATCTTCCGCTCCGCATTCGGACTAGACCAAGCAGTCGGCGGCATCGCCGGCGGTATTTTCGCCGCCCTCAGCAACGGCCTCAAACGCGGACTGTTCTCCAACGAAGCCGGCATGGGGTCAGCGCCCAACGCCGCCGCCACCGCCAACATCAAACACCCGGTGCAGCAAGGACTGGTGCAAAGCCTGGGGGTTTTCGTCGACACTATTTTGGTGTGTACCGCCACCGCCTGCGTGGTGCTGTTCTCCGGCCTGTACAAGCCCGGAATGTCCACCAACGACGGCGCCGCCCTCACGGTGGAAGCACTGTCGCACTCCCTCGGGTCGTGGATCGTGTTGCCGATGGTGGTAATCATCTTTGTCTTCGCCTACTCCTCGGTACTGGGTAACTACACCTACGCCGAACTGAACTGGAACTACCTCTTTGGTGTGAACCGCTCCACCTTGGGGTTGAAACTGATCGTCATTGCCTCGGTATTCCTCGGCTCCGGACTGTCCCTCAAAGCCGCGTGGTCGCTGGCGGACATCGCCACCGCGTTCATGGCACTACTGAACATTTTCGCCCTGTTCCTGCTCGGCAAGTACGCGATGGGGGCTTTGCGTGACTGGCAGGAACAAAAGCAAGCTAACCCGGCAGCGGACCCGGCCTTTAACGTGACCAATAACCCGCACTTCCCGCAGGGATTACCTTCCGACGTGTGGGAGCACTAAAGTAGCAGGTAGCGTCCAACAGGAAGAAGGGAGCCCCCATGCAAGTAGTGCGTTTCACGGCTGGAAACGACCCCAAATACGCGGTCTTGAAAGACGACTCCTCTTCCCTGGTGGTACTTAAAGGCGACCCCCTCTACCAGCAGGTCGAACCATCTGGACAGCTAGTGACGGTCGAGGACGTACGCTTCCTTTCCCCGGTGATCCCGCGTTCCAAAGTGGTGGCGGTAGCGAAGAACTACCATGCGCACGCCGCCGAAATGGGTGGGGAAGTACCGTCCCAGCCGATGCTGTTCTTCAAACCCAATACCTCTGTGATTGGTCCCGATGACCCGATCGTGCTGCCTGCCTGGTCCCAGGAAGTACACTACGAAGCCGAACTGGCAGTAGTGATTAAAACCCTGTGTAAGGACGTGAAGGCTGAAAACTACCGAGACGTAGTGTTCGGCTACACGGTGGCTAATGATGTCTCCGCCCGTGACGCACAGCGTGAGGACGGGCAGTGGGCGCGCGCCAAAGGCTTCGACACCTCCTGCCCGCTGGGGCCGGGGATCGTGGTGGACCCGGATTTCTTAGAACAAGACCGCCAGATCACCACCCGCGTGAACGGGGAAGTCGTGCAGTCCGGTTCCACTAAAGACATGGTGTTCGGCGTGCCGGAGCTGATTGAATACATCTCCGCCGCTTTCACTCTGCTACCTGGGGACGTGATTCTTACCGGCACCCCCGTGGGAGTGGGGCCGATCGAAGCTGGGGACCGAGTGGAATGCTCGGTGGAAGGCATCGGTACCTTGGCGAACCCGGTGGTGCGACGTTAAGTGAAAACTCTCGCGCAGGTGTGGGCCGGCGCGACAGCGCCGGTAAAAGCCTGTGAAGACGCGCTAGTTACCGCTATCGGCGCGCGGCAGCCGATTATCCTCACTGCTGCCCCCGGGTCAGGTAAAACCACCCTGGTTCCGCTACTGGTGCGCCACGTCCTCGACCGTCAGAACAACGCGGGAAACGACAGCGACACCCCACCGAGTGGGAAGGTGCTGGTGGCTCAGCCGCGGCGAGTAGCGGCAATGGCGGCAGCAGGATACGTCGCCACGCAACTGGGTGAAGAAGTCGGTCAGCGTATCGGCCTGTCCATGCGCGGGGTGCGCCAGGTTAGCGCCCGCACCCGCATTGAGTTCACCACCACCGGATCCCTGCTGCGCCGAATGTTAGCGGACCCGGACCTGCAGGGGGTGGACGCGGTCATCGTTGACGAGGTTCACGAACGCCACCTGGACGCTGACTTAGTGCTGGCGTTCTTACACGACCTCACCCAGCTGCGCGAGGACCTCACCGCAATAGCTATGTCCGCCACCGCTGACCTGGCGGCCCTGCGGCGAGTATTCCCAAACGCCACTCACCTGGACGTACCCGCCCCCACCTACCCGCTAGAAGAACTCTGGGCCCCCGTTAACAGCCCGGTTTTAGAACGCCACCACATGAGCCTTGCCCTAGCCAGCCACTTGGCGGCAGTGGCTGAACGAGCCTACCGCACGCACGGGCCAACACTGGTGTTCGCCCCCGCCATTGCCGACGTCGAAGCCCTAGTGGCGGACCTGCAGGCACGCGACCTACCCGCCCGCCCCCTGCATTCGGCTGTTAACGCCAGCCAGCAGCGCGCCGCCCTCGCCGGTGGGGATCAGATTGTGGTGGCAACAGACATTGCGCAAACCTCACTGACCATTGACGCAGTGCGGTGCGTGGTGGATTCAGGCCTCAGCCGCCAACCCCAGTTTGACCCCAGCCGTGACACTCCGCGCCTGGTGACGGTGCGGGCCTCGCGGGCGTCCATGGTGCAGCGGGCCGGGCGCGCCAACCGGCAAGGGCCGGGCGTGGTCTACCGCTGCCTGCATCAAGTGGACTGGGCGCGCGCACCTCAGTTCGACCCGCCTGAAGCCGAAAACGCTGACCTGACGGCGGCGGTCCTAGCGGCCAGTGCCTGGTCGTCGGTGGAAGAACTACAACTGCCGTCCCCGTGGCCGCAAGCGTCGCTGATGCGGGCCCGCCAAGTGGGGCAGGAAATCGGGGCCCTGCAGGTGTCTGACGGTGGGGGAGGGGCAGTTCCTCGCATTAGCGATAGCGGGAAAATCTTAGCTCTGATCCCCACCGATCCGCGCCTAGCGCACGCCCTGCTGCGCGCCAGCGAACTGGTGCCGAGCCACCTGCGCGAGCAAGTGGCGCGCACGGTGGCACTGCTCACCCAGGAGCCTCGGCTGCGCGACCCCGACCTGGTGAAAGCTGTGCGCGGGCCGGCTCCTGCCCAGTGGGAGCGTTTTACCACCTACGCCCAGCGCTGGGCGAAGGACTACGCCGCCACCCTAGCCACCACCACCGGGGCGGGATCTGCTGGCCAGGGGAGTATTCGTGAGTGGGTCGCCCCTGGACGGGGGCAGCACGCTCGCCAAGATCAGATTCAGCGCGAGGACGTACCCGGCCTCGTCACCGCCCTGGCGTTCCCGCGGCTGGTGGCAAGACGCAACGAAAACGGCACCTACCAGTCAGTGGGAGCAGGCGCCCTGCGGGTACCTGAGGACAGTAGTTTGCACCTGGATGAGTGGGTGGCGGCCGCAAGTATTCAACGCCTGGGAGATAACACCTGGGTGCGTGCGGCAGCGCCCATACCCAGCCGGTGGGTGGATGCGGTATGCGGACACTACCGGCGCAGTGCGGTAGAGGTGAAAGTCAAAGGCGGCAAACTGGTGGCGCTACAAACCACCGGGTGGGGTGCGATCGTTGGGTCGCCGCATCCGGTGGCGGTCAAAGACCACCCGCTGGCGGCGCGCCGGGCTTTAGAAGAAGCCGCGCGCAGTCGCGGCCTGGACCTGTTTTCCCCAGCGGGGAGGACCGCGCAACTGATCGCGCAAGTGCGCTACCTGGCACGGGGTGAACTCTTGCCGCCGCAGTTGCAACTGCCAGTAGAACTACTTGAGCTGGCTCCGCCCACGGTGGCCCAGCACTTGGACACGCTACTTGGCACGCGCGCCAGCGACGTCCTCGCCGGAGGGAGCCTGCGGGAAGTGGACCTGCGGGCCGGACTGTACGCCCTGTGGGGGTGGGAGTTAGTTAACTGGGTGGAAACGAACTGGCCGCGGGAAGTGGAACTGCCGTCGGGACGGATGGTCAGAGTTGAGCTCGACCCTGAGCGCGGTCCGACAGTGAGGGCCAAACTGCAAGAATGTTTCGGGTGGCGGCAGGTGCAGACCGTGTGCGGGCAGGCACTTACGGTGGAATTGCTGTCGCCCGCAGGAAGGCCGCTGGCAATCACTTCGGACTTGGAGTCGTTCTTTAACCAGGCTTACCCGCAGGTGCGGGCAGATATGCGTGGGCGCTACCCCAAGCATCCGTGGCCGGAGGATCCGTGGGATGCCACCGCCACTGGCTTGACGAAAGCAGCGCAGGCGCGTCGCGAACGCCGCTGACGTCGGGAACATGGCCGACAGCGTAAACGTAGCTCGCGAACGCCGCCGACCCCCGCTTACCCCACGAACCCCGCTAACCCAGTAGCGCGGTAATGCGGTCCAACGAGCGGCCCACCACTTCGCGTGAGGACGCGAAGTTGAAACGAATGAAGCGCTCATAACCAGTGCCCAACGTGCTGCCGCAGTTCACTCTCACGCCTGTTCGCTCCAAGATACGTTGGGCCGGCTTATCACCTAGCGCCGCAGCATCAATCCACCCCAGGTAAGTGGACTGCGGGCGCGCCCAAGACAGTTCACTACCGTCCAACACCTGCTCAATCAGCTCAATATTGCCCTGCAAGTAGTTCTTCACCTGCGCCAGCCACGCCCCGGACTCACGGTAAGCCGCAGGCACTGCCAGCACCCCTAAAGTGCCAGGGTGAGCGGTGAACCGATCCGCTTCCCGCCACTTTTCCTGCAACGCCGCATCGGTCACCACCACTTGCGCGCACTGCAAACCCGCCACGTTGTATCCTTTCGAGGCCGAAACCGCGGTGACAGTATGAGCAGCCGCAGCTTCACTAAGGGAAGCGTAAGGAATGTGGGTGGCGGGGTCGAACACCAGGGGGCAGTGAATCTCATCGGCAAACACCAACAAGCCGTGGCGGGTGGCGATCTGCTCCACCTGGCGCAGCTCCTCTTCGGTAAGTACGCGGCCAGTGGGGTTCCACGGGTTACACAGAATCAGCATCTGCGCGTCGGTGGCTGCGGTTTCCAACGCGTCGAAGTCCAGCTCCCACTGTCCCTCCACCAGTCGGGAGGGCACCTGTCGCACCCGGTGACCGAAAAGCTGCGGTAAAGATAGGAAAGGCATGTACGCCGGGGTAGGAACAACCACCGTGGAATCTGGTGGCAGCAAGGTGCGTAGCATTGCGCGCAGACCCTCCAATACGGAGGAAACCAGCCACACGTCCTCGTCATTAATGTGCCAGTTCAGCTGGCTGTACATATCTGCAGTAGCGGCTTTCGCGGCGGCGGCGGCAGGGCGAGGAATGTATCCGAGTAAGCCGTTTTCCACCGCCTCGTGCAACACGGTTGCCACCTGCGGGGAAGTGGCGAAGTCCATTTCCGCCACCCAGTGGCCGCTGATTGGCTGCCCGTCCACAGCCGACCACTTCAGCGACCCACGGCGGCGCATTTCGTCTTCGTTCAAGTCATCCCAGTTAGTCATAAAGCTCACTTTACAACTGCAGGGGGGAAGCGCGGTAGAATCGAGCCATCATGGAAAATAACACTGGCGGCCCGGTCCGCGTACGATTTTGTCCTTCACCCACCGGCACCCCCCACGTGGGGATGGTGCGCACCTGCCTATTTAACTGGGCGTGGGCGCGTCACGTTGGTGGCACGTTCGTTTTCCGCATCGAAGATACCGATGCGGCTCGGGATTCGGAAGAATCTTTCGATCAGATCCTCGACTCCCTCACTTGGTTGGGGTTGGATTGGGACGAGGGCGTGGGTAAAGGTGGCCCGCACGCGCCCTACCGCCAGTCCGAGCGCATGGATATTTACCGTGACGTGGCCGCGAAACTGCTGGAGGGTGGCTACGCTTACGAGTCTTTCTCCACCCCGGAAGAAGTTGAAGCCCGCCACCGCGCGGCCGGGCGCGACCCGAAGCTCGGTTACGACGGTTACGACCGGAATTTAACTGAGGAACAAAAGCAGGCCTACCGTGATCAGGGGCGGCAACCGGTGTTGCGTATGCGGATGCCGGATGAGCCGATTACTTTCACTGACTTGGTGCGCGGGGAGATCACTTTCCAGCCGGGTTCGATTCCCGACTATGTGATTGTGCGTGGTAACGGCCACCCGCTGTACACCTTGGTGAACCCGGTTGATGATGCGCTGATGGAGATCAGCCACGTCCTGCGGGGCGAGGACCTGCTTTCGTCCACGCCGCGCCAGATTGTGCTGTACCGGGCGCTGTTGGAGCTGGGGATTGCGAAGCAGATGCCGCAGTTCGGCCACCTTCCCTACGTGATGGGGGAGGGGAATAAGAAGCTGTCCAAGCGTGACCCGGAATCGAATCTGCTGCTACACCGCGAAAACGGGATGATTCCGGAAGGGTTGTTGAACTACCTGGCGTTGCTGGGGTGGGCGATCAGCCCTGATAATGATGTTTTCACCGCGCAGGAGATGGTGGAGGCGTTCGATATTCACAATGTGAACCCGAACCCGGCGCGTTTCGATTTGAAGAAGTGCACCGCCATTAACGCTGAGCATATTCGCCGTTTGGACGAGGGCGATTTCGCCGCTCGTATTGTGCCTTACCTTCATGAGGGTGGTTTCGTCAGTGCCGCCCAGTTGGGTGAGTTGAGTGAGGATGAGGCGCGTATCGTGCGTGCGGGGGCGCCACTGATTCAGACTCGTATTCAACTGCTGGGTGAAGCGCGCGGCATGTTGGGGTCGTTCTTCATGTCTGCCGCTGACTTGGAGTACGACGAGAAGACTTTCCGGAAGCTGAAACCAGAAGCCGGTGAAGTGCTGGACACTGCCAGCAGCGTCCTCGAAGGGCTGGAGGATTTCACTACTGACAGCATTCACCAGGCGCTTTCGGATGCGATTATCGAGGGCATGGGGTTGAAGCCTCGCTTCGCTTTCGGTCCGCTGCGCCTAGCGGTCTCGGGTCGTCCGGTGTCACCACCGTTGTTTGAGTCGATGGAGATCTTGGGACGAGACGAAACCTTGCTGCGTCTGCGCCGGCTGCGTGAGCAGCTAGCCTAGTTGGCTTGGGGGATAACCGGTGGGAGTAGCGGGCTTGCGCTGCTCCCACTCCCGCTAGGTGAGGCGCGCCACGCGCCCTTGATTTGGCACCGCCGGTTCTATTCGGGTAAAGTTTTTCATCGGCGCCACGATAGCTGGCAAAGGCTTTCTCCTAGTAGAAAGTAGCTTGCAAGAGTGGTTCCCGCCATGGGGTATGGTGTAATTGGCAGCACGAGTGATTCTGGTTCATTTAGTCTTGGTTCGAGTCCAGGTACCCCAGCGGTTGCGTTTATTTCGCGCCTGAAGCAAACCAATCCCACTTTCATTAAACGACTGGTTTGTGGTCCTTGCCCCCATCGTCTAGCGGCCTAGGACACCGCCCTCTCACGGCGGCGACACGGGTTCAAATCCCGTTGGGGGTACTGGTTCAGATAACCCTGAACCTTGCAGCTTGTAGTACCACCAAGACGATGACCTCGACGCGGTGGAGGAACGCTAACTGGCTGCGCCGCCCCCATCGTCTAGCGGCCTAGGACACCGCCCTCTCACGGCGGCGACACGGGTTCAAATCCCGTTGGGGGTACTGGTTCAGATAACCCTGAACCTTGCAGCTTGTAGTACCACCAAGACGATGACCTCGACGCGGTGGAGGAACGCTAACTGGCTGCGCCGCCCCCATCGTCTAGCGGCCTAGGACACCGCCCTCTCACGGCGGCGACACGGGTT
>JAUNVG010000032.1 GCA_030537735.1 Actinomycetaceae bacterium
AGCCCACCGATCCGGTTGAGCCTACTGAACCGAGTGAGCCTGGCGGGTCTACGACTCCGGCTCCGGTGAAGCCTGTGGATGCTGGTGCTGGGGAGTTGGCTAAGACTGGTAGTAGCGCTGCTGTGGCTTTGCCGCTCATTGGTGGTTTGTCGTTGCTGGGGATGGCCTTGGTGGTTGGTTCTCGGCATCGTAAATCAGTGTGGAGCTAGGAGCTGCCTGCTTACCTGAGGTCCGCCCTCTGAGGGGGTTGCCTTAGGTAGCTGCGAAAAGCACGCTAAACGCCTGGGGTTTGCCTTAAAGCAAACCCCAGGCGTTTAGCGTGTATTGAGTATCCCTAGTAGTGGGATGCGCGGGGTGGAGTGTATGATGCGCCACCAGCCGATCTAAAACCCACCAGTGCCGAGGGAGCCCTTTGTTGGATCAGTGTTAGTGTTAGCGTCCGGAACGCTATAGGTCCAAGGTTTTCCAGCTAATTCCTCTAACGGTGCGAAGTCCTTCGGATCGTACCAAGCTATATCAAGATCCTGTTCGCTAGGATCAGGACGATCGTCGGTGGGGCCGTATTCTCCAACAAGCTCACGCACAATTGCATGGTTTTGTAAGAGGACCTTATTAATCGCACTCCTACCACTACCGGAAGATAACGTCAAGTGATACAGGTATTTTTCGTAAGGGTTATAACGCATGGAACCGCGGAACCCACCGGCACCAGCAACCCCTATGGATAGGGCTTCACCACCTGCTACTTGCAAAGTATTCTGCGTGGGATCGTACTCAACGACCTGCAGGTAGGAAAGCGAGTTTCCGAAATTATCGTGCGGGGTTATAGCCAACATTAGCTGCGGGGTTTTCCCCTCACCGATATTTACCAGCGTGTACGTTAATGCAGAATTACTCGAAAGCTTACTTACGACATCCGCGGGGAGGTAAGCCTTCGGATCTTGTAATACATCCTTATACACTTCGGAAGCGGTGGTGTTGTTCTGTTCTTCCTGAAGCTTTTCCTCCAGCGCCTTATTAACGGTCTGCAGGGTTTCTTCAGCGCTGATGGTCGTACCGGACCATTCGCTTGCGGCTGCGAAAGCTCCCTCCTGATCAGCTGCTTTAATGTCTTCAATAATCGCTTCAAGTTCACCGGAAGTAACGGTTTGCGGCTGCCTCAAAGTTAGCGTCAGCGAGAAATCGCCACTGCTCGAAGAATCCGGATTCGCATCAGCGACAAATTTCTCGCTTCCCTCCACCTGGTAGATAGAACCATCAGGTTCAACAGGGCTAACATAAGCGACGTCATATTCGCCCTCAGGTAGCGACATATCCACTTGTCCGGAATCTGCCTGCCTATTCGCCATCACCCGGTAGTAGACCTTGTTGCTCAGCGAATCTGTTAGCTTCAACAACAACGCGCTAGCTTCAGGGCTAATCTCCCTATCACTAGTAATAGTGAAATTCGCTTTCAATGACACTGTCTTTGTCATGCAGCCACTCAGTAGTCCCACACTCATGACCACTGCAAGCAGCGACGCCAGTAGTTTCCTCATTTACAATACTCATCCTTCAACGGAACAAACAAAGCCCGGTATCTCGTTGAGATACCGGGCTTTTCTAGTAGCGGGGGCAGGATTTGAACCTACGACCTCCGGGTTATGAGCCCGGCGAGCTACCGAACTGCTCCACCCCGCGTTGGTGATAACTACTTTACGAGCTTATCCACAGGGAAGCAAACGCAGGGGCGGTGGTATCCATCACCGCCCCTGCTAGAAGGAACGAACTAATCATGAGTAAGACAGTGGAAACCCAGCCAAGAGAAAAGCTGAAACCTGGTCAAGACGCGCAAGCAACGCCAGGTAAATGTACAGTGAGACCGTGACGATGATTGAAGTGCTCCTGGCGATCTTTACGGTCACCACCATCGGAGCCACCACGCAAAGCCTATCGGGGATGGGATTTGGCATGATCGCCGCCCCCGTACTCGTACTACTATTCGGCCCCACCGAAGGCATCCTGTGGGGGAACATGCTCGGCATCGTGAACGCCGCCATGCTGCTGGCACTCAAACGCAAAGACACCGACTGGGCCATCGCCACCCGCTTCACCGTCGCCGCTATCCCCACCATCGCAATCACCGTCGCCATCACCCACTACATTCCGCTGGCGCCACTAGAAGTCATCATCGGCCTGCTGATCGTAACCATGGTGGTTTTTTCCATCGCCGCCCCCAGACTGCGGTCAGTAAGCGGACCAGGACCGCAGTATCTAACCGGAGCAGTGGGCGGATTCCTCTCCGCCGCAGTCGCACAAGCCGGCCCGGCGATGGTGGCATACGCGCAGGCCTCGCGGTGGGAACAAAAGCGTTTCGCCGCCACCTTGCAAGCCTACTTCCTGGCGATGAACCTCTTTACCGTGCCGCTGAAATGGTACAGCGGCCTGGTAGCAGACCCGCAGTCCATCTCCGTCTACACCCTGGGCGCAGCCATCGGCGGGTTGATCGCGGGAACCGCGCTGTCCAAACCACTGCAAAAGCACCTGCAGCCATCGACACTGCGCACGTTTGCGCTGGTAGTCGCCAGCGTCGGAGCCGTAACCGTGCTGGTGCGCGGATTCGCCAACCTGTAACGAAACTTGAGTGAATTTGGAGGCCACCATATGACTGACCCCCATCCCACCTTGACGGTCCTGTCCCAGCCCCAGCCCGCCACGCTGGGAGGGAACTACCGCGCCAACTCAGACCACCTGCAACGCACCCGACGCAAACGACTGCTCACCGCGGTAGGCATGACCGTCCTCACCGCCTTATTCCTAACGCTTCCCACCTCCATCTTGCCAAACCCCATTTTTGCCCGGGAAGTGCCGATCCGCTGGTGGGAATACCCGGTGGTGGCAGTCACCTGCGCCCTGACCTGGGCGTGGTTCATGGTTCAAACCCCGCCGCGTCAACCCGAACACCACGGGCGGCTGCTGACTGCGCTAACCGTGACGCTGTTCGCCGTGGCCTGCCCGGTTTGCAATAAAATCGTGTTGCTCACCATTGGGGCGGCTGGGGCGTTGAGTACCTGGGCGCCGCTGCAACCATACCTGGCGTTAGCGACCCTGATTGCGTTGGCGTTGGCGCTGGGACTGCGGATCCGGTCGGCGCGCTCGGGGAAGACGAACTAGCGCAGAAGCATCGGAAGGAGAACACCGCGCGTGGGGACGTAGATAGCTCTCTTGTGTGGCGGGTGGGGCAGGGCAAACCGCTACTGTCTTTAACTGCCATACCCCTAAGTGGGGGTGTGTTTAGCGCGGGTGAAACTGGGGTGGAAAACAGTCACCGAAAGCGACACGGCCGCCGCCACCACCGCTAAAGAAAGCGCCAGGGTCGGGGAATAGCCGTAGACGGAAGTGGAAACGATCGGAGCGAAAATCCACGTCACCCCGCCGGTAGCGGACAGTAAACCCGCCACCGCGCCTTGCTCGCCCGCACTCACCGCCAGGGAAGCTCCCGCGTTGTAGCCGGGAGAGGCCAGGCCCGAACCCAAACCCATTAGCCCGATGCTGGCTATCAGTAGCCACAGGGGAACCGGAGCCGCCACCAGTGCCACTGCCACCAGCAGCACCGACAGGCCCACGCGCATCAGCCGCCTGGGCGGCCACGCCAGGCGCGGAACCAACACCAGCTGAGAACCCATCGCCCCCAAGGCTTGCGCCACCATCGCCAGGCCGGTGGTGAAGACCGCTTGCGAAGGAGCCAGCCCGTAGCGGTCCTGCATCACGAAACCCACCGTAATGTGGACCACGCCCATGGCGAAGAACATTCCCAACCCGGCGGCGAGGAAAGCGCGGATCCGACTGTCGAAGGCAGACATTTTCGGTGGCAGAGGGCGGCGCTGAGCTCCACCGGTACGCGGCAAGGTCACTAGCGCCAGAACTAAAGCGATACCAACCGTAATGGGGGTGGCGTAGACCGGGGCGAGTAGCCACCACGAAGCCAACAGACCCGAAAGGAGTGCGCCCACAACAGCGGCGATGTTGAAAGAGGCCCCGAACGCCGCCATCGCTTTGACGCGGGAGCGTTCATCGGGAGTGTGCTGGGCGATTAAAGCCTGCCCCGTGGGTGGGACTGCCGCCACCGCGGCGCCGAAGAAACCGCCGCGCGCCACGATAATGCCCACTGCCGCTACCGACACTGGGATGAGGCCCGAAGTGCGTAAGAAAGTGGTGAGGGAAAAGAGCGCGGCGGCAGTGAAAGCTAGGCATAGGGCGGTTACTAGGACAGGTTTGCGGCCCCAGGATTGGGAGGCTCGCCCCCACGGTTGGCTTAAGACCGCGACCATTAGCGCCGCTAGGGAGAGCATGAAGCCGATGTGCCACTCCGCTAAACCCATTGCGCGAGCTAGGGGAGCGATAGCGGCGTTAAGGAGGAACTGGCCGACGTAAGTGAAGAAAACAATCGCCACAATGGCGCCCAGCAGGCGCTTCAACGCCGGATCCACCGCGCTATTACTCATACCGCACCCGCACTAAACTAGCCGATGCCGTCGGTGCTTTTATCGAAAACAGCAGCGCCGTCCTCGCCCGCAAGCACCCGCCCCACCACCTGGGTAAAGCGCGCGTTCATGGCAGGGAGGCTACCAGCGTCGAACCACGCGACCTCACTGTTTTCCCCATCTGCCGGATAGGGGTCGCCACTTTCGTAAATCATGTGGAAAGACAAGTCCAAGTACAAGGAGCGATCGCCGTTTTCGTACTCCACCGGCCCCACCACTTCGGTGGAAACCAAGCGGTGTGGGCGCACGCGCACCGACGCTTCCTCCCAGGCTTCACGCGCCCCCGCATACGCCGGTTCCTCACCCGGGTCAATAATGCCCGTAACCGGCGTCCACTGCCCATTGTCCGCGCGGCGAACCAAGAGCACGCGGGTTAGGTCCTCATCCGTTATGACCGCGGTGACCCCGGGCAGCCACAGTAGTTCGTTTCCCACGTGGGAACGCAAGTGAAGCACAAAATCAGGAGTAGCCATGCCTTAAGTCTAGGAGCCCGGGAGGAAAGCACGAAAACCGGCGGGCGCGGGGCGGGCGTGAGGGAGGGGCATAGGTGGGCGGGGGCGGCTACTGGGATGGGCGGGGAGGGGTGTGGGAACCGCGCGGAGGGGGAACGTAAGGGGAGGACGGTCGCAGGCGGGGAGGAC
>JAUNVG010000019.1:0-36662 GCA_030537735.1 Actinomycetaceae bacterium
TGACCTGCTCGGTGTAAACCCACACCGCCTCGCATTTGGACAGCAGGACGCGGTTGAAGAACATCGCCAGTTCGCGTGCGTCTGGGTCGGTGTCATCCATGAACTGCGGAAACAACAGGTGTGGGGCGAGTGGGATCTTGCGGCGGGCTACCACATGGGCGCAAAACCGCTGAGCTAGCTGCACGTTCGCCTCAACATCCCCCGAATAGGGCGAGCAGATGTAGACCAGGGGCCTGTACCCGTATTCGGAACGCTGGAGGTGCGTGAGGGCTTGGTACATGGTCGGGTCCGCGTACCCCTCACGGTTCTTACGCGAGATACCCACATCCATAACGGCGCAGTTCATGAGTTTTCCTGCCCTTCACGTTCGATCACCGGCAGCAGGCCACAGGCGTTTTTCAGCAAGTCGTAGATAAACAGGCGGCCCTTTTGGGTCCAGTACATGTGGGTGCGGGTCTGGCCTTCGCCGTACTCATGGGTTTTGGACTGGGTGTAGCCCTGCTTGGCGAAACGCGCGTAGAGGAACCAGCGGCCTGACTGGTGGAATTGCACACCCTCATCACGCAGAATCCGATTCAGCCGCTTCGCGCTTAGCCCATAGTCCTTCGCGATCTCCGTTGCAGTAAGCAAAGAATCGGACTGGAGCACGATGTCGTAATACGAGACTTTCGGAGCCGCCTCCAACAGGGCTTGCTCGGCAGCGAGGCGTTTCATCCGCTCGGTGCGCAGATGCGCAATCGCCTGCTCCAAAAACTCGTCATTAGTCAGTAGTTCGTCGATCGCGTACAAGCCATGGCGGCGGATTGAGGGTAGGACTTCGTCGAACACCCACGACTCAAACCGCTGAGCGGCAGGCAGCTTCGACGCTGCTATCAGCCGGTAGAGGTCACCTTCGGTAATGAACCTGGTTTGCTGGATGCCACCAGGGGTTTGAAGGGGGTAACGTTTTGGACCCCCCTTGCAATGGTCACGGATCGCTTTGCTTGGGTTCTCATACCCTAGTGCGGTAGCGACATCGCGGCCACAAAACAGGATTGTGCCGTCGTGTTCGATAGTTCGGATCTGCCCGAAATGCTCGTGGCTGAAGGATTGGAGTGTGTTGGTAGCCATGACCGGCTCCTTTCTAGGAAGCCGCCAATCGACAGTATGGAGAAGTTATGGCTTCCTAGTAGGAGGGCTTTGAGCAGGCCTGGTTTATAACCCTGCGCACGAAACTGCTTATTCCTGCTAGGTGTCGTTAAGTCCGTGCAGCCTACTCAGGTCAATCTTTGCGGTAGAACTCGCACTCATAACCATCCGCAGATAGGGGTAAGCCAACCGCCCAGGGCGGGGTTTGGGACATGAGTTGGCAGACTTCCTTGACGCTGCCTGCGTCGGTGGGGTGGTCGATGATGATTTCGTCGTGGACGTGCATCACGATCCGATACCCCGCTTGGGTGACTTGGTGCATGGCGTGAACGAGGAGGTCGCGGGCGATGGCTTGGACAATGTTTTCCACGAGTTTCCCGCCATAGGTTTCTAACTGTCCCCACTTCCTGCCAGTAGTGAGTCCCTGGTAAGTGATGGAGGTGCCTCCGAACCTGTTCTCACCCAGGCGGGGTTGTACGTATGCCAGGCGTCTGCCCGAGGGCAGGGTGATGAAGAGGATTCCTGACTCGTAGCTGAACTTCAGCTGCCCAAGTTCAATCCCTTGGCGGGT
This sequence comes from Actinomycetaceae bacterium, assembly GCA_030537735.1. Classification (GTDB taxonomy): domain Bacteria; phylum Actinomycetota; class Actinomycetes; order Actinomycetales; family Actinomycetaceae; genus Gleimia. The sequence continues at coordinate 1,700 of JAUNVG010000019.1, forward strand.
CGAAACCGTAGTGATAGCGGCTTCATCAACATCAGCCCACAACTGGACGATGTTGGGGTTGGCCGTGCGCCACGCCTCCACGATTGGTTTGAGCTCGGTTTCGGCCAGACCCATGCGTAGCGCGCCCATGGCTTTCAATGCTCCGACGGAGCCGCCGTAGCCGCAGTTATGGACGAGGTGTCCCGATACGGTGTAACGGTGATGTGGTCCGGCATTGAGTAGGTCATAAACTCTAGTCGTGCCTGAATTAGCCGCCAGGCTTCGCGTTTGTCGACCACGGCTTTGCGGGCGTCGTTGATGATGTCGGCTCAGCTCATGCCTGCCGAGAGTTTCCTGGTCACTACACTTTTGGCGTAGGGCCAGTAGCGTTGCTCGAAGCAGGAGAGCACCGTGTTGCGGCGGTTGGCTATGTTGGCTGCCCGTGAGACGAACCTGAGGTTGCCCCTCTCGTAGTGGCCGTTGGTGTCGATCCGATCCAATTCCAAGTCGCGACGCACGTTGTCGACGTTTTCGAGGATCCATAGCCCGGCCTCTAGCGGAGTAGAGAATCGGAACTCGATGCCACGCCCGCCGTAGGAAGGCCACTGCGGATCGGAAGGATTCGTGCAGCGCTGTTTGGCTGCTGTCAGACGCCGGTCGAGCCAGCGCGGAATATGCGGATTGTCTTTCTCCGAGCAGTTCTGGCATCCGTTCGATTTCCCACTGGCCAGTGCTGCAAGGTTGGTCCACTCGGTTTTGCCGCAGCCCACGCACTGAGTCTCGACGTAGCAGTGGTTCCAGTTCTTGCCCCAGCGTTTTTGTGGGTTGATGATCTTGACCCACCCGTATCGGGTGCCGACCATGCCCGGTTTGTAGGAGACGTGCGCCGCTGGCGGCAGCTTGCCCGAGTGGTATCGGCCCCGGTTTCCCTTGAACCCACACGAGGTGATCGGTGGTGGCTGTGAGCCCGTCGTAGGTGATGACATGTTTTTCTCCTTTGTAAATGACACCGTCATGGCTTACCCAACTCAGGCCGTCCCACACCTTGTGATCAGTAGTGATGTGTTCGATGGGTACCTCACCGTGATCGGTGAGCACGAGCTGACCTTCAGCAATACAGGCGAGCACTGCGATCTTCCCTTTCTGTCGCAATTGCGCGTTCTCACCGTGTTTTTCTACTGGGACGCCGAACATGCGGCTCGCTGTCTCGCAGTACAGATCTTTACCGTCACGGAACGCCGCTAACGTGGTTTGCTCTCCTGCGAGCCAGGCGATCACGCGAGCTTCGATCGCGGAGTAGTCGGCGACAATGAACCGGCATCCGGCGCTGGGGATGAACGCGGTCCGGATTAACTGGGAAAGCGTGTCTGGGATGGAGTCGTAGAGTAGTTCGAGGGCTTCAAGGTTGCCTTGTTTCACCAGGGTGCGGGCCTGCTTAAGGTCGGGCAGGTAGTTACGCGGCAGATTTTGCACCTGCACCAAACGTCCCGCGAACCGTCCTGTGCGGCCCGCTCCGTAGAACTGGAGTAGCCCGCGTGCCCGCCCGTCGCTGCCGGTGACGTTGTGCATGGCCTGGTACTTCTTCACGCTGGATTTTGCGAGGTCGCCGCGCAGCTCCAGCACTTCACGCACCACGCCGGTGGCGATGTCGAGGGCGGCTTCGACATCAGCCTTCGCCAAGGACGACATCTCGCAGCCGTGGGTGGTGAGCCATTCCTTCAACTGGATCGGTGAGTTCGGGTTGTCCAACCCGGTCAACTCTCGCGCCCGCGCCAACGTCGCGCTACGGTGCTGGTCGTCCAGGGCGACAGCGGCGTGCGCGAGGGTGCGGTCGAGCAGGATGCCAGTGTCGTTGATGCGTTGATCCAGGGCGTAGGCGTCCCACTCGGTCTCAGGCATCGGAAACAAAGAGAGCCGGTCGTGGATCGCAAGCTCGACCTCGACGTCGCGCTGGTTGTAGTCGATGAACTGTGCCCAGCCGGTCGGGTCGCTGCCCGGCAAGTTCCGGGTACCACCACCATTGAGCACGCTCGGCGTGGCCGGGGTGCAGAACTGTTTGATCAGCCGCTTACCTGAGTTATCTTTTTGCACCTCAAGGTCGAGGGCACCAGCCGCAGCCTCCAGGCTCATGGGAAGCCCCAGGTAGGCACTCCAGATCATGGTGCACCGCCACTGCGCCGGATCCAAATATTCCCTCCCATCCATCAAATCGGGATGGTGTTTACGCAGCCACGCGGAGATACACACCCGCTCAAACGCGGCGTTATGCGCCCACTTCACCACTCCCGGATCCACCAGGGCGTCTAGCACTTCTTCGGGTAGCTTCTGTCCACTTGCGAGGTCTATGACGTGAACAGGCCCGTGGTTGAAGGAGTAACCGAACAAGACGATGTCAAAGTCTTCGTGTTCTGCATACCGGTAAACCCCGGCTTTTGCGAGGTTTACGGGGCTGTAGGTTTCAAGATCACAGCTGAGCGTCTTCAAGGGGGTCTCCTTTTGTTGTATGCGAGCGTGGGGCGGCACCCCTTTTGTTGGTTGGGATGCCGCCCTCTCGTTTTGCGCCCGATGATTCTGGGGTTAGTTCAAGAAGTCATCCGCACCGGTGGCAGCAGGTCCGAAGTCAGACTCTGCACTGATGCGCCCGCCCCCTAACGGTTCTCCGTCGCGGGTCTTTTGGATGTTGCCTAGCCCGCAGGCGATACCCCTGTTTCCGTTCGTGTTGAACGCATAGAAGCTCAGGGACACGCGGGCGTAGCAGCCGGAGTAGACCTCTGCGCGGTCCAGGATCGGGGCGACGTTTGCATCCACGATCTGCGGGGCAGTAATGGAATTGGCGTTAACGAAGAAGGCACCTTTGTAGGCATCGTCGTCGCGCTCAATATCCCCATCACGCAGCGGCAACTTGAGTGCTGCCTTGTTGGGTTTCTTGCCACCAAACTTGCCGATGCCTGCTTCGATGGCTGCATCCACAGCCTTCTCGATGGCAGCGATGGTGGCGGTATCAGTCTTGGGGATGATCAGTGAAACGCTGTATTTGGGTTTTCCTCCTTGGATGGAGTTCGGCTCCCACACATGCGCATAAGACAGGCGCACTTCACCGGTAACAACACGGGTCGGGTTCTGCATATTGTTCGTAGTCATTTGTTTTCCTCTTTCTTACTTGTTCTTAGATGTGGGTGTAACTGGGCTGAACTCGGTGTCAGCCGCTGTAGTAGTCAGGGCCGGGCGTTTATCCGACACCGGCACGAGAGTTGGCTTACCTGCAGGTTTCACGACGTACTGGTCGAAGAGTTCGGTGAAGCGTTTCTTACCGAGTTGTTTTTCTAGCGCGGTGATGGTTTTGAGCTTTCGCTGCCACACATCACTAATCCCAGCGGCCTCAGCTGCCGCGGCGACCGCTTCTTCGTCCGCGTATTTGCGGATGCTGCGGCCTTCGACCAGCTTGAACCCAGGCCAGGTTTTGCCCTGGTTCACCGCCAGCGACAGGGCGTGGGCTTCTACGTCAGACGCCCATGCTTTTAACTCCGGCAGGCGGGTCAGTACATCAGCGATCTCAGCATCCGACAGTTCTGCCGGTGGGGCGAACTCCAATTTGGCGAGCTTCAGGTTTTCTTCGGTCCTTGCCCGGCAGGTGGGGGCTAGTTTGCAAAACCGGCAATGCTCACCGGCACAAAACTCGCCCTCACCCGCAGCAGCGAGTTCTGCTGCAGGTTTGACGACCTGCTTAGCCCACGTCTCCAACTCGGTGACAGTTATCTGCCAGGTGGAGACGTTGGAGCGGCGGGGCTGGTAGATCGTCACCGATACCTCGCGGATGTCATACAGCGGCCCGAATGTCTGCAACGCACCCAAGGCGTAGAGCATCAGCTGCGGGTTGTTCTCAGCCTCCACGAGGACGCCAGCGCCGTATTTCAGATCGATGATCTGTAGCGTGGGTTCTGCGATAAGCACGCAGTCCCCGGTCCCGAAACCGCCCGGCACAATGTGGCTAAAGTCAAGGCGTTGCTCAATGAGCGCCACCGGGTCGGCACAGTGCTTACGCACCTCACGCAACCGCTCCTGTATGAAGGCGACGTAATCGTCCGTCAATGTCTCCATCTCGGTATCAATCCGGTCCGACACAGGTCGAGTGGTGGGTGATTGGTGGAGGGCGCGGCGTAGTTTCCACTCCGCCAACGCGTGCGCGGCGGTGCCTTGCTCCGCCGCTTGCGAGGTGGACTCTGGCAGATCGGCTTCCAGGCGCGCGGATGGTGGGCAAGAAAGCCACCGGTGCGCACCAGACGCCGACAACAAGGCGTGACTATCAGGCATCGGACAGCCCCTCAGCCTGCGAAAGCAACCACCCGTACTTGGCTGGGTCAACGTCGGAGAGTTTCTCCGCACCCGCTTGGGTGATAAGCGCTTTCACCTGAGCAGTCCTGCCTTTACCCGACAGGTCAGCCAGCGCGGCTCGGACCTGTTCTAGCGACACCTGCGGCACACTAGAAGCAGCGGCTGGTTTTGGAGAGTCATCCCACGGTGGTTCCGCATCCTCTAAAGCGGGTTGCGCGAGCTGGGCTGCCGCGATAGGCCGCACACCCGACATGCCAGCATGATCCTCAAACGAACCCCACGCGGTATCCTCAATTGCTGCGCCCAGGAGTGTCACGCCTTCAGCGATCAGGTTCAGGGCGTGGATGAACCTATTCGCACCCGCCGGGTTCATGAATGGTCACCACCCTCACGGGTAGTGGCGCCGACCGCGTCGGCCAAAGCCAACAGGTCATCGTCACTATCAGAGCCCTCGGTGATCGTGACTCGCTCAACACTGTCACCGGGGACGATCATGGTGAAACGCGCGGGTTTACCTAGAACGAGTCGGGCGAGCCGTTCGCGCAGAGTGACCCGTCGCAAACCCACGAGGTTTTCACGAGCCGGTGGGCCTGTAAGGTCAAGATGTAGTTGGTGTCCCAAAGTGGGCCTCCCTTCCTATACAAGACCGGGAGCCGGGATTGGCTGGGGTGGCCTTGTATAGGAAGGGCCTCGAAACGAGGTGGTTTATAACCCCTCTGCCCACATTTGCCGGAACTTTGCCTCCGCGCGCCTAAGCCGCTTAGCCACCGCAGGTTGGGAAACCCCCAACCTCTTCGCGACCTGGGATTGGGTGTAACCGTGCATGTGGATAGCGATCAGCACCTCACGGTCGGTTACCTCCATGCGGGCTAGCACATCACGCACCGCTTGGGCTCTCATCCACTTCGCGGCAGGATCCTCACCCTCACGGGAAGCGGCAACGTCGATAATCGAGACATCTTCCTCATCATCCCTACCCGAGGCAGACCGGTACGTTGTGTGCCGTAAATGCTTCTTCGCACAGTTGTAGTCCTGCTTGCCCAGCTCGTCAGCGATCTGCTCGATGCTGCGAGGCTCCACCTGTTCAGGGTTCTCAGCTGTAGCTCTGCGGATCGCTAGATCACGTTCAACCATCACTTCGGCTTCCCGTATCGTGATGTGATAGGTGACCTGGCGGGTGGGGTAGCGCTCGCTAACACCCTCGGTGCGCTCGAACTGCAAAATGATGCGACAGGAATCATTCCCATTGGTTGTCTTGTTGTCGTCTTTCATCTCGACTCCTTTCCGCTGCTAAGCGGTGTTGGAGCGAGACCGGTTGAGATAACTAGCGGTAACTGCGAGACCTAGAAGAGGCTGGGTATGAAAAACGGGTCACCCCACCACCGAAGTGGCGGAGTGACCCGTGGGTACCCAACCGGGTCTCGCAATTGCCTATGTATTGTTACGACCACGACCAGCTGAAACCGTGGAAGATGTGAAAGGGCGTTGCGCTGCTGTGCACCGCGACGCGACACCCTAGTGAGGTCACTTCTTGTGTGACTTCGGCTTTGCCTGCGCGAGCGCAGAAGCAGCGATCGACTTCGTACGCGGGGACGTGCGCCCGTCGCGAAGTGCAGCCGATGCCTTCTTCGCGACAGCTGGTGACGTCTGCTTGCGATTCGTCTTCACCATCTGGAATCTCACCTCCCACCTTGCGCCTGTGACGGGCTGACGGTGCAGAGGCATGTGCTCCGCCAGCGGGTTCTCGGTAACTGCCCTGATTCGGCCTGTCAGGCCTCGTACAAGTCACCGACCCGCGTTAGACTGAGTGAAGGTATTCTTCACGTTCGCGCGACGGTACTGTCGTTGAGAACTTGATTTCAAGGTAGGAATCGACCCTGCTGGAACCGTGATGGAACGTGAGATATCCCGTGAGACTTTGTGAGACTTTTGCGCGGAGGGAAGGTGCAGTGAAGTTCTTCGAGTTCGCAGAGGCGATGAAACCCCTAGTGCCGGGCAAGCTCACCCGCGCCCCCTACCTGCGCGAACTCATCTCGATGTTCACGACAGTCACGGAAGACGAGTGGGGCACGGACAAGGATCCCGTCACTGTGGTGACAGATTCCACCTTGGATTCAATGACGTCACGCGACAGTGCGTTCACCAGGAAACTGGCACAGACAATGCATTCGCGGTTGAACATCAACAACTTCATAGATCTAATCCAGGACCTCGATGACCCTGCAAAGGTGCTGATAGCGCAGAATCTAGATCAATACGGACTAACGACCCAGATCGATCTTCTTGCCTTCGATGCCGCTAACGAACTGGTCGATATCTTGCGTGAGAAAGCCAAAATCACCACTGACGACGCTGCACTTCGACGGCAGATCCGCATCCACGCTGCACTGGCTACATTCCGGGAGGAACTGTTAGTCCGATCGCGAGGCTGTCAATCATGCGGTGCTTCGATGGTCACCCAGTCAAACGGAAAGTCAAAAGCTTCCCCACGGATCGTTTTCCTCGACAGTGACACCCCCGAGCCATCACGAGATGACTTTGCCGTGCTCTGCCTTTCCTGCGCCAACAAGTACTCGCTCGCCCACTCTGACAAGGAGATCGCAGCATTGCGCAGAAGCAATGCTTTCCTATTGGCGCAGCAGCAACTTGGTGATGATCTAGCGCCGTTGGGATTGGATAAGAAACTGGTCGACCTACTGAAACGTATCAAGGATCTTCCAAGAGCCAAGCGGTCGTTTGACCCCAACTATGTGGCCGTTCCACTTGAGCAGAAGCTTAGTGATGAGGATCTGCTTTCAAGGTGCAGCGACGCAATGGCTATCTACCAGCGCGTCATTCGAGTGGAGTCTCAAGCGCTTGAAAGCTCTGGAGAGTTTCGATTCACCCGCATGCTGGCTCAGATCAAGACGGCATGGTGGGCCATGCTCGATGCCCCCCTTTCTGAAGCTGAGATCTTCTCACGCTTGTCCAATTGGATCGCCGATCAAACCGGAGGCGACCGCTACGCCAGCGAAGTTCTGGTTGCCTACATGATCCAGATCTGCGAGCTGTTCAATCCCAGGGACATGGCCGGGAAGGACTCAGCAGCATGATCCGTCTTCCCAACAAGCTCTACACGTACAAGGAATCAACCCTGGCTCTATTCCCTCCGATCATGGAAGCACTCGAAACCGGCTCGATGCCGGTGCTGGATCTGCGTGAAGCCGTGCGGGAGCACGTCCCTTCTGCAACTGATTTCATCGAGGCCCTTTCCCTATTGCTCGCGCTCGGAAGCTTGAATCTTAACGACGATGAAGGGACGGTGGAACATGCTCGTTAGGCTCTGGTCACCCGTGTTCAAGATTGATGGCCAAGCGCGTAAGCCCATCGAGTTTCGTCCTGGCCTAAACCTTGTAGAAGGTGGAGACGAAGCCGAAAACTCTATCGGCAAGTCAACCGTCCTCGAAATCATCGACTTCGTCTACGGCGGCAAACGCTTCCTCTCCTCCGACGCAGTCCGGCTCTCACAAGCAGTAGGCCATCACGCGATCTACTTCACCATTCGCCTCAACGGAGTCGATTTCCACTATTCGAGGGACACTTCACGTCCCGACCTCGTCCAGCCATACATCGACAAGGGCTGGAAGACCCCCGCAGGGCAAGCGTTGGGAATTGATGAGTACATGGATCAGCTCTACTTCGCGTACGGCCTCAAGCCTCTTGATGCTTCTTTCCGTGATCTTGTTGGACGGTTCTGCCGAGTTGATGCCTCCGACCTGTCAGTGCTCGACCACCCACTGTCTGCTGCACCAAAAGAACCAGCACACAAGGGTGCAACAGCATTGTTGCGCTTGTTCAACCTCTACAAGGAGATCGAGGACACTCAGGAAGCACTGAAAACAGCTCAGAATGAGAAGAAGCTGCTGGAGTCAATGGCCAAGTCCGGCTTTAGCCAATACATCAGCATCACCAAGAAGTCAGAACGTAAGGAAGCTGAGCAGCGGCTCCAATCAGCGAAGACCGAACTTGCACAGCATAAGATCAAGGTCGATTTGGACCTGTTCGAAGAACGCGATCAAGCGGAGGCCGAACAGCAACGTCTACGAGCTCAGCTTCGCCCGATCGAAACCAGCATCAACACGTTCCGAGGCCGCCTTGCAGCAGTCAACGCAACCCTCAACGGTCAGACACGGCTCACTACAGAGGATCTCGAGCACTTCTACGAGTACTTCCCCAACGCCAACCGTGAACTCCTCGAAACGGTTGAGATGTACCACAACAAGCTCGTCGGAATCATGCAAGAGCAGCTACTCGAACAACGGCAGCTATACGAAACGGCCATCGCCTCTCTCAAAGCTCAGATGTCCCGTCTCATGCGCAGCATTCACGCACTTGGTGAAAGCGTCGAGCTCGATGATGAGGTCTACCAAGAAAGCGGTGAACTCGTTGCCTCGATCCGCCAGTACGAGCAGCAGATCGAGATGTACGACAAAACCCAAGAAATCGAAGAACGCCGCAAACAGCTCAAAGCCGAACTCGAGCAAGCCATCCCACTGAAGCTCAACAAGCTAGCTGCCGCGCTCAACGCTAAGATGCGCGAGTTCAACGATGCTTTGTACCCCAACGAGCGCCGACGCCCACCACTTCTCTCCTTCAAGCTCGGGCGAAATGCAGTCACCTACACCTTTGATCACAATGGAGATACAGGCGCGGGCGCAAAGTCGAAGAATCTACTGATCCTAGATCTCGCAGTTTTACACCTGACACCGCTGCCGCTTTTAATTCATGACTCCGCACTCATTAAGCAAATCGCTCACTTCCCAGTGCGCCATCTTCTCGACCTGTATGAACAGACCCGCAATCTGGGGAGTCAGGCAGGGGAACCCAAGCAGGTGTTCTTCTCCTTTGATGCCACTAAGAAGTACGGCGAAGAGGCTCTTGGCTCCGTCGCGGAGGCACGAGTGATCAGGCTCGGCGAAGGATCCCACGCGCTCTATGGCTTCACCTGGAATGTCGAAGAGGAAGGCACGCACGAATGAGCTACACGTTCAAACCCCTATGGAAACTGCTCATCGACAAGGACATGACCCGCGAGCAACTCCGCAAGAACACCAGCCTGTCTTCAGCGACGATGGCTAAACTCGCAAAGGACGGCAACGTCACCATCGAGGTCCTTGCCCGGATCTGCCAGGCGCTCGGCGTTCAACTCTCCGATATCTGCCAGATCACCAAGAAGGAAGATGTCTACAATGGCTAATTTCGCGTTCCTCAAGGATAACTTCCCCTCACTAGAAAACTTGGGCACCCTTGCCGAGACCTACCTCTACACGGACCCGAGTACGGCGATCATGAAGCTCGGCATCCTGTGTGAGAGCATGATCGAGCTGATTTACCAATACGACCGAGTTCCCCCGCCGTACGATAGATCGGCTGTCAAGCGCATCGATACGCTCGCGCGCGAGGGCCTGCTTCCACGGGAAGTCGTCGACATTCTTCATCTAGTCCGCAAAGCCAGGAATAAGGCCGCGCACGAGGGTTGGGGTTCGACTGCTGATGTCGAGAAGTTCTTGCCGATGGTGCATTCCTTGTCCTGGTGGTTTGAAGCCACCTATGGGGATCCGAATGTTAAGGTCACCAAGTACGTCCTGCCAGCTAAGCAGGCCGCCCCGGTTCACCAGCCCGTTGTGCTTGAACGTGAGACCGAGACGCTGGTCAAGAGAGATGAGTCGAAGGCTCAAACGGCTAAGAAGGTCTCGAAGGTGGAGCGTTCTCGCCGTTGTGTTGCGGCGACGAATCAGCGTCCGAAGACGGAAGCTGAGACTCGCCTGTTAATTGACGAGCAGCTGCGCCAAGTTGGCTGGCATGCTGACACGGAGCGTCTACGCTTCGGTAATGGTGTTCGCCCTGTCGAGGGGCTGAATCAGGCGATCGCGGAGTGGCCGACTGATTCTAAGGTTGGCGATCGTGGCAGGGCTGATTACGCCTTGTTTGTTGGGTTGAAGTTGGTTGGCGTGATCGAAGCCAAACCTGAGCACACCGCGATCCCGTCAGTCTTGGACTATCAGGCTGCCGACTACGGAAAGCTCATCAAAGCCGAGCATGACGAGTACACGCTGGGTCGCTGGGGCGATTTCACGGTTCCATTCCTGTTCGCCACCAACGGTCGTCCCTATATTGAGCAGTACAAGACGCAATCGGGCGTGTGGTTCCATGATGTGCGTGACCCGCTGAATACCCCGCGAGCCCTTGTCGGCTGGCCGAGCCCACAAGGCCTTCTCGAAATGCTTGATGTTGACCACAAGGCAGCACAACAAGCCCTCGATGAACTAAGCGATAACCTGCTTACCTCCAGCACCGGTTTGAATCTGCGTGACTATCAAGTTGAGGCCATCCACGCTGCTGAAGATGCGATCGGTAACGGTGCGACGCATGCTCTGTTGGCAATGGCGACCGGCACCGGTAAAACCCGCACTGTGTTGGGAATGATCTACCGGTTCCTCAAGACCGACCGGTTCCGCAGAATCTTGTTCCTCGTTGACCGCACATCCCTTGGCACTCAAGCTCTCGATACTTTCAAGGACGTCCGTCTAGAAGAGCTGCTTACTCTCGATGAGTTGTATTCGATCAACGGGCTCGAAGATGCAGGAGTAGACCTCGAAACCCGCGTGCATGTCTCAACGGTGCAGGGTATGGTCAAGCGTCTGTTCTATCCCGAGCCGGTCCAGGAAGGGGAGCAGGCGATCAAGCCCGCTGTCACGGACTACGACTTGATCATCGTCGACGAGGCCCACCGTGGTTATCTGCTCGATAAAGAGATGACCGATGATGAAGCACTCTACCGTGACCAGGCCGACTACCAGTCGGCTTACCGTTCGGTGATCGACTACTTCGATGCAACGAAGATTGCGCTGACCGCTACCCCGGCGCTCCACACTACTGAGATCTTTGGCGAGCCCGTATTCACCTACACCTATCGCGAGGCCGTCATGGACGGCTACCTGGTCGATCACGACGCCCCGCATCGCCTCACCACCAGGCTCTCGACTGAGGGCATTCACTTCGCCGAAGGGGACACACTGCCGATTTACGACACCTCCACGGGCGAGATCACCAACAGTGCCGAGCTCGCGGATGACGTGACCTTCGAAGTTGAGGAGTTCAACCGCTCGGTCATCACCGAGAGCTTCAACCGCACAGTGCTAAACGAGATCGCCCGCGATCTGGACCCGAGCATGCCCGAAGCCTTCGGTAAGACCCTCATCTACGCTGTCGACGACGCGCACGCTGACCTGATCGTGGACATCCTCAAAGAAATCTACGCAGACCAGGGCGTCGAGCCCGAGGCGATCATGAAGATCACCGGCTCGGTGGCAGGCGGAAATAAGAAGAAAATCGAAGAAGCCATCAAGCGTTTCAAGAACGAGCGCTACCCATCCATCGTGGTCACCGTTGACCTGCTAACCACCGGCATCGATGTACCAACCATCATCACGCTGGTGTTCATGCGCCGAGTCAAGTCCCGCATCCTATTCGAGCAGATGCTCGGGCGCGCCACACGACTATGCCCAGAAATCGAGAAGGACCGCTTCGAAATCTACGATCCCGTTGGCGTCTATGAAGCCCTTGAGAAGGTCTCAACGATGAAGCCGCTTGCCGCGGATCCAAACACCAGCTTCAAAGATCTAATCGAAGGCATCGAAATGGCAGGCGATGACGAGGACAAGCTCAACGCTGCCATCGAGCAAGTCGTGGCAAAACTCCAACGTCGACGCCGCAAGATCAGCGGCGACACAGCAGCACACAGCACGGATCTCGCTGACGGGCGTTCGATCGCAGAAGTCATCGATGAACTACGCAACACTTCCCCAGCCGACGCTGCCGCGTGGATTCAAGATCACACTGCCCTGTTCGACTACCTGGACAACACCAGCTTCGGTGAACCCCGCAAGCTCGTGATCTCCGATGCCCAAGACGAGCTGGTTTCTCACACCAGGGACTTCGGCGACGCGAAACATCCCGAGGACTATTTGGACGAGTTCTCCGCGTTCGTCAAAAACCACACCAACGAAATCGCGGCCCTGCGCATCATCTGCACACGCCCCTCCGACCTCACCAGAGACGAACTGAAATCGCTTAAGTTGAAGCTGGATCGTGAAGGCTTCACCGAGCAGAAACTCTCTTCGGCACTATCGCAGGTGTCGAACAAGGAGATCACCGCAGACATCATCTCGATCATCCGCCGCTTCGCAATCGGCTCCCCACTAATGACTCACGAGGAACGCGTGCGACGCGCTATCGACAAGCTCAAGCAAAAGCACGATTTCACCAAAGTCCAACTGGGATGGATTTCGCGCATCGAGGCCTACCTCGAAAACGAACTCATCATCTCCACCGATACCTTCGATACCGATCCACGTTTCCGTCAACAAGGCGGGCTACACCGAGTCGACCTCGTCTTTGGTGGCCGATTCGCCGACATCATCGTCGAACTCAATGACCACATGTACGAGGAGCAGACTGCATGAACAACCAAGAAATCGTCGCCAAGCTATGGAACCTGTCCAACGTACTGCGCGACGACGGTATCACCTACCACCAATACGTCACCGAGCTGACCTACATCCTCTTCCTGAAAATGGCGAAGGAAACCGGCTCAGAAGATGGCATCCCCGCCGAATACCGATGGGATGAACTACGGACCAAGTCGGGCATCGATCTCAAACACTTCTATCGCGACCTCCTTCAGCATCTCGGTGAAGATGCCACCGGCCGAGTACAAGAAATTTACGCTGGCTCATCCACCAATATCGACGAGCCAAAGAACCTTGAGAAAATCATCAAGTCCATCGACGGTCTCGACTGGTACTCCGCCCGCGAAGAAGGCCTCGGTAACCTCTACGAAGGTCTGCTAGAAAAGAACGCAAACGAGAAGAAATCCGGTGCTGGCCAGTACTTCACACCACGTGTCCTCATCGACGTCATGGTGCGCCTTATCGACCCACAATCCGGCGAACTGTGCAACGACCCAGCCTGCGGCACCTTCGGCTTCATGATCGCAGCCAGCGAACACGTAAGGAACAACACCAACAACCTCTTCGACCTCGACACTGACCAGGCAGAATTCCAAATCAAGAAGGCATTTACCGGCGTCGAACTCGTCCACGACACCCACCGCCTCGCCTTGATGAACGCCATGCTCCACGGCATCGAAGCACCCATAATCCTCGGCGACACACTCTCGCCCGATGGCAAGAACGTAAAGGGATTTGACGTTGTACTAACTAACCCGCCATTCGGAACCAAGAAGGGTGGCGAACGAGCAACCCGTGACGACCTCACCTTCCCGACATCGAACAAGCAGCTGAACTTCCTGCAACACATCTACCGCAGCCTCAAACCCGGCGGGCGGGCAGCAGTAGTTCTACCAGATAACGTCCTCTTCGCAGACGGCGATGGACGCCGCATCCGCGAAGACCTCATGGACAAATGCAACCTGCACACCATCCTCCGCCTACCGACCGGAGTCTTCTACGCCCAAGGTGTTAAAACCAACGTGCTCTTCTTCGAACGCGGAACCACAGACAAAGGAAACACCAAGGGAGTTTGGTTCTACGATCTGCGCACCGATATGCCCTCATTCGGCAAACGCACCCCACTCACCGTCGAACACTTTGCCGACTTTGAAACTATGTACACCACAGAAGATCGGGCGGCTATTGACGATGAGCGCCTCACGCACTTCACCCGCGAGGAAATACGTGCCAAAGACGACTCCCTTGATCTTGGCTTGATGAAGGTTGAAACCGAAGTCTTCGACTTTAAAAACTTCGACCCAGCGGCATCCGCGCTCGAAGCCGCCGACCTACTCGACGAAGCAGCGGATCTTCTGCGCTCCCTCGCACGCGACCTCAACACAAGCAGCGAGGAATAGTAATGGCTAAGAAACTCCCACGAATCACCGACTTCAACAACATCCCCACAGAGGCACTCGTGCCAGAAGACGAGCAACCGTATGAGATACCGAAGCACTGGAAATGGGTGCGGCTAGGATCGGTCGCTAGTTCTTCAAAGAGTAAAACTGAAGACTTCTCTACAAATCCTAGTTATATCGGATTGGAAAACCTCATAACGGGGGGAGGAATTTCATCTGTCTCTGAATCTTTTAAATTGAAAAGTACAAAGAATATATTTACGCCAGGCGACGTACTTTATGGCAGATTACGCCCATATCTAGACAAACATGCTGTAGTGAATTTTGAAGGCGTCTGCTCTACAGACATAGTCGTATATCAGCCAACGACAGCGTTATTGCCAAAGTTCCTTGAAATGTGGATTTCTACGCAATATTTCGTAAACAAGGCTACACACGAGAGCAAGGGAATCAATCTTCCACGAATTTCAGATAAGAAATTAGCGCTCTTCCCCATCCCTCTCCCACCACTAGAAGAACAACAGCGCATCGTCGAGTACATCGAGCAGACGAACAGCAAGATCGACGACGTTATTCAACGCCTCGAACAATACCTGGATGAAGCACCAAACCGCCGCACCAAACTGATTCAAGCCGGCGTCAACGGTTTGCTGACGAGCAGCTGGAGAGAAGGACAGGGGAGATCTATTGATGGTTGGTCTGTCGAGAGGTTAGGAGACCTCGGAAGGTGGGGAGGCGGAGGCACACCCAGGAAGACCAACAAAGCTTACTGGGATGGTGGAACTATCCGATGGGTCACACCCAAAGACATGAAGTCTGAACAGATCACTGACACGGTCGACTACATCACGGGGCTAGGCGTAGAAGAATCCAGTGCAAATAAGTACGAGGGAAGGGCGCTGTGCGTAGTCACTAGATCTGGAATCCTTAGGAGGCTTCTTCCACTCGGTCTGATCGACGGCACATTTACCGTCAATCAGGATATGAAAGTACTCCACAATGTTTCAGAACATCACCTAGTTGATTTCATATTCTGGGCTGCAATGGCTCACGAAGCTAGCATTCGAGAAACCTGTTCAAAATCTGGAACCACCGTGGAAAGCATCGACTTTGGCAAATTAAAAGCATATGAAATATCCTTGCCTTCCCGATCCGAGCAAGAGGAAATCGTAGGGATCATAACATCGGGGCTAAAAAGGATTGACTCTTCTGTTGAACTTGTTACCAAGGCTAGAGCCAAGGTTAAATTACTCAAGGAGCAGATGATCTCCGCAGCTTTGGCGGGTCGCCTTAGAAGCTGAGCAGAAAGAGAACAAGACCTTTTGTCTCCATCCTCGTACTTTTTGACGGTGGGCCATACCTTTTGACACCCGCCCCATACCTTTTGACGGGAGGCTGCACCTTTTGACGGCACCAGCCGTCCCGTTCCTCAAGCCGCATAGAAACTGGAAGAATCGTCTACTCGGGATCATTACAGAGACCGAACCACGCCATCATTCAAGGAACATAGACCGCCAAAAACCCGCGATAACAAGCAAAACACCCATTCCGATCCGCTACCCGTCACTGTCAGGCTTTGTATCCAAATGGGCGTCTAAGTGGAGCGGGTGACGGGAATCGAACCCGCGCTGTCAGCTTGGGAAGCTGAAGTTCTACCATTGAACTACACCCGCGTGCGTGGCTAACTACCTGTGAGCCAGCCCCAACAGTATATCGCTGGCGGTGCGTTGGACACAAACTCAGCGAGTAAGTGCGCCGCTGCCCAATGTAGCTCCCAATACCTCCGTGTCGGCGGGCGGGGTCGGCGCAAGTGTTGCGTAAACGCAACCAAGTGCGCGCATGTGGGCAGTTTCAGTCCTACGCATAGGTGCCAGTAGAGTGGTGGTGATGATTACGGAAAATACCTCCAGTGAGCCAACGTTGACGCAGTCGCAGGTGTTGACGCAAGCGGCGACGGGGGAGAGTGGTTTAGCTGATGTGGTGGCGGTCGCCCTCGTGGATCCGCAAAATCCGACCCGCATCCTCGCGGCGCGGCGCGCCTACCCAGCGCAACTAAGGGGGAAGTGGGAACTGCCCGGCGGGAAAGTGCGCGCTGGCGAAGACTGCCGTCACGCCCTCGAACGAGAAATCAAGGAGGAACTGAACTGCGACATAGAGTGCGGCGACGCGGTTGTTAATCCCCAGCGCGAGGACGGTGCGTGGCCGATACTGGGAGGGCGGCGCATGTTCGTGTGGCTGGGGCGTCCCCTTACTCCGGTGCAGTGCGGACCTGACCACATGGAGGTGGCGTGGCGGGAGGCCGCGAATTACCGAGAGTTGGAATGGTTAGCGCCGAACTTGCCGATAGTGGAGTACGTTTTCAAGCAGATATCGGGTGGAGTTCCAACAGGCGGATAAGTTGCAGACACATAAGGGGTAAGTGTCATAATAGGTATTATGCCGAAGATCAGTGGATCAACCCTGGAAGAACACCGCGAAAATACGCGCGCCGCGCTCTTTAGAGCATTATCGTCGCTGCTGCGCGAACAATCATTCGAATCGATAACTATGACGCAGATAGCGCGCCGCGCCGGCGTTGGGCGGACCGCTGTTTACAACCACTTCGGGGATAAAGAATCATTGCTGTTCGCCCTCATGTCAACGATGACCGAACAGTTCACCCAGACCCTGGCAGAAGCTCTCTCCCACACCGATGACCCACTGGAGAGACTACGCATTTACATTCGTGCCCAGCTTGAACTGAAACAGCATTTTCACCTCTCTGAGGGGGTGAACCTGCGAAACTTGGTGCGTACTCAGCCCGCAGAAAAGGTGCGCGCACACGTGCAAGTGGTTGAGCACATTTTGCAGCATCTGCTTGCACAAGCGCACGCAGCGAAAATCATAACTGAACCTCCCACGCCGCTGACGATGCTGATGATTCACTCAGCCCTCACCGGGCCGGCGCTGCCGCACGAACCCAAACAGCGTCAGCAGGTTTTAGACCACGTGGAGGCATTCATACTTCGCGGGTTGGGAGCCAGTGAAACAGCGTTGGAGCAGGCTCCAGACGGGATGGAAAAACTCGACTTCGGGTTCCCGGTGGAGGAGATAGATGCCGACAGTCTAAACACCGCCACCTACGCGCGCTGCCCCATTAACGTGGTGGTTTAGCGCCAGGCAGGAACCGAACTCCCGCACTTCAGGCAGCGAGCGCGCTCGGTGGCTGAGCCTGCGGCGTGCACACATCCGGCGTCGGAGCCCGCGTTGGGCACGCTGGGCGGCGGAGTCCGCGACGTGAGGGTCTGGAACGCACATACTAAAGGTGCCGCCAAAAATGTTTTTCGGCGGCACCTGAAGGTAAGAATGTTGCAGGTGAACTTACTCGTTCGCCTCGGCTTCCGCCACTTGGCGACGAACCTCATCCATGTCCAGTTCGCGGATCTGGGAGATCAAGTCCTCCAACGCCTCCGCCGGTAGCGCACCAGCTTGACGGAAAACCGCAATGCCATCGCGGAATGCCATCAGGGTCGGAATCGAAGAAATCATGGCTGCGGCAGCCAGCTGTTGTTCCTTTTCGGTATTCACCTTCAAGAAAGTCACATCCGGGTGCTTTTCCGAAGCGGCCTCGAAAATCGGGCCAAACATGCGGCACGGGCCGCACCATTCCGCCCAGAAGTCAACCAGGACGATGCCTTCCTTCTCTACCGTGGGGCCGAACTGGTCAAAAGTAGCTTCAATCGTCGCCATGGGGTGATCCTTTCATTGGGCGAACAAATAACCTTAATCCCATCCTCACGCATGTGACGCAAGCTCGCCACCGCACCGATGATAACTACTTACCGCATCACCGTTGACGGCAACCGAGCCAGCAGGCACGAGCACAGGAGCTAACTACTGCAACCTTCCACCAGGCGATACTATTCCCAGTGGCAGTGAGGCGTCAGTCTCACTTAGACAGTTCAGCGGCCACCAGCTCCGCGATCTGGATGGCGTTCAAAGCCGCCCCCTTACGCAGGTTATCCCCAGACACCACCAGCACCAGGCCGCGATTATCCGCCACCGCCTGATCCTGGCGTATACGCCCCACCAAAGACGGATCCGTCCCCGCGGCAGCTAGGGGAGTAGGCACATCCACGCACTCCACCCCGGGGGCGGCGGCCAGAATCTCGCTGGCACGCTCAGCCGTCAGTGGCTGCGCGAACTGCGCGTGGATAGTCAGGGTGTGCCCGGTGATCACGGGAACACGCACGCAGGTACCCGAAACCGCTAAGTCCGGGATCCCCAGGATTTTCTGAGACTCGTGACGAAGCTTTTGCTCCTCATCCGTCTCACCTGAACCATCGTCAACAAGGCTGCCCGCTAAAGGCACCACGTTGAAAGCGATCGGAGCCACGTAGGTGTGGGGAGCGGGGAACGCCACCGCCTCGCCGTCGGTGGAAAGCCCCGCAGGGTCTTGAGCTAGGGCAGCTTCTAACTGGGTTAGAAGCTCACGCACCCCAGCCAGGCCCGAACCTGAAACTGCCTGGTAGCTTGAAACCGCTAAACGAGTCAGACCAGACTCTGAGTGCAGCGGTTTCAGTACCGGCATGGCAGCCATCGTGGTGCAGTTCGGGTTGGCGATAATGCCGCGCGGGCGATTAGCGATGTCTTGGGGATTAACTTCGGCAACCACCAACGGAACCTGGTCGTCGCGTCGCCACGCGGAAGAGTTATCTACCACCACTGCGCCGGCGGCCGCGAACTTGGGGGCGTACTCTTTCGACGCCGTCCCACCGGCGGAGAAAATCGCAATGTCAATGCCGCTGTAGTCAGCTTCCGCCACGTCCTCGACCTGGTAGGAACGCCCCGCGAAGTCGATTACGCTGCCGGCGGAGCGAGCCGAAGAAAAGAACCGAAAATTCGCGGCAGGGAAGTTGCGTTCCGCCAGTAGCGTGCGCATCACCCGCCCTACCTGACCGGTAGCGCCAACTACGGCCACCGTAAGTGAAGAACTCATCGTCCCGTACCTCCATAAACAACAGCTTCGGACTCGGTTGAATCAAGGTCGAAAGCAGAGTGAACCGCGCGCACCGCCCGATCCAGGTCCGCCAGTTTAGTCACCACAGAAATGCGGATCTCCGAGGTGGAAATCATGTCAATATTCACTCCGGCCTCCGAAAGTGCGCCGAAAAGCCTGGCCGAAACACCGGGGTTAGTGCGCATACCAGCCCCCACCAGGGAAAGGATTCCCACCTGGGGGTTGTAGCGCAAATCGTCGTAGGCAAGCTCGTTGCGAGCCGCCTCAATCGCCGCCATCGTGGCTTCAGCATCGTCCTCGGGCAAAGTGAAGGTGATATTAGCTTTACCGGAGCCACTAACAGGCACGTTTTGGACGATCATGTCAATATTCGCACCGGCTTGGGAAACAATTTCAAATAGGCGAGCCGCAGTGCCTGGAGTGTCCGAAATCCCCACGATAGTGATCTTGTCCTGACTGCGATCGTGAGCAATACCGGAAATAACGGGAGCTTCCACGTTGTCCTCCTCAAAACTAGTGAACGCAACATCAGGTACGATGCCACGCAGATCCGGGTGCGCCGGAGTATTAGAAATCCAAGTGCCGTCCTTGGCAGAAAACGATGAGCGTACATGTAAGGGCACCTGGTAGCGGCGAGCGAACTCAACTGCCCGCAGGTGTAGAATCTTCGCCCCGTGAGCGGCTAACTCCAACGTCTCTTCCTGATTGATACGTTGAACGCGGCGCGCGTTAGGGACGATACGCGGATCGGCGGTGAAAAGCCCGTCGACGTCGGTGTAGATCTCACACACGTCAGCGCCCAGCGCTGCCGCTAACGCCACGGCGGTGGTGTCCGACCCGCCCCGACCCAAGGTGGTTACGTCGTCGTCACTGGAAACCCCCTGGAAACCGGCCACGATCGCGACTTGCCCGGCGCGGATAGAACGCGCCACCCGCTCTGGAACCATGCCGGTGATTTGAGCTTTACCGAAATGCGCATTGGTTTTAACTCCAGCTTGCGCGCCGGTATAGGAAACCGCAGGTACGCCTTGCGCGTTGATTGCCATCGCCAGCAGCGACATGGAGATGCGTTCACCCGCAGATAAGAGCATGTCCATCTCGCGTTCCGGGGCGGCGTCAGTTAACTGGGCGGCTAGGTCTAAGAAATCGTCAGTGGTATCCCCCATGGCGGAGACCACTATCACCAGGTTGTGGCCGGCGCGGTGAGTGTCCACGATGCGTTTAGCGACACGTTTCATCGCTTCAACGTCAGAAACCGACGATCCACCATACTTTTGCACGATTAGCGCCACTCGGACTCCTCACTGCTACGCCACGGTCTTGTGGCTTGGTTTCCCACTATAGAGATAATCGTGGTTGTGGTTAGTTTTCCTTCCATTTGGTGAAACGCGGGGTAACCTGCGTCACGCCTAAAATCGGGGTAAACCCTGATGTAGTGAGGGAGGTCACTTTGATAGCGTTGGGGTATGGAACTCAGAGCTGAGAACATTAGCCGCTCCTTCGGGAAACATAGAGCTGTAGACGGCATTAGTTTTAGTGTTACGCCAGGGAAAATCACGGCTCTAGTAGGTCCAAACGGCTGTGGTAAAACCACCACCATGCTGATGTTGGCGGGTCTGCTGAACCCTGATACCGGGTGGGTGCGCGTGGATGAGGACGTGGTCGCCTCGGCAGATACGAAACACCCGTTGCGGGTGGGGCAGGCGGCTCGGGCGCGCGGAAAAATCGGGTGGATGCCCGACGAGTTCGGTTCCTGGCCTTCGTTGCGGTGCGAGGACGTCCTCGCCGCTTTCGCGGGATTCTACGACGTTCCAAAACCGCGAGAACGCGCTCGTGAACTCATGAAACAGTTCGGGATGGAGTCCTTCGCGAAGGAAAAACTCATTACTCTTTCGCGCGGGCAGAAGCAGCGACTCGGGTTGGCGCGAGCCTTGGTGAACCGGCCGAAATATCTGATTTTAGACGAGCCCAGTAACGGGATGGACCCGCAATCGCGACGAGACCTGCGGTTCCTGCTGCGCGACCTCGCCAGTGACGGATGCGGGATTTTGATTTCCTCCCACGTCCTCGTGGAACTAAACGACGTCGCCGACGATGCCATCTTCATGAAGTCGGGACAGATCGTCCCCAGTGACATGACTGCGCAGCTGCACTGGCAACTCGAAGTGTTAAACCCGCAGGCGTGGACACAGTTCGCTGAAAGCACCCCGCAGTTGCAGTGGCGTTGGGAAGCACGTTCCGGTAACAGTTTCCAAGTAGGTGTAGACAGCGAAGCGGTGGGGGAGGGTGAATCCCACGGGGTTGGTCGTCCACTGCGCCTGGTGGCTGCGGACGCCACGCAAGCGGCTGAATACCTGGCTGCTGCCTGTGCTCGTGGAGTGCGAGTGTGCGCTATGCACCCGCTCAAGCAAGACCTAGAATCCCGCTACCTGGATGCCACTGATACTGACGCAAGCTTGGAGGTAAAACCATGATCCGCAACACCATACAGGTGGCGCGCCTGGAAATGGACAAACGCCTACATTCCACTCGTTGGGTAGTGGCCCTAATCAGCTGGGTAGTGGCGCTATTACTAGTCACTACCGCACTGTATTTGGAGGTTGCTCCCGTCTTTGGTGTGTACGCCGATACTTTCCACCCCGGCTTATCCGCTAGCGGCGCCAGCGTCTTGATGCTTTTTGTTTGCGCTATAACTATCACCATCGCGGCCTCCAGCGCGGCCGGAACTGTCAACGGTGACAGGGAAAACGGAATGCTCGCACTGATGCAGGTAACCCCGGTATCTGGGTGGTCCATCATTTTCGGAAAAGTCCTAGCAGCGTGGCTTAACTCCTTAGCGTTCCTACTACTTTCCCTACCTTTCATCTTCGCTCTGATCCACGCCCAACCTGACCTGTGGCCTGGTTTCGGCTTGGGAGCCCTGGTGGTCGCAGTAGAGCTTTTAGCTTTCGCAGGCATCGGCGTGGGATGGTCCGTGCTCACCCCTCGTCCGGCTGGCTCCAGCGCCTTAGCGGTGTTCACGGTGTTAGCTGTGTTCCTTGGCAGCCCGGTGCTGCTGCTGACTTTGGAAAACTTCACCGCCGAGCGTTTCACCGTTGAGCACACCGAGCTTGTGTTCCTTGACTACGACAGGGAGACGGGGCAGATGCTAGAACCCGGCGATCCCGGTTATGGACAAAGCTGTGAAATAGAGTCTGTGTACGTGAATCTTTCTCACACCAACAGATACTGGTGGTTACTGCTCACTAACCCGGTGGTGGCGGTTGGAGATGCGCTGCCAGACAGTGGGAGGTATGAGCGCCTTTTAGCTCAGCCCGCCGATATCCGCGGGCCTCGCGGAGAAGGACTAGTGGAGTATGAAAACGGCGTCGCCAGAGCGGTCACCAGTGGGTTGGCGTATCTGCGGCTCGCCCCGGCGCATGAGAAGATCGTCAATGAATGCGGGCCGGAAAAAGGCAAAGTAGTGATGGCGCAGGTTGGAGACCCGGAAGCCCCGGTGGATGATCGCAGCGGTATTTACTTCGGGTGGGTGTTGGTAATCCACGTGGTTGCGGGAGCTGCCATGGTGGCGCTGGCGGGGGCTAGCACCAAGGTACCTGTCGTTAAACTGGCGCGCGGCACTCGCATCGCTTGACTTCACCCCGATTTAGCTGGGGTCGCTAAGTTCCGGGGCTGAGGCGTCCACTCTGCACCTAGGGTGGGCGGCCGCGAAGCTCCTGGAATGGTGCGTTCACCCGATACCTGGGGTGGCGCGTTAGGAGATGCGGCGGCGCCCTTCGAAGGCTCTACCCAAAGTGATTTCGTCGGCGTATTCCAAGTCCCCACCCACCGGCAGTCCCAGTGCTAGGCGCGATGCCGGAACCTGCATGGTTTCCAGCATTCGCGCCAGATAGGTGGCGGTGGCTTCCCCCTCAATATTGGGGTCGGTTGCGATAATCACTTCCTCCACCGCACTGGATCCCAGTCTGCTCAAGAGTTGTCGGATCCGCAGTTGGTCTGGTCCCACTCCCCGCATCGGGTCGATGGCGCCGCCGAGGACGTGGTACAAGCCTCGGTAACTGGCGGTACGTTCAATGACTTCCACGTCCTTAGCTTCTTCCACCACGCAGATCAGGGACTGGTCGCGGCGGGCGTCGCGGCAGATAAGGCAGCGTTCGTCCTCGCTAATATTGCCGCAAACTTCGCAAAACCGTACTTTGTCCTTAACTTCTTCCAAGGCTCGCGCCAGGCGCATAACCTCTTCTTTTTCGGTATTGAGGATATGGAAAGCAATACGCTGAGCCGATTTCGGACCCACCCCCGGCAGCGCCCCAAGTTCGTCGATAAGGTCCTGTAAAGCACCGTCGTACACGCGTTAGTCCTTTTTATCTATCTGCTCGAAATGATTGACGTTGAAAACCTTCCTAATCGCTTCCAACCCTACTTCCACATCGGGCTGTGCGTCCGCATCATCTAAACTCGCGCCTCCGGTGGGATCGTCATCGAAACTGTCATAGCTAGGGGAGTCCTCGAAATCACCATCGGCGGGGGCGTCTTCCCTTGCGGGAGCACCACTTTGCCCGTCATGCCAGTTAGTTCCAACTGCCTCGGACGGCGCTGCCGCTAGGTCCCCGGTGGCCTCCACCTGGGTGGGAACCCCGGGCTGTACGTACTCTACCTGCTCAGATGCAGGTGCCGCCGGGACGGAGAGGTTGATATCGGCCCGCGTTTGCGAGTTTTCCTGCGCGATATTCTTCGCCATCTCCGCTTGTGGTGACTGCACTTGTTCGAAGCGGGCACCCTCATCCGCAAGGTCCGGGGACTGCCTTCCACCTGGGGTCACTGCCTGTGTGCTTACATCGGTGGTTTCAGCGTTTGCCTGCCCGGATGAACTCATATCCTGGTCAATCCCGCCACCAGCTACCGCTACCGGGCCCCAACCGGGCGCAGCGGGAACGGGAGGCTGCGGGCGCTGTGCGGTGGAAGTCGCCTGCGAAGGTTCTACAGCGGGAGCGGGAGGCTGCGGGCGCTGTGCGGGGGAAGTCGCCTGCGGGCTGGGGCTATCTGCGCCAGCAGTGGGCGCAGCAGCGTCGGGTTTGGTCGCACTCGTTTCGGCGGTGTCGGGGCCAAGTGCAATGACTTCCTTTTCCCGCCCAGTTAAAGACTGTACCGCTTGGGCAAAAACACTTAGATTACCGCGGGCAATGAAGCTATCGCGCATCTGTTGGGCGGCGAAAACCACCGTCAGAGTGTTTTCGTCTTCACTGTGCCAACGCACATTTTGTGCGATCGGTTGGCGCCAGCCGCGCCGCAAATGCTCGACCGCGTCAAGGAACTCCTCCCAGCGATGCTGAATCAGAGGCTGCTCGACATCAGAATCCCCCGGTGAGTCCTGCCTCGAGGCAGATGGAGTGCTCGCGCGCTCATCAGTGTCGGCAGTTCCAACCGAAGAATCGGGACCTTGAACACGAGGGGCCTGAGACTGCGGCGTATAGTCTGTCTGACCGGCGGGGGCCTGAGCTGGGCCGGCAGGGGGTTGACCCGGACCGGCAGGGGATTGACCCGGCGCAGACTGCGTCGCCGCCACACTACTACCCCCAGAAACAGGACCACTTCCAGAACCCGTGCTGCCCCCAGCTTTAGCCGCACGCGCACGACGCAACTGTTCTTTCGCCATCTGCGCACCACTGAGGCCGGAGGTGTTAGACGCATCGGTCACCACGTCCTCGCGCGCCACAGTAGCATCCGCATCCAGGTCAGACACCAGAAGGCGCCCCATCAGAAGTTCCAACTGCAGGCGCGGCGAAGTAGCGCCCAGCATCTGCCGCATCGCTTCATCCGTAATATCCGCCGCCCGCGAAAGCCGCTTCCCACCCCAGGCCTGCGCCTGCGTAAACATGCGTTCGTGCTGCTCGTGGGGAACCCCCACCAGGAAATCGCGCGCACTGTCTCCCGTGACAGTGATGATTAGAAGATCACGTAAACGCTGCAGGAAATCCTCTACGAAACGACGAGGATCGTGACCGGCATCCACCATGCGTTCAATCGTGTGGAAAACACTGGTGCCATCAGCGCACCCCAGCGCCTCAATCACTTCGTCGATTAACGCTGAGTCCGTGTAACCCAGCAACGCCACCGCACGCGCATAGTCAATCTGGCTATCCACGCCCCCCGCCATTAGCTGATCCAGCACCGAAAGTGAATCACGCACCGAACCACCGCCAGCGCGCACCACCAACGGCAACACGCCTTCACCTACCTGCACCGACTCACGATCGCACAGATCCTGCAAGAACGGCACCATCACCTCGGCGGGCACCAGGCGGAACGGGTAGTGATGGGTGCGCGAACGGATGGTGCCAATCACCCGTTCCGGTTCCGTGGTGGCGAAAATGAACTTCACGTGCTCGGGAGGTTCCTCCACCAGTTTCAACAGGGCGTTGAAACCCTGCGGGGTCACCATGTGGGCCTCATCTAAAATGAACACCTTGTAGCGGTCGCGAACCGGGGCGAAAGTGGCGCGTTCACGCAGTTCGCGCGCGTCGTCGACACCGTTGTGGGAAGCGGCGTCAATCTCCACCACGTCTAGAGACCCCGGGCCCCCGGTGGCGAGTTCGCGGCAGGATTCACACTGCCCGCAAGGAGAATCGGTGGGACCCTCCGCACAGTTCAGGCAGCGCGCCAAGATTCGCGCCGACGTGGTTTTCCCACACCCGCGCGGGCCGGAAAACAAGTAGGCGTGCGTCACGCGGTTAGCGCGCAAAGCCGCCATCAGCGGCTCGGTCACGTGGTTTTGCCCGATGACTTCAGTGAAAGTCTCGGGCCGGTAGCGGCGATACAAAGCAGTGGTCACGAAGCTAACTCTATCGGGTAGGGCGGACATTTTGGATCGCGAGGACGTAACATCCCCCGCCAAACCGGGCGGGCGTGCTTGAAAACACCCGCCTGTTATCCATCTGACACAGATTCGGCAGGTGCGAACTCGACTAGAGGGGGAAAGATTCGCTACACTAGAATATCGTTGCGCATAGCGCAGCAGGTAACGTCTAATAACGTTACAACCCAGGAGGATTCGCCTAGTGGCCTATGGCGCTCGCTTGGAAAGCGGGTTGGGTGCAAGCCCTCGGGGGTTCGAATCCCCCATCCTCCGCGATCCCCGTGTGACGGTATCTCCTGAACCTCCCCAGGGCCGGAAGGCAGCAAGGATAGGGTAGCTCTGCCGGGTACGCGGGGGTCCTTTTAATTCCGGCGCGGGACGCTACGAGAGCTGGTGCATTGGCGCGCCAGGCCCGCTAAGTGGCAGGGCAACGCGCCGAATCCGCTAGTTGCCGTCCAACCCGCCGGGCCTCCTAGATGCCAGCCAACCCGCCAGGCCCGCTAAGTCGCAGAGCGATACACCGGGCACGACATGCAGCGCGGCCCGCCGTGACCGCGCGCCAACTCCCCGGAGGGGATTGCCACCACTTCCACGCCCTGGTCAGATAAGAAATCATTCATCCGCTCATTACGGTCATACGCCACCACTACCCGCGGAGCCAACGCCAACAGGTTGAAAGCCGCATTCCACAAACCCCACTCCGCAATATGCGCACTGGTGGGAGCAGCAATGAAATTCAACTGTGACTGGCCAACCGCAGACGCCAACACCTGACGCATCTGACCGGGAAGGTGACTTTCCGCCCGCAAGCTGAAACCGTCCTCGCCAGGTGTCGACGCACCTCGCGTAGCAGTGACCGTGGTGCGCTCACCCAAACCCGGATACAGCACGAACGTGTCGTTATCGACCATCGACATGACGGTATCTAAATGCATCGACTCGCGGCTTTCATCCAACAGCACCGCCACCACTTGCCTGATTGACTCATCGCCCTGCAGAAGGGAAGTGGCGAGCTGTTCAAAACCCGCGGCCGTGGTGCGTTCGGAAATCCCCACGAACACCGCTCCCTCACCGGGCACAATAATGTCCCCACCTTCGAAAGTCGCTCTGCGGGAGGCCGGGACCGTGTTCCAACGTGGGAACTCGTGCGGAGCAAACGCCGGATGCCAGCGGTAAATCGCTTCCAACAGCACCGATTCGCGCCTGCGTGCGCGCATGTGCATCGGATTTATACTCACGCCCGCGTGAATCCAAGTGGAAGTATCACGCATGAAGTACAGATTCGGTAGGCAAGGCACCACGAAATCGTCCGGCTCTAAAGTGGTGGTCCAGGTGGTTGGCACCGCTCCCACGGTCGCCTCCAGCTCCCGGCGAGTGATCCCCGCAGTCAGTAAATGAGCTAACTGCTCAGGGGCGAGGCCGCGCGCGTATTCGGTCAGCATTGCCGCAGCAGTGGGGCCGAAAACCTCCTCCCGAAACGCCAGGGGGATCACGAACTCGCGGGCAGCGTCGACTGCTAGTACCTGCGATAAGAGTTCGTTGAAATACAACACTTCGATACCGCGGTCGGTGAGGGCTTTTGTGAACTGGTCGTGTTCGCGTCGAGCCTGTTTGGGCCATAGCAGGTCGTCAAACAGTAGACGATGTACGTTGGCGGGGGTGAGGCGATCCAGTTCCGGGCCGGGGCGGTGGACGATCACCCTTTCCAACTTATCGACGTCGTTATAAACTCCCACGTTCACGAAAATAGCTCCTTAAAAACTAACTAAAACACTTTAGGGGAAGGCAGGCGCACCAGTGTGCTCCCTGCGGCGAAGCTTACGGTAGGGGGCCTAGCAGTAGTGACGCCCACGCACCGTGGACCGATTCCGCGTCGGAGGGTTGGAATAGGCCCGCAAGCACGTCTCGGTACAGCCGCGATAGTTCTTTGGAGTTGTAGTAGCTGGAACCACCGCTGGCGCGCACCGCTTCTTCCACCGCGTACTTGGCGGCTTCGCAGGTGCGGTGTTTAAGGGCAGAAAGCTGGGGCATCCACTTAACTCCGCGATCGACGCCGTTTTCAATATCTTGGGCTGCCAGTTCAATGGGGGCGTCCACCGCGTCCATGGCGATAGCGGCGGAGGCAATACGCCAACGAATATCAGGGTCGGTGGCGTAGGGCGCGTCGCGGCGCACCGAGTGGCGGGACTTCACGGTTTCTGCCGCCAGTTCCAAGGCGCGCTGGCCCAGTCCCCGGTAGGTGGCGGCTAGGAGGATCTCAAAATACGCGAAGATGCCGAAAACCACCGGGTGCGCACTGGGGCCGGGGGTGACTTTGGCGAGGACGTGTTCGGCCTTCACCACGGCTCCGTTCAGTTCCGTGGAGTTCGACTGCGTCGCCCGCATCCCCATCGTGTCCCAGTCGTCAACAATATTTATTCCCCCACTGTCACGTTGCAGTAGTCCGAAAACGTTGCGCACGTCCTCGGGATCGGAACTATCGCACCCGAAGGTAGCTAGCTTCGTCCACGCCGGCGCCAAGGAAGTGAAGATTTTTCGCCCATACAGCCGGTAGTCCCCATTAGTTTGCGGTTCGGCGCGGGTGATGGACCCAAACAGCACCAGGTCGTTTCCGGGTTCGGAAATACCGAAGCCGAATAGGTCACCGGCGGCGGCGGCGCGCAGGATTGTTTCGCCTCCGCTTTCACCGTGGCGGTGCAGGTGCCGGCCCAGTCCAACGATTATGTGGTGCATATTGATACCCAGCGCAGTGCCAGGAGCAGCCTTTGCCAGGTCGGTTTGTGCCTGGCAGATCTCAGCTAGGGTCAGGCCGGCGCCCCCGAACTCGGCAGGTACGAACGCCGTCAGATATCCGCATTCGCGCAGGTCCTGCAAATCGTCGAAGGGGAAGGAGTTTTCCTGGTCGTGTCTGGCTGCTCGTTGGTGGATGCGTTCCAACACGCCAGCAGGAATGAAACTCATTGGGGGCTCCTTCGTTCTTAAACTCAGATAGTTTCCTTATTCAACTTATCGCAGAGCTAACCGTAGTGAGTGTCAAATATGGGTTCAATCAGATAGATTTATTACTGTGAACGACATTCCTCCCTCGCAGCTATCACGTAGCTACCGCAGTCCCCGCTTGCGGTTCCGGAAAGCTCGCCAGCGTCGGCAGAACATCGCTTTTTCCGTGATTGCCTTATTCCTGGCACTGAGTTCCCTGTTTTCGGTCCTGGTTCTAGTCGGGCTGATCCCGGTACCGTTTTTTGCCGAGTTCGAAGCCTCCGCCAACTACGTTGAGTCAGGGGAAGTGCCGTGTGTACCGGAGGGAGCGAAGGCCGCCCCACTTGACGGCATCGTAGTTAAGGTACTGAACGCCACCGGGGAGCCAGGTTTAGCGGGAACAGTGGGGGAGAAACTAGCTGCGCACGGGGTTACCTTGGAAGAGCCAGGCAACTATGCTGGACAGTTCTACGGCACTGTTCGCATAAGGGCAGGTGCTTCCCAGGTGGTTAATGCCTACACCTTAGAGCGGCTATTCCCTGACGCTAGCGTGCGTTATACGCAGTCTGATTCACAGGTGATCACCATTGTTTTAGGTGAACACTTCTCTTCCATGCTTTCCGATGAGGAAATAACTGCCCTCATCGAATCTGGAGATACCGAACTTCACTCCCCTAAGGAGTGTAAGACTGTTCCCCAGGCGGGGGAGTGAAAAACCCCTAGCGGGTGGGGAGCCGAAGCCGGCGGTTGCGCCTGTCCTTGGCTGCTACCGCCACTCACCTAGTAGCTGATCTGCGACTGCGGTCAATACCTCGCTGGCGCCGGTTTCGCTGCGCCACTGCGCCCACTGGTCGGCTTGCGTTGGCCCGCGGTTAATGACTGCCAGGTCTGCTCCGGCGTTGAGTCCTTGCCCGACCACCCACATGCCGGTACCGACCACCAGGGAGGTTCCCACCACCAGGATTAACGAGGACGTGGCGGCCGCCGCGAACGCCCGTTCCAGTTGCTCCCCGGGCAGGGATTCACCGAAGAACACCACCGCCGGTTTGAGGATCCCTGCGCACTTGGGGCAGGGGGCGGGGTCGAAAGTGCATTTATCGGCGGCTTCTTCGTCCGCGGTGGCCAAGATAGCGGCGTTAGCTGGGTTGGGGTCTTGCGTGAAACCGGGGTTGCGTTGCGCCATCCACCGGTGTACTTCTTCGCGGGGGAACAGGCTGTCGCACTGTAGGCACTGGACTTCATCAAACGTGCCGTGCAGTAGCGCCACGTTCTCTATCCCGGCGCGGGCATCCAACCCATCTACGTTCTGCGTCGCCACCATCTTCACGTATCCGGCCTTCTCTAGCGTCGCCACCGCCCGGTGTGCGGGGGTGGGGTCAAGGGCTGCTACGCTGCGCCAGGATTCGTGGTTGCGCTGCCACCCCCAGGCCCGCCACTTCGGGGCGGACATGAACAGGTCAAAATCCACCGTGGGGGTCCCAGCGGACCCGGAGCCACGGTAGTCAGGCAGTCCCGCGTCGGTGGACATCCCCGCTCCAGCCACAATGGTGGTGGGGCCGGCCCGCATGAGTTCAACTAGGGAATCAATGTCATCATTGAGCAAGTTTTTCTCCAATGTACTTCGCTACCGCCCGCCCGGTGGCTTGCATGGAGCGATTATCAACCACCCACTGGTGCAGGCGCTTCCTATCGGGGGTCGCTGTTAGCATCTGGCGCATGGCTTGGCTAACTGCCCCCACCTCATACGCTACCGCTTGCCCTAGGCCACTTGTGCGGATCTCATCTGCTGCCGGTCCAGGGCCGGCGTAGATCACTGGAGTGCCGCAAGCTAGGGAACTCAAAGCCTTGGTGGTATATGCGAACTCGTACCCGGACCCGGGTTTAAGCGAAGCTAAGCAAGCGATGGCTGCGCGTTGCCAACTAGCTGCCACGTCAATGTCTACCAGTGAGCTCACCACGATGGGATCGTAGTCAAGGTGAGGGTTTTCTTCTTTAATCTGCTGCGCAACCTGCGACACTTCCTCTAAGTTATCTCCCCGAGCTAAGTACAGTAGTTGCACTCCGGGAACTTCTTTAACTGCGTGTGCAAAGATCTGCGCCCCGTGCCAGTGGGAGGCGTTACCGGCATAGAGAAAGAATGGTTTCTTGATTCCGATTTTCGCCTGCTCACTGGGGGAAACTGGCTTAACGTCAAGGTTGAAGGAATCAGTGTCCGCACCATTAGAAACAACCCGCACATCCTGCGCCCCCAGACGGTAGGCTTTGGCCGCTACGTCCTCGGAAACTGCGATCACCCCGCGCGCTCCCGATATCGCGAAAGACTCCATGGCACGCACCGCGCGTTTGACGATGGTGGGTACTTCCATGGACTCGGTGGCATCTGACCACACGTCGGCGGCGTACCAAAAGTAGGGCACACGCCTGACTTTAGCTGCCACTCTTGCCACCACTCCGGTGGTGGGCGGGGGCTCCACCAACAGGAACTGGGGTTTTTTACCTGCCAGCAAGTGCGCGAAGGCTTGCAAGTCGAAGGACAGGTACGACAGATAGCCTTTGACGTATCCGTCCCGGCGCAGCACAGGCAGGCGCTTAACCAGGGGGTCGGGGGTGAATGGTTTACCCGGCTTCGTAGTGAGCACCCTCATGGTGTAACCAGCGTCAGTTAGCGCTTTACGTACCACCGATAGGCGCAGTGCGGCGGCGGCTGATTCGGGAGCGAAAATGCGAGTGACCATTAAACCCATGGGGTTAGTCTATCGCTTCACCTAGTGACGCAGATGTTCGTGGTCGCGGTGGCGCGCAGTGTCGATTTGAATAGTGGAGTGCTCGATACTGATGGGGAAGTGCTCGGCCACGCAGTCTTGGATTTGGTGTAGTACGTGGGCGACTTTGCCGTCGTCGAAACACTGCTGTGACACGGTTACGTGCGCGGTCATCTGCACCACAGAGGTAGCGATGGTGGACACGTGCAGGTCGTGTACGTCCTCCACGTAAGGCTGGGACAGAATGTGGGAACGCACCTGCTCCAGGTCCAACCCGGCGGGCACGGTTTCCATTAGGATCGCCCCGGCGTCGCGCAGCAGCACCAGGGCGCGCGGGCCCATCATGGCGGCGATCAGCAGGGAGGCGATGACGTCCCACTGCTGCCACCCACTCATCCAGGTGAGGGCGGCGGCGACGATGACCGCCAGGGAGCCGAGGGCGTCGTTGGCTACTTCCAGGAAGGCTGCGCGCATGTTGAGGTTGGCGCGGCGCGAACTGGCGAGCACCATGAGGGAGATGGCGTTGCCAACTAGGCCGATGACGCCGAACCACAGCATGGTTTCGCCGGCGACTTCGGTGGGGGAGATGAAGCGTTTTACTGCTTCCACTACCACGATGGCGGTGATGAACAGTAGCATGCCTGCTTGCATGGCCGCTGCCAGGACTTCGGCGCGTGCGTACCCCCAGGTGTGGGTGTCGGTGCGAGGACGTCGCATGAGGTTGGCGGCCACCAGTGCGATTACTAGGCCGGAGGAGTCCACCAGCATGTGACCGGCGTCGGCTAGGAGCGCCAGGGAACCGGACCACCAGGCGCCGATGACTTCGGCGAGGAAGATGCTGGCGGTGATTCCCAGTGCCACGATCAGGCGGCGCCGCGGCGCCGGGCCTTGATTGGGGTCGGTTAGGTCTGGACCGTGGTGGTGATGGTGGTGGTGTGACAAGGTAGCTCCCTAAAAAGTAGCGAACTTAGGTTCAGCTTACTTCACTTAGGTTCTGGAGCAAACCATGTTTCAGCAGGGGCCGGTTAGGTGACCAGGCGATACCCCATGCCGCGGATGGTTTCGATTGCTTCGGCTCCGAGCTTTTGCCGCAGGTAGCGGATGTAGACGTTGACTACGTTGGAGCCGGGGTCGAAGTCGAGTTCCCACACGTGTTCGAGTAGCTGCACCGGGGATAGGACCTTGCCGTGGTGTTCGCACAGTACGCGCAGTAGGGAAAACTCGCGGGCGGATAGGTCGTGGACTTTGCCGCGGTAGTGGGCTTGGCGCCGTTCCACATCCAGCACGAGCTGTCCTGCTTGGAGTTTTGACGAGGGCGTTTCGCGCGCTCCGTCACTGACTCGCAGGCGGATTCGCGCCAGTAGTTCCCCAAAGGAAAACGGTTTCGACATGTAGTCGTTGGCGCCTATTTCTAACCCGCGGATGGTGTCTTGGGCGGAGTCTCGCGCAGTGAGAATAATGACGGGCAGGTCGGAACCGGATTCGCGTAGTTTCTTCAGAACCGAGAAGCCGTCTAGCAGCGGCAGCCCGACATCGAGGATCATCAGGTCCGCTTGTTCACTGAGGGCGGCCGCGAGGGCGCTCACCCCGTCTTGCGCCAAGATCACCTGGATGCCTTCTGCTACCAGGCC
Organism: Actinomycetaceae bacterium; assembly: GCA_030537735.1. GTDB lineage: Bacteria > Actinomycetota > Actinomycetes > Actinomycetales > Actinomycetaceae > Gleimia. Next base: position 35,148 of record JAUNVG010000019.1, read on the forward strand.
CTTTTTAATGAACGCAGAGATTCGGGTTTCGTCTTCTGCCACAATGATCCGCATCTAACCTCCCGAGGTGTCTCAGCGTGTTTCTGCTTCTATGGTAGCCATTGTGGCGGCGGGAATTTCGATCACCATCTGGCTGCCGCTAGCATCTGATTGCCCCACGTAGGCGCTACCTCCGTGGGCGCGCGCCACCGCGGAGACGATTGCCAGTCCCAGCCCGGTTCCTTCGTACAGGTCGGTGCCGCGCACGTGTCGGTCGAAAATCGCTTCGCGCAAGTGCGGAGGAACTCCCGGCCCACTGTCACGCACCCACATGAGGGCGCGTGGGCCTTCGCGTTTACATCCAAGTGAAATGGGCTCTCCCGCTGCGGATACTGCCAGCGCGTTCTCCACTAGCTGCATCATTGCTTGCACCAGCCGGTTGCGGTCGCCTTCGACCCACACTTCCCCCAGTTCTTGGGCGGTGAGTTTCGTGTCCTTCCCCAACACTTCCCCGCGATCCAGCACGTCGGTAACTACTTCCACCAGATTCACGGTGGTTAGGTGCAAGAAGTCGGGGCGGCGAGATTTAGCCAGGGTAATCATGTCCCCCACCAGCAGGTTCATGCGGTCTAGTTCATCCATGCTGATTTCACGCACGGAGTCGACATCCTCCGGGTCGGTGGCGTCCATTAACTCCAGGTGTCCGCGCACCACGGTGATGGGGGTGCGTAGTTCGTGTCCCACGTCATCTAGCATGTCGCGTTGGGCGCCAAGGGCTTCCTCTAGGCGATCCAGCATGGAGTTGAAGGTGCCTGTTAGCTGGGCTAGTTCGTCATCACCGTGCACTTCGATGCGTTGGGACACATCGGTCCCTGAGATCCGGTTCGCGGTTTCACGTAGTTGCCGCAGGGGTGCCAGCACCCGGGAAGAAACCAGCCAAGCTACACCCGCTACCCCCAGCAGTGCGGGGATGGAAGCGAGGGCGAAGATAATCGCAACTTCGCGCATTTCTGATACTTCCTGGTCCACGCGGTAGCCCGCCAGGAAGTAGGCCGTTACTTCGTTTCCGTCTTCGTCTAACCCGGAAGTGGGTACCGTGGCGCAACGCATTTCCCCTAGTTCTTTTGACCGGAACGTCAGGTATTGTGCGTGGGTGCCTGCCATCACGGCGTCGCGAAACTTAGGGTCGGATAGGGGTTTTCGGTCTACTCCTGCTTGTGTCCAGGTGGCGTCGGGGAAGTAGACAGCGAAAACTTCGTGTTCTTCGGGGACGTTTTGCTGTAGGGCTTTTTCCATTAACGCCGGTACCGTGGCGTGTTGGTGTCGCGAGGCTAGTTCTTTGAATTGGCTGACTTCGCGCGCCAGGGACTGATCGACGCGGTCGCGGATTTCCTCTACGCCGACGATCCCCGCTACTAACCCCACGTTGAGGATTCCCACGGCGGCGAGGAACGTCACCCAGATAGTGATGGATCCGCGCAGGGATCGCAGGCGGAACCTAGTCATCGTCGTCATCGTCGTCGTCAGCATCGTCCT
>JAUNVG010000019.1:36672-36979 GCA_030537735.1 Actinomycetaceae bacterium
TAATGTTGGTCTTAATCATCGTAATGTTAATGGTGTTGGTCTTCTTCATCGTGTTGCGTTACCACGTTGACGGGTGGGTGGGGAGCAGGATGAACGTAACGGCTCTGGGGGCGGGTTTCGTACCCGTCTTCGAATTTGTCACTTTCAGGCGCGGGCGGGGGGTTTTCCGACGAGGCTGATGCGGGTGAGTCACTGGGAGTGGCGGTGGCGACGGTGCTGGAAATGGGGGGGGGTAGTTGTTCCACTGGCCCGCCGGCGGATTCTGGCTGTCGTTGCAACACCTGTTAGGTGGTGAGTAGTTGTTGCA
>JAUNVG010000020.1 GCA_030537735.1 Actinomycetaceae bacterium
GCGCCAGTCGGCGCTATGGCCGCTCGTAGCGGCTTTTGGTGGAGCCCGGGGCTTTGTAACCCGGCGTCTAGGATCAGTATAACCCCATTTCAGTGGTGCAGGCCACGAATGCGCGCCGTATCGTGTGAAAACATACTCGGGAAGGCGTGAATATGTAAGTGGTATCGCGTGAATACACGGCGAGTCCGTGTGTGACAGCGCCGCAGCAGGAGCTAAAGATCGCTGACATGAAGCGCGCGGTTTCGAAGCGGCGTGCAAAAGTAGTTTCCACCTCGGTAAATGTGGGACGATGCAAAGGTGAACGAAAAAGAAGCAGCTAGCTCGCCGACGAATCCCATAAGTCAGCCGTCTACCACTTCGACGGTGGGGGACCCCAGTTGGCGCGCCCGGCAACTGTCTAGACGTCGACGCACCGAACCGTCCTCGGGGATCACCGTTACGAGGCGAGCTCGCGCCGTGAATCGACTGCTTTCCGTGCCCTTGAACTACTTGTCGGCAACCACGGTGATACTGCTGGCTGCGGGGATGACTGCGCTGTATCTAAGTACTCAGATCCGCGACGTTGTCACGGTCACCGTGATTATTGCCATCATTGTCCTTGCCAATGGCTGGTCTGGTCTGGTTCACAGCCCCACTCGCTACGCCCCCGCCCTGACTATCTTGGTGGTGGGAATCGGCAGCACCATCGCGGTGCGCGCTACCGGTGACCTGGCGTGGGCGACCGTGGCAGTGGGGGTGGCTGTGGTGGTGGCAGCGCTGGCGGAGATGGCGCGCCCGCTGCCTCGCGAAGACTTGGTGCGCTCCATTTCAGCTTCAGTAACCGGAGCGTTAGTGGCGATTCTTGGTTCCGCGTGGGTGGGCTTGTCGTCCTCGCCCGTGTGGTCAATCGTCATGGTCGGAACCGCTTTAATCGTGATTTGTGCGGTGGTTGGTAACCAGTTCGGAACCAGGGTTCGCGCCCGAGCCGTCGGCGCCGTACTTGGTGGCGTCGTGGGGTCGGGTCTGGTCGCAGGGCTGGCGATGGTGCTAAAACCTCACGCGAGTTTGATAAACCTGTTGACTCCTTTCAACGACCCCGCCTCCCCGTTGCTTTCCCTCACTATCGCCAGCTTAGCGATGGGGTTTGCTATTGGCGGGGTTATCGCATTTGTTGACATTATCTTCGGTGAACGCATCCGTCGCTGCACCGAGGCGGGAGCTTTCGCCCGCGGAGCCATGAAATTCTTGCTGGTGGTAATGCCGATATACATCCTGGTGCGGCTAGGTGCGTTCTGAAAACGAAGGCGGTGTTCGCCTGGGAAGGAAAGCCATGACTTACGTAAACCCGTTCTCTAACTTCCCCAGCGCTGTCGTTGATGAAAACGAGGGCGTGGTGTTGCGTTACCGTGACCCCGCCGGGGAGCAGTGGGCGCTAGCGGAAGGAAGTGCGCTTGCGGACCTGACTCATTTCGACGTGGTGCGCATCGCGGGGCAAGACCGCCACCAGCTGTTAACCACCCTCAGCAGTCAGATCATCACCGGGATTAAAACCGGGCAGAGCCGCGAACTTCTTTTACTCGACCCGCAAGGACATATCACCAGCGCGGCCGCGGTATTCGACGACGGGCAAGTCACCTGGGCGGTGACTGACCCCGGCTGCGGACAAGCACTTGTCGACCACATTATGCGGATGCGTTTTGCCTCCCGCGTAGAAGCCACGGTGGAAAGTGACTACCTGGTGGTGGGGCAGATCCTGCCGGCGGGGCAGGGCGAGGCGCTGGGTCTTGACCTTGACTCCGACGCGGTTACGGGGGTGGGCGAGGCGCTGGGTCTTGACCTTGACTCCGACGCGGTTGCGGGGCAGTGGCGCGACCCGTGGCCGGGAGTCACCGAAGGCGGCGCCAGTTACACGCCAGCCAACTTCAATCACCCTGGCCGGGCGCGCGCTCGCCTGCTAACCGTGGTGCACCGCGATCACCTGGCGCAGGTACTGGACAGGTGGGTGGCGCAAGAACGCAGCCTCGCTGGTTTCGAAGCCTGGGAGGCCTTGCGGGTAGAGGACTTACGGCCGCGCTTTAGCGCCGAGTGCGACGAACGCACGCTGCCTGCGGAACTGGACTGGCTGCGCACCGCCGTGCACCTGAACAAGGGGTGCTACTGCGGGCAAGAAGCGGTGGCTCGCATCATTAACCTGGGTAAACCGCCGCGCCGCCTGGTGCTATTACAACTGGACGGATCCCAGTCGCGCCTAGTTAAAGCCGCAGATGCAGTGGAAGTTGGCGGTAAAGAAGTTGGGCGTATTACCACTTCGGTGCGTCACGCCGACTTCGGGCCGATGGCGTTGGCAGTGGTGCGGCGCGGACTGCGGGCGAACCTCACTTTAGATGTCATTTCCGGGGAAGGCCCAGTTGCCGCCAGCCAGGAAATAATCGTTGACCCGGTGGGTAAATCCAGTGTTTCCCCCTCCGCGCGTCCGGGGGCGCAGCTGCGACGCGACCTGCGTGGCCCGGTGTTGGGGAATGCCCCAGCGAAAGGGGTGACACCCGGCGGTTCCACCTCGCCGGGAACCTTGGGGACTAATGGAGGGTCAAACTTAGGGGGAGCGAAATGAGGGCGGTAATCCAGCGCGTCACCCGCGCCAACGTCACGGTAGATGGACAGGTCGTGGGGGAAATCGGACCTGGATTGTGCGTGCTACTTGGAGTCGCCCACGAAGATGGGGAACGTGAAGTCGCCACTGTGGCGCGTAAGATCGCGCAACTGCGGATCATGGAGGAGGAAAAGTCGGTGCAGGAAACCGACGGCGGCGTCCTCGTGATCTCCCAGTTCACCCTGTATGGGAAAACCAAGAAGGGAAGGCGCCCATCGTGGGTGGAGGCCGCGCCCGGCCCGGTGGCGGAACCGCTGGTGGACGCGGTGGTGACGACGTTGCGCGAAGACTACCAACTGGAGGTCGCCACCGGCAGGTTCGGGGCGAATATGCAGGTGGAACTGGTTAACGACGGGCCGGTGACGGTGCTGGTGGAGGCGTAGCCGCACCGCCAGGGCTATAGCGGCTGGCGGCGGGCGGCATTTATCGCTAGTGGTGAACACGGGCGACACGGACCCTACTTACCCCATAGTCTGGGAGTGTTCATATCGTAGGAGGACTAATGTTCGAACGGTTTACCGACCGCGCTCGCCGCGTAGTTGTGCTTGCTCAAAACGAGGCCCGTAGCTTGAACCACAGCTACAACGGCACTGAGCACCTACTGCTGGGACTCATTGTGGAAGGTGAAGGCATCGCCGCGAAAGCACTGGAGATGATGTCAATCACCTACGAGCCGGTGCGTAAGACCGTTATTGAAATGCTCGGAGAAGGCAAGCAGTCCACTCCCGGTCGTATCCCTTTCACTCCGCGGGCGAAGAAAGTCCTGGAACTGTCCTTGCGTGAAGCCCTGCAACTGGGGCATAACTACATCGGCACCGAACACCTGCTGCTTGGTCTAATACGCGAAGGTGAAGGCGCGGCCGCGAAAGTCCTGGTGGAGCTGGGCGGTGACCTGGGGCAGATTCGTCAAAACGTGATCCAACTACTGCAGGGATACCAACAATCCGGCGCGGCGGGGCGCGAATCCGTCGGGGCGGGCGCTCCGATGCGGGGCCAGCAACCGGCGAACTCCGCTATCTTAGAGCAGTTTGGGCGTTCTCTGACGAACGCGGCGCGTGATGGTCAGCTTGACCCGGTGGTGGGACGCACCCAGGAGATGGAGCGCGTGATGCAGATCCTGTCGCGCCGCACCAAGAACAACCCGGTGCTCATTGGGGAACCCGGGGTTGGTAAAACCGCGGTGGTGGAAGGACTGGCGCAAGCCATTGTGCGTGGGGACGTGCCTGAGACCTTGCATGAGAAGCAGATTTACAGTTTGGACATGGGGTCGCTGGTGGCGGGTTCACGCTACCGCGGTGACTTCGAAGAACGTTTGAAGAAGGTTTTGAAAGAGATCCGCACTCGCGGGGACATCATCTTGTTCATTGACGAGATCCACACCCTGGTTGGGGCGGGCGCAGCAGAAGGCGCGATTGACGCGGCGCAGATCCTCAAACCCATGTTGGCGCGTGGGGAGCTGCAGACCATTGGTGCCACCACTTTGGAGGAATACCGCAAGCACATCGAAAAGGACGCGGCGTTGGAGCGGCGTTTCCAGCCGGTGAAGGTGGAAGAGCCCTCGGTGGAGGAAACCATTTTAATCCTCAAGGGGCTGCGTGATAGGTACGAAAGCCACCACCGCATTATTATCACCGACGAGGCTCTGGCGGCGGCCGCGCAGATGGCGGATCGTTACATTACGGACCGTTTCATGCCGGATAAAGCGATTGACTTGATTGACGAGGCCGGCGCGCGCCTGCGTATTCACCGCATGGCGTTGCCTCCGCAGATGCGCGAGCTCGATGAGAAGATCGCGCAGGTGCGTCGCGATAAAGAATCCGCTATTGATGAGCAGGATTTCGAACGCGCCGCCGCTTTGCGTGATGAAGAAAAGAAACTGGTGGAAAAGCGCGCCGAGGAAGAAAAGTCCTGGAAGGCAGGCGATAAGACCAATATTGGTGAGATTGGTGAGGACGAAATCGCTGAAGTGCTCGCCATGTCCACCGGTATCCCGGTGTTTAAGCTGACGGAAACTGAGTCCAAGCGCCTGCTGAACATGGAAGCGGAACTGCACAAGCGCATTATTGGGCAAGATGACGCGGTGCGGGCGTTGGCGCAGTCGATTCGCCGTACTCGCTCGGGGCTGAAAGATCCCAAGCGCCCCGGTGGTTCGTTCATTTTCGCCGGTCCCACCGGTGTTGGTAAGACCGAGCTGGCTAAGACGTTGGCGGAGTTCCTGTTCGACGACGAGGACGCCCTCATCCAACTCGATATGTCGGAGTTTTCCGAAAAGCACACGGCTTCGCGTCTGTTTGGTGCTCCTCCCGGATACGTCGGTTACGATGAGGCGGGGCAGCTAACGGAGAAGGTGCGTCGCCGCCCGTTCTCGGTGGTGTTGTTTGACGAGGTGGAAAAAGCGCACGCGGATATTTTCAACTCGTTGCTGCAGATCCTGGAAGATGGTCGCCTAACTGACTCTCAAGGGCGCGTGGTGGACTTTAAGAACACCATTATTATCATGACTACGAACCTGGGCACGCGCGATATCAACAAGGGGATCCTCACTGGTTTCCAAGCGGCCGGAGCCATGCACAATGACTACGACCGGATGAAGCAGAAGGTGAATGAAGAACTCAAGCAGCACTTCCGCCCCGAGTTCCTTAACCGTGTGGATGAAACCATTGTGTTCCCGCCGCTGACGAAGGAACAGATCGTGCAGATTGTGGACCTGATGCTGGATAAGCTCAGCGAGCGTATGCACACCCAGGGCATGACCATGGAAGTGACCCCGGCGGCGAAGGCACTGTTGGCGGATAAGGGATTCGACCCGGTGCTGGGTGCGCGCCCGCTGCGTCGCGCGATTCAGCGCGATGTGGAAGACGCCCTGTCGGAGAAGATTCTGTTTTCTGAAATCTCCAGCGGCGACCATGTGGTGATTGACGTCGAAGGTGAGGGCGCTGAGCGTCGCCTGACGTTTACTCCGCAGAAACATGAGTTGACCGCCGATGATGCGCTCTTGCCGGGGGAAGCCCAGCAGTAGGGGGGAAATAGTAAGGTTTCGGGTGCCTGCGACTGCGCGTGACACTACAATGAGAGAGATCTTCAAGCACTGCGCGAGCTAGGGAAGTATCGGCTGGAAGATCTGTACTAGGTGGTAGAACAATGTTGTCTAAGGCACTGCGGCATCAGGAGATGAGGGGACATAACGTACAGTTTGTCCTGGCTTTGATCCAATATCACGGTCCTATCTCCCGCCCCCACCTAGCTCAACTGTCGGGTCTCACTAAAGCTAGCATCACACGTATTGTCAGGGTCCTTAGCGACAATGGTTTGGTTGAACAGGCACCTACCTTTGCGATGGATACAGGAGGCCGACCTGCTGAGCTTATTCGCATGCGCCCAGGAAAGTTCTTTTCCGTGGGTGTCGACCTCCGCATCGACAGGTGGGCGATCCTGGTGCGCGACCTGTCCGGACAAGAGTTAGCCCGCGACCGGTTCTTACCTGAGGCGAACGCGGGCGCCCCAGCGGTATTGAAAGGTATCGCTGGCGTGATTAAACGCCTAACGGCGAATCTTCCGCATGAACTAATGGGAATCGGAGTGGCGGTTGGCGGTACCCCACGCCCCGACCACCGGGGATTATTGCGTTCTCACTACCTGGAGTGGCGTAATGTCGACGTTCAAGCAATACTTCGGGAAGAACTACAATCACCCGACCTGCAGTGTTTCGTCCACGATGTTGCATCCTGCGCGGCAGAAGCCAACGCTACCATTTTGCCCAACGAAGATCGCAGTGAACTTTTACACCTCCAGTGCGGGATTGGCTTGGGCGCAGGGGAGCCGTCGCCACTGCATGTTTCCATACCTGATGCCTTTAAGACCAACTACATCGGACACCTACCGTTCGGAGCTATAGAAGAGCCGTGTCAAGTATGTGGTTGGAAAGGGTGCGTTGACTCAGTCCTTGGATTCCACGCGCTGGTCAAACGCACCGAGCAGCTAGGGATAACTGTTCGTGAAACCCCCGACTTCATCATCGAATACTGCCAGGAGCTGGTCGCCAGGTGGGAGGCTGGAGATAAGTTAGCCGAGGAAATTATTGGCGACTTGGCTTTAGACCTGGCAAAACTAATAGTGCTGCTCATCATGTCTAAGGAAGTGTCAGTTATAACCTTAGGCGGATGGTCCTCACATCTGGGGGATCGGTTCGTAACTTTAGTGGAAGACATAGTTCGCTCCAATCGCTTGAGCTCTCACGCCAAGGTGGAGGTATCTCAATCCGGTGACGACGCATCCGCTATTGGTGCAGCAATGTTGGGGGCGATGGTTGGGATCACGGCAAGACTGGTGAAGAACGACCCGGAGTAAGTGCCTGATTTACAAGGAAAAATGGCCTTTAGTTAGTGTGAAAACTGCAGGTTCCTGCTGAAAATATAACTGTTTTGTATCTGTTTGTAGAAGTCCTTGACAGTGCCCAACCGCCTTAGTTACAGTTTGTAACGAAGTGGCGATCTGCGTCACTTTCTGATGAAAGGACCTTCAATGGTGAAGACGAAATTCAGAAGAGCTGCCACTGTAGTGGTTGCAGCGGCGTTGGCTGCTACTTCCCTGGCTGCTTGTTCGGGGTCAGACGAAAAGGCAACTGGTAGTGACGGCGATGGTGGCGCCACTAACATCACCTTCATGGTGCTGGGCGCTAGTCAAGAGGCAAACGACTACCTAGCCAAAGACGCGATCCCGAAATTCAAGGAAGAAACCGGTATTGACGTTACCTTGCAAAGCTCTGACTGGGGCTCGGCCTTCCAAAAGATTACTACAGCTGCGGCATCTAAACAGATGCCAGATGTGATGATTTTAGGGTCTATTTGGACCGCGCCGCTGGCTGAAAAAGATGCTCTGCTGCCGCTGGATGATTACGTGGCGAAGTGGGCCGATAAAGACCAGATCTTCCCCATCATGCTTGAAGACGGTGTTTGGAAAGACACCCAGTACTCCGTGCCTTACGGCGGAGACCTGCGCGCTCCGATTTACCGTAAAGATCTGTTGGAACAAGCAGGAGTGGACGTCAACAATCTGCCCACTAACTGGAAAGAACTAGAAGCGGTCGCACAAAAGGTTAAGGACGCCAATGTCTGCGATTCGCCAATCTGGTGGGGCATCGATAAATCCATCGGTCTTCAGCAGGGATTCGCTCAGCTGATGCTGCAAAACGGGGCACAGTACTGGACAGCCGATGGCAAGGCGAACTTCAACGACAAGCCAGGTAAGGAAGCACTCGAATTCCTAGTGTCAACCTTCGATAAGGGCCTGTCTGACTACAACCTGGTCTACTCCGGGAACGGCCCGCGCCCACTCGTGGCTGGCCAAGCTGCGATCGGACTGGGTGGCATGACCGAGTTCGCTAACGCGGAAGAAAACGATCCCTCCGTGAAGGAAAACCTCCTTGTCGGTCCGGCGATCGCTGGGCCTTCAGCCAGTGAAGGTTCTGTGGCAGCGTGGATCAACAAACTCGCGATCTCTAAAGACTCCAAGCACCCAGACGAAGCCTGGAAGTTCATCGAGTTCATGCTGAGCAAGGACGGGATGAGCGGTTTCGATGAGGTCTACGGCGTTTTGCCGGCACGCGCTGATCTGGAGAATGAAGATTGGCTCGGTGGCCCGGGTAAAGCTCTGATGGAAGTAGCTAAGAGCGCGCAATCGCAGCCTCCTCACCCCGGCATGATGCAGTTCGGTAAAGAGATCAATCAGCTACTAGAGCCCGCTGTACGCGGAACTCAAAGTGTTGACGACACCCTGGTGGCGATTGACGCGAAACTGGACTCCTTCAAGGGATAGTCTCTATGGCTTCGGAAACCGCGGCACTATCTGCGGCCCACCTCCATCGCCGGCGCATGGGTAATTTGTTCGCTGCGCCGGCGTTGGTGGTCATTGCGCTGATGATAGTGATTCCCCTCCTCGTTGCGTTTGCGCTATCCTTCACACGCTACGACCTGATTAACTCACCTTCCTGGGTAGGATTCGATAACTACGTAGAGTTATTCTCCGACCCGGTGTTTTACAAGGTCGTAGGCAATACCTTCTTCTTCGCTGCTGGGCAGGTTCTAATCGGTATCGTGGTGGCGTTCTTCGTCGCCATGCTTTTCAACCAAGCACTACACGGCAACGCCCTCATGCGAACCACGATTTACCTGCCGCAAGCGATGTCATATGTCATCGTCGCCCTACTGTGGAGCTTCTTATACGACCCATTCAACGGGCCTTTGAACGCCTTCATCCAAGCTCTAGGTTTCGAAAGGATTAACTTCCTAACCGACACTTCACTGGCAATGCCGTCCATCATGGCTATGTCCTTGTGGAGGAACATGGGCTATTTCATGATTATTCTGCTAGCGGGTCTGAAGGCGATACCTCCAGAGCTGCTAGAGGCCGCGCAGATCGACGGCGCCGGAGCGTTCAGGCGTCTGATTCATGTGACTATTCCGCAGATGAAGAACCCGCTCCTATTCGTGGGAGTTACTTGGTTTATGGGTGGTCTGCAAATGTTCACGCAGGCATACGTGATGACATCGGGTGGCCCGGACAACGCCACTCGAACCATGGTTTACGAAATGTATGAGTCGGCCTTTACAAACTTAGATATCGGTCGCGCTAGCGCGGTAGCGATGCTGTTGTTCATGACGGTGGTCCTGTTCGGGTTACCAATGAAAGTTGTGCAAACTGTTAAAGAACACAAACTAACTGGACCCAAGAAGGCGGAGACGAAGGAGGAAGTCAAATGAAACAGCAGTTCTCCGCACGGAAATTTGCCCGCTCATCAACCCTGCACCTATTAGCCTTAGTGGTCACAGCACTGTACCTGATACCGATGCTGTACATAATCATGGTGGCACTTACCCCTAAAGGTGAGAACACTGCCACTGGGCTTCCGTCGCATTTTGCCTGGTCAAACTTCGCTGACTCGATGCAGGCTTCCGACTTCCCCCTGTTCTTCCTGAACTCCACAATCGTCACGCTTATCTCCACCGTGTGCCAAGTGATCCTGTCTTGCATGGCAGGTTACGCCTTAGCGAAAATGCCGATACGAGGAAGCAAATACATCCTCTTCGGCCTAATCGCGCTACTGGTAATCCCGCCTGAAGTGATCATGGTTCCACTGTTCGTAATCCTCACCCATATCCCACTGATTGGTGGAAACGATATCTTCGGATCCGGTGGTGCCGGCCTCATGGACACATACACCGCGATGATCCTGCCTCATTTAGCGTCCGCACTGGGGATCTTCCTAATGCGACAGTTCTACCTGGATCTACCAGATGAACTAGGGCAATCAGCGCGAGTTGATGGCGCCGGCGAGTTTAGGATATTCGCCCAGATCTACACGCCACTGGCCTTGCCGGCGGTGTCAGTAGTGACTGTACTAGCCTTCCAAAGTGCCTGGAATGACTTCCTATGGCCGTTAGTAACGGTGAAGTCTAATGAGATGCGAACCCTACAACTGGGGTTGGCTGTCTTCTACCAGGAGAACTCCACCCAATGGAACCTCCTGATGGCTGCAGTTATCCTGATGACAATACCAATCATCTTGATCTTCCTCTACGGGCAACGCTTCTTCACGGACGGCATATCAGCGGGTGCGGTTAAACAATGACAAACAAGCGCCCGAACTTCGTGTTTCTGCTTACTGACGACCAAGGACCGTGGGCAGTTCCCTGGAAAATGCCGGAACTGGTCATGCCCAACCTGCAGGAACTAGCTGACGAAGGCATTAGATTCGACAACTTCTACTGTGCCTCGCCAGTGTGCTCGCCGGCGCGCGCCTCGCTACTAACCGGACGCATGCCGTCTGCGCATGGCATACACGACTGGCTAGTGGGCGGGCGCGTCCCCCAGGCGTACCCCGATCGGTACTTGGACGATCTGACCACCTTCCCCGCAGTACTGGCCGCCAACGGCTACAAGTGCGGGCTTAGTGGCAAGTGGCACGTGGGGGATTCGCGTGAACCTGCCCCCGGGTTCCGCAAGTGGTACGTCCACCGCTACGGCGGTGGACCGTACTACCACGCTCCCATCTGGCGTGAGGAAGAGGAAGCGGAAGAACCAAAATACTTCACCGAAGCCGTTGGCGACCATGCGGTAGAGTTCATCAACGCGCAAAATCCAGATGAACCCTTCTACCTGCACGTCGCTACCACCGCGCCTCACGACCCGTGGGACAGTGACAACCATCCAACCGAGCTGTTGGACCTTTACAAGGACTGCGAATTCGAATCCGTCCCGCGCGAACCCCGCCACCCGTGGACCGAGCCGCGTCGAGACGACTTCGAACACGCGTTCAACAACCCCGAAGAAAGCCTCAGAGGCTACTGCGCCTCCCTCACCGGAGTGGATATCGTCCTTGGGCGTATAAGGGAAACACTCCGGGCACGGGGACTGGAGGAAAACACCGTTATTCTCTACATGGCGGACAACGGCTTTTCCTGCGGACACCACGGAGTTTGGGGTAAAGGAAACGGAACTTACCCACTCAACTTCTGGGAAAACTCTGTTCGCGTACCATTCGTCATGTACATACCGCCCCAACTACGTGACGGCGTGCAAGTGTCAACTGTTAACGACCACCTGTCCGCAGTCAGCCTGTTTCCAACTGTCTGCGAACTCGCGGGAGTCAACCCACCGGAAGACCCCCTACGCGCCGGAGAATCATTCACCGCTCAAATGTACGACCAAGACTCGTCCTCGCAGCCGGTGGTGATATTCGACGAGTACGGTGGTGGACGCATGATTCGGCTCGAAGACTGGAAATATATCGAACGGTTTGACGGGCCAGCTGAGCTGTATAACCTAGCGCAGGATCCAGAAGAAAAGGAAAACCTCTGCGACCAGTATCAAACAGTAAGAGAGGAGCTGTCGGCACGGCTACGGCAATGGTTTAGCCTGCACCAAACACCGCTGCACTACGCTTACGATAAACCCGTGAGAGGCTACGGGCAGATTCATCCAACCTGGCGGCGAGATGAGTCAAACCGGTACGTGGAAACAAACGAAAGTCACGACGGAGTGCGGGCGTAGACGGCTGCTACTTCAGCGCTGACGAGTGAAGTGGGGGAGCCGGTCAAGCGGCGTCGGTACGTCGAAGCACTGACCATCTTCCTCCACTTGGATCATTTCCTCACGGTCACTTAGCCACGTGCCGTGGGGGAGGAAGACTTCACGAGTAGTGGCCCCCTGCTTGACTTGCGGAGCCACCACCACGTCCTCGCCAAGGAAGAACTGGTCATTTATTCCCGCCGCCTGCGGATCGCTGCAGTGGAACGACATTGGACGCACAATTGGGACGCCGGTTTGCGCCGCAGCCTTAGCTAAATCCAAGATTAAAGGCGTGAACTTAGCACGCAGCTGCAGCAGGTCACGCACCATCTGCAGATGCTGGGAATCGAGGATGCGAGCGGGGTTCATGGAAAACTGCATCATGGGCATCAGCGCCGCCACCTGGGCGTATCTGACCACGAACTCCTGGTCAACTTGGGACTGGGATGAACAGGAATTAACCTCCCCACCACCGATCATGTCGGGGCAAGTGTAGTAGTGGCCGATCATGGCTTGCCCAAGTACCTCAGGCACCAGGGATTCGATTCCGAAAGCCCCCCACTCCGCGGGTTTGTCATGCAGTCGTTGCCCCAGAGGTTGACCGCCCATTTTCCAACAGGCTCGATACTCATTAAATGGGGTGTGGGTGCCGAACTCAGCCCAAGTCTGGCTGTGCTCTACCGGGGTGGCTTGGGCGTAGCTCAAGTCCCCCGGCTGGTAGAAACCAATGTCGCCGGCGTCGTACTTGAAGCCGTCTACTCCGATGGCTTGTAAAGCATCTAACTTCTTGCGTAACCAGGTCTGGGCCTGTGGGTTAGTGATATCTAAAATGGCGGAGAACCCGTTCCACCACCGGCGGATCGCGGTGTTTCCGTCGCGGTCGCGCAGCAGCAGGCCGGATTTTTCTAAGCTGCGGAACTGCTCTGAATCTGGGCTTACGAACGGCACCAACCAAAGGACCACGTGGAAACCGCGTGCGTGTAGATCACGTAGCATGCCTTCGGGGTCAGGGAAACGTCGAGTGTCGAAAATCCAGTCACCGTAGTCAGGCGCCCAGTTGTCGTCAATGAACAACGTCCCTGCGGGCAGGCCAGCTTCCAGTATGGAATCGACGTACTCCATCACCTTTTCTTGCGTGGGGTAAAAAGGCATCTCGATCCACGTGTTGTACTGCGGTCCGCTTAAGAGCTCTAACGCCGGGTGCGAACCGGAAGGTGGGAAGTGGTCTTTCATCACGCGGTAGTAGGCATCGGCCAGAGTGGACCCGGCCTGGCTGAGTTCGACGTGAGCATCCACCTGCGCGCCTGCGGAACTGAAGGAATAGGTGAAAGGGGTGTTTGAAACTAGGGTTCGCCCGCGCGTAGATATGAGATACGGAGCGCTCTGATTCGAACCGCGCGGTTGGCCATTTGGCAGTTTCCCCGGGTCGGCTAAGTCCCGTGTGAACTCGGTGTGACGATACGGAGCTAGCGTACCGACGTCAATTGTGCCGCCCCACCAGTATTCGCCTGGTTCCAGAGAGAAAACCAAGGTAAAGCCCTTTCGCGCCGAACTAAAATAGAAAGTGTCCAAACCTACTTTCTTTCTTAGCACACTGCCGGGAAGGCTTCTGCGGTCTTGAAAGCGACACGCCGCGCGAAGTTTCCCAACTGAGGGGGAGGCATGCAGCCAAACATCGTTTTCATTGTCACCGACGACCAAGGTCCGTGGGCAGTTCCGTGGCAAATGCCTGAACTACGCATGCCGCAACTGCAGCAGCTTGCCGATGAGGGAACCCGTTTTGAGTCTTTCTACTGTGCTTCTCCGGTGTGCTCTCCTGCGCGCGCCAGCCTCCTCACCGGGAAGATGCCTTCCGCCCACGGGGTACATGACTTCCTCACCGGTACCAACCATCCGCGTGCCTACCCGGACACGTTCTTAGAGACCCAGCTAACTTTCCCCCATGTGCTAGCTGCCAGCGGATACGACTGCGCCATGATCGGAAAATAGCACGTGGGGGATGCGCACGCACCCGCGCCCGGTTTCAACTACTGGTACGCTCACCGCTTCGGCGGCGGGCCGT
Source organism: Actinomycetaceae bacterium (assembly GCA_030537735.1). GTDB lineage: Bacteria > Actinomycetota > Actinomycetes > Actinomycetales > Actinomycetaceae > Gleimia. Next base: position 13,758 of record JAUNVG010000020.1, read on the forward strand.
ACTACCATGCACCCATTTGGCAAGACGGCGAAGAAGCCTCTGAACCGCGCTACTTCACCGAAGCTATCGGCGATGAAGCCGAAGCCTACCTGGAAAGGCGTGACACGACCTCACCGTTCCTGCTTTACCTGGCGCCCACCGCGCCCCACGACCCGTGGACGGAAGAAAACCACCCCCGGCGCTACCTCGACCTCTACCGCGGGTGCGACTTCCCGTCCGTGCCGCGCGAACAACCCCACCCCTGGACGCGTTGGCGCAAACGCGACTTCAACTGGGCCTTCGCGGACCCGGTTTCTTCCCTCACCGGATACTGCGCGTCCCTTTCTGCGGTAGATGACCTGATTGGGCGAGTGCGATCCAAACTGCGAACGCGCGGCCTGGAAGACAACACCGTCATTATTTTCACTTCCGACAACGGCTTTTCCTGCGGGCACCGCGGCATCTGGGGGAAAGGCAACGGCACCTGGCCGCTGAACTTCTTCGAAAACTCCGTGCGCGTACCCTTCGTGCTTTACATTCCACCCGCCCTGCGTCAGCACTACCCGCACCTGCCGGCAGTGGTCACCGACCGGACTTCCGCCATCAGTGTTTTCGCCACCATCTGCACGCTCGCGAGAGCGACGCCACCACCTGACCCGCGTCGGGAAACACGCACCGCGTTCGAATCCAACGACCAGGTAATGGTGTTCGACGAATACGGTGGTGGGCGCATGGTCTTGGCCGGAAACTACAAGTACATATTGCGCGCCTATCACGAGGACGAGCTCTACGACCTCGAAAACGACCCCGGAGAAACAACTAACCTTGCTGACGACCCCTCGCTCGTGGAAGTGGTACGGCAGCTGCGGGGGAAGCTGGAGCGCTGGTTTGAACAGCGTGAAACCGCAGCTAATCGGGCGTTTGAGAATCCGGTTACCGGCTACGGGCAGATCCACCCGACGTGGCGCGGCAAAGGTGCGGACACGTACGTGCAGGGGTTGCGGCCGGCGCTTGCGGAGGAGGACAGTGACTACTCCGGGCAGTACTAGTGGCGGACCCATAAGTAACCGGCTGCCACGACTGTTTGGCTTCAGGGTCAGTCGTTGGACTGCAGTCAGTCAATTTTGACCCCGGTGGTAGGCTTTCTAGTAAAAGCACAACATCGTTAATAGGGAAGAGGATAACCATGACTGAAAAGACTTCTGCGGCTGACCGCGCCGCCCTCAACCGCCAGCTAGCGCAGATGCTTAAAGGTGGCGTAATCATGGACGTCACCACCCCCGAGCAGGCTGAGATTGCGCAGGAAGCTGGTGCTTGCGCGGTGATGGCGCTGGAGCGTATTCCCGCAGATATTCGCGCTGCCGGTGGGATCTCTCGTATGTCTGACCCGGGCATGATTAAAGGCATTCAGGAAGCGGTTTCCATCCCGGTTATGGCTAAGTGCCGCATTGGGCACTTCGTGGAAGCGCAGCTGTTGGAAGCCATTGAGATTGACTACATTGACGAATCTGAAGTCCTCAGCCCAGCGGACGATGTGTACCACATTGATAAAACCCAGTTCAAAGTACCGTTCGTGTGCGGTGCGAAGAACCTGGGCGAGGCCCTGCGTCGCATCCAAGAAGGCGCCACTATGATCCGCACCAAGGGTGAGCCAGGCACCGGTGACGTGGTGCAGGCCGTTACCCACATGCGTATGATGCAGGCCGAAATCCGCGCCCTTGCCGCCATGCGTGAGGACGAACTGTTCGAAGCTGCCAAGCAGCTGCAGGTTCCCTACGAACTGGTGAAGCAAGTGCACACCGACGGCAAACTGCCGGTAGTGAACTTCGCTGCCGGCGGCGTGGCCACTCCTGCGGATGCGGCGCTGATGATGCAACTGGGAGCCGAAGGCGTATTCGTGGGTTCGGGGATTTTCAAGTCCGGTGACCCCGCCAAGCGTGCTAAGGCGATCGTGGCGGCGGTGACTAACTACACCGACGCGAAGTTGATTGCTGAAGTTTCCACCGGCCTGGGTGAAGCGATGGTGGGTATTAACCCCAGCGAAATCGCCGTACTCATGGCTGAACGCGGCCAGTAATCTACCCGTAGTAGTGGTCTAACTGTAACTATGACGCAAACAAAGAAAACCGTGGTTGGCGTGGTTGCCGTGCAGGGAGCTTTCGCCGAACACAGTCACGTCATGCATGAGCTAGGTTGCGAAGTGGTGGAAATACGCCAACCCAGCCACCTGCAAGAATTCGACGCGCTGATACTGCCGGGGGGAGAATCCACCGCCCAACGCAAACTGTTGCACGACTTAGGTTTGTTCGAACCACTGCGGCAACAGATCGAAGGGGGCACCCCCGTCCTCGCCACCTGTGCGGGCATGATCCTGCTGGCGCAGGAGGTGCGCGAAGGGCAAGGCTCGGGCGTACCAGCCCGCCACGCGCAGTTCGTCAGCGAATACCCCACGTTCGCCACCATGCCGGTCACGGTGGAGCGAAACGCCTACGGACGCCAGCTTGGCAGTTTCAAGACCGTCACCGATTTCGCCGGCCTGGGGAAGGTGGAAGCGACCTTTATCCGCGCCCCGTACGCGGCGCAAGTAGGTGAGGGCGTCAAGGTTCTTGCCAACGTGGAAGGCAAAGACGTGGCGGTGAGGTACCGAAATATGGTGGCGTTAGCGTTCCACCCGGAACTGGACGGGGATGTCATTCACCGCTGGTTCCTGGACGAAGTGGTGGCGCACTAACGCAGCTGACAGTAACATCGCAGGTAGGAACGGGTAGGAGGCAGAAGTGACGGAGCAACGACCGAATATCGTTTTCGTGCTTACCGATGACCAGGGGCCGTGGGCGGTGCCTTGGAAGATGCCGGAACTGCAAATGCCGAACCTGTCGCAAATGGCTCAGCGAGGCACTGTTTTCAATAACTTCTACTGCACCTCCCCGGTGTGTTCCCCGGCGCGAGCCTCACTCCTGACCGGACGTATGCCTTCCGCGCACGGGGTAAACGATTGGCTGGTGGGTACCCGCCATCCGCAGGCTCGCCCTGACATTTATTTAGATGACGTTACGTTGTTGCCGGCAGTGCTGGCGGGAGCTGGCTACCGGTGTGCTTTGACTGGTAAGTGGCACGTGGGGGAGTCGCGTGAACCGGCGCCGGGTTTCGTTAGCTGGTATGCCCATCAATACGGTGGCGGACCATACTATGACGCGCCGATTTGGGATGAGGAAGGTAATCCCACCACGGAGCCGGAATACTTCACTAACGCGGTGGCGGCGCGTGCGGTGGATTTCATTCGCGACTATGACAGTGAGGACCCGTTCTTCCTTTTCGTGGCGACCACCGCTCCTCACGACCCGTGGGATGCTTCGAATCATCCCGATGAGTTACTTGACCTGTACGCCGATTGTGATTTCCCGTCGGTGCCGCGCGAAGAACCGCATCCGTGGGTGGAGCCGCGGGCGGAGCATTTCGCTCACGCTTTCGCCGATCCGGAGCCTTCGCTGAGAGGTTACTGTGCGTCTTTAACCGGCGTGGATCGGCTAATGGGCCAGATCCAACAAGCCCTGTCGCAGCGTGATTTCACCGAGAACACGGTCGTGATTTACATGGCTGATAATGGCTTCTCATGCGGCCACCACGGCATTTGGGGCAAAGGTAATGGGACTTGGCCGCTGAACTTTTTCGAGAACTCTGTGCGCGTTCCCATGGTGATCGATATCCCTGCGTCCTTGCGTGAGCGCTTCGAGTTCCCCGCCCAAGTCGATGACCACGTTTCTGCCGCCAGTTTCTTCCCTACGATTTGTGACCTGGCGGGAGTGCAGCCCCCGGTGGATCCGTTGCGCGCCGGAGTGTCGCTGCTGCAGGATGGCAAATACCGCGGCTGCGCGGACCCGGTGGGCGTGTTTGATGAGTACGGTGGCGGGCGTATGGTGCGTTCGGGACAGTGGAAGCTGGTGGAGCGTTTCGACGGGCCAACGGAGCTGTATGACTTAGACGCCGACCCGGAAGAAAAGCGTAACCTGGCAGGGCAAGCGGCTTACGAGGACGTGCAGCAGCGTTTGTCGCAGGTGTTGCGTTCGTGGTTTGGTGCGCATGAAACCGCGCAGCACAGCGGGTGGGAGTTGCCGGTCAGTGGGCTGGGGCAGATTCACCCGAATTGGCGCAGTCGCGGGGATGAGGCGTTCGTTCAGGGTGGGTCGTGTAACGACGGTAATCACTAGGGTTGGTAACCATCGTCACCCTTATCGGAAATCCTATATGGGTAGGTCATAGGGCCTAATCTTGGTAAGATAGGCCACAGTGTGTGCGCAGTAGCCGCACTGCAAGCGGACCGAATCCGAACAACAGAAAGTAGAGGCCAACGAATGGTCAAGTACGTCTACGATTTCTCCGAGGGCGACAAGGAGATGAAGGATCTTCTTGGTGGTAAAGGCGCCAACCTCGCGGAAATGACGAAGCTAGGTTTGCCGGTACCTCCGGGATTCACCATCACCACCGACGCTTGCCGCGAATACCTAAAACGCGGTGAGGTCCCCGAAGAACTTGCCACTGAAGTAACTAAGCACCTGCGTGAAGTCGAAGACACCATCGGCCGCAAACTGGGTAACGCGGAAAACCCCCTACTTGTTTCCGTGCGTTCGGGTGCGAAGTTCTCCATGCCCGGGATGATGGAAACCGTTCTGAACATTGGTTTGAACGACGAATCCGTTTCCGGACTGGCGAAGATCGCCGAGGATGAGCGTTTCGCGTGGGACTCCTACCGCCGCCTGATTCAGATGTTCGGCAAGACCGTCCTCGACATTGAAGGCGACGGCTTCTCCGATGCTTTGGACAACTTGAAGGAAGAAAAGGGAGTCCACTACGACTACGAACTGACCGCCGAGGACCTAAAGGGTCTGGTGGAGACCTTCAAGCAGATTGTGAAGGAAGAAACCGGACGTGACTTCCCGCAGGATCCGCGCGAACAGCTGGACCTGGGGATCGAAGCGGTGTTCCGTTCTTGGAATACTGAGCGTGCGAAGATTTACCGTCGCCGCGAACGTATCGCGGAGTCGCTGGGCACCGCGGTGAACGTCCAGACCATGGTGTTTGGCAACATGGGTGACACTTCCGGCACGGGCGTGTGCTTCACCCGCGACCCCTCCACTGGCCACTCCGGTGTTTACGGTGACTACCTGATGAATGCTCAGGGCGAGGACGTGGTGGCGGGCATCCGCAACACCGAGGCCCTGGCGACGCTGGGTGAGCACGATGAGAAGTCCTATGAGGAACTGCTGGGGATCATGCGTAAGCTGGAGACCCACTACCAGGACCTGTGTGACATTGAGTTCACCATTGAGCGCGGCAAACTGTGGATGCTGCAGACCCGCATCGGTAAGCGCACCGCGGCGGCGGCTTTCCGCGTCGCCACTCAGCTGGTGGATGAAAAGCTCATCACCAAGGATGAGGCGTTGGAGCGCGTCACCGGCGCGCAGCTGACCCAGCTGATGTTCCCGCAGTTCGACGATTCCGCCGAAAAGCAGCTGTTTACGCGGGCGATGGCGGCTTCCCCCGGCGCCGCTGTGGGTGAGGTTGTTTTCAATAATGAGGACGCTGAAGCAGCAGCGGCTGCGGGCCGTAAGTGCATCTTGGTGCGCCGCGAAACCAACCCGGAGGACCTGCCGGGCATGGTGGCCGCTGAGGGTGTGCTCACCGCTCGCGGTGGTAAGACCTCGCACGCAGCAGTGGTGGCGCGCGGCATGGGTAAGACCTGTGTGGTGGGCGCCGAGCAGATCCGCGTGGATGCGGAAGCTAAGACGGTTTCGTGCGGTGACGTGACCCTGAAGGCGGGCGATATTATCGCCATTGACGGCACCACTGGTGAAGTGTTCATCGGGGATGTGCCGGTGGTGGATTCGGTTGTGACCACCTACCTCTCCCACGGTTTGGAAGCGGGCCTGAAGGCTGCTGGTGATGACGACCAGATGCGTGAACTGGTGGAGTCCGTGGACCGCATTTTGAAGCACGCTGATTCGAAGCGTCGTCTGAAGGTGCGTGCCAACGCTGATACTCCGGAGGATTCCGAGCGTGCCCTCGAGTTCGGTGCGCAGGGTATTGGCCTGTGCCGTACCGAGCACATGTTCCTCGGTTCGCGTCGGGCCTTGATTGAGCGCGTGATCTTGTCCGAGCCTGGTTCGGATGAGCGCCAAAGCGCCTTCGATGCGTTGGAAGAACTGCAAAAGGGGGACTTCGCGCAGATGCTGAAGGTGCTTGACGGCAAGCCGATGACGGTGCGTTTGATCGACCCGCCGCTGCACGAGTTCCTCCCTGACCTGACCGAACTGGAAGTGAAGGTAGCGGTAGCGAAGGCCACTGACGGTAAGGCTGACGAAGCCGATGAGGCAATGCTTGAAGCGGTGCGCCGCATGCATGAAGCTAACCCGATGCTTGGTTTGCGTGGCGTGCGCCTGGGTATTTACCTGCCGGGCTTGTTCGACCTGCAGATCCGCGCCCTGGTGCAGGCTGCTTGTGAGTTGAAGAAGGAAGGCCTGGATCCGCAGCCGGAGATCATGGTTCCGCTGGTTGGTTCGGTGCGTGAGCTTGCCTTGATTCGCGCCACCGCGGAGAAGATCGTGGCGGAAGAACTTGAAGCTGCCGGCGTGGAGATCGACATCCACATTGGCGCCATGATTGAGCTGCCGCGCGCCGCGATGACGGCCGAAGACCTGGCTCGCGAGTCGGACTTCTTCTCCTTCGGCACTAACGACCTGACTCAGACGGTGTGGGGCTTCTCCCGCGATGACGTCGAGGGCGTTTTCTTCCCCAAGTACATTGAAGAGTCCGTTTTCGGTGTTTCCCCGTTCGAAACCATCGACCAGCACGGTGTGGGCCGGGTAGTGGAAGAGGGCGTACAGCGTTCTCGCTCCACCAAGCCTGACATTAAGCTGGGTGTTTGTGGTGAGCACGGTGGCGATCCGGATTCGATTCACTTCTTCCACAAGACCGGACTGGACTACGTGTCTTGTTCGCCGTTCCGCGTCCCCGTCGCCCGCCTGGAGGCTGGTCGCGTCGCGGTTATGGAGGATGCTGAATAGTCAGTTTCGTCGCCTTAGTGGTGAGGACGTTTCCGTCCTTGACTGCGTAGCCTAACTTAGGCGCCTGGTTGACATGGTATGTCGGCCAGGCGCCTTTGTGCTGGGGGTGATGATCCTGGTGTTGATTCTGGCGGCGCAATCGGTTATAAAAGTTAGGTTAGCTTTACCTAAGCCATTAGTTTTTGGCTGAAAGGCGCTCAAGAGAATGCGCAGAACCACGGAATGCACAGACCACCCCGATGCGGGGAAAACCCCAGGACAACCGCGTAAGAGCCGCATGTGGGCGGCTGCCTCAGCTTTGGCGCTATTAGCGACCGGAGTGATGCCTTTTGCACCTGCATACGCAGCAGAGAAAGAAGCCACCGATGAGGATTCAAATCTGCCTCGGTGGGCGGCGGTCAGTCACCAGCGATACAACGACGTAATCCGAAAAACCGACCGCATTGCTTACCCAGATGCGGGGACTTTCCCTTCGGTTGCTTGCGACGTGACGGGGGACCGCAAAACGGATCTGATCTTCGCTAATGCGCAAATAGGAAGGATCTATGTCCTTCCCTACATTCCATACGGATCCGACAGTGAAGAACTGATTCGGTCTGTTAACGATCAACCGCAGATGATTGAGATTGACGCGCCCGAACTTAAGGAGCTAGGAACTTCGCCATTGTCGGCTTCCAAGCCAATCATCTGCGCCAATAGTTTCCAAAACGGTAATGATACGTTGGCGTTCTTCGCGGGGAAGAAAGTCTACGTCCTCGACCGGGCAACTATTAAGCGCGGTGGGGAAGCCAGCTATTACAAGGTGTACCAAACGCAGGAGGAAGTGAGTTCCATCTCCTCTTTCGCAGCTCCCAACATGGCTTCTTCCCTTCCACAAATGGCGATTGCCGCTGGCGAAAAAGTAATGGTTGTGGCCGATAGTGCCGGCGACGATGACTTTGGTTTATTTGGCGATCCAGTTTCGGACCTGAACCTGCCTGACGGAGCGGAAACTATCTGGACCTTGCCGGGAGCCAGTGGCCTTTTGCTTAATCCTCTTGGCGAGGACGTAGATGAGGTCGGTTACTTAGCGGTTAGTGACCCGTCGCGTGGGGCTGTATTCGTGGTGAGGAGTGAAGAAAACAGCGGGGACTTAAACGAGGTAGCTTTACGCATTCAAGCCAATAAAAATGACGCCAACTTCGGGGTGTCAGTCGCTGGGGTGGGTGACCTTGACGGCGACGATCTACCGGACTTGGCTGTGGGGGCACCCCTCGCTAATGACGAGGCCGGTGCTTTCGCTATCGTCTATACCCGTCCTCCCGCGCAGGGACCGATCTCTGTGCAGTTAGATTCCACTGACGACCATCCGGTAGTTTCCGAAAGTGGTGCAGACAGTGGGTTCTTGTTCCGGAAGAATCTAAAATCCCACCTTGGATCTGACTTGCAGTTTATTCCGGGGGTGGAGAATGCTGATTACGAGCTGCAACCAGGTGCGCTGCTAGTAGGCCGTCCAATAGATGAAGAACACCCCGCGGCCTTGGTTATATCGGTGAACGCTTTAGGGCAAAACTACAACTCTGGATTGGGGATCGACAGCATTGATTCGTCCCAGGTCGCGGTTTTAGCTACTGATGAGGATAACTCTCAGGACGGGGGACGTTTTGTGGGCGTTGTGCCCCCGCGTGGAGAAGATAAGCTAACCGGAATTCTCACAGGTGATTCAAACGGCAAAGTCGATGTATGGACTATTGATCTTTCTCGGCAGAGCGATGAATCAAATGGTGACGAGGTCGTGCCGATCGCTCCGCAACCGGCTGACCCGAGTGCTGAGCCGGGTGTTACCCCGATTGATGAGTCGGGTAGGAAGATTTGGTTAGGAAAATTCTCCGACGGCCTAGGTGGCAGCCTGGCTCACGGTAGCTGCGACGTTACGGGCGATGGTAAACCCGACATTATTAGTGGCAACGTGGTGCGTTCAGAGTGGAAGTATGACCCTTATTATGCGGACTCGACGCCTACTAAGGGATGGATTCTTAACGTTACCGGTCAGGTGCAGATTATTCCCGGGGGAACACCAGGAGGAGTGGTCACTGAATCGGATCAGATAATTAGCATTAACGGTCCGAAAGAGACGCAGGATGTGGCGGTTGACGCCAATATTGGTTTTTCGGTTGCCTGCCTTGGGGATAGTAACGGAGACGGAATCGACGATTTCGCTTTTGGCTCGCACACCATGGGCAAGATGTGGGTGATCTTCGGTGGCCAGGATTTCTCCCAGTTAGATCTAAATGAAGAGCTTTCCCCCGCTCAAGGTTGGACAGTGCAAGTTGCTGAGTATGGTTCTGCCGCATTTCATATCGCCCGCGTTGGGGATATCAACGCTGACGGTCTCGCCGACGTGGGTCTAGTTGTGGCTAACGCTAATATCGCGATTGGTGATTTCTCGGAAGAAAAGGGCGCGGGCTACCTGATTTTGGGGCAGCAAGATGCCTCAGATATTGACTTGTCGAAAGTTTACGAATCCACCCCGGGAGTCGCTGGGCGTATTGAGATGCCCGCGGGGCACACTATGCATGGACTGGCCGCAGTTGGAGACGTAAATGGCGATGGGAATAAAGATTTCGTAGTTACTAATTTCCAGGCCAACACTGGCGATAAGCTCACAGGTAAAGCTTGGGTGGTTTACGGTTCCCAAGCCAGTGATTACTCCGCAGCGCAAACTCGCGCGATCCCTGCTGAGGGGGACGGGTTTGCCTTGACGATGCCGGCGGATGCTTCCTACCGGTTAGGGCCTTCTGATTCGATCGCGGCAGTCGGTGACGTCAACAAGGACGGTTTTGATGATTTCGTGATCGGTTTCGATGGTGGGCAGATTGAGCACGCGACGTCCGGCGGAGTCGCACTGGTGCTGGGCGCTGGAAGTAGCCCAGACACTTTGGTGATTAATCCCGATCAAAAGGGGAGTGACCGTATCAAGGTGGTGCTTGGCCCTAATGGTAAAGCCGGTGAAGGCAGGGTAGGTTCAGACTCTGACGAAGCGGGAAGTGGTAGTGCAGAAAGCCACTTTGGGTACAGTGTTGATGCTCTGCCCTCTGATGCAGGTACCCCGGCGTATATCTTGGTGGGAGCTTATGGTGAGCATGAAGGTGACGGGGAAGCTTACCTGTTCGCCAGCGATATATTTGGCGAAGATCCGGTGAAGCTCGCAGATTTTATCGCTAATGACGATGAGCGCGTGAATGTTTATTCCTCGGCTGGGATTAAAGCTAGATTTGGTCGTTCGGTAGCATTTGTGGGTGATTATCTAGGTAAACCTACATTGGCTATCGGTGGCGATGGGGTAATCGATGAAGCTCTAGCTGATGGCAGCGAAGTTCAAGGCTATGCTCATACCGCGCATATTTTAGCTACGACATTTGAGATGCCAGGTGAGTCCCCTGCGCCGGGTGGGTCGTCTGATCCCGGTCAGTCCCCTGCGCCGGGTGGGCCGTCTGATCCCGGTCAGTCCCCCGGTCCGGTAACCGGCGGAGACCAGACCTCGGCGGGAGTAAACGACTCCGGCGCATTAGCGGTTACTGGTAGCGGCAGTGCGGTGTTGGTCTTGCCTGCAGCCCTAATGCTGTCGGCTGGACTCATGCTTTGGTACATTTCTAAACGTCGCGCAGTTTAGTTCCAGGTAAGTCACTTTGCCTGCGGTGAAAACGCCGCAGGCAAAGTTGCTTTCTGCAGGTTTCACAGTCAGCGCTACCAACTTAATGTTCGTTTAATTTCCATTTGGGGGACATATGCATAAGAATCCCTGGATCATCTTGCTGGGCCTTAGCCCGATGCTAGTTTTCTTTGCTTTCTTCGTCTACGGCGCATTGGAAGCAGGCAGCGACGTGTGGTTTTGGTTGACAGCGTACGTAGTGGCAGGGGCGCTGGCACTGGTTTCCGCGGTATCAGCGTGGATGCAGCGCGTACACCTGGCGGCTGCAATAATCCACACGCTCGCTGCCACAGTTTTCGCTATAGGCCTGGCTGCGTGGATGCTGCTGCCGATCTACCCTATGTTGACCTACCCCCTGCCCGCTACTACGGACGGGTTCAACGAATTCATTTACGCCCTGTCAATCCTGGGGGCAGTGTCCACCGTAATCGTCGCCGGTGTCCTGGTTTTAACCACTGCCCTCACATTTACATTGGCCTACCGCCAACGCCGCGCGGCCTAGAGCACGTCGGGCGAGCTAGCACGCGGCAAACGGGCTACGGCACAGCAGGCGAGTTATAACGCACGGCAGGTTACCGGCTTTCTGGCCATTCAGGAAGCGCCGGGGTGCCGGGCCGGGGCCGCCGGGGCCGTCGGGGCGGCCAGCGCCGGGGTGTGCGGGGTGTGTGGGTCGGTGTTGTTTTTGGAGTTTGTACGTACAGGAGGCGTACAAACTGGGGAGTTAATGTCGAGGCGGGCAGGGCCGGGGTGTCGGGGCCGTCGGGGCGGCCAGCGCCGGGGTGTCGGGCCGGGGTGTGTGGGTCGGTGTTGTCTTTGGAGTTTGTACGTACAGGAGGCGTACAAACTGGGAAGTTAATGTCGAGGCAGGCAAGGGTGGGGCGCCGCCGGCGAGTGGGGAGAACATGGCCGCCGGGCCCGCCAGGGAGTGGGTCGGCCCGCCGGGCCGCCGGGCCCGCCAGCGAGTGGGGCGGGACAACGCCACCGCTATACAACCCCGGGGAGAAACCGCCTCCCGCTAGAATCCAAGGATCTCAGTTTCCTTCATTTTTGAAGCAGCGCCAAACACCACCAGCCATTAAACTTAGGCTTGCCTTAGTAGCTTTCGGCTGTAACTGCGAAGGAGCCTCACCATGCTGGAATCTACCTACCCCTCCTACCTGTCCCGCCACGAAGTGCCATGCCCGGACTGCACGGTAGTTGTCTACCACCGCCCCGGTCAGTTACAGGAGAATAAACACCACGTAATCTTCTACCACGGCGCCTGCGGCAGCAGCTTAATCTGGCAAAACCAGTTCGATCAGTTCCCCGAATGCGACCTGTACTTCGTTGACGTACGCGGCCAGGGGGAGTCGAAGATGCAGCGCGGACTACCAACCTTCGAAGACGCCATAGGTGACATACCGCTGATTATGGATTATTTCGGCATTGAAGCTGCCACACTAGTGGGCCATTCGTGGGGTGGGAATCCGCTACAGGAATACACTGTACGTTCTCCTCAACGGGTGCGGGCCCTGGCGATTATCGGCACCTGGGGACAGCATCGAGTTATGTCGCGCGCGGAAAAGCTGTCGTTGAAGTTCACCTCAAGGTTCTACGAAGTCATACCGTGGAAGTTCATGTCGAAGACGTCCGGCCGCGCGTGCTCCGATGTACCTCAGACGCAAGAGCTGACGGCCTCGGCGATTTACGATGCCGGTAGGCAGACTTTTATCTCGCTGGGAATGTCGGCTTATGCGAAAGTGCGAGAGCTGCAGTCCTATCCCGGTAACCCGCCGATGCTGCTGATGCGGGGAGCGAAGGACATGCCGAAGTCGTTGCAGAAGATTTACGACTACATCCAAAGCAAGAACCCGCGGGCGGAGCAGGTAGTTATCCCGGACACGGTGCACTTGCCGATGGTCGATACTCCCGAACGATTTAACGAGGCTTTGGGAGGATTCTTGAAACGCGTCGTAACTGACGGGGAGAGTTAAGTACCGCACTGCCAGCGTTTGGCTGGTGCCGAGGGCGACTTGGGCGGTATCCGTCCTAGCTGTGAACAGGCGGGGCTGGAGGGCGGGTTTCGTGGCAAACTAGCGGTATGAGTAAGCAAGCCGGGGTACCAGGAACCGTGAGTGAAGCGGGGGAGACCTTCCCTAGCCTGTATCGGGCGAATCCGGATCGGAATGTGCCCGACGACGAACTCATGGTGGAACTTGCCTGGAAGTTACGAGGACGGGTGCGCGGGGAACTTGACTTCACCGCCCTCGCGCGGGGGATCTATTCCACTGATGCCGGTAACTATCGGGTGGTGCCGCAGGCGGTGTTCGCTCCGGTAGATAAAAATGACGCCCTGGTGGCGCTTGGTGCGTGTCGGGAACTTGGTATTCCCGTTACCGCGCGAGGAGCCGGTACTTCCTGCGGCGGTAACGCCATTGGGTCGGGGCTGGTGATGGATTTCCAGCGGCACATGAACCGCGTAGTCTCGATTGATCCGCACACTCAGACCGCGGTGGTGGAGCCAGGCTGCATTGAGGCGACGTTGCAGGCGGCAGCTGCCGAATACGACTTGCGTTTCGGGCCTGACCCTTCCACGCAGAACCGCTGCACCATTGGTGGGATGGTAGGTAATAACGCTTGTGGTCCGCACGCCCTGGCGTGGGGTAAGACCGCTGATAACGTACTGGCCTTGGAAGTGGTCGACGGAGTGGGGCGCCACTACCTGGCGACCGCCACTGGCGCGCAACCGGTGGGGCCGGAACCACAGACAACTACCGGTGCGCAGCCGGTGGGGCCGGAACCGCAAACCGCCACCAGCGCGCAGGAACCGCAAACCGCCACCGGCACGCAGGAACCGCAGACAACTACCGGCCAGTCCCAAAGCGGTAGCGTGAGCGCCGAAGACGGCTCCGCCCCACTAGCGCAGCTGACTGCCCTGGTAGATGCCAACTTAGAGGCGATCCGCACCCAGATGGGCCGGTTCTCCCGCCAAGTATCGGGCTACTCCCTGGAGTACATGCTGCCGGAAAACCACCGCAACTTCGCGTCTTTCCTGGTTGGAACGGAAGGTACTTTAACCACCACCTTAGAAATCACCGTGCGCCTGGTGCCTATCCCTACCGCCCCGGTGCTGGTAGCGATCGGATACCCCGACATGGTGGCTGCCGGCTACGACGTTCCCGCCCTGCTGCCGCACCACCCGCTGGCGGTGGAGGGAATGGACTCACGCCTGGTGGACGTGGTGCGCGCTCACCACGGTCCAGGCGCAGTACCTGAACTGCCCGCCGGGCAAGGGTGGCTGATGTGCGAAATCGGTGGGAGCGACCTCGACGACGCCATGGAACGAGCCCGCGCCATGGCGGCAGATGCTAACTCTAAATCCATTGCCATCTACCCGCCCGGGGAAGACGCCGCCCGCCTGTGGCGTATCCGCGCCGACGGAGCCGGCCTGGGGGGTCGCACTCCCGTCCAACTAGATGAGGACGGAAACGAAGTCGGCGGCAACGAGCAAGCCTGGCCCGGGTGGGAAGACGCCGCCGTTCCCCCGCAAAACCTGGGGGACTACCTACGGGACTTCAGTGCCCTCATGGTAGAGCACGGCATCGACGGGCTCCTCTACGGGCATTTTGGTGACGGCTGCGTACACGTGCGTCTGGACATGCCGCTCGGGTCAGCTGCGGGAGTGGGCAAATCCAAAGAGTTCCTGGTGGCTTCGGCGAAACTCCTCGGTAAGTACGGTGGCTCCATGTCCGGCGAACACGGCGATGGACGGTCGCGTTCAGAACTGTTGCAATACATGTATTCCACCCAGATACTGCAACTGTTCGCCGAAGTGAAAGCCATTTTCGACCCTGAAAACCTGATGAACCCAGGGGTATTGACCAAACCCGCACCGCGCCGCGGGCAACCAGACGAGGAAGGCTGGGGGTTCGCCCCCGACCCCTTGGAAGCGAACCTGCGTCGCCCAGCTGCCCGTGCCGTCCTCGCCGAAGAGGGATTCCAGTTCACCGAAGATCACGGGGATTTCACCACCGCGGTACACCGCTGCACCGGGGTGTCGAAGTGCCGCGCCGACCTGTCGAGCGCGGGCGGGTTCATGTGCCCGTCATTCCAAGCCACGGGGGAGGAAGTGGATTCCACTCGCGGGCGGGCGCGAATTTTAGAAGAACTCACCAACGGTGGTTTGATCTCCAGCTGGGACGACCCGCGGGTGGCCCGCGCCTTGGACCTGTGTTTAGCGTGCAAGGCGTGTGCGGCGGACTGCCCGGCGGGTATCGACATGGCGAAGTACCGTTCGGAGTCCTTTTACCGGCGCTACCGAGGACGGATGCGTCCGTTGTCGCACTACCTACTGGGGTGGTTGCCGCGTTGGACGAACATCAGTGCCTCCATTCCGGGAGCGGCGGCGGTCGCGAACCAGGTGATGCGCGTAGGCCCGATTCGTAAACTCGCGTTCAAGGTGGCGGGGATTGATTCGCGTCGCCAGATGCCGGCGCTGCAAGGCCACCGTTTCACCTCGCGAGCGGCGCGCCGCGGCCTACTGAAACGCGCCCCGCAGGTGACACAGCTTCACCTGGGGTCGGAGCAGTCGCATAACCACCCGCAGTACGTGGTGGTGTTCACCGATTCGTTCTCTAACACTTTGAACGACCAGGGGGTTTTCGACCTGGTGCAGGTGCTTGTCGCCGCCGGATACACTCCGCTGCTTCCGCCCGAGGACGTGTGCTGCGGCCTGACGTGGATAACCACCGGGCAGCTTCCGGCGGCCCGTAAACGCCTCACGCACCTGGTGGAGGTACTCGGTCCGTTCGCGGCCGCGGGGATCCCGATCGTGGGGGTGGAGCCATCTTGTACCGCGGTGTTGCGCGATGACTTGAAAGACTTGGGGGTTAAGCACCCGCAGGTGGAAGCGGTGGTTTCAGCCACCATGACGCTGGCGGAGCTGCTGACGGCTGAGGCTCCGCGGGGGCCGCGCGGGCGTGAGTGGCTGCCTAACTTGGATGGGGTGGAAGTGGTGGCGCAACCACACTGCCACCACTACTCGGTGATGGGGTGGAGCGCGGACCGCAAGCTGTTGCAAGAGGCAGGGGCAACCGTAACCGAACTGTCGGGTTGTTGCGGTTTAGCCGGTAACTTCGGTATGGAAAAAGGCCATTACGACACGTCTGTGGCGGTGGCTGAACGTTCCCTTCTACCGGCTTTGGAACGCCACCCTCACGCGGTTTACTTGGCAGATGGTTTTTCTTGCCGCACCCAGGCCCAGCAGTTAGCGGGCCGTGACGGCGTGCATTTGGCGACTTTACTACGCCAGGTACCCGCGGGCGCCTGTAGCGTGCAACAATAGAAGTAGTGACGTTTTTGGGGACGGGGATGTAGATGGCACTGTTCGAGTTCGACGAAGGACACCTAATACCTGCGCAGTTTGGACGCAGTGTGCCCGATGGTCTAACCGGTGACATTTTGGCGAGCGTGCGCAGGCACGTGTTGGAAATCATTGCTCGCCCGTTGTTCCCCATAGACTGGAACGACGATCCTTCATGCCCGCGACTAACTGCCTTGGACGCTTCCGGCCAGGTGGTTTCCCTGGAGGTATTGGAAGAACTAAATCCCGCCTCCATGATTGATTCTCTTTCCCGTCTAGCTGACACTGCGGCCCTGGGGTGGAATGACTTGGCTGCGGCGTATCCGGGTGGTATCGATAGTTTCCGCCTTGACTGGTCCCAGTTCCGCGCCGCTATGCCGCCGTCACCGGCGCCGGGGCCGCGCTTGATCTTGGTGGTTGGGGCCATTAGTGAACAGGTGCGTCCCGCCCTTGATGTGCTGACTTCTTCGGGGGTGGAGGTACATGAGATTTCGGTGCGAGTACTTTCCAACGGGCGAGTGTTCCTAGATGTTCAAGCCGTTGGCCCGCGCGTCTACGGTCATAACCCGAACCTGCTTTTAGGGCAGGGCGGGCATGGCATGCGTGAGCTACCGGCGATGCCGAATCTACAGTCTGAAGTTTCGGCGCGTGAGCCGGAGCCGGAGCGCGAGCCGGAGCCGGTGCGTGAGCCCGCACCGCATTTCGTGCCGCAGTTCGTTGAAGAGGCGACTTCTGGTCCGGTGCCGGAAGTCTCCGCGCAGTTCGCTGCCGGGCAGGCCCAATCCATAGACCAAGAGCAGTCGCATTCGGCGGCCCAAGATCCGGCACACGAACCGGTTGTAGAACCGGCCCAGGAACCGGTCGAAGAACCGGCTCAAGACGCGGCCCAGGAACCGGTCGAAGAACCGCGTGAAGTTGTCCCGCTTTACAAGCAAGACAGCGAAGGGCTGCGAGTGATCGCCATGGTTCTTGGTAAGGACACCCCGGTGTACTGGCCTAATAAAGGCCTAACTATAAAGGCGACTCTTACCGCCGAGGGACAGATTACCGCCGGGCAGTGGTCCACCGGTGACCCCAGCGAAGCCGCTGCGATTATTTCTGGTAGTTCCGGAACTGACGGCTGGCGGGCGTGGCGTTTCGGTGACGCTAATGGACCGTCTTTGGCAGAGGCATTAGACGAAATTAATGCGGAAGTGGAAGCTGAATATGCTTCTGCAGGCGCCCCGCAGCGAGGCCGTCGCGGGCGCTAATCGCTCCGGCGCGAACGCCGCCACCAGCGAACCGCGCGGGCATGAACCTCCCGGCACGAATCCGCCAACAGCTAACCACGCCACCAGCTAACCGCGCCTTAACGCGGGGCGAGCTGCACGTCCTCGGGGGAAGGCAGCCGGCGAGCATCTTCACGCGCCAGTTCCATCCCCGCGGGGAAGTCCACGCAGGTCGCCAGCCAACGTAAGGTAGCGGACCATAGTTGCCGCCGCACCGGGGGGATCGAAAGCGCTAAGTCATGCACTCCGGGTAGGCGCTCCACCCACACGCGCGAACCCAGGCGGGCAGCGCGTTCAGCGACCACGTCGGCATCCAGCACCGTGTCGGAAGCACGCACCGTGTCGTCCCATACTTTTCCGGTGAAAGTCTTAGTGGAAGCCGCCGTGAAGACGGGGGCTGTAATGTTCAGCCCCTCGGCCACTTGCAGGTGCCCGGCGGTGACCGCGGCCAGCCAGCCAGCTAACGTTACTCGCCCGGTGTTCTTCCACACCGGGTTGATTTCCCACCCGGCTAGTGAGGGGTCGGTGGCGAATTCTTGCCATTCTTCCGGTAAGGGGCCTTCCTCTTGGCGCCAGCCGGACAGGGAAGTGGAATAAAAGTCATTCCCACCGGTGGGCAGGACGCGACGCGGTTCGCGCCCGCCGATGAGTTCGACCACTTGCTGGGTGGGGTAGCGCATGAGGGAGGAAGTTTGCAGCTCCAACCACGGGGAGTTCAACCACAGCCCGGCTAACTGGTCGCGGTGGCGGTGCGCCCACAGCGCCGCCGTCAACCCGCCGGTGGAGTGCGCCATCAGCACCAGGGGCAGGTCGGTGCCCATTATCGCCAGGGCTTCTTCGATGTCTTCGTCGTAAGTTTTAAGATCCGTAACCCACCCGAAGGTTTGGTTCGCTCGCCACGACCGCCCGTATTTGCGTAGATCCAGGGCGAAGAACTCCCCGCCAGCTAAAGCGATTTGCCGCGCCATCTCCCGATGGAAGAAGTAGTCATTCCATCCGTGGATGTACAGGGCACGAAACCTCGGCCGGCTGGGGGTACCAGCCAACAGGTGCGGGTCGTCTTGCGCCACGTGACGTACCAAGGTGGCCACGACCTCGCCTTCTTCGTCGGGAAGTAGCTGCATGAGGCGGGCTTGGAAACCGGTGCCGAGGACGTCCGGGGACCACCGACCCACCCGCGGGATCGGGGTGTCGCCGAATCCGGTCAGCGGGTCAGCAGCGGGAAGTAGATGGTCAGTGTCGCTCATATATTGAGGATACTAAAACGCGTTCGATGCTTTACAGCTGTAGCAGTGCGTTCCTGCTAGCAGGTTGAGGAAGTCGGTCAGGATAGCTTCTAACTGGGCAGCTTCAATGAGGAACCCGTCGTGGCCGTAGAGGGATTCGACTTCGCGGTAGAACCCCAGGGGAATGGTGGTGGCCAGGTCCTGGGCATCGGAGGCGGGGAACAGGCGGTCACTGTCCACGCCCACCACCAGGGTGGGGCACAGGATCTGACTCAACGCGGTTTCCACTCCGCCGCGGGCGCGCCCCACGTCGTGGGTGAGCATGGTTTGGCTCAGCCGGTAGTAGCTGGCGGCGTCGAACCGGTTAGTGAGTTTGTCTCCGTGGTAGTCCAAGTAGGACTGCACCGCTAGACGCCCTCCGCGCAGTGGGTCTTCGTTGCCTTGCGGGGAGGCAGCGAAGCGGGCTTGTAGTTCGCGGTCGGTGCGGTAGGTGGTGTGGGCGATTTGCCTTGCTAACGCCAGTCCCGCGGTGGGGGCGCAACCAGATTCCAGGTAGTTGCCTCCTTGCCAGTTCGGGTCCAGTTCGATGGCTTGCAGTTGGGTGTGGATCCAAGCTGCCTGATCAGCGGTTACCGCCGCGCCGGAGGCTATGACCGCTAAGGCTCCTACTCGAGCGGGGTCTTCGAGCGCCCATTCGAGGGCGCGTTGACCTCCCATGGAGGCCCCGAGCACGAGTGCAAACCGGTCGATTTCAAGGTGCTTGGCAAGGCTGATCTCGGCGCGCACCTGGTCGCGGGTGGTTAGCTGGGGGAAGCGTCCGCCCCAGGGCTTGCCAGCCGGATGCGGGGAAGTGGGGCCGGTTGATCCGGAGCAGCCCCCGAGGACGTTGGGTGCCAACACGAAGAAACGGTCGGTGTCGATGGCTTTGCCCGGCCCGACGAGGGCGTCGAACCATCCGGGGGTGATCTGCCCGGGAGCGGTGGGCCCGGCCACGTGCGCGTCTCCGGTGAGGGCATGCAAGACTAAGATCGCGTTCGACCCGGTTTCATTCAAAGTGCCGTAGGTTTCGTACGCCAAGGTCACCTGCGGCAGGTGCTGTCCGTTTTCCAACTCCAGCTGCCCCAGGTCAGCAAACCTTCGCCCCGCCGCGGGATAATCCTCACTCCAGTGCGTCTGCTGAGTCATTTTTTACCTCCCACTGCGGCGAGCGCTTGGTCAAGGTCGGCAATGAGGTCGGTGGCGTCTTCAATCCCCACAGACAGCCGAATGGTGCCTTCTCCGACGCCGGCAGCTACCAGCTGTTCCTTTGACAGCTGGGAGTGGGTGGTGGAGGCGGGGTGAATCGCTAGGGAGCGGGTGTCTCCCAGGTTGGCGACGAAGGCGAATAGTTTGAGTGCGGCCACGAACTCTCGTCCCGCTTCAACTCCGCCATCGAGGTCGAAGCTAAGTAGCGAGGACGCTCCCCGGGGGGTGTATTTCTGCGCCAGGTCAGCAAATGGGGAGGTCTCTAACCCGGGGTAGTGCACTTGCGTCACTGCCGGGTGCCCGGCGAGGAACTGGGCGACTTGGTTAGCGTTTTCAACGTGCCGTTCCATGCGTAGGGACAGGGTTTGGATGCCTTGTTCAATGAGGAAGGCGTTGAAGGGGGAAGGGGAGAACCCGAAGTCGCGCTGGCCCTGCAGACGGGCTTTGAGGATGAATGATAGGTTCTGCCCGAAGGCACCGTCAGCGCCGAGGTCGCGGGCATACACCAGGCCGTGGTAGGACGGGTCGGGCTGGTTGAAGTCGGGGAAACGCTCGGGGTGTTTGGAGTAGTCGAAGGTGCCGGCGTCGACGATTACACCGGCCATGGAGTTCCCATGGCCCCCTAGGTATTTGGTGGCGGAGTGAACCACGATGGAAGCTCCCCATTCGATGGGGCGACACAGGTAGGGGGTGGCGACGGTGTTGTCCACGATCAGTGGCACTCCGACTTCGTCGGCGGCCTCCGCAACGGTTTCGATGTCGAGGACGTGGCCGGAGGGGTTGGCTATGGTCTCCCCGAAGAATGCCACGGTGGTGTCGTCAGCTAGGTCGATCCATTCTTGCCGGTTGCGCGGGTTGGTGACGAAACGCGCTTCGATGCCGAGTTTACGAAATGAGTGGCGTAGCTGGTTGGAGGTGCCGCCGTAGAGGTGGGGGGAGACGACGATGGAGGCACCGGTGTTTGCCAGAGTGAGGAAAGCCAGTGCTTGGGCGGCGTGTCCGGAGGACGTAAGGAGGGCGCCAACTCCGCCTTCAAGGTCAGCGAGGCGTGCTTCTAAGGCATTGGACGTGGGGTTGCCCAGACGGGTGTAGATGGGGCCGAGGGAGTCAAGTGAGAATCTGGCGGCCGCTTCTTCAGCGGAGGGAAATTCGTAGGCGTTAGCCTGGTAAATCGGTAGCGTAGTGGCTCCGGTGACGGGGTCGCTTTGGTGTCCGGCGTGGATCTGTCGGGTGGAAAATCCCCAGCTTTGGGTAGTCATTTTATTTGCTCCTGCGTTTTACAAGGTTTGGTTTGGACTTCAGGAGCTGAAAGTGGTGGGCGCAGGCGCGGGTTTTTGCATCCGCGGCGGTTGGCGCTGTCTTAGGTTTTGCCGAGCCTACCTTCTTTGCGCTGTCTTAGCGTTTATTCGGGCTGGGCTTTTAATGGGGAGATAGAGCGCGGTGCCACTCACCTTCAGCAGGTGGGAGTCACTGCACACCAGATGTCGCAAAAGCGGGGCTGGCGGGCAGTCAGTGGCACATTCGTTTACTCATGCCTCTTACAGTAGGCGGGTTTGGCGAGGACGTCCACATCCGTCCTACTATGTGGGACGCAGGTTTTATGGGAAGTTACTGCGAGATCGCTTCAGTTTTGTGTTTAAGCTGGTCGTTAGAGTGTGTTTTATGTGGGGCTCACGTCGGTTTGGAAGGTTTGTTTGAATATTGATATTTAATTTTCGTTGACCGGGGGATTTTTGCGGTTTAAATTGGTGTTTAAGGTGTGTAATGCTCCTGTTTTGTCCCATGAACTAAGGAAGTGCATCGTATCAAAGGCGATTTTAGGGAGGATGTGTTTGTTGCGGTTGCTGCCGGTTTTGGTGGCGGCACTGGCGCTTTTAGTGCCTTTTAGTTTGCAGCCTGCAAACGCAGATGAAACGGTAATTAAAGATCCTGTACTGAAGGTGGCGGTGGAAGAAGTGCTTGATGGTAAGCCCGCCACGGCAGCGAATGTCGCCACCCTTGAGTGGCTAGAAGTCTATGACGAAGTTGCTTCGCTAGAGGGGTTGGAGGATGCAACTAATCTTGAAGATTTAGAGGTACGAGATTTCACGGGTTCAGATTTAACTCCGCTGCGTGGGTTAACTAACCTCTCTAGCCTGGCTCTGCATGGTGAGGGTTTTTCGGATTTGTCGCCCCTTTCTGGGCTAACGAACCTCTTTTCGCTGGACGTGTGGGGGCTGGTTTTTCGGGCATTCCCCCTATCGAGGGGATGACGAAATTAAGAGAACTTGGGATAAGAGAGAACTTCATTCGGGACGCTAGTCCATACACAGCAATCACTGTTCCCGAACTTGACCTGAGCTGGAATAATATTTCTGATTTCAGGTCGTTTGGCGACAAGCTAGGCAACGGCATCGACCGACTGGTCGCTGACTGGCAGAAGCTTGTTATTGATGGTGGTAAGCCTGAGAAGACTAATGTTGTGACTTTGCCTGAGGTTTTCGCTCCCGATGGCACCAAAATTCAGCTGAACGCGGTAGATATTTCCGAGAGGGGCGCTAACGTGGTGATCTCTGGTGACACCGCCACGATTACCGCTACAGGCGATGAGAATCCGGAAGGTCTGTTCCAAATCGCTGAAGCTGAATATGAGATCGCCAACGTCAGTTTGAGTTTCGATGTGTATGTCGCACTGTTTGAGTTAGACCCGGCTGAGCCTGTGGAGCCGGCTGAGCCT
>JAUNVG010000021.1 GCA_030537735.1 Actinomycetaceae bacterium
ACGGAGGACAACCCCCACCCCTGGGGGTTGTCCTCCAAAACAATTCACCCCCAAAACACACACGGGCACAAACGCCGAAGTCAACGGGCAAGCAGACACGAGTGGGCGGGCACGACAACAGACACACACGCCCACACACAAACACGAGCGAGCACGACAGACACGCTCGCAAACCAACGCGGAAGAACACGCAACCACTCGGGCACAGCTGCGCCCGTGCAAGATCACAAAACCCGCGAACACACCCATAAGACCGCAAACCAACGGGCATGACAGAGATACTCCCACAAGACCGCAAACATGCCCCGAAACCAACGGGATGGTGTGGGGTTCAGAAGGGGGCGAATGTGGCGGGTTTGGTAGGCTACGAGGGTACGAAATAAGACCACAGGAGGAAAGTGGACCTGAACAAGATTAAGAACACCGTTACCGAAAAAGCCCAAGAAGTGCTCGGCGATGAGCAAAAGACTGACGCCGTACTCGACAAGGCAGCGGAGCTGGCTAATAAGGCGACCGGTGGAAAGCACGCTGACAAGGTGGAAACCGCGCGCGCTGAAGCAGACAAGCGCATCGGTGAGGAAACTGCGAACAACTAAATACTCCCGCAGCGACCGGGTGGTTACAGCGGTACGAAAATAAGCATAAGAACCAGGCGTGAAGAGCCTGCTGAATCTTCGCTTAACTTCCTACCTTGCTGAACCCCCGGTCGCTTCGCTATACCCACACAGGCCAATGCAGGCCCGTAGACCGTTACTGACCCTGCGAAGCTAAAGAGTAAACAGCAGCGGGCACCGATACCACGAAGCGGCACGGGAAACTAAGGAATGCCGCAGCGCACAGCTACAGGCGCAGCTTCGCTTGGGAAGCGCGGGCCAGCATATTCTCTACTTGCGGTAAGTAACGGCCTTGAGCGTCGCGTGGCTCGGGAGAGGACTCCACGTAGCGGCGGACGAACCTTTCAACCGCCTGCCCCAAAGCCCCGGCAGGAGCAGACGCAGATATAGCGTTACCGCCGAAAGCCAGCAGCAGCATGTGGTCCACCCGCTCCGCATCGGCAGCGACCAGAGGCATCACAAACGGGGTGTCAATCACCCTGGCGCCGTGACGTAGATAAAACCGCAAACGCGCCTGCGGATCTCCCGTAGCTGGGGAGCCCACGTGGAAACGAGGGTCTTCTACTTCGCCTACAATCAACGCCGGGTGGAACTGGCTCAGCCACTTCGAAACTGCATGGTCTAACAGGGCGCCACCAACGCCTCGTCCTCGCCCATCTTGCCCCACCGCCAGCCACGTCAAAAGGATCACGTCATCGACACCCGACGGAGCAGTGCCGATCGCCGCCCCCAGCGCGGTACCCGCAGCCGGGTCGAAGGCGACTTCGTGGAGGAATAAACCGGAGGCGAAACCCTCGCGGAACTCAGGTAAAGAAGCAAGCTCACTGGCGGGGAAACTGGGAAGAAGGATCGAGTCCACCACCTGCATGAACTCAGCCTCGTCACGGCAAGGACGAATCACGAAATCAACACTCACCTTTAAAACAACCCCTAACGCTTAGGACACGACTCTAAACCCAAGATGGCAACCACATACGCCAACTCCAGTGCGTGCGGTCAATTAGCATGCCCGACCAGATCGGGAAGAAGAACACGAAACAAGCCACCACCAGCAAAATCGTGGCAACCACCACCAGGCGCACAGCTAGGCGCAAACCAGGCGAACCGACCTCGCCAGCTAGACGCCACGCCACCATCGTGCACCAAGTGAAAAGCAACGCCACGAACGGGGCCAGCACCACCGTGTAGAAATTGAAAGTCGTGCGATGCAGGTAAAGGAACCACGGAAGGTAGGTGCCCGCATACCCCAGGGCCACCACCGCCAGGGGATAGCCCTCGCCGGGAACCAAGGCGCGGCGCGCCAGCACCGCTGCGGCGAACACGATCCCCAGGGCTGCCAGCCACCACAAAGCCGGGTTGCCCAGCGCCAGTATCGCACGCACACAGTCACCACTTCGACAACCGGTGGCCTGCGACTCGAAGGCTACGGAAGTGGGACGCCACTGAATCAGCCACTGCGGGGCGGACGACATGTACGAATGCGGTGAACTTAACGAGGAATGGAAACTCAAAACCTGCTGATGGTAGGCCAACCAGTCGTTAATGGTCGCGACGAAACCAGTACCTGACTTACGACCCCACGAACCAGGGTGGGTGAACCACGACCACCAGGACACCGCGTACACCAAGGCCGCGGTGGGAACCAGGTAGAAGAACGCGGGGATGCCTTCCACTACGATGCCGCTCAGGAGCCAGTGCTTCACGCGGCCGCGGCGAACCACAATGTCGTCAAGGACAACGAAAATACCGATGGTCGCCAGGACGTACAGGCCAGACCACTTAACAGAAGTCGCCAGGCCACACATCACGCCTGCCGCCAGCAGCCAGGGGCGGTAACCAGCGTTGGGGCCCAGACCATTGGAGCTGGGGTCGAAGGAATCTAGCAGACGCAGCCACTTCGGACGGTAAGAACGCCGGTCCAAAACCACGCATAAGATGGCGGCCACGACGAAGACCGTGAGGAAAACATCTAAAAGACCAATGCGCGACAGCGCGATTGAAACCCCATCCAGGGCTAGCACTAGACCCGCTACCGCGACTGCGCTGTGACGGTGGAAAAGGTGCCACGCTAGGCGGCACATTAGCGTGACCGAGATAATGCCAGCAACTGCGGCAGCGATACGCCAACCGAACGGCCCGTTGCCGAACACGTCCATGCCCAGGGCGATTAGCCACTTACCGGTCTGGGGGTGTACCACGTAGGCGGGGTCGGAAACCAGGGCTGAGAAGTCACCTTGAGCGAACGCTTGGTTGATGGCGTCGCGCGCTGCGTCCTCGCCCTCGGCGGGGGAAGGCCAAGTTGATGGGACTTCCCACTTCGACTCGTAGCCATTGGCGTTAAGGGAAAAAGCGTCCTTGACGTAATACGTTTCGTCAAAAACGAGGCGCCGGATGCGGCCGAGGAGGGGGAGGCGAGTTGCCGCTGCCAGCAAGGTGAGGGCGGCGGTTACTAGCCAAGCGTGGGGGTCGTGGTGGCGAAGCCAGTCAGAGAGGGCTTCGGCGCGTGCGGTTGCGCGCGCTATGACTGCGGGCTTGGCTGTGGGGGTGCCCTGGTATGTGCGGGTGCCCCGCGCCCCCCCCCGCCCCCGCCCCGTCCCGCCCGGCCCGGCCGCCCCGGGGGCGGCGGGTGCCCAGGGGGATGGCTGCGGGTAGCTTCCCCTCAGCCAGATTGACAGCATCATCGGCAAAGTCATTATTGACCACATTAGAAAACCGTTCCACGCCTAAATCCTACTTCCCCAGCCGCTAACTATCAGCAACCACCACCGCGCGAACACCCAGCCTGTTGGGATAACACCCACACCCGTGGCATGCTGGGAACATGACTAGCCACCCGTCCTCGGCCCGCGAAAGCGCAAACCCCAGCCGCATCCTCCTGGCAGCCACCCCCATCGGAGACAGCGATGACGCCTCCCCCAGGCTGGTGCGCGCCCTGCAAGACGCCGACCTGATCGCCGCCGAAGACACCCGCAAACTACTGGCATTGTGCAGCCGACTCGGGATACAGGTAAGCGGCGAAATCACCGCCGTACACGAACACAACGAACACGACCGCGCCGCGCGCCTAGTGCAGCGAGCCCAAAACGGTGAACGCATCGTCCTCGTCTCCGACGCCGGGATGCCCACCGTATCCGACCCTGGATACCGCGTCGTCAAAGCCGCCATTGAAGCTGGCGTAACTATCAGCGCCCTACCCGGCCCCTCAGCGGTGCTTACCGCCCTCGCCGTATCCGGACTGCCATCGGACCGGTTCTGCTTCGAAGGATTCCCACCCCGACGCGAGGGGGAGCGCGCCAAATACTTACGCGACCTGGCGCGTGAAACACGAACCATGATTTTCTTCGAATCGCCTCGCCGAGTGCACGACACCATCGCCGCCATGGCGCAAAGCTGGGGGGAGGAGCGCCAGGCGGTGATTTGCCGGGAACTGACTAAAACCCATGAGGAGATACTGCGTGGCACGCTCGCGCAGCTGAGGGGCGCCACCGATAAGGAAATACGCGGAGAAATCACCATCGTGGTAGCGGGAGCCGACGAGGACGTGCGCGCCGAAGACCACGTGGCCGCGGTGTTGCAGCTCGCTGCGGAAGGGATGCGGTTGAAAGACGCTGCGAAGCAAGTCAGTGCCGCCACCGGCGCGCGAGCCAACGACCTGTACCGCGCGGCCCTGGCGCGCGGGGAAGACTAGAGGGCAACGCTCGCGGGCTTGATGCGCTGGGTGCGGTCCTGGCACGGTTGGTGCGCTGGGTGAGACGGCGAGATAGCGCGGCCCTGGCGCGCGGGGAGGACTGAACAGGAGGGGAGCGGACCGGGGAAGCTTACCACTGGGGGAGGGGAGCGAACCAGGCAAGCCCACCACGACCTCGCCCGAAGTAGAGAAAAACCCGCCTAAACCACTAGGCTAAGAACATGAGTCGTATTCTGTCTGCAGTTGCCTGGCCCTACGCAAACGGGCCCCGCCATATCGGTCACGTCGCCGGATTTGGTGTACCCTCCGACGTATTCTCCCGCTACATGCGAATGGCAGGACACGACGTCCTCATGGTTTCAGGCACCGACGAACACGGCACCCCCATACTCGTGGCCGCCGACGCCCAAGGAGTGAGCGCCCGCGAACTCGCCGACGCCAACAACCGGCTAATCGTGGAGGATCTGCTCGCCCTCGGCCTGTCCTACGACCTATTCACCCGCACCACCACCGGTAACCATTACCAGGTAGTGCAAGCCATGTTCGAAGTGGTGCGCGACAACGGATACATGCTGGTGCAAACCACGCACGGCGCCATCTCCCCCTCCTCCGGACGCACCCTGCCCGACCGCTACATCGAAGGCACCTGCCCGATCTGCGGGGCCGAGGGCGCTCGCGGCGACCAATGCGACGCCTGCGGAAACCAGCTTGACCCCACTGACCTGATAAACCCCGTGTCCCGCATCAACGGGGAAACCCCGGAATTCGTGGAAACCGACCACTACTTCCTGGACCTACCCGCCCTGGCAGGGGCCCTGTCGAAATGGCTCGATGACCGGGAAGAATCGGGCAAATGGCGACCCAACGTTATTAAGTTCTCCCAGAACTTCCTTGCCGACGTGCGTCCGCGTGCCATGACCCGCGACATTGACTGGGGCATCCCCGTGCCCGGGTGGGAAGACCAACCCGGCAAACGACTCTACGTGTGGTTCGACGCGGTAGTGGGTTACCTGTCGGCCTCCATCGAATGGGCACGCCGCACCGGCGACCCCGAAGCCTGGCGGAAATGGTGGAACAACCCCGAAGCCCTGTCCTACTACTTCATGGGTAAAGACAATATCGTCTTCCACTCCCAGATCTGGCCCGCCGAACTGCTCGGCTACAACGGGGCCGGCGACAAGGGCGGTGAACCCGGGGAATTCGGAACCCTCAACCTACCCACCGAAGTAGTGTCTTCGGAATTCCTCACCATGGAAGGACGCAAATTCGCGTCCTCGCGTGGCATCGTCATTTACGTGCGTGACATGCTTGAGCGCTACCAACCCGACGCCCTGCGCTACTTCATCTCCGCAGCCGGACCAGAAAACTCTGACGCGGACTTCACCTGGGCGGAGTTCGTGCGACGCACCAACTCCGAACTGGTCGCCGGGTGGGGGAACCTGGTTAACCGCACTGCGTCGATGATCGCTAAGCGCTTCGGTGAAATCCCCACCCCCGGTGAGCTTGAAGACATTGACCGGCAACTACTGGACGCGGTGGAAGCCGGGTTTGAAGAAGTTGGAAACCTGATTCGCAACCACCGTCAAAAGGCAGCCTTGGGAGCCATTATGCGGCTGGTAGGGGAAGCCAATAAGTACGTAAACGACACCACTCCGTTCAAGCTCAAAGCGGAAGAAGAACTACCGCGCCTGGGAACCATTTTGTACACGCTGGCGCAGGTGGTGTCCGACCTCAACCACATGATGGCGCCTTTCTTGCCGCACTCATCCAACGCCATCCACACCACACTCGGTGGGGAAGGGCAAGTCGCGCCCATGCCGCGCATTGAAGAAGTCACCGACCTGGATGTTAAGAACGAGGACGGCTCGCCGCGCCAATACCCGATTATCACCGGGGACTACACTGGCGCCCCCACCTGGGAACGTCATCGCGTGGTGCCCGGCACCCCGGTAGCCAAACCCAAACCGGTATTCGTGAAGCTCGACGACTCGGTGGTGGAAGAAGAACTAGCGCGCTACGCCGGGATCTAACCAGCGCCTGCCCCGTGGAACGAGTGGGGCCGTACGTGGGTGGCTTAAAGCCAGCCGACACTAGCGGCGGCAGATAACGCCGGCGGGGCAAGTGGCGACGCGAACAGCCAGCCCGGCAGCGCGGATGGGAACGCGGCCGGGCTGGCAGCGCGGCGAGGTTACCCGAAGGTGAAGGCGTGTGCGCTAACGCCCTTGGGGAAAGTAATAGTCACCGTTCCCGTGCCGACACCACCTAAGTCCACCAGGTTATACAGGCGATCGCGGTCAATGGTTAGCTCGTTACCCTGTACGTCTTCCCCGCCTGGAAGGCGACCATCGACTTGCACCCGCAGCTTCGCGCCAGGTTCACCGGTGAGCACTAAAAACACCTTGCGACCGGTGAAACTGTAAGTCAAAGTAGCGCCGTTTTCGGCGGCGGTGACACGCTCATCCTCGGCTTTCCACTTACCTGAAAGCGTCCACTGCGAATTCCCTGGCTGCGGGGCGGGAACATAGTCTTGAACTCCCGCGCCGAACCTCGGATTACCTACGAAACCACTGGTGCGCAGCAAACCCAGATAAGTCTCCGGGGACTGCCCGGCACTGCCCGTTTGCACGGTAACTTTCTGCGCCGGGTCACCGGAGGACTCCAAAAGTGTGCGGATAGCTGTTTCGGTGCGTTCGTACTCGCCCTCGCCGAAATGGAAATAACGAATATTCCCCGACTTATCAATCAAATACTTAGCCGGCCAGTACTGGTTATAGAACGCATTCCAAGTGCGGAAATCGTTATCTAACGCCACCGGGTACTTAATCTGTTCCTCGTCGATAGCCTTTTGCACGTTCTGCGGCAGCTTTTCGAAAGCGAACTCGGGGGCGTGTACGCCGATAATCTCAAAGCCCTCATCGTGGTAGCGTTCGTACCAGGAGTTTAGAACCGGCTGGGTGCGGATGCAGTTCACGCACGAATACGTCCAAAAGTCGATTAACACTACCTTGCCGCGCAAGTCAGCTAACTTCAACGGCTCCGAATTCAACCAAGTGTCAATGCCTTCAATCTCGGGGGCCTTGGCAGAAACCGTTAGAAGCTGCGGATCGGAATCCTCCACCTGCCCGGTGGTGGTCTCCCCCGCAGAACCCGTGATCGGTGAGTCATTCGGTAGGAGCTTTTCTTCCAACTGGTTCACCACCGGCAGGTGGTCAACCGCCCAAGACTGGATTGCTCGGTCTGTGCCGGTGGCGACCAGCAAGCCCACTACGATGAAAACTATCGCGACCGCGCGTTGGAACCAGCCGCGCGGATTCGCCGCCCAACCCAGCTTCCTCACCATGGAATGCCCGGCTAAGGAAATCAGCAGGAGGGCACCGGCCAGGCCGAGGCAGTAAAGCGTGATGTAGAACAGGCCGGTAAGCGGGCGGGAAGGTAAAACGGTGGCGAGTACCCAAGCGTAGGTGGGGCTGCAGGAAGAAAATACCGGGCCAAGGGCGATGCCGGTTAGGACCGCGCCACCTGGGCCGCCCGGGCCAGGAGCGGTAGTGACTGGCGAGGACGCGGTGGCCGGGGTGGTGGCAGCTGAGGCTGCGGTGGTCGGGTCAGTGGTGGCCGGGGGAGTGGCAGCTGAGGCTGCGCTGGTCGGGTCCGCGGTGGCCGGGTCAGTAGTGGCCGGGCGAGGGCGAGCGCCCGCGTTGTGGGCGCGAACCAGCATGGAACTCGAGGCCGACTCCAACCCCGTCTTCATGGAAATCCACGTCCACACACTGGGGAACAACATGGAAAGCCCCAAGGACACGATTAGAGCCCCGGAGAAAATCTCCCAGAACCCAGCTGGAACAGCAATCAGCAAGGTTGAGGCTTTCAGCAGCAGAGTGAAAACCAGGAGGGAACCAAGTAAAGAGGCGGTAACCACGTAGGGGCGGGAGCGCTCATGGGTAACCGAGCCGCCGACAATAATTGGCAGCAACGGCAAGGCACAGGGGGAAAGCACCGTGAGTACGCCGGCCAGTAGAGACAATAGAGCAATAACGAACATTCTTCTGACTTACCTATGTAAAGCGGATAAGGAGATACTGTGAAATATCTGCTAGGACGATAGAAGAATATTAAAGTATGCAAACGCCTTAGGTAAACCTAACCAGGGTGATTCCAAGTGTTTTATATCTCACATGCCAGCAACCTTTAAGCCTGCGTGCTCTGCTAAGCCCACCGCCCCTACCAACGGTGACGAGGGGGATTATGTAAACCTTTTTCGATGATTAACTCCACCACGCGCTCCCACGGAATCAATCTGCGAACAGCCGCAGAACGAGCCGCCGTGTGAGTGTGTTCAGAAACCGCCTCGTAAGCGGCCCGCACCACCTGAGGATCCTCCCCCAAAGCTTCAGCCAGCCACAACAACCCCTCCGCACATTGGAAATGGTTGTATCCGTGTCGCGCTTTCAAGCCGCGGCTTTTTCGGTTATACGCGCCAGGGCCAGCCAGTTCACTGAACCAGCCGATCAAGTGCTCACGCTGATCCCTATACCAAACACCATTATCGTCACCGTCCTGCGCCCCGCCCCCAAGATCGTCATATAGAGGTGTATGTGCAGGTAGCTGGGTAAGTATGCGGGCAAACGCGTACCCGGAAAAGTCTTTATCAGACATTTTTACGTAACTCCTTAACTTCACAGTGCCGTAACAGTTACCAGACTAACGCTGAGGGCGGACAAACTATACGCTAATGCGGGTGACCCAGATTTGAGTGGGGGAGGACACCGCGCAGTGGGTGTTGGCTGACCGCGGCGGTGGTAGAACCAGGCAGGTGCAGCCCTTCTGGGCTTAGGAGCCTTGAGATGCCTGGTGAGCGGCGTTTATACGCGCCACTTGGCGAGCAATAGAAAACCAGATCACCAGCCAAATAACGGCGAATACACCTAGCACCAAGAGGATGAAGCCGAAGATGGCCCAGCCCAGGGGAATCCACTTCAAGGTGATGGCCGCCAAAGTGAGAGACGAAGTGACCACCAGCGCGTGGACCGCGGTGGCTCGACCTAGGGACCAGGAATCGCGGTTAAAAAGCTCCGAACTTAAACCCATCACTACGCCCAGGAGGGCGAAAACGAGCCGTTCGATTAAGACCGCGAGGTTGTGGTTAGAGAACTGGTTTAAGAAATCGGGATCACCAGCGAGGTAGGTGGTGCCATTTGCAGATGACACCACTAACTCGATGAGGATGCCGATAGTTAAACCCAAGGTCGCGTAGAAGATAACGCGCAGTGCCGGGGATATGGATAAGAAAGAGGGGCGCGTGGTATCCTCGCCGGCTGCAGACGCAGGTAGGTAGCCGTAGGGGGAGAGGGAAGTGTTAGTAGACATGGTGGGACTCCTTCAGTGAAAAGACCGAAATAGGACAAAACGTAGTACGTGGGTTTAGATACCCAAGCAGCGACGGAAAGCCGCCAGGGAGCGGCGAGAAACAAAACAGCGAGTGCCATCAACTAGGCTCAAGCCGATGGAAGCCGAAGACGAAAGATCCAGGCGCTTAACCGCCGCGAGATTTACGATCTCACCTTGGTTAATGCGGATGAACTCCTGGGCAGGCAAGCCCTGCTGCAGTTCGTGCATCCGCAGTCGCACCTGCCAGTCACCGTCCTTGGTTTGCGCGAACACTTTCTTTTCCGAAGTGAAAAAACGCATGATTTCGCGCAGTTGGAGAACCCGCGCTACCTCCCCGCGCGTACCCACCACGCGGGTTAGGTGCGGCTGGTCCAAGCCGGTCACGAACGCTTGGAGTCGGGCCACGTCCTCGTCCACGTAACGGGCACGCACCCGCACCTGCGTGCGAGGAACGTCGGGGTCAATCTCCAGGTGGAAATCCAAGATCAGATACCTCCTTTTGGCTACCTGTGAAATCGTGGTTTCAGTTTAGAAGCCCGCCTGTTTGAGGCCCTAGTTGAAACGGATAAGCGGTTGTAATCGCGCGCTAAGCGGTAGGCAGATAGCAGTTGACCCCTCGAAGTGGTGTAAACACAACCACCCCGAGGGGTCAACGCGGTAACTGCGGGAAGCTAGTTCCCAGCCGCCTCGATAGCGAACTTCAAGCTCTTCGCACCGCCGGAGAAGTTACGCACCTGGTAGCCGTGAGCCTGCAAAATCCGCTGCGCCAAATACGAACGAGTGCCCGAAGCACAATGCACCGCGATGGGGCGGCCGGCGGCGGCCTTTTCCACCTCATCAAGACGCTCACGCAGCTGCGGCAACGGGATCACCACCGCGCCGGGGATATTAACCCCGCTGCGCTCGGCCTCCGCTTCGCCGCGCACGTCCAAAACCAGTTCTTCTTCCTGCACCTGGGCGTAATCGTTGTAGTCCCAAGTGGGAGCTTCGCCGGAGAGGACGTTTTGCGCCACGAACCCAAGCATGTTCACCACGTCTTTCGCTGACCCGATCGGTGGGGAGTAGGTCAACTCCAGTTCAGCCAGATCATCCGCCCCCATGCCGGCGCGGATCGCAGTGGCGAGGACATCAATGCGTTTATCCACCCCGTTCTTACCTACGGCCTGCGCCCCCAGCAGCTTGCCTTCAGGGGTGAAGGTGGCGTTCAAGTGGATCTGCGTGGCGCCGGGATAGTAGCCAGCGTGGTTCGGGCCGTGAATGCGGATCACTCGATGGTCAATGCCCGCTTGGGTGAGGGTGCGAGAATTCGAACCGGTAACTGCCGCCACCAGGTCAAACACGCGCACCACCGCAGTGGCTAACACTGGTTGTTGTGGGGTTGTGCGGTGACCCAACGCCTGGTCGGCTGCGCGCCGCCCCTGACGGTTCGCCGGTCCCGCGAGGAGGACCGGGCCGCGACGACCATCGGCGAACTCCACCTGCACCGCGTCGCCGCAAGCCAAAATATCAGGGTCGGAAGTGACCTGGTTTTCGTCCACTAAAATCGTGTCGCGCTCACCTAGGTCCAGTCCCGCGGCCTTCGCCAGTTCGCTGCGTGGGCGCACGCCCACCGACAGCACCACCAGGTCCGCATCCAGCGCACCACCGTCAGTTAACGCCACGCGGGCCGCCCCGTCCTCGCCATCGGTAATCGCACTGGCACCCACACCCAGGCGCAGATTTACGCCGTGGTTGCGTAGTTCTTCATGTACCGCTGAGGCCAGGTCCGCATCCAGGGGTGGGAGGACGTGGGGAGCGAACTCCACAATAGTGACGTCGAAACCACGGTGAACCAGGGCTTCGACGGCCTCCAAACCAATGAATCCCGCGCCCAGAACCACCGCGCGAGCGGGTTTGCCGGCAGCTTTCCCGGCGAGGACGTGGTCGACCTTGGCGATTAGCTCATCCATCTGCGGGATGGTGCGAAGCGGGAACACCGCCGGGTGGTCGGTGCCGGAAAATGGAGGATCCACGGCCTCGGCACCGGGGGAGAGGATCAACTTGTCGTAGGACTCGGTGTATTCACCTTCCGGGCCGCGCGCGGTAACGGTCTTCGCCTTGCGGTCAATGCTGAGCACTTCAGTGTTGATGCGCACGTCTAGTGCCGCGCGTTTAGCTAGGCTCTGCGGGGTGTGCAAAAGCAAGGAATCGCGGTCTTCAATCTCCCCGGCAACGTGGTAGGGCAGGCCGCAGTTCGCAAACGACACGTAAGGTCCGGCTTCGAATACCACGATCTGCGCGTGCTCATCGAGGCGACGGGCGCGGGCGGCGGCAGACATTCCGCCGGCGACCCCTCCAACTACTACTAGTTTCATTTAATCTGCTTCTTTCTATGCCAGGGAGAGGAAAAGTTTACGTAACTGCTCAGATTCGTCTGCGTGCGACTGCGGATCTGTAGCGCAACGGTCTATCGCCGCCAAAATCATGGTGTAAGTGGCGCGATCGACGGCCTTGTTGGCGGCAATCATTTGGGGGAGGACCTCCAAGCAGGCGTGGTCCTCATCTAGGGAACGCATAATCGCGTCGAGTTGACCGCGGGCGCGAGCCAGTCGGTTACGCACCGCGCGGCGCTGCTCGGAATCCAGGTGCAGGGTGTGGCTCATGCGCTGCGCCCGCCCGCGTTCTTCCACGAGGAGAAACCACCCTTGAGGGAGTATGCGTCGAACCCCAGGTTGCGCAGGGTTTTCGCCGCTGAACGTGAACGCATGCCGGAAGCACAGTAGGCGATTACCGGGCGTTTGGTGGAGAGGCGTTTGGGGGCGTTGGTTGCCACGTCAGACAGGGGGATGTGGGTGTCGTGTAGGGCGTAGCCACCCTTGCGTTCGTGTTTTTGGCGAACGTCAAGCAGCTGCGCGCCGTCTTTAGCCATTTCCACAGCTTTCGCACCGTCAACGGTGAGGCCGGAGCCGCCGAAAAGTGAAGAAAACAGTCCCATGATGAAGATTCCCCCTAGGGTTAGTAACAAAACCGTCACATAATACCCTAGGGGGTATGGGGTGTTCCGTCAAGATTTTGTGGCCTAAATTGCGCCCCCACTTCCGGCGGTTCAGACCCTGACTTTGGGGCGTCTTATCGCGCTATTTGCGGCGCTCCTTCCAAGCAGCGACCGCCGCCACGAAAAGCATGAAAACCCCTAAACCTCCAAAAATTGGGACCAAGACCACCGACCAGTCGGCGTGTGCAGCTATCGGAGCAAAGAACGTAGCCACCCCAATGAGAGTGACGATAATCCCCCAGATGAGCAGGCCGACCTTGATTTGGCGGGCAGGCTCGGTGGGAGTGGAACCCTCACCCGTGTAGGCGGCCGCACCCGTAGGAAAAACGCCTGCCGTTTGCTGGGGTGCGGCGGGGGGAAACGGATCCCGCTGCGGTGCCTGTTCGCCTGCCTGTTCGCCGGTGGCGGGGTTGGTGTCCTCGGCAGGTACTTGTTCGCCGGTGGCGGGGTTGGTGTCCTCGGCAGGTACTTGTTCGCCGGTGGCAGCCGGGGAAAACGCCGGGGCAGTCGCGATTGGTGCGGTTTCGCCTGCGGCGGTTTGCATCTGCTCGGTGAGGGCCTCACCCTCACCGTTGGGAAGAACAGTGGTTTGCGGAATCGAATCGGGTGAAGAAGCAGAACTTGCGGTGTTAGACATTTCTTTTACGACCTCCAACCATCATTTAGAAAAAGCTCGCCAAAATGGCGAATACGCCCAGCCAGAAGAAGCCGAATACGGCGGATAAGGCTGTCAGCCAAGTGCCGGGAAGGCCTCGTAGAGCTCGGTAGATTAGTGTCGCTCCGCCCAGGATGAAGCCCGAGGCTATGGTGGCGACGGTTGCGAAATAAAACGCCAGAGTAGAAGGGTCGTAGAACCCGGAGTGCCCGTACATGTGCGGTGACATGTAAATGGCGGGTAATAGATCAGGGTAGGCAAATGCCAGGGAGTAAACCCCTGCAGCGATCACCAGTAATGCCCCGGTGATGGCGAGGAACGTGGCGATCCCAGGGCCGTTGGCAGGCAGGACCTTGGGCGCAGAGTACGCGGGTGCGGGGTATGCGGGCGCGTAGCCCGCCTGCGGCTGGTAGTAGTGCCACGAAGCAGGCGGAACGTATTGCGAGGACGGCGCCGCCGCAGGCGAAGAGGCCACGTTAGCGAAGGGGGAAGATGGCACGTGGGGTTCTCCCGCAGATCGGGAATCCCCGGGGGAGCCGGGTACGGACGGCGCGGGCGAAGAAGCCGCCTGGTCGGAAGAGCGGTGCGCAGAAGGGGCGGACGGCGCGGGCGAAGAAGCCGCCTGGTTGGAAGAGTTGTGCGCAGAAGGAGCAGACGGCGCCGCGAAGGATGAGTGCGGATTGTCACCAGCTTGCCCCTCACCGGATTGTTCCGCTTGCTCTGCGCCCTGGTTGTAAGCGGAAGCATCCGCCTGCGGAGTGGGAACAAAGGGTTCGAAAGGTTGAGCCGGGCTGTGCGCCTGGGTGAAACCATTTGAGGGGGGATTTGACTTACCAGACATGGCAATCACCAGTACCGCAATCAGGGCTAAGAGCAGCAACACTGAGGTGATTAGGCCAAACGAATACAGGCCGCTGTCACCGACCGCGATTGAAATACCCGGAGAAGGTCCGAAAACGCTCGCTAAGAGAACTAACTGGCCCAGGTGAGCTACGTCTAATCGGCCTAAGAACAGTTGCTCGGCGTGGATGCGGTTATCGATTTCCTCGGGGATTAACGCCCACGCCAAAGCGTAAGTTACCGCCACCACCGGAGCGACCAGGAAAGCGACAAAGACCGTTACCAGACGAACTAAAGCAACGTCCCAACCTGAATGGCGGGCGATGGCGTTACACACGCCACCGACCCAGCGATCCTGTGGGCGCCGCCAGGAGGTGGCGCGGATAGAGTTAAAGAAGGAAGCACCGAAATGGGAGCGACTCGACCCGGGAGAACCCGAAGCTGAAGGTGGGGGGAAACCAGCCTGCCAAGACTGGGAACCATAGTTAGCCTGGGGGTCGGGGCCAGTACCGTAGCCAGGTTGGGAACCATAACCTGGCTGGGGGCCGTAGCCCGCCTGGGAACCGTAGCCGGGTTGAGGGCCAGCTCCAGTACCGTAGCCCGCCTGGGAGCCGTAGCCCGCCGGGGAACCGGAGTTGGCGCCAAAGTTAGGCGCGGAGCCAGGACCAGGCTGGGAACCAGGGCCAGATTGAGACCCCTGCTCAGCAGAAGACGATGCAGAAGAATCAGAACTCATACCCCCATTGTTCACAGTTGGAGGCGAAAAATGCATCCGGAAGTACCCTGATTTACCCCTGAATCCGCGCCCGACACTACTAAAGCAGCCGCAATATTTGGCAACATGGGAAACGTGAGCGCCAACCACATGCAACCAAGCTACCCACCGTCCTCGCCACCACAAGCGCAACAGCGCCCCCCGCTGCTACGCACCCCGCGAGGACTACAAGGGCGACCCGAACCCATCATCGCGGGAGTGTGCTCGGGGCTGTCCATTCACATGCAACTACCCGTGAACGTCGTGCGCATCGCCATCACGCTGCTGTCCCTAGTGTTCGGAGTAGGCGTCCTCATCTACCTGTGGCTGTGGATCTTCGTGCCCACCGTCTCCACCCAACGCAACTACCAGCGGAACCGGCTCGCCCCCGTGCAGCAACACACGGTTGCGAATAAAACCAACACCGCACCGAGGATCATAATCGGAGCGCTCTTCGTTGCCGCCACGTTCTTCCTCATCGCCGCTGGAATCAACAGCGACCCCGAAACCGGCTACCGGCGCTTCGCCTTCATCGCCATCGCCGCTGGAATACTACTTGTATGGACCCAATCAACGCGCATCGCTAACTGGCGCGACCCCAGCGTCATCGGACTCATCACCGCCGGAACCGGGATCCTGTTTTGGGGAATCGTCATGCTACTGGTAACCGAAGGCAACGGGTGGCGCCACTTCCTGACCTCCTTCACCGCCGGAGTAGGGTTCCTCATCGCCCTCACGCTCGCGTTCTTCCCCGCCTGGACCTACCTGCTGCGCGACCTCACCTCCACCCAGGTTGAACGCGCCCGCGAAACCGAACGCGCCGACATTGCCGCACACCTGCATGACTCCGTGCTGCAAACCCTCACCCTCATAAAGAACCACGCCAACGAGCCCGCCACCGTGCGTTCCCTGGCGTTCACCCAAGAACGTGAACTGCGTGCCTGGCTGTACACCGGGAAGAACACCGTAGCCGAATCCTTCAGCGAACTACTTAAAACCACCATTAGCGAAATCGAAACTAACTACGGGCAAGAAATCGACGTCGTTAGCGTCGCCGACTGCTGGCCCGGACCCAACGAACAAGCCGCGTGCGCCGCCGCCGCCGAAGCCGCAGTGAACGCCATCAGGCACGGAGCGGCACCGATACAGGTCTACAGTGAAGTCAGTGCCAAAGAGATCGAAATATTCGTAAAAGACCGCGGACCAGGGTTCGAACTCAGTGAGATCGCCGCCGACCGGCAAGGAGTGCGCCAATCGATTATCGGTAGAGTGGAAAGGGCCGGAGGGAAAGCGGAAATAAAACGGTTGCGACCCGGAACTGAAATCCGCATAAGAGTCCCCCGCAGCAGCACCTAGAACGCAACTAAAGCAACGCCGCCTGAAACAGGTGAGAAAACAGTTAAATAACTAAAACCCAAGGACGAAACACCGCGAAGAACCACGGTGAAAGCACTCGCTACCCCGACGAAAGAGACCACCAATGCCGCTCACACTGGTAATAATCGACGACCACCCGCTGGTGCGCGCCGGAGTTGAACACGAACTCAGCAAATACCCGCAACGAGTACAAGTGGTTGGCACCGCGGAAAACGTTGACCGCGCCATCGAAACAATCCACCAACTTAAACCCGACGTCGCCCTCCTCGACGTGCACATGCCCGGCGGCAACGGTGGCGGCGGAGCAGAAGTCGCCGCCAACTGCCGAAACACCCCCACCCAGTTCCTTGCCCTATCCGTATCCGACTCGCCCGAGGACGTGGTGGCAGTGATACGCGCCGGTGCACGCGGGTACGTAACCAAGT
This sequence comes from Actinomycetaceae bacterium, assembly GCA_030537735.1. Classification (GTDB taxonomy): domain Bacteria; phylum Actinomycetota; class Actinomycetes; order Actinomycetales; family Actinomycetaceae; genus Gleimia. The sequence goes on from JAUNVG010000021.1 coordinate 16,773, forward strand.
CCATCTCCACCGACGAACTGGTAGAAGCCATCGAACGCGTCGGAGCCGGAGACGCCGCGTTCTCCCCCAGACTGGCAGGGTTCGTCCTCGACGCCTTCGGCACCGCGAACGTCGCCATCGCCGACGATGAACTAGACCTGCTATCGAAACGAGAACAGGAAGTTATGCGGCTAATCGCTCGCGGATACACCTACCGGGAAGTCGCTAACGACCTGTATATCTCCGTTAAAACCGTGGAAACACACGTGTCGGCGGTGCTTCGTAAACTGCAGTTGTCTAACCGCAACGAACTCACCCACTGGGCGGCGCAGCGCAGCATTATCTGATGGAGGGCGCAGGCGCCCTCGGAAAGAAAAGTCCGCTACCTTCGATATAGTGGAGTCGGCTCAAAAGGCCGGCCGTACTAACCGCAGGACGATACGTAAACGAGGACGTAAGCAGATGGCGCACTCACCCTACCTGGCACTGCCGAACCTGTCGACGATGCCTGCCGTAGACGCCGGCGAAGCTAAGGCGGAAGTATTCGGGTACGACGCCGGGGAGAACCTGGATGCCGGGGAGAACCTGCTGCGCGGGCTCAACGCCAAGCAGCAAGAAGCCGTGGCGTACAGTGGCGGGCCGCTGCTGGTAGTGGCCGGTGCAGGTTCAGGGAAGACCCGCGTCCTCACCCACCGGATTGCCTACCTGCTGGCCACTGGGAGGGCGCGTGCTGGTGAGATCCTCGCCATTACCTTTACCAATAAAGCTGCGCGCGAAATGCGTGATCGTGTGGGGCGCCTGGTGGGCTCGCAAGCGGGCCGCATGTGGGTTTTCACTTTTCACTCCGCCTGCGTGCGGATACTGCGCGAACAATACCGCGCCGCTAACTTGCGCTCATCGTTCACTATCTACGATGCGGCCGACTCTCAGCGGCTTATCACCATGGTCGCTAAAGAGCTTAATATCGACCCCAAGCGCGTTAGTGCGAAACTGTTGGCAGCGCGGATTTCGGATCTTAAGAACGAACTGATTAGCTCCAGTACTTATAGTCAAACCCATGACAACGACCCCATTTCTAAAGCCGTTGCGCAAGTGTATCCGCAGTACCAAAAGCGTTTAGAACAGGCGCAGGCGTTGGATTTTGACGACCTCATTATGCGCACCGTGCAGCTGTTGCGTGCCAACCCCGACGTGGCTGAACACTACCGCCGGCGTTTCCGGCACGTCCTCGTCGACGAATATCAAGACACCAACCACGCCCAGTACGTCCTGGTGCGCGAGATCATTGGGAACGAGGGCGGGGTGGTGCCGGCGGGAGAACTCACCGTGGTGGGGGACTCCGACCAATCCATCTACGCGTTCCGCGGCGCCACCATTCGCAATATTGAAGAGTTCGAAAAAGATTTCCCTAACGCCCATACCGTGGTGCTGGAACAAAACTACCGTTCCACTCAAAACATCCTCACTGCTGCTAACGCGGTGATCGCGAAGAACACCGGGCGGCGCGCCAAGGCGTTGTGGACCGACCACGGAAGCGGAGATAGCGTCACCTACGACGTGGCGGAAACCGAACGCGACGAAGCGCGCTTTATCGTGGATGAAATCGACAAGCTTATTGAAAAAGGTAGGCGTTACGGCGACATCGCGGTTTTTTACCGCACCAACGCCCAATCGCGGGCGGTGGAAGAAGTGCTCGTGCGCGCAGGTATCCCCTACCGAGTGGTGGGGGGAACCAGGTTCTACGAACGCAAGGAAATCAAGGACGCCCTGGCCTACCTGCAGGTGGTTGCTAACCCCTCTGACACGGTGGCACTGAGGCGCATCCTCAACACCCCCAGGCGTGGTATCGGCGCTAAAGCCGAAGGCGCGATCATGGCGGCCGCCGACGGCGCCGGGGTATCCGTGTCCGAGGTGCTGCGTTCCCTGTGGGACGAAGCCGGTCGGCCCGACGGGGAAGCCCAGGTGCTGATAGAAAACCGGGATGAGGATGAAGCGCGCACAGGCGGTGAGCGAGACGGCGGGGAAGCAGCCGGCGTCGCCCCCCACGACGGTGGGGAAGCAGCTGGCGTCGCCACCCACGAAGGTGGGAGAACTCCCAGTGGCAACCCCCGCAGCGAGGCAACCGCGAGCGATGGCAACTCCGACGACCAGGAAACAACCAATAACGGTGGGGGAGCGGGCGAAACCACCCCCATCACGCACATACCCTGCCCTGGGATCTCCAAACGCGCCGCCACCAGCGTCGCCAACTTCTGGGGACTAATCGAATACGCACGCCACCACCTCGCCAACGGGGGGAGCGTGGCGCAAACCCTCACCCACGTCCTCGACGGATCCGGATACGTCAACGAACTGCGGCAATCACAAGACCCGCAAGACGCCTCCAGAGTGGAAAGCCTCGCCCAGCTACTAACCGTGGCAGAAGACTTCCAAAACGAACAACCCACCGGTACTTTGGTGGACTTCCTGGAACGAGTCGCCCTGGTGGCAGACGCCGACCAAACACCGCCGGCAGCTGACCTCACCGGCGCGCAATACAGTGGGCAAGTCACCCTCATGACCGTGCACACCGCGAAAGGACTGGAATTCCCAGTCGTATTCGTAACCGGACTGGAAGACGGCACCTTCCCCCACCAACGCTCACTTATGGAAACAGGGGAACTCGCCGAAGAACGCCGCCTTGCTTACGTGGCGATCACGCGAGCGCGGGAAAAGCTCTACCTAACGCGCGCCAGCACCCGCTCGGCGTGGGGCACGCCCACCGACCTGCCGCCCTCGCGGTTCCTAGATGACATTCCCACCGAAGTGCTCGACGTGCGACGCGGGCAGAGCTTCAGTGAAAAGATGCGCAGCTACTCCCCGGGCGCGGCAAGCACAGGTGCAAGTTACCGGCAGCGCTACGAAAGCTCCTGGGGTGGGGATGATGACTTCGCCCCCGCCTTCGGGTCTGGAAAGGCGTGGAGTAAGACCCCCTCCCGCGCGGCAGGGGGAAGTGGGAGCGTCCGATACGGATCCGGGAACGGGTGGGACAAGCCCGCCCCGGTGAGTAAACCACTGGGGAAACTCGGGGTGAAGAAGACCGTTAAAACAGAGCCAGGTAGTGACGCGGACCTGCCCGGGTACAGTGTGGGAGACCGCGTGCGACACGAAACCTACGGGGAAGGCACCGTAGTTGGACTGGAAAATAGCGGTAAATCACTGGTGGCGAAAGTTGATTTTGGTGAACCCAATCCCCGGCGATTACTGGTTCGTTACGCACCGATGGTGAAGGTGTGAAGTCTGGGCGCACAACCGTCCACACCGCAAGAAAATTCGTATATCTTCTGGTGATTTAGGTCTTATCGGGCGACATAAACACCGCAAGCGCGGTAGTCTTTAACTAGATGTCTCGACGTCGAGCTTCTTTTGAGTTGAGGAGCAACGAGACCTCACCAGCACCTGCGATCCAAAACGAAAGGTTAAAGGGCGTGGACCTCTACGAATACCAAGCGCGCGACATGTTCGAAGCGCACGGCGTCCCAGTACTGCGCGGCATCGTCGCCACCACCGCAGACGAAGCCAAACAAGCCGCCACCACACTAGGCGGAGGAACCGTCGTCGTAAAAGCCCAAGTCAAAATCGGCGGACGCGGCAAAGCCGGCGGCGTCAAACTCGCACACAACCCCGAGGAAACCCGAGAAATAGCCAGCCAAATCCTCGGCATGGACATCAAAGGCCACACCGTCCACCGCGTCATGGTGGCAGAAGGCGCAGCCATCGCCGAAGAATACTACTTCTCCATCCTCCTGGACCGAGCCAACCGCCAACACCTGGCAATGTGCTCACGCGAAGGCGGCATGGACATCGAAACCCTCGCCAAGGAACGCCCCGAAGCCCTCGCCAAAGTCCCCCTCGACCCCTCCGTCGGAATCGACGAAACCAAAGCGCGTGAGATCCTCACCGAAGCAGGATTCAACGCCGACGAACAAGGCGCCCTCGCCCCCGTCCTGGTGAAACTGTGGGACGTCTACGCCGGCGAAGACGCCACCCTAGTCGAAGTAAACCCCCTCGTTAAAGTTGAATCCGGCGACATCATCGCCCTCGACGGCAAAGTCTCCCTTGACGACAACGCCACCTTCCGCCACGAAGGACACGCCGAACTCAAAGACACCTCCGCCGAAGACCCGCGCGAAGCCATGGCGAAGGAAGCCGGCCTCAACTACGTGCGGCTCGAAGGTGAAGTCGGAATCATCGGAAACGGCGCCGGACTAGTAATGTCCACCCTCGACGTCGTCGCCTACGCCGGCGAACAATACGGCGTACGACCCGCCAACTTCCTCGACATCGGTGGCGGCGCCTCCGCCGAAGTCATGGCCAAAGGCCTGGACGTAATCTTAGGAGACGAACAAGTACGCTCCTGCCTAGTGAACGTATTCGGCGGCATCACCGCCTGCGACCAAGTAGCCAAAGGCATCATCGGCGCCCTCGAAATGCTCGGCGAAACCGCCACCAAACCCATCGTGGTACGCCTAGATGGCAACAAAGTCAAAGAAGGCCGCGCCATCTTAGAAGAAGCAAACCACCCGCTGGTAACCATGATCGAAACCATGGACGGAGCCGCCGCGAAAGCCGCGGAACTGGCCGCCGACAAAGCCTGAGAGGACCGAGCACAAATGGCAATCTTTTTAACCGAAAACGATCGCGTCATCGTCCAAGGCATGACCGGGTCAGAAGGCACCAAACACACCACCCGCATGATCGCATCCGGCACCAAAGTCGTAGGCGGAGTGAACCCGCGCAAAGCCGGGCAAATACAAAAATTCGAAATCGAACCCTACGGCCCCATGGCTGACCAAGTCGAAGCCGGCACCCACGAAGTACCAGTATTCGGCACCGTCGCAGAAGCCAAAGCCTCCACCGGCGCCGAAGTCTCCGTAGTCTTCGTGCCCCCGCGCTTCACCAAAGACGCCGTACTCGAAGCCATCGACGCCCAAATGCGACTCGTCGTGGTCATCACCGAAGGCGTACCTGTCCAGGACTCGGTCGAATTCCGCCAAATCGCAGCCGACAAGGGGGTCCAAATCATCGGCCCCAACTGCCCCGGAATCATCTCCCCCGGACAGTCCAACGTCGGCATCACTCCCGCCGACATCACCGGGCGAGGACGTATCGGCCTGGTTTCGAAATCAGGCACCCTCACCTACCAGATGATGTACGAACTTGGTGACCTAGGGTTCACCACCTGTATCGGCATCGGCGGGGACCCCGTAATCGGAACCACCCACATTGATGCGCTGCGCGCCTTCCAAGACGACGACGAAACCGACCTCATCGTCATGATTGGGGAAATTGGGGGCGACGCTGAAGAACGTGCCGCCGAGTTCATCCGCGAAAACGTCACCAAACCAGTGGTTGGGTACGTCGCCGGATTCACCGCACCCGAAGGTAAAACCATGGGGCACGCCGGAGCTATTGTTTCTGGATCCTCCGGGACCGCGGAGGCGAAGAAGGAAGCGCTCGAAGCCGTTGGGGTCAAGGTAGGTAAAACCCCCACCGAAACCGCTAACCTGGCGCGTGAGCTGCTAGGGAAGTAGCGTCGGGCGGGAGGCAACCGTCGCCAACCGCGCCACCAGAGCTCTGAAGGGCCGGGGAAAGTAGAGAGAACTGCTTGCCCCGGCCCTTCGCGTTGCCTGGGGTCGGTGGGTCGGGGTGAAGGTGCTGGTTTCGCGCGGTGTTTCGCCTGGGTAGCCAGCGGGCTGTTATGGGCGGTGCGGGGCGTTTCACCTGGGCTGCCAGAGGCGGCTGTTATGGGCGGTGCGGGGCCCGACTGGGTTGGCAAAGCGTTCGCGCGCACACCAGGGAACCCAACTTGCGGCGCGTGCAGTACAGAACCACCCGGCGGCAAGGCATGATGGAAACGATGGACGCGAACGACAACTTCAACACCAAATCCGGCAGACGACCGCGCCGACCCCGCACCGGCTCCAACCACGCCCCCCACACGGGCGCCAAGAAAGCTGCCAGCGCGGGCGAAAACCACGACTCCTTCGCGACCTCCGGTAACCGCCCTCACCGGGGCAGCGGGCACGTCGCCGACCAAGGTAGCCGGCAAAACCCTCGCGCCCGCACCGGCAACACTGCCGCGGGAGCAGGGAAAACCACGCGTCCACCCGTGCACCGCAGTGAAAAGCAGCGTGAACTTGCCGCGAAACGTGAACAGCGTGAAGCTCGCCGCGCCAAGCGGCAAGAAGGACGCGCCGAACGCGAAGCAGCACGTGAAGAAAAACGCCAAAGAGATAGCTTGCGGCAAGCGCAACGGCTCCGAAGAGACACACTCGGGCAAACGCAAGCCAGTGAAACCCCGCCCAGCTCTACCCAGACTCACCAACACCCGCGCACGGAAACTGGCAGCTACCCGGAGTCGAGTACAAGTGGTCGCCGCGTCATCGTGGTGCCCCGGCCAACCGGGTGGTCGCGAGTAATACTGGTGGCTATCGGAGCCGCTGTTGTTAGCTGGCTAATCCCCGTTATCGCCGCCATCACGGCCTTCCTCTTCACCGCATCCAACACTTGGATCCTCGAAGTCCCACTATCATCAGCGGTAGTAGTAGGCACCGACATCTGGGCACTATCAACACTGGCAGTAGTCGGTGAGCGCATCAGCCTAATACCACTAGGGTTAACGTTCGTGAACCTACTGATCGCAGTAGCCACCTTGCGATCAACCCGCATCAAATCCCTGTTCACCACCTCGTTTTTCATTCCCATCTACGTTGGCGTCGCGCTGCTAATCGCGGCGATAAACCACTCTCACGCATCCTTGCTCTCGCTCACAGCCGGAAGCCTAGTAACAGCGGTGGTAGCGTGGGGAGCTTGCCACTGGCAGACCTTGAGCACTAGCTTCACGCAGCTGCTGGCGCGAACCATAATTCCTGAAAAACACCGCGTTGGGCTCGGACAAAAAATCGGGTGGGGGAGTAAACGGCAGCCGGTTAAGGCAGATAGCAGTGGACAAGGGGCCACCGTCTCCGCAGGGGAAACCGACGCTAACGGCGGGGAAGTGGACACCGCCTCTAAGGAAGAAACCAACGCAAGAGGCAATGAGGAACTAGCCACGGCCTCGGCGGAGGACGAAGATGCGTACCTCCAAGTCGTGGAAGCGCAACACGACCTTGCCCAAGCCATTCGAAGCGGTGGGCGAGACGGCGTGCGCATCCTCCTCGCCACCATGGGAATGAGCCTGCTGGCGCTAATCTGGGCGGCGTGGAAAAACTGGGAACGAGTCGAAGGCATACTGCATCTGATAAGTAGCTCCACGTCCGACACCATATTCGTGTGGATAGCGCAGCTTTTTTACCTACCAAACGCCGCCGCGTGGGTCGCGTCCTGGGCAGGTGGACCCGGATTCTACTTGGGGAACAACACCATCCACATACCTGCGCGCGCCCCAGCCGACCCCATCCCCGCAGTGCCACTGCTCGGAGCCGTACCCGACACCGCAGTGGGGAACTGGGTAGTTACTATCCCCCTAGTTATCGGACTCGTAACCGGGGTCATTATGGCGCGGCGAAGCCAAGAGGAAACCCTACGCGACCAGGCCTGGCACGCCGCCACCACCGCAGTGGTGCTGGCGGTGGGAACCGGAATGTGGATGTGGCTATCAACCGGGGCCTTAGGGGCGCAGAGACTAAGCGTACTGGGGCCGCGCTGGCAGCTGGCAACCACCTTGCTGTGGCTAGAAATAGGGGCCGTAGCTATCTTCATTTACCTGCTTAGCCACCCGCGCACCCAAGCGTGGTTACGGCGAGAATCAAGCAAAGCGAAAGGCAACGCGACTGACGTTAGAAAACGAGTTGCGGCGCGTAAAAGAGCGCGCTACCACGGTGAGGACGTTGAGGATGCTCCGGCTGAGGGAGTGCCCGCCGCAGTGGAGGCAGACAGCGTTATCGTGGGGGACTTCCAGCTTGATGGGGAAGGTGACGGCGCGGACGGGGACGGTCACGAGTTGGACGAGGTCGGTGGCGGCCTGGTAAGTGATGTCACGGACAGGTACGTAGAAACAATCGCGGCGGAAACGGCACAAACACCCGCGGGAGGAACCTTGCAGGCAACCGCGGGGGAAGATCCCGGAAGTGCTGGTAGTGAAAGCACGGGAGACGAACTCGCGGACGTTGCAGAAGACGACCCCGCCGACACTGCCGGGGAAGACCCCAACAGGTGAGACGAACACGCTCAACCCGTGACATCGTTAGGAACCCTAGCTAGTATGGCAACTGGTCGTAACTGGCGAGGGTGGACCACCACCGGGGAGCGACCGGCAAAAGCCTAACGGCGCCGCCCGCCTGGGTGTCGAGGCTTCCGCAACCAACACGAGGAGCCCACAATGTCCACACCCACCGGCCAAATCCCCTCCCTAGAAGACACCACCCCCACCAACTTGCGCCCCCTCAAACGCGCACTCATATCCGTCTACGACAAAACCGGCATCACCGAACTCGCCAGCACCCTCCACGGCGCAGGCATTGAGATCGTCTCCACCGGATCCACCGCCGCCACCATTGAAAACAGCGGCACCCCCATAACCGCGGTAGAAGAACTAACCGGCTTCCCCGAATGTCTCGGCGGAAGGGTTAAAACCCTCCACCCCCGCATCCACGCAGGGATCCTCGCCGACCGCACCCGGATCGAACACGTACGCGAACTAGCTGACCTTGGAATCGCCGGATTCGACCTCGTAGTGTGCAACCTCTACCCCTTCGCCGCCACCGTCGCCAGCGGTGCCGACTACAACCAGTGCATCGAACAAATCGACATCGGTGGGCCCACCATGGTGCGTGCCGCAGCTAAGAACCACGCCACCGTCGCCATCGTCACCAACCCCGCGGACTACCCGAAAGTCAACAGCGCCATCGAAAACGGTGGGTTCACCGCCGACCAGCGCCGCGCCCTCGCTGCCGCCGCTTTCGCCCACACCGCCAGCTACGACGCTGCCGTCGCCACCTGGTTCACTACCCAAACCCAAACCGACACTCGAACCCCAAGTTTCCTTGCCGGCAGCTGGGAACAAACCGCGCAACTACGGTACGGAGAAAACCCCCACCAAGGCGCAGCCGTGTACCAAACCAACGGCACCGGACTCGCCAGGCAAACGCCAGCCACCGGGATCGCCACCGCCAAACAGCTGCACGGCAAACCCATGAGCTACAACAACTACACCGACGGTGACGCCGCCCTGCGCGCCGCCTACGACCACGACGACCCTTGCGTTGCCATTATCAAACACGCCAACCCCTGCGGCATCGCCATCGGCGAGGACGTTGCCCAAGCACACCGCCACGCACACGCCTGCGACCCGGTGTCCGCATTCGGCGGAGTTATCGCCGTGAACCGGCCCGTAAGCGTTGAACTCGCCCAGCAAATCGCCCCTATTTTCACCGAGGTTGTGCTGGCACCCGCATACGAACCGGGCGCCCTAGAAGTGTTGCAAAGTAAAAAGAACCTGCGTGTGCTGGAAGTGGAGCCGCCGGTAGAAGGTGGCGTTGAGTTCAAACAAATTAGCGGCGGAATCGTACTGCAAACTCGTGACAGTATCGACGCTGACGGGGATGCCACCCAAAAGTGGGAACTAGTCAGTGGAGAGGTCGCCGACCCGCAGACACTGCGCGACCTTGAGTTCGCGTGGCGCAGCGTGCGAGCAGTGCGCTCCAACGCGATCCTACTGGCTAAAGACGGAGCCTCAATCGGCGTGGGCATGGGACAGGTAAACCGGGTAGATTCCTGCCGCCTCGCCATTGAACGCGCCAACACCCTGGGAGGGCGCAGCACCGGGGACGCTGCCGCCAACCAAGAAACCACCACCGCCGGAGGGGCGCGCAACACCACCAGTGAAAACCCACCCAGAAGAAGCGAAGGCGCAGTAGCTGCCTCCGACGCGTTCTTCCCCTTCGCTGACGGAGTGCAACTACTAATCGATGCTGGCGTCAAAGCTGTCGTGCAGCCGGGAGGATCCATTCGCGATGAGGAAGTAATCGCCGCCGCCCAAGCCGCCGGGATCACCATGTACTTCACCGGGACGCGGCACTTCTCCCACTGACGTCACTGGAAGGGGTAGGGGAGCCGGCGGGGCAGACGCGGCACTTTTCCCACTGACGGCACTGGAAGGGGTAGGGGAGCCGACGGGGCAGACGCGGCACTTGCCCCACTTGGCTTAGCCTGTGGGGCAGGCGCCGCAGGAGGGGAATGCGAGCCGGCGGGAATGGCGTCGCCCCAAAGGCGAAAACAAACCACCCCCACCCCTAAGGCAACGCGGAACGGGACAGAAAACCAAACCCACACACAAGTGGACTACAATTAAAACGTGACTAAACGCAGGATCCTGATCACCACCACGGTTGTCGCCATAAGCAGCGCCGTCACCGTGGTGGCACTCACCGCCGTCGCCGGATACCTGCAACTGTCCCTCTGGGTGCTCGTGGCCGTCCTCATCACCGCCGCAATAATGAGAGTAATCGGAAGCACCCACGACGCCTTCGCGGCGCGCTCCGTCACCTTCGACGTCACGTTCATACTCTTCCTAGTGCTAGGGCTAATACTCCTAATCCCCAGCGCTAACCTGCCTTCACCAGTGTGAGTGATGTAAGTGTTCAAATACCTCGGGTCAAAACGCGTGCTAGTGCCCGTACTTGAAAAACTCGCCAAAGGTAGCGAAGCGAAAACCGCCGTTGACCTGTTCACCGGGACCACTCGCGTGGCACAAGCGTTTAAAAAACAAGGGATACACACCACCGCAGCTGACATTGCCAGCTACTCACACGTCCTCGCCCAAACCTACATCGCCACCGACGCTAAGCAAATCGACGGCGACGAACTGCAGCAGGTTATCGAGCGGCTCAACGCCCTGCCTGGATACGACGGATACATCACCCGCACGTACTGTGAAAACGCCAGGTTCTTCCAGCCGCACAACGGCCGGCGCATAGACGCCATACGCGACACCATTGAAGCCGACTACGCCCACAGCCCGCTGCGCCCCCTGCTGCTTACCTCGCTGCTGGAAGCTGCCGACCGGGTAGACTCCACCACCGGAGTGCAGATGGCGTACCTTAAAAAATGGGCGCCGCGATCGTATCGAAATATGGAGCTGCGAGTACCCGAACTTATCCCCGGGCCCGGCAAAGCCATACACGCAGACGCCACAAAACTGGTGCGCGAACTACCCGCAACCGACCTGCTATACCTTGACCCGCCCTACAACCAGCACCGGTACTACACCAACTACCACATCTGGGAAACCCTGGTGCGCTGGGACGCCCCGCAAACCTACGGGGTCGCGCAAAAGCGCCTGGATGCGCGCGAAGAACACACCAAATCCATATTCAACTCAAAACCCCGTATGAAAGCCGCGTTCTTCCAACTACTACAAGACGCCAACGCGCAGATAGTGGTGGTTTCATACAACAACGAAGCCTGGATCACGGCCGAAGAAATGACGCGAGAACTCTACGAAAACGGGCACGAGGACGTGCGCCTACTAGAGTTCGACCACGCCCGATACGTGGGGGCGCGCATTGGGATCTACAACCCGGAAGGGAAGAAAACCGGGAAAATCTCCCACACCCGCAACAAAGAATGGATCTTCGTGGCCGGCCCCAAAGACCGAGTGGAAGCCGCCAGCGCCGCCGTGGAAGGTGAATGAAAAACCCGCCGCGGCGCGCGCGGGTAGGGTGCGGCTTGGGAGCAGGTAGCGAATGAGTAGGGAAGGACGCTGTCAGCATCCGCTGCAACTTGGAATGGCACGCGCGCGGGCCGAGACTGCCGCGGGAACAGCCGGTGAACAAGCAGGGGAGGGACGCCCCGATTTAGCGCAAACCGCCCTCGCCAACCGAAGTCGCGTGCCCAGCGAAGTCGCGCGCCGAAATGAAGGGCCGCGCCAAAGCGGCAAACAATGCAGCCGTGGCAAACCAGAAATAGGTCTAGGGACACAACAGAGACACCGGCGAAAATGAGATAATAGCCAAGAACCAAAGTTCCCAAACGGAGGCAACCATGGCACAAATAAAAGCGGACGAACCCATCCAACGCATTGGCGTACTAACCTCCGGAGGCGACGCCCAAGGGATGAACGCAGCTGTCCGTGCAGTAGTGCGCACCAGCCTCGAAATGGGAGCGCAACCCTACGCCATACTCGAAGGCTGGCAAGGCGCCGTCGATGGTGGTGACCGTATTAAAAAGATGGGATGGTCAGACGTATCGGCCATACTTAACGAAGGTGGAACCGTCATTGGAACCGCGCGGTGCGACGCCTTCAGAGACAAAGAAGGACGAATCACCGCCTGCCGCAACCTCCTGCAACACGGCATCGACCGGCTGGTAGTAATCGGCGGAGACGGATCACTGACCGGGACCAATGAGTTTAAAAACGAGTGGCCCGAACTCGTCCAGATCCTGGCAGAACGCGGAGAAATCAGTCAAGAAACCGCCGACGCCCACCCGCTACTAATGATCGTAGGGCTCGTAGGGTCGATCGACAACGACCTCGTCGGAACCGACATGACCATCGGCGCGGACTCTGCCCTCAACCGGATCGTAGACGCCATTGACGACATCTCCTCCACCGCCGCCTCCCACCAACGCACCTTCGTCATCGAAGTAATGGGACGCCACTGCGGATACCTACCACTTATGAGCGCCGTCGCCGGCGGCGCAGACTACGTCTTCACCCCCGAAAACCCGCCGCGCGTCGGGTGGCAAGACGACATGGCGCAAAAGCTACGCATGGGACGCGACGCCGGAAGGCGCGACTCCATCGTGATCGTCGCCGAAGGAGCTGCCGACGCCGCCGGAAACCGCATCACCAGCAGCGACGTAGCCGACGCCATCAAAGACAAACTCGGCGTCACCCCGCGCATTACTATCCTCGGACACGTACAACGAGGTGGCACGCCCTCCGCCTACGACCGTTGGATGTCCACCCTGCTCGGGTACGGAGCCGCCCAAGAAATCCTCACCGGCGACCCCACCGCCCCCGCCAACATCATCGGAGTACGCCACAACCGCCTCACCCGCATCCCCCTAGTGGAAGCCGTCGCCACCACCCGCGGCGTGGCCGACCTCATCGCCAAACAAGACTTCGAAGCCGCCATGAAATCACGTGGCAACAGCTTCCAAGGCATGATGCGAATCAACCAAATCCTGTCCGAACCACCCCAAGCCACCGCCGGACACGTCAGTGAAAACGCCAAACGAGTCGCCATCATCCACGCCGGTGGGCTCGCCCCCGGAATGAACACCGCCGCCCGCGCCGCCGTGCGCATCGGACTGGACGCCGGCCTGCAAATGCTCGGCGTACAAGGATCCTTCCAAGGACTAATCGACTCCAACGTGCGAGAACTCACCTGGGCAGACGTCGAAGGCTGGGCCTTCAAAGGTGGCGCTGAACTGGGAACCCGCCGCCCCATACCACCAGTAGAAGAGTTCTACGCCATGGGGCGCTCCATTGAAAACAACCGCATCGACGCCCTGCTGGTAATCGGCGGACTAAACGCCTACCTCACCATCCACAACATGGTGAAAGAACGCGACCGCTACCCCGCCTTCAACATCCCCATGATGCTGGTGCCCGCCACCATCGACAACAACCTACCCGGATCCGAACTATCCATCGGTGCCGACACCGCCCTCAACAACGCAGTATGGGCATTAGACCGCATCAAAGAATCCGCTGCCGCCTCCAAACGCTGCTTCGTAGCAGACGCCATGGGACGCGAATGCGGCTACCTCGCATTCATGGCGGGACTGGCAGCCGGAGCCGAAAAAGTCTACCTCAACGAAATCCCCATGGACCTGGCGTCAATCGCTAAAGACGCCACCTACCTGCAAGAAAGCTTCGCTGCCGGGCGACGACTATTCCTCGTCGTACGTAACGAACAAGCCCACCCCACCTACAACCGCGAATTCCTCGCCCGCGTATTCGAATCCGAAGGCCACCAGATGTACGACGTGCGCCACTCCGCCCTTGGACACCTACAACAAGGAGGATCACCCTCACCCTTCGACCGGCTCCTGGCCACCCGATTGGTGTACGAAGCGATAATGGAACTATCCGAAATCCTCAAACAAGGTGGGCGCAACGCCCTCTACATCGGCATGGCCGGAGCCAAAGTCACCACCAAATCCGTTGAACACATGATGGACGAACTCGACCTCGAACACCGCAGGCCCTACCAACAATGGTGGCTATCGCTGTTCCCCGTCATCCCCGTCGTATCAATGCCGCAAGGAGACGTCACCCCCACACCCATCCCCATTTCCGACCCCGAATCTGTCACCAAGTTCTAAGAACCACACCACGCAGGCGCCCGGCAGCGGGCGGCGTGAACACGAGTAACTTAGTAAGAAAACAAGTCACAGCGAACAAGTCACGAAAGAGGACTACGACAAATGACCACCCCCACCCCGATTGACGCAACCACCACCGACGGTTGGAAAGAACTCGCCCAAATCGCGAAGAATTTCCAACCCAACCTGCGCCAATGGTTCGACCGCGACCCACAGCGAGCCGAAAAATACACCCACACCCTCGCCGACCTGCATGTCGACCTATCTAAAAACCTCATTACCGACGAAATCCAAGACGCACTAGTGAAACTAGCGAACGAAGTCGGGCTACGCGAACGCATCGACGCCATGATGAACGGTGAACGCATCAACGTCACCGAAAACCGCGCCGTACTCCACACCGCGCTGCGTCAACCAGCAGGCGCCGAAGTGAAACTCGACGGACACAACGTGGTCGAGGACGTGCGCGAAGAACTCGAAAAAATGTACGCATTCGCCCGCAAAGTACGCGAACAACAGTGGGTTGGGATCACCGGTAAACCCATCGAAACCGTTGTCAACATTGGGATCGGCGGATCCGACCTCGGCCCCGTCATGGCGTACGAAGCGCTCAAACCATACGCCAAAGAGGGGCTGAGTGCGCGCTACATCTCCAACATTGACCCCACCGACGCCGGTGAAAAAACCAAGCACCTTGACCCCGAAACCACCCTTGTGATCGTTGCGTCAAAGACCTTCACCACCTTGGAGACCCTCACCAACGCGCGTGTAGTGCGCACCTGGCTGCTTGACACCCTGCGGGAAAACGGGGCGTTCGAACGCGCCGCCGAACAAGGAACGCCCGCCGAGGACGTGGAAGCCGAAGCCGTGCGGCGCCACTTCGTGGCCGTGTCCACCGCCCTGGACAAAGTCGAAGAATTCGGAATCGACCCGGTAAACGCCTTCGGGTTCTGGAGCTGGGTAGGGGGACGCTACTCCGTAGATTCCGCTGTGGGAACCTCACTGGCCATCGTGCTGGGTCCGGAAAACTTCGAAGAATTCCTCGCCGGGTTCCACGCCGTTGACCAGCACCTGCGCACCCAGCCGTGGGAAACCAACGTGCCCGTGCTCATGGGGCTACTAAACGTGTGGTACACCAACTTCCTCGGAGCACACACGCACGCTGTCCTGCCCTACGCCCAGTACCTGCACCGCTTCCCCGCCTACCTGCAGCAGCTCACCATGGAGTCGAACGGTAAATCCGTGCGCTGGGACGGCACCGCAGTAACCAGTGACACCGGAGAAGTATTCTGGGGCGAACCCGGCACCAACGGGCAACACGCCTTCTACCAGCTCATCCACCAAGGCACCCGCCTCATCCCCGCTGACTTCATCGCCTTCGCTAACCCCACGTGGGCACTCAAAGACGGTGAGGCCGACATGCACGAACTATTCTTGGGGAACTTCTTCGCCCAAACCAAGGCACTTGCCTTCGGTAAGACCGCGGAAGAAGTACGCGCCGAAGGCACCGCGGAAGAAATCGTCACCGCCCGCATCTTCGAAGGCAACCGCCCCACCACCTCCATCATGGCGGCGGACCTCACCCCCCGCGTCCTCGGGGAACTAATCGCCCTGTACGAACACATCACCTTCGTGCAAGGCATCGTGTGGGGAATCGATTCCTTCGACCAGTGGGGAGTGGAACTGGGCAAGCAGCTAGCTAAAGAACTCACCCCCGCAGTGGCTGGAGACAGGGAAGTGCTCGCGCAGCAAGACAGCTCCACCCAAGGGCTGATTGGCTACTACCTGGAGCAGCGCCGCAAATAAACGGCTGGAAGTGACCCGCCTTACCGGATGCGGTAAGGGATAACGAAAACCGAGGTGGGAGCGTCTAAAAAAGGACGCTCCCACCTTGGCAATTGGGTAACTAATGCAGACTAAAGCGGCGAAGGCGCGGGGTAATTTATGCGGTAAGGGCGGGAGGGGCGCGGCGAGCGAAACGGTCGCCGCGTAAAGTAGCGCAGCGGCGAGTGGCAGTCGCCCCCAAACCGCGGCAGCGGAGTGAAACCAAGGCCAAGGTAGGGCCTCAGCACCCAAGCGCGGGAGTGGCAGTCGCCCCCAAACCGCGGCAGCGAAACTGAAGCAGGGCAAGGCTTGAGTTCTAGTTAGCGTTGCAACGCTTCTTACTTCGAAGGAGTGTTTCAAT
>JAUNVG010000006.1:0-51449 GCA_030537735.1 Actinomycetaceae bacterium
TTTGCAGGCGCTGTCGCGGGGTGCGGGTGAGGTGCTTGGTGCGGCTCAGGTGGAGGTTCTGGTTCCGGAATGGGGTCCGGTACAGGAGCTGGGTCCGGTTCCGGCATGGGGTCCGGTACAGGTGCCGCGGTGACTTCAATGTCGTAAGAGAACTTGTATGGTTCCGTTGCAGTTGCCGCACGAGTCGTCATACGGGCAACCCCAGCGCTTGCAGTTTCACCAGTCGTTAAGGTAACAGTGGTCTTCCCAGGTTTAACCCCAACAAACTCCCCGTCTTTTACGGTGAGTATTGAGGGATCCTCGCTAGACCATTCCCCCCTGAAAGAGAAACGTCCAGCGTCAAATTTCACTACCGAATACTCGATTTGCCCCTCATAGGCTTTAGAAACAAGCTGCGGTATGGCCACAGAGTCGCCAGCCTGTACCGTCTTCACACCCATATCTGGCTTGTATTGACCTTCGACCATTCGGGGTGAAGCATTACTTTGAATGTATGTTTCCCAGATATTCCGCTAGCCGATTGATCTTGCCCGTCTTTAGTACTGTGCGACACCAAAGTCCAGGTTGACTGGTATTCAGCTTGCTCAGGCCCAACAAATCCGGCCATACCGAAAGACGAAAGCTCGGGATCAATTAGCTGCTCATAATGGCCTGTTACTTTATCCTTAGTATTGTTAACCCAGTCCGGCTTTTCACGCTCAAACTGACCTATCGACTCCGCAGCAGAGGTCTTTGCCCAAGCTATGCCTTCTCGGAAGGCACCTAGCTTCAGTAGCAACGAACCCAATTTTTCTTCGTTGGGACGCAAGTGGCCGATTATGTTAGTCAGATGGGTCTCCGCAGCTCTAATAATCGCCAGACGCTCGGCCTCAGCACTCCAAACCGGAGCCAGATAATCGGCTTCAGCGATTCCCTTTTCTTCCAAGTATTGACGCATTGTCTTTGGCTTACCCTTTTCGGGCCAGGGAACACCCTGATCTAATGCGTCTTTGCGTATACGAGTGATCTCAGCAAGAGTCTCAGCTTTAATGTTTCCTTCAGCGGAGGTTAGTTCCACGTAGGCAGGAACCTGACTCTAAATCAGAGCCGTAATCATAGTCTTGGGCTGCTGCCCCGCGGTGATGCTTCCCGCAAAGACTAGACCTACTAGCGCTGCTCCTGAGACCAGTATTCGACTGAAAGGCTTCTTCATTGATCGATTCCTTTACTGGTTCTGGGATTTAACGATACTCAGCTCTATGACCAATCTCTATCAGAAAAGAGCTGACTAGAGCCAGTCTATCATCTTCACCCCGTGTCGAAGGGGGCATCTGCACTCCGCTAAAGCCCAAGACATTCCCCCGTTAAGATCCCAAATATACGCTTTATTTTTAGCCGCCGACCCCCTCTAAATTTCCGCCCCACCAAGTAGGGTAGACAATGAGGAACGCACAGAAGATCTTATTTCAGATATTTTCAATCGATAGTTGTTTTCGTTAACCTGGCACCATGCAGAAAATATTCCGATTGCGCCTGCCGGCAGCACTGTTGATCCCCATTGTTTCTTTAACTGCGTGCAGCAGTGGTGACTCTACTCCCGCTACCTCCGCTACCAGTGAAGCAGCTGTTTCCTCCTCGTCCTCATCGCAGAACTATAACTGGGGCGAACACGTTGATCTCAGCCAATTCAAGGACTTTGTCGAAAACAATTCACCGGTGATAGTGGACGTGCGCACCCCCGGGGAATACCAATCCGGCCACCTTCCCGGAGCCATAAACATTGATGTATCCAATAGTGATTTCCAAAAGCAGATTTCGGACCTCTCCCCCGACAAGCAGTACGCGATTTACTGCCGCTCCGGTAACCGTAGCCGCTCTGCGCAAGCGCAAATGGTTAAAGCGGGTTTGGAACAGACCCTTGCTTTGGAAGGCGGTATTGGCGCCTGGGATGGGGAGATCGAGTAACGCTCGCACCAATCCCCGATCCTGGGTGAAGCCAAGTTAGTACCGCGTCGGCACTGGCAGCGGTAACTGGATCCGCATTCCCAGGCCAAACCCGACGCCACCGAACAAGATAAGCAGGCGCCGACCTCGTAAATTCAGCAACGAGGTCGGCGCCTGCTTCTACGCTAACTGCGCGGTCTAGACTCCCAGCGGAATGTCGCGCCCGGGAATGGAGTCAATCAGGTTTCGCGTGTACTCGGTTTGCGGATGGTGGAAAATCTGATCGGAGGAATCCGCTTCCACCACTTTCCCTGACTGCATCACTACCACGTCATCGGCGATCTGACGCACCACCGCCAGGTCGTGGGTGATAAACAGGTAGCTGAGCTCCATCTGCGCTTGAATGTCGTTTAGCAGGTGCAAAATCTGGTCCTGCACCAACACGTCCAAAGCAGAAACAGCCTCGTCTAACACCAGCACTTGGGGGCGCAACGCTAAGGCCCGGGCAATCGCCACACGCTGACGTTGACCGCCGGAGAGCTCGTTCGGATAGCGCCGCATCGCGGAGCGGGGCAACGCCACCATGTCAAGCAGTTCCGCTACGCGTTCTTGCCTCTCAGCCTTTGTCCCCACCTTGTGTACTCGCATGGGTTCTTCGATGGCGCGGAAAATGGAGTACATGGGGTCAAGGGAGCCGTAGGGGTTTTGGAACACTACCTGCAAGTTGCGCCGCATCTCGAAGCGTTCCTTCTTCGACAGTGTCTCCACGTCTACGTCGTTGAAAATGACCTGCCCCGAATCCTGTTTCAACAGTCCCAAGATAATATTGGCAGCGGTGGACTTACCGGAACCGGACTCCCCCACGACCGCCAAGGTGGTGCCCTTACGTAAACGGAATGAGACATCGTCCAAAGCCTTGAACATTTTGCCTCGCTGTCCGCGTATGGGGAAGGTCTTGGTTAGGTCGCGCACTTCAACCGCAGCGTCGGTGGAGGTAGCGCCCAGGCCGGCGCCAAGCAGTTCTTCTTCCGTAACTTCAATACCGCGTTCGTGGGCGGACTGGATGCGCGCTGAAGCAATGGATGGCGCCGCCGCTACCAGACGCTTAGTGTAGGGATGCTTGGGGTCTTGCAGAATTTCTGCCGCCGGACCAGATTCCACTACGCGACCGCGGTGCATTACCACCAGGTGGGAGGCGCGTTCTGCCGCCAATCCCAGGTCGTGGGTGATGAACAATACCGCGGTTCCCAGTTCCTGAGTCAGCCCCTCTAAGTGGTCCAGGATACGCCGTTGCACGGTCACGTCCAAGGCCGAGGTCGGCTCATCCGCGATCAACAGCGACGGGCGCGCCGCCAACCCAATAGCGATGAGGGCGCGCTGGCGCATACCGCCGGAGAACTCGTGCGGATACTGCTTCGCCACCCGCTCGGTGTCGGGTAGTCCGGCTTCTTCCAGTAGCTGGTTCACCCGCTGATGCATTTCAGATCCGGGAACCACGCTGTTGGCTTTGAGCGCTTCGCGCACCTGGAAACCGATTTTCCACACCGGGTTCAGGTTCGACATCGGGTCTTGCGGGACCAGGCCGATTTCTTTACCGCGGATTCTTTCCATGGCTTTACGCGGCTTACCAACCAGTTCTTCACCGCGCAGTTTTATGGATCCTCCGGTGATCTTCCCGGTGCCGGGAAGCAGGTTAATAATGGCGTGAGCGGTGGTGGACTTACCGGACCCGGACTCCCCCACGATCGCCACGGACTGCCCCGGGTAGATGGTCAGGTTCGCTTTGCGCACCGCTGGGACCATGCCGGTGGAGGATTGGAACGCCACCTCCAAGTCGGTGATCTCCAGTAGCGGTTGTTCGGTTTCGTTCACTACGTCCTCGCGTTCGTTTGCAAACTGATTTTCACTCATGACCTCACCGCTCCCGTGACTTCGGATCGAGGGCGTCACGCACCACGTCACCCATCATGATGAAGGACAACACGGTAATCGCCAAGGCGCCCGCGGGATAGAACAGCACCAAAGGCTGGCTTCGCAAAGCCACCTGCCCCTTGGAGATGTCTCCACCCCAGGACACCACTTCCGGTGGTAGACCAACGCCGAGGAAGGACAAGGTCGCTTCAGCCACGATGAACGTTCCCAGCGCCACGGTGGCGTACACGATGATGGGGGCTGCGGAGTTCGGCAGGATGTGACGCGCCAGAATGCGCCACTTCGACTCCCCTAGGGCTTGGGCGGCGGCCACGAACTCTTCGTTCTTCACGCTCATAACCGAACCGCGCGTGATGCGGGCGATTGAGGGCCACCCGAAGATGGCCAGCACCAGCACCACTGTCCAGGTGGCGCGGTAGTCGCGGAACAGCTGCATCACGACGATCGCGGCCAGCAGGAAAGGGATGGCGAAAACCACGTCAGTTACGCGCGAAAGGATGGCGTCCAACACGCCCCCGAAGTAGCCAGCTAAAGCTCCGAAGAGGGCACCGATTAGCACTACCGCGGCGGCGGTGAAGATCCCCACTGTCACGGAGGCGCGCGCGCCGTAAACGGTGCGGGCGTAAATGTCGCAGCCTTGCCGGTCGAACCCGAATGGGTGCTTACCTGAGGGCAGTTCCATGGAGCGGGATAGTTCGCAGAACTTCGGGTCCATGGAGGTGAAAAGGGAGGGGAAGGCTGCCAGGATGACGGCGGCGAAGATGATTACCGCGGCCACCCAAAACAGGGGGCGTTTGCGTAGTATTTTCCAAGCTTCTCCCCACATGGAGGAGGGCGCGGATTCGTCGCGCACGGCGTCTACCGCTCCCAGGCCGGTTTCGTCGACTTCGGAGACGTAGTGTTCCTGACCGGGGTAGGTTTTCTTTATCTCACTCATAGCGGATCCTCGGGTCTAGGGCGGCGTACAGCAGGTCCACCAGCAGGTTCGCCACAATGTAGATGAGGACGAGGACGGTGGTGAAGGAAACCACGGTCGCTGGCTCACCTTTAATGATGGCTTGGTACATGTTGCCACCTACACCGTTGATGGCGAAGATACCTTCGGTGACGATGGCGCCACCGATGAGTGCGCCCAGGTCGGCACCGAGGAAGGTGGCGACGGGGATCAGCGAGTTGCGTAGCACGTGGTTGCGGATCACGCGAGGGCGGGTCATGCCTTTGGCGTATGCGGTGCGCACGTGGTCAGACGACAGTGTCTCTGAAACTGACTGGCGGGTGAGGCGCAGTACGTAGGCGAACGACACTGACCCCAGCACAATGGCAGGCATGAGGAGGGCTTTGAAACTGGTGTTTCCACCGACCGTGGTGGGAAGCCAGCCAAGTTTAACGCCGATTATGAACTGGAATACGAAGCCGGTGACGAAGATGGGCACGGCGATGACGAACAGGGACACCACCAGTACGGTGGCGTCGAAGATACCGCCGCGCCGCATTCCGGCGATCAGTCCGAACCCGATGCCGAAAACAGCTTCGAAGGCTAACGCCATGAGGGCGAGTTTTATGGTCACCGGGAAGGCTGATGCCATCACCTCCAGCACGTCGCGGCCGGAGAATGTGGTCCCGAAGTCAAGGGTGAAGATGCCTTTTAGGTAGAGCAGGTATTGCACCAGGAATGGTTTGTCGAGGTTGTAGCGTTGCCGCACGGCTTCAGCTACGTGCGGGGGTAGTCCGCGGTCCCCTCCGAGTGCCTGGATGGCGTCGCCGGGCATGGCGAAAACGAGGGCGTAGATCAGTAGCGTCGCCCCGATAAATACGGGGATCATTTGCAGTAATCTACGGCCAATATAACGGAGCATGAGGGTCTCCCAGCTTCTTCTTTATAGTGGGCGTATTGGTTTCGGTTGCCCTGACCGCTACAGTCAGTGCTTGGCACGACTAGGGGAAGACCATCGTTCGATGATCTTCCCCTAGGTCGCGCTATTGCAGTGTTTACTTGGTGATCTGGTAGTAGATCGGCACGGAGTTCCAGCCGAATACTACGTTGTCAACGCCTTCGGCGTAGCCGCCGCTAACGTTGGAGTACCACAGCGGGATGGCGGGAAGATCCTCGAACAGCACAGACTGTGCGTCCAGCAGGAGCTTGTTGCCCGCATCTACCGACTCGGCGGCAGCAGCCTTGGTTAGCAGCTCGTCGAATGCGGCGTTGGAGTAGTCGCCGTCGTTGGACCCAGCTCCAGTGCCGTACAGCGGGCCGAGGAAGTTAGCCATGGACGGGTAGTCGGCCTGCCAACCGGTACGGAAGGCGGTTTCGATCTTGCGTTCGGTGACTTCCTGACGCAGGGACTTGAAGTCCGGGTAGGGCTTGCCAACAGCGTCGATACCCAGGGTGTTCTTGATTGAGTTCGTCGCCGCGTCAACCCACGCTTGGTGTCCGCCGTCGGAGTTGTAGGCGAGTTCGAACTTGCCGTCCCAGGGGGAGAGTTCGTCTGCCTTGGCCCACAGTTCCTTGGCCTTTTCCGGATCGAAGTTGGTGACCTCGCTACCGGGAACGTTCTCGTTCCAGCCGGCGATTACCGGGGAGGTGAAGTCCTTAGCTGGGGTACGAGTGTTCTGGAAGATGGTGGCGCAGATTTCTTCACGGTTGATCGCCATGGAGATAGCCTGGCGACGCAGGTTGCCTTCTTCCCCGGAGAAGTGCGCTAGGCGTTCGGGAATGGTGAAGGACTGGAAGATCGCCGACGGCTGGTTCACGGCGCGACCGGAGAGTTCGTTTTCGAAGGTTCCGAAAGCGGAGTCCGGTACCGCGTCGAGTACGTCGATTACGCCCGAGAGCAGGTCGTTGTAAGCAGCGTCTTGCTGAGCGTAGAACTTGAACTCAATGCCACCGTTTTGGGCTTTACGCGGACCGTCGTATTCGGGGTTGGGAACCAGCTTGATAGCTACGTTGCGCTCCCAAGCGTTGTCGCCATCGAACATGTAGGGGCCGTTGCCAACCGGCTTTTCACCGAAGGCCTTCACGGCCTCGGCGTCACCGACACCAGCTTCGGGAAGCGGGAAGAACGCGGAGTAGCCCAGGCGCAACTCGAAGTCCGCTTCGGGCTGCTTCAGTTCAATGGTGAAGGTGTTGTCGTCAACTACCTTCAGGCCTTCCATTTCCTCTACCTTTTCTTCACCTTCGGGGAATCCCTTAATCGGTTCGAAGAAGTAGCTGGAGAGGTGATCTTCACGCACGCCCTGGTTCCAGGCGTCAACGAAGTTCTTTGCAGTCACGGGGGAGCCGTCGGAGAACTTCTGCCCTTCCTTGAGCTTAACGGTGAAGGTCTGGTGGTCTTCGGTTTCAATGGCTTCAGCCATGTCTAGCTGGGCGGCGCCGTCCTTGTCGTAGTACATCAGACCGGAGAAGATCAGGTCGACGACCTTACCGCCACCTACCTCGTTGGTGTTGGTTGGGATCAGCGGGTTTTGTGGTTCCGAGCCGTTGGTGATGATTACTTCACCAGAGGCAGCGGCGCTTCCACCTTCGCTTCCGCCGTTACCGCCGTCGTTGCTTCCCGAGCAAGCGGTAAGGGCCAGGGCAGCTACCGCAACGGGTGCTGCTACACGCAAGAATGTGCGTTTCATCTAGTCCTCCATTAGTGGATGGGCAGTTTCATGGCACCACGAATTCGTGGTTGCCATTTCGCAAGTACCCTAACACCGCGGAGAATATTTTAATAATGCAATTCCCAGGCTTTCCCCAAGGTTTCGTAAAGTTTGCTATTGGGCTTGTTTTTTCCCTTGAAATCCCGCGGTTTCAAGCCAACATTACGAATATGCCACAACCCCCTGAGACCGCTCAGCTAGTGAGACTGTCTCAAACAGTAAGACAAACGGGTTACTGTGCTCGGCGCAGCTGCAGGACATCTTCCAAGTCAAACGCCACCGGCGCCTCCGCCGCAGCCTGCGCAGAACTCTGCCCCTGCTCTCCCCCCGCCTTCGCAGTGGTGGGACGCACCGGGCTGGCCACTACCGGTTCTTCTTCGCTCTGCACACTGGCGACAGCTTCAGCGCTCACTTGGCGACGCCCCAAGCGAGCGGATTTGGCGTAGGTGGGGGGAGGCATTTCCCGCAGCGTCCACCCGGTTGCCACCGCGGCTTCGGTGGCATCTACCGCGTCATTAGCGCTGCTGCGAGCAACAATCTGCGGTTCGTCTTCCCGCTCCACCGGGGCGCCCTCAACCGGCTCAGCCTTACGCTGGGTGGTTTCAACATGCCCAGCAAGTGCTCGCTGAACCCTTTGGTAGCGCAAGGAGGTGTTACGACGGTGTGCACGCAGTTGCTTCAGCTCTTCGGTTTCCGCCACGGAAGCGGCCACGGAGCGGCGGTAGGCAAGCCTGCCGTTAACTAACACCGCCGCTAAAAGGGAAGCGGGGATGAGAGTCCAGGCCCAGCTGAAGATCCCAATAAAGGCAATGGTCGCCACCGTGACCAGTGCTGCGAAGGCCACTACCGACAGGGCAAACCTGCGCTTACCGGCAGCGTTTTCTGCGGCGATACGAGCCGCACGACGCGCCCGCAGACGTGCCATTTCACGTGAAGCAGACGGCACGGCGTCAGCGTAGCGGCGATCTTGGTCGGCGCTCATCCTGGTTTCCCCCTCGGCGTATTCAATGGATTCGATCGGGCCTGTATTTTCCCGCTCGAGTTCCGGTTTGCAAGCTAAGATCTGCGGCTGCTTTCGCTGTGGCTCGGCCCTTACCGCGCGCCCAGTTTCAGTCACTGAAACCATCTGCGCGGAGGTGGAGAAACGATCCTCCACAGGTAGCTGCGCCACCTGCTGCCGGTATCTAATCAGGTTGGGAGTGAGGTAGCCGACGACAAGCGCCGCCAGTAACACTAAAACCCACCCCGTATAGCTCACGCTCCCATAATCACACGCTTGTGATTCACTGTCGCTGTGAACACGCCGTTACAGCTAAATACGGTGGTAGTAGGCGCACTCCCACCCCAGAAGGCACAGCTTCGCCCCGCCCTCATCATGGAAGGCCCCTCGGCAACCCTGGGAGCAGACTACAGGCACGCTTGCCAATAGTTATGAACTAAACCGCCAGCAGGTAGGGATTCACTATCGATGGCGAAGCTCAAGTGATCGCACCACTTCCCCCCGATGCACATGTATCGGCTCCGCAACCCCTCTTCACGTAGATTCAGTTTCCTAACTAAACCTAAAGACGGTTGGTTTTCGGGGCGAATATTAATCTCCACTCGGTGCAAACCAAGCTCTGAAAGAAGTAGGTCAATCACCGCTGCCACCGCTAAAGCGCCAACTCCCCTGCCGGCCCAACGCGAACAAATCCAATACCCGACGGAAGCAGACTGCAAGGCCGCGCGGCTAACCTCTCCCACAGAAACCATTCCGATTGCCTCATCACCGATTTCAACCAACATCGGCAGAGCACTACCTTCGAAAACCTGCGAATCTAACCGCCGTTGAAACTGACTCAAAGTGGGGACAGTGTCTAAAGACCCTGGAGGCAAGGTGGCTTCCCACGGTTGCAGCCACTGGCGATCCCCCAACCGCACCTGTTCTATACGCCAATGGTCTTGGCGTCCCACCAGTGGCCGCACGGTTAGAGGCTGTCGCGGGTCAACTTGCGGGGGCAAAGACTTTAGGCAGCGCAGTGGAAAATCTAAACGCAGATGGTCAAGGGGAACTCCCCATGCTTTCGTGGGAGGCAGCCCCATCCAGTGCCGGAAGTTAAGCATTACCTCTACGCTCCTCACCAAACCAGCTCGGCCCGTTGCCGACGCGCGATTTTAGTCCAACACCATGCAGCGAACCGCGTCTCCAGTTTTAACGTCGGTTACGTCCTCGGGAATAACTGCCAACGCATTGGACTCAGCCAGTTTCGACAACAGCAAGGACGAAGGCTTGCCCATCACCTGCGCCTGATACCCGCGGCGCGGGTCACCGGTAAGCTTTACCCTCACGAACTCGCGCCGGCCGCGTGGCGAATACCAATCGCGATCCACTTTCGCCAGCACCGTGGGCCGGTTCAACTGGCTCCACCCCTGCATGGCTCGCACCGCGGGGCGCACGTAAACTTCGAAACACACCTGCGCTGAAACCGGGTCGCCAGGTAGGCAAAAGATCGGGGTTCCCTCCCCTACCGTCCCCACCCCCAGGGTGTGACCGGGGAAGGCCGCCACCGAATCGAAACGCACCGTTCCCAACGAGCCAAGCACCTCCCTGACAGTGTCACCTGACCCGTAGGAAATTCCTCCGGTGGTGATAATCAGGTCCGCGCGCACCAACTGGTCTTCAATGGTTTGCGATAAGGTGGCGCGCTCATCGGGCACTGCCGCCACTCGGAAAGTCTGCGCTCCCGCGTCCGCAACCGCACTGGAAAGGGCGTGCCCGTTAGCGTCGAAAACCGCGCCAGGTCGGGCTTCTTGGCCCGGTTCAATGATCTCATCGCCGATGGAAAGAATCACTACCCGTGGGCGCGGGTGCACCCGGATGCGGTGGCGTCCCACTCCGGCAACGAGGGCGACCTGGCGTGCCCCCACGCGCGAGCCGCGAGCGAGCACGACCTGCCCCGCCTGTGCGTCCTCGGCCCGCGGCCGGATGTTTTCCCCCGGCTGCGGGCAGGTTTTAATCTCCACCGAGGCCTCCCCGTGGTCGGTGAACTCCAGTGCCACCACCGCATCAGCCCCGGAGGGGATGGGTGCGCCCGAGGCGATACGCACCGCCCCGCCGCGGATATTGGCTAGTGGTTCAATATCGCCTGCGCGCAGCTCCGCGATCACCCGTAGGGACACGGGGGTGCGGGGAGTAGCTCCCACCAGGTCTTGGTGTCGCACCGCGTACCCGTCGCAGGCAGCCAGGTCAGCTACCGGAAGGTCGAAGGGGGCGGCCACGTCCTCGGCCAGGATGCATCCCACGGCGTCGGGTAGCATCACGTCGAGGGGCTCTTGCGGTCCCACTACTTCTTGACATTCGCGGTAGAGGCTGGCAACTGAACGCATTGGTTACTTTTCCATTCGTGCGAGGTATTCGCGCAGTGGCTGACCGAGTTCGGGGTGTTCCAAACCGAATGCTACTTGCGCTTGTAACCATCCCAGTTTATCGCCGGTGTCGAAGCGTCGTCCTTCGATTACTACGCCGTAGACTCCTCCGCCTTGGTCTTTCGGCACGTCGATGAGGCGGGCGAAAGCGTCGGTTAGTTGGATTTCTCCGCCCCGTCCCGGGGGTAGTGTCTCCAGGATCGGCCAGATAGCGGGGTCGAAAACGTATCGTCCCACGGTGGCGTATTCCGACAGTACTTCTTCGATCGGGGGTTTTTCTACTACTTGTTCCAACTGCAGTACTCGCCCTGGTTCCACGCTCAGCCCTTGTAGTTTTTCCGGGTCCACTGCGCTGACTTCTGCGGAGCCGTAAGCGGTAGCCTGCTCCGGGGTGACTTTCAGCAGCGCTACCACTGACCCTCCCAGCCGGTTTCTCACTTCAATCATGGCTTGTAGCAGCGGGTCTTCCGGGTGCATGAGGTCATCGGGCAGCAGCACCGCGAAGGGGTTGTCCCCCACGTGGTCGCGCGCTTGGTACACGGCGTGTCCCAGTCCTTCGGGGTGGCCTTGACGCACGGTGTGTACGTGGGCGAGTTCGCGGTAGCGGTTGATCGACTCCAACAGCTTGGTTTTCCCTGATTTTTCGAGGGCGCCTTCCAGTTCGGGGCAGGCGTCGAAGTGGTCATCTACGGCGTGTTTGGACGAGGACGTGATGATCAGTACGTCCTTGATTCCGGCGTCGGTGGCTTCTTCCACGGTGTATTCGATGGCGGGTTTGTCAACTACCGGGAGCATTTCCTTGGGGACTGTTTTGGTCGCTGGTAGGAACCGGGTTCCGCGCCCAGCTGCCGGGATAACTGCGTGTCGTACTGCGTTTTGTGTAGTCATGTGCAACAGCCTAGCCCACAACTTGGCGCCACTGTGAAACAATGTCCACATGCCTGCTGCGTTTTCTCACCGCGAGTTTCCCCGCTCCCTCGCGGGTGGGGCGTCTAAGTCGCAGTGGCGTAAATGGCTGCGCCAGCAGGCAACCGCTCGCTACGCTTCCCAAGGCCAGGCCTATATCGGTGAATCTGCCATTTTTGCGGTTCTAAAGCGCGTTGAAGACTTCCCCTCTTCTGCTTCGGTGGTGGTTTACCAGGCGCTACCTCGAGAGCTTTCCCTGGCTCCGCTCCTGCCGCATTTATTTGCCCGCCAACTACAGGTGTGGGTGCCGGTGGTGTGTAAAACCGCGCCGGGGGTGAGTTTTTCTTCCCTCCCCACCGGGTTTCGTCTGCTAGAGGAGCCGCACACTGGTGTTTCATCGCAGCGCGAGGACGCTGACCGGGTTGGTTCTTGTGAGGTTCCACCGCCGGGCGTGGGGTTGGAGCAGATAGCTGCCCGCTTGGTGCTGGTTCCCGCGTTGGGAGTCGACGCCAGTGGGGTGCGTTTAGGCCAAGGTGGGGGTTGGTATGACCGGGAGCTGTCTTACTTACCTGCGCAGGTGCCAGTGGTTGGATGCGTGCCTTCGTCTCAGTTCCTGCCTTCGGGTTTCCTGCCGCGCGCTGGGCATGATCATCCGGTTAACGCGGTGGCCACCGAGTCCGGTTTCTCGCCTCTGTCCGGCTGGTAACTAACTCGCCCCGTCCGGCTAGTAACCACCCCGCTTATCCACACCCGTCGCTCTTCCACAGCCAAGTCTCCTACTCCTTCTGCGCCGGTTGCCGCCTCGGCACACTGGGCACATGCGTAGATCTCTTTCCTTTCTGATTTCAACTCTCACCTACCTAGGTAAGCGTTTTCGCCTACCCTTGATTGTTTTGGTCGCTGCCCTGGTGGCATTCGGCGTGATTGGTTTGGTGACTTTTTCACCTCGGCAGAAAGTCGTGGCGGTGGTGTCCCCCGCTCCTGCGGGAGCGGTTCTAACCGAATCCGATGTAACAACCATTTCACTGCCTTCCCCTGTTGCCGGTGACGCGCTGACACAGGTAAGCCAAGCAGTGGGGCAACGCCTGGTGGTGCCGGCAGTCCCTCAGGCTCCTTTGCGGCAGGCTTATTTCCAACTCTTACCCGAAGAGGACGGCGCTACCGTGGCTTTGGAAGTCGAACCTGCGGTAGCTGGAATGGTAGCTAGCGGCGATAAGTTGGACATTTGGGCACCTTGCAGCGGTGAGCAGTTCTTCCCCTCCCCTTCACCGGGTGAGTCCTCACCCGCGCCTTGCTCGGCGCAGCTGTTGGCTTCACAGGTAGTGGTCAAGCAGGTGCAGAATCTGCAGTCTTCGCAGTGGAGCGCCCCACAAACTCCCAGTCTAATTATCCAAGCACGCCCGGAAGAGATTAAAGTTCTAGCCGGTGTAAGTGACCCCCGGTCCCTCACCATTGCGATAGTTAGTTCCCGCAAATAGGTGCGTTTTTTTTGCTTCTATTTGCGTTCTTTTGTTGGAGGTAAACCTTGATTCAGGGCTTTAAAGAATTCATTTCTCGTGGTAACGCCGTCGATCTGGCGGTGGGCATGGTTATCGGCTCTGCTTTCACCCTCATCGTCACTTCCTTGGTGGACAAGGTGATCAACCCGCTAATCGGGGGCCTCATTGGTGGTAAGAACTTCGACCACGTTATGGAATTCACCATTGGTGCCGGTGAGAATGCCGCGGTAGTTCAACCCGGCGCAGTCGTCACCGCCATCGTGAACTTCTTACTCGTTGCTCTTGCCCTTTACATTTTCGTGGTCACCCCTATGAACGCTTGGGCTAAACGGTCCAAAGCCGAAGCTGACGCAGCCCCGGAAACCCCCGACGCTGACGTAGTACTGCTCACTGAGATCCGTGATCTTTTGGCAAGCAACTCGCGATAACCGCCAGTAACTAGACGGCGCGTATGCGATAACAGTATGGGCATCCCCCAACGGGGATGCCCACACTTGTGCCAACACTCAACGGGTTCACCAGTGCGGGGGAACCTCGGACCGTATCTGCCGGTCCCTGGCACTTTCAACCACTTTTTCAGCAGGTTTAACCGACGGTTGCACTTGCGCGACTTGATCCCACGCCGGAGCCCCTCCGGCCTCCACAGCTTGCCGGTCAACTCGCGATAACCGCACCGCTGCTCGGCGTGGTTTTTTCCCTCGTCGGCTAGGTGCAGCCACTGTTTCCCCACCTGCAGGCAGCGATTCTGAGCCCCCACCTGCAGGCGTCGCAGCCTGCCGGACCTCACCACTTTGGTTCACGTTGTTCTCCCACACCGTAGCGGCGATCCTTAACGAGCTGTGCGGCGCGCTACGTTACCTAGCACTGCCTCCACTTGCGCCCCGCGACGAGTAAGCCCCAAAGCTACTTGCAGTTCCTCCACCATCTGGCTCTCGGTTCGTTCTTCACCGTCGGAACGTATCCAATTGGCCATGTCATCTAACTGGTCATCACTGTAGGCAGCCAGTGGCAACCCGGGAGCAATATCGGGTCGCGGCCCGCGCCTAGAGGCAGCGCCGGGGTCGATCCACAGTTTCTCCCCTTCAACTTCGTTTTCACTACCGTGAATGTCACTGTCGCCTACCCCGCGTTGCAGTCTTTGTTCGGCGGTTTCCCATTCCTGCGCGCAAGGTTCGGGCCGTTGCTGCTCCGACTCGTCATCGGAGTCTTTAGCCTTCGCTCCCGCGTCGCCTTCGTCTGCCTGGGCTTGGGCAGGTGGTTGGTCGCCATCTTCAACATGCTGCCTGTTCGCACCTGCGTCAGCGGCGTCCTCGTCCCCAGACGATTCCACGTTTTCCCAGTAGCGGCGCTCGATTTCCTCCGCCAACTGCGGGTCTTGCGCGCAGCGTAAGTCCACCGCGTCAAGCACCAGTTCCACGATTTCGTCGCATTCTTTCTGCGGGTCAATGAACACTGCCATCGACAGTTCAGTACAGGTCTTCCACCCCAGTTTCTCTAAGGTAGCTGGCCAGTACCTGTCACGCCGACGCAGCGAAGGTTCCGCCACGTACTCGGCGTCATCAGTCAAAATCGCAACCAGGAATTCCCCCGGGATTGCGGGATGCCCAATAGCCAGGGGGATGCGCATCCCTGATTCGGAACCGACGTTTGCCACCACGTTCAAACCAACGTTGAACAGGCGGTCAGCGAGGTCAATGAGCAGCTGGTGCGGTACCGCTTCCGCGGTAGGCCAAGAGGAGTCCGTATCCACCTGCGCGCAGGTGTCTCCCGCTTCCAGCAGGTCCATCAGGATCTGCGGCCCCTCGTGTGCGAAGCGACGCCGGTCGAACTCGCCCGGATGCACGGAAGAAACCACCGTTAGGTCCGCCCGCGCGCAAGACAGTACCTGCGCCATCAGCGAAGCTCCACGGGAAGATGACAGCTGTCCGAAGTGGTGCAGTACCCGCCCGTGCGTCGTCTTCGCGTAACCCACGGTTAAGATCACGTGGTCACGTTGGATCTTGCGATCCTGCCCCGGGTAGATCACGGTGAAGGGTTCGGAGCGATCAGTTAAGAAGAAATCCTGCAGGGCTGGTGACTCATTCAAAGTGGCCTGCACCTGTTCTTCCACGTGTTCGGCGTGGAGCTTGTTGAGGCACACTACTGCCAGTGATTTCTCTGGACGCACCAGGGCGTGTTCGACCACCAGGTCAACCACTGTTTCAACTTCAATATCGGTTGATTCCACAGCGTTCGTGCCCGGGGCAGGCATTCCCCGCCCTTCGACGTAGTGAACGTTGAGTCCCGATTCTGCGCGCGGCGTGGGCATAGCCGTTCCCACGCTATCTATTTGGTAGCTCGCCAAAATATTGCCCACGTGGCTATTTACCCGTTTCGGTTTCGGCTGAACTCGCATTAGCGGCAAAATACCGCGCAAAGCTTCGGAGTTTTCGCTTTCGCTATCAACGTCAATAGTGATTACCGCTTGGCGTCCTTGCGCTAATAAGGTGGCAAGTTCCCCGCGGCTGAGGGTGTCGGCGCGTTCAACTATCACCAGGTCGTAACGCTGCCCCAAGCTAGCCAATTCGGATGCCACCAGGGGCGTGGCGATTACGATGGGTAGCAGTTTCCCAGCCAGGTCGCTTTGGCGGTAGAAGCTGACCGCTTCGTGCCCAGTGAGGGCTTTAGCGTCCTCGTCCTGGGGGTAATGGTGGCTGAGTGCTTCACGCAGTTGGCGTTCTTCGCTGTAGTTATTGGCGCGCACGTCCGCCAGTGAGCGTCGCACCGTGTCGGCTGTAACCGCCGCCAAAGATTCCACGTGGGCGGCGTCTAAGCGTTTGAAGTCGGCGATAAAGTTCTGCAACGAGGACGGGTTCAACCCCCCAAGGCTGGGTTCATCGTTGAGCATCACTCCCAGTGCGGACGCCCACCACGCCAGGTCGAGTTCTTTTTCCACCAACGCGGTCGGTACGTTCCTTTGTCGCAGGTCCTTCACCAAGGTGTCGAGGCCGTAGCGGTGCAGGGTCTTCAACACGTCGATTCGTTGCGGTAGGTGGCTGGCACCTGCGTGATCGTTGTTGAGTCGCTCGATTAGTCTGGACAGTTCCCCGATGTCGAGTTTCGCCAGATTCCCGTACGCGGTCCCCAAGTGGGGGTTGAGTTTGTTCAAATGGTGCTGAACTTTTTCAGCGTGCTCAACCATTTCATCTAGGTTCGCGGGCAGTTTCGGCCAGCCCCCAGCTTCGCAGTGTCGTCGCCACACTTCCCGTTGGCTCTGCACGCTGCGTAGTTCTTCATGCAGGTCTTCCACGTGGCGTCCGGGGCGCACTAGGTCCTGGGCTTGTTTAGTGAGCCGTTTACGCACCGAGCGTTTCATCTCTACACCGTTTTCGCGCCGCCACTGCTTTGAAGCGGTGGCGATCACCATGTCGGCGGGGGAACGCTCAAAAATCGCGGGTTGGAATACGTCGAGCGCTTCGCGTATTCCTTCAAGCATGTGAAGTTGTTCTTCCCACTGGGCGAAACTGGTGGCGGGGTCAAGCCCGGTTTGCCCGGCGGTTGAAGTCATGTGGATGCGAAGTTTTTCCAACTCCCCTTCCGCCAGAGCTTCAACCCTTTCCACTACTGGCCGCACTTGTTCGGGCGAAGAAATCACGGCCCCGAACCACGGGTCTTGGGCGCCAGAGCGGGAAAACATCCCAGCTTCGGACGCCAACCGCAACGCTGTTTTAGCTTCGTCGTTACTGTCTGCCGCCAGCCGGGTTAAGGTGTTGGCGCTGAATCGCACTTCGGTGCGAGGCCCGGGCCGCATGGTCGTCAGGTCAGTGAGGACTTGTAGCGCGTCGTAGGGTGTAACTGCCCACGGTTCGAACTGCTGGTGGAGTTTTTGCGTGTGCTGTTCAAGGGCTTCACGCACTCGACGCAGTTCGGTACGAACAGTTTCTATCTGTTCGCGGTCGGAGAAAAGCCGGTTATCGTCGAGGCTTTCCACCAGCGATTGCACCAAGTCGGTGCCGCTTTCTTTACTTCCATCAAGCCGGGCAACGATCCCGCCGAGTTTGGCGTTTTGCAGGTGACGCCAAACAGCGGCGCAGTGCTCGCTTTGAGTCCCCACGTAAAGGGCTCGTTTTCTTTCTTTCGCTGCGTCCGCCAGCATGGAAGCGATAACTCCAGCCGGGTCGCTGCCGCCGCTGATGTCCAGAGCTAAACTGATGCCGCTTGCAACGGCTTCCACCTGGTCTAGCTGTTCAGGCAGTTGCGTGCCGATGCCGCGTTCCCTCCACGGGTCACGATCTTTCTTGTTCGGTTCTGGGAGTTTACGCTGCAAACTGGTACGCGATTGGTTATCACCGGCCAGTGCCCGCACCAGCCTGGTTGATAGTACGTTTGCTGGCGTGCGCAACCGGGAAACCACTTTTTCTAGGGGGTGCACAAACTGCCCCACGAGCATCTGGTCTTTGACTTCGTAGTCACCACCGAGTGCTTTGAGGGCTTTGCGCAGGTGGTTGAGCGCGGTTGCGGGAGTGAAGCTACTTCCCTGGTAGGTGGCTGCAACGATGGCTTCTTTGTCTAACAGGTGCGGTTGCCTGGCGAAGAGTTTTTCCGCCTGCGCACTCAGCTGCAGTTTGTTCCCCAGTTGCAGGGTGTAGCCGTGTTCGTTCTTCCCGATGATTAGGCTGCGCAGTAACGCGGGAACACTCTGCCCCGGTTCCAGATCACTGCTGTGGCTCTCAAGCAGGTCCATCCCGTCTGGCTGGGCGTTGACAATGGTGCCGATGGCAAGGTGAAATTCGCTGCCTTCAAAGGCTTGCGAGCGCATGTATTTAGTGAGGGCTTGGAAGATTTCCTCGGCTTGTTCGCGTGCGCGTTTTTCCCGGAACAGGGAACTTAGCGGGGTGGGTCGCTGGGCGTACAGCTGCGCTAACCCGCCGGGGTGGGCGGCAGATAGGTCCAGCCGTGGGCAGCGAGGGTCTTCTAAAGCTTCGCGCACCCTTATTTCCAGCTCGCTAC
Source organism: Actinomycetaceae bacterium (assembly GCA_030537735.1). Classification (GTDB taxonomy): domain Bacteria; phylum Actinomycetota; class Actinomycetes; order Actinomycetales; family Actinomycetaceae; genus Gleimia. The sequence continues at coordinate 18,297 of JAUNVG010000006.1, forward strand.
GCCATTTGCCCACTTCCTCCTCCAGGTCGGAGGTGGCCAAGTGTTCGTCTCGTTCCGGTTCCACTACCGCAGAGGCAGATTCACGCTTGTTACCTTTGCCGAAGCGTGATCCTTTTGCGGGTTTGCCGCTTTTATTATTGCGCGCCGAGTTCTGCTCCGGCTGCGCGTCAGGGGAGTTTGCTTGCGCGGTTTCATCCCCTTGATTTTTCGCTTCTTCTGGGTAGCTTTCTTGACCCTCGTTGTCGTTGTTGTCACGAGAGTTCCTGGAACGGGAGAAAAAATTCGATACCACAAGCAACACCTTAACGAAGGGGTGCGCTATATCGAGTTAGGCGCGTCGGACAGGCGCGTTTTGGGCTGGATGGCGAGGGCGTTGGCTCCCAAAAACAAATATCTCGACGTTAAGAGGCTCGATTTTGAGATATATCCGACGTTTCGGTCTACACGCCGGTATTTCTTCGGTATCCTCGGGTATGTACACCCAATGGAGAGGAACACTTTCGATGGCGACCATCATTTACACCTACACCGATGAAGCCCCGATGCTGGCCACCCACTCGCTACTGCCGCTCGTGCGCAGTTTCGCAAAAGCCGCCGGCGTCGAAGTCGAAACCCGCGACATTTCGCTGGCTGGCCGCATCCTAGCGGCGTTCGCTGACCGCCTACCCGAAGGACAGCGCCACCATGACGCACTTGCTGAACTTGGTGAACTGGCGAAGAAACCTGAAGCCAACATCATCAAGCTTCCCAATATTTCTGCGTCCATCCCCCAGCTGAAAGCTGCCATCGCCGAACTGCAGGCGGACGGGTTCGACCTTCCCGACTACCCTGATAACCCCGCTGACGACGACGCCAAAGACATTAAAGCCCGCTACGACGCGGTGAAGGGCTCCGCCGTTAACCCGGTGCTGCGTGAGGGTAACTCCGACCGCCGCGCCCCCATCGCGGTGAAGAACTACGCCCGCAAGAACCCCCACCGCATGGGTAAGTGGGAACCAACTTCACGCACCCGCGTGGCCACCATGGGTAAGCACGACTTCGCCTCCAACGAACAGTCCGTGGTACTCGATAGCGATGACGTGCTCACCATCCGCCTGCGCGCTGACAACGGTGAAACCATCGTCCTTAAGGAATCCTTGCCGGTACTGGAAGGCGAGGTCGTGGATGCCACTTTCATGTCGGTTTCCCACCTGCGTGACTTCCTCAAGCAGGCAATCGCTGAAGCAGCAGAAAAGGACGTGTTGTTCTCCGTCCACTTGAAAGCCACCATGATGAAGGTGTCCGACCCGATTATCTTCGGCCACGTGGTGTCAACTTTCTTCGCCGAGGTTTTCGACCAGTACGGCAGCCAGCTGGCCGCCGCCGGCCTGTCCCCCAACGATGGTTTGGGAACGATCTTCGCCGCCCTCGATGCTGGCAAGGTGGAAAACGGTGAGGAGATCCGTGCCGCGTTTGAACGTGCTTTGGGAAACGGGCCGCGCCTGGCGATGGTTAACTCCGACAAGGGCATCACTAACTTGCACGTACCCTCGGATGTGATTGTGGATGCCTCCATGCCTGCCATGATTCGCGGTGGCGGCCACATGTGGGGTCCAGACGGTAAAGAGGCCGACACCATCGCGGTGATCCCGGATTCTTCGTACGCCGGGGTCTACCAAACCGTAATCGAGGACTGCCAGCAGCACGGCGCTTTGGATCCCACCACTATGGGCACGGTCCCGAACGTGGGTTTGATGGCGCAAAAGGCCGAAGAGTATGGCTCTCACGATAAGACTTTCGAAGTCCCCCAGGATGGGACGGTGGAAGTAGTCAACCAAGCCGGTGAGGTGCTGATGTCGCACCAGGTTAAAGCGGGTGACATTTGGCGCGCCTGCCAAACCAAAGATGCTCCCATCCGTGACTGGGTGAAGCTGGCGGTGACGCGCGCACGCCTGTCGGATACGCCGGCGATTTTCTGGCTCGACCCGCAGCGCGCCCACGACGCCAACTTGATCGACAAGGTGGAAAAGTACCTGCCTGAGCATGACACTTCCGGTTTGAGCATTCAGATTATGACTCCGGAAGAAGCCACCGAAGTGTCTATCAGTCGGATGCGTGATGGTAAGGACACGATTTCAGTTACCGGCAACGTGTTGCGCGACTACAACACGGACTTGTTCCCGATTTTGGAGCTAGGTACTTCCGCGAAGATGCTTTCGGTGGTGCCACTGATGAATGGTGGTGGCCTATTCGAAACTGGCGCCGGTGGTTCGGCTCCTAAGCACGTGCAGCAGCTGGTGGAGGAAAACTACTTGCGCTGGGATTCCTTGGGTGAGTTCTTAGCGCTGGCCGAGTCCTTGCGCCACCTGTCGCGAGTGGCTGACAACCCGCAGGCCGCGGTATTGGCGGGGGCTTTGGATAAAGCCACGGAGAAGGTCTTGAATGAAGGTAAGTCCCCGGCCCGTAAGTTGGGTCAGATCGACAACCGCGGTTCGCACCTGTGGCTTGCCACTTACTGGGCGCAGGAGTTGGCTTCCCAGGACGAGGACGAGGCCTTGGCTAAGCGTTTCACCGACGTGGCGAAGGCGCTGGGTGAGGAAGTCCAGGCCCTGAACCAGGAGCTGATCGAGGTGCAGGGCTCCAGTGCTGACATTGGTGGCTACTACTGGCCGTCGAAGGATAAGACCGATGCGGTGATGCGTCCCAGTGCCCGCCTGCGCGAGATTATCGACGCGGTGGGGGAAGCGAAGTAAGTTAGCTAGGCACGCTAGCTGGATCGTTCCAGGTAGCGGTTCGGGCCGGGGATTTATCCCCGGCCCGAACTACTTTTGACTGTATTCGTGCCCTCGAGACGATTCGAACGTCCGACACCCGCTTTAGGAGAGCGGTGCTCTATCCCCTGAGCTACGAGGGCTTTTCCAGCTCCACCATCCTACCAGCTACGATTGCGGTTTAGATATTTAGCGCCGCTCCCACGCTACCAGTGGTTCGGGTTCTTCACGCCGGCGTGACGGCACCACCATCACCGGGCAAGTGGAGTGCGAAAGCACGGTCTGGGAAGTTGATCCTAGCAGTAGGCCTTGGAAGCCTCCGCGCCCGCGGTTACCCACCACTACCAGGTCCACGGCGGTGGAGAACTCCGTCAGTAAGGCGGCCGGTGATCCATCTAGGACGTGGCGGGCTACTTTCACCTCACGCTGCCCTACTGCTTGTTCCACTGCGGCAGTTAGGCCTTCTAAAGTGTCTTTGGTGACGGCTTCACGGTCCACCGCTGCCGGCAGCCAGGCGAGCATGCCGGTGCCGGTTGCGATTGGTACAGCTGCCACCGCGGTTAGTTCCGCTCCCCACAGTTCAGCTTCATCCACTGCTGCTCGCAGTGCTTGGGAGGCCATTTCACTGCCATCTACCCCCACCACAATGCGCTCTACCGGGGTGAAGGGGGACCCGGAGGTGTGGCGAGGCACCACCACTACCGGGCACTTGGAGTGGGCTGGAAGCGCCGAAGACACGGTTCCTAGTAGGCGGTCAGCGAAACCTCCGCCGCCGCGTGAGCCCACCACAATCAGATCGACTTCTTCTGACATTTGCACCATCACCCCGGCGGCGTCACCAGGTTCGGTGGATCCAGTTACTTTCACGTCTTGAGCTTTGACGCGCGCCACTGCTTCATCGACCGCGCCTTGCGCTCCCTGCTGTAGGGCTTCGTCATCAAGTACTGCGTATCCGCCATCTAGTGCGGCGGCACTGTAGGAAGCCAGCGCGTAGGTACAAAGGATGTGAACTGTTCCGTGGTTGCGTTTAGCGTGCTCGGTAGCCCAATCGACTGCGTTTAAGGACTCCGCGCTTCCGTCGACACCAACTAAGATTACTTGCTGTTTCACTGGTTCCTCCTTCATCGGCAGGTACTTCTATTGTGCCTTCCTGCGGCTGCAAACGTGGCTCAACGGTTGGCGATATATGAAAACAGTCAGGAGCCAACCGCGTTAGGCGGTTGGCTCCTGACTTTAAAGTTTCAGTTCTTCACGTACTCACACGCGCACGAAGTACCAGCCTGAGCCGTAGATCGGCACCTGCGCCACCGGCTGTCCCGGCTGGGAAGCGTGGATCATCTGCCCGTTGCCTACGTAAATGCCGACGTGGCCGTAGGGGTAGAACACGATGTCACCGGGGCGGGCGTCCTCTGCGGAAACCGGTGTACCGGAGTAGCCTTGCGCATCCGCGGTACGGGGAAGGTGGATACCTACCTGGGCGTAAACGTACTGCACCAGCCCGGAGCAGTCGAACCCGGCGGGGCTAGTGCCACCCCACACGTAGGGAACGCCGATGTATTGCGCGGCGATGCCCACTACCCCACCAGCGGTGGAGGCGGGGGCGGGACCGAAGGAAGCGCGGTCGTACCCGCGGTCGGCGTCTTCGCCGCGACCGGCAAGGTCAACTTCTTCAACTGCGGGAGCTTCTTCAGCTTCCACCGCGGTTTCGTCCATGGCTTCCCACTTCAGGTCGCTGGGGGCAACCACGGCGGGGTTGGTGGCGAGTTTCGGGGAAGCAATTTCGGTGAGGGCGTTGCTATTGAGAGTCTTTGCGGTTACATCCAACGAAAGTTCTTCACCGGCCTGCGCCACTGCGGGGGTGATTACTCCCAACGCCAAGCCAGTTACCGAAGCCGCTGCCAGGCCTTTAGCTGGGCTGATGTTGCTAGCGAGGTCGGTAAGCGGGGTCTGCGGTCGGCAAGCACGACGGTGACGTGCCTGGTAGCTGGACTTCTTCACGTTGTCTCCTTATACGAAGCCTACGAGGTGAGCTGTCGGGTTAGAGAAGGAGATTCCCCGCCACTAGTGGTGGCTTCACCCCAAGGGATTTGCCCAGTTCTTGGTTCCCCCGCACCCCACTCACTGTGTTTTCACGGCTGATTCGGTGGGAGTGGAGTTTAGGCTTCACCGAACCGGTTTAACTACGACGGGCTAAACCACTACTCACAATATCGGAACAGCAACGCAAATGTCACGTATTGATAACGCGAATGTGTGCGTTCACACGCTGCTTAGCTGCGGGTCACGAACAGGTGGTTCTCAGCCCAGTCCGGCAATAGCAGGGAAAAGTCGTCTTCTTCGCCTTCTGCGCAACGTTCAAGGTAGCAGTCACGGCCTTCGAATTTGACGCAGATCACACTGCCGCGTCTCAGATTCTCATCAGCGAACAACCCAATTAGGGTGCGGTTAGCCTGGATCGGCTCACCAATGCGAGCCAACTTCACATCGGACACCACATCCTCGCCGTAATCAACTCGCAACTGCGCAATCGAAACTTCCTTCGCATCTGGCTCACCGCGACCGGGAATCGGGTTACCGTACGGGTCACGCTCGGCGTCGGGAAGGATCTTTTCCAACCGCTCCTCCACCAGGTCAGACATCACGTGTTCCCAGCGGCAGGCCTCGTCGTTAACCAACGCCCAATCCAACCCGATCACGTCCAGCAGCAGCAGTTCCGCCAGACGGTGTTTACGCACCACTTCGGTGGCGATGCGCCGGCCGTCCTCGGTTAGTTCCAGGCGACGATCGGAAGCCACCACCACCAGGCCGTCGCGCTCCATGCGGGCAATCGTTTGCGAAACCGTGGGACCAGAATGCCCCAGGCGCTCAACGATGCGCGCACGCATGGGGGTGACGCCATCTTCTTCAAGCTCATAGATGGTCTTTAGGTACATCTCTGTGGTGTCAATCAGATCGCTCACGATCCATCCTTTCAATCCCTACCTACGAATACACGATTACACATTTAGGCGAATATTTACAGGTTTCAAGACAAGGTGTCTTACCCGGGTGAAAACAGTCATCGAAGTTCCACGCTTCGAAACATCGCCGCATTGGCGCCAAGTCGCTACTAACGTGGATTCCATGGTTGCTCAACTGCAGATCCCTTCCCATCTTATTCCAGCCGACGGACGTTTCGGAGCGGGCCCTTCGCGGGTAGCTGACCGCCAAATTCAACGCCTGGTGGACGCTAATTCGCATAGCGACCGTGCGCTAATTATGGGTACCTCCCACCGCCAAGCCCCGGTGCGCCACGTGGTTGGCCAGGTCAAAGACATGCTGCTGGAACTGTTCCAAGCCCCCGACGACTACCAGGTGGTGCTCGGCAACGGCGGGGCTTCAGCGTTTTGGGCGGTGGCGGTAACCAGTTTGATAGCTCGCCGCAGCGCTCACGCTGTTTTTGGCGAGTTCGGAGGCAAGTTCGCCGCTGAATCAGCGCGCGCCCCGTTCTTAGAAGACCCGGTGGTGGTCGAAGCCGAGGCCGGTTCCTTAGCTACCTTGTCGGCGCAAGAGGGAGTTGACGTCTACGCCTGGCCCCACCACGAAACCTCCACGGGTGTGGTCTCCCCGGTCCGTCGCGTCGCGGGAGCCGACGACGCTCTAATGGTGGTTGACGCTACCTCCATCGCCGGGGGCATTGAGGTGGACTTGACCCAAACCGATGCCTACTATTTCGCACCGCAGAAGTGTTTCGGCTCCGACGGTGGCCTGTGGCTGGCGCTGCTTTCCCCAGCTGCGGTGGAACGAGCTCGTCGCCTGCGCGGTAGTGAGGGGCGCTGGATGCCGCAGATCTTGGATCTGACTTTGGCGATTGATAACTCCGCTAAAGACCAGACCCTCAACACTCCGGCTCTGGCAACATTGCTGATGTTGCATTCGCAGTTGGAGTGGATGCTTAGCCTGGGGGGCTTGGCCGCGTGTGCGGATCGTTCCAAGCAGGCTTCGGACGTGGTTTACCAGTGGGCGGCGCAGCGTTCCTGGGTGGAGCCGTTCGTAGCGGACCGCGAGCTTCGCTCCCCGGTGGTGGTAACTGTTGATTTCGAGGGCGTGGACGCCGCCAGCGTGGCGCGCGTGCTACGTGAGAACGCGATTGTGGATGTGGAGCCGTACCGGAAACTGGGTCGCAACCAGTTGCGGATTGCCACTTTCCCGTCGGTAGAGGTTCAGGACGTGGAGCGTTTGGTGGGGGCGATTGACTGGGTAGCCGAGCGCCTGGCTAAGTAAGTCCGCGCAAGTCAGCAGCCCGGCGCGTTGGTCGGCGCGCCCAGTCGGTGCGCTGCGCCGCCGGCGCGTTGGTCGGTGCGCTGCGCAGCCCGCGTCCTCAATCCCCCGCTGGCAGTCCCCGCAGCCCCGGCGCCCTCAGTCGGTGCGCTGCGCCGCCCGCAAGTCAGCCGCCCGCTCCCTCGGCCCGTAAGTGGTAATGGGGTGGCGCGACAGTCGCGCCTGGATACGCACGTCCCAGATTTTTATCGCCCACAGTCCGGCCACCACCGCTACTGCCACCGAAATCAACCCGCCGGCAGCCAGTGACCAGCGCGCTCCGAAAGTATCTGCGATCCACCCGATAATGGGCGCCCCAATGGGGTTCGCCCCCAAGTACACCATCAGGTACAAGCTCATCACCCGCCCGCGCATCATGGGGTCGGTGGAGATCTGAATAGCAGCGTTGGCAGCGGTAATCATAGTGATCATCACCAGCCCTGTGGGGATCGCCATGAGGGCGAAAGACAGGTAGCTGGGGGCCAGCGCCAACGCCAGGTTACAGATTCCGAACAGGAACGCAGCAACTATCACCAGGCGCACGCGCGGGAACTTCCGCCGCGCCGCAATGAGCGCCCCAATGAGGGACCCAATGGCCATCACCGAACCCAGCAGACCGTACTCGCCCGCCCCCTTGTGGAACACTTCTCGCGCCATCACGGCCGAAGTCATTTGGAAGTTCATCCCAAAAGCAGACACTGTTCCAGCTACCACCATGATGACAATAATGTCGGTGCGGGACTTCACGTAGCGGAAGCCTTCGCGCACTTGGCCAGGCTCGCGTTTAGCGTGCTCCATGGGGAACAGCTCACGCACTCGCATCAGCGCCACCACTATCACCGGGGCGAAGAACAAGGCGGTGTTCACGATGAAAACCCAGCCCGGCCCGACCGCTGCGATCACCAGTCCGGAGATCGCCGGCCCCAGCAGGCGCGCGACGTTGAAAGCGGCGGAGTTCAATGCCACCGCGTTCGGCAGCGACTCACTGGGAACCAGTTCGGACACGAAGGTTTGACGCGCCGGGGATTCAATGGTGGAAGAAATACCGGAAATCAGGGCCAGTAGGTACACGTGCCACAGTTGCGCGGTGTCGGTCAGCACCAGCACCCCCAGGATGAGGGCGGTGAGGACGTTCGCGACCTGGGTGGCCTGGATAATGCGACGCAGGTTGAGGCGGTCGGCGATCACTCCTGCCCAGGGGCTGAGGAACAAGATAGGAAGAAACTGTAGCGCGGTGGTGATACCCAGCGCGGTACCGGAGTCGTCGGTGAGGACGGTTAAAACTAGCCAGTCCTGGGCGACTCGCTGCATCCACATGCCGGTTGCGGCTACGACGTTAGAGAAGAACCACAGACGATAGTTAAAGTGCTTAAATGACGTGAACATTGACGACAACGAAAAATCCTCCCTCGTATCCAATGATGGCACGAAGACGGCGAAGAATGCCTACCGCAAAGGCCAATAGTGGCGCACTGTACGTTTACGCCCACTAAAGGGGGCCTGGGAAGTTAATCCCAGGCCCCGGCGAATAAGGTAAGTGGTGTCTTTTAGCCGACCAGCAGGTTCTGCAGCGGCCCTAAGATGAAGTACACCACGAACAGGATGGACACGATCCACATCAGCGGGTGGATCTTACGTGCCTTACCCTGCGCCGCCACTGCCACCACGTAGGCAATGAACCCGGCGCCGATGCCCACGGAGATGGAGTAGGCGAAAGGCATGAACGCGATGGTGAGGAACGCCGGGATGGCGATCTCTGGGCGCTGCCAGTCAATCTCAGCTACCTGCATCATCATTAGGAACCCGACGAACACCAACGCGGTGGAGGCCGCTTCGGTGGGAACCAGTTCCACCAGGGGGGAGAAGAAGATCGACAGTAAGAACAGCACGCCGGTCACCACTGACGCCAGGCCGGTGCGGGCACCTTCCCCGACGCCGGCGGAAGATTCCACGTAGGAGGTGTTCGAGGACGTACCACCCAGACCACCGGCAACCGCAGCAAGGGAGTCAATGAGGAGGATCTGGCGTGACTTCGGCGGAGTACCGTCCTCGTCCAGTAGGTCACCTTCAGCGCCGATCGCCACCATGGTGCCCATGGTGTCGAAGAAGTCAGCCAGCATTAGGGAGAACACCATTAGCACTACCGCTAGGACACCGAGTTTGCCGAAGGCTCCGAAGAAGTCCACCTGCCCGAGGGAGGAAAAGTCCGGCAGTGACACCGGAGATCCTTCCAGGGCGGGTACGGTGACGCCCCAGCCGGTGGGGTTTTCTTCCGATTTGGGTCCGAGCTGGGCGAACATCTGAATCACGATTGCCAGCACGGTGGAGGACACGATGCCCACCAAGATGGCGCCGCGTACTTTACGTACGTGCAAGATGATGGTCAGGAACAGTCCGAATACGAACACCAGGGCGGGCCAGCCGTCCAGGGAGCCGTTGATTCCCAGCTGCACGGGGGTGCCGCCGGGGCGGATGATGCCGGCGTTAACGAGGCCAACGAACGCGATGAACAGCCCGATCCCTACGGAGATGGCGGTTTTAAGCTGGTCGGGAACGGCGTTGAAGACGGCTTCGCGGAATCCTGTCAGCACCAAGATGGTGATGAGGACGCCTTCCCAGAAGATCAGCCCCATGGCTTCTTGGAAGGTGAGTTGGGCGCCCACTACCAGGGTGAACGCGACCATGGCGTTTAGCCCCATGCCGGCGGCCAGCGCCATGGGGAAGTTCGCCACTACCCCCATGAGGATGGTCATGATGCCAGCGATCAGGGCGGTGGCGGCGGCGATGGCCGGCATAGAAATAGAGTTGTCGGCGGGTAGTGCCGCCGACAAGATAGCTGGGTTGAGTACGAGGATGTAGGCCATCGCGAAGAAGGTTACGATACCTCCACGGACTTCGCGTCCTACGGTCGAGCCACGCTCGGTGATATGGAAAAACGCATCGAGTTTCGATCGCACTTCAGTGTTGTTGGTGGTCACGAGATGATAGTGCCAAATCTGCGCGGTTATTCCAACCTTGGTGACCAGTATGCGGGCAGCGGGTGAGGCGTTACACAGCGCGGCACTTGCGTGGGTTGGTGGCACAGTACTTACGAGGACGGGTGGCGCGCTACCACTCAGGGGGTGGGGCGGCCCACCGGCCTGCCCCCGCCGCGTGGGTTGTTGGAGTGTCCGCTACAGTTCGGTAATGACTTCCAGGTCGTATTCGTTTACTCGCGGCGGGGTAATGGGCCAGTCGGTTCCTTGCCGTTCCACGTCGGTTTCGGAATGAGCCCCGCAGGAGTTGGTCAGCCCCACTACGGTGGCGTCGTGGGTGGACCATTCGTTGGCGCACACCCCGTACTCTTGCCCCAGGTTCCCATCCATGCGCAGCAAGAACCCGCAGGATGCGCAGGTTGAAGGTGCTTTAGTTTTAGCGGCTTTGCGCTGGGTGTGTTTCTTCCACCTGCTGGAGGTTTCAGCCAGTCCTTCTTCGGACATCACTCGCACTCGCGACAGTGGTGCGGTGTCCCCGGTGTCGCTCACTTCCCGGATGGGCACTAGTCGTTCGTCATTAGTGCGGTAGGGCAGTATGTCGGTGGGGTTTACATCGGAAGGTTCGAGCCGTTCTTCCCACGGTATCCACTGCGGTGCCAGTAGCGCTCCGGCTCCGGGTAGCAGGTCAATCTCGCACACGGTGGCATGCTTTTGGCGCGGTGCGCGCGCCACTGTGATCGCCCAATGCCACCCAACGTATCCAGGTTTAAGACAGTCAAAGAAGTGGGTTAGTAGGCGTTCTCCATCTACCCGGTTCCCTACTGATTCGCCGATTTCTTCGGCCGGCACGACCTCGCTGACAATTTGTAAGATTTCGTCCACTGCCGCCAGCAGGGTTTTATCCGCGCGCGGGCGAGCCTCACGCGGGCGTTTAGTGCTCGCGGTTTTTTGCGCCTGCCCGGTTTGGTCCTCTTGAGAAGCGGTTTGGTCCCCTTGCGGAGCGGGCTGTTCAGTTTGCGGTGTTTGGGGCATTTTCGTTTCAGGCATCGAATTCGTCGGCGACTGCGCGCAGCAGTTTCGCTATCTTCTTAGAGTTTTCCGGGTATCGTCCCGCCCGCAGCGACGCGGAGGAACCATCCAGTAGTTTTATCAGGTCTTCCACCAGCCCGACCATTTCGGGGGCGCGGCGGCGGCGCAGTTTACGCAGTGACGGGGCTTCTTCCGCGATGGTCACGGTGAGGGCTTGCAAGCCTTTGCGCCCATCCACTACCGAGTATTTAACTCGCGTTCCCGGCCGCGGGGTGGCGGCGTCTGCGGGCAGGGCGGATGCGTGTAGGAATACTGACCTTCCATCGTCACCATCGATGAAGCCGTAACCTTTATCGGCATCGTAGAACTTCACCTTTCCGGTTGGCACAGCATTCTCCTTTACTTCTTTCACGTGTTTCGAGCCCTGCATGTAGCAGTGGTTACGTCTTATGATAAGTCCATAACGATTATTACCGCTACGAGTGGTTACACGGGCATCGGGTCTTCCGCCATAGTTCATCTTCGCACTGTTTCGGTGCGGTTGCGAACCGGTGGTGAGGCTGAGGGCTGGAGGAACAGTTGGAAACCAGTTGGCTAGGCGGCGGGGCTGCCATCATTGCGGTCGCGTTGGTGAGCTGGTGGTGGTGGCGTCGTCGGCGTCGTCATTTCACGGGCGAGGACGGGGCGGACTTCCCCCAGCCCGCTGCGGGTTTACGCGCCGATAGTGACCCCGGCGCGTCCGTTAAGGGTGCTAGCGCGGGTGAGTCTGCGGGCGTGAAAGTAGCTGATAGCGACTTCGCGGCTAACAGCGGTGCGCAGCAGGCAGCAGTTGCCGCGGGTAGCGACGAGCGCCCAGCCAGCGATGATTCCTCCACTGAACTGCCGGCCAGTTCGGGTGCGGACACTAAGGGCGAGGTCACTCCCGACGCTTGTGATCCAAGCGCGGATGCAAGCTCTGAGTCCGTACCGGCAGTGGCTTCGGCTCCGGGTAGCTCCGCCACGGGTGAGGAGCAGTCGGCAGGCGCTACGGGTGAGGGGCAGTCGGCAGGCACCCCCGGTGATGCGGGCTCCCCCCAGGCGGGCACCCCCGGTGATGCGGACTCCCCCCAGGCGGGCACCCCCGACGACGCCGAGCCCTCCGACGACACGGTTTTAGTGAAAGCCCAGCCGCTAACTGCAGAAAGAGCCGGCGTGGAACTGGCTCAGGCTCGCAGCGAACTGTGGCTTAATCGCTGGCTGTTGGGCGAGCAGGCCTGCTCTGCTTTAGAAGAAGCAGTTACCGCCGCCCAGCAAGCCTTGGATAGCTGGTATTTAACCGCTGACGCCGGCCCCCTGGCGTTAAGACCACTGCTGGAGCAGGTACGCCACCACGGTGCCTCCCTACAGCAGCTGCGCACCAGCCAGTTCCAAGCTGCCCTTACCACTGCGCCCGTATTCAGCGACGAAGACGACCCGCTTCCACCTGCGGCCGCAAGCCTGTCTGACTGCGACATGAACTACCTCAGCACCGACCCCAGTGCCGGTTTGGGGCAGTTGGCGTTCGAGCTGCGCCGCAGCTTGACGCACACTCGTTTGGAAGTTGCCCGTCTGGCACCGACCGCTGGTTCGGTGGTGTCCTCCGGGCTGCGTCACTGGCTCAGCCAAGCCACGCAGCTAGTTGTTAGCGTCGAGGACGAAGTGCGCCGTTGCCAGGACAATCCCGGTGGCGTGGGAGCGGGGCAGATTCGTGGCTGGGAAACGCAGCTAATGCGCGTGCTGCGGCGCAGGCAGATGATTTGTCTGTATGGAAACTTCCTCAATGCCCGCGAGTGGGCTGCCACCATGCAGGATCAGGACACTTGGCAACGCGCCGCTGACTTGGCGTTGCACTTGACCAGGATTCAGCGTGACACGCTTTTGCTGGAAGGTGCGGTTAGCGGTGCGGATCTGCAGTTGCTAGCCCGCATTGGGGCTCGTATGCAGGGGCAGGTGCATCCGCACACCGGGGCTGATGTGGTCGAGCAGTGCGAAGCGCTCTGGCAAGGTTGGCGCGGCCAGTTCCACGCTGTGCAAATCATTAGCGAACCTGCCAGCCAATCCCCCGCCGACTCCCCAGAGACTGGCACCCCTGAGGAAGGCACCCCCACCGAGTCAGACAGCATCGAACTGCCCGACCCTGCAGCTAACAAACCTGACGACCCCACCCAGGTAGGAGGCTAACCGTGAACCCCCGCACCAGTGCCCCGCGCCCACGCGCGGTGGCCGCGCTGTACGCTAAAGGACCCTACGCCCTCCTGACTACACTACTGACCTCCCTGCTGCTGCTAGTTTCCCCCGCGGCCTGGGCTGCCGACCCGCTGCAGGTAGCAGACCACCTGGAGGATCGGGTGGAACTGTTTTCCTCCGACTTCGAATCACAGATGCGCACGGAACTAAACGACACCACCGCCAGCGGCGTGAACCTGTACGTAGTTTTAGTAGACACCTTCACCGGAGCTGACAGCGCTGACCACTGGTGCGTACGCACGGGTGAAGCCTCAAAGTTAGCTTCCAACGCGGTTATCTACGCCCTGGCCACCAAGGAACGTTCCTACGCGATCTGCGGTGGCCCCGACATTCCTTTCACCCAAACCCAGCTATCAGCCGGGGCGGGTGCAGCGGTGAAGGAACTGCAGGGGAAGAATGTAGATGCCCCCACCGTGCTGGCAGCGGTGCAGACGTTAACCACGCAGCTACGCAAAGACATAGGGGTGGCAGCCACTCCTGCCCCTTCCTCCGCTGCTAGCAGCGCCACTACCGGTAGCGGGGCGGAGGCGAACTCGGAAGGCTCATCTATTTCCTGGCTTTTCCTCGCCTTCGTTGGTTCCATTGCCCTGATCGGGGTTATCACTTACTTCCAATCGCGCCGCAAAGGCAAGACGCTGCCTGTGAAACTGGCGGCTAAGTCCGGTCCCGGTGGGAAGGAAACCACCGATGCTGACTCCCTGCGCAACCAAGCTGCGGTGATGCTGATGAGGACGGAGAACATCGTTCACAACGCGGGGGACGATTTGGCTTTCGCGCGCGCCCAGTTCGGCAACATTAGTACCGAGAAGTTCGCTGCCGCCTACAAGCAGGCTGACGCCTTGGTTAGTCAGGCGTTCGAGCTGCAACGCCAGCAGGAAGAAGCTAACTCCACTGCCAGTTTGATACTTTCGACCCAGATCATGGCGAAGTGCCAAAGCGCGCAAGAACTGCTTGCCAAGTACAGTGAGGAGTTCACTAAGCTGCGAAATATTGAGGCGAACGCTCCCGCTGCGATAGCTGATTTGCGTGAACGCATCGGGGAGGCACGAGGACGTGTGGAACGTACTCATGCGGAGATCGAAGCGTTGAAACTGCAGTTTTCTCCCGCGACTTTACGCACTGTCCTTCAGTCCCCCGCTACCGCTTCGCAGCTGTTAGACGCCGCGGAGGAATCCTTGGAGGCAGCGCAAAAGCGCCTGGGGGATGACCGCGCCGAAGCGGTGCACCGCATTGAAATAGCTCAGCGAGCGTTCGGGCAGGCGATGGTTCACATTGAAGCAGTCATGAATGCTTCCACTGACTTAGCTAAGTCCGATGAACGCCTGGTGGCTGCTATTGCCTCTATTTCTTCAGATATCGCTGACGTTGACCGGTTGGCGACGCGCGACCAGGTTTTTGGTCCGCTGGTGCAAGACGCTGAAGCTGCCATTGAGGCAGCGCACGCGGCGCGGCGTAAGGAAGGTGACCCGCTGCAGGCTTTGACGAAGTTACAGCAAGCTGAGGAAGCGTTGGACCTGGCTCTGGCTAGCTTGCGGGAGCAGGATGAAAATCGCACCCGCAACGAGCAGCGTTTGCGCACCGAGTTTGAACTCACTGATGATGCTTTGCGCCGGGCGCAGTCCTTCCTCAGCACCCACCGGGGGGTTGCTTCGCAGACGGCGCGCCAGTTCTTCCGCCGCGCGGAGGAACAGCGCCAGGATGCGTACGAAAAACACCATTCCTCCCCGGAAGAGGCCTTGGAGTTGTTGCGGGTGGCGAAAGCTAACGCCGAAAAAGCCATTGACTTGGTGGGGGCGGACCTGCAGCAAGCTCACAGTAACCGCCCTACCGCCAGTGGCGGCACCGTTGGTGGTATCGACCCGTGGTCCTTGGTTTTAGGGGGGATCTTGCTGGGGGATAATCGCTCCGGTGGGAGGACTTCACCCGGGTGGGGTGCGGGCTCGGGCAGTGGCTGGAACACCGGTGGTTTCGGTGGTGGCTTCGGTGGAGGGTTCTCCGGCGGAGTCGGAGGCGGTTGGTCCTCAGGCGGGTCGGGGAAGTTCTAGTCCTGCCTTAGTTTTACCTGTAGTAAGGCTAAGTCGGCATCGTTATACTTGAAAACAGAAATGTCGCATTTCAGTGTGGAAATCTTCCTGTGCGGGAGCCTATCCCCCTTGTGAAAGGAAAAATAATGGCAGAGAAACAGACGATCCTTGGGCGCATTAGCCAGTTGGCGCGCGCCAACATTTACGCCCTTCTGGAACGGGCGGAAGACCCCCAGAAAATGCTTGACCAGTTGGTGCGTGACTACACTAACTCCATTGCGGAAGCGGAAGAGGCCGTGGCGCAGACCGTGGGGAACCTGCGGTTGGCGGAAAAGGACTATGAAGCTGACCTAGCGGCCGCTAAGGAGTGGGGTGAAAAAGCTGCCGCCGCTTCGAAGAAAGCTGACGAGGTTCGCGCCGCCGGTAATGAGGATGAGGCGAATCGGTGGGACAACCTGGCTAAGTTGGCTTTAGGTAAGCAGATTGAAGCTGAACGTGCCGCGGAGGAGGCGAAGCCTTTGGTGGAGTCTCAACGTCAGGTGGTGGAAAAGCTCAAGGATGGTTTGAATCAGTCGCGCGCTAAGTTGGACACTCTTAAAACTAAGCGTGATCAGTTGGTGGCGCGTCAACGCACGGCGGAAGCGCAGTCCAAACTTCAAGACGCTGTTTCTTCCATTAACGTGATGGATCCGTCCTCGGAGCTGGCGCGTTTCGAAGATAAAGTTCGCCGCCAAGAAGCCATGGCGCAAGGGCGCGCAGAACTGGCTGCAGACAGCATTGAAAGCCAATTCGATGAACTTGAAACCGACGGCACCAAGAGTGAAGTTGAGCTTCGCTTAGCAGCATTGAAGAACAAGTGAAAGTGTCCTCGTAGCAAATAAATTTGGCGGGTGCGAAGCGGTTTAGCTTCGCACCCGCTAGGCTATGTGTTATGACACAAATAACTTATTTAGTAATTGATGGGGAAAACATTGACGCCACCTTAGGAGTTTCGGTCCTCGATCATAAGCCGCTACCGGAAGAACGGCCCCGCTGGGATCGCGTTCTGTCTCAGTCCGACGAACTGTGGGGACAAGAGTCTAAGGGTTTATTCTTCCTCAACGCTTCCTCCGGCCACCTACCCATGGGGTTCGTGCAAGCCTTGGTGGCGATGCACTACTCCCCTATCCCCCTGTCCGGCCCAGCCACCGTGAAGGTCGTGGATGAGGGCATTATCCGCATGCTTGAAGCGATCCTTGATCGCGGGTATGGTGACGTGATCCTAGCTAGTCACGATGGGGATTTCGTGCCCCAGATTGAGCAGCTTCTACGTAACGGTCACCGGGTTGCCATGATGGTGTTCCCCGAGTTCCTCTCCACCCAGTTCCAGGAACTGGTGGAGCAGGGGTTGGAGATCATTGATTTAGAGCACGATGTGAATGCTTTCCAGGTTCCGCTTCCGCGTCTGCAGATCATTGAACTGGATGACTTCGATCCCATGCGCTATTTGTAAAAGTTCCACGCTCTCACCCAGAATAGACCTTGTTGAAAGGACTTAGTGTGGAAGTTTCCATTAGCGAATTACGACCTAAAAATGTTACCGCCCAAAACCTCAGCGACCTGTCTGAGCTGATCGGGGGAACCTGCTTCGGGCAGGCCCAGATCACCGGGGTTAGCGTTGATTCCAATGACATCCGCCCCGGCGATCTTTTCGTTGCGGTTCCCGGGCAGAAAACCCACGGCGCGGCTTTTGCCCACACCGCGGTGGAAAAGGGAGCTGAGGCGGTGGCCACCGATGAGGCGGGGGCGAAACGAGTGCGCAGGGACTGCCCCGACATCCCGCTGATCGTGGTGGATGATCCGCGCCACCACGAAGGCACGTTGGCGGCCGCTGTTTACGGTGACCCCTCAGCCAAGATGAGGGTGGTGGGGATTACCGGCACTAACGGGAAGACCACCACCACTTACCTGTTGCATTGGATGTTGCAAGCGGGCGGAGAAAAAGCCGTGCTGCAGGGCACCGGGGTGCAGCGGGTGGGAGATGAGCACATCTACACTTCGCGCACCACTTCGGAAGCCCCGGTGTTGCAAGCTTTAATGGCAACCGGGTTGGAACGCGGAATGCAGGCAGCGGCGTTGGAGATTTCTTCCCACGCGGTCTCACTCGACCGTATCCGCGGGGTGCGTTTCGACGCGGTTGGTTTCACTAACTTGCAGCACGACCACTTGGATTACTACGGGACGATGGAAGCCTACTTCGAAGCGAAGGCCGGACTGTTCAGCCCTGAATTCGCTAAGCGCGGCGTGGTTTGCGTAGATGATGAGTGGGGGCAGCGTTTAGCGAAGGAAGCCGCTATCCCGGTGGTAACTGTGTCTACCAATGGTACGCCCGCGCAGGTGCAGGCCACCGGTATGCGTCCGGACCCTGATACCGGGGCGACTACTTTCACCTTGCGTCTAGAAGACAGCGAGGTCACCCTCACCTGCCCGCTTCCGGGTGCGGTTAACGTGCAAAACGCGTGCGTGGCGGCGTTGGTGGCGCGCGAGGCCGGCCTGCCGCTGGACGTCATTGTGGATGCGTTGGAAAACGCCCCGCAAGTGTCGGGCCGGATGGAGACCATTCCTTCCCAGACTCCCGAAGAAGATCCCCTAGTTATCGTTGATTTTGCCCACACAGCGGAGGCTTTGGAGTCGGTGCTGGGAACCGCCCGGGCTCTTACTCGCGGTAAGTTACACATCGTGTTCGGCACTGACGGTGACCGGGATGCTTCGAAACGCGCTGATGTTGGCCGCGCTGCCGCCAATGGGGCTGACATTTTGTGGGTGACGGATGAGAATCCGCGCACCGAAGCGCCCGAAATCATGCGCCGGCAACTGTTTGAAGGCATCAGTCAGGTACGGGCCGACCTTAGTGATGTCACTGAAATAACTACCTGTAGGCGCGATGCTATTCGCACCGCGATTATGGCTGCCGGCCCCGATGACACGGTGATTATTACCGGCAAGGGCGGGGAAGAAGTGCAGGAGGTCTACTACTGTATGCACCCGTTCAAAGACCAGGAGGTAGCGCGCGAGTGTTTGGCGGGCAGAGCCTACCGCCGCGCCCTCACCCAGAAACTAGATAGCTAGGTGGCCTAACAACGCGCCCTGCCCTTTTCGGGCGGGGCGCGTGAGATTACTGCGGCGGGGTGAGCGTCTTCATCATCCGGGTATTACCCAAGGTGTTGGGTTTTACCGAGGCCAGCTCTAAGAAGTTCTTCACCCCGTCGTCGTGGGAGGCCAACATCTGGGTGTAAACGTCAACCCCCACTGCCATGCCTTCGATCGGTTCGAAGCCGTGGCGGGAGAAGAACTCCACTTCGAAGGTGAGGCAAAAGACCCGCTGCAGCTCCAGTTGCCGGGCGCGCGATACCAGTGCGGTGAGCAGGCGCGAACCCACCCCTTGGCCGCGCACACTCGGCAGCACCGCCAGTGTACGCACTTCACCGATGTCGTCCCACATCACGTGCAAAGCACCGCACCCCACGACGTTGCCGTTTTCGTCCACCGCCACCAGGAACTCTTGAATGTCTTCAAAGTAGGCGATGAGTCTTTTGTCGACCAGGATCTTACGGTCGGCGTAGGGCCTGGCAAGCTGCTCAATGTGGCGCGCGTCGGCGGGCTTGGCGGTACGGATACTGATTTTGCCCCGCGTTGCCCGCCCCTGGTTCTTTGTCACCTTCGTGGCCTCGCTAGCTACCGAGTTTTTTCCGCGGTCGCATACCGGCTGTGCGTACCCGTTCCAGTACGCGGCGCGCGGTGCGGTCATCAATAATCAGATCCGTCACCACCCCGGCACGCAACGCCCCGATGAGCGGTATAGCTTTGGCTTCCCCAGCCACCACGCACAGGCGGCGCGGGATCTTCTTCAGCAACTCCGGGCTCGGCCCCGACGCGCGCCGGTTGATGGCCATGTCTTCGTAGGAACCGTCCTCGCGAATCAGCACCGTGCAAATGTCACCGACCACGCCGTCGTTACGCACCCGCGCGATGTCTTCGGGTTCTAAGAATCCAGCGGAGTACACGTGGGAGGGAAGATCACCGTCGAAGGCTCCCACCCCGAATACTGCGATGTCTGCGCGGGAGATCAGGTCGAGGACGGACCGCACCGACCTCTCACGCCACAGTGCGAGTTTGGTTTCTTCGTAGTCGAAGAACGCGGGCACCGGGAAGTGCACCATGTTGGCTCCCAGCGCGTCTGCGGCCTGCGAAATAGTGGTGTCGATGTAGCGCACGCCGGTGCCTCGGGCGGAGGCAGCGCCGTTTAACTGCACCACCGTGGTGTCTGGTACTCCCACCGGAGGAATGTGGCGGGTAACTTCAGCAGTGGTGTTTCCCCAGGCGATACCAATGATGGTGCCGGGTTCGATCAAGTCAAGTAGGCGTTCAGCGGCGACTTTGGCGACGTTGTCCAACCGGTTTACACCGGTGTCGAAGTCACGCACCCGCACTACCGTGGAGCGAATGTTGAATATGCGATTGAGTTCGCCCGCTAGAGTGCCCCGCTCCCCAGGGGCAGCAGCCACGGAGATACGCACCAGGCCAGTCTCACGTGCGTAAGCCAGCAAACGAGAGACGGAGGAACGCGAAACACCCAGGTGGCGAGCGATGGTTTCCATCGTCTCCCCCTGGAGGTAATACATTGAGGCCGCTTCGTGGGCGTCGTTATCCCTTATGGTCACGTCCCCTAGTGTGCCATGCACGCCCGTTCAATTCATGCCCAACGGCGCTCACTAATGCAGTCTGCCCCACACAATAGGAGGTGACGCGATAAGCTGATCGTGTTGTCTGCGCCACTGAGCGCACACTAAAACCGAGGCGATGACCAAGGCAATCATGCTGGTCTGGCCACCTCGACAAGACACTCGCACAAGGAAGTGGAAGGAAAATATGACCGAGAAAGAATACGTACTCGCGATTGACCAGGGAACGACCTCATCACGCGCGATCGTTTTCAATCATTCCGGCAAGATTGTCTCCGTGGGTCAGCTCGAACACGAGCAGATCTTCCCGAAGGCAGGCTGGGTAGAGCACAACCCCGCAGAAATCTGGGGCAACATCCGCGAAGCTGTCGCACAGGCTCTGTCTAAAGCCCAGATCAACCGCCACCACCTGGCTGCGGTTGGTATCACCAACCAGCGTGAAACCGCGGTAGTTTGGGACAAGACCACCGGCGAACCGGTCTACAACGCGATCGTGTGGCAGGACACTCGTACTGCTGAGATTGTGCGTGAACTCGCTGGCGACGAAGGCATGGATAAGTACAAGAGCCGCTGTGGTTTGCCCCTGGCGACCTACTTCTCCGGCCCGAAGATCAAGTGGATCCTCGACAACGTCGAAGGCGCCCGGGAAAAGGCTGAAAAGGGTGACCTGCTGTTCGGTAACACCGACACCTGGACCCTGTGGAACATGACCGGTGGACCCGACGGTGGCGTGCACGTAACGGACGTAACCAACGCTTCGCGCACCATGCTGATGGACATCAACACCCTGCAGTGGCGCGAAGACATCTGCGCCGACATGGGCATCCCCATGTCGATGCTGCCTGAGATCCGCTCCTCCTCGGAGGTTTACGGCTACGGCCGCAAGAATGGCCTGCTGATCGACACCCCGATTTCCGGTATTTTGGGCGACCAGCAAGCCGCTACTTTCGGCCAGGCCTGCTTCGAAAAGGGCATGGCGAAGAACACCTACGGCACCGGCTGCTTCATGCTGATCAACACCGGTGAAGAAGCGGTACAGTCCGAAAACGGCCTGCTCACCACGGTGTGCTACAAGATCGGCGACCAGCCCACCAAGTACGCCCTGGAAGGCTCCATCGCGGTTACCGGCTCCCTGGTGCAGTGGCTGCGTGACAACC
Organism: Actinomycetaceae bacterium; assembly: GCA_030537735.1. GTDB lineage: Bacteria > Actinomycetota > Actinomycetes > Actinomycetales > Actinomycetaceae > Gleimia. The sequence goes on from JAUNVG010000006.1 coordinate 39,517, forward strand.
TGAAGATGATTTCCTCCGCACCGGAAATCGAGGGCCTGGCTAAGTCCGTGGAAGACAACGGTGGCGTGTACTTCGTCCCCGCTTTCTCCGGCCTCTTTGCCCCCTACTGGAAGGACGATGCGCGCGGCGCGATTGTGGGTCTGACCCGCTTCAACAACGCCGGCCACATCGCTCGCGCCACCTTGGAAGCCACCGCTTTCCAAACCCGCGAAGTACTGGATGCGATGAACGCCGACTCCGGCGTGAAGCTGTCTGAGCTGCGCGTAGATGGCGGCATGATTAACAACGAGCTGCTGATGCAGTTCCAGGCCGACATCCTCGGCGTTGACGTGGTGGCTCCGGAAGTTGCTGAAACCACTGCTCTGGGTGCGGCTTACGCCGCCGGTATTGCGGTTGGTTTCTGGCAAGGCGAGCAGGACGTTATCGACAACTGGTCTGAAGGCAAGCGCTGGTCCCCGTCCATGGATGAGGAAAAGCGTGAGCGCACCTACCGCCTGTGGAAGAAGGCAGTGACCCGCACCTTCGACTGGGTGGATGACGACGTTCGTAACTCCTAGTCACTTGCTGCCACCTAACTGGTGGCGACGGGTGTGAGACATCGGGCCCTTGGGGAGCAGTTACCGCTTCTCAAGGGCCCGAAAAATTTGCCTCAAATTGGTGTCTCATTCGGTGAGCAAAACACCTCGTTTAAGCATGCCGAAACGCCGATTATCGCATCATACGTGTGACGTTATTCCGCGCAAGGGGGTGCAAGCGCCCACGCCGGCGGGGTGCGCCGCGACCGCCCCTCCGCCCCGATGGCCGGGGTGGAGGTGGAGGCGAAACCGCGTAAACACGCGGTTTCTTAGTTTCACTTCTGTGACCGAACTGCACAGATTCCCACACCCCTTCAGACCCCCTGGAAATCGGGAGAATTGGCCGAAAGCACTGGCAGGGGTACATAGGCTGGAGACAGCAGCGTGCACAAACGTGCACACGTACTTGCACCACGGCTCTGCGCTGTGTTGCCGCCCACGTTGACGGCTGGCTGGCGTACCCCGCGAACCAAGGAGCAGTAATGGAAAAACTTCAAACCGATGTGGTCGTCATCGGTGGTGGAGCCACCGGCGTTGGTGTGCTACGCGACCTGGCGATGCGTGGATTCAATGCCATCTTGTTAGAACGCGCTGACCTGGGGCAGGGAACCACCGGGCGCTACCACGGGCTTCTCCACTCCGGCGGACGCTACGTGGTATCCGACCCGCGTTCAGCCACCGAGTGCGCTGAGGAAAACGAAATCATCACTAACCTTCACCCCGACGCGGTGGAGGACACCGGCGGCCTGTTCGTGGTTACCCCCGAAGACGACCCGGAGTTCGGTGATGCGTTCCTCAAGGGCGCCAACGACACCGGGGTGTGGACTGAAGAGATCAGCATCGATGAAGCCTTGCGGCTGGAGCCGCGTTTGAACCCGGGGATAAAACGCGCCTTCAAGGTGTTGGATAAAACCGTTGATGGTTGGGCCATGCTGTGGGGGGCGGTGCGCTCGGCGCAAGCTCACGGCGGGAAGGTTATGACCTACCACCGGGTGGATGACATTGTGGTGGAAGACGGCCAAGTGGTGGCGGTTAAAGCCCACGGGACTAAGACCGGTGAGGACGTGCTCATCGAGTGTCGTTTCGTGATTAACGCCGGTGGCCCCTGGTCGGGTCAGATCGCCGCCCTAGCGGGAGCGCACGGGGTGGACGTGGTGCCCGGGCGCGGCATTATGATCGCTATGAATCACCGCCTGGTGAACCGCGTGGTGAACCGCTGCATCTACCCCGCCGATGGCGACATCATTGTGCCGGTGCACACGGTGTGTATTATCGGCACCACCGACGTGAAGGTCGATGACCCCGACCACTTAGAGATCCCCCGCAATGAAGTGCAGCAGATGCTGGATGCGGGCGAGGCCCTTATTCCCGGGTTCCGGGAAGCACGCGCGGTACACGCCTGGGCGGGAGCGCGTCCGCTAGTTAAGGACAACCGTGTTTCCGCCACTGACACCCGCCACATGTCCCGTGGCATGTCGATTATTGACCACCAGGCGCGTGATGGGATCTCCGGTTTGCTGACCATTGCCGGAGGCAAGCTCACCACTTACCGTTTGATGGCGAAGAACACGGTGGATGTGATGTGCCAGCAGATGGGTGAAAAGCGCCTGTGCCGCACCACTGAGGAAATCATGCCCGGCACCGAACGCGGACATAACTACACCGTCACCCACCGCCTGCATGAGCGTGAAGAGGACCGTTTCGATTCACAGATCGTGTGCGAATGTGAACTCATGAACCGTCGCATGTTCACCCAGCTTCTAGATGCCCAACCCAACGCCACTTTTGATGACTTGCGTCGCCAGCTGCGCCTGGGAATGGGGCCGTGCCAAGGTGGGTTCTGCTCCCTACGGGCGGCAGGTATCACCCAGCAGATTGGGCGGGGTTCGTCGGTGGATGCCACCGAGTTGATGCGACTGTTCTTAAAGAACCGCTGGATCGGGCTGTGGCCCATCCTGTACGGGCGGCAAGTGCGCCAAACCGCGCTCGATGACTGGATTTTCCAAGGCACCTTGGATATCGAGCACGTTCCGGTGGCAGATGATCAAGACATTAAGAGTAAGGCGGTCCGATGAAATCCACGGTAGTTATTGGCGCGGGGATCGCGGGGCTCACCGCAGCGTTGCGCCTGCGCGAACTAGGTCACCGCGTGACCTTAATCAGTAAGGGCCTGGGCGGCTTGCAGCTGAGCCAAGGCACCATTGACGTACTGGGCTACCACCCCAACCGGGCACGCAACCCACTGGAAGTCATTGAAAACGGGCAGTTCCCGGCCGAGTCCCCCGAAGGCAAGCACCCGTACGCGGTGATTGACCCTAAGTGCGTGCGACGCGGAGTGGAATACATCGCGCAGGTCCTTGGCGAAAAGTACCTGGTGGGAGATGTCACCAAGAACGTGATTCTTCCAACCGCGGTGGGCGCGATGCGACCCACTTGCCTGGTGCCACCTTCGATGAAGAACGGTGACCTGGACTTAGGTAACCGCCTGCTGATTGTGGGTATTCGCCAGTTGAAAGACTTCTACCCGCAGTTAGTGGCCGACAACCTTTCGCGTTCGGAACTGGAATGGGGGATCCGCCCCCAGGCGCGTGCCGCCATGATTGATTTCGAGTTCCGCCCCGGGGAAGTTGATTCCTCCGGCCTGGTGATTGCGCGTGCTTTGGAAGACCCGCAAACTCTGCGGGCGTTCGTCAACACCATTCGCCCGCACGTGGAGCCGGGTGAAACCGTGGGGCTTCCCGCGGTGCTCGGCGTGCACGGCGAGGGCGTATGGGAAGAAGTCCAACGCCAGCTGGGTCACCCGGTGTTTGAGATCCCCCTCCCCCCACCGTCGGTGCCGGGAATGAGGTTGAACCAGGCGTTGACGCAGAAGGTCAAGGATGCGCGCATTCGTTTCATGTTGGGAACGGAAGTGACCGGGGTGGAATCGCAAGGCGGTAAGGTCACCCACGTCCTCACCGACACCCCCGGTGGTGGTAGGCGATTGGCTGCTGACTACGTCGTCCTCGCCGGTGGTGGTTTCGAATCCGGCGCACTGACGATGGATTCCTACGGGAAGGTGTTTGAACGCGCCCTCGACCTGCCGGTAACCGGCGGGGAGCTGCCGGATTTGATTCACGGCGACTACTGGGGCGATCAGCAAGCCCTGTTCCGCGTCGGGGTCGCAGTCGATAAAGATATGCGTCCCCTGGATCGGGCGGGCGCAGTGGTTTACGAAAATGTCCGCGTCATTGGTGGCACTATTGCTGGCGCCATGCGGTGGCAGGAAAAGTCCGGTGAAGGCATTGCCCTGGCGTCGATGATCGCCGCCACCGATTCGATTGGAGGCAACCATGAGTGAAGCCTTGGAACACGCGCGACAAAACTTTGCGCGCGCCACGCTCGATAACTGCGTGAAGTGTACGATTTGTGAAACCCAGTGCCCGGTGGCGCGGGTGACTCCCCTGTTCCCCGGACCGAAGTTCGTCGGACCGCAGGCGGAGCGTTTCCGCCACGGTAAGTCGGTGGATCGCTCCTTGGATTACTGCTCCGGCTGTGGGATCTGCACCATGGTGTGCCCCCAGGGCGTGAAGATCGCGGAGATTAACGCCCAGGCGCGCGCGGTTATGAAAGCTCAAAACGGTGTGCCGGTGCGGGATCGTTTGATCACGCAAACCACGCTGATGGGTAAAGCCATGACGCCGGTGGCGCCGATTGCTAACACCGCGCTGGGGATTAAGCCGCTGCGTATGGTGATTGACGCGGTTATGGGGATCGACAAGGACGCCCCCATGCCGAAAGCACAGTCGCAGACGCTGCGTAGCTGGTTGAAGAAACGCCCCGCCCGCACCACTCCTGCCACGCGCGGCACGGTGGTGTTCTTCCACGGTTGCGCCGGTGGGTACTTCGAGGTGCAGACCTCCAAGCACACCATTGAAGTGCTTGAACACCTGGGGTACGAGGTTCTGGTCCCCCCGCAGGGTTGCTGCGGTTTGGCGGAACAGTCCAACGGCCTGTTCGACGGGGCTACGAAGAAGGTTTTGAAACTGTGTGAGGACCTGCTTTCCGCCGGTGAGGATCTGACGGTGGTTTCGTCCTCGGGTTCGTGTGCGGGCATGTTGAAGCACGAAGCGCACGAGATTATGGGGTTGCGGGATCCGCGTTTGGAAAAGGTCGGCACCCGCACGGTGGAGACTTCGGAGTTCTTACTTGACCTGTACTACCAGGGGGAGTTGCCCACTGATTTCCGCCGTTTGGATATGACTATCCCCTACCATCAGCCTTGCCAGGTGAAGAGCCAGGGCATGGGTATGCCCGCGGTGGAGCTAATGGAACTGGTTCCCGGGGTGAAGGTGGTCGAATCCGGCCAGCCGTGTTGCGGTATTGCTGGTACTTACGGGCTCAAGAGCGAAAAGCGTGATATCGCCGAGGCCGTGGGTAAGCCACTGTTTGAGATGATTCAACGCACCAACCCGGATTTGGCGGCTTGTGACACGGAGACTTGCCGCTGGCAGATTTCCAAGGGTTCGGGGGCGAAGATGATTCACCCGATTTCGCTGATTCACTGGGCCTACGGGCTTAGTGATGACCTGCTGGAAGCGGCGCTGGACGCCAAAGCGGGAGTGCCAGCTTCCTAGGTCGGTGCCGGCGGGTTTTACGCATGTGGCCGGGTCGAGACTTAGCAAACACGCTTAAGTCTCGACCCGGTTCTTTCATGTCTTACTCGCCGGGGGCGACCAGCACGGTGGCGCCGGATTCTTCCAGCTCCCCCCGCTGAGCGGCGGTTACGGTGGCGTCGACGATAATGGTCTCGAAACTCGATAGGGGCGCAGTCTTCTGCCAGGCGTGGCGGGCGAACTTTGAGCTATCCAGCAGCAGCGTGCGCGAAGTTGCTTGGCTAATCATGGCTCGCTTCATGTCGATCACGTAGTCCATCGGGTTATAGGTCGCCCCCGCCCACACCGCGGCGTCGGACATCAGACACATGTCGGCGCGAATTTCCTTCACCTGCGACACCGCCAAGGTGCCGTAGAAGGCGTGCGCCCACCGCTGGTACCTGCCTCCAATGACGACGAGTTCGTGCTCCCCCCAGTCCCGGATAGTGTCGGCCACAGTGAGTGAGTTGGTGATAATCGTCAGCGGGGTAATGGTTTTAAGCTGCGGCAGCAGTGGCAGCAAAGTAGAGGAATCGTCGATGATTATGGCGTCGCCGGGGTTGATTAACTTAGCTGCTGCGCCCGCTACTCGCGCCTTTTCTTCCGGGCTACGGGTGCGCCGAATCTGCGGAGGTAGTTCGGCGGTGGAAGATGCGCGCATACGAACCTTGCCTTTTATGCGCTCCATTATGCCGGTGTCTTCAAGGGCTTGTAGGTCGCGGTAGACCGTTACCGGAGACACCTCCAGTCGCTGCGCGATGTCTTCTATACGCATCGCACCTTCTTCCATTACCGCGTCGATAATTCGGGTGCGCCGCTGGGTGGGGGTGGTTTTGTCGCCGGTGTCACTCATGCTTCCAGTATCGACGCTCACCCCCCTGTTGTAAACAGAGGCGCATCTTTTACACAGAACTAGAAAAATATATTGCGAATTTTGCAAAGTGCTTGATAATTAAGGGTTTGACTTCTAGAGTGAAAGAGTCACCTGAAACGGGACAAGAACCCCACTTAACAACCCTGCCTGCCCGGCGGCGAGCGCGGGCGAAAAACAGGCAGCTGAAACTCAAAGAGGAGTAGACGTGAGTGATATCGTAATCGGCATCGACGGCGGCACCACCGCGGTTAAGGCTGTAGCTTTCGACCTCGACGGCCAGATACAAGCTACCCACCACACTTCTGTCCCCGTGCAGTACGGCAATCGCGGGGAAGCCGAACAAGACATGAACCTTATTTGGGAAGCGGTGGCTGAGTGCCTGACCGAAGTGCGTAAGCAACTGCCCGACTCCAATGTGGTTGGGATCGGGCTTACCGGTCAAGGCGACGGCGCCTGGCTGGTGGACGCCGAAGGTAAACCCACGCGCCCGGCCGCTAACTGGTTGGACGGACGCGCGAGCGATCGAGTCAACGCCTGGGAAGCCGACGGCCGCGGCCGAAAGGTACTCGACGTCACCGGCACCACTATTTTCGGAGGACTGTTCCCCGTCCTCATCGAAGAACTGAAGCAGACCCAGCCGCAGGCGGTGGAAAACGCCGCCACTCACCTGAACTGTAAAGACTGGATACGGTTCAAACTCACCGGGGTGCGCGCCACCGACTACACCGAAGCCTCCCGCTCTTTCTTGGACGTGCGCGATGCCTCTGGATTCAGCCAGGAACTGGCGCGCGAACTGGGGTTGGAAGACACCCTGCGCCTGCTGCCCCCGATCCGCCACGCCGACGGCGAAGCCAGCCCCCTAAGTGAGGAAGCCGCCGCCCGCACCGGGATTCCCGCCGGCACACCGGTAGGCGTGGGGATGATTGACGTAGCCGTCACCGGCATGGGGTTGGGCGCCATCGAAGACAACGCCACCTGGCTGATCTTAGGAACCACCGGGTTCGTCGGCACTTTGTTGCCTTCGGTAGCTGAACGAAAATCCGAACTGTCGATGGTGCTAGCCACCGGCAACGGCACCCAGGTGCTGGAGTTCATGGCTCCCATGACGGGCACCCCCAACCTCGACTGGATTCGCCGCACCCTGGGATTGGAAGACGAGGACTGGGCCAGTATCGAACGCAAGGCGCGGGAAGCGAAACCTGGATCGCGCGGGGTAATCTACCTGCCCTACGCTTCCCCCGGCGGGGAGCGCGCTCCCTTCCTGGACACCAATGCTTCGGCGTCCTGGCAGGGAATGTCCCTTACCTCGGCGCGCGAAGACATCTTGCGGTCGGTATACGAAGGGGTGGCTTTCTCCCTGGTTGAGTGCGTTAACGCGCTGCAGATTCAAGGTGACCTGGTAGTATCTGGCGGCGGTTTCCGCTCCGACTTACTGTGTGAGATCCTAGCTGACGCCACCGGCAAGCGGGTGATTCGCCAAGACGCTCCCGAAGCCGGCGCGCGCGGGGCGGCGGTACTCGCCCTGGTTTCTGCCGGACGCTTCCCCAGCATTAAAGAGGCCGCAAACGCCCTGGGGGCCAGCATGGAAACTTTCGAACCCAATCCAGATAACCGCGAAGTCTACGACTTAACTCACCAGATCTTCTTACAGACCCGCCAGGCCATACAGCCGGTTTGGAAGCAGATGCGCGAACTGCGCAAAGCGGTAACTGAGTAGAGAATTTTCGGCATTTTAGAGAAGGAAAAATCTTATGCGTGTACTACTAGCTAGCGACGGGTTCGTCACTGAGGAGGTAATGGATCAGGCGTTGCGCAAGGAAGTGCCAGATGCGAAGACCACTTCGATTGCTTCTACCTGGCCAGTGCCCCCGTTCCACGATGTGGCGGAAGTTAAGGAAGCTTTGGGAGATGAAGATGAGTTAATCGCAGCTCTCAAAGGGTGCGAAATAGCGTTTTCTCATACTTTCCCTTTCACGGAAAAAGTGATTGCCGCCTGCCCGGAGTTGAAGCTGATCACGATTTGTCGCGGCGGCCCGGTTAACGTCAATATCGAGGCCGCCACTGACCACGGCGTGTTGGTTTCCTACACTCCCGGGCGCAACGCCACCGCCACCGCCGAACACACGGTCGGCATGATTTTAGCTGCCGCGCGTCAGATCGCCCAGCGCCACGACGAGGTAGTTAGTGGCCAATGGCGTTCGGACTACTACATTTTCGACAACGTCGGCCCCGAGGTTGGCTCCTCCACCGTGGGGGTAGTGGGCTACGGCGCGGTGGGCGCTAAAGTAGCGAATATTATGGCTTCGTTCGGCGGCAAAGTCCTGGTGTACGACCCGTGGGCGAAGAACCGCGAGGGGGCAAGCAATATCGAGTTCGTGGAAACTTTGGACGAGTTTTTGGCTGGGTCTGACATCGTCACCCTCCACGCGCGTGTCACGGCCGAGAACCAGCACATGATTAACGCCGAAACGATCGCGAAAATGCCTGCCGGTTCCATCATTATTAACTGCGCGCGCGGAGCGTTAGTGGACTACGACGCGGTGTGTGACGCGATTGATTCCGGGCACCTGTTCGCCGCTGCTTTCGACTGTTTGCCGCAAGAGCCGCTCCCAGCCGACCACCGCCTGATGAAGACCCCGCGAGTGACGTTCACTCCGCACCTGGCGGGCGCTTCGAAGGAGGCGTCACGTCTAGCGGCGCGCATTGGCGCAGCTGATATCGCCGCTTTTATGAGAGGTGAACGCCCTCGGCATTTAGCTAACCCTGAAGTTTTAGACCGTAAGTGACTGGTAGTTGTTGAAGGAGAAAATCATGTTAATGGAAAAACAGCGTCAGGAGATTGTTGACACTTGCCTCTTCATGCAGCGTGAGGGGTTGATTGTGGGGACTGCTGGGAATGTTTCGATTCGGGAGGGGAACCTGGTGGCGATTTCTCCCTCCGGCGTCGCCTACGAGACGATGACGGCGCAGGACATTGTTATTTACGACATGGATGGAAACCACGTGGAAGGGACGTTGAAGCCGTCCTCGGAACTTCCCTTGCACTTGAGTGTTTACCACGCTACCGACGCCAAGGCGATTACCCATAACCATGCGCCTGCCTCCACCGCGCTGGGATTGGTGGTGGATGAGATCCCGACCTCGCACTACTACTCGGCGATGTTCGGAGGCACCATCCGGGTGGCTCCCTACGCGGGGTTCGGTTCCGATGACCTGGCGAAGTTCGTAACTGAGGCCTTGAAAGACCGTACCGGGGCGTTGATGAAGAATCACGGTGCCATCACCATTGGGCCGACCGCGACGAAAGCGGTAAATATGCTGCCGATCTTGGAATACGTTTGTGAGATTCACTTGCGTGCCATGGCGACCGGCGCCCCGATTGCCCTGCTTTCGGACGAGCAGATGGAAAACGCCAAGGCAGGAATGGCGAACTACGGTAAGCAGCCGGGGCGAGAGGACTAGGCGCCAGGCGGCGTAACCTCATGGTTGCTAGTAGCGCGTCAGCCCGAAGGAACCAGGAACTCACTGGCCTTCGGGCTGACGCGGTTTCATTTCTGCAGCGGCGGCGGACTACAGGTCACCCAGCTGCTTCGACACCTGCTGAATATCGGTGAAGACTTCCTGCAACGCGGGGTAGAGCTTGCGATGCACCGGCATCCACGCCTGGTAGCGAGCGCGGTTATCCGGGTTCGCGCTGGTGCGCGCCCCCAGGTGAGCCATCGCCGCGGCAGCTTCCCCCACCGACGGGTAGCGCCCCACCGCCACCATTGCCAGCACCGCCGCCCCCTGGGCGGAAACCTCATCAATAGTGGACTGCACAATATCAACGCCGGTGACGTCACACAGGATCTGACGCCACAGGGGCGAACGGGAACCTCCACCCACCGCGCGTAGCTCCCGGATCTCAGTGTTAGCTCCCTGCGCCATTCCTTCTAGGTTCAACGCCAACTCCATCGCCATGCCTTCCAGTAAGGAACGATAGGCGTGCGCCTTGGTGTGGGAAGAACCGTAACCCACTACCGCTCCGCGGGCGAACGGATCCCAGTGCGGGGACTGCACCGCATTCCAATACGGCAGGGTGAGCAGGCCCTCACTGCCGGCCGGGACTTTACTGGCGGCCTCCTCTAACGCGGGGTCGGGGGCGCCGTCTAACTGCGGGTCACCGAAATGTTTACGGAACCAGTTCCCCAACACGGAACCGGAGTTTTGCACTGACTCCAGCACGTACCATCCGGGAATACCGGCAACCAGGGTGCGGTACTGGCGTCCGAAACGGTATTCGTCAGCGTGGATACCAGAGACGATGGAGGTGCCGACGTTAAGGTAGGCCACGCCCTCTTCGGTGGCGGCAGTACCCAACCCCGCGGCCTGCCCATCGCCCAGCCCGGAGACCACGTCGATCTGAGCGATCCCCCACTGCTGGGCAAGCTCTGCTTTCAACGGGGAAATGACTTCCCCGGGTTTAGCTAAATGCGGTAGCTGTTCGCGCCTGACGCCGGCGATTTCCAATAGTTCATCGGACCAGGTTTGGGCGGCGATGTCGAACAGGTTCAAGGTGTCGGCGCTGCCGGTCGAAGACACCCACTGCCCGGTGAGCTCGTGCGTTAAGTAGGCGTGCACATCCACCACGTACCTGGCGTTTTTTAAGGTATCTGGCTCGTGTTCTTTCAGCCACGCCAGCTTGTAAATGGCGGGCGTAGTATCGGCGGGCTTGCCCGACAGGCGATGGATCTCGTCGCTGCCGTAACGCAGTATCTGCTCCCCGGCGCGCGAGTCCAACCACAAGATCGCCGGACGCAGGGCGCGCCCGTCCTCGTCCACGCAAGCGAAGGTCTCACGCTGGTGCGAAATCGAAAGCGCTTGGACGCGGCCGCGTTCATCGTCAGTTAACTGGCTAAGGGCGTCGCCGATAGCGACGCGCGTGGACTCCCACCACTGCACGGGGTCGTGTTCGTAGTGGTGCATCCGCGGGGTAAGTAGGTCAATCGGGGCGCGCCCGGTAGAAAGGGTCTGACCCGCGTCGTTAACAATAATCGCTTTGGTAGCGGAAGTGGAAGAATCCACTCCAATCACCAGGGGAGAAGAATTCACCATCGAAAACCAACTTTCTTACTTAGTTCACCGCCTGCACCCATGCCAGGAAGTGAGGATCTTTTCTTTTACCGCCGCGCCGCCTCAACCGTGAGAACCGGCGCTAACGCCTTACGAAACCGGGGTGACGCCACCGTCCAGCCGCAAGCTGGTGCCGGTAATGTAACCGGCTCGCTCAGAAGCCAAGAACGCCACTGCCGCTCCCATTTCCGCCGGGTCACCAAGGCGACGCACCGGAATGGTGTTTTCGTACTGGGCACGCACCTGCTGGGAGCTAACCCCTTCACGCTGTGCCTGGTCGGCGTCCAACTGGTCGATGCGCGGGGTGGCGATGCGCCCGGGGTGAACCATATTCACAGTTACCCCCTGGGGTGCGACCTCCCCGGCCAAGGCCTTCAAGTACCCCGCCAAGGCTTGGCGCCCCATGGTGGAGAGCACCAGCTGCTGGCTGGGAGTGATTACCGCGGTCGAACCAATCGCAATCACTCGCCCCCAGCCGCGCTCACGCATACCTGGCAGCGTGGCTGAGAGCATCTGCAGGTGAGGGGAAACCAGGCGCGCTACTGCTGCCTGTGCGTCCTCGCCCGTGACTTCACTGGGTTGGCCAGGCTTCGGGCCGGGGCCGTTTAACACTAAAATGTCGATCGGCCCCAGGTGGCTTTGGCAGTGCGCTAAGGCGGCCCGCACCGAGTCGGGGTCCTCCACGTCCATGGCGGCGGCGGTCGCCTCCGGGTCCCCGGCCGGCAGCTGGGTGTGCCA
>JAUNVG010000006.1:51459-102661 GCA_030537735.1 Actinomycetaceae bacterium
ACCCCGGCGGCGGCGGTCGCCACCCCGGCGGCGGCGGTGATTTCGTCAACTACCTGCTGGCAGCGTCCTTCGGTGCGTCCGGTGACGCAAACTTTAACTCCCTCCTGCGCCAAAGCCAGGGCGCTCGCCCGCCCCAAGCCGGAGGTCGAAGCCGCTACGAAAGCCACTCTCCCAGCGATTTTAAGATCCATGAAAGCCTCCTTGCATCCACTTATTTAAGCGGTAACAGGGGCTGGCAACCACGGCGGCCAAGAACGACCTAGAAGCGTGTGGGTGTGGTTGCGGAAACTCGTTTCGACTCTACTTCCGAAACGCCGCGTCCAGCTTCTGCGCCGAACCGGCCACCAGGACAGTTTGCCCCCTACGCACCACAGTATCAGCCACCGCCGACGTCCACGTCCCGTCCTCTTCCCGAACCCCAATTATGGTAAGTCCCAAGCGAGAGCGAATCGCTAACTGCGACAGTGGCACTCCGGTGAGTTCCTCGGGAAGCACCGTGGTCGCCATGGCGAAACCGTGCCCTAAGTCGAAGTAGTCAGAAAGGCGCCGGGTAAGCAGGTGAGCGGCCCGCACCCCCATGTCCTTTTCCGGGTGGAACACGTGTTTAATCCCCATCTGCGTGAGGATCTCCCCCTGCTGTTCAGTGGAGGCTTTCGCCCAAATATCTGGCCCGTCCAGTTTCAACAGGGCGGAGGTAACCAAGATGGAGGCCGCCAGGTCATTGCCGATGGCAACTACCGCGTTGGGGAACTCATCGATTCCCAACTGGCGCAGGGTTTCCACGTCGGAAGCATCGGCGCGCACCACGTGCGTGAGTTTGCCGTTCATGGACTGCACCATCGCCTCGTCCGTGTCCACCCCCAGCACGTCCACGCCCGATTCCATGAGTTCTTCGCCCATGGCGCGACCGAACCTGCCCAGGCCGATAATGACCACGCCCCCGTTGTAAGCGTTGACTTGGGGTTTCAAAGAAAAATTCAACCTAACCAATTAGAGGCCTTTCCTTCGGTAGATCGAAACGCCGCGCCTGCGGGTTAATCGCCAGGGCCGTGGCAATGGACATCGGCCCCACGCGACCAAAGAACATCAGCAGGGTGAGCATTATTTGCGCCGTTAGCGGCAGTGTCGGAGTGATGCCGGTGGATAGACCCACCGTGCCTAGAGCGGAAGTGACTTCAAATAGGGAGCGATCCAGGTTGTGGTTGGTAAGCAGCATGAGGATCGCCGTGCACGCAACTACCAGGGTGAAGGCCAGCACCAGCACGGTGGTGGCTTCGCGGTTCACTGAACGCCCGATGCGCGATCCGAATAGGTGCACCGAGCGCCCCGCGCGCACCTCGGTGACGACCAGGAAGAACAGCACCAGGGCGGTGGTGATTTTCATTCCTCCGGCGGTGCCTGCCGGGCCGCCTCCGATGAACATGAGGATGTCGGTTACCAGCCACGTCACTTCCGACTGGGCGGCGATGTCCATGGCGTTGAATCCGGCGGTACGAGGTGAAACCGCGGTGAAGAAGGAAAGCAGCAGTTTCGCGGGGGCGGACATGGACGCCATGGTGGCGGTGTTGCGCCACTCCAGTAGCGCGATCGCTGCCCACCCGCCCATGATTAACATTCCGGTGCCAAACAGCACCAGGCGGGTGTTGAGGGAAAACTGGATGAAGGTTTTACCGCGTGAGCGCAGGGCGCGGCGGAACTCAATCAGCACCGGGAACCCCAGGCCGCCAACGATGATGAGCAAACTTATCGGTAAAAGCACCAGCGGGTCGGAGGCGAACTTCATGAGGGAGTCGGAGTAGACGGAGAACCCGGCGTTGTTGAAGGCTGAGACCGCCAGGAAGCCGGCGTGGCCGAGGGCGCGGTGCAGGGGTTCGCCGCGTAGCAGTAGGCTCACCAGGATGGGGATGGCGAATACCGCTTGCAGCACCAGGGAGTATCCCACGATGCGGCGCACCACCCCGCTGATTTCGCGTGGGGACACCAGGCCGGTGGCGGAAGCCACCACCAGGCGTTGGCGCAGGTTCAGGCGGTTAGCGATGAAGATCGCCATGATGGCGCCAAACGTCATGGTTCCGAGCCCGCCGATTTCCATTAGGATCACCAGCACCACTTGGCCAAAGACTGACCAGTAGGTTTCGGTGTCCACCACGATTAACCCGGTCACGCAGGAGGCGGAGGTGGCGGTGAAGAACGCCGCGCTCAGGGGTGCGCCGTCCCCGATGGCGGGGCCGGCTACGCGCGCCACCGCTTCCTGCGGCCAGGGGGGTTGCCCGGTGCGCGATATTGGCAGCATGAGTAGGAAGGTTCCCACTGCAATCACGCTGGCTAGTGCCAGCGCGGAGGTGCGAGCCGGGCGGGTGTACACCCGCGGGTGGGGGCGGCGCTTACGCGCAGCGAAAAGCTGCATGGAAGTTATTATCCCAGGCGTTTAACCAGAGGGAAAGTGATAGTTTCGCGAATCCCCTGCCCGGTTAGAGCCATGAGCAGGCGATCGAGTCCCATTCCCATGCCGCCGGTGGGAGGCATGCCCTGTTCCATGGCTTCGAGGAAGTCCTCATCCAGTACCATCGCTTCGGGGTCGCCCTTGGCGGCGGCCAGGGCTTGGGATTGGAAACGTTCACGTTGGATGACGGGGTCCACTAGCTCGGAGTAGGCGGTTGCGAGTTCGAACCCGCGTACGTACAGGTCCCATTTCTCCACTCGCCCCGGCAGGGTGCGGTGTGCTCGCACCAGTGGTGAGGTGTCCACGGGGAAGTCGCGCACGAAGGTGGGTTCCCACAGGTGGTCGCCGACGAGTTCTTCGAAGATTAACTCCACGATCTTCCCATCCAGCGCGTGGTCGGGAACTTCGATGTCGTGTTTGGCGGCTAACTGCAGTAGGCGCTCGCGCGAAGTGGAGGGGTCCACGTCCTCGCCCACCGCTTGCGAAACGGCTTCATACAAGCTGATGGAGGTCCACTCCCCCGACAGGTCGTAGCTGGACCCGTCGGCCAGGGTGACGACTTCGGTGCCGAGGGCGTCGCGCGCCGCCTTCTGGATGAACTCGCGAGTACGTTGGGCCATGGAGTCGTAGGTGCCGTAGGCTTCGTAGGCTTCCAGCATCGTGAACTCCGGTGAGTGGGAGGAGTCTGCGCCTTCGTTGCGGAAGTTGCGGTTGATTTCAAAAACCTTCTCGATGCCGCCAACTACCGCGCGTTTGAGGAACAGTTCCGGGGCGATGCGCAGGTACAGTTCGGTGTCGTAGGCGTTCATGTGGGTTTGGAACGGGCGGGCGGCGGCTCCGCCGTGGATGTTTTGCAGCATGGGGGTTTCGATTTCGATGAAACCCGCGTCGTCGAAGTATTCACGCAAAGAACGCACCACTTTGGCGCGTAGGCGCACCATGTCGCGCGCCGCTGGGCGCATTATCATGTCCAGGTGGCGGCGGCGGATGCGCGATTCTTCCGACAGCGTCATTTCTTCACCGGTTTCAGTGGTGAAGGTCTTAGGTAGGGGGCGCAGGGCTTTTCCGGCTAGCTGCCAGGCGGGAGTGGTTTCGCCGGCGGTGGCGAAGATCGACAGCTCACCGCGCTTGGAGCGCATGGGGTAGCCGCGCACGAACAGGTGGTCGCCTAAGTCCACGTCAGCTTTGAAGTCCTTTAGGCTGTCGGCGCCGATGTCTTTGGCTGAGAGCATTACCTGCAGGCGGTTGCCTTCACCGTCTTGGATCACGGTGAAAACTAGTTTCCCGGAGCCGCGGATAAACATTACGCGCCCGACCAGGCCCACTGCTTCGGGGCCCTTTTCGTCGATCTGCAGGTACTCGTACTGCTGGCGCACCTGCTTTATGGTGGAGGTGATGGGCAGTTCCACCGGGTAGGGTTCACGCCCGGCGTCCAAAAGACGCTGACGCTTTTCTTGACGCACCCGGATCTGTTCGGGGGCTTGGAGGTTTTCATTCGCTGCTGTTTGAGATTCCACGCCTCTATGGTAGCGAGGTTAGTGCCCTTGATGCATACCCCGAGCCTTTTACGTGGCGCGGCGCACCCTGCGCGGCGGGGTCTGAGCTTTAGAATCGCTCGCTATTGACCCTACCTAGAGCCTGCTCTACGTCGTGGGTACGCAAGCACCACTGGCGCGGGTCAACCTGTTGCCAGCTACCGACCTCGGTCCCCGCCGCCAGATCCATGATCGCCAGCTGCCCCACCGCGTCGTCTCCGGTGTAGACCACCTGGTCGGCGTAGAGCAAATCATTGGTAAGTGTTTCCACCACGTCACTGTCGGAATCATCTTCCCAACTGGGCTGGTAGTCCAGGCGACAGGTATGCAACAGGTCGCGCACGGGTTCAACGTTGCCGTGGTTGATTAACAGCTCCAACGCCACTTGAGTATCTACCGCGGTAACGGCGCAAGCCAGGCGGTAGTTCTTCAAGCCGTGAATGGGGCTTTCAATGATTTCTTGCAGGTGGGCGCTAGCTAGGGTCAGTTCAATCCCACCTGGAAGCAGCAGCAGTACCGGGCCGTCTCCCGTGAGGCGTTCTAACAGGATCTGGGCTACTTCTATGGTGGCGCAGGTGAGGCAGTTCTTTTGCCGTTCCTCACCGTAAATGGTTTCCCCATCAGCATCGCAGACGTGTACCACCATTTGGCTGCTGTCTTCGTGTAGTTCAAGCGCAATGGTGGTTAGATTCGGGACCGCCTCACATGCCCACTGCAGGCAGTTACGTGAGATCAGGTCATGTGCACTGGCTGTAATAAGTGTTCGCATATTTCCATTCTTGTCTATGGCGAACCGTTTTTGGAGTTATCCACAGGCCGCCCCCTAGTTGATAACCATTATCATTAGGTGTATTGTGTGAAAACGCAAATCGCGACTACAGAACCTGTTGAAGAACGCAGAAAGGAAACTGATGGCAAGTAAACGAACTGACCTGCGGCCGGTCATTAAGATGGTCTCCACCGCCGGGACGGGATATACCTACGTAACCCGGAAGAACCGGCGCAACAGCCCCGATCGCATGGTGCTGCGAAAGTACGACCCGGTTGTGCGAAAACACGTGGAGTTCAAAGAAAGCCGGTAGGCAAGACAGACACCGGCGAGACAGCCGATAGGTAAGCCAAACCCCGGCTGCAACGCCGGTAGCTAGGCAAAGGGAGGGAAACTATGAAGGTACGTGCTTCTTTGCGAGCGCTAAAGCAAAAGGAAGGTTCCGTGGTGGTGCGCAGACGCGGGAAGACCTATGTCATCAACAAGCGCAACCCGCGATTTAAAGCTCGCCAGGGGTAAAAGGGTTGCGCTGACAGCTCACCCCCAAGGCGGGAGGCCTTAAAACGCTGGTGCGATTGAAGCCCCGTACCCGCGAGTTAGATGACTTTAGATGCCGCTGGAGTGCAGCGTAGCGCTGCCTCCGGTGGCGTTTTCTAAACCGGGCGGAACCGCGCCGGGGTTGTCACCCCGATCTAGGATCCGGTTGTCCTTATCGACCAACACCACCGCAGGAGAGTGCTGGCGTGCCTGTTCATCAGGCATCAGGCCGTAGCACATGATTATCACCACGTCACCGGCGTTAACCAGGTGGGCGGCCGCGCCGTTTAGCTGCACTATCCCCGAGCCGGGTTCACCCGCAATCGTGTAGGTCGTGAGCCGCGCTCCGTTGTTGACGTTGACCACGTCGACTTGTTGGCTGGGTAAAATGTTGGCGGCCTCTAACAACAGCGCGTCCACGGTTATGGAACCCACGTAGTGTAAGTCTGCGCCGGTAACTGTGGCGCGGTGGATCTTGCCGGTCACCATGGTTCGCATCAGGCCGGGGATCGGTTTGGCGCTAGCGTCACTGCGGTTGGTGTTGGTCACTGCAGGTCCACCTCCGCGTTGTCAATCAACCGGGTGGAGCCGACCTTCGCCGCCACTGCCAGCACCGCGGCGCCGTGAGTAGCGGCGGTGAAATCCACCGGGTCCACTAAAGCCACGTAATCTAATTCCACCCCAGGTTGGGAATTAATCACCTGGCGCACAGAGCCAACCACTTGTTCGGCGCTGGCTCCCTCGGCTGCCAACTGCGCCCCGCTGCGCAAAGCACGCGACAGAACCAGGGCGCGACTGCGTTCGTCCGCGCTGAGGTAAGCATTGCGCGAAGACAGCGCCAGGCCGTCCTCGTCACGCACAATGTCAACCCCCACGATTTCAATGGGCATGTCCAGATCCCGCACCATTTGGCGGATAATCGCCAGCTGCTGGGCGTCCTTGCGGCCGAACATTGCTACCTGCGGGGCAACCAGGTTGAAAACTTTATTGACCACCAGGCACACTCCAGCGAAATGCGTCGGGCGGGTGGCGCCTTCTAGGACTTTCGCGGTGGGACCGGGGTCGATGGTTACGCGAGCTGGGCCGTGGGGGTAGACTTCCTCAACTGCCGGGGCGTACACCAGGTCAGCTCCCACGGTCGCCAGTGCCGCCACGTCTGCTTCTAAGGTGCGCGGGTAGGCGTCGAAGTCCTCACCCGGAGCGAACTGCGTGGGATTAACGAAAATCGTCACCACCACGTGGTCACCGTGTTGGTGGGCTTGTCGCACCAGTTCCAAGTGCCCGGCGTGTAAAGCCCCCATCGTCATCACCAGGGCTCGCCGCCCCGATAGTTTCGACAGCGCTGCCTGCAAATCGGTGCGCGTGTGCACTACCTGAGGTTGTTTCACAGCGTTCAACGTTTCGCCTTCCTGCAAACTGCCACTGGTGTGAACGAGGGCGTGCCCCCAGTTGGGGGATTCCTTTCCTATTGTGCGTCGCCGCGCCACGTTCGCGCGACTTTGCGGGCGTTATTATGGCGTATCCCGCAACGCCAGCAGTACCGCATCGCGCTGGCGGTCACTGAGGCGCCCTGCTTCCCACGCTAGTTCCGCGGTGGCTTCCGCTAGCGCCAAGTAGGTGTCCGCTGCCTGCCCTAAACCGTAGCCGGGGTCGGAGCCAAGGGGGCGTTGGTTTAGTTCTGCGCACGCTTGCAACTGAGTTAGGTGCGTTCGCAAAGTCCCCAGGTCCGCGCGCACCACCGGCCCGGTTAAGCTACCGGGGTCGGCCTCTAAGGCGTTTTCCATGGTGGCTTGCAGCAGCGGACGCAAATACGCCCCTGGGTCTTCTATCCCGGCGGCCGCCAGGGCAGCGCGCGCTTGAGTTAGCAAGGTGAACAGGTGGTTCGCCCCGTGGGTGAGGGCTGCGTGGTAAAGCTGACGTTGGCTTTCCTCCACCGGAACCGGAGTGGCTTGCAGTTCGTACACCAGAGCCTGCGCGATCGGCATGGCGACGGCGCTTGCCGTTACCGCCACCGGGCAGTCCGCCAGGCGCTGTTGGTCCAAGCTGTAGCCGGTAAAAGTCATAGCCGGATGCAAGGCGATGGTCAGGGCCCCAACTTTCGCTGCCGGTTCCAATACCGCCAGGCCGTGGGCGCCACTGGCGTGCAGCACTATCTGGCCGGGGCGAATGATGCCAAAGTCCGCCAAGGATTGCGTCACCGAACCGATAACGTCATCGGGAGTGGTGATAGCCAGCAGGTCCACTGCCGGCATCTGGTCTAAGGCCACCACCTGCGCGTGGGGTAGTTGGACCTCTAGGGAGTCCATTACTTGGGGGCGGGATGAGGACGTAACCGCCACCACCTGGTGCCCAACCTGCTGCCACCCGACAGCGAGGGAACGCCCCACCCTGCCCGGTCCAACAATGCCGATCTTTAGGCGTGCTTGCATTACCTCAGGTCCTTTTCTGTTGGGTGTGGCTGCCCCGCTTGGGTGGGGTCGGATGAAGGGCCCGCCGCGCTCGGCGCGCCGGGTTCCGCCACCGTGCGCATGGCGTCTTGTTCAGGGATATCTGCCACCGTGCGCATAGCGCTTGGTTCGGAAATATTCACCACCTGGGTCGGCGCACCTGCCGCGCTTGGTTCGGAAATATTCACCACCTGGGTCGGCCCGCTCGCCGCGTCCTCGCCGGTAGTCACCGCCGGAGTGGCCGGCGCGTCCTCGGCGAAATCAGCATTGAAGATGTCCTCACCGGATACGGTCTGCAAGTGGCGCTGGGCGCGCGCGAACCATTCCTCGTCGCGGTCACGCAGCTGCGCCTGGCGAGTTAAGTCCTGCAACTGTTCAACTAACTGCGCTGCCACGTGCTTATCCAAGTGGCTGATGAACCCCGTTAACCCTAGCCCTCCAGCTAAGTCCAGATGCAAGGACGCCAGGTTCATACGCTTATCAATGGGGCCGCGATCCACTTTCCAAGATTGCACTCGCGGCAACGACACCACCGTTAGGCGCCGAGTGAGGCGCCCGTTGCGAACCAGTGCCGCACGAGTGGTTAGGAATATACCTTTACGCCGGTAGGTAAGCGGGTCGAACCACTTCGACTGTGGCGGATTCTTCGTGTATCCGGCGGCGTCGTCGAATTCGGAAAGAGCGGCGCCAAGCTTTTCTACCGGGTCGGGGCAGCCCAGGTCAGGGAAGATCAGCCACACTGCTCGCAACACGTCCTCGAACGACCCCACGGGAAGTAGGACGTCGGAGGCTTTTGCGGAGCTTGAGTCGCCGAAACTGACCCCCGCTTGGGCGATGGTGACGCGGTAAAAGCCGGCGGCTCGCCACAGCAGGGGTTGAGTTACCTCTACCGCGTGGACTCGCTGCACGGGGATGGTTTGTGAGCGGGTGGAAGTCAGTCCCGCAGTGATGTGGACGCCTTCATCGGTGAGGGTGGCGGTGAAGTTGTAGTCGTCGCGGAAGGATTTCCAGCTGCTGACTAGGGCGCTACCGGCGATCAGAAGCACCGGGATGCCGCTGGCGAAAGTTCCAGCTGACCCGAAAACTAGCCACAGTGATAGCCACCCGCCCATCACCAGGATGAAGAAGACGACGGTGAAAATCGTGCTGGTGTCCAGCAGGCGAGCTTTCACCAGGTTGGAAGCCGCGACCTTGAAAATGGGGGGTCGGGTTTGGGATTCGGTGGCGAGGAGGTCCTCGACGCTGCGGGCCGCGTGCGCCAGCGCGGGCGCAGGGCCAGCCGGGTGGGCGTGCGGATCTGTGGAATGGACGGGAGCGTGCGAACCGGCGGGGAATGCCCCCACACTGCCGGTGTTTCCCGCGCCGCTGATGCCAGTTTCTGCAGGCACGGTACCCACCGCGTGAGGCAGCTGCGCACCCGGCTTCGCCACTGGAGCTTCCCCCGCCCCCTGCCTTAGGTTGGTTCCCGCTTCGGCAGCCCGAGCCTCGTAAACACGCCGCAAAATCTCCCCACGCAGCTTCTCCAGGTCACTGCTTTTAAGCAGACCCAACTGCACATTCGAGTCCCCTCCCCCGGCGACTTCGATGGTGACCGAACCGAGCTTGAGCAACCTCCCGATCAAACCGTGGTGGATATTCACCGCCTGGATACGGATCAGGCGAGCATGGCGTTGGCGGCGGAAAATAATGCCGCTGCGGTGCCACACAGCTTCGGCGGTGACGGCGTATTCCTCGCGCCGCCACGCGATGTAGGTGAAAAGCACGGTAAGTAACGCCACCGCGAAAACCGCGAGCGCCGCCAGGCCGAAGATCAGTCCCAAACCGAAGCGGGCGGCGTCCTCGTCGTGGATTATCTCCCAAAAGGTGTCCAGGTTCTGCCACAAGACGAATACGACTACCGCGGAAATCACCGCAGCTCCGCGAGAAAGCGGGGTCAGCGGGTGCATCCGGCGCCACTGGTCGGCGGGCACCCCGGAGTCAGAAGCGTTTACGCGCTCACTTCGCGCACTGTTGTTCCCCATGCGTTTACAGTCCCGCCAGTTCCGCTTCACCGCGCGCCGCTAACTCATCGCGCAAGCGGGCAGCTTCTTTCGTTGGCAACCCGGGAATAGTGGCGTCTGAAGCCCCCGAAGCAGTGTAAAGACTCACCGACGCCAGTCCGAAGTGCCGTTCTATCGGGCCTTCTGCCACGTCTACGTACTGCAGGCGCCCGTAGGGGATGAGGGTGAGGGAACGGAACATGATGCCGCGGCGGATGAGTAGTTCAGATTCGGTGCGGGCGTAGGCAAAAGCGTGGACTTGCCGCACGCGGATCCACCCCCACCACAGGTAGTAAGCCAGCAGGAGCCCTCCGACTAAGTAGGGCAGCCAGGAAGCCACCGCGTTGTCGTGTGCGATTTCAGAGGCGGCGAAATAGGTGATGGAAGTTGCCACTGGCACCACGATGAGAGCGCGGATCGCGATGCCGGTGGCGCGCACTTTCGCCAAGGTCGGTGAGATACCTTTGAAGTCGGCTCCGGCGGGGCAGAAGGGTTCTTCTCTTTCCGGCCCGGTGTAGTCGATTTCAAGGGCCGATGGCGCAGTGGTCATTTAGGTTCCTTCCCAAACGATTTAAGTGCTCCTATTGTTGCACAGCTAAAGTTATCCTCCACCAGCGCCCGTCCTCGTCCCGCGGCGCGCCCCGCCCCTGCGTTACCGCTGCTGTTCTTACCCGCGGCCCCCAGCCTCGTCCCGCGGCCCACCCCGCACCGCCGCGCCACTACCCCACCCGAATCCCGCCTGTCAGGTGCTTTACGAAAACTGTTGAGCCGATTCCCAGACAACTTCCAGCGTAGGGGTGTTGGATGGAGTTATGACTATGTATTCAGATCCGCAAGCCACCGCTGAAGCTCGCCTACTGGTGGTTGATGATGAGCCGAATATCCGTGACCTGCTGGCGTCCTCACTGCGTTTCGCGGGCTTCGAAGTCCTCACCGCAAAGGACGGTAAATCCGCTTTCCACCTTGCCACCACGGAAAACCCGGATCTGATCGTACTTGACGTCATGCTGCCCGACATGGATGGTTTCACCGTCACTCGACGTTTACGTGACGCCGGGGTTCGCATCCCGGTTCTATTCCTCACCGCGCGCGACGACATGCGCGACAAGATCCAAGGCCTCACCGTGGGCGGGGATGACTACGTCACCAAACCTTTCGGTTTAGAAGAAGTCGTTGCCCGGATTCGCGCGATTTTGCGTCGCACTCTGGGAGATTCCGCTGACGATGGGATTTTACGTATCGCCGACCTAGAGCTGGACGAGGACGCACACGAAGTTCGCCGCGCCGGGGTGGAACTCGACCTGTCCCCCACCGAGTTCAAGTTGCTTCGCTACCTGATGATTAACGAGGGGCGTGTGGTTTCCAAGATGCAGATCCTCGACCACGTGTGGGAGTACGACTGGGATGGCGAGGCAGCCATCGTCGAGTCATACATTTCGTATCTGCGTCGTAAGATTTCTGTCCCCGGCTCCAGTGGGAACCTAATCCACACTCGCCGCGGTGTGGGCTACATGCTAAGAGCCGAAAGCTAAACTCGTTTTGCCTACCCCGCCTACTGCTCCCTGCCCCGCTGCTTCTTCTGCGCAGCGGCCAGAGGCGACGGTTCCCATCCCGGATGCGGGCTTTGTGCCACCTCCTGCCCCCGACCCCCACCCTTCGTCTTTGCAGTCCCTGTGGTCGCGGGCCACTTTGCGTTTCCGCCTGGTGTCTTTATTCACCCTGATTTTGACAGTTGGTTTCTTAGTTTCAGGCGCCGCCATGCTGGGGATTCTACAGGCGCACCTAGTTAACCAAGTGGACCGGGAGCTGCATTCTTCCGCTACCTCTATGGCGGTGGAGTCGGTGCGGGCAATGATGTCGAATAAGTCTGTGGATTTCCCGTCCAACTACTATCTGCGTCTTACTTTGACCGACGGTAGTTCTTCGGTTTCGATCACCGATGAAACCCGTCAACGTTTCGGCCTGCCCCTGCCGGGGGAACTGCTGCGCCCCGATACGCCCCTGCCAACCACCACGACTTTACCGGTGAGTGTTCGCTCCACCATCAACGGGTCGTATTGGCGTGCGGTGGCGGTTCCGATTGCGGTTGATGACCGGATACATTCGATTGTCACCATCGCCCTCCCCCTGCGTTCAGTTTCGGAAACAGTGGCTAATACTTCGCGTTACTTCACGCTGCTCGGTTTGATCGTGATTTCGGTGGGTGCCTTGACTTCTCACTACTTGGTGCGCCGCGCTTTAGTGCCGTTGGCACGGATCGAAACCGTGGCGGGCAAGATCGCTGCCGGTGACATTACCCAACGTATCGAGCCGGAAGCCCCCACCACTGAAGTGGGGTCGTTGGCGGTGAGCTTGAACCGCATGCTTTCGCAGATTGAGCGGTCTTTCGCTGAGCGTGACGCCTCCCAAGAACGCATGAAACATTTCATTTCTGATGCCTCTCACGAGTTGCGCACTCCTTTGGCTGCGATCCGCGGATATGGGGAGTTGTACCGTATTGGCGCGGTGTCGCAAGAAAACATTGCCGACGTCATGGGGCGGATTGAATCGGAATCAACCCGCATGGGTGCGTTGGTAGAAGATCTACTGACGTTGGCGCGTTTGGATGAAAAACGCACGATTAACCCTGAGGCAGTGGATTTGGTGGAGCAGGCCACGAACGCGGCGTTTGACTGCACCGCGCTCGACCCGACGCGGGTGGTGCAGTTGATTTCTCTAGATGAGGAGGACGCCCCCCATTCCTTAATGGTGGAAGCTGACCGTGACCAAATCACCCAGGTGTTCACGAATCTAATCGGGAACGTGGTTCGCTACACTCCCCAGGGTTCGCCGGTGGAGATCGCTCTGGGGCAGGTGGATGATTCCGCGGTGGTGGAGATCCGTGACCACGGGCCCGGTATTTCAGCGCAAGATTCCACCAAGGTTTTCACTCGCTTTTACCGCACCGACGTGTCGCGTTCGCGAGCCTCAGGCGGGTCCGGCCTAGGTTTAGCGATCGTGGCTTCGATCGTGGCACTGCACGGCGGTCAGGTGGAGATCGACCGCACTGCCGGTGGTGGTTTGACGGTTCGCATTGCCCTGCCACTGCAGCAGTCACGTAAGTCGTGGCTGTCGGAAAACAGTGGGTTGCGCTCCTGCCCGCCTGGAACCACCCAGCCCCCTTCGCCCCAGTAGACCACCCACCCGCGCGCTGCCCGGCCCGCGTCCTCGCACCTACCCCCACCCGCGCGTCCCGCCCCGGCTTAGGACTTAAGGATTCTTGCCTTTTTATTTTTAGGGATTAGCATGTTCTGGTGGACGTTAACGAGTTTCCCTCTTCGACTGCTGCCGCAATCCCCAGCTGGATGCTTTCAACGTTTGTAAGCGCCGCCCAAGAACTGGATGCCACCTGTTCGCGCGACCAGCTAGTGGAGTTAGCTCAAAGTTTGATTCTGGAGTGGAATGACCCCAACCGGTGTTTCCACACTTGCAGCTACCTGCGCGGGGCAATCGCCCGCATCGACGAGTTCTCCCCCGCTTCTCACAACCCCGCCGCCCTCCACCTGGCCCTGTGGTTCTACGGCGTGGGCTTGCATTACCCGCTAGCAACTTCCGACGCTTCCGCGGTGGCTTCTTCCCAGGCGCGTTGCTGCGACTTGATCTCACGCTCCCTACTTCCCATCGGCATCAGCCAACAGGTCTGTAACCACCTTTGTGCTCTAGTTGGTTCCGCCATCACCCGCCACAGTTCCCCCAACGACCTAGATACCGCGGTTTTAGTGGACGCGATCTTGGCGGTCCTAGCTTCCAAACCGCAAGACTACAAGCAGCTGCGTTTGGCTTTGCGCCGCGAACGCGCCGACCTTTCCGACGCGGAGTTCTCCCACTATCGCCGCGAATACCTGCACTCCCTGCTGCAGCGCCCGCGGATTTTCACTTCTCCCCTGGCGTCAATGTGGGAAACGCAGGCGCGTCACAACATTGAAGGCGAGTTAGCGACTTTGGATTCCCAGGTTCCGCTCCAAGACCTTCCTGCGCGCGAGGACGGTTCGCCCTCGCTACCTAAACCGGCCTCCTTCCAGCGGGAGGCGCCTGCGGCGGTAGTTGATGAACGCGACGCCCCTGTGCCTGTGGACAGTTCACGATCGGCATCCGAGCCAACTCCGGAGATGTCGTCGTTAGAGATGGTCCCTGAACTCCTGCTTCCCACCCGCCGGGACGCCCCGCGCAGGCTCTCAGCGAAGGAGCAGGCGCGTGCTTCTCGTGCAAGCGAGCAAGGCGCTTCTTCTTAAATCCGTATTTTGGCTTCCCCAGGTTAGTTGTTTTCCACAGCCTGCTGTTTTCCACAGTCTCAGTTGCCTCACTGCAGGCAGTGGGGCTGCGCTGGGTGATAGTGGCTTGGTTAGCGACCGCTGACTTTCAGTTTCAACTTCAACCCAAAAGGGGGATCCCCATGTCCGTTTTCCACGTTGACGCCACCGAAGTAGCGCGCTGTTCAGGTTTGGTGCGAGCCAGCGCCCAGAACCTAAGAGCAGAGGTGGCAACTATGATGGCCAGCTTAGATGCGCTGGAGGCTTCTTGGTCGGGCGCCGCTTCGAACCAGTTCACTGCAACTGCGGCAAACTGGCGAACTATGCAAGTGCAGTTAGAAAACGCTTTAGACGATATCGGATTAGCGCTTTCACAAGCTGCTACCACCTACAGTGACGCTGAAGCCCAAGCCACCGCCATGTTCTCCGGCCGCTAGGCCGCACGAGGCTCGGCGGCGGACATGCTTTGGGGCCAGGAGGTAAACCCCCTGGCCCCAAAGTTAGTTTTCGCACCCAGCCCCTAGATTTCTAGGCGCTGAGATAGGTGCTTTAGTACATGCCAGCCATCTCGTCGCCGCCGGCAGCAGCCGGAGCCGGAGGCTCGGGCTTGTCTACCACTACGGCTTCGGTGGTGAGGAACATACCTGCAATGGAAGCAGCGTTTTGCAAGGCAGAGCGGGTCACCTTAACCGGGTCAGCGATTTCGGCTTCCAGCATGTTCTCGTACTCGCCGGTAGCGGCGTTGAGGCCTTCACCGTCAGGCAGGTTGCGGACCTTGTCAACCACAACTCCACCTTCCATGCCGGCGTTCACCGCGATCTGCTTCAGCGGAGCTTCCACCGCGACGCGCACAATGTTCACGCCGGTAGCTTCATCGCCGCTCAGATCCATGTTCTCCAGGGCAGCAGCAGCCTGAATCAGCGCCACACCACCACCGGGGACGATGCCTTCTTCCGCGGCCGCCTTAGCGTTACGCACGGCATCTTCAATGCGGTGCTTGCGTTCCTTCAGCTCCACTTCGGTGGCAGCGCCGGACTTGATAATGGCAATGCCACCGGCCAGCTTCGCCAGGCGCTCGGACAGCTTCTCCTTGTCGTATTCGGAGTCGGAGTTAGCGATTTCCTGACGGATCTGCGCCACGCGGCCTTCGATGGATTCCTTCGCACCTGCGCCATCAACGATGGTGGTTTCGTCCTTGGTGACAACCACCTTGCGGGAGGTACCCAACACGTCGATGTCGGCGGTCTCCAGGGACAGGCCCACGGTTTCAGAGATGACCTGACCACCGGTGAGGATAGCCATATCCTGCAGCATCGCCTTGCGACGGTCACCGAATCCGGGGGCCTTAACCGCCACGGACTTGAACAGGCCGCGGATCTTGTTCACTACCAAGGTAGCGAGCGCCTCGCCCTCGATGTCATCAGCGATAATCAGCAGCGACTTACCTGCCTCCATCACCTTGTTCAGCAGGGGCAGCAAGTCTTTCACGTTGGAGATCTTGCCCTCTACCAGCAGGATGTAGGGGTCTTCCAGCACGGCCTCTTGGCGTTCGGGGTCGGTCACGAAGTAGGGGGACAGGAAGCCCTTGTCGAAACGCATACCTTCAGTGGTTTCCAGTACGGTTTCGAAAGAGTTGGTTTCCTCCACCGTGATGACGCCTTCACGTCCCACGGTTTCCATGGCCTTGGCAATCAGGCGCCCAATCTCGCGGTCGTTCGCGGAGATAGATGCGGTGGCGGCGATTTCTTCGTTGGTTTCAACTTCCTTCGCGTCGGCGTGGAGCTTTTCCACCAGCTTGTCAACCGCCAGGTCAATGCCGCGCTTAAGGGCGATGGGGTTGGCTCCGGCAGCGACGTTACGCAAACCTTCGCGCACCAGGGCCTGGGCGAGGACGGTCGCGGTGGTGGTTCCGTCACCGGCGACGTCGTCGGTCTTCTTCGCTACTTCCTTAACCAGTTCGGCACCGATCTTTTCGTACGGGTCCTCCAGGTCGATTTCCTTAGCTACGGAAACACCGTCTTTAGTGATGGTGGGGGCTCCCCACTTCTTTTCCAGTACCACGTTGCGACCCTTGGGGCCCAGGGTTACTTTCACGGTGTCGGCGAGGGTGTTCAGCCCGCGCTCCATGGCGCGGCGTGCTTCCTCGTCAAATGCGATCATCTTGCTCATGTGTGTTTTTACCTCCGCGATTGCGGTCTGGTGGTTTCCCTATGCCCGCGACGGACGACTTCGGGGGCTCACGTTCACGTCCCGTGAGTGGAAGTCTCACAGCGAAACCCGATCTTTTATCACTCTAAGGTATCGAGTGCTAACCACAAGTTTGGCACTCTCCCCCTCAGAGTGCAAGACGGGCCGGTGCGGGTGTGAGCAATTGCTACAAACTGACGCCACCGGGTTGTCTCCGGTGGCGTCAACTGGCGGATGTAATCGTCGTTTAGGGCTCGAAGTCTGGACGCAGTAGGACAATCACCGCTTTATCTCCCACTACTTCACTGTTTTCTTGACGCATGTCAATAGACAGCAGCTGGGCGATCTCTTCAGCGGCTTTTTCTTTACCAGCGTGGTAGTAAACCGCGCTTTCGTTACTGGCCCACCCTTCGGCATTGTTGGCGTCAACGTTTTCATACCCTAGGGTCTTTATACGTTCAGCTACTTCTGCTGCCAGGCCACTAGTACCTGTGCCATTTAGTACTTCGATTTTGTCTGCTGCGCGATCCGTTTCAGCTGTGGGCGTAGCAGTAGCGTCTTGCGTGGCCGCCTGAGTAGGAGCAGATGTGGGTGCAGCGGTAGAGGCCCCCGCATCAGTGGTTGCAGTTTCGCTTTCACTGGTAGCTACCGGGGTTTCTTTAACGGCAGGTTCCACCGTTCCACGTTGACTGGTGTAGAAGGTGGCTGCCCCCCACGCCAACAGTGGAGCCACTACCAGTACCACCAGGAAAGGCAGTACGGCTTTCCACTGTGATTGGGGTTGGCGGTGCACACCGGCGGGTGCGTCCTTACCGGCCTCGTCGAACTCGTCTTCTGGATATTCGTGTGTACTCACGTCGCCAGCGTACACGGCAGTTAGTTCCCCAAACCTCGCACCACGCCGATTCTCGCTAAAGTAACGGTATGGTATCGACTGTTTCAACTCCTGCTGCTAACGGCCCCAAACCGTTAAGCGACCTTATCGACCCGGGGTGGGCCCGCGCCCTCGCCCCGGTTGAACCCAAAATTCACGAACTGGGCAACATGCTGCGTGAAGCGAACCAACTAAAAGAAGGCTACCTGCCGGCGGGCACCGATGTTCTACGCGCGTTCACCTACCCGTTCGAGGACGTGAAAGTCCTCCTCATCGGGCAAGACCCCTACCCCACGCCAGGCCACGCCATGGGTCTGAGTTTTTCGGTGAATCCGGGGGTGGCGTTGCCGCGTTCACTGGTCAATATTTACCGCGAGTTAGAAACTGACCTGGGGGTGCCCACGCCCAGCAGTGGCGACTTGCGTCCCTGGGCTGAACGGGGCGTGTGCCTGTTGAACCGTGTCCTCACGGTTCGCCCCGGGGCCGCGGGCTCGCACCGCGGGCGAGGCTGGGAGGAAGTCACGCAGGCCGCGATTGACGCTTTAGTGGCGCGCAACAAACCACTGGTGGCGATCTTGTGGGGGCGGGATGCGCGTGCCTTGAAACCGCGTTTAGCGGATGCGGTGATAATCGAATCCGCCCACCCCTCCCCGCTTTCGGCGCACCGGGGTTTCTTCGGGTCGAAACCGTTTTCACGCGCCAACGCCGCGTTGCAGGAAATGGGGGTCGCCCCGGTTGATTGGGCTTCGCCGTGATGGCCACCAAAAGGCCACTGCCCCGGTGTGGTTGCGGTTATTGAGCGCGGTGGAAGCGGATGCGTTCGGTGACTATTAGCTCGTCATCTGGCAGTTGCCCCCCGCCCCAGAACCATTCGTGGGCGTGGCGCCACTGCGCGGCATCGGTGAATCCCTCGCCCTCCGCTAAGGCGAATTCATCGGTGACTTCCGCTAGTGGCACTACCCGCACCTCCTGGGTTTCCACCACTCCCAGCAGGTGCCCGTCCTCGGCGCACAGTCGCTCCATTGTCCCTACCTGCGCCAGTTCGCTGCCCCGGTAGTCAGCCAAACGCGAACTAGTGGCCACTTTCTTGCCTTCCACGATTAGTTTGGTCAGGTGGGAGCGCATGGGGCCGGGTTTTCCGTATTCCACTACCGGCAGGTGGTCGCAGTCCCACGGCGCGACTGGCAGTGGGTTCGCGGCGCACCATTTACCCCTGGACCATCCCAGCGCGGGGAGGATGCGGGTAACTAGTAGGGGCGCCAGGTCCGCGGGGTCTTCTTCTACGCTGGTGAGCCACTTCAGTTCAGCGATTTCGGCTGCGGGGGCAGGCAGGTCTACCAGCGGGTGGGTGGCGCGAAAAGCGGTGCCGTGTACTTCGCGTCCGGCTTCGTTCGCCGCCGCCGTGCGCCACATGCCGATGAACTCCAGGCCGCTTGGTTCCAGGTTGATTCCTACTTCTTCTTGCACTTCCCGCAGCGCGGTTAGACGCGGGGTTTCACCCGGTTCGGGTTTGCCACCGATCAGCATGAAACGGTTGGTGCCTTGTTTGCGGGCGGTGAGGACGGCACCGTCCTCGCGTTGGAAAACTACTGCCGAGGTGTAGATCGGTTCGGGCACTTCGTTCCTTTCCGTTGACTGGCAAACACCGTTGCGTCGGTTGCGGCGGGTGCCGATGATACTATCGCCACTTTATCCCACTACCGCGACGCCTCCGCCTCGCGCTGTCTTGCACCTCACAGCTGGCGCCCACAGGCAGTAGGATGGTGACCTAAGGCAGGTAGGGACAAGGAGGGGCGCCGTGTTTGATTTCCTTTCCACTTCACACTTGGGCACGCAGTTAGGCACCGTTACCGCCGCGTTCGTGCTGTGTAGCCTGCTGGGGTTGGAGCGTAACTTCCACCAGAAGAACGCCGGAGTTAAAACCCACGTCCTGGTGGGGGTGGGGGCGTGTATGTTCACCCTGGTGTCGGCCTACGGTTTCGCCCCGGTGCTGGGCGAGGGCGTGCACCTGGATCCGGCGCGCATCGCGGCGCAGATTGTTTCGGGCATCGGTTTCCTCGGCGCCGGCGTCATCTTCGTCAACAACGACATTGTGCGCGGTTTAACCACCGCCGCCACCGTGTGGCTCTCAGCCGCGATGGGCATGGCCTGCGGAGCCTCCATGATCCCCCTGGCGACCTACGCCCTGGTTTTGCACTATCTTTTAGTGTTCGTCCTGGGCCCACTGGCGAACCGCATTCCAGCTACCCACCGCAACGAGCGCACGGTGATCGAGTACGACTTCGGCCGCGGCATTATGCGTTCGATCCTGGTGACGGCCTCATCCATGGGCTACACCGCGTCGGTGGCTTCAACCGAGCCGATCGAAACCGAACAGGGCAAGGGCATGCGCGTGGTTATGCGTTTCGATGGGCCTTACCCGCGTAGCGAGCTGCGCCGGGCGCTAGAAAAGCTTGAAGGCGTGCACGCCGTTGACGTGCGCCAGCGGGAGATTTTGGATTAACCGATGCTAGATCTTGACGACGACACTTTCGATGCGTTGGTGGAGCAGGAGTTCTCTGCCCTCCCCGAAGCGATGTTGCGCCACCTTGATAACGTGGCGATCTTCGTAGAGGACATCGATCCGGATGCGGGCATGGATCTGCTGGGCGTGTACGAGGGCGTGGACAGTCCTTCGCGTGGGGACTACGGTTTCGGGGAGATGCCTGATCGCATAGTGTTGTTTAAGTTGCCTCTGCTCGCGGCGTGCCGCGACCTGCAGGAGCTTCGCCACCAAATCCACGTGACCTTGGTGCATGAAATCGCACACTTTTACGGTTTAGATGATGATGAACTCCACCGCTTAGGGTGGGGTTAACTAGTTAAAAAGGGAGGCCCCAATGGATCCGATTACTCGCACTCACACCCCCACCCAGGTGGTGTCGCTATTCCAGTCGCGCTACACCGCGAAATCCTACGACCCGAACCGAGTGGTGGAGGACGCGGATTTGCAGGCGATCTTAGAGGCCATTCGCCTCTCCCCGTCCTCGATGGGTTTGGAGCCGTGGAAAGTGGTGGTAGCTACGCCCGGACCGCTAGTGGATGAGATTGCGCCACTGTGTTGGGGCGCGCACCCTTCCCCGTCGCATTGGTTGTTCTTCTTGGGGCGCAATGCGGAGTCTTTCACCGCCGAGGACGAGGTGGCGGATTCGTATGTCACTGACCTGCACGTGCGCATCCAGGGTCGGGGTGAGGACACTGCGACTAAGCGCCGCGAACACGTGCGTTCCCTGTTGGAAAACGACCTTTCCTTGGGTTCGCGTGACGCGGCCACCGGCTGGGTGGATCGCCAGGTGTTCTTGGCTTTGGGTTCGGCGATGCTAGCTAGCGCCATGTTGGGGGTTGATTCCACGGCGATTGAGGGTTTGGAAGCCAAAGCGGTGGAGCGGGTGCTGGTCGATCATGGGCTTTGTGACCCCAGCCAGTATCATTTCGTGGTGGGTTTGACGTTGGGTTACACCGATCGCGCGCAGCATCGTGACAAGCGTCGCCGCCCCTTGGGTGAGGTGGTTACGGTAGTGGATGCGGGTAACTAGGGGCAAGGGGGCCGCGTGGCTGGTGGTTTAGTTTCACTGCTAGATGATGTCGCTACGCTTGCGCGCATGGCGGCCGCGAGCGCTGACGACGTGGCGTTGGCGGCTGGGCGCGCCAGCGCGAAGGCCGCGGGCGTGGTGGTTGATGACACGGCGGTGACTCCGCAGTATTTGCAGGGTATTAAGCCTGAACGTGAGCTCCCGATCATTAAACGCATTACCGTCGGGTCGCTTCGCAATAAGTTGCTGATTATTTTGCCTCTGGCACTGTTGCTTAGCCAGTTCGCCCCTTTCTTGCTTCCGGTGATTTTAATTGCGGGTGGCTCCTACCTGTGTTTTGAGGGTATGGAGAAGGTGTGGGAGAAGCTGCTGGGGCACGCTCACGCCGGCCCTGCCCTGGCGCAGGGCCCGGACGCGGAGGATAGGGTGGTCAAAAGCGCGGTGACCACGGATTTGATTCTTTCGGCTGAGATCATGGTGATCGCTTTGAATGAGGTGGCGCAGGAGGGGTTCTTTTCTCGCACCATCATTTTAATCGTGGTGGCGTTTTCGATTACCTTCCTGGTCTACGGGGTGGTTGCGCTGCTGGTGAAGATGGATGATTTCGGTCTGCACTTGCAAGGGCGCGATAACGGCTCAGCTAGGCGCGCGGGGCAGGTAATCGTCGCCGCCATGCCGAAGGTGCTGACGGCGATCGGCATCATCGGCACTTTCGCCATGATCTGGGTGGGTGGCCACATCCTGTTGGTCTCAGCTGCCGACTTGGGGTGGCACGCCCCCTACGATTGGGTTCACCACTTGGAGGGTTTCGTTTCCGGTGTTGCTGTTGCCGGTGGTTTCTTAGCTTGGGTGGTTAACACCGTGGTTTCACTTCTGGTGGGAGCTATCTGGGGATCTGCCCTGGTGTCGGTTTGGGCTGGCATCAGTGGCTTGCGCAGTTAGCCAACTATCTGCACTGGTTTCCTCCCAGCCCAGTCACCCACCGCCCGCAGGCTTACCGCGTTGTCCTTGCCGCGTAGGCTTTCACCACCTGGGTTCTGGCTTTGCCGGCGCCCTAACGCCACGGCCGCCCATCACCCGGGTTTCACTTCGGCATGCCCTATTATTGCCGCTGACTGTCGATCAGTAGCTGGCGCAGCCATTCCTCAGTTTTTCGGGTCAGTTCCACACGGTCGAAATGCTTCGACCAAAGCAGGCCGGCTTCACGTAACCGCTGACGCTCGTCCGGGTCGGTTAATACAACCATCAGTTCCCGGTAGAGCGATTGGGCGTCCTTCGCTTTCGCTACGCGCCCGGCCCGCCCGTAATCCACCGCGTCAATCACTCCGGTGGCATCGGTTCCCACAACTGGCACGCCGCACGCTTGTGCCTCGGTTACTACCATTCCGAAGCCTTCCCTATAGGTGGGTAGGCAGAACACGTCGCAATGGTGGTGGACCTCGCGAGGATCTTCCACCCTCCCAAGCCAGGTGTACGAGCCGGCGGGCAGGGTTTGCAGTAAGTGCGCCATTCCTTCATCCGGCCCTCCCAGTAGCAGGTGGGCTTGGGGGATTTCCTCCAGGATCTGACTAAAGGCAGCTACCAGCTCAGAGATACCTTTATCCCTATCTAGCCGGCCCACGAACCCAACTACCGGGGCTTGGGGGTTGAACTCCCGCTCGGTTTCAGTGAAGCGCGTAAGGTCAATCCCCCACAGAGAGCCGTTACCGATAATGTGCGTAGGCACGTTGATGCCGTATTTGGGTAGTGCTTCACTTATTGACTTCGACACCGAAAGCACGTGTGTGGCGCTTTGGGTCGTGAGTTTTTCCGTGCGTTTAAGCACTTCCAGCAGCGTTCCGGTGGCGGTTTCCAAACGCAGCCCAAGGATCGCGTACACCCGCACGGGCACCCCCACAATCCGGCCAGCCACCATTGACAGCATCGAGGCTTTCGGGGAGGCCGCGTATATGACATCGGGTTGCACCCGGCGCAGCAACCGCAGCCAATTACCTAAAGACAATATGTCATTGGGGTGGGGTGCTCGGTGCATGGGTAAGGGGTGAATGTAGACTCCCTCGCGGCCTTGGTATGCTTCCAGATTCGGCCCGGGGGTGGTAACCAGGTGAACTTCCCAGCCGCACTCCACCAGCCGCGGAACCAGGCTCTGGGTGAAACTCAAAGTGCTGTCTACGGTTACCGTAACCACGATTCGCGGTCTGCGTCGCTGCGTGTTCCGCCCCATGGTGTGGCTCCGCCCCCTCATTTTCCGTGTCGCTCAGTGAACTGCGTCAACGCGGTAAAGATCCGTTCAAGGTCGTCTTCGGACATTTGCGAGCCGGAGGGCAGGTCCAAACCGGTTTCGAAAAGCCAGTCGGAGTTCCCGTTTAGGAAAGCCCGATGGGAGGCGAACACGGGCTGTTGGTGCATGGGTTTCCAGATCGGACGGGTCTCGATTCGGCGTGACCCCATGTACTGTCCCAGTTCCGCGGCTTCCCACCCGGTTACCTTCGAATCTACCGTTATTGCGGTTAGCCAGCAGTTGTCTTCCCCATCGGGGTACTGCCATTGACCACCTACAATTTCCACTCCAGGTATTTGCGCGACGAAGTCCTGGTAGCGGCGTCGAATCATTTGCCGGCGTTTCTTCATGCTTTCAAGGCGCTTTAGCTGCGCGATACCCACGGCCGCCAGCAGGTTGGACATGCGGTAGTTGTAGCCGATTTCGGTGTGTTCGTAGTGAGCTACCGGCTGGCGCGCTTGGGTGGATAGGTACTTCGTACGTTCGGCCACTTCCTCATCATCAGTGAGCAGCATTCCCCCACCGGAGGTAGTCATCGACTTATTGCCGTTGAAAGAAAAGGCGGCACATTCACCGAAGGCACCGGCCATCTTACCTGCCCGCGACGAGCCGACGGATTCGGCGGCATCCCAAACGATGGGGATGTCGTATTCTTCAGCTAGTTCCAGCAGGGGGCCGGGTTCGCATACTTTACCGAGCATGTCAACGGGCATAATCGCCTTGGCGGGGGTGCCTTCGCTGGCGAGGGTGGCCAGCGCCTGCCCCAGTAGCAGCGGATCCACGTTGGTGTCTTTCCCGCAATCAACAAAAACGGGGGTGGCTCCGGTGTAAACCACGGCGTTGGCGGTAGCTGCGAACGTTAAGGTCGGCACCAGCACCAGGTCGCCTGGCCCAATGCCGTAGTTCAGTAGGCCTAGATGCAAGGCGGCGGTTCCCGAAGATAAAGCCACCGCGTGGCTGCGCCCAACGTATTCGGCCATGCGGGCTTCGAACTCGTCTACTTGGGGGCCAAGGGGAGCTACATATCCGGAGTCAAAGGCAGCAAGAAGCGCTTGCTTTTCTGCTTCTGTGATGTCGGGTAGGGATAGGTAAATTTGTTTTTCACTATCCGCGTAGTTGTCTTTCATCCCGCTCCTTAACCGTGGCATTCTTAACCAAAACCAGCACTCTTACATAAGGATGACTGCGGTTAATATTACCACGCCCGGATTCGTCCAGCTTTGCCCTACAATGTCTGTATGCGTTACGACCCAAATGGAAAACGGTTATTCGATGTCCTCACCAGTGGTATTGGTCTATTTCTTTCACTACCCATACAGTTAGGCGTTGGGGTCGTTGTGCGAGCCAACCTGGGTTCACCTGTCATCTTTAAGCAGGAGCGCCCGGGCAAGGACGGAGAAATATTCACCCTCTATAAGTTCCGCACCATGCGTGAGCCTGATCCGGAGCGCGGTTTAGTTTCGAATGAAGATCGCATTACTCCTTTCGGTAAAGCTCTTCGAGCCACTTCCCTGGATGAGCTTCCCGAGCTTTGGAACGTCCTTAAGGGCGATATGTCGCTTGTAGGGCCCAGGCCGCTGCGGACCTTTTACATGGATCTATATTCACCGCGTCAGCACCTGCGCCACTCGGTGCGGCCGGGATTAACAGGCTTGGCGCAAGTTAGTGGGCGCAACAGTTTAACTTGGGATGAGCGTTTCGAACTGGATTTGAAGTACGCGCGCAACATTACCTTCAGCCAGGATCTACAGATCATGCTGAAAACCATCACTACTGTGCTTAAACGCAACGACATTACTGACTCCAAGAATGCCACTATGTCTGCTTTCACTGGGCCCACTTATAGCGTTGACCAGTATTCATTGCGGCGCCTGCGTGAGTGTGACCTGCAAACTCGTGTTGACTGGATGCGGGATGAGCGGGTGAGCCAGGGCATTACCCTGAACTACGAACCCACTATCGAAGGCATGCGTAAGTGGTTCGAAGGTATCCAGAAAAATGCTTCTAGACGCGATTTTGTGATAGTTGATGGCGCGGATGAAGTGGTTGCCATGGTCGGCTTCACCGGCATCTGTGACTTTGGTGCTAAACTTTATATTTTTGTTGACCCCAATAGGCAAGGCAGCGGACTCGGTACCATCGCCATGCGGATTCTAGAAAAGTACGGCTACCACCAGCTGTGGGATCACCTGAAGTTAGAAACCAAGGTAGGCAACTCCCGGCAGGTGAACTTCTACCAACGGCTTGGTTACGTCGTTGAAGGGGAACGCAACGACAAGATACTTATGCGCAAGCAGCTCCCCGCGTAACCCACTCACCCACGCAAGCAGCTCCCCGCGTTGGTGTTCGCTTCCCTACCGCCCTTTCCCCCAGTCAGCACGCCGCGCTTTCACCGCCCGGGTTTAGCTACCGCTAACGCGGGGTACTTAGCTGCGTAAACCTCCGCTTCATACCGGTAGTCTTCAGGCTCCGGCGACTTCCCCAAGATCTCACGCAGATACGCCAGAGGCACATTCGCGCCCGCCGCGTGACTAAAGGGGTATCCTCCCCCGAATCGGGGGTTAATGTCGATAAGAACCGGACCTTGACTGGTCATAAACACGTCGGTATCTATTACCCCTTGGCTCCCCAAGAAGTTCGCCAAGGATTTAGCTAAATCGGTGAACTCGCCGGGATCTTTTGAAACCGCTTTATCTGTCTCCCCCGAATGCATCCCGAGTTTCTTCCGCACCAGCGCAGCCTTGAAATCTCCCCTACCTTTAAGCGCGCTAACTACGTCAACGCCGTATTCTTCACCGTCTAAACGTGGTTGCACCACCAGCGCCTGCGGGTTCCTCTCGCTGCGCGACAGGGACTGCAGGTCTTCCAAATTCACGATCCGCAGCCCCGATGATCCTGACCCAAACCTATCTTTAACCACGTACTGGTCGCTGTCATAGGCTTTGGTGAAGTCTTGTACGTGACTCAGCAGCGCGGTTGGCGCCGTGGCGATACCTGCTTGTTGGAGTTTTTGCGACAACAGGTATTTATCTAAAGTCAAGGCGAACTTGTCGGCCTTCAGGTGCGGCAAGACCGTGTTATCCGGCAGCTGATCCAAGGGGGCTCGTTCACTGAGGTAGGCAACTTCGTAGTCGTTGACAGAAAAGTACAGGTCTGGTTCAACAACTTTGACGGTGTGCAGCCATTCTTCGGTGTAGAAGGGGTCGTCAAAACGCGGTAGCAGGTGAACCTGGTCGGCTTTGAAGGTAGTGGCCGCGTACCTGTCGTTTTCAGTCACATGCAGCTGTATTTGAACGCCGAGTTCTTTTGCCGCTTGCCGGAAGAAATCAAGTAAGTACACTCGTCGACCGGCGGAGCCGACCATAACCGTGATGTTCTCCATCTGCGCTTCCCCAGTTCTTTCGCTGCTAGTCGCATTTAGGTGTTAGACATTTCGGGAACTATTGTACGTCCTTAGCATGCCTGTGCTTCGCTTTCGTTTGATGGAACTGGTGTCTTTAGCTCGAAGTAGCTGGCGTCTTTCGCTTGTTCTATTGCGGTTAGATACAATCGCTGGAAGTAAGGGGGTGGCACTGACCACCCGGTTACGGGTAAGTCCGCACCTCTCGCTCCTAGTCGTCGGGGGCAACTGGTAGGTATAGCAATGGTTGTGGGGGATTTTATGTCTAACCGTATTGACTTGGAGCGAATCCTTAAAACCGATATCTCCCCCACCGAGGCCCGCCGGGTTTCGGCGTTGCTGGAGGACGCTTCCTTACAGCAGGTGATTCGCCTGGTGGAGCGCACTTCCATTAATAAAGCCAGCGTCCTTTTCCGCCTCCTTCCTCAAGATCGCGCACTGTCGGTGTTCGAAGCGTTGGACGCCCGCCACCAGGCGGATCTGATAGGTGCCCTCCACGACGAGGACGTGCTGCGTTTCTTCGACGAAATGGACCCAGACGACCGGGTGACGCTGCTTGATGAGGTACCTGCGGAGATTGCAGATGAGCTTCTTCGCACTCTGGATGCCTCCGAAAGAGACATCACGGGGATTGTTTTAGGGTATCCGCGCGGTTCGGTGGGGCGGCGCATGTCGCCGGAGATCTTGCTGCTTTACCCAGATATGACGGTGGGTGATGCGCTGGCGATCTTAAAGCGCCGCGCCCGCGATTTGGAGACGATTTACACGCTGCCGATTGTGGGCCGTGACCGCAAGCTGGTGGGGATTTGTTCTTTCCGTGATTTATTCACCGCCGACCCGCATCATTTGCTCGGTGACATCATGGGGGAGGCGGTTTCGGCGAAGGCTTCGGATTCGGCGGAGTCCACGGCCCGCTGGTTGCAGACACTGGATCATTTGGCACTTCCAGTCACTGACGATTCGGGCCATTTGGTGGGGTTACTGACGTTCGACGATGCCCATGAGATTGTGGAGGAAGCCGACACCGAGGACGCGGCGCGCGGCGGTGGTCACGAGCCGTTGCAGCAGCCTTATCTTTCCACTCCCCTAGCGAAGGTGGTGCGTTCGCGTATCGTGTGGCTGCTGGTGTTGGCCCTGTCTGCGATTTTCACCGTCCAAGTGTTGGACAGTTTCGAAGACACCTTGGCTTCGGCGGTGGTTCTAGCGCTTTTCATCCCCCTGCTGACGGGCACGGCCGGCAATACCGGTAATCAGGCTGCCACCACGGTCACTCGCGCTCTTGCTCTTGGTGACGTACGTAAGTCGGATGTGTTCCGCGTGTTGTGGCGTGAGATGCGCGTGGGGTTCTTCCTTGGAGCCTTGCTGGGGACGTTGGGGTTCGCTTTGGCGAGCTTGGTTTACAGCCCGCAGGTAGGTATGGTCATTGGCTTTACCTTGGTCGCGGTTTGCACGATGGCGGCTTCGATCGGGGGGATTATGCCTATCATCGCGAAGGCGATCGGCGCTGACCCTGCGGTGTTTTCCAACCCGTTTATTTCTACTTTTTCAGACGCAACGGGTCTAATCATTTACTTCATGATCGCCAAAGCTGTGCTGGGGATTTAGTGTCTTTCCCGGGGGTATTCACCTTCGGCGCTCGCCTTACCTCTTGGCTTCGAAGTTCCTACCTGGTTTCTTGCACATGCGCTCTCCGCAGCCGCGGGAGATACTGTAAATATGAAGAAAAATAAGTTTGCTTTCGCCTTGTTCGTTCCCCTGTTGTTAGTGCCTGCCTGTTCCAGTGATGACGCTGGCTCGTCGAGTTCTGCACCCGCGTCTTCTTCACCCGCGGTGAGCGCCACTGCTTCTTCGGCGCCTTCTACTTCTCAACCGGCTTCCCCTGAAGCCGGCGGCCCGTTTGCTGATACGGCTTCGGGTATCGAAGCTGTTCGCGCGGCGCAAGACGCCGGTGGTGGCACTGTGTTGGAGTTGGATCGGGAGGACTCCGATCGCCTCTGGGAAGTTGAGGTGTTGGAAGGCACCCAGAAGGTCACGTATTACGTGAGTGAGGATGGCACTGTCACCGAACATAAACGCAAAGACGCTGACGCCAAGGACGTGAACCGCGTTGCCGGGGTTATTCCTGCCGCCGACGCGATTAAAACCGCCTTGGACGCTCTGGGTGAGGCGTTCTTAGATGAGTGCGAGTTAGACGACAACGACGGCGTCCTGGTGTGGGAGATGGATTTCGACGACGCCTCTGGCCACGATTTCGCCAAGGTTGAGGTTAACGCTAAGACTGGCGAGGTGACGAAGAAGGAGCTGAAGTAGTCTTCTTCCTGTTCTTCTTCTGCACTGGGTAGCCTTCGCGCCACACGTATGCGGCCGCTGCGATGTAGGTGGCGGATAGCCAGATGGTCCACCAGGGGAAGCGTGGTACTTCGGGTACGGCTCCTGACTGGGGCGCGTTTTCTGGCGTGGGTATGCGGTGCCCGGTGACGAGTATGCGGTGGCTGTTGATTCCCAGCGGCGTACAGGTGATGAGGGTGACGAGGTCGGCGTCTGCCCGGATTTGTAGCGCTTCGGTGTCTTCTGGCTCAACTACCCGCGTGCGTTCGACTTGGTAGGTGAGGATTTGCCCGAATATTTCCAGGTTGAAGGTGTCGCCTTCTTCGATGCGATCAAGGTAAGTGAACATGGCTGCGTTCGCCAGTCCCCGGTGCGCGGTGAGGACGGAGTGCGTGTTGGCTCCTCCCACGGGTAGCGAGGTGCCTTCTAGGTGTCCGACGCCTTTGAGCAGGGTGTCGTCGTCGGTTCCGTGGTAGATGGGTAGATCCAGGTCGATCTTTTTGATCCGTATTCTTCCCATGAGCGAGTCTGATCCGACGGAGAGCTGTTCACGGTATGGGGCCACCCCTTGAGTGACTTCTCCACTGCCGATGGGGAGTCGTTCGTTGGCTTCGACTTTCGCCCCGAACCGTAGCGCTTGGTTGTATTCGTGTGCGGCGTGTATTTGGTCTAATGCGGGCGGAGCAGCGTTTTAACTTCGGCGTCGTAGTTTCGTACCAGTTTGGACTGGTTGTATTGATGAACCCAGTTCGCCACCGTGGGGTAGGATATGGCGCTGATGCCACCGGCGACCATGAGCGCAACGAGTAGCGCCCCGATTGGCATTTTCCACTGCCCGTGGGGTTTCTTCGCTTTGTGGCTGGCTGGCTGGCGGTGTCGCCCTGCTTTGTTTGTACGCATCGTTTCTGGGTTCCGTCGCTATCGGTAAAGCGGTGCCCGCCCCAGTTTGCACCGGGTGCGGGCACCGCTTTGTCTACGCCGTTTTAGGCCTCTTGCTTACGGGAGCGACGCACCATGTAGGTGCCTGCGCCCAGCAGCACGAGGGCTCCGCCACCGACGAGCAGCAGCATCTGCCCGTTGGCACCGGTCAGCGGCAGGTCCGGGATATCCTGCTTCTTGTTCTCGATCTGCAGATCGTAGTCGAGCTCACTAGTTTGTCCAACATTGATCTTCAGTGCTGACAGTTCCTTACCACCGGTGGGCAGTACGTATCCAGCCGGTACCGCGGTTTCTTCCAGCACGTAGCAGCGGAATTCGTTATCGGGCTTGTCATTCTCGTAGGACGATGACACGAACAGGCCGTCAATCTTCACCAGACCGTCCTTGTCGGAAACCAGTTCAGTCTTGCCGTTCACCTCAATCGCCTTAGCGCCTTCGGCCTTCTCGGTGGAGCAAGTCCCATTCTCCGGGTAGGGGGTCTTGGCTTCGAATACCTGGAAGGTCACGCCTGAAAGCGCCACATTCGCGTTGTTTTCCTTGGTGAACTTGAAGATACGGGCATCGCCCCACCAGGTCTTAACTTCGGGGGTTTCCTGGCCACCTGGCGGTTCGGTCGGAGGAATCTCAGGTGTCTTACCCAGGTCAACGGTCACCTTAGCTACGTTATTAATCTTGCCTGCGGTTTCGCCGGTGCCCAGTTCATTAACTTTACCCTTGAAAATGACCTGCAGAGTCTGTCCCTGTGCGGCTTCGAGTTTCTGAAGGCCAGCCTCCGTCAGGGAGACAACTACTTTCTGGCCGTCAATGGATACGTTGTAGTCGGCGCCCTCAGTAAGATCGGCTCCGGTGCCGTTGGCTCCGTAGGTTACCTTTGCTACGCCAAGGTCGGTGAAGCGGGTGTCCATATCGTCGCTGACGAAGAAGTACTTGAAGTGTTCGCCCTCAGGCAGCGTGGGAATGGAAGCGGTTACGGGGAAGTGTACTTCCGAGCCGATTCCGAAGCCGTGTGGCTTCTGCTGCTCAATGGTCTTGTTAATGGATTGCAGCGTGTTCTTGGGGAAGATAGTGACATCGTAAACCCAAGTATTGGTCTTCCCATCACGGGTGGTGTCCGGGTAAGGAATCGTCACCAGGGTGGGAGCTGCCTTACCAACGACCGTGGTAGGAGCCTTGGTCTCACAAAGCAGGTAAGCACCGACGGCTAAATCAGAAAGCTTCGACATGCCCTCGCTGTTTGTTGCAGGGGCGACCTTTACTTCATCGGCTACTCCAAGCTTGTCGCCGATAGCAGCCTTAATGTTGGCCTTGATTGCGTCAGCGTCCTTACCGTTACACAGCGCACCGAAGTTGGGGGATTTAGCTAGATCGTTGAGCTGTACCCACACATCGTTATCGGTAGCTATGTTGATACTGGTACCTAGGGGCGTCGTACCCGCATCAAGACGGAAAGCGGTGAACTCCACGCCTTCAACCGGATTCGAAGTAAGCGGGTCGCTTGCCTTGGTGGGATCGCCTACCCCACCTTTTTTATCTTCGTGCTTGAAGATGGTGATGGATCCACCTTTGTTGGCATCGATCTCAGACGGATTGGTGTCGGGCGGGGCGACTTGTGTAGCAAACGCGGTTCCAGTGCTGAGGCTTGCTGCCAAAGTCAGTGCCAGTGCCGCACCTGCGTGCCGCCTGAACTGTGTTGGTTTCATTTACTTTCTCCTAATTGGTGTTGGAGGTTGTTCTTTTGCGGAGACGCTGTAGTGGTCCAACCGCACCTGCGCTCACTATCAGCATCCCCGCAATGAGGAACGCTGTCCGTGACGTGCCACCGGTCAGCGGCAGTCCCGGAAGTTTGGGTAATTCATTCTCGATGCGAATGCAGGCAGTGTTGTCCGCTTCCCAGTGGGTGGCATACGTGGTGTCCTCCCCGTCCAGGTCCACCATGTTCGGAACACCGGAATTACTGTTGGTCAACTTGTAATCGGGGTGGTTCTTATCCTTGCTTGTAATAGTTTCGCACTTGGCCAAAGCGTCGCGGTTTGCGTCGAATTTGGTCTTTCCCGTAACGGTACCTAGCACTGAGCTCTTTTCTAGGTCAGGCATGACCGGGATAATGATCTCGAACGTGACACTGGCCTTTGCCGGTAGTTCCTTAACGCGGTGCGCCAGCACTGCCCCATTTGCGAAATCAGTTTGAGAGAACTCGCGTTTCAAGGCTACGTTGCTCTCGCCCTTTTGATTTAGTTCGGTTGCTTTGGCTTTGGTTTGGCCGGCGTTGAAGGTTACAGTCGCTTTCGTCTCTACACCGTTACTGCTTGCCCACTTCAGTCCTTCAGGTACCTTGAAGTAGTCAATTATTGCACCGGTGTCGGTGGCCTGTTTACCGTGGTTAGTTACGGTCACGGTGTACTTCATTTCCATCGGTTTTTCGGTGCTGACAGCTACCTTCTTACCGATGTGGGTGTTCCCTTCTTCAGGGACACTAGCGGTTTTGACAACCTTAACCTTCGGCGCCGGATGGTTTGCGATCTGGCACGTCACGCTATCGCCTTCGGCGACCTTGAGCGTCTTGCGATCTGTCAACGGGTTCCCCGTTACCTTTTTGACAGGCCTGTTTTCTTGGGATGATGGGCTTGTTGGCTGGACGGCCCTGGCATGGTTATTTGCCCCTGTCTTTAATGATCCGGGGGGTGTTGCCACCAGGGCCGGACAGGTCCTTTCGTGATTGCTGATCAGGGGCGTGGCACTGTTGATGCCTGTCGTAACGTGGGTGTAAGACGAGAGAACTTGCCGCGATGCCAACGATTGTCACCATTCAACGTTGAGAGGGAAGGCAGCGCGATGCAACCTGAAGATTTCTCAATCTGGCTCGGTATTGACGTGGGTAAAACCGATCACTGGGCCAGTGCCATTAACCAGCTGGGAGAACAAATCTTCTCCCGTGCCCTGCCCAATGATGAGGCCAAACTACGCCAGCTCTACCAGCATCTAGGCCAAGGCGGCCAGATACTCGTGGTCGTGGACCAACCCGCCACCATAGGAGCCCTAGCCGTAGCTGTCGCCCTGGATATGGGGGTAACGGTCGCTTACCTACCCGGGCTGGCCATGCGCCGGATTGCTGACCTTTACCCAGGCAACGCCAAAACAGACCAAAGGGATGCCTTCATCATCGCCCAGGCCGCCCGCACCATGCCCCATACCCTAC
Organism: Actinomycetaceae bacterium; assembly: GCA_030537735.1. GTDB lineage: Bacteria > Actinomycetota > Actinomycetes > Actinomycetales > Actinomycetaceae > Gleimia. Next base: position 84,296 of record JAUNVG010000006.1, read on the forward strand.
GCACCCTACGCCAGGTAGATGAAGACGACGCCGAACTGAGTATGCTCACCGGCTTCGATGACGATCTCACACGGCAAATCACCCAAACCCGCAACCGCATTCGCGAGCTGTTCACTCAAATCCACCCCGCCTTAGAACGCACCCTAGGGCCCCAGCTAGAACGCCCAGACATCCTAGAACTGCTCCAAACCTGGCCAGTGCCCGCAGCCCTACGCAAAGCCGGCAAAGCACGCATCGCAGCAAAACTGAAAAAACATGGAGCCCGCCGCTGGCAAGCCTAGACCCAAGACATCCTCGATGCCCTAGCCACCCAAACCGTCACCGTCACCGGCACCAACGCTGCCGCCACCGTCATTCCCCACCTAGCAGCTACCCTGCAAGCCCTCTACCACCAACGCCTAGACGTACAAACCCAGATCGAATCCCTGGTCACACACCACCCTCTTTACCCGGTCCTGACCTCCTTACCCGGTGTCGGGGTCAGGACCTGCGCAGTGATCATCGCTGAAATAGCCGGCAAAGACTTCCCCACCGCCGCAGCCCTAGCCTCCTACGCTGGACTCACCCCCAAAACCAGACAATCAGGAACCTCAATACGATCAGAAACCGTGTCCCACACCGGCAACAAACGCCTCAGACGCGCCCTGTTCCTCTCCGCCTTCGCATCACTGCGCTCAGACCCCATCTCCCGGCACTACTACGACCGAAAACGCCTCCAAGGCAAACGCCACAACCAAGCCCTCATCGCACTAGCCCACCGCAGAACAACCGTCATCTACGCAATGCTAAGAGACCACACCACCTACCAACCCCAACCCATCAAACAAGCCACCTAACCACTTGACAAACAACATAGGGGCACCCCCCGAGGAAAAATCAACCGCCTTGAGTCCTATCAATTACCACCCTTCGAACTTTGCCAACGAGCACGGAAAATAGACACCGAGTTTGCCGTGCCGAGGAGGCTGCACCCGAACCTTTTGGCGCGAGCGATACTTTTTGGCGCTAGGCAAACAATTTGGCGGATGGCATCCCAGCGCCAGCAAACCAGCCACCTGGAACTGTCGAGTAAGCATTTGACTGGGATCGTGCCTGCTTCCGGGCGACCACTCGAGCGTAAGCTAACCGCCAGAAACCCGCGATAACAAGCAAAAACACCCATTCTGATCCGCTACCCAGCCAAGCCAGGCGTTGTATCAAAATGGGTGTCTAACTGGAGCCACCTGTCGGACTCGAACCGACGACCGTCCGCTTACAAGGCGGGTGCTCTACCAACTGAGCTAAGGTGGCGCAAACCCATATTGACACGAGTAAGCCCCATTTGTCATATACGGGTATTCCAGGGACCGACGAAGCCAGTTTATTTACCGGTTTTCGCCACTTCCTCAAATCGTGAAACCGGGTCAGCTACGTCCTCTTGACGAATCCGTATAGAAGTATCGTTGACTACGAACTCCGGCGTAGCCAGCCCCTCCCGACCAGAGGCAGCCAAGTTTTTCCAGTACTCCGTATTCGTCAGTAAGAACGCCGGCGGAATATCCGCACCCAACTTCGCCACGACCTCGCCCGGGACTCCCACGCCCTCGGCAAGTGTCTTCACCTGCTGCACCGAAGCCTCGGTGTTCTTAATGACATCTGGATTCTGCTGGCGGAACTGGTCAGAGAAGTACTGCATCAAGGCGTGGTGGAACTGCAAAAAGTGCTGCGGATCCTGGTCGTAGACCACCGACGCCGCCTGGGCTGCCACCGGGTGCCACTCCATATTTACGACGTCCACCGGGATGAACTCCACACTAATGCGACCAGCATCGATGCCTTCTGTGAGCTTCTCCCCCAAGATGACATCAACATCGGCGCAGGCGTGGCAGGAATAGTCGAAGAACTCGCGCACCAAGACGGATCCGTCCTTGACCTTACCCACGCCATCAGCACTCACCACGAACGATACGGGGCTATCAGCAGCGGAAGGAGACGCAGTCGGCTCTTGCGAAGTGGGGCGTAGCAGCACCCACGCCACCGCGAGCACTGTAGCTAACACTAGGGCACCCACCACGGAGTAGATCATCATGCGGGTGCGTTTTTCTTTGCGTTGCTGTTCCGCTTTCAGCTGCTGCGCCTTCAACCGCGCAGCATCGGACTTCGAACCCATTGGACTTACCCTTCCAAGTTCACTGGCTGTGCCAATTTATTATCAACCTAAATAAACAGTGACTCAAATAGGGAGTTTTCTACCCCAAGCGAGAACACCCTTGCAGCGGTTTAAAAACACCATGCCCACACCACCGCCGCGCCCGCGCCGAGCAGGAAAGTGGCGACGATGGCACGCAGCCAATCCCAGGGGAATAGCGCCGTCGCTAGAAGACGCGCACCTTGGCTGAGGTTCCAGCCACCAGGGCCGATGCGGGTGACAAGGATGGCGAAAAGCCCACTGCCCCAAAGCCCCAGTCCCAAGATCACTGGTTCCACCCCCGTGGCGTCGGTGAATGCTACCGGCCAAGTGAGCCAGCCCCCACCTTGCGCGGGGACTTGTTGGAGGAGGTCCCACAGTGGATTAGGGGTGATGGTGCCAACCGTGTTTACCTGCCACAGCGACCAGGCACCTAAGGCCACTAGGGTTGCAGCTCCCGCACTTAAGGTGACTGCCATTAGAGCGCGGATGAGTTCGGGGAAGAAACGCAAAACCGCTAATGGAACATCTGAAGGGCGCGGGCCAGAGGTCGTAACCCGGCGCATGTGCATCCAGTGACGGGCGTAGCCCACCGCCATCGCGAGGGACAGTAGCAGCGCCATCAGAAGCCAGCCCGGGCCACACGCCACTAACGGCAGGGTCGGCAACGCCAGGGCCAGCACTAACAGCAAGAAAGAGGCACCTTTGACGGGGGCGAAAGTATAGGGAGCGATAGCGTCGAAGTCTGGTGGCACTTCCGCTGGCTCGCCTGGAGCCGGTTGGTAGTCGGGTTCCTGGTGGTAATCAGGGGCCTGGTGGTGTTCTTGCACAAGATAGCCCGAAGGCATTTGGCGAGTAGGGGGCTCACAGTCGGGTAACTGTGCATCCGGGTAGTGAGGTAGCGGGGCAACCGGGGGTTCGGCGCCGTTGACAGGCGGGAGGGCACAGAGTTGCTCTGTTGGCGGCTCCGCCTCGCTCCGAAGGTGAGCGGTTTCGAAAGCCGCATCCGCAGCGAGGGAAGAAAGCACGTCTGTGTTAGCGGTCAGTAAATCCGTTGCGTCTAAATCCGACTCCACTGGGGAGGCGGCGCTTAGCGTGTCCGGGGATCCCCCTTCCGGTAGTGGGGTTACACTACCCACCCCGAGGGAAGTCGCCGCAGCCAGGCTAGCTGCCGCGGAAGCATCCGGCATACCCCCAGGTTCTGCCGCAGTGTCGGACGCCGACGCACCACCCGACCTCGCCAGATCTAACGCCGCGAGGACGCGCCCGGGCGGTGGGCGGAACTCACGCGGCCCCAGCGAGGCCCGTAGCACTTGCGCTAAAAAGGGATCCACACCGGCGTCGTCGGGTTCGTTTGTTCGTAGGCGAGTCACCATTGCCTCGAAGCCTCCCCCACCGAAGGGAGGGCGGCCAGTGAGCATGGTGAGAACCAGGGCCGACCACGCCCACCAGTCTGACTGCGCGTCGGGAGTGCGCCCGGCAAGGACCTCTGCCTCCACCCATCCGGGAGTGCCTGAGACTAAGCCCGCAGAAGTTAGGCGCTCATCGTCGTCGAACTGGGCGATACCAAAATCGATTAGCACCGGGCCGCGCGAGCTCATAATAATGTTGCTCGGCTTCAAGTCACGGTGAATCACTCCGGCGGCGTGGACTTTACGTAGGGTCGCGTGCAGGGAACGGGAGGCGCTCAGCACCTGGGGAAGTGGCATCGCACCGCACTTGGCTAGGTAGTCACGCAGGCTCACCCCATCGACCAGCTCAGTCACCACGAAAGGAACTGGGTATTCCGTTTCCAAGTCAACTACTCGCGCCACGCCATCGTCGCGTACCCGGTTCACGGTGTTGGCCTCTCGCTCCAGGCGCTGACGAGCGGTGGGGTCGGCGGCGATGCCTGGGTGCAAAATTTTCAAGGCAAATCGGTTGCCGCCTTCGTCGCAGACTTCCCACACCACGCCTGCGCCCCCACTACCAAGTTGGCGGCGCAGCTCGTAGCCACCGACCCAGTCGCCGGCGGAGAAAGCCCGGTTTAGTGCCACCTAATCAGAATACCTAAGGGGGTGGGGAATGGAGTTAGAGGCATGCGCGGTGGGCATTTTCGTCGGTAGGCGGGGCGGGAGTAATCCGAGTGCGGGTGTGAGGTGGGTTTTTGGTATAGGTGGGGGCGCGAGCGCGCACAGGAGGGGCAGGGGAAAGCAAGGAGTGCGGATGCGGTGCCGGCAGGCACATCGGCGGGGGCGAGTGGGAAGACCTGGGAGGTGTCGGTACGGGGAAGCCGAGGCAGTGGACGAGGACGGCACCGGCGGCCCGCACACACGTTGGTCGATATCTCACTCAGCCATCAAACCAGTGCACATTTGTTCACAACGTGACCCATACGTCCTCGTCGAGGGGGTCGGAATGGCACCGTCATTGTGATAATCTCGAAAGTGGCGTCAGTTCAATGACTGAACCAGACGCTGTGTCAGCGAAGACACTGACACCTCTCACTACGGATCGTTCGGCACGTACCTGCCGATGGAGGAAAGAATATGGCAACCGTAACTTTTGACGGCGCAACCCGCATTTACCCGGGCGCTACCACCCCTGCAGTAGACAACCTGAACCTGGAGATCGCCGACGGTGAATTCCTGGTACTCGTTGGCCCTTCCGGTTGTGGTAAGTCCACCTCACTGCGTATGCTCGCCGGTTTGGAAGACGTAAACGTCGGCCGCATTTTCATTGGGGACAAGGACGTAACCGACGTCCAGCCTAAGAACCGCGACATCGCCATGGTGTTCCAGAACTACGCGCTCTACCCGCACATGACTGTGCGCGACAATATGGGCTTCGCCCTCAAGATCGCTGGCACCCCGAAGGATGAAATCCGCAAGCGTGTGGAAGAAGCCGCGCAGATTCTGGACCTTACCCCCTACCTTGACCGCAAGCCCAAGGCACTGTCCGGTGGTCAGCGTCAGCGTGTAGCAATGGGACGCGCAATCGTGCGTAAACCGCAGGTGTTCCTCATGGACGAGCCCCTGTCGAACTTGGATGCGAAGCTGCGTGTGCAGACCCGTACCCAGATCGCCCAGCTGCAACGCGAACTCGGTGTAACCACCGTTTACGTTACCCACGACCAGACTGAGGCCCTCACCATGGGTGACCGCATTGCGGTACTCAAGGACGGCATCTTGCAGCAGGTTGGTAGCCCGCGTGAAATGTACGACCGCCCGGCGAACGAGTTCGTCGCTGGCTTCATCGGCTCCCCCGCCATGAACCTGGGCACCTTCAAGGTCGGCAGCGACGGATTCGCCACCTTGGGTAAGGCTCGCGTGCGTATTTCTGAAGCTGCTCGCGCCGCCATCACCCCCGAAGATAATGGCGAAATCGTTATCGGCTTCCGCCCCGAAGCCCTGGAGATCGTGGAAGAAGGACCCGACACCATTCCGGTTGAGATCAACCTGGTGGAAGAACTCGGTTCGGACTCCTTCATGTACGGCAGCCTGGTTGGTGGCGGCAGCCTGGGATCCGGCACCGATGCCAACCCCGATGATGAAGCCAGCGACCAGATCATTATCCGCTCCGCTCCGCACACCGCACCGCCGACCGGCTCCGTGGTGTACGTACGCATCAAGGAAGGCGGACAGCACAACTTCTCCAAGGCGACCGGCGAGCGTCTGCCTGACTGAGAAGCCAAAGTGCAGCCAACCGGTGAGCAACACTTACCGGCACCGCTAAGCGGCAAAGCTGACTGCCAGCACCGCTGAGCACTACACAAGCCACAGGGCGTGACTCCACCACGGGGTCACGCCCTAAGCTTTAGCTTGCACCGGCACCATCCCCGCCGCGCTTCCATACGCCCCCTCCCGCTTGCCGCGCCTTCCCCATCCCCGCGGCAGTTGAAGCAGATAGCAGGCAACTTCACTCCCGCGGGCTTTCCCCAATCGCAAGAACTTTGAGACAATACGAATATGCCTCAAGCGCTGCAGATAACCGCTGCTAACCTAGACCCCGCACTACTGGACCTGCCCTGGGAACTGCCTTTAGAGCAGTGGCCCGACGACGTCCTCGCCGCCTTGCCACGCGGTATATCCCGACACGTGGTGCGTTTCGTAAACCTCTCTGGGCGGGTCATCGCGGTTAAGGAAATCGGCGAAACCGTGGCGTACCACGAATACCAACTACTACGTGACCTGGTGCGACTCAACGCGCCTTCAGTGCACCCAACTGCGGTAGTCACCGGCCGCAAGTCCGTTGACGGAGAAGACCTCACCCCCGCGCTCGTAACCGAACACCTGCAGTTCTCCTTGCCATACCGCGCCGTTTTCTCCCAGTCCATGCGCCCCGAAACCGCGACCCGCCTAATTGACTCCCTCGCGGTGCTGCTAGTGCGACTACACCTTCTCGGTTTTTACTGGGGCGACGTATCCTTATCAAACACACTCTTCCGACGCGACGCAGACGCCTTCTCCGCCTACCTGGTAGACGCCGAAACCGGGGACCTACACCCGCAACTAACGCGCGGGCAACGCCACTACGACGTGGACTTAGCACGCACCAACATTATCGGCGAACTAATGGACCTACAGGCCGGAGGACTACTGGGCGAGGACGTTGACGTCATCACCATCGGCACGCGGATTGAAGAACGCTACCACGCGCTTTGGAACGAACTGACCGCGGAGGAAACCTACGACAACGGTGAACGCTGGCGAGTTTCAGCCAAGATAAAGCGACTGAACGAACTGGGATTCGACGTCGGTGAACTAACGATGTCCGCAGACCTAGATGGGACCCGGATCGTGCTGCAGCCCAAGGTGGTTGATGCTGGACACCACCACCGCCAGATCATGCGGCTGACGGGGCTGGATGTCGAAGAACGCCAGGCGCGCCGGATGCTGAACGACCTGGCGACCTACCGGGCGATCACGGGCCGCAACAATCAGCCGATCGAACTGGTAGCGCACCAATGGTTGGCGGAAGTCTTCGAACCAACCGTGCGAGCCGTCCCCCCGCAGATGACAGCTAAGTTGGAACCTGCGCAGATCTTCCACGAAATCCTCGACCACCGCTGGTACCTGTCCCAACAACAGCACCGCGACGTGCCCTTGCCGGAGGCCACCCAGTCATACATTGACAACGTCCTGCCCTCCCGCCGCGACGAAGCCCTATTCCTGGACTTGGACCCCAACGACGAACACAGCCTAGAAGACTAGCGGCCCGCCAGCGGGAAAGAAACAGGCAAGCGGCGAATAAGCCGTTTTGCGTGCCCCTCCCCACCGGCGGGTCTTAGTCAGCCGCGAACCTGAACCAAGCAGCGGGCACTACCCCTTCACTGAACCAGCTGCCAAACCGGACTGCCAGTAACGCTGCAAGCCCAGGAACAAGATTCCCAGCGGAATAACGCCAAGCAAAGCCCCCAGCATGACCGCACCCTTAGCGGGAGCGAAGTAGCTCATCATGCCGTAAAGCCCTAAGGTGACAGGTTTAATCGACTCGTTCGACACCATCATCAACGGCAGGAGGAAGTTGTTCCACGTCGCCACGAAGATGAATAGGAAGATCGTCACCATTGCCGGAGCTAACAGGCGTAGAACCATGGTGAAGAAAATCCGCGCCTCCCCCGCGCCGTCGATGCGGGCGGCCTCGATCAGCTCGGTCGGAACTGAAGTCTGCGCGTAGACCCTGCCCAGGAACACGCCGAAGGGGCTTACGCAGGACGGAATCAAGATCGCCCACATGGTGTTGGTCAGCCCGATGTTGTGGAACATGACGTACATGGGGATGGTGAGGATGGCTATCGGTAGCAACAATCCCGACATGATAACTCCCATGGCGACGTTCTTACCGGGGAAGTTGAACTTCGCCATGGCATAGCCAGCCATTACCGAAAGCAGAGTGCCGACCGCGCCAGCGACCGTGGAGTAGATCAGGGAGTTAAGGACCCAGCGCCAGAACATGCCTTTCGTCCACGACATTAGCGCCTGGTAGTTCGCACTCCAGTTAATCGTGTCGAACCAAAAGCCGTTGGTGGACGACAGCTGGCTGTTCGTCTTGGTGGAAGCCACCACCACCCAGTACACCGGGAAGAGGAAGTAGACCAGTACCAGCAAAAGGATGCCGGTGGTGATTAAACGCGCCGCCTGCGAAGGCGCCACCGAACGCATCGGCATACCTTCTTCCGAAGGGACGTAGCTGCGCCCGTCAGGCAAAGTAGCAGTTTTCAAAGCCATGTCACTTACTCACTTTCCGATCCACGACCGCGTACAGAACAGCCAGCACACCGGCAACCACAGCCATCACGATTGAAACCGCGGAGGCTGGACCGTCACCGGAAGGACTGAGCGTGCCCATCATGGTGTTGTAAGCCATCATCATCGGAACGTAGTCCGCCCCCATCCACGGGTTGACTGTCTTCATCACAGTGGGTTCGTTAAATAGCTGGATCGTGCCCACGATGGAAAGCAGCACCGCCAGCAAGGCTGCGCCGCGCACCAGCGGAACCTTCACGCGCATGACGATTTGGAAACCGGTGGCGCCATCGATGCGGGCGGCCTCCGAAAGCTCGGTGGGGATGGCCTGCAAGGCGGCGAGGAAAATCAGCATGTTGTAGCCGGTGTAGGTCCACGTAGTCATGTTCGCCATGGAAGCTAGAATCACCGACGGAGCCATGAAATCCACTTGCACACCAAGCCCGCGTAGCAGGGAAACAATGGGGGAGATCTCCGGACTGTATAAGTACAGCCAGATCATGGCAGCCACGATGCCGGGAATGGCGAAGGGAAGGAAGTAGCCCAGCCGGTAGAACGTGACGTGTTTCGTCAGGTACGAATCCAGCACCAGCGCCAGCGCCAAGGCGGCGATAATCATGATTGGGACCTGGATGGCGGTGTAACCCAAGACCCGTAGCATGCCCAGCCAGAAACGCCCGTTAGTGATGACGTCGGAATAGTTTTGGAAACCAACGAAATGGTTAGTCAGTTCCCCGCCACCATAGAGACCACCGGAAGCGGAACTGACGCGGAAGAAAGACTTGTAAATAGAAAGCAGGATAGGAATTAAGAAAACTAGGACGAACGCTAAAGAAAATGGCAACATGAACGCCCAACCGGTGCGAGCATCATGGAGCTCGCGGGTGCGCCGACGCGGACCTTTACCGGACTTTTGGGCGGCGCGTGCGTCCTCGTGCGGATTATCCCCCGCCGTGGCTACCGCCACCGCGTCAGGAGCAGGAGTTTGCTGCGTCACGATCAACCTCGGGTAAGAAGTGAACAGTCGGAATGGGGGCGCCCAGCAAATGCGGAGCGCCCCCATCAATATTGGTGATGATAGTCGTGGTGGGCGCGCGGCCTAGACGACCATCAAAGTGCGGGTCAGACCCTATTCAGCAACCGGCAGGTTCAGAGCCTTCAGAGCCTTAACGGATTCTTCCTGAGCGGCCTCGAAGATGTCCATGACCTTGCCCTTGCCCTGAGTCACGTTGGAAGCAACCTCACTCATCTTCGGGGCAACCGCGGAGAAACCGGGGATGTAGCCGAACTTGTCGGACAGGGCTTCGTTCGCCTTCGCCAGTTCCGTGAACACGTCCTGGCCACCGAACTGCTGCTTAACCTTGTCGGGGGTGACGACCTCGCCCTTAGCAGCCACAACTAGACCCTGGGTAGCCAGATCCTTGGTCTGGGTGTTGAACCAGTGGTTGAACTCCATGGCCTCAACCGGGTACTTGCAACCCTTCATTACAGCTACGCCGGAGCCACCATCGGGACCAGTGAGGTTACCAGCACCGAAGTCAGGCAGCAGCGCCACCTTCCAAGCGCCTTCTTCACCTTCGGGGATCACGCCGTCAAGCATGAAGCCAGCTTCCCAAGCGGCACCGATGTTGCCGATCAGTTTCTTCTCAGTCAAAGCAGCGGTGTAAGCATCGTCCCAACGGTTAATCGTCAAGGCAGCCTTCTCATCCAGCATCTCCTGCCAGAAAGCAGCTACCTTCTGCGTGCCTTCACCCTTGGTGTCTACCACCCACTGATCGTTTTCGGCCTTGTACCAGGTGTCACCAGCGGCCGCAGCCATGCCGGATAGCCAGTTCTGTGCCTCGTCAGCTTCGAAGTCCAAGATGTACTTGCCTTCAGCGGCAGCCTTCTTTGCGGCTTCCTTCAGCTCGTCCAAAGTCTTGGGAACTTCCAATCCCAGGGCCTTGAACTCTGCTTCGTCGTAGAAGTAAACCAGCGGGCCAGTGTCCTGCGGCAGGCCTACCACCGCGTCACCGATCTTCATCTGGTTGTAGGCGCCAGAGAAGTCATCCTTGTACTTTTCTGCCTCGGCCGCTACGTCCTCAACCAAGGACTTAGCGAACATTTCAGGCACTTCCGCGTATCCGAGCTGAGCCAAGCACGGGCCAGCATCGGAGTTAATGGCGGTTTCCAGCTTCTTAATCATGTCAGAAGCTTGACCTTCGAACTTCGTGGCAGTTACCTGAATGTCAGGATGCTCATCGTTCCAACGCTTGACGATGTCAGCCACCGGCACCATGCCCGGACCATCCGGTAGACGGTGCATGTATTCAATGCTGATGGTCTCGCCCTCAGCCTTGGGGGTGGTTGAGCCCTCGCTAGCGGGTTCATTCGATGAACATGCAACCAGACCCATAGTGGCCACTGCGGCTGCGGCAATCATTGCGGTAGTCCGCGCAATAGTGCTCTTCATATCTCCTCTTCCTCGAGTCAGAATGATTAAATTCTGATTGCTCTACCATCCTAGTCCGAACAACACGTCTAGACCACCGATTCTTGCGCGCCAGTCATAACAAGTTGGTAACGGGCAGATGGTTTCCGCGGGTGGTTTAACTAGGCAGCCGCCAAAGCCCCCATCAAACCACCCGCCGCCACCGGACCTTTACGGCTCCAGGTCCAACCACTTAAAGCCCGCCGGCGCGAGGGTGACCTGCCCGGAGAAATCAGCGCCAACCAGCAGGGCAGAGACCTCCTCGAGCGAGGAGTTGTAAACCAGGGCTTTCGAGCCCGGATAGAGCGCCACTTCGATGCGGGGGTCGGGGCTGTGCAAAGTCGCCTCGTACTGCTCTTGCGCCCCGCCTGCCCAGAAGATCGCGCGCTCGAACAGGCGCGCATTTACCACCCCGTATTCCAAACCGGCGAAGTAGACGCTGCGGCCCTTACCGTAGGTCTTCGCCGCCAACTGCACGCTGGTGCCTTCCATGGCGAGGACGCGCACGTCCTCGTCGATGATTGTCCAAAAACGCGCGCCGCCGCGGGAGTCGACTGACAGCGCGCCCCCATCGGTGATGAAGTGGTTGGGGTCGACCACCGGGTAGCGATCGGTGGAGAGGGAAAACGACTGTTCCTGGTCGAGGCCGAAGACGTCGGAAAGCTGGCAGGCTGCCCCGTTCGCCGGATGCACCGCGGGTTCACCGACACCGATGAGGCCGCCACCACCAGCGACGAAACTGCGAACCGCGGACTGCAGCTGCGGATCAGCCCACTGCTCACCCCCGGAAAACGCGGTGCCAGCCTGGCCCACGTTAATGAGGACGTCTACGTCCTCCAAAGCACCTTCGCGCACCTGGTCGAAGGTGAGGAACTCCACCGGGAACGGCAAGCCCGCGAGCGATTCAATCACCCCCACGTACGCTTGGGTTTGTTCATAAGGTAGGGCGTGCGCGACCATGTGGGTTTGCCACGAGCGCAGTTTCCCCCAGGCGTTAACCACCGCTACTCGCACCGGCGCGGTGAGGGCGGCTTTACCGTCAGCGGCGGCGTAGATGTCGCGGAACTCCTGGCAGATCTGTTCGACCCGGTCCACGAAGTCAGGGTGCTGCAACGCTAGGGAAAGGTATCCGCCGTAACCGATGCGGTCTAGGGGGCAACGCACAATCGCGCGGCGAGCCGCCAGCCAAGACACGTTCGCCTCCCCTACCGGATCACCTTCGGGGTTGAAAATGTCGGGGAAGAAGTACGGCAGGAAACGACCTTCGGTGTATTTCACCGAGGGGATGGCGGCAATCATGCGGCAGGTGGCGGCGCTGCCGACCGACCCCACGACCGCGTCCAGGCCGGTTTCGGCAAAGCGCGGACCGTAGGGTTCGGTGCCGATCCAGTTGTCACCGAGGAACATCATGGCTTCCTTCCCGGCGGCGTGGACTTTATCAGTCAGTTCCCGCACGCGGGAGGTGACGAAACGGTTTTGGAAATCCATCCAGTCGCGGAACTGCTTACTGGGTAGGCGGAAAGGACAGTTGTAGTAACCTTCGTCGATGAAGTCTTCGGGGGTGAGGGCGTAACCGTACTCGGCTTCGAAAGCCTCCAAGGCCTCGGGGGAGACGGAGGCGGAGTACCCGAACCAGTCAACGAATTTTTCCCGCCCGCGGTCAGAAAAAACCAAAGTGAAGTGGTAGAAGAACGTGGTGAAACGAACTACGTCAACTTCCGGGTGCTGTTCCAACCAAGAATCCAGTTGCGGCAGTACCCGGTCCCACACCTTTTGTAGGCGCACGTCGTAGGGGCGGGCCTTGTACCGGGTGGGGTCGTCTTGCCAGTTGTTGGTGATGTAGTTATACATCTGGGTGGCGTCCCAGATCTGACGGGCCAGGAACCCCACGGTGTAGACGTGACCGGGCTGAGGCTGCGCAATGACAACTTCACGATAGCCTTTGAGTTCCCACTGTTCGGGAGCGAGGACGCTTCCGGTGGTGCGGTCAATGACCTGCCAGTAGCGAGTGAGATCAACATCGGTGCGCGGGGCAACCTGGTCGGCGAAGTACCCTTCCATGACGTTGATGGTGAGGGCGTCTTGTCCGGGGAGGGCGGGTACGCGCGGTGACTGTAAGAACAGGTGGGTGGTGGTGTCGGGGTTGGCGACCGCCCACTCTTGATCCCCGCGCGCGGGGAAGTAGGTGGAGTACACCTTCGCTGCGAGTGAGTGCACCAGTTCAGGTAGTTCGGTGCCGTCACTGTTGCGTACGGCGTCCGCCCCCAGCCGCTGCATGAGTTCTTTCACTTCAGCGTCGATTCCCACTTCGATGGGGAGGGTGACTTGTCCGGTGGTGTTCATGCAGAGCTCCTAGTAGGTCGAAAAGATGAAAGGTGGGGGCGCGGCGGCGACCGGATCGGCAGGCCCCCCTTGCCCCCGTGGGGCGGTGAAGTCCCTGGTTGCGGTGAGGAAAGACCGAAACGATGCCCGAGGTAAAACGGCCGACATTTAGGGATTCTAGTGCGGTGCCTGCGGGTTTGGGTGATTACCGTTAAAGCCCGCGCCCAAGCCAGGTAGATGGGGTATGGCTGGGCGGGGCGGGGTTAGCTCTGCGGGGTGGGGCGGCGCGCCGGCGTGCAGCTGCGAGTGGGGTTAGCTCTGCGCGCTGGCCTCTGGCACCGCGGAGGTCTGCGCCAGGTGCACCTCCACCCCTTGGCGGCGCAGTTTCGCTAACACCTGCGCATCCGCACCCGTATCAGTGACCAACGCATCCACCTTGTCAATGGTGGTGATACGCGCAAAAGCACTCACCCCAATCTTGGAGCTATCAGCCACCACCACCACCTTTTGCGCAGCTCGCACCAACGCGGCGTTCACAGCTGCCTCGCCTTCGTGGTTGGCGAAAATCCCCTTATCCGCTTCCACTCCATTAACCCCCAAGAACAAGGTGTCAATGCTGATGGAAGGCAAAATCAGGTCCGAAAGCGGGCCAATCAACTCATAGGAACGCGACCGCACCACTCCCCCGGTCACCACTACCCGCACCCGCGGTCGCACCACCAGGTCGTTGGCGATGTTTACCGCATTGGTAACTACCGTGATCCCGTTGTCTTCGAACACGTCCTCGGCAGATACCCGCACCCCCAGTTCGTAGGCAGCCAACGTGGTGGTGGTACCCCCGTTACAACCCACCACTTCCCCAGGTGCCACCAGCTGCGCGCAGGTGCGGGCAATAGCGGTCTTCTCCGCGGGCTTAACCACCGCGCGATACCGCATGGGCACATCCCCGGTGGCGGCGTTGGCGCGGGCGCCTCCGCGCGTGCGGGTGATTAACTGCTGGTCAGCCAGGGCGTCGAGGTCGCGGCGGACGGTGGCGGCAGAAACTCCCAGTTCACGCACGGCGTCGTCTACCCGAATGGCTCCGCGGTCGACGATTAACTCAACCAGCGCGGAGAGGCGTTGATGCCGGTCCATATTGCCTCCTGCAAGGTCGCGGGGATCAAAGGTGGGGTTTTTGGGGGTGGTCAAATCGAGGCTTGAAGATCAACCGTTTACAATTGTAGGTCACGGGTCACATTTAATTGTCACTTTTACCCCTAGTAATGATGAATTATGATTGATATACTCAAGTTACGATCACATTTCACCACGTCGAGGTGGTTTCTGGGAAACAGGACCAGCCACCGTCCTCGGCCCTAAACCCCAACGGAGAGGGAACACGAAAATGAGCAAGACCCTAGAAGAAATCAAGACCCAGCCGCAGATGTGGAAACGCGCCGCCGAGCTGTCCGCCGCCAACGGCCCGCTAGTTGAAGACGGCCAGAGCCTGGCGGTAATCGGATGCGGAACCTCCTGGTTCATCGCCCAGGCATACACCCGCAAACGCGAAGTCGCCGGCAAGGGCGTATCGGATGCATTCACCGCCACCGAGTTCCCCGCCGAGCGTGACTACGACCGCGTGGTGTGCCTGTCCCGTTCCGGCACCACCACCGAAATCATCGACATTATGAAAGACCTGCACGCCGCTGGGAAACCCGCCGTCCTCATTACCGCGGTAGCCAACGGCCCGGCTACCCCCTACGCCGATCATGAGGTAGTGCTGGACTTCGCCGACGAAGAATCCGTAGTGCAGACCCGTTTCGCCACCACCGCCTTGGCGTACATGCGCGCCAACCTCGGTGACGACCTGACCGACGCCATTAAAGACGCGGAGAAGGCTCTGGAAGACGAACTGCCCCAAAGCTGGATTGACGCCACTCAGATCAGCTTCCTCGGCACCGGCTGGACCATTGGTCTAGCGAACGAAGCCGGCCTGAAGCTGCGTGAGGCCAGCCAGTCCTGGACCGAGACCTACCCGGCCATGGAATACCGCCACGGCCCCATCTCCATCGCTGAGCCCGGCCGCCTCACCTGGGTGTTTGGCCCGGTTCCCACCGGCTTGGATAAGCAGGTTGCCGCCACCGGAGCCGAACTGGTGCACGCTGAAGGTGACCCCATGGCTGACTTGGTGCGCGCCCAGCGCCTGGCAGTGGCTCGCGCCGAAGCTAAGGGACTGAACCCCGACCAGCCGCGTCACCTGACCCGCTCGGTCATCTTGGAAGAGAAATAAGACATCGTGAACGCCCCCAAACCACTTCACGCCATCGGCATTGACACCGGTGGGACCAGCATTAAGGCCGCGATTGTGCGCACCGACGGGCAGGTCCTGACCCACCTCAATGCCCCCACGCCGACGGACGAAAGCCAGTACGTGCAGGCGGTGGCGGACCTGGTGGAAAAGCTGCGTCTGTACGCGCAGCAAAACCACTTGGAACTGGTAGAGACGGTGGGGCTCGACACTCCCGGGCTGGTCAACGACGAAGCCGGGATTGTGGAATACTCCGCCAACCTGGGGTGGCGTAACTTCCCCGTACGCGACCAAGTGGCAGCCCGCCTGGGCTGCCCGGTCGCCTACGGACACGACGTGCGAAACGGTGCGTTAGCTGAATCGTACTGGGGAGCCGCCCACCCGAACTTCTTCTACATCGCCATCGGCACCGGCATCGCCACCGTCTTAGTGATAAATCACCAACCCCTCGCCACCGGCGGGTGGATCGGTGAAATGGGGCAGCTAGTTACCAACCCCGGAACTGACAACCCCCTCACCCTGGAGCAGATCGCCGCCGCCGGAGGAATCCGGCGCGCCGGACGCGCCGCCGGCCTAATCGACGCCGGTGACGGAGCCGCGGAAGTTTACCGGCTCAGCGACAGCGGGCACCGCACCGCGCAAAACATTGTCGCCGAAGCCACCGCCGCCCTCGCCACCGCCCTGGCTCCAGTAATTGCCGCAGTCGGCCCCATCCCGATAGTAATCGGCGGCGGGCTGGCGAACCGCGGACAGCAACTATTCGACGAACTAGCTTTGGCCCTGACCCCGCTGCTAGGGGAGATTCCTCTACCGCCTATTGAAGGGGCTCGCCTGGGATCGTGGTCGCAAGTGCAGGGCGCGGCCTGCCGAGCCTTCCAACAAAACAATCCCAGCGTCAATATTGACCGTCCCCACACCGGGAAGGACACCCCATGATCTGGACCATCACCCCCAACCCCGCACTGGACAACACCTACCGAGTAAGCACCCTGAACGTCGGTATCCCCCACCGGGTGGAAGACGTCAGCGTGCGCGCCGGAGGCAAAGGCGTAAACGTGGCGCGCGTCCTCGCGCAGCTAGGTCACCACACGGTAGCTACCGGTTTCCTCGGTGGCGCCGGTGGAACTCGTTTCCGCCAGCTGCTGAGCGAACTACCGCAAAGTAGCCGCATCGATTCCCAGTTCGTGGAATCCGATGCTGAAACTCGCCTTAGCATTGCCGTTATTGAAGACAATCACGAAGCCACGGTTTTCAACGAAGCCGGGCAAGCCCCCACCGACAAATGCTGGCAGGAGCTGTTGGAACTGCTAGAAACCGGGTTGCGCCCGGGCGACGTAGTTGCCTGCTGCGGTTCCCTTCCTGGCGATAGCGACCCCGCTTGGGTGGGGCGCATCGTGGAAACCACGCAGCGAGCCGGAGCGCGGATCATAGTTGACGCCACCGGCAAAACCCTGCAGGCCGCGTGCCAGGCGGGAGCGGATTTCGTTAAACCTAACGATGATGAGTTGCGTGATTCCACCGGTTGCGAGGACGTGGCTGAAGGTGCGCAGAAACTGCTGGCTTCCGGAGTGGGCGCGGTTATCGTGTCCGAGGGAGCACGCGGGATGAGCGTACACGGCCGTGACGGCGCGTGGCGGGCAGCTCCTGCCCAGCACGTGGAAGGCAACCCCACCGGCGCCGGTGATGCTTCCGTGGCCGCGTGGTGCCTGTTCTTGAGTGAGAACCCGCAGGCGCAGAACGCGCAAGAACTAAGTGCCGCCCTGCCGCTGGCGGTATCGCTTTCCGGGGCGGCGGTGGCCTGCCCCGTGGCCGGTGAAGTAGACGCCGACCTGTTTGCTGAAATGACCCCTAAAGTGAAAGTTGAACGGTACTGAAATGCCTCTTGTAGATATTCGCACCATGGCAGCCGAAGCCGCTGCCGACCACGTGGGCTTAGGTGCCTTCAACGTGGTGTTGTTAGAGTTCGCCCACGCCCAGGTGGACGCCGCCGAAGAAGTTGGGCGCCCGGTGATTCTACAGCTGTCGCAAAACGCCATTAAATACCACGGCGGTCGCCTCGCTCCCCTGGGTAAAGCCCTGATTGCGTTGGCGGAAGAAGCCTCCGTGCCGGTGGCGGTGCACCTGGATCACGCCGAAGACGTGGACTTGTGCCGCGCCGCCGTGGACTTGGGATTTAACTCCATTATGTACGACGGCTCCCACCTGCCTGATGACGAAAACCGCGCCACCACTGCGAAAGTGGTTGAGTTCGCGCACGCCGCGAACGTGGCGGTAGAAGCTGAACTGGGTGAAGTCGGCGGTAAGAACGGGGTGCACGATCCTTCTGCTCGCACCGACCCGCACGACGCGGCGAAGTTCGTTGCTGACACCGGAGTGGACCTGCTGGCGGTGGCAGTGGGATCATCCCACGCCATGACTACCCGCGGAGCGGTGCTTGACACCGACCTGATTCGCGCCATTGCCGCCGAGGTTCCCGTGCCCCTGGTGTTGCACGGTTCTTCCGGTGTACCCGACGACGGGATGGTAGCGGCGATTGAAGCGGGGATGACGAAGATTAACGTCTCCACCCACCTGAACGTCGGATTCACTTCGGTGGTGCGCGACGTCCTCGGAAATGATCCGAAACTGGTGGATCCGCGCAAGTACGTCGGTCCGGGCCGCGAGCACGTGAAAGCGGAAGTAGCTCGCCTGCTGCGCCTGTACGCACGCGCCTAGGCTCCACGGGATTTCCAGCACTAGACCCCCTTGGTTGAGTGTCAACGACGACACTCCCCCAAGGGGGTTAAGCCTATGCAGAAGCAGGCAGCCAGCGAACTTACCACTAACTTCCCACTTAACATAACACTGTGGGAAGTTAAGTGGGAAGCTGGGTGGGACGCTGGGGTGAGGCCGT
>JAUNVG010000006.1:102671-112288 GCA_030537735.1 Actinomycetaceae bacterium
CCCGCAGGGGTAGGATAGGCGCCCCCGCAGCGGTGGGATAGGCACGGCAAACGTGAGAAACTAGAAACGATGACTAGACCTTTCACCGTAGTGACGAAACCAACGGGTGCAGCCTGCAACCTCGACTGCACCTACTGTTTCTTCCTGTCCAAGGAACTGCTCTACGACCACGGCAGTCAGATGATGAGCCCGCAGACGCTGGAAACCTACATTCGCACCTACCTTGAAAACCAGCCCAACGGCCCGGTAACACTGATTTGGCAAGGCGGCGAACCGACCTTGCGCGGACTGGACTTCTACCGCCTGGCAGTGGAACTGGGGAAGAAATACGCCCGCCCCGGACAGCAAGTCAGCCACGCCATGCAGACAAATGGCACCCTACTCAACGACGAGTGGGCGCAGTTTTTGAAAGAAAACAACTTCCTCATGGGAGTGTCGATCGACGGCCCCGAACACATCCACGACGCCTACCGAGTAAACAAAGCCGGGCGCGGCACCTTCAAACAAGTTAAACGCGGCTGGGACGTCCTCGCTAAACACGGCGTAGAACGCAACATTTTATGCACGGTACACGCCGCCAACGAAAACCACGGTGAAGAAGTCTACCGCTACTTCACTGAGGAACTTCGCGCGCAGTACCTACAGTTCATCCCCATTGTGGAGCGCGTCCCCACCGATAAACTCCCCATTGCCGAGGACGGGTGGCGGGTGAACCGCAAGGAACGCCTGCTCTACACCCAGCAGGGGCAGTCGGTGACTTCCCGGTCCGTCACCCCCGCCGGGTGGGGGAAGTTCTTGCGAAGCGTGTTTGATTACTGGGTGGAACGCGACGTCGGGAACATCTACGTGCAGCATTTCGACACCATGCTCGGCAACCTCATGGGGCAGTACACGGTGTGCGTGCACGCCCCCACCTGCGGTGACGCGCTGGCGATTGAACACAACGGGGACGTGTATTCGTGTGACCACTACGTCGAGCCTGACTACCTGCTGGGCAACATTAACCGCGGACAGTCGTTCCTGGAACTGTTGGATAGTGGTTTCCAACGCGACTTCGGCGACGCCAAGATGACGGCGCTGCCTTCGAAGTGCGTGTCTTGTCCGGTGCGGCGGTACTGCCACGGCGGGTGCCCGAAGGACCGGTTCTTACCCGACGAGGACGGGGGGAACGGGTTGAACTACCTGTGCGCCGGGTACTACGACTTCTTCACTCACGCCAAACCCTACGTGGTGGGGATGGGAAGACTGCTTCGAGCTGGACGCGCCCCGGCCGAAATCATGGACCGGCGAGTGCGTGAGCGTGTATTGCCTAAAACTCGCCGGCCCTAGGTGCTGTCGGTTATTGGTTGCGGCGCTGACGGTGACGTTCGGCGCGCAGACCCAAGTATTTGGCGAGGGAAACTTCCGCGACCGAGTCGAAAACCATGAGCGCACCCACTACCGCTCCGAACTTCGTCCAGCCTGAGCGGCGCCCCTTGGGTTTGCGTAAGGCCGAAATCAGTAAGGCGGTGCCGGTGACGGCCTCCACGCCTGCGCCCACGCGCACGATCCACGGGGTTTCCACCGCGACCTTGTGGTAGGCCTCCCACAGGGCGCTGCCGGAGGACTCAGGTTCCACCAGCAGCCGATCCACGCTACGACCGATAGCGTTGGCGATGCCACGGGAGTCGTGAATCTCCACGCCGGGTACGTCCTCCACATCTAAATGGCGCTGCAGGTATTCCGACACCGCGGTAGGCGCACCCAAGGCTCGCACGAAACCGTCGACCGCGGGAGCCCCACGCAAACGCACCGAGTTCAAAGCGGCTTGCTCGTCGGCTTGCGGCACTGCCAGGGCGATTTGACGCAGGTCCTCTTGCGCACCCACCAGGGACTCCGCTTGGCGCGAAACCCGGTCTTCGGCGTGGGCGGCGGCGATGGTGCGACTGGACATCGCCCAGTTGTACATCACCCACTCTTCAGAGTCAGACGAAAGCATCAGGGAGGCGCGGAACTCGTTACCACTCATGGCCAGCACCACGCAGGGGAAGTCACCAACGGGGGAGATCCCTTCATCGGCGTCTAGCTCGTAGTAGATCGCGGTCCAACCGTTAGGTAAGGTCGATGCCCCCAGGTCGATCCCTTCCAGCGCGGCGAGTAGGGGCACGGAAGATTCGGAAGTGGCGGACAGCTCCACCACGCGCGTGGGCTCGTCGGACGGGGGGTGAGGGAGGGTGAAGTCCGCGTCCTCGGGAAGAGAATCCGCAGCGATGTCGCCGATCATCACTTCCGCTTCGAACTTACGTGAAAGGTCGAGGGCGAAGTCCTCACATTCGGTGGAGGGGACGATTTCGTCCTCGTCGTTAACGGTTGCCAGGCGACCATCTTGCGCCGCCAAAGTTAAGCCGATCAGGTTGGGGGTGCGGTCGTACCAATCGATATTCGTTACCACGCGGGAGGCAACGATGAACTCCGCCACCGCGCGGGGGTCTAGTTCTTCAGCGATGATTACGCCTTCGAGCCGCTCCCAATTGCCGGTGTTAACTGACATGACTTCCTCCTAAAGACTTGTTACCTCCATCTCACCATGAAATAGCTCGGAATGTGTACTACTCGCCGTCGTAATTGTGGGCGGACTATACTGGAAGAGACGCTGAAATCAATGATTTGAGGCATGCAATGGGTGCAGACGACAGGACTAAGACAGCAGTACCAGCCAGACACAAGGGATCTTTGAAACTACTACTGGGATACATGTACGTGGGGCTGATTGGTTTCGGCGGCGGTTCGGCGTTGATTCCGGTTATTGAAAAAGAAATCGTTGAAAAGCTGCGCATACTCAGCCAGCGTCAATACGACCGCCACGTCATTGTCGCCAATATTACTCCCGGCGCGTTGCCGGCGAAGTTGGCGTCTTTCGCCGGGTTTGTTTACCGCGGCACCTTGCTATCTATCCTCGCCGCCCTGGCGGTGTCGATTCCGGGTGTGGCCGGAACTGTGGGGCTAATGGCATTGTCGGAATTCCTTGGGCCGAAAGCGGTGCTTTACATTTCCTACATGTCGGTGGGGATTGCGGCGTTCATTATTGCCCTGCTACTGGGCTACATCCTGAAGATTCACGTGCAAGCCGGGCGCGACCTGGTGGCGTTCATTATTATCACCGCGGTTTCCGCACTGGCTGTGGGACTGCCTGCGATCGCTGGGTTCCTACGAGTGTTCGGGTTGGCGGTGCCGAAGGATCTGCCGCACCTGTCAGCGGTTTCGCTAATCGGCGGGGCGATTGTTCTGATTGTGATTTACTCCCTGGTTACCGGTAAGCGCGGCGCCAAGGAGGAAACCGGCGCGCAGGGGGCGGGGGCTCAGGGGGCGGGTGCTTCCGGTAGCGCGTCGCAGGCAGCACCTGCGGGCGGGTCTGGTGCGAAATCTGTGAAGAACAGCGACGCCCACCGCCAGCGCGGCTTCCAAGCCAGCCTGGTAGCAATGGCCGGTTTCGTCGGCTTCACCGGCGTCGGCGTTTTACTTTTCACCATCTTCGGCGGCCTAGAAGGCCTGAAGCTGGCTTCCCTACTGGGGGTTTCTTCCATCACTTCCTTCGGAGGCGGCGAAGCCTACGTGGGGGTAGCTGACGGTTTCTTCGTACAACCTGGGTTAATTGACCGCAACCAGTTCTACACTCAGCTAGTGCCCATCGCCAATGCCCTTCCCGGACCAATCCTGATTAAGATTGCCGCCGGAATCGGATACATTTTCGGCATTGAACAAGGCTCAGCCGTGGCGTTCATACTGTCGGCGGCGGCCCTGGCGGTGGCGTTGGGAGCGTGCTGTGCGGTAGCGATGCCGGTACTTGGTGCTTATGAAAAGCTCAAGGATCACCCGATTGTGAAGAACATCGGGCGTTTCATCCTCCCCGTGATTTGCGGACTGCTGATCGGGGTTTCTTTCACCATGTTGGACGTCTCCGCCGAGGTCGCCCACTCTGCCGGAGTCTCTCCCCTGCTGGTGGTAATAGTGTCCATTATTGCGATCGTGGCGCTAACGGTTATCCACGTGAAGAAGTGGGCCCCGGACATCATCATGATTATTGTCTGCGGCGTGGTGTCCCTGGTGGGTTTGTCACTGGGATAAGCCCAGCACGGGCCTGGTTTGTTCCCTAACTGGATTACGGGGCGAATGGGCACCGGCCTCCCATCTTCCCTAACTGTATAGGCCAAGATGACTTAGCTACTCAGCGATTTGGCCCCCACCTCCATGTCGGAGGCGGGGGCCATTTCGTTAGCTATCAGAAGCGCTTACAGGAAGCTCACTTCATCTTGGTGCCGGTGGAGCCGAGGCGCTCACAAGCCTCAACCACACGAGCAGCCATGCCAGCTTCAGCAGCCTTGCCCCACGCACGCGGGTCGTACTGCTTCTTGTTGCCAACTTCGCCGTCAATCTTCAGCACACCTTCGTAGTTGGTGAGCATCCAGTCAACAACCGGGCGAGTGAACGCGTACTGGGTGTCAGTGTCAACGTTCATCTTGATAACACCGTTGTTCACGGCGGTGGCGATCTCTTCCGCGGTGGAGCCGGAGCCACCGTGCATCACCAGGTCGAAGGGGCGGTCGCCAGCATTGAACTTGGCGCCAACTTCTTCCTGAATGGTGCCGAGGATCTCGGGGCGGAGCTTGACGTGGCCGGGCTTGTAAACGCCGTGTACGTTACCGAAGGTCAAGGCGGTCAGGTAGCGGCCCTTTTCACCTAGTCCCAGAGCCTCAACGGTCTTGATGCCGTCTTCAGTGGTGGTGTAGAGCTTTTCGTTGATTTCGCCAACGACGCCGTCTTCTTCACCGCCGACAACACCGATCTCAACTTCCAAGATGGTGTGGGACTGCTGTGCCAGGTCAAGCATCTTCTGACCGATTTCGAGGTTCTCTTCCAACGGAACCGCGGAGCCGTCCCACATGTGGGACTGGAAGAACGGTAGGCGACCGGCCTTTACTTCCTCTACTTCCAGGTTCATCAACGGGATGATCCAGGAATCGAGGTTCTGCTTAGCGCAGTGGTCGGTGTGTAGGGCGACGGTTACGTCGTAGTTCTTAGCGATCTCACGAGCGTAAGCAGCCATCGCGAGGGAGCCAGCGACGCGGTCTTTAATAGTGGAGCCGGACCAGTATTCTGCGCCACCAACGGAAACCTGCAAGATGCCGTCGGATTCAGCTTCAGCGAAACCACGAATAGCGGCAGTTAGGGTCTGCGACGAAGTTACGTTGATCGCCGGGTAGGCGAACTTGCCTTCCTTCGCCCGGTCAAGCATTTCGTTGTAGACCTCAGGGGTTGCGATAGGCACTGCGTTGCCTCCTTGAACTAGACATTGTTACCCGACCATTATCCCACAGCGCGAGTCTTATTTCCGAGGGGATTAAGTCCCTCTTGAACAAAACCAGCGAAAGGGTGAACAATTTTGCAAACAGTGCTCCCTCGCGGAGGGCTAGGCAGGCGGTGAAACCTGTCCCAACGCACTTAAACTGCGCGGATAGTTAGCTCGGTCAGGGCGGGGGTGGGCATCGACTAGCCCGGCGACGGCTTGCTCACTAGCGACCCGGTCAGTGCGGGGGATGCTGCGTAAGCTAACGCGCGTGCTGCAGCGTCCACGCCCACATCGCCACCGCCGCAGCGTGGCCGACGTTAATCGAACGCGACGAACCGTACTGAGTGATGTGGTGAACCCGTTCGCACGCCTGCATCATTTCCGCAGTCAGCCCGGCAGATTCCTCTCCCATGACGAGGACGGTACAGCGATCAAGACGGGCATCTTCCAACGCCGTGGAACCGGGACGGTTGTCAATCCCCACCACCTGCAGTCCACGTCCTCGCACATCAGCGACGAAACTATCGACACTGGGATGGTGGGTCACGTGCAGGTACCTGTCGGTGACCATGGCGCCGCGTCGATTCCAGCGTTTCTTCCCCACGATGTGGACTCGGCGCACGCCGAACGCATTGGCAGTACGCACGATGGAGCCGATATTGAAATCGTGGTTGAGGTTTTCGATAGCGACCTCGAACCAGCCGCCGCGCTTTTCGTCAAGGTCAGTCACTATGGCTTCCATTTTCCAGTAACGGTAGTGGTCCTCCACGTTGCGAGCATCACCGTTTTCTAATAGCTCCAGGTCCCAGTGGTCGCCGGTGGGCAACGGCAGGTCTGCCGGCCACGGGCCCACTCCCCGGCCCGGGACGGAAGGGGCGGGGGCGGCAGCGGGAGTCGGGGCGATTACTCCGGCGGCGAGCGCGGCGGTCGTGTCGGCGGGCACTTCGACAGGCGCGGCGGCGGGGGCACAGGCGGTGTCGGCAGGTGTCTCGGCGGCGGTGTCGGCAGGGTCTGCACCGCTGCCCAACTGCGCAAGGCCAGGCTGGGAATCGGTCGGCTTAGTGGTCACGGTTCTACCCTACCGCGCCTTATTGGCTAGGCTGAATACGGCATGAGAAGGAAGGAGTGCCATGAAAGATCACATGATCTCAACTCTTGACGATTTACCACCCGTAACCTCCTGGCTCACCGACATGGACGGGGTGCTGGTACGTGAACATAAGGCCATACCCGGGGCTCAGGACTTCCTGGACTGCCTACGCGAAAACAATGTTCCTTTCCTGGTGCTGACCAATAACTCGATCTTCACCGCTCGCGACTTATCCGCTCGCCTCGAACACTCCGGACTGTCGGTGCCGGAGGAAAACATCTGGACTTCGGCGTTGGCGACCGCGACATTCCTTTCCCAACAGTCCCCGGACTCCTCCGCTTTCGTAATCGGCGAGGCGGGACTGACCACCGCGCTGCACGAGGCCGGTTACGTGATGACCGAAACCAACCCCGAATACGTGGTGCTGGGAGAGACCCGAACCTACGACTTCACCGCCATCACCCACGCGATTCGCCTGATCGAGTCGGGTGCGAAGTTTATTGCCACCAACCCCGACGTCACCGGACCGAGCGAAGACGGGGTGTTGCCCGCGACCGGCGCGGTGGCAGCTATGATTACTCGCGCCACCGGGAAGAAACCGTATTTCGTGGGTAAACCGAACTCGATTATGTTGCGCGCGGGACTGAACCGTTTGGACGTGCACTCCGAAACCACTGCGCTGATTGGGGACCGGATGGACACCGACGTGCAAGCAGGTATTGAAGCCGGGCTACGCACTCACCTGGTGTTAACTGGCTCCACCAACAAGAAAGAGATCGAAAAATACCCGTTCCGCCCCTACCGGGTACACGACTCCATCGCCGACGTGATCGCGGTGGTGGAGGAAAACCTCAAAGAAGCCAAGAAGAAGTAGGCCCAAGCGTCAAAGAGAAGACTCCCCGCGACTTCGGTTGAACCTAAGTCGCGGGGAGTCCCTTTTTAAGGTGTGGAAACGAGGGGGAGTTTCCACGCGATGAAAGCCTATCCTTCGGGGGTTTGAAGCATTTCTTTCAAGCTGGCGAGGATCTTTTCACCATCTTGCGCTTCACAGGTCAACACCACGGTTTCACCTTGTTTTGCACCCAGTGTCATTAGTGCAAGGACGGAAGAAGCATCAACTGCCTCCGCCCCGGGTTTGGAGATCATGACGGTTTCGCCGGTGGCTGAAACCGCCTGTGCAAAAAGCGCTGCGGGGCGGGCGTGTAGGCCCTCGCTGGCAGCGACTACTGCCTCCACAGATGACATAGATTTACTCCTGACTTTGAGATTAACTCAGTTCAAAAACGGGTTCGCCGCACTCGATTGCAGCTCCGAAGTTGACCGCGTCCGGGCCGGGGAATGAGGGATCTAGGAACACCACTGGGCAGTGCAGGTGGTAGCCATGTTCCACGCTGACTGTGGGGTCCCAGCGCACCACGGTTTGACCGGCGGTTACCTCATCGCCGGCTTGAATCAGGACCTCGAACCCTTCGCCTTCCAGTTTCACCGTGTCTAACCCTAAGTGAACCAAAATAGTGGAGTCCTCTCCGGCAACTACGAAAGCGTGTGGGTGGACTTTCGCGATGGTACCGGCAACGGGGCTTAACACTTCAATGGTTGAATCGGCTGCGGGGATGATGGCGAAACCCGGCCCCACTATTCCCTGGGCGAAAACCGGATCGGGCACTTGCGCTAAGGGCGTTAAGGTGCCGGTAAGTGGGGCGAGGACGGTAGCGCTCACATCAGGTCCTGGATGTCTTCAGCCAGGGTGTCGGCTTCCGGTCCCACCACTACCTGGATGGCGTCGGATGCGCGTACCACGCCGAAAGCTCCAGCTTGGGTTAGGGCGTTGTCATCTACCACGTCAGGGTCTTCGACTTCCACCCGCAGTCGGGTGATGCACGGTTCTAAGTCAATGATGTTGTCTGGTCCTCCCAAAGCGGCGAGGATCTTTTCTGCTTTATCCATGATTCTCTCCTAGGCTGTGTCGACTTTGACGAGCGGCCTTGAGTATTTTAAGGCACCGCCCCATAACGGCCTGGTCTAGACAACACTACTCAATACCAATGGGACTTAGTTGTCAAGACCAACCTGTGCCGAAGAGCGAACACTAGTGAAAACGGTCGCGGATCTCATCCACCGCGATCTCCGCGTTCGGTCCCACGATCACCTGCACCGCGGTACCCATGACGGTGGCGCCGTAGCACAGGGGAGGCTGTAAACGCGCGAGGTCGACCCGTCCTCGTTCCCGAACTTCGAAACGCAAGCGGGTTACGCACGGCTCCACCAGGCTGATATTATCCACCCCGCCAAGGGCCTCAAGGATTTTGTCAATGTCAATCTCATTCATGGGGATTTCCTCTCATTCATCCTGGTTCGGCAGGCGTTAACGAAGTTTACGTACCGGCGTCATGGGTTGGGCGATGGGTACCCACAGTTTGTAGCGATCGCCGCGATAGCGGGAAATAGTTAGGTCGATGGGAACATTCTCCGCGAAAGTACGCCGGCTCACCACCAGGCCCGAGGCGCCTTCTTGCACCTCTAAAAGCTCTGCTTCTTCCGCGCCTAGGTTGACGCTCTCGATATTGTCTTCACCCCAGGTTGGGCCCCAGCCGCGCAGCTGCAGTTCCTGGTAAATACTTTCCGGCGGAGCGGGGTCGATGAATCCGGGTAGGGGCGCCACTGGAAGCCAGGAATGTTCGATGCACATGGGAATACCGTTGGCGTAACGCAAGCGTTTAATGGAGTACACGCGCGCATCATCATCTAGCGCCAAGGAGGACGCCACCGACGCTCCGGCCTCGACTTCTTCACAAGCCAGCACGCGGGTGGAAGGCACCATGCCGCGCATGCGCATCTCCTGGCCGAAAGAGGTAATGCGCAGTTGCAAATCCATCTTCTGGTGCGCCACGAACGTCCCGCGCCCCTGTTTGCGCACCAGTACCCCATCGTTGACGAGGCCATCGACCGCTTGGCGCACCGTCATGCGGGAGACGTTGAAACGTTCGCACAGTTCGCGTTCGGAGGGGATCTGGTCGCCTGCTACCAGCTCGTGTCCAATCAGGCTTCGCAAGTAGTTGTAGATCCGCACGTACTTCATAACTCGATCATAACCGCCGGGGTAGGTGGCAGTAGAGGGTTTTCGGCTCGCGTGAGCGAGGTGGTCGGGATGGGGTGGGGTCAGGGTCGAGGTCGGCGCGGTCGGGTGGTCGGGGCGGGGCG
>JAUNVG010000022.1 GCA_030537735.1 Actinomycetaceae bacterium
GTCACCCGCATCCCGCAAGCCCTTGTATCCAACCTGGTACGGTCTGCGATCCAGCATGTGGTTGCGGAAATTTCATCATTGTCGCCTACCGAGAACTTCGCGCCCTCGAACTGCGCCTAATCACTAGGCGGCGTGAACTTGATATAGCTGAGGGGCGGATTAAAGCCGAATACAATCCTCGCTTCCAGATGAACGGGTTCCAAGATACCGTCATTAAAATGAGCCACTTCGCTGGCATCGAAATCGAACAATGGCCCGCCGCGATAGCTGAAACCGCGATGCTACTCATCGACCACCTAGCCAACCAAGCGCAATCCGAGCTCCTGGGCATAAGCATGGTTCGCCTGCCAATCGATAACAAAAACCGAGCCAGCATCATCCACGGCAACGCCCTACGGGTTGACTGGGCGGAAGCTATCGATCCCAACGCGGAAACCTACGTTGCAGGCAACCCACCGTTCATCGGCCACAAAGAGAAAAAAGATCACCATAGGGCGGATCTAAAACTCGTCTGGGGGAAAGACTATTCGGGCGAACTAGACTATGTCACTGCCTGGTATCGCAAATCCGCAGACTTCCTTGCAAGCAACCCTAAAGGGCGCTTCGGATTCGTATCCACAAACTCCATCGCACAAGGCCAACAACCGCCCAAACTTTTCAAGCCTCTACTGTGTGACGGTTGGCAAATTAATTTCGCCTACCAATCCTTCCCTTGGGATACCGAAACACCTGAAAAGGCTGCTGTACACTGCGTCATCATCGGTTTCGACCGTCTAGTATCAGCAGCTAGATCACCTGAACTATATGTCTACGATTTCAAAGTCGATAAGACTACAAAAACTATTGCGAAAAATATCAACCCTTACTTACTCGATGCTCCAGATGTATTCGTCACTAAACGTACAAATCCGAAAGGCACTCTGTCACCGGACCTACCTTTAACAAGTTTCGGCTCAATGCCCGCTGATGGTGGCCACCTCATCGTCGAACCTGATGATTACCCCGACGTCGCAGCTGACCCCATTGCCGCTAAATATCTTCGCCCGTTCCGTAACGCTAAAGAGCTCATTAACGGTTTAGATCGTTGGTGCCTATGGCTCGAGAACGCAACCGAGAAAGAGATTCTCGAATCTGCGGTATTAAACAAACGGGTAGGTCTATGCCGCGCCTATCGTGAAAACGCACCTAGAGGTGGCGATGCATATAAACTCCGTAAAGAACCGCACCTTTTCAGAAAAAATAAGAATCGTCCGCTGACACGCTACCTTGCGATACCTGGCGTGTTCAGCGAGAATCGCCGTTGGGCTACATGTGAACGCTTCAGCCCTGAGATCATTTCTGGAAATGCGTTGTTCACGTGTGAGGATCTGGATGGATTTGCGTTTGCGATTATTGAGTCAGCGATGTTTATGGCTTGGCAGAAAGCTGTCGGTGGCAGGCTAAAATCAGATCTTCGTTTCTCCAACACGGTGGTATGGAATAACCTGCCACTACCGCCGGTGAAAGAAGAGCTGCGCGCGCAGATTATTGCTGCTGGCCAGGAAGTCCTTAAAGCCAGGGCACTGTATCCGGGCAAGTCATTAGCTGATCTATACGACCCTAACGCAATGCCACCAGAACTTGTCGCTGCACACGAAGCCCTCGATGTCGTAGTGGACAAAGCTTTCGGAGCGAAACAACCTTGCAGTAGTGATGAAGAGCGCCTGTCTATTTTGTTCAAGCGCTATGAGGAGCTCAGCAAAGCTGATCAGTTGCCCTTATCCAAGGGCAAGCGGACATCGAAGAAACCCCGTACCGCTATACGGTAGGTAAATACGAGTGCCGCTAAGCCTGGAGCTGGCTCGTGAGTAAGGAGCTCAAATTGGGGTATGCCCGTAAGTGGCGTAGTCGAGCCGGTTCTGCACCATCTTGAAAAACGCTACTGACTCCGTACTTTTCGGATCGTGATCCACGCTGGTTCCATACAGGCCATGCACCTGCCGGTACATGATCTTTGCTGAGCAGCGAATATACCGGAGTCGAGGTTAAGGATAGAACGCAGGACAGTTCGGGAACCTTCTTTGCGAACTTCCAAGAAAACCTTGAAGCCTGCTGTCTTAGCGAGATCTTCCTCGTCGTAAATTTTCCGGGGATGCTGACGGATATTTTCTTGATTGATCTGGAAAAAGTCTGCCTTCTGCCGTTGAGATAAGCACACCGCTTCGCCGTCCAGACGCACGTGAACCCGCAAGGGACTGTCTGCGGAGTCGTAAATCGGCATTCTTCACCCGAAAATCCCGCCAATTCGAGCACCAACCTACAGGGGTGCACAACACGACCATATCTCTACCTTTACTGGGCTCCAACGCCCAAGGCAGGGAGCTAAAATTCCAAGCCAATGCGGTATCAGCCGTCAATACATCTTCCCTTTAGAAGATCGGAAGGCTGTCACACCTGCCCAGGAGAGCCGAGGCCGGGTGCGCGCGGGGCCATTAGACTTACCGCAAGCACCAGCTCGACTTAGACGAACTCACTCAGCGGGTCAGGCGTCGGATGAAGCGAGCGAGATCTGCAGGGTGTCGTGTCTGCTGATCACATGCCTTTCTTTACCCGTTGCCTAATCTCCGCATCGCCAGGCCTGCTAGTAGTGCTGCGCAGTCGGGCACCACGTGGTCGGAGAAGTTTGCGCGCGCCGAGTGGTTGAACGCCGCGGTGGTGGCGTCGGTGCCTTCCGGCACTGCGGAAACCCCAATGAAAACTCCGGGGATTAACTCCAGTACGCGGGAGAAGTCCTCTGCCGCCGCCATCGGGGTTTCCTGCTCCTGCCACCTCCCCGGCCACAGTTCTTCCGCGGTTTGCCTGGCGAAGTGGTATTCGTCCTCGTTATTCATGGTCACCGGGTACAGTCGCTTCACCTGACAGGTCACGTCCATCCCGTGCGCGCGGGCAATGCCCTGAGCGAGTTCTTGCAGCCTTTGCACCAGGCGCTCGCGGGAAGTGGGGGAGAAGGCGCGTAGCGTCCACTCCATCATCACTTCGTCGTTAATCACGTTCGCCGCATACCCGGAGTGGATCTGCCCGCAAGTGGCGACCACCGGGTCGAAAGCGTTGAACTCGCGCGTGACCATCACCTGCGCTTGGGTGATGATCTCCGCCGCCACCGGAATCGGGTCGAGTGCTTCGTGAGGTGCCGAGCCATGCCCGCCGCGCCCCTGCACCGTGATTCTAACGGTGTCGGAAGACGCCATCATCGCTCCGGGGCGGGTCCCGATGTACCCGTGCGGGTAGCGTCCCGACCACACGTGCAGCCCGTAGGCGTGGTCCGGGGTGCGTCCGGCGGCGTCAAGCAATCCTTCTTCAATCATGTGGCGGGCGCCGTCGAACCCTTCTTCTCCGGATTGGAACATGGCGATCACGTCTCCGCCGAGGGCGTGGCGCTGGTTGTGTAGGATCCGCAGCGCCCCGATCAGCGCGCTCATGTGCAGGTCGTGTCCGCAGGCGTGCATGTTGCCGTTGGTGGAGCGCCACGTGAGGTCGGTCTTTTCCTCCACTGGTAACGCATCCATGTCGGCTCGCAGCAATACAATGGGGCGGCGCTCGCGGCCACCCGCGCCTGCATCCGAATCCGCACCGGCGTCCGCGCCTTCACCAGCGGGCGCACCTTCGCCGCGCAGCACCGCCACGAACCCGGTGGCGGACTGGCACTTGGTGATCTCCAACCCCAGGTCTTCTAGCTCCGCAAGCACTCGCGCCTGCGTGCGGGGTAGCTCTAGTTGCAGCTCGGGGATCTGGTGCAGTTCGCGCCGAAGCGTAATGAGTTCTTCACCTAACTCACCGGCTTGGGCCTTAATCTTTTCCAGCATCTTGCGTCCCTTCTATAGTTTGCAAACTATCGCCATTGTGGCACCTGCTCCAACAGATAATTTTATTATCTGAGCGTTTATAATGCACAAAACCAACCGGCCCCCAGGGTTATGTTTCCCCGGGGGCCGGCCGCGGCGATTTGAGCTCCCTGTCCTTTACTGCGCGGCAGGGCAGGAGCAACTCGCTACTTAGTTCTTGCCTTTGCGTCCTCGCGAGCGACGCCGACGAATGAAGTCCGCGATCTCCGGAGCCACCGGAATCGGGGAGCGCCGGCGCGGGGCGGAACTCTGCGGGAACGTACCAATCCCCAGTTCCTCCACGACCGAGGCCGACACGTCCTCCACCAGCAGGGCGCGGCGTAGTTTCTGCTCACGCGCCTCCATGCGGGCGTGTTCCCTACGCACCGACCGCAGCAGTGACACGCACATGCCGATCATTACCGCAGAGAACGGCAAGGCTGCCAAGATTGCCAGGGACTGCAGCGCCGCCATCCCCGCATCCGAGGTGGAAGTGCCAAGGATCGCAGCGGTGATCGCACCCACCAGGGTCGCCCAAGTCAGGCGCACGTACAGCGCCGGGTTGGGGTCCCCACCGGTGGAAAGCATGGACAGCACGAAGCTGCCGGAGTCAGAGGAAGTGATGAAGAAAATAATCACCACGATCATCGCCAGGCCCGACAGGATCTGCCCGAAGGGGAGGATTTCGAAGGACTGGAACAGCACGGTGTTGATATTTACACCTTGAGCGCCAATCAGTTCGATGGGGGTGAAGAGCTCTTGGTACAGGGCGTTACCACCCATGATCGCGAACCACAGGAACGTCACCAGGGTGGGGACGGCCATGACGCCGACGATGAACTCGCGGATGGTGCGCCCACGTGAAATGCGGGCGATGAAAATACCCACGAACGGCGACCAGGAAATCCACCAACCCCAGTAGTTCGTGGTCCACGAAGTCAGCCAAGTGTTACCTTCCACGCCTTGGAACGGCAGGGTTTGGAACGCCAGTTCCACGAAACGCGACAAGTACATGCCGATGTCTTGGACGAACTCGTTGAGGATGAAAACAGTCGGCCCTAGCAGCATTACTGCCAGCGCCAAGAACGCCGCCATCACCAGGTTCAGGTTGGATAGGAACTTAATGCCGTTGTCCAAGCCGGTGGCAACCGAGGTGGCGGCGAGTGCGGAAATCACGATTACCAGCACCACCAGCAGGGTGTTGGAGGACTTAAATCCGGTGAGGTATTCGATGCCTGCTGATACTTGGTAGACACCGAAGCCCAGGGAGGTGGCGACGCCGAGGACGGTGCCGACGATGGCGACCACGTCGATCAGGTCGCCGAATCCACCTTTGACTCGTTTCTTCCCCAGTAGGGGTTCAAGGGTCCAGCGAATGGAGATGGTGCGTTTGCGTCGGAAGTGAGCGTAGGCGATTGCCAGGCCCACTACTACGTAGATGCTCCAGGCGTGGAATCCCCAGTGCAGGAAGGTTGAGGCCATGGCTTGGCGGGCTATTTCTGCCGCCGGGGCGTCTCCCACGCCGGGGCGGGGGGAGGCGAAGTGCGATAGGGGTTCGCCGGCGCCGTAGAACACCAGGCCGATTCCCATGCCGGCTGCGAACAGCATGGCGAACCATGATCCGAGTGAGTATTCGGGTTCGTCGTCATCGTCCCCTAGTTTGATGTCGCCGAAGCGGGAGAACGCTGCGAATATCACGAAGCCTACGAACCCGGTGGCGGCCAGCACGTAGTACCAAGATAGGGAGGTGCTAACCGCGCTGGACATGGTGGCGATGACGTTTTGGAACGCCCCGGGAATCACAATGGCGGCCACTACCAGCACCAGTAGTAGTGCGGCGGCGGGGTAGAACACTCCGCGCGATACGCGCGCCGTTCCGGCGGCGGGAGCGACACTGGGGTCAACTGCGGCCAGCGCGTTGCGCTTTTGCGGTGACTCATCCAGGCTCAAGTTCCCCGCTTCCGCGGCCTCCGCTGGGGTGGTTGTGCCGGTGAGGTTCTGGGTGGCGACGGGGTCATCTACTGCTACCGCCAGGGCCTGTGCCACTTCGGCTTCACTTAACTCGGCGTATTCGGCGTCCGCAGCGACGCCTGCTTCAGCCAGTGCAGCGGTTGCCTCACTGTCGGCGCTTACCTCGGCGGCGTCTGTTTGCGGCGCTAGAGTGCTTGCGCCTACTTTCACCTCACCTAGTTCAGTTCCGCCCTGCGCAGCGGCGGAGGTTTCGCGCTCACCTGGAGTTGAATCCTGATCTTCGGCTACTTCGCCGTCACTTCGCCGCCTCAGGTCTGCGGCGTCGAAACCGTCTGTAGCGTCTTTTGTGCTCTTTGTCGCCCCGTTTTCGGTTGGCGCCTGCGCGTCCTCGTTATTGTTGGACGATCGCAGAGAGTCAAATAAAGAACCCACTATCTACCTTACGTTGGTGATGTATTTACCTTTTAACACTGTACGAATACAGGGAATTAGGCAAATCCATGTGAGCCATTCAACGCCCTTTAATTTATTGTTTTAACGTTTCTATCGCCCGGCACACCTTCTCAAACATCTCCCGCCCGAGTTTACCGCCTTCACGCCGCATGGACTCAGGTGGCACTACAAGCAAGTGATCGAGTCGCACTTGGGAGGGGCGCCGACGCGAATCCCACTCTCCCGTGCCAATGTCGAGCCAGTACCGCCCCCAGTGTGCCTCCTGCTGCGCATCCCGGTGGTGGTCCTGACTGGTCAGCTGCGCCGCGATCACCCCTTCGCTGCCGTATGCCAGTACGAGGACGGGGCGATCCTTACCGCGCGAGTCGTCCTCTTCGTAGGGCACCCACGTCCACACCACTTCCCCGGGGTCGGGTTCGTGGTTATTGGTGCGCGGCCGGTAGACGAAGTGGGGCAGTGGTTTAGCCGGGTCGCGGTAGTAGGCCTGCTGGTGTCCTTGTGGCCTTCCGGGGACCGTCCCTGGCGGGGTGCGACGCTGGGGAGTGGTAGCGCGCCGACTCAGCTCCTTGAAGGCGGTGCGCAGCGCGCTTTTAGCGCTATTGCCGGCGATATTTAGCAGGCGTTTGGTAAATGACGATCCAGCCACAAGAATCCCTCCGTCTTTAACTGGTCTGAGCCTACCGCACGCGGGCAGTGGTTTCAGTGTGCGCTGGCTGGGCGCGGGGAACGGGTGCTTGCGTCGTCCACTTGGCGGCTCCGGGGCGTCTGCGCTGGCTGGGCGTCGTGCCCTTCTTTTCGGTGTCTAACTGCGGGGAACGGACTTTTGTCACTGGCGCGAATCTAAGGTTTCGGGTAGCCTAACTTATAAGTTCCGACCCCCGAACCAAACCTATGAATGGAGTGAGATGTCGAACCTCGACCAAATCCTCAAAGAAGGCGGGCTAACCAACCCCGCAGTCATCGAATACGTGAAGAAATGGGCACAAATCACTCAACCTGACAACGTGCAGGTGGTTAGCGCCAGCGACGATGAAGCCATCGTGCAAGCCGCGCTCGCCGACGGTGAAATCCTGCCTGCCGGTAAGGATCGCTACTACTCGCGCTCCTACTACAAGGACACCGCGCGTTCGGAAGAGCGCACGGTGGTGGCCACCCACCGTCCTCGTGACCGCGGTGTCTACAACAACTGGCGCGACGCCGACGCTGTCACCGAACAACAGATTGAACGGATGCGCGGGGCGTCAAAGGGTAAAACCATGTACGTGGTGCCCTACCTCATGGCGTCGGTGGGGAGCCCGCTGGAGAAGTGGGCGCGCGGAGTGGAACTGACCGATAATCGCACCGTGGTGCTACACATGATTCGCATGGCGCGGGTGGGTGTGCAGTACCTCAACGACTTGGACGATCCCGACCACTTCGTGCGCGCGGTGCACGTGACCGGGGACCTGGAGAACCTGGGGCAAGGCACCGAAGACGACCAGCGCCTGTTCGCCACCGTCGCCGATGACCGCACCATTTTGCACTTCGGTTCCTCCTACGGCGGCAACGCCTTGCTGGGCAAGATTGCGCACGGCTTGCGGCAAGCCGCTTACGACGGCTGGGCGTCGGGGCAGTTCCTGTCCGAGCAGTTCATGCTCATTGGGATTAAGGATAAGGAACAGGATAAGACCTACTACGTCTGTGGCGGGTTCCCGTCAGCTTCGGGTAAAACCAACCTGGCGATGATGTTGGCACCCGACGCCCTGGGGGATCGCTACGAGGTCTACTTCTACGGTGACGACATTGTCTGGCTGTGGATCGATGACGAAGGTAAGGTGCGCGGCATGAACCCCGAATACGGGGCGTTCGGCGTCGCTAAGGACACCAACTACGTGTCTAACCCCACCGCCATGGAAGCCATTGAAGAGGGAACTCGCACCCTGTTCACTAACGTGGCCTACAACCCTCAGACCCAGGAACTGTGGTGGGAGGGCAAGACCCCCGATTACCCCGAAGACGTCGAAGGCTGGATCGATTGGAAGGGCAACAAGATCTCTGACCGCCCGGTGGAAAAGCAGCGTTCCAAGGCGAAGGGTGATGAGTGGGCGCACCCGAACTCGCGTTTCACCACTTCCTTGTCGAACGTACCCAACGTGGCTCCCGATTATGAAGATCCGGCGGGCGTGCCGATTGACGCGATTATTTTCGGTGGTCGCGTGCGCGATCGCGAACCCCTAATCCGCGCGATTACGGACCTGGCGGAAGGTGTTTACGACGGCCTCACCCTGGGGGCGGAAGCGACTTTCGCAGCCGAAGGTAAAGAGGGCGTGCTGCGCTACGACCCGATGTCGATGCGCCCGTTCATGTCCTACCCCGAAGGCGATTACGCCCAGCACTGGCTGAATATCTTGGGGCAGGCGAAAGAGTTGCCGATCTTCGCCCACGTGAACTGGTTCCAAAAGGATCCCGAGGACGGGCACTTCCTCTGGCCCGGATACCGCGACAACCTGCGTGCCCTGCTGTGGCTGCTGGATGTGAAGGAAGGTCGCGCCCAGGGGGAGGAAACCCCGGTGGGTATCCTGCCCAAGGTGGAGGAGCTGAACCTGGATGGGTTCGAAGGCGGCCGCGAAGACCTACAGAAGATCCTGACCTTGGATTACCAGCGCTGGCAGCAGGAGATTGAGAACCGCCAGGCGCACTTGCGGGAGTTGCCGAACTTGCCGGAGGAAATCTGGCAGGCACACCGCAAGGTTGCCGAGGGCGTGCAGAAGGAAGCGAAATAGGGTTTCCTTCGCGGCTTGTAACTGCGGCGAGGCCGTTTGGCTAAGTCGCGAAATCTTCCCGGGAGTCGGGGAGTGAAGGGGCTTATGTCGTCGGCGCCCCTGCTGGGGTGGTCACCGCTTGGTGGCCACCCCAGCGCTATGCCGGGTGGGCGTGGTGGTCCCAAGTTATGTGCGGGGTCTGTGATCTTAGGCACGGCTGCCAGTGGGGGACCTAAACCCCAATTATGAGAATCAAAATCAAGTAACTTATTTAGGTGAGCCTAACCTTAACGCAGTCTGTGAGGTATTTCAGGCTCCTTCCTTAATCGACTTTCACCCTCACCGGGGTGAAGCCAATTTAGAAAGCACATGATAGTCATGCTTTTAACTACCAATACAACAGGTAGCGAGATCCCCCCGTACTGCGTGCCAGACCTAGCGCAAACGGGCGTGTCCATAACCTTGCCAATAATGATCGCCCTGGGCGCCCTACTACTCGGCGCCGTAGCGGTCCTTTATTCTCGCGGGCGCTCCAAGTCCGCCGTCGTCTCTGCCTTGAGCCTTTTCGCGGTGGTGGCCCTGCTGGTGCCAACCGCCCCGGCGATAGCTCAAAGCCAGGACGAAAAGCCCTGCCCACCCGGATACCACTACGACGCTTCCAAAGATACGCAGGGAACCACCCAGGGTGATGCCGCAACCACCAAGCCCGGCACCACACCCACCCAGCCCGGCTCCGGTGACCCCGCTCAGCCTGGCACCCCCACCACCGATCCCACCCTCGACCCAGAAGAACCGGGAACCGCACTGGCCCCGGCCGGAACCGAAAACGCCCGGCTGGTGGCGGACACCAACCGCGATGGGGTAGCTAACCTCGAAGACGATTCGGATGTGGAAACCGCACCCGCCACCGTGAACGCCGGCGCCGTATTCATGGCGAACCTGGATGACTCCTCCAACCGCTGCCCCCTCAAGGACGGCGAACGCGCCCTCGCGCTGGAAGAAATGAAAGACTGCTTCGACGCCGCTGACGAGGTCGTAAACGGGGAAGAAGACGTCTTTGACCTGGCGCCGCTGGCTACCAGCCCGCTACCGGAAATCACCGACACCACCACCGGCACCATTGCCGCCGATGAGGTGTCACAAGAGAAGGTCAACATCTTCCACAACGACGCTGGGGAGTGGAAACTAGTCAGCGCCGATACCAAGTTCACCGCGCCGCAACTGCGCGAAGGCCTACAACTGGGCTTGGAAGGCAAAGAGGTAGTTAAAGACGCCAGCTGGGATGGCTCTGTGACCGTGGACTTCACCCTCACCGATGGGGATAAGACCAAGACCACTCAAGCCACCTTGTTCGCCGCGCCCCTGCTGGTACACAACCACACGCAAACCATTGATACTTTCTTCACCCTCACCACCCGCGGCGGACACTTCAACGGGATCCTCGCCAACGAACTGAAGGCGCTGGCAGATGCCAACGGCACCGAAGTCAAACCGTTCGAACCGTCCTCCGACCCGTGGGTGCAAGACGTATTCGAACCCATGTACCAGTCAATGCCCGGCGTTGACGGTGTCCGCACCATGCGTGTGATGCTGCGTTCGGACCAGGTGCGCGGGGTTTACGAGGACGAGTACGCCGAAGGCGGTATTGACGACGCCGATAAGGAAGGCATTTACCAGGCCCTCTACGGGCTGCGCGGACCGGGAACCGGGGTGTTGAGCATCGGGGAGTCCACCGAGTCATATACTTTGGATTCTTCGGGCAACATTGAAACCCTGCCGCCGCTTCCGGGCTACCCCGCTGGGCGCGTACTCATGGGGCAGCGCACGGAAAAGAACCTGCCTAAGGACGTGGACGAAACCGAACCGTTCCAACCCTCGCAAGCGGTGCAGGACTTCTTCAATGCCCAAGGGGTGCAAAAGCCGATTCGGCTCGATACCTCTTTCCTCTCAGTTGGGCATATCGATGAGTTCCTCACCACTGTTCCCGCTGACAGTGAGTTGGGCTGGAAACTGGTGGTTTCCTCACCGAAGGCCGGCTATGAGTTGATTAAGAAACTCCAGGATGAAGGCCACGGAGACAAGTCGCTGATTTCAGAAGAAGGCGGGTCTTTCACCACCATTGACCTGGCTTTGGAAGATGGACATGCTGAGCGCATTAACCTTAATGCCGAGCGCATTATCGAGGAAAATATCGACATCATAAAAGCCGAAACAGGTATCTCCGATGACGATATTGTGCGCGTACCGATGTTCTACCGAGCGGAACTAAATGATGACGCCCCCGGCGGTATTGACCTGAATGGGGACTTCTATGCAGCCGACTTCATTCCTAACCCGATTAACGGGGTGGTAATGAAGAACCGTGAGTTCATCGCCCCCAAGGTGTGGGGTCCGGTGATTAACGGAACCGACGTGTTCGAAAAGGCTGTGACCGAGGCCTACGCTCAAGCAGGGATCACCGTGAAGTACGCCAACACCTACCAGGTGCTCTACGTTCACGGTGGGGAAGTGCACTGCGGTACTAACGCCCTGCGCGACCCGGTGCCCTACTTCCTGCAGTAGGTAGCGCACCTGCGGGGGCAGCCATCTGCAGTAGGTGGCGCCCCTGCAGCAGGCACTACTCCGGCAGCAGGTTGCGCACCTGCGCTAGGCAGTACCTAGCTTTGCCTCCATAAAACTATCCCGATACCTGCCAGCTACTTCAGCGGCGGTATCGGGATAGTTCTTTGTTACAAGTGCGCGGCTAAGGCCGCAGGTCCAAGCGCGAGGCCTGGTCGAAGAACTCTCTTTCCCACTCGCTAGCAGCCACGAAAGCTCGGGCAGCGCGTTCGCGCTGACTGGGGCTAGCCTGTTCTAAGAGGCGCTCGGCAATCGCAATATCCGTGCGCGCCGCTTCTAAGAACACTTCGTCGGCATACAGTGACAGCCACCCGTGGTAGGGGTGGTCGGGGCGGTTGTGCTTCACCAGTTGCAGCCCGATCTCCGCATACAGCCACGCACACGGCAAGATCGCGCACACCCCTTCCAGGTAGTCACTGCCGGCCGTCTGCGCCACCAGGTAGTCACCGTACCCGGCGGTGATGGCAGTTGGCGGCATTGTCGCGATCCACTCCTCTGGGCGGCTTTCCACCTGCGCTAGGGACTCCTTATGCAGGTCGCTTTCGGCCGTGAGACAAAGCGCCGCAACCTCACTCCAGTGGCGAGTTTCAGCAGGCGCGCTGGCCTTCCCCGCCAAGAAACCGCAGGCTTGACTGTGGCGCTCCAAATACCAGGCGTCCTGCTTTTGGTAGGCAACGAAATCCGCCAGCGGCAAGGTGCCTTCACGCAGCCCCACAATGAAAGGTAGCTGCCAGATCTGCTCCATTACCGGTTTAGCTAGCTCCCACAGCGCCGCCGTCCACGGCCCCGCCGGTTTAAGGTGCGCGGTCAACACCGGGTCGCTGTCGCGCCCTTGCAGATTCGCGCTGCCCTGGGTCGTTATCTGCTGGAACCGTTCGGCCGCGGCGGCCCACTGCCAAACCAGGTTTCGAGCGCGTTCCTGCATAGCCAGTATCTGTGCCCCGTGGTGGATCGGACCGTGGCCTTGCCCCACGTGCAGGGAGTCGGCCGCCCCGATCGCGTCCTCCATCCACCGCACCGTCCACGCCAACGCGCGCGGCGCGCTCTCACCCAACCCCAGCCGAGTGGCGAGGGCAGAAGAAAACGAACACCCCGTCCCATGCGTGTTCTTGGTGTCGATACGCGGGGACTGCAGTTCAACCACCACGCCACTTGCGTCCACGAGGGCGTTCGGCATGGTCTTTTCACTCAGGTGCCCGCCCTTAACTACCACCTGCGTGTGGTAGCGCGCGGCGACCTCCCGAGCGACTTCGCAGGCACGGGAAAATGTTTTAACGCTACCTGGCTCCAAGTCAGCGATGATCTCCAACTCAGGTGTATTGGGGGTAATGACACTGGCAAGTGGCAGCACTGCGCGCAGAGCTTCCAACGCGTCCTCGTCAATCAAGCGATCACCGGAGGTAGCAACCATCACCGGGTCAAGCACCACCGGGCAATCCTGTGTTTGCAGGAACTTCCCGACGATCTCAATAAACTCCACCGACGCCAACATCCCGATTTTAATGGCGTCGATTTCGCAGTCGTCAGCCACCGCCGCCAACTGGGCTTGCAACGCCTCGGGCTGGAGCATCCAAATGTCGCGCACTCCCTGCGTGTTTTGCGCCAGCACCGCGGTGGTGACAGCGTAGGCGAATCCGCCAGTCACGGTTATGGACTTCACATCCGCTTGGGAGCCGGCGCCCCCGGTTGGGTCAGTTCCAGCAATGGTGAGTACGCGCGCTACCAAGATCGGCCCTCTTTCTTTCCTTGGTTCCAGTTATCTACCAGTTCTTGCGCCGCCGCGAACGGGTCGTCGGCGCACGCAATGGCCGAAACCACTGCGGCGCTATGCACCCCTCCGGCGGCCAGCGCCGTTACATCCGCGGCTTTTATCCCCCCGATCGCCGTCACCGGCAGGGGGAAGTCGCGCGCGATCCGGGCTATCCCTTCTACCCCCAGGGGCGGGGGAGCATCCGGTTTCGTACTGGTGTCCCTAACTACCCCCACTCCAATGGAGTTCAACATCGAGCTCAAGGCGCGCGCCTGGGTGAGTTCACTTTCGGACGCTGCCGACCACCCCACCAGGGCGTTTGGGCCGACGATTTGTCGCACCAGTTCCGGTGGCAGGTCGCTTTGCCCAATGTGCACCCCGTCTACGGGCAGTCCCTGGGCGCGGGCAGCTAAGTACACGTCAACGCGGTCGTTAACAACCATCACCGCGTCTTCGCTGGCGCATGCTGCGGTCAGGTCCAGTAGCGGGCCGGCGTCGCACGGTTTCCACCGCAGTTGAATGATTCCCACTCCGGCGGCAATGGCGGCTTCAACTTGGCGCGCGGTGACAGCGATCTTTTCCTTGTCGCTGGCTCCCGGAGCCGCCAGGTCGGGGTCGGTGACGAAGTAAATACCCTCCGGCCAGGCGAAGCCAGCGCCCGCCTTACTAGCCGCGTTGGGACCGCCAGGCTTCCCCGCCGACTCGGGGCTGGCCGGCGAACTCACTGTTCCACCCATTCCACTTTGGCTTCTTTGGCCAGGACGTCCCCATCAACTTGAGAAAGAGCATCGAGCCAGTGCACTTGGAAGCTGCCCGGGCCTTCACAGCGGGCCGCCGCCATCTGCGCAGCCACCCCCACCACTGCGTGCGCGGTGGCGGTCGCCACCAGCTTGTCCTCATTGGCTCCGCAGTAGGCCGCCACTAAAGCCCCCAGGGAACAGCCTGCCCCGGTGATTAAAGTCAGCAACTCATCGCCGTTGGCGCAAGTGATCGCGCGTTTTCCGTCGGTAATGTAGTCAACCGGCCCCGACACCGCCACCACGCAGCCGTGTTCGCGTGCCAGTTCGCGCGCCACTGCGGTAGCGTCATCAACGCTGTTGGTGGAGTCAACGCCGCGGCCGCCCTCGCCCCCAGCCAACGCCATGATTTCCGAAGCGTTACCGCGAACCGCGGTGGGCTTATTGGCAAGTAGTTCTTTCGCCAGCGCAGTGCGCACCGGGAGCGCCCCGATCGCCACCGGGTCCATCACCCAGGGCGTACCGCTTTCTTGCGCGGCCGCAGCCGCGGCGCGAATCCCCTCAACCTGCGGGTGGTTAATGGTCCCTAAGTTAATCAACACGGCGTTAGCTACCGACGCCAGCACCGCGGCTTCTTCTGGCATCTCCACCATCGCCGGCGCCGCCCCGGCGGCCAACAACACGTTCGCCGTCAAAGGCTGCACCACGGTATTGGTCAGGCAGTGCGTCAGCGGCGTGGTTTCTTTCAGGTTCTGGTAAGCAGTTTTCAGCGCGTCATTCATCGTGACTATCCCTCCGCTAGTTTTAGCTAGATCAGGTTCGCGGGTTTGTTCTCAGCGCCTGTTCCGGTAAGGCGCACCCCGTGTCACCCCTCACTCTAACAGCCCCCGCGCTCACCAGGGGGTAATCGCGGGGGCTGCCTAGTGGTAGGGCGAGGGTTCCTACTCCACTCCAACCATCACTTCGGTGGCTTTTATAACCGCCATCGCGGGGGCGCCAACCTTCAGCCCCAGGTTCTCCACCGACGCCTTGGTGATGGTGGCAGCCACTTCCTGCCCGCCGGGTAGCTCAATCACCACAGTCGCCATAATGGTGCCAAGTTCAATGTTCTTCACGGTGCCGCGTAGCTGGTTACGTGCCGACAGCTGCATGATCCACTCCTTACATAAGTGTGCTTGTCTTTCAATCCTTACCTGGCAATTTGTATCACGCCCGCCCTCGTCCGCCGTAACACGCGAAGGCGCCGCCAAGGCAAGGGGAGGGGCCCCTACCTTGACGGCACCAAGCGTCCGCGCCGCCCCCGCGCAATTAGCTACCAGCGCCGCCCTCAGCTGCGCGTGTCGATCTCGCGAGCGGCTTTTATTCCGGTTTCAATGGCGCCGTCCACGAACGAGTTCCACCCCGCCGCCCAGTCCGAACCGGCAAGCAGCAGGCGAGCGTCCTCACCCAGTGACTGCGGTCCGGTGAGCTGGAACTGCCCCTGTTTCGGAGTCGTCCACGTCTGCCCGCTCCAGTGGTCGTTGCCCCAGTCGTGTCCGGTGGAGTCTAAAACCTCAATCTCGGGGTTCCACATGTTGACGATTTCTTGCACCATTTCCACGTCGTCGAGGCGGATCTTGTCGCGGTCTGGCCCGAAGCCGACGCACACCGTGGTGCCGTCGTCAAGGAAGTATTCCGAACGTATCAGGGCAATGGGGTAGCCACTTGGGGCATACGCCATGAGGTTCTTATGTCCCTTAATCTTCAGCCAGATCTTGAAACCCTTACACCCCAGTCCTCCTCGATTACCTTCTGGATTCGCTCCGGCAGGGCGGGGGTGAACTCGATATGTTCCAAGGCCCCCACCGGCACGGTGCAGATCACGAAGTCATAGCGCTTTTCCTGCCCATCTTCCAACGTGATGGTCGCCCCGTCGCTGTCGTGCGTGACGGCTTTCACCGG
This sequence comes from Actinomycetaceae bacterium, assembly GCA_030537735.1. Lineage (GTDB taxonomy): Bacteria > Actinomycetota > Actinomycetes > Actinomycetales > Actinomycetaceae > Gleimia. Next base: position 16,073 of record JAUNVG010000022.1, read on the forward strand.
GGTCTGCAGGTGAATGGGGCTGGTGAGGTTATCAGCGATCTGCTGATACATCCCGCGCATACCGTCTTTGAGTTTGTAACGCAAGGTTTGGTCATCAAGCAAGCTGAGGCGGTGGTCAGACAGCGCCGCCCAGTGTTTAGCCATCATCACCGAGGTCTTATCCGTGTCGTTTTGATACCCCGCCGACCAGTAGGAGTCCGCCAGGTCGATTTCTTCTTGCGTCAACCCGCTGTTTCGTATCACGTCGGTGATGGAGACGTTATCTAGTTCCTTGAACTTCGCTTTCACTTCCGGGTCTACATCGTCGCTTTCGAGGACGTAGCGCGGGTCGTGCGGGAAGGGGAAGAGTTCGCGTGATCCTTCGAAAACCTTCGCCATGATTTCGGCGAGCTTTTCGTCAATCTCATCCTCACTACCTTTAACGGTTTGCCCATCGGTGATCCAGTACGCTTCGTCGGTGTAGGGGCTGACCACCAGTTGCGCGCCGTAGCGGTTCACTTCCGCCCACACATACGGCTGCATCCAGTGCACCCAGGTTCCGCCCATTTCCAAACCCATTCCCCACCGGTCGTCGGTCCAGGTGCGTCCGCCGACGCGGTCGCGGGCTTCGAAAACTTCAACTTCGTGCCCCAGTGCCTCCAGTTCCCGGGCGGCAATAAGCCCCGACCAGCCGGCGCCAATGATTCCTACGGTTCGTTTCGTCATCGAGAACTCCTCACTTTCGTGCCCGGCGTCTTTGCCTGGGCATCTACTGCTCAGTGTGGGAATCACCGTTGAGCGGGTCAATACTGCCTACCTGCTCCCGCGCCTAGCCACCGCGCTTTAGGTGCCGTTAGGCGTCTAGATTTGCCCGTGTTTGCGCCGAAAAGTGAGGTAGTTGTCATTTTCTGCACGGTTGTTGTCTTAGCTTGCAAGGCCGTGGCGTTGCCCTTTCCTGGGGTAGTGGGGGCTGCTCAAACTGTAGGTGGACGAAGATGTCGCTTCCAATGAAGGAGTTCTAACATGACTGCTACCAAGATTTACTACGACGGTGCCTGGCACGCAGCCGGGGCAGACGCCTTCCCTTCTTTCAACCCCGCCACCGGTGAAGTGATTCGCCACGTCGGCGCCGCCAGTGACGAGGACGTCAACCGCGCGGTGGAGGCCTCCCGCCGGGCGCTAAACAGCCCCGAATGGCGCGACATGCCGGCCCCGGCGCGCGCCGACTTGCTCTTTAAGCTGGCGGCCGCGGTGGAAGCCAACGCCGACGAACTTGCCCGCCTGGAAACCGAAGACCAGGGGCAGCCGCTGGGGATTTCTCAGAACGTTTCCGTGGGCGGCTCGGTGGAGCACTTGAAGTACTACGCAGGTTGGGCCACGAAGATCCACGGAGTAACGAACCCGGTGTCTTTCCCGAATACGTTGAACTACACGCGCCGCGAACCGGTGGGGGTGTGCGCGCTTATTACCCCGTGGAACTTCCCCCTGATGATTATGGTGTGGAAGCTGGCCCCCGCCCTCGCCACCGGTAACACCGTGATCCTAAAACCCGCTGAGCAAACCTCCCTCAGCGCCATCCGCCTGGTGGAGTTGGCGCACGAAGTGGGCTTCCCCAAGGGCGTGATTTCCCTTCTCACCGGTGATGGCCGCGTGGGGCAGGCGCTGGTGGACCACCCGGGCGTGGATAAGATTTCTTTCACCGGTTCCACCGCGGTGGGTCGCAAGATCGCGGCGAACACCGCTCCTAACCTTAAGCGCGTGACTTTGGAACTGGGTGGGAAAGCGCCGTCCATTATTTGCGAGGACGCCGACATCGACGCCGCGGTGCAGGGTAACGTTTTCGGTGGCCTGTTGAACTCCGGTCAGGTGTGCGCCGCGTACACGCGCTTCTACGTCAATAAGTCGCGTGAGAGCGAGTTCCTAGAGAAGATGGCCGGCGCGGTGTCGGGAATGAAGCTTGGCTCCGGTTTGGAAGAAGGCACCGACTTGGGGCCGATGGTTTCAGCTGAGCACCGCGACAAGGTCAGTGGTTTGATTGAGACCGCTAAGAGCGAAGGTGCGCAGCTGGTGGCCGGCGGCGACGTTTACGAGGGCGCTGGCTACTTCGTGAAGCCCACGATTTTCGCGGGCGTGAACGACGATATGACAATCACGAAGCAGGAAGTCTTCGGCCCGGTGCTTTCGGTGCTCACTTACGAGGACGATTCCGAACTTGATTCCCTCATCAGCCGTGCCAATGACACCGAGTACGGGTTGGCGGCGACGGTGTGGACCCGCGACATCGGTCGGGCCAATCGTTTGGCGAATGGGATTCGCGCCGGCGCCATCTTCATTAACATGCCTCCGATTCCGGACATGACCGCGCCGTGGGGTGGTTTCAAGAACTCCGGCGTGGGACGTGAAATGGGTCCTGAAGCCATCGACATTTACACCGAAACCAAAGCGGTGTGGATGCACTACGGTGACTGAGAGGGGGCGCGATGAGTAGCTTCAACGCTCCTTCCCCCGGCGCTGATCCGCACCGCCTGGAAGCCAACCGCCGCCTAGGGGTCGCCTCCATCGTCTTCCTCATTATCGCCGCCTCCGCGCCGCTTACGGTGGCGGCGGGCGGGGCGCCCTCAGCCTACGCCGTCTCCGGCATGATGGGCGCCCCGGTGGGGTACCTGGTTTTAGGTGTCATCCTCATCTTCTTCACCGTCGGCTACGCCGCCATGTCTCGCGACATCACCAACTCCGGGGCCTTCTACTCCTACATCGCTGCCGGCCTCGGTAAAAGACAGGGCATCGCCGCCTCCTGGTTGGCTTTCGTCTCCTACAACGCCATGCAGATCGGGCTGTACGGCCTATTCGGCTTCACCTTCTCCTCCATCTTGGAGCAGTGGACAGCAATCGCGATCCCCTGGTGGGTGACAGCCCTGGTCGGAGCCCTCGTGGTGGGCCTTCTGGGGGTTTCCGCCATCGACTTAGCGGTGAAAGTGGTCTCCGTGCTGGTGGTGCTTGAGTTCATCACCGTCATCGGCTTCAACATCCTAGCCTTCATGAACGCCCCCGAAGGTATCTCTTTAGCGCCTTACGCTCCGGGGAGTTTCTTCGGGGTCGGCACCGGCACCCTACTGGCGTTCGGTATCGCAGCTTTCATGGGCTTTGAATCGGGCACCATCTACTCCGAGGAAGCCCGCGAACCACAACGCACGGTGCCGCGCGCCACCTACATCGCGGTGCTGGTGATCGCCCTGTTCTACTCTTTCGTCGCCTGGGCGCTAGCCCAAGGCACGGGGTCGTCTCAGATCGTGGCGGCCTCCCAAGAAGCCGGGCCGGACCTGATGTTCAACCTGCTGCGCGACTTCGGTTTCGCAGTGGCAGCAGACATCGCCAACGTCCTTTTCCTCACCTCTCTTTTCGCTGCCCTCATCGCCTTCCACAACACGGTGGCTCGCTACGCCATGTCGCTGGGGCGCGAAGCGGTGATTCCCCGGTTCCTGGCTCGCACCTCCAGCTCCCAAGCCCCGGTGGCGGGTTCCCTGGCGCAATCAGCGCTGGCGGTGACCATGATTCTAGTGTTCGCCGCCTTCGGAGCGAACTCCGAACTAGGCCCGCTGTATCCGGTGCTAACCCTGTTCACCTGGCTTACGAACGCCGGAGCCTTCGGCCTGGTGTTCCTACTGGTGGTGACTTCGGCTGCGGTAATCGGCTACTTCCGTAATCGTCGCCAAGACCACTCCATCTGGGTGCGGCTAGTGGCGCCGTTACTGGCAGCAGCTGGCCTGCTGTACGTATTCGTAATGATCATGTTGAACTTCGATGTCATGATCGGCTCCGAAGGCCCGTCTTTGCTGGTGTTCGTCATGCCGGGCATGATCCTGGCTTCCGGCGTGGCCGGTCTGCTCCGCGGGGAGTACCTGCGCCGCAACCGGCCGGCGGTTTTTGACAACATCGGCAGTGGAAACCCGGCCCCCATGTGAGGTTGGGCCACTAGTTAGCTTCCCTGGCTAGGTGGAGTCGCAGCTAACTAGTTGAGTAAGTGGTGGGCGTACTGGGCGGTGCGCCCACCACTTTTCGTATACGCTATCGCATAGGAGCGTCACCAAAGGAGGTGTGTTTCCGTGACGAACAGCAGCCGAAGCAGCGATTTGCAGTGCCGAGTGCTGCAAACCGATCTACCTAGCGTGTGGTCCAAACACATCGCTTCTTCATTCGTGCCCCTGGAGTTTTCCACCACTAATAGGCAAACCTTTAGCGGTCGCATGCAGACCGTGCCCGCTCCGCGCGCCTCCGCCACCCTCATCGAAGCTTCCCATCACAGCGTGACCCGCAGCCCCGACCTGATCGCGCAGGGGGAAAAGAGCCGCTATAAAATCGGGTTGCAACTAACTGGCAGAGCCACGTTGACTCAAGACGGTCGCCAAGCCCACCTGCGGCCCGGGGACTTAGTTATCTACGATACGTCGCGACCGTACTCGCTGGAGTATCCAGATGAAATGGCTTCCCTGGTGCTGATGGTCTCCCCCCAGTCCCTGGGGATAGGGGAGGAACAGGTTAAGGACCTCACCGCCGTGCGTTTCCCCGCCGACTCCACCCTGGCGCAGCTAGTGAGCCCGCTCCTGCAGCAGATCGCCGCTAAGCCGCAGCTTTTTGGAGCCGCCACGCAAGGGCGACTGGCGGCTAACGCGGTCGACCTACTGGCAACGGTCTTCCGCACCGCTTTAGATCTGAAGGCGGTAGTGGAAGCAGACGAGGCGCAGCTGCTGCGCTCGCGGGTGGTGCGCTTCATCGAGCTAAATATCCGCAATCCGCAGTTAAATGCCAAGATGATCGCCGATGCGCACTTCATGTCGGTGCGTTCGTTATATGCCCTTTTCGAAGGCAGCAAACAGACGGTGGCGCAGCTGATTCGCACCTACCGCTTAGAAGGGGCGATGCGGGATTTAACGGATCCAGCGAAAACTAGCGTGCCAATCGCCACTATCGCAGCGGCTTGGGTTTTCTTAGATGCAGCGAACTTTTCGCGCGCTTTCAAGGCGCATTTCGGCCTCACCCCGGGTCGGGCGCGAGCGCTGGCAGCGGGGTAGGGGAGTCGAACCAACCTCCGCCGCCGCCCGCCCTTTGCCCCGAGCCAGCTGCCCGCCCTTTGCCCCGAGCCAGCTGCCCGCGCGGAAACTATATATGAAATCCCACCAAATTCCACACAAGAACGTAGATGTGGATCCCCACCTCCACATCAACGCATTTGATGGGTTTTTACCTCCCCACTTGACAAACATTAACCATTGTGGCGCACGTCTCCTTTTGCAAGGCTGGAAGTACCACGTCACCCAACGGAGGGTGACCAGGGACGGCTCGATTCAAGGAGGAAAGATGGCCGGCGGTAAATATGATTTTGTAGTGCTAGGTGGTGGGCACAACGGTCTTCTCGCCACAATCTACCTATCCAAAGCCGGATTCAAGGTAGTTTGTCTAGAAGGCAACGACGAGTTCGGCGGGGGAACGCGCTCAGCAGAGATCGCCCCCGGATACATCGCGGACCTGGGAGGCATGGTCCACAACATGATCTCGCGCACTCCCATCGTGCGCAAAGACGAACTAGAACTGTTCTCCAAGTACGGCTTGGAGTATTCCTACATTGATTCCCTGTGCTGCTCGATTCTCCCTGACGAGACGCACCTGATCATGTACAGCGACATTGATAAAACTATCGAACAGATAGCTAAGTTTAGTCAGCAAGACGCAGAGACCTACCCCAAGTTCGTGGACTACATGCGCAACCTCATGGGGGCCGCCTCGGCTGGAATCGCAGGTGCGCCACCGGCCTACGGCGCCATGATGAACATCTTGAGTATGTCTGACATGGGGATGGAGTTCTTGCGGCTGCTGAACTCCTCCGCCCAGCAGATCGTGGAGGAATGGTTCGTCTCCGAACAGATGCGAGTGACCCTCACCCGCTGGTGCACGGAAATGATGATCGACCCGCGGGCGATTGGCACCTCCACTCTGCTGACGTTCGTGGCGAACCTACACGCTCCCGAGAACCCGGGGGCTCCGTTCCCCATCGGCGGGTGCGTGAACTTCGTGGACGCCCTCAAACGCTGCGCGGAAGCCAATGGCGCTGAGCTACTGGCGAACGAGTTCGTAAACGAAATCACGGTTTCAGGCGGGGAAGCCAAGGCGGTGCGTACCGCTAACGGCAACGAGTTCGTGGCCACCAAGGCAGTGGTTTCAACTATTAACATCAAGCACGTTTTTGACTATCTTGGTGACGAAGCGCCCAAACGCGATAAGCATTACGTAGACATCTTGAAGAACGCCGACTTCATGGCACTAAACCAAGCCTACGCCCTCGACGTGGTGCCCGAGTTTAAGACCGGCGAGCAGGTGAAGGATTCCTTCTGCATTGAGTTCGCCCCCGAAGAAGACCGGTACTTGGAGGCATTTTCCAACTTCAAGTTCGGCAAGTTCATGCCCGAAATGCCGCTCATCACCATGCCGTGCCTGACCGACAGCACTCGCGCGCCAGAAGGTCACTCGGTGGTGAATATCTACCACTACGCCCCCTGGGATGTGTTCGGCGACCACCGCAACTGGGAGACGCGCGGGGACGAACTGAAGCAAGAGGTGTGGGAGTTCTTCAAGAGCCGTTGCACTAACGTCACCGACGACAACATTGTCGGCAAATGGGGAGCCACCCCGCTGGACTACTCCAAGTGGAACCACTCCTTCGTCCGCGGCGATATCGGCCACATCGGTTTGCAACCCAGCCAGATGTACGACCTGCGTCCGATTGCGGGGCGAGGACGTGACTACCACGGCTCCATCGAGAACCTCTACTTCTTGGGGGCTTGCGGTCACCCCGGTGGAGGCATTGCCGGGAACGCCCGAGTCGGCGTACAAAAGGTCTTGGAAGACTTCGATGTTGACTTCCGTGACCTGATGAAACGCTGACATCCGAAATCTGCGGGGAGCGACCAGGAGCCATTGCCGATTAGCTAGCTCGGGCTTGCGACAGCGCGGTCGCTCCCCGCACCCAAGTCGGCGCGCAAAGGCGCGTTCGTTACCCTGAGGCGCCGCCGGCGCACTCGGTTGCCCCGGCTAGTTTCACGCCGCCACAGGACCAGGTGCGCTCCCACCCCTTTGGCGCCGCCAGGGGGGGATGAGCATCTGAATCCCCCCTCACCAATCTGAGACTTTTAGGAGAAACCACCATGGCAAAGAAGAAGAAACCCGCAATTGCTGCGCATGCCGAAGACGGCTCACCCGTAGTGGAGATTTTCGCATTCGAATACGAAGACGGAAACCTCGTCATGGACTGCAAAGCCCTCGGCTCCATGCGCATGGACGTGATTATCACTCCCGCAGACATTACCAACGGTTGGCCGGTGCTGAAGCGAGACTGGAAAGTGCTACTGAAGTTCGCCAAAGCCATCCCCGGAGCCATCCGCAAACACAAACCGGACAAGAACGCGTCCAAGACCGACTAGACGCGCGATCGGCAAAGAGGATGCACAATGAGTAGTTCCACTGCTGTCTCCGCGGACCGCTCAGTACGTCATTACCTGGTGGTTTTAACCGGTATTCTGCTGTGCTTTGGTCCGTGCGCGTTCGCGCTCAGCTGCGCGGGCATTTTCTTCAAACCGGTGGCCGCCTCTTTGGACGTACACCTGGGGACATTCACCTTCTACTTAACCATCATGCTGGTGGTGACGGCTCTAATTCTGCCAGTCGAAGGCATGCTGATGGAGAAGTTCGACCTGCGACTGGTGCTTTCAGCCGGAGTTGCCTGTATCGGCGTGCCGCTGGTGGCAATGTCGTTCTTCACCTCTCCCTGGCAGTTCTACATAGCCGGCGCCATCATGGGGCTGGGCCTCGCGTCCTCACTCGTGCTGGCAGTGCCCACCCTCATCAACCGCTGGTTCCAGGAAAAGGTCGGCTTTTACATCGGGCTATGCATGGCCTTCACCGGCATCGGCGGAGCCGTGTTCAACCTAGTGGGCGGAGCCTTCATCGACTCCGGACCGGAAGGGTGGCGCATGGGATACCGAGTCTTCGGGATCTTGACACTGGCAGTGGTACTACCCTGCACGGCGTTGATTGTGCGCTCCCGCCCCCAAGATGTCGGTTTGCTGCCGTTTGGAGCAACTAGGGTCACCCACCAAGACCAGGCTGCCCCGCAAACGCGCGGCATCGCCGCCTCCGAAGTGTTCTCTTATCCGGCGTTCTTCACCCTTGCGATTTTCGCCGCTTTGATGAACCTGGGCGTGAACTTGTACCAGTATTTCGCAGCCTACGCTTCTTCGCTCACTGACCGCCCGCAAGTAGTGGCGGCAGCGGCGGCGCTAGCCTCAGCCGCCATGCTGGGACAGGCCTCAGGCAAGCTCCTGATCGGTCTGATCAACGACTACGTGAACATCAAGGCTGGGTTCTTATTCGCCACCATCTCTGGCTTGGTGGGGCTGGCTGTAATCATGTTCTTGGCGTTTTCTTCCCCGGTGATTCTAATCGGCGGGTTCGTCTTCGGTATCTTCTACGCTTCGGCGACAGTGCTAATGCCACTGATCACGCGTTCCCTTTTCGGTCCGCGCGAGTATTCGGCGATCTATTCGCGTATCGCCATGGTGGGGGCGCTCTGTGGGGCCTTCGCCGTGACCTTATGGGGGATGAGCGTGGAGCGTTTCGGCTTCATCGCGACTTTCACCGTGGGGTTGGTGGTCATTGCGGCGGCCTTCGTAGTGGGTATGCTGACGTTGTTCATGGGGCGGAAGATCGAGTATTAGCGAGGACGTGACGGGCACTTGTGAACCGGAGTGTCCGTCACGAAAACTCGTTGGTGTATTTCAGTCGGGTCTTGGACGCCATTTTGAAGAAGCTACGCTCCACGTCCTTGGGGTGGCTTTCTTCTTCGAACATGGCGTCCAAGGTTATGCGGATTACCTCGTGTGCGTAGTTCCAAAACGGCTGCAGTTCCTTTTGCGACATCTCTTTCTTCGTCATGGCGAAGTGGTATCGCACCCGTCCGAATATCCCCATGGTGTGGTATTCGGCGAGGAAATCAAGAGGTATGGTCGGTAGCTGACGGTCTTCGCCCGCAATGATGAGGATGTCTTTGCGGATCAGAGGCATGTAGAGGGTCAGCATGTAACGGTATAGGAACTGGTAGCGCGGTTCGGGGAAGATCTTGTGGTAGTAGTCTCGGTCAGCTTCCAAGGTGGAGCATAGGGCTTTGAAGAACTTACGTTGGTTGAGCATCCCGTCGGACAGGCGGAACCGCGCGTAGCAGGGCAGAGTCGCATACTTATCTTGAGTGTCGCGGTCTGGGTAGTCTAATTCTGCAAGGTCGAACTGCGGGTCTTGCAGCATACTTGCGACCGCGTCGCGAAAGATCCAAATAACCAGGTCTTCAATATTATCGAAGTAGTTGTAGAAGGTTTTGCGATCCACCCCAGCGAGCTTCACTACGCTGGTCACGGTTATAGGGGCGCCGGGATTGCGCGCACTCCTAACCAACTCCTTGTAAACAGCCGCAATCTTATGCTGGGTGTCACTGGGTTTGCGTGGCATCGTCGCTCTCCACGTCTAACGAAGCTAGTTGCCCTCAAGGTAACACGCAAAGTCTGAAAAGAACAGGGACTACCGGCCCTCCCAGCAAGGAGCTAGGGCTCACAGCTCAGCCACACCCCGGTGGTTCAAGGATGCCCCAGCCTGCCTGCTGACTGGGAGTGGCGGCGATACGTGATTTGGCGGATTCAGCGAAGACTAATGTGCCAATGGCCACTATCGCGATGGGTTGGATTGTCTTAGATGTAGCGAAGTTTTCGCACGCTTTCAAGGCTTATTTCGGGGGTGCGCCGGGGCGGTCGTGGTCGCTCATTAAAGATTGAGGTTGCTTTCTGGTTTGCGGTTGCGTAGAGTCCTCTACATATACCCCCGGGGGTATTTTGAGACTGTAGAAAGGTGACCAATGCTTCGTCAAATGCGTGAGCGGTATTCTCCGCTTTACTTCCTGGCCGCCCTCGGTTTCGGCGGCATGTCGGTGCTGTTCTTCATGAACCTAATGCACCTCACCCCCCACCCCGAAACCCCGATGCCTACTTTCGAATCGATCCAAGCGACCTGGATCGCCGGTGGATTTTGGTACCGCACCGCCATCGCCGTGGGCTACCTAGGCTTCGTAACTTTTTTCCTAATCCACCTGGGACTCCTGGCGTGGAACTTCTCCGAGTTCAAAGAGTGGAAGAAAACTGCCGCCTACCAAGAGACCTTGGCCTCTAACGCTGAAGTCACGCTACTGGCACTGCCTCTAACGCTGGGGATGACCGTCAACGGTTTCTTCTTCGCCGGCATGATCTTTATCCCCGGGCTGTGGCCCAACATCGAATACCTCATGCCCATCGCCATCGTGCTTTACGGAAGCGTCGGCGCCCTCGCCCTGATCTACCTGGGGCGGTATCTGAACCGCGTGATGCACGACGGTTTCAACTTCAAAGCCAACGGCGGGTTGAACCAGCTACTATCAGCCTTCGCCTTCGCCATGGTGGCGGTGGGCCTGGCTGCCCCGGCTGCCATGAGCACCAACACCCTTACCGTGGTGGTGGCGTTTGGAGCATCGGTGTTCTTCGCCGTGATCTCCGCCCTGCTGTTCTTCGTATTCCTACCCATGGGGTTCATGAGCATGCTGCGCTACGGATTATCGTTAGCTAACTCCGCCACCTTATGGCTGTCGGTGCCGATCCTGACGTTGTGGGCAATCACCTTCTTGCGCCTAAACCATGGGGTCTCCACTCTTGGTTTGCTTTCGGGGCAACAGGAGCCTTTGGTGAAACCGATTGTGCTGTTTGTATTCCTGACCACGATGGTGGTGGCGCAACTGGTGTTCTTGTTCTTGGGACACTTGGCGATGCGTTCTAACGGCTACTACCGCCGTTTCGTGTTCAGCAAGCAGGAACTGTCGCCTGCAGCTTTCACCCTGGTGTGTCCGGGAGTGGCGCTGGGTGTGCTGAGCTTCTTCACCTTGAACTTGGGGCTGGCTAAGACCGGCATCTTCCCGGTGGGCTCGTTTGGGTTCTTGCTGGTGCTGGTCGGGGCTTACGTGGTCCAGGCCGCTACCTTGGTATTGATGGTGGCTTTGGTTCGTAACCAACTGCTGCGTCAAAGCGAACTGGTGTCATTGCGTGCAAACGCGAAGGTGGCGCTGGCTAGGTAGAAGCGTCCAGCTCGTGATGGGGCCCGGTATCTCGGTGAGTTTTCGCCTGGATGCCGGGCTTCTTCTATGTGGGGGCGATTGTGAGTGCTATGACCCTTCCATAGTATGGGCAGTATTTTGACTGTTTTCCTACCCGTTTCGCCATGGCCCGAATTCTCTACTTCCGTAATTTGCCGCGTCAGGGCCGGGAAAGTCCCTTAGCTTCACTAATAGTTTCTGCCTCGTAGGCTGTTTTGTTTGCTATAACGCACGATTGTGGGCTGACGTGCGGGGGGTGCATAAACTCGATTTTAAGGTCTTTTTGGGCCTGTGTATTTTCCCGTCAACAACCAGGAAGTTGGTTATGTCAATGGTGAGTTTAGGAAGGATGCGTTTGCTGCGGTTGCTGCCGGTGTTGGTGGCGGCACTGGCGCTTTTAGTGCCTTTCAGTTTGCAGCTTGCGCACGCAGAAGAAGAAGTGGTCATTAAAGACCCTGTACTGCGACAAGCGATTGAATCGCAGCTTGGCGATAAGCCTGCCACTGCAGCGAATGTCGCCACCCTTGAGAGCTTGATTGTCTACTATGACGAAGTTGCTTCGCTTGAGGGGTTAGAGCATGCAACTAATCTTAAGGAGTTATCTGTAGAAACTATGGCGGGTTCGGATCTAACTCCGTTGTCTGGGCTAACTAACCTCACTAAGCTGGGCCTGTCTGGTGAAGGGTATTCGGACCTATCTGCGCTGTCTGAGCTAACTAACCTCACTGACCTGGAGCTGGTTGGTGAGGGATTTTCGGATTTGTCTCCGTTAGCTGGGCTAACTAACCTCACTGTTCTACATCTGCTTGGTGATGGGTTTTCTGGGGTTCCTCCGATAGAGCGAATGGCGAAGCTGGAGGACCTAATGGTAGTTAACAGTTTGCTTACTGATGCTAGTGCGTATGCGAATATTTCTGTGCCAAGCCTTAACTTATACGGGAGTATTACTGATTTTAGGCCGTTTGCTGGCAAGATCGGCGAAGGCAAACCCATCGGCAAATTAGATGGACTTCAGAGCATTGTTATTGATGGTGGTAAGCCTGAGAAGACTAATGTTGTGACTTTGCCTGAGCTTTTTGCTCCCGATGGCACAAAAATCCAGCTGAATGCGGTAGATGCTTCCGAGAGTGGCGCTAACGTGGTGGTCTCTGGTGACACCGCCACGATTACCGCTACTGGCGAGGTAAATAAGACAGGTAAGTTCTGCATCGCTAAAGTCTTCTACAAATATGACGTAGACCCATACACCGGAATGAATTTCGAGGTGTATGTGAATTTCAGTGATGAAGCAGAGCCGGCTGAGCCTACTGATCCGGCTGAGCCTGGTGAGCCTGGTGATTCGGTGGTTGTTAAAGATCCTGGTTTGAAGACTGTGGTGGAAGATGCGCTTGGTGGTAAGCCGGCGACGGCGGCGAATGTTGCCACTCTTGAGCAGTTGGATGCTGGTGGGGTGGAAGTTGGCTCGCTTGAGGGGTTAGAGTATGCAACTAATCTTAAGAGTCTAAAGGTGGCCGAATTTGGTGGTTCGGATCTTTCTGCGTTGGCTGGGTTGACTACCCTTACTGAACTGTGGCTGGAAGGTGATGGTTTTTCGGATCTTTCTGCGCTGTCTGGGCTAACTAACCTCACTAAGTTGACCCTCAAGGGTGATGGGGTTTCTGGGGTTCCGCCGGTAGAGCAAATGGCGAAGCTCGAAGAGCTATCTGTAAGTAACAGTTTGCTTACTGACGTTAGTGCGTATGCGAATATTTCTGTGCAGCGCCTTAACTTAGACGGGAGTATTACTGATTTTAGGCCGTTTGCTGGCAAGGTCGGTGAAGGTAAACCCATTGGTGAGTTGTCTGGACATCAGATAATTGTTGTTGATGGTGGTAAGCCTGGGGATACTACTGTTGTGACTTTGCCTGAGCTTTTTGCTCCCGATGGCACTAAGATCCCGTTGACTGCGGTGGGGGCTCCGGCAATCCCGTCGAATGCGGCGCGTGCTTCAGCAATCGAGTTGACTGCGTTGGCTGCTTCTGAGAGCGACGCTAATGTGGTGATCTCTGGTGACAGTGCCACGATTACCGCTCCTGGCGACGTGAATCCGGGAGGTCAGTTCCAAATCGCTGAAGCCAGCTACTCTACTGACAACGTTAAGTTGAGTTTCGAAGTATTCGTCGAGTTCAGTGATGAAACCGAACCGACCGAACCGAC
>JAUNVG010000023.1 GCA_030537735.1 Actinomycetaceae bacterium
AAGCCACGGGCCGCAAGCCACGGGCCTCGGTCTACTTAGCGGCTTCTTTCAGCAGGTCAGCCTTGAAGTAGTCAGCCGGGTCAAGAAGTTCACTTTCTTGTACCTTGCCACCCTTGACGAAGAACTTGTTCATGTTCTCCAGCCAGGTCTTAATGGTGCCGTCATCCCACAGTTTGAGCTGCTCATCAGCGGAAAGCACCTTGATGTGTACGGCTTCGCCCTTGAGGTCTTCAATCTTTTGCTCAGACATCTTGGCGACCATTTCCAGGGTCTTGTCGGGATTCTCCGCGCGGAAGTTAAGGGCTTCAGCCAGCACCTTCTCTACCCGCTTAGCCAGTTCAGCGTTTTCGTCAGCCAATCCCTTACGCATCACAATCGCGGAGGGGAACGCCATGGTGTCTTCGAAGTCGGAGTCCTGCGCAAGCTCAACTAAGTCCGGCACCTGTTCCTTAATGGTATCCACCAGCGGGTACCAGATACCGGCAGCATCAATCTGGCCGGCGGAGAAGGCGGGAACTACAGTGGCCGGATCCATGGGGACGCGGTCAATATCATCAACGGTCATGCCGTTCTTTTCCAGAGCCAGCGTCAAGATGGTGTCACCGGAGGTCCCTTCGGGTACACCGACCTTCTTGCCCTTCAGGTCCTTGATAGAAGTGATTCCCGGCTGGGCGATAAGGCGGTCGGCTTGGGAGGTCGCCAGCAGGCAGGCCATGTCGGCTTTACCTGAAGCGGGCAGCCAGAAAGCGCCGTTGCCGATGTAACCGTAGTCAATGTCCTTAGACCCCATGGCTTGAATCTGCAGCGGGCCGTTAGTGAAGGTCTGCAGGTTGGGTTTGAGGCCGTTCTTCTCCCACAGTCCTTCAGCATCCGCAATAGCCAGCAGGGCGGTGCCGTTGAGGTCAGGAATGTAGCCGAACTTAACTTCCATCACTTCGACGGGGGCATCGGAAGAGGCTCCCTGCGTTTCGGTGGTGGTTGAATCTCCGCCACCGGAGCAGGCGGCTAGTGACAGGGTAAGTGCCCCTGCGGCAAGTGCTGCCAGTGTCCTTCTCATGTCTTTCTCCTTTGATTTCACGAGGACGTTTGGTTAATTTTCACAGATTTTCGCTGGGTTGTGGTCCGATCGGCCCAGTGTATGTGTGGGTGGGATCTTGGTGGTACACCCCCTGCCAGATGCGGTTGCGTAGCTGCGCGAACTCCGGCGACAGACGCATGTCGTCATCGCGCGGGTAGGGCAGGTCGATGGGAACGATGTCGTAGATACGACCCGGGCGCGCGGCCATGATGACGACGCGGTTAGCGAGGAACACGGCCTCGTCAACATCGTGAGTAATGAACATTACCGTGCGTTTATCCTGGCTCCAGGCGTCCAGCAGCTGCGATTGCAGTTGCACGCGGGTAAGGGCGTCCAACGCGCCGAAAGGCTCATCCATCAGCAGGATGGAGGGGTTGACCGCGTAGGCACGAGCAATCGCACAGCGCTGCTTCATACCACCGGAGAGGGTTTTAGGCAGGGAGTCAGCGAACTGCGTCAACCCCACCATGTCAATGAAGTGCTGGGCGATTTCGCGACGCTCAGTCTTAGAGATCTCCTTCTTCGACTTCAAGCCGAACTCCACGTTTTGCCGCACAGTCAGCCAGGGGAATAGGGCGTATTGCTGGAAGATAACTCCGCGGTCAGGGGAAGGTCCGTCAACGATCTTCCCATCCACCATGGCGGTGCCGGAAGTGGGGCGGTCAAGTCCAGCAAGCAGGTTCATCATGGTGGATTTACCGCATCCAGACGGTCCCACTACGGTCACGAACTCCGCTTCCCCCATTTCAAGGGAAACATTCTTGAGGGCGTAGAACTTTTCCTTCCCGACCTCGTATACGCGGCTGACGTCGTGGATCGCGATCTTTGGGTTGGTGGTTTCCATGTCTTTTAGATCCTTTCCTGCCAGCCGGTGAGCTTCTTCTCGGCGAACAGTAGGATGCGGTCCATGATGAGGCCGAAGACGCCGATGGTGATGAGTGCGACGAAGATGGTGGGCATGTCGTAGTAGATTTGCGCGTTCTGCATACGGTAGCCAAGGCCGCCTTGGGCGGCGATTAGCTCAGCAGCAACCACGGTCGCCCAGGCGGACCCCAGACCTACGCGCATACCTACCAAGATGAAGGGGGTGGATGCGGGTACTACGACTTTGGCGAAGATACGGCCGTCTCCGGCGCCGAGTACGCGAGCGGCGTTGATGAGGGTTTTATCTACCGAGATCACGCCTTGGAAGGTGGAGATCACGCAGGACAGGAACGCGGCTAGGAAAATAACGAAGATCTTTGGCTGTTCACCGATCCCCATGAGCACAATGGCGAGGGGGATGATCGCTAGTGGAGGTACGGTACGGAAGAACTGGATCCAGGGTTCGAAGATTCCACGAGCAACGGTGTACCAACCCATGAGGAAGCCGATGGGAATAGCCAGCGCGGTTCCTAGGGTGAAGCCGGTGAGTACGCGGGCGAGGGAAGCTCCGGTGTCGCTGAACCAGGTGCCGTTTGCCAGCATGGCCACGAACTTTTCGACCACTTCGGGTGGGGGTGGAAGTTGTATGTCGGTGGCTGATAGCAGCCACCAGATTCCGATGCCACCGATGACCGAAACCGCGTTCAGCGCCAGCAGTAGTTGACGTTTTCTTGATGCTTCCTTTTGGGCGGCGGTCTTGGTGTCGGAGCGCGAGGTTGATGTCTCGACAGCCACGCTCATGGTGAAGGTCTCCTTCGTCCTTAAATAAGTGTTCGCTCCCTTGTTAGGCGTCTGTGCGTACGCGGGGGCTTACCCCTTAAAATAGCGGTTTCTTATTCTGTTAAGTGCGTGGACAGAAATGCCGCGAAATTGCTTGGTTACACTTTTATAACGATGGGTCGTTGCAAGGGGTTAATGGCAGTGAACGTTATTTCTGTCACTGGTCTAGACATAAATTCGGGTAAACTGATCCCATGCAAAGCGAAGCCGCAAAGAGGGACGCCGTCACGGGTTGCCTACAAACCCACGGGGGCCTAACCCGCAGCGAGCTTTCCAAACTCACCGGGATACCCCGTTCGGTTTTATCGGTGGTTATTTCCGATATGCTCCGCGCCGGTTCAGTAGTGGTAGCACAGACAGTTCCATCTTCCGGGCGAGGGCGACCGGCCGAGGTCTTGCGTCTGCGCCCCAACACCCCCCAGTATTTGGGTATCTCGCTACAGACGCGCCGGTCCTACCTGCTGGCGACCGACGCCACCTACCGTCCGTTGGTAACGGTGAAAATAGCTGACCACTTCAACGTCGATAGTGCCACGCGTGTGCGCCAGCTACTAGAACGCGCTCGGCAAGAGGGCACGGGCCTGGATCTTTCCTACCTCCAAGGCGCCGGCCTGGCAGTGTCCGGTTTACTTCCCAATACGGATCTGGTGTCCCCGGCTGATTCGGCGGCGCAATCAGCTCAGCTGGCGCAGGTGACGATTGAAGAGGAATTAAGCCTTCCGGTGGTAGTTGAGGGTACTACTCGAGCGGCTGCGGTGGCGGAGGTCCGCAAGCGTTCGGATTTAGATAACTGCTTTTACTTCCGCGTCTCCGATGGGGTGGGTGCAGCACAAATCTCCGCGGGCACGCTAGTGACAGGGGCGCACCGTTTAGCGGGGGAGGTCGGCCATATCACCGTCGACCCCGAGGGCGCCCAGTGCTTTTGCGGCAAACGCGGCTGTTTAGAGACACTTTGCTCGGTTCCTTCCCTCAGTGAGCGCTTGGGCGTCACCGGCGAATACGGGGTGGTGCAGGCCTGGGAGGATGGCTCTGGTCAGGCGCGCGAGCTTCTCACCAACGCGGTGGCAACCGCGGGGCGCATTATCGCCCAGTGCGCGATGCTTACCGACCCCGGAACCATCGTGGTGGCGTGGACGTTGGTGCAGCAGATCCCCCAACTACTGCAGGTGATGAAAGATTCCCTAGATGAGCATCTTCTACCCAGTTTGCGCGGCGTCGTCCAAGTGGAGGCAGCCCTATTGCCAGAAGCTAACGCGGTCCCCCTAGGAGCGGCTTTACTAGCCGCCCAAGAGGTCTAGCGCCACCAGGCTTTACTAGCCGCCCAAGAGGTCTAGCACCACTTCTTTATCCCGGCCTTCCCTCCGCCAGTGCCTGTTCAATGGCGAGGTGGAGCTTTTGGATACGCTCCAGTAACTCACCTTCACTCATCCACCCGTTGCCGTAGTCGAGGTCGCCTTTCGGGTCAATGATTTCAAGTACCTGTTCGCGACCGATAAGTGTTTGCGCGAACTGACAGGTAGCAAGGTCGTCGAACCCGGCACCGACCATACGGTGTCGAATCGATTCTTCCACGCCGCCCTCAGCGGTGGTATAGACAATGAAGGCATCACCCGATATGAACCCTCCCCCGGCGGCTGTGTCCCGATAGGGGTCAATCAGTTTCTTCGAGTATTGGGAGTAGTAGAAGTTGAACGCCCAGTGCAAGAATCCACTGGCCTGGTTCTTATACAGCTGCAGTCCGATCAACCGGTGTCGCGCACCTCGTTGCGCAATGAACTGATTCGCCACATTACGGTTTTGGGAAACGCAGTAGTACACCCAGTCTGGTTCAATACCTTTGGCTCGGAAACCGTCCACCGCGTCCACAGCTACCACCGGGGTTTGCACCAGTTCACTGTAGGCGGGCGAGGAAAGTGCGTCTATAACCTGGCATCCTTCCAGCAGGGGCATGGCAATATCTCGAGCCACCTGGTAGCTGTCGAGCTGCGCAGCCGCCGGCTCATCGGAGATATGGAACCAGGCATTGCGCGACCCTACTTTATTTTCCAAGTATTGGCGCAGGAACGGGATCAGCTGACGTAAAAACTGCTTGTAGGTGGGGTCGGACGCGGGCGTATCCCAACCGAAGCATCGCTGTACTTTCCCGTCTTTCTTAATCCAAAACGCGGGGCACGCTTTGGCTCCCCACTGGGTGAATAGGTGCGGCACTTCCACGATGGTAATCCCGTTTTCGACCATCAGGTCAATCCACCTATCAGCCCGCTCGGTGGCGAAGTGGTACACCCCTGGTTCGCGTTCTTCAATATCCAGCAGCTGCGTGGCTGGGCGGTAGCTACCTACCGCGGTGTCCAGCGGCAGTGGCCACAGGGGAGTGAGTATGGAGTTAACCCCCATACGCGCAGCCGAGGCCAGGTGGGCTTCGATTGCTTTCCAGTGCTGTTCGCTCCACATTTCAACGTCGAGGACGTTCGCCAGTGAGTCAGCATGAAACCAGCGGGTGTTCACGATTTGCGCAGGCGGCAGCGAAGCTTCGATGGTGCGTACCGGAAGGTCGAAGGACTCGATCTTCTGTTCGTCTTCGTAGATTTCGATTTTGACTTCACTAGCCGGCAGAGTCAGATCAAACCACAGGCTTTGCCAGCCAATGTGGCGACGCTCGAACGTGAACTCCCACTGCGGTCCGCCCGCGCTGGGAGGTAACGGTTCCAACCGGTCAGGAAGCAGCGAGGGATAGTGCGCAAGGTAACCGTCGTCGTCCACACCGAACGCGGGTATGGAGACGGGCACCAACTCAACTTGGTATGCATCCAGTTCCTGCGCGTCGGTTTTTATCCTCACCTGCAGCGGTTTGCGCACCGACTGGGCGCGACTGAAGCGCGCCGCCAACTGGAAACTACCGCGCTGCCCGACTAGCCCACTAAGCTCACCTTCCCACCGAGGCGGTTCGCGGTCGGGAAAAACCTTATCCAGGGCAGAGACTAAACGTACTTGCGAAGTTTCCATTTTCTACCCTTTGACAGGATTCAGTGCTACTGACCCAGGATATTCGCACTGCACTTTGTGCTCGAGTAACGATTAGCCGCTGGGTCAGTAGCTACCTGCTCATTCCCTGCGTTAGCGCGCCAGCGGTATGCCGCGTGCGTCAGTGTTCCAACGCGGGGTGGAGCCTATCAAATACAGGATGCCTTCAACTAGCCCCCAGACACCGGATACGACTGCAAGGATTCCAAGGGACAGTAGGGTGATTAGAAGCTGAGCCACGCCCAGGCCGGTGCGACCAAGGTAGAAGTTGTGGATCCCCAGTCCGCCCAGGAGGATTCCGAGTATTCCGGCGACTATAGCTGATTTTTGTGAGTATCCTGCCGGCATAACGGGGTAGGGGCTTTGCTGCGGGTAACCAGCTGCCTGGCTGTAAGGATCTTGCTGCGGGTAACCGGCCGGCTGGCCTTGGGGGAACTGCTGTTGGTAAGGATCGTTTTGGCTCATGGAGATTCCTTTCAAGGTTTGCTGCCCAGACGGGGTTAATCGAAATGCTTAACCGGCAAGTCTATTGTGCCCTAGTTTATCGCGATGTAAGAAGAACATGCCTAGCCCCACAAAGATGCCGCCGCCCACGATGTTTCCTAGGGTGACTGGCAGTAGGTTCCCCAGCAGGAAGCTTTCCAAGGTTAAGCCAGTCAGATCGGGGTTGCCGGCTGCTGCAAGCACCTGGGCACACCCCTGGCTTTTAACCATTAGCCCCACGGGGATGATGAACATATTGGCGATGGAGTGTTCGAATCCGGAGGCAACAAACAGGGCGATGGGGAAAGTGATGGCGACGATCTTATCCACCACTCGCCGCCCGGCGAACGCCAGCCACACGGCGACGCAGACCATGAAGTTGCAAAGCACTCCCAGGAAGAAGGCTTCAACTATGGTGTGTGACACTTTGCCGCTAGCCACGGCAAGTGCGGTAGCGCCCCAGCCGCCGCCGGCCTGCGCGGGAACGCCGGCAGCCATAATGATGCCGGCTACCGCTAAAGCGCCGACGAAGTTACCCAGGTAGACCACTCCCCAGTGCGGGAAAAGCCTGCGCCAGGGTAGTTTTCCGTCCACTCCCGCCATTAGCGTCATCGACGTTGAGGTGAAAAGGTCCGCTCCCGTCATCACCACCATGGATAAACCGGTGGAAAATACGATGCCTCCGACGACTTTCGCGAAACCGTAAGGGAGGGCGGCTGAGCCGACCTGGCTGGTGGTGTAAAAGACGAAACCGAGGGCGATGAAGGCACCCGCGTAGATGGCGGAGAGGAAGGCTAGTGGGAAAGGAGTGTTGGCCTTCTTTAGCAGTCCAGATTCGGCAATTCCTAAGATTTCCGCGGGGGCTGCTACGGGCATGAGTGTCTCCTATTTTCACAGATGGGATAAGACAGGGCTTCGGTAAGGCAAAGCTTCTTTATTTTACGGGCGCGCCTGAGGGGGAGACTGGGACTATCCACCCGTGAGGGGCGGAGGGCGCGGTTGCGGGGCAAGGACAGCGAACGAGGGGAGAGGTAGCAGGGGGAGGGGCGCGTCGGGGGCGCGGGCGCGACCACCAACGGCGGCGCCAGCGGCACCAAAAGTGTGCGCTTATTTTCAGAAAACCTCTTGACGGATCATAAGTGATCTGGTTAGGGTTAGAAGTGATCTATAGTGATTGTATGTGCGCACTTTGATGGAGAAGTGATCATTTTGGAACATTTGGGTTTTAAGGCAGAAGGCGACCAGGAATCCTCAACCGAGGAAGCATTCCCAGACACAGGGATGGGATTCCAACAGTGGGCTGACTTCGCAGACGAACTACTACTAGCGGTACGCCCCTACTTCACGCCCAGCCACGCCAAAGCCCACCTGCCGGGCCTAGAATCCATGAGCGGATACCACTCCGACGGGCTCGAAGGCTTCGCCCGCACCTTCCTCCTCGCCGGATTCCGCCTGGCAGGCAGCAACGCAGACGACCCCCACGAATACGCCAAGTGGTATCGCGAAGGGCTAATCGCCGGAACCGACCCCAACCACGAAGACCACTGGCCCTCGGTCGCCACCTGCAAACAAGCCAAAGTGGAAGCCGCTGCCATCGCCATCATGCTGGACTTCACGCGCACCCACATCTGGGACACCCTAGACGACACCCAGCAAAGCAACGTCATCACATGGCTTTCAGACGCCGTCGGAGACGACACCTACCACCACAACAACTGGCGCTGGTTCCGCATCGTAGTGCAAACCTTCCTGCGCTCCGTCGGCGCCCACCACAACCCCGACGAAATCCGCGCCGACCTGCAGGAAGTAGAAAGTTTCTACCGCACCGACGGCTGGTACGCCGACGGAAACTGGCGCTCCTACGACCACTACGTCGGATGGGCCATGCACCTGTACCCGATTCTGTGGCGCCACATGCAAAGCGCAGCCGACTTCGACCTCGACAGCCACCCCGACGTGGAGCGCCTGGAAAGATTCCTCGAAGACTTCCTCTGCCTGGTCGGCTCCCAAGGCGCACCCCTGTACATTGGGCGCTCCCTCATCTACCGCTTCGCCGTGATCGCCCCCGTGTGGGCAGGTATCTACGCCGGCGTACAAACCCCGAAACTGGGGGCGTTGAAACGCTGCGCCAACTTGGTTTTGCGATACTTCCAAAACCACGGCGTACCGAACCACGACAAACTCCTGGACATGGGGTGGCACGAGGAATGGACCCCGATGCGGCAAAACTACTCCGGGCCGGCCTCCCCCTACTGGGCGTCCAAAGGCCTGCTGGGAGTGGCGCTACCCCCTAACCACCCGGTGTGGCAGTGCCAAGAACAACCGTTGCCGGCCGAAACCGCCGACCAACTGCGGCTCGTCGCCGGTCCCGGGTGGATCGTTAGCGCCACCACCGACGGTATCGTGCGGGTGATAAACCACGGCACCGACCGCGGATACCCCAACGACCAGGCGGGGGACCTGCCCGAATATGCCCGCTACGGGTACTCCAACCTCACCACCCCACTACTGGATGAGGACTCGCGCATCAACCCCCTGGACCAAGCTGCCGCCGTTATTGACGAGGACGGGCGCGCCACCCATCGCGCCGGATTCGTCCTCACCGACTTGGGAAGTGGACAGATCCCCGCCGAGGTCGAAAGCGCGGGTGAAGCGGAAACGACGGACCGCCCTCGGCAGGTGACGAACCCCGCCGCGCACGCCGCTTCCGTTGCCAAACCACACTGGATGGCATCGACTGAAGTGACCGACTTCGGACTGCCCATGCACGAAGTTGACAGTTTCGCCGGTGAACTCAATACCGTGTCGGTGGTGCGCGGGCCGTGGGAAGTACGGTTATCGCGCTTTCAACCGGATGCGGAAAACGCCGAACGTAACTGGCAAATCAGAGTTGGCGGCTGGCCTCTTTCCAGCTCGGGGCAGGCGCAATCTTGCGTCACCGATGAATCTGGGAAGCAGCCGCAAGTGGAAATCGAATGCGACGGGCTGCGCTCGCGCATCGCGGACCTACCTCTACCCGGCGACGCCTTAACTGATAGCCAGAAACCGGCTGTCTTCGCCGGTAGCGTGCGTGCGCAGGTAGATACCCGCACCGACGCCTCACCCATAGGCGCCAACAGTTACACCCCCACCCTCACTTACCCTTGCCAGGCTGGGCGCTGGCAAGCGGTAGCAGTTTACCTGGGGCGTGAAACCACCGCAGTGCCGCAAGTACTGCAAATGCAGGTAACCGACGACCAGATGCACATTGTTGTGGCCTGGCCCGACTTAACAACCACTCATACCATCACCCTCGCCCCTCAGCCTAAGAAGGGAGATGCTGAATGAGCATCCCACAATTCAAGCGCCGTAGTTTCCTACAGGGAGCCGTACTGGCTTCCGCCATAGGGTTCTTCCTCCAAGACGCTCCCCGCTCAGCCCACGCCATTGGGTTGCCGGATGAAGAAATCCCCAGCGATTTGGCTGGAATGGAAGACTTCCTGGCACGCGCAGAAGCCCCCATGTACATCCTCGAAACAAAGGTTCCCGAAACCTTCTCCGTCACCGACGGAAACATGGAAATATCTGACAAGCACGGGAAAGTTGGGGCTAACTCCCTGCAGTGGGACTTCACGAGCGGATCCGAACTGCGCATTGATACCCCACTGAAAGTGGACGTTAGCGAATTCGACCTCAATCAAGCCTACGTCAGCGATCGAGTTCCTCACTTTTCTTTCTGGGTGTATAACGAAGTCGCCCAAGATGACACTCTGCGAGTAGAGTTCTGCACCGACGACAAGGTCGAATGCTGGTTCGACTACCACCTGAACTTCACCGGTTGGCGCACAGGATGGGTGCGTTACGGATTCGACACTCAAGGTATGCCAACCACCACCATGAACCAAGTGGTTATCCGCGCACCGAAACGGGAAGGCACTTTGTGGCTGGACCAAATCATCACCAATAACGAGTGGCGTGGCGACCACGCCATGCCAGACGACCAAGTGCCGTTCGTCCAGTCTCACGTGGCGGAA
Source organism: Actinomycetaceae bacterium (assembly GCA_030537735.1). GTDB lineage: Bacteria > Actinomycetota > Actinomycetes > Actinomycetales > Actinomycetaceae > Gleimia. Next base: position 10,300 of record JAUNVG010000023.1, read on the forward strand.
ATACAGAACTACCACTGGCTCGGGTTAAGAGACTACCGCGATCGCCTAACGGGTCCCGGGTTCGACGGTTCTAACCCCACCGCCGAAGAAATCAGTGACATCGAAGTGATTCGCCAACGCCTTTTTGATGACTACCGGCAGGAAAAGGACTACTCCGTCGCGGCGCTGGACGGTCTAGAGAAAAAACTCGCTGGCTTCAGCATCCCCACGCTGGCGGCTTTGGAACTGGGAGTAGCACCTAAACTCACCGCCTCCGGGCCGTTCAGCAACGGCTACCAAGCTGACCTGTGGCCCAAGGAAGTGAAGAAGAAACTCCTTGACCTGGTAGGAGCAGTTCCGGTGCGCAAGGTAATGGACCTGTGCCTGCCTCTGGCGCAGACGTGGGATAGCGCTAACCGCGCCGGCGACACCGAAGCCGCTGCGCGCGCCGCCGAACTCTATCTACGTGCTATCACCTACCTATTCGACCAAGGCTGGTCCTACGGTTCTGCACAGGGCACCGTACACCACTTCGGATACCAGTGGCGCGACTGGACAAAGTCAATGTACATAGCCCAAGATCTACTGGCGCAATACTCCCTGTGGGACTTGGCTCGCAATACCATCACCTGGTATGCGGGAACTGGCCGTTTGACCCTGGACTCCAACGAGGCGTACTCGGGATTGATTGACGTACTCAACACCCTGCTACTGGGGCTGCTGATCTCCTGCGTCATCCCCGAAGACCAAGCAGACCAAGTTGGACGCCTGCGGGCCTTTGGTGAATGGATTAACTTCGCGTGCGAACCCGCCCCCGGACTCACCGGTGGCTTCAAACCAGATGGCTCCATGTACCATCACATGGGCTTCTACATGGCCTACGGCCGCGATGCGCTCGACGGGGCAGTTCCAGTCATCGCAGTGGTTAACGGCACTACCTACGGTCTAGTTACCGAAAATGCTGAAATCCTGCGCACTTCCCTGATGCTGCAAGGTCGCATCAGTAACAATCTGGAATATCCCATAGCTTTCGCCGGACGCCACCCGCACGGTAAAGACGGTCTACGCCCACCGCACGTAGAGCTTTTCGGCATCCTGGCGTTGCGCCCCCTAGATCCCGAGGTAGAGGTAGACCGCGAACTCGCAGGCATGTTCCGCTGGATGTGTCCGGCAGATGCGTCCGCAAAACTGCTCGCAATGGACAAGAAGTTCGCGGATATGGGAATAGAACCAGTTATTCCTCACGGCTACTGGCAATACGGTTACGGAGCCGCCGCCCAGTCCCGACAAGACGTGTGGAACGTGACGGTGCGCGGACACAACCGCTACACCTGGACGGCAGAGATCTACGCGAAGAAGAACCTCTACGGTCGCTACCAGACGTACGGCAACATCGAAATCCAAGCGTGCCAGGACGAAAATGGGGAAGTCACCCATGCCGCTAACGGGTGGATCCACCCCGGCTGGGACTGGCGACGCATGCCGGGAGCCACCACTATACAACTGCCGATTGAGCAGATGGCTGTCGATATGACCGACCGCATCGAAGTCATGCCGATGCCGCGTTCACCTTTCGGCGGAGGCGGAGCCTTAGCTAATCACGCAGCACTCTTCGGCATGGACTTAGAAGAACACCCGTTCTTTAACGCTTCACACCGGGCTCGTATCTCAGCGTTCCTGGTGGGAAATAAAGTCCACGCCCTGGGGTCAAGGATCTCCAACGATGACGCTGACAACGCCACCTACACCACGCTGTTCCAAATGGCGCCAGAAGCCATGACCAATCCCGGAACCGTGGAAGCCGCAGACAACTGGATCGTCGACCCGGGCGGAAACGGCTTCGTGGTTTTGGAAGGCGCTTTGAAATCCGAAACCGTGGAACAAACCATGCCCGCGGAAACCGGCAAGGAAAGCGGCACCGCCACCTACACCCACGGTTGGATCGATCACGGTAAAGCACCGGACAACAGCGGTTACGCCTACACTATCTTGGTCCAAGGTGGGCAGCAGGCCACCGCGGACTATGCAGCTGACCCAGCGGTAGCCATCATCCAACACGATGAAACCGCGCACGTAGTTAAAGATATCGACAGCGGTATCGCCTCCTACACCCTATTCGAAGCCGATACCGAGCTGGATCCGCTATCCCTAGTTCGCAGCTCCACCCGCCCGGCGTTGGTACTGACCAGGCCGCAGGATGACGGCACCGCTGCGTGGAGCATTACTGACCCCGACCTTCACCTTTTCGAAGGCGAAGACGAGGAGCAGTACGACGATGCCGGTAACTACGTCGGTGACTTACTGCCGTATTCGCGTCCGTGGCGTTTCAACCCCAGCCCGGTCACGTCCACCGCGGTAACCCTCGCCGGCCAGTGGGAGCTGGTGACCGAGGGCGCGTCCGACGATAACGACGCCCAGCCTCGTTCGCGGGCGCAAGGAAACGAAGACGTCAGCGTGACGATAGACGGTGAAACCACCATTGTCACCACTACCACGGCCGACGCTAGAAGTGTTGAGTTCGTGCTGCGTCGGGTTGACTCATCTGAGCCCTCACAGCCGCAGGAGCCGGAGCAGCCTGCCGAACCCCCGGTGGCTCCCACTGACCCCACGGGTGCTCCTTCACCCGCCCCAGGTAAGCCAAGTGGTAGCCCCACTGAGTCGCCCTCCGGTCCGGGTGGGAAACTGCCGCAAACCGGTGTCGCAATCGGTACCGCGGTGCTCGGGGCCGGATTGGCTGGAGCGGGTGGCTACGCGGCGTTGCGTGCACGCAAACAGCTAGCGACTCCGACTAACTTGGAGGCAGAAGTCGAAGGGGAGGGAATCGATAACCAAGAGTAGTTCCCCAACCCTCCGGCCCTGCCGGTGAACTTCCGCCCCGCTGCCGTGTTTTAAAAATTCCTTTCTCTACGACGGTGGCGGGGCGGAGCTATGTGCGAAAGGTAGCTGCAGGTGTGCGGCTCTAACTTAGGGCGCGGGGGCGAAAGCGAAGTCAGAAAAGTGTTCGATCACCGGGTCGGCGGCGAAGAATGGGCTAATGGCTGCGCGCCACTGAGAGAAGCGTTCGCTGGCGCGGAAACCCTCGTGTGCCTCGACGCTGTCCCAGCCGATTAGCAGGATGAACCAGCCCGGAGATTCTACTCCGCTTAGTAGGCGCGCCCCGTGGCAGCCAGGGGTTTGCGTAACTAGGTGAATATTGTCTTTCAACACCTGCTGGAACTGGCTAACTTTGTCGGCGTCGGTGCGCAAGTTAGCAACTTCAGTAATCGGGGCAGGAGCGTATTTAGCGAAATCAGTCATAGGCATAGTGTAGTCCACGCCACACCTAGCAGACCAGGGGGAGGACGTCACTTACGCACCAGAGTAAGGGTGCGGCCACCGGGTGGGTGGAAAATAAAGAAGGGCAGATCCGTTGAAGAGTGGGGGAGCACGCGCCCTGTAGTAGCAGATTTTGGGCGATAATTAAAAGCCAATTTCACTGTGTGAAATTACGCAAAGCGAGGCTTGCTAAATTATGTTAGGCTTACCTTGCTTTCGCCCGAAAGCGACGTAAAGCAAACGAGGAGAACCCATGCGTAAAACGCTAGCTTTAGCGGTTGCCGCCGTAGTGGCATTAGGGATGAGCGCCTGTAACTCTAGCGCACCCAGCGAAGAAACCACTACCGAAGCACCCACACCCGCCGCCGCCAATACCGACCCGGTACTGAACGTCTACTCTTCACGTCACTACGACGTGGATAAAGAACTCTACGATAAGTTCAAGGCCGAATCCGGCATTGAGATCAACGTCGTCGAAGGCAAAGGCCCAGAACTCATTGAACGACTGGTGCGTGAAAAAGACCAGCCCGAAGCAGATGTGTTCCTTACTGTAGGTGCTGAATCAATCTGGCAACTGCGCGAAGAGGGAATCCTCGGTAGCTACCAGTCAGAGACTGTGGACGCCAACATTCCCGCCGAATACCGCGGCGACGGGTGGACCGGAGTGTCTTCTCGCGCCCGCGTAATCGCCTACGTCAAGGACGAGGTCGACCCGTCCTCGATCACCAGCTACAACGACCTGACTAAACCCGAATGGAACGGGCAAGTACTCGCCCGCCCCTCGAAGTCGTCCTACAACCAGGCCCTGCTGGCCTCCTTCGTCGCTAACGACGGCGTGGAAAAGGCCAAAGAATGGGCGCAAGGGGTGACCGATAACTTCGGGCGCACCCCCAAGGGAAACGACCGCGACCAAGCTAAAGCCATTGTTGCCGGGGAAGGCAAACTGGCGATTATGAACTCCTACTACTGGGTGCGGATGAAGAACTCCTCCGACCCCGAAGAACAAAAGGTCGCTGACAGCGTGGGGCTGATCTTCCCCGAAGACACCCACGTGAACCTCAGCTACGTCGGCGTAATCGCTAACGCCAAGCACCAGGAAAATGCCGTGAAGTTCATGGAGTTCCTCACCGCGAACGAAGCTCAAAGCATGATTGCGAAGGAAAACGGGGAGTTCCCGCTTAACCCGCAAACCGAGGTGCCCGAACCGCAAAAGAGCTGGATGCCGTTCAAGCCGCAGAAGGTGGACTTCGAACAGCTCGGCAAACACCTGGCCGACGCCACCAAGATCTTCGGTGAAGTGGGTTGGGAGTAAAACACAACTAGCAATCCACCCGGCCACGAGGTGAAACTGTGGCCGGGTGGAAACGTGTGGAACAACATGAAACTGGATAGAACACCCTGGCTGGTCGGCAGCGTCCTCGTCGTCATCGCGATGCTGCTGCCACTGCTGCAAGTTCTATCCAGTTTCACCACCCCCGCCAGCGAAAACTGGGAACACATCCGCCAGCACCTGCTGGGCGGCTACCTCAAAGACAGCGCCATCTTAGTGGTGGGAACCGCGCTGCTTAGCATCATCCTCGCCAGCGCCCTGGCGTGGTTCGTCACCGCCTACGACTTCCCCGGACAACGATTCTTCCGCGTCGCCCTCATCCTGCCCCTAGCGATACCGCCCTACATCGCCGGATACACCTACCACGCCATGCTTTCCTACACCGGGGTAGTGCAGGTGACCCTACGCAACCAGTTCGGGGTAAAACCCCCACCGCGCCTATTCGACATACAAAACCTACCTGGCGCCATCGTTATCTTCACCCTGTTCCTCTACCCCTACATTTACCTGGTGCTGCGTTCCTTCCTTGATAAGCAAGCCCAACAACTCATGGAAGCATCCGCGGTGCTGGGAGCCTCACGACTGCGCACCTACTGGAAAGTAGTGGTGCCACTGACTCGCAACGCCGTGATCGGCGGAACCACCCTGGTTATTTTCGAAACCCTCTCCGACTACGGGCTGGTTTCCTACTTCGGGTTAAACGTATTCACCACCGCGGTTTTCAACAGTTGGCTGGGGTATCGCGACCTCAATGCCGCCTTGCGTTTAGCGGGCGTCCTGCTGCTAGTTGTGTTCGTTATTTCCGCCGGAGAAAAGAGCCTACGCGGAGCGCGTTCCCACTCCTATGCCTCCACGCGCGTCACCCCCTTGCGCCGGGAAACCGCGCGCGGCTGGCGCAAGATAATGATCTTCACGCTGTGCTGGACAGTGCTGTCCCTAGCGTTGATTATTCCGCTGGCACAAATGATTTACTGGGCGATACTGTCCCTGCCCGTGATCCGGTTAGAGGGGCTGATGACCTCCTTCCTCATGAGTTTCCTGCTCGCCCTAGCAGGAGCTGCCATCGCCACCGTCTGCGCCCTGGTGGTGGCGCAAAATCAGCGATTGTGGCCAACGCCGGTATCGAAACTACTCGCCCGCCTGACGGTAATGGGGTATTCCATACCATCGACCGTGATCGCCCTCGCCATCCTCACCATCGCCACCTGGATATCGCAACGCACCGGTTGGAACCTGCTATCAAGCGTGGCCATGCTCATCGCGGCTTACGTGATCCGCTACCTCGCGGTGTCAATGCAAGCGGTCGAAGCCGGGTTGGACCGCATCGGCACCCGCTACCACGAAGCCTCCCGCACCCTCGGGCGCGGGCCGACGCGAAGCACTTTCCTCATCGACGTTCCCATGGCTCGCACCGCCCTGCTTTCCGGGTTCCTCCTGGCTTTCATTGACATGGTGAAAGAACTGCCGCTGGTGTTAATACTGCGCCCCTTTAACCTGTCGACCCTGGCGACGCGAGTATTCGAATACGCCCACGATGAACAAATCCCGGAATCCGCCTTGGCGTCCCTCCTGATCGTCTTACTGGCGCTGATCCCCACCTTGGTGCTGGTGTGGAAACCCCCGAAAGGAGCCAACCGTGACTGACCCTAAACCGCCGTCAGCGAAACCCTCCGGCGGCGCGCAAGTACGGGTGGAGAACCTGCACTTCCAATACCCCACCGCGCCTACCGCGCAGCTAGAGGGGTTCAACTTAGAAGTCGCCGCCGGCGAAGTCGTGGCCTTGCTTGGACCTAGCGGGTGTGCGAAAACTACCGTATTGCGCCTCATCGCTGGCCTGGAAACCCCCGGCAGCGGGCGGATCCTTATCGACGGGAAAGTAGTTGCAGGCGAGGGCGGGGTCGTCCCCGCGCAGGGGCGCGCCGTTGGGTTTGTCTTCCAAGACTACGCGCTGTTTCCGCATCTGAGCGTGGCGCAGAACGTCGGATACGGGTTGTTTCGTTGTAAGCGCGAACAGCGCCGCCAGAAAGTGCAGCAAATGCTTGAAATGGTGCAGTTAGAGGACTTCCACGACCGCTACCCCTGGCAGCTTTCGGGCGGACAGCAACAGCGCGTCGCCTTGGCGCGGGCGCTGGCTCCGGGGCCGGGAGTGCTGCTGCTTGACGAGCCGTTTTCCAACTTAGACACCGACCTACGCAGCGCGGTACGCGAAGAAGTCCGAACCATCTTAGCGCGCGCCCAAGTCAGCGCCATTTTGGTTACCCACGACGAGGACGACGCCCACGCCCTCGCCGACCGTATCGTCACCATGGGCGGGAAGTAAGCGAGCGGAACGTCCCCGCTTGAGAAGGCATATCCTAAAATAGTTAGGTGAGCCTAACAAGTAGGGAAGTGGTTGTGTTGAAAACGAAACCGGCAGTAATTATTGCCTCCATTGTGGCGGCGTGGATGTTCTTCCTCTCCGACTACCTACTGGATATGCGGGGGATGTTCGACGAACGCTTCTACCAAGTCTTTGAAAACATGTCCTACCCGGTGGCGATCTACGCCGCCGTGTCGGCTCTAGCGTTCCCGTTCCTAGCAATGGGGCTGGCGCACGTGCTACGCGCCGCGAGTTTACGCCTACTTGTGCCTGTCATGGTGTACTTCCTGCTGACTGTGCCCATCGTCATTCACACCTCATTCATCTACTACTACTACGTGGTCACAGAACTGGGGATGAGTGGGGAAGGTAAACAGCTACTGGATCGCTTCGACGCTTTCAAGAACGTTTTTGGCGCCGCCTACTTCGCTGGGGTGGCACTACTGTCACTGGCGCTGCTGGTGACAGTGGCGATGGGGAAATCAGTGTTTCCCCGCTACTTCGCGCTGGTGAACCCGATAGTGGGGATAGTGGCGTTGAATCTGCTCAAAGCCATCTCTCCAGCGCTGGGGGAAACCCTGCACCCGCTCTTCGTGCCGGCGACGTTCTTGGCTTTCCTAATGACGCTTTACGGACTCTACCTGCTGCGCCACCGGCAAGACACTGCTGCCGCCTGGGGGTCGAAGTAAGCGGCGGGGGAGGCTGACGGCGTCGAACTGGACGGCGGGCGGGGTTTGACGGCGTCGAACCGGACGGCTCGCGGAGGTTGACTCCAGCGAGTAGCGCAAATAAAAACCGGTGCCGCCCCCATGCCCAGGGGCGGCACCGGCCGGCGGGCTTTTACACCCGCCCTACCCACACTCGCCAGGTAGTCTTAAAATCCCAGCTGCACCCACCTCGCAGTCGGTCAATCTCGCAACCGCGGGTGCACTGGGGAAGGAGGTTAGACCTCCTCCGGGATCATACTGATAGCGCCGCACGGGCACTCTTCGGCACAAACCCCACAGCCCTTGCAGTAGTCGTACTTAAACTCGTACTCCCCGGGCTGAATCTTCGTAATCGCGTTATCCGGGCACACCCCGAAGCAGTTGTCGCATCCGAAGCAGTTACCGCACGACATGCAGCGGCGCGCCTCGAACAGGGCCGATTCCTCATCCAACCCCTGCACCACTTCGTCGAAGGTTGAAGCCCGGCGCGCGCCCTCCAGTCGTGGGCGCATCCGGCGCGGAGCGTCCGCGTAGTACCAAGTCTCCATGCGATTAATGCTGGCTTCCTGGTTCTTCGCAGGCGGGTGGTATTCACCCCCGCGCAAGTAGGCGTCAATGTAGCGCGCCGCCTTCTTCCCATGCCCAATGGCCACGGTAACGGTACGCTCCGAAGGCACCATGTCACCGCCGGCGAACACCCCTTCGATGCCGGTCATCATCTGGGAAGTTACCTTAACCACGCCATCTTCAATCTCAATGCCATCGGCATCTTCAATCAAAGACAGGTCAGCTTCCTGCCCCAGCGCCATCACCAGGGAATCGGCGCCGAGCTCTTCGAACTCGCCCGTGGGCTGGGGGAAGCCGTTTTCGTCCAGCTCCATCTTCTCAATGGTGATGGAATCGGAATCCACGTGCTTCACGGTGGAAAGCCAGCGCATCATAATGCCCTCTTCCTCCGCTTCAGCCACTTCCGAATCGTGGGCGGGCATACGGTCGCGGGTACGACGGTAAAGGATGACGGCCTCTTCCGCGCCCAGGCGCTTCGCGGTACGAGCGGTGTCAATGGCGGTGTTACCACCACCGTAAACCACTACGCGCCGACCCAGCAGCGGCTTTTCGCCCTTCTCTACGCCGCCGAGGACGGAAACTGCGTCCATAATCTTCGCTGACTCCGCCGCCGGAACGTAGGCACGCTTACCGATATGCGCACCCACCGCCAGGAACACGGCATCGAAATCGTCTTGCACGTTCTCGATGTGTTCCACCTTCCGGTTAAGCTCCAGCTTCACCCCCATGTCAAGGATGCGTTGGACTTCGGCGTCAAGGATGTTGCGCGGCAAACGGTAGGACGGGATGCCGAAACGCATCATCCCTCCCGCCATGGGGCCAGCTTCGTAAATGGTTACGTCATGCCCCAGGCGACGCAGGTGGTAGGCGGCCGAAAGCCCCGACGGGCCCGCTCCCACCACCAGCACATGCTTGCCGGTGTCGGGGTTGACCGTCTCCACTTTCCAACCCTCGTTCAGGGCTTTATCACCCAAGAAACGCTCCACCGCGTTAATGCCTACAGCCTCATCCACTTGCGCGCGGTTACACGCCACTTGGCAGGGGTGGTAGCAAACCCGTCCCATCACCGCGGGAAGCGGGTTGTTCACCATGATCTCGCGCCAAGCCGACTCGTAGTCGCCTTCTTCGGCGTGGTAGAGCCACTTTTGGATGTTCTCTCCCGCCGGGCAACCAGCGTTACAAGGGGGAAGAAGATTGACGTAAATGGGTCGTTCACTACGCCAGGAACCGGTTTCGTTCGCCAGTGACGAACCCACTTCCAAGGTAATAGCGAAAGGTAGGTTATCTGTGTCTACTGCTTGGTCGACCTCGGCGCGAGAAGCTGCCGAAACGTCGGTTCCGTTACTTTGCGTCACCGTAGTTCCTCCTTCGGAGTAGGTTCAGCTTGATTCAGTACCGTTAAGTCCAGTGGGCGGCGGAAACCATAACGGGCCTGTTCGAACTCGACGGCGTGTTCGGTAGCCAGGTCGAAGTCCTCATCATCAATCAGGTTGTAGCGGCGGATATTGCGATCCGCTTGCGCCTGGATGCGGCGTAAAACAGATTCATCCGCACCGGGCTTGAATAGGTGGGCGAAGCGGCGTTGCAGTTTCAAATACTCCTCCACCGGAGTGGGGCGACGTATCTTCGTCACTGACGTGACCTCTCCGTATTCAGCTTCAAACACGGGGAACAAGCCGGTTTGCATCGCTAGGCGCGCAATCTTAATAGTGGCGTTCGAAGCCGACCCCCAACCCAGCGGGCAGGGCACGAACACGTGAATGTAGCGGGCTCCGCGGAACTCCATGGCGCGATTGACCTTGTATTCCAAGTCCCGCAGGTCAGCTACCGAAGCGGTAGCGACGTAGGGAATCTCATGCGCCATCGCGATACGCGGCAGGTCCTTACCTTGTCCCCATTCGTTGCCGGGGTTTTCACCCACCGGCTGAGTGGTGGCGGTGCGGGCCGCGGCTGGGGTGGCACCGGAGCGTTGCACGCCGGTGTTCATGTACGCTTCGTTGTCGTAGCAAATGTAAAGTACGTCGTCGTTGCGTTCAAACATGCCAGACAGGGGGCCAAAACCAATATCCACGGTTCCGCCGTCACCGCCTTGGGCCACTACCCGAGTGTCTTTACCCTTAGCTTTCATGGCGGCCGCCACCCCGGAGGCCACCGCGGCAGCGTTTCCGAAAAGAGAGTGGAGCCAGGGGATGGTCCAAGATGTTTCCGGGTAGGGAGTGGAGAATACCTCCAGGCAGCCGGTGGCGTTGACCGCCACCATGTCGCCTTTAGTGGCAGCCATAGCGGTATCGAGGGCGTAGCGTGCCCCCAATGCTTCACCGCAGCCTTGGCAGGCACGGTGACCGGAGGTGAGGGAGTTGAAACGGTCCGGGTCTGACTGCACCGAACGCAGGCCCTCTGCTGCCAGGCGGTTACCTACCGCGTAGGAGCCCACCTGGTAGAACTTCACCTGCTCGCGAGCAGGGATGACAGTGGCTTGCTGGTGCGCGTAGGAATCTTTGCTGGTCATTTACTTGTCCTTATCCTTGCGCGTGGGTAGGTTCTTAGCGGCGTTCACACGATCTTGCTTATCGCGCATAATGTTTTCCGCCGGTGCTCCAGAACGGCGCACTAGGCGTTCGCGTTCCAGTTCCGCATCCACCAAAGACTTATCCAGGTCCAGGAAGTGGGTGTTTTCCACCTTGTCAACCACTGCTTTATCCAAGTAGCGGTGTAGTGATTCCTTGGTGATGTTGCGTCCCCCCAGGCCGGCGATGAGTTCGTGGCAAATGAACTGCTCCCCGCGCATGGCGGCTCGGCAGTGGGAGGAAACGATGCCGCCAATACCGACTGAGAATGCCTTTTCGAGGACGATGAAACGTTTCGCGTGCAGCAGTACTTCGCGCACCGCCTCGGTGGGGAAGGGGCGGAATGAGGTAATCCCCAACACCCCGATTTTCTCACCCTTTTCGCGGCGCTGATCCACCACGTCCTTGATGGTTCCCAGCACTGACCCCAGGGCCACGATAATGGTCTCGCCGTCCTCGCAGCGGTAGGGGCGCACCAGGCCACCGGAGTCGCGTCCGAAGACTTCCTTGAACTCCGCCTGCACCTTGGGAATTAGTTCCAATGCCTGCATCTGCTTGGCGTGCGCCAGGTAACGTACCTCGGTGTAGGCTTCCGGCCCCACCATGGCTCCGATGGAGAGGGGGTTTTCCGGATCCAGCATCTGCCGGGGTTCGTATTCGGGAAGGAACTTTTGTACCTGTTCGTATTCGGGGACGTCCACCTGCTCCACCGCGTGGGTGAGGATGAAACCGTCCATACAAACCATTACCGGTAGGGAGAGTTCTTCGGCGATCTTAAAAGCCTGTACGTGCAGGTCGGCGGCTTCTTGGTTGTTTTCCGCATAGAGCTGCAGCCAGCCGGAGTCGCGTTGACTCATGGCGTCGGTGTGGTCGTTCCAAATGTTGATGGGGGCGCCGATGGCGCGGTTGGCTACCGTCATGACGATGGGGAGCCCCAAGCCGGAAGCGTTGTATATGGCTTCCACCATGAACAGCAGACCTTGGGAGGCGGTGGCGGTGTAGGCGCGGGCACCGGCGGCGGAAGCGCCGATGCAGGCGGACATGGCGGAGAACTCCGATTCCACGTTTACGTATTCGCAGTGGGGGAGTTCGCCGGATTTCACCAGCGCCGACAGGGCCTCAACGATGTGGGTTTGCGGTGAGATCGGGTAGGCGCTGATAACTTCGGGGCGGCAGGCGGCGACGGCTTTCGCCATCGCTTGCGAGCCCTCAATTTGTTGCAGCATGTTTGGTCTCCATTACTAGCTGGTAGGCGGCGCGGGCGGCGTTTTGGTTACCTTCCCCGATTTTCCCGGGGAAGCGATGCCCGATCGCGTCCAGCACTGAGTCGATCTTGATGATTCCGGTGAGGGCGGCTGCGCCCCCTAGAAGCACCGCGTTGGGCAGTGGGCGTCCGAAGTGTTCGCGGGCGATGTCGGAAGCGGGAATGGTGACGATGTGGCCATCTAGGTAGCGTTCTTCCAGGTGTCCTAGTCCCAGTTCGGACAGGGACTTGCCGGAGTTAACCAGAGCCCAGCCGTCGGCTTTGAGGCCGGAAAAAACATCCAAGATGGGTAGTAGTGTGGGGTCTTGCACCACGATTAGGTCCGGTTCGAGGACGGGTTCGCGGGTGCGTATTTCGGTGTCGCTGATCCGGCAGTAGGAAACCACCGGGGCGCCGGTTCGTTCCGAACCGAAGGACGGGAAGGCTTGAGCGTGGTGGCCATCCTCGAATGCCGCCATTGCCATGAGGTCGGCGGCGGTCACCACGCCTTGGCCGCCGCGCCCGTGAATTCTTACTTCGGTCATTCTTCCACCATAGGAACCTTGGGCTGGTTTTTGTTCCGCTAGGACTTTCCGCACAGTGGTGGGGAAAAGTGGGGGTGTGAAACGGTGGATTTGCAATGAAAAACGCAGCTTTACAATACCTCGGCGTGAGGTAATTACTTTTCTTGGAAATCTTCAGGTGTTAGTAAACCCCGTCTTGGTGGTGGAGAGATCCGCACTAAAGCGCTAAACTCTGGTGCAAAACTTTAAGGACTGCGGTCGACCTTGCGGCTCGACAAACCACTCAAATAGCGTCGCGCGGAGTCAGAAAGGGGTAGTGATGGGCAACCGTTACGAAACCCAGAACAAACTCATCGCCGCCACGCGCGAAATCCTCATCCGCGAAGGTGTCGAAGGCTGCACCCTGGAAAACATTTGCACCACCGCCGGATTCACTCGCGGGCTCCCTGGACTTGGCTCCCCGATCTGATCCAAAGCAAACCCTGGACTTGGCTCCCCGGTCTGATCCGCTACTGGTAGGAGACGAAGTCGGGTAGGGGGATTACCTGGTAGGTTTGTTCAGGAGTGCGCATGGGGTGGTCTTCGTCGTAAAAGTTCTTCCACCCCCAGTGCAGATCCGCACTGGCATCTTTGTGTAACGCCGCCCAAGTGGCTGACTTTTGCGCTTGGGGTCCTTGCCCGTCGGCGTGCACCACCACCGCCAGTTCAGGGCGAGACAGGTCGATCTTTTCCCGGTCGCGCAGCATCTGAATCTGGAACTGGTGTAGCACCAAGGCCTTTTGTGGCAGGGCGTTGTCACGCACGTAGTCCGCCAGGTAGGTGATCACCTGGTTAACTTCGTCAGCTTCCACGTGCCCGATTCGAGTCAGTGGAAGTTCGTCCGGGCCGAGCCTCCACTCTGGGTCTAACCCCACCCCAACGTTGGGGTAGGCAAGTAGCTTTTCGTATTGCTTAACTTGACTGAGGAAGTCGCTGCGCCCAGGTTGGAAGTCGATTACCACGTACTGGCCAGCGGCTTGGGCTGCTTCCACATAGGGTATGAAGTCTTCTGCCGGCCACTCATTGGAGTAGTTCCCATCTTCTCCGGCGCCTCCGGACGCCACGGTTACGATGATCTCCAGTGAGGGGACGACTTCGTCCTCGGTGAGTTCACGGTAGGGGGCAGCAGTGTTCGCTGCCCGCTCGATGGTGGCTTCTAACCCCTGCTCTCCCAGTACCCCCAAGGCGGCGGACAGTGGAGAACCGTACAGGGCGATGTAGCGTTTACCGTCGAAGATTAGGTGTCCTCCGCCGGGTAGTTCCGGTCCCAACGCCGCCTGCCAGCGACTGAGCGTGTCGGCATCGAAGCTGGTCAGGGCGGGGGAGGGCAGGGCGTTGGCGTCGAAGCTTTTAGCGCGTGGATCCTGGTCCAGCAAGGTAACTTCCGCTCCGGCCGCGCGAGCTTGCGCGACCGCCAGGGGGTTATCGGCGGTGGTGACTAGGTGCACCGAGGTGGAGGATGGTGGGGCTAGTTTCACCTGCAGCTGTTCTTCCATGTCGTCCGGGGAGTCGCCGAAGAGCACACCGGGTTCAAGCTGGGTTAGGGCGTTGGCGAGGTCGGTTGGCTCGGGTTGGTAGGTTGCCTTCAGTCCGCGTTGGCTCACCAGGGTGGGTAGGTGGTCGGGGGAAATGGTTTCCAACCCGTCGATTTGTCCCACGAAACTGACCGCGTGCGTTAGTTCGAGTTCTTCCTTAGCTGTCGCCACTTGTTCTTTCGTCAGCACCGGGACTCCCAGGGCAATGGCGGCACTGCCAGCTTGCGCCAGGTGGGTTTCATCTGTGACTACAGCTAGTTGCGCAGTTTCGAATAACGTGACCGCAAGGTCCGGTGCGGCGACGTTACTTCGAGTGGTTTCTGAGGAGATCTCAGCCACCTTTACTTCGAGTGGGTCGGGTGACATGGGTGAGCACGCTGCCGGCGCCAAGGGTACCAAGGCAAGCAGGGAGATAAGAATTTTACGCACCCTTCGAGTCTAAGTGGTTACCTATAACTATGCTCAGTTGAGCGAACGGAACCGCTCGGTGGTAAACGATATGAGAATTGGTGGAGAGAGAGTACTTCCGATTCTGTGCCTCGTGATCGCGAGATTAATTTATGCATCGTTAGCAGACTCTAGTAATTTGCGCAAATCGAATATATAAATTGCTTGTCGTAATTTCGATCTTCAGCTTCAATGGGGAAGGGAAGTTGTCATGTTCAGATGGTCTCGATTAGTGAAGCACTGGGCGGTGTTGCTTCTTAGTGCGCTTTTCTTGGTGATTGCACCAACGACGTTAGGTCACGCGGATGCTGGGCCGACATGTGAACTCAGTAAGACTAGCCTGCGGAAGGGTGAGGTAGTTACTGTCACAGTCAAAAATGTCGACCCGAAAAATACCAGCGAATTGAAGTAGTGGCTAGGTCGCTGGAAAAGAAAGATGGTAAAGATTTTTATCACCTTCTTTCGCCTCTTGAAGCAGGTTATATGCAAATTGATATAGCTGAAGATGCAACTGAGACAACATATACGCTATCTACTCGCATTCACCCTTACGAGAAGCCTAGAAAGGCTTTAAGTGATTCGAATCCGACCGGTGCGTATTTGTCTTGCAGATTTCTTACCAGGGGTAAAACACCTGCTTGGGAATATAAAGAGGTTCCGATTGAAATCGTTGAAGGTGACATCGTGCCACTTAGCCCAACGATAGGAACCCCGGAGTTCATGCTAAATGAGGTTGAGATTGATCAAAGTACTGTAAGTTTTAAGTTAACGGGGCTGTATGATTCTCTGCCTTGGAAAGGGAACTCAAAGTCTGCACCCTACGGAGCGCATAAGCTTCGCTATGACTGCACTGTGAAAGACGAATTTAGTGGATTTGGTGAAGGGGTAGGACTCGTAAACTTGCATCCTAAAGAAGTCTACGGATATGAAAGCGAATCTAAATATAGAATCGCAGCTGGTGGGCTAAGCGTTGGAAAACATGTGATTTCGTGTGTTTTCTACAATGCCCTAGGCGGAAATAAGGTAGGGTTCTCTGATCCGGTTACGGCTGAGTTCAGTAACGACAAAGTTTATTTCTCGGTCTGGATCGATGAAGAAAAATTAGAAGGCAAATATCTCACGCCAGAGGAAAAATCAACATAACGGCGCCCCCAATTCATGAAGGTAAGGTATTCGAAGAATGGCTCACTAGCGAAGGCTCAGACGCGAAGGTTGAAAATCCGAATAGTCTTGAAACCACGGTGACAGTGGGAAAGAGAAAAGGATGGATTAAGGCCACCTATAAGGATGAGCCGGCTACTACTTATGCTTTGACGGTTACCGGTGGTACTGGTGGTGGTTCTTTCGCTGAGGGGACTGTGGTTCCTGTGACGGCTGATCCGGCTCCTGCGGGGCAGGTGTTTAATGAGTGGGTGGTTGTCTCTGGTAGCCCCACGATTGAGGATGCTAATGCGCCTTCGACTAATGTGACCATGCCAGCTGGGGACGCTGAAATTAAGGCCACCTACATTGATGCAGGCTCGCCCCCGGTGGATCCTGATCCTGTACCTGGTCCGGTGGATCCTGATCCTGTACCTGGTCCGGTAGATCCCGCCCCAGCACCGGGTGCAGATCCAACCCCGGGTACCGGGACTGACGCGGGCAAGACAACTCCCCCAGCAAGCGAGAAACCGCAACAATCTGAGTCGAAACTCGCTAAGACTGGTGTCGCCCCAGGAAGTTTGCTCGCGTTGACGGCTGGTTCCCTGCTTACTGGAATCGCCCTGGTAGTGGCAGGACGTCGGCGGAACATCTGGTTCAACTGATGATAGAGAGGTGTTCTTGACTCGTCAAGGAACCTAACACTGCAAATACAGCTGGTGGCTGGCTTCGAAATCACTTCGAAGCCAGCCACCGCCTTTTACCTCCCATCTGCGAACATTGCCTTCCTCCCCTCCAGGTGAAACCGCCGAACTGCCCGGTGCCCGTGCGCCCGCCCTCGCGCTCCGATAGAGTCGAAAACGTGGGGACTCAAAGCAGATCGCAGATTCTGCGTACCTACATGCACATTCTCACCCTCCTCGTCGGAGCCGCCGCCTTAAGTTACGGTCTACGCTAAGAACACGGCTCCTCGAATTTCTACATCGGGACCCTAATGCTCTGCGGGGTGTGGCTGCTGGGCGGCTATCTTCTGCGACCCACCACCGGCAGCGAACCTCACGGGCAAACCACCCGACCCCGGTACAGCACCGCCCGCGGCGCTGCGCATCGAACGTCAACCACCGCAACCGTATCTACAACTAGGGCCACCACCTGGGGAGTGGTAGCAGGCTTAGCGCTAAGCGCCCTATTCCTCGCTGGCGGCTTCTTCGTGCAATACCTACCCGCCCTAGTAAACCCAGTGAACACGCTTCTTCAGCACTCCGCAGCAGGTAGCATCTGGGGTGTCACTACAGTGACCATGCTCGGAGGAATAAGCGAAGAATACTATTTCCGCCGCGCCCTACTCTTTCACCAACCCACCGCCCGAACCCAGCTTTTAATACCAACCCTGGCCTACGTCCTCGTTACCGCCACATCCGGTATCGTCCTGCTAACTTTCGCCGCCCTACTGGTGGGGATAACCACCGCCTTACTCACCATCGCCAGTGAGCGCATTCTCCCAGCCATAATCGCTCACCTGCTGTGGTCTGCATCCATGCTCTACCTTCTTCCTCTCATTACCGCTGGCTGGGCTTTTACTGGATAGGAAAACCACATGAACTCCTCCCCCGTATCGCTTTAGTAACCGGAGCAACCGGCTACGTTGGCTCAACATTCATCAGTTACCTACTGGAAAAAGGCTGGCACGTGCGTGCGCTGGTGCGCGATAAGGACAGTGCCAAGGCACAACCTTGGGTCGATCGAGTCGCCCTCGTTGAAGGCAACGCCAATAGTGAAGAAGACTTGGTGCGCGCCCTTGAAAGCGTTGATGTCGCGTACTACTTGCTGCATTCCATGGGCAAAGGCGAAGAATTTGAGCGAGCTGAAGCCGAGATGGCTTTAACGTTCGCCAACGCCATTCGCTCCGCTGGTACCGGCCGCGTCGTTTTCCTTGGAGCGCTACACCCGGTAGTCGATGACCTTTCCCCACATTTGCGTTCGCGCACGCGAGTGGGTCAGATCCTGTCTTCCTCGGGAGCGCTCACAGCCTGTGTTCAAGCCGGCATGGTATTCGGTGACGGCTCGGCCTCCTACGCTATGCTTCGGCACCTGGCTGAACGCCTCCCGATGGTGCTGGCTCCCAGTTGGGTGCTGAATAAAATCACTCCCATCAGTGCCTCCAACCTAGTGGCGTTGCTGGAGGGAGCTGGGCGCGTGGATTTCCCACGCTCACGCACCTTCGACGTTGGTGGTCCCGAAGACGTTCGCTACGCCGACCTGATTGTGCGGTATGCGAAGTTCTTCGGCTTAGGACCGCGCCCGGTAGTTACCGCTCCGGTCGTTACCCCGTCGGTAGCGGCCCGTGCAGTCAGTGCGCTCACGCCGGTGGATACGCAGATGGCGGTGCACTTGGTTGAGAGTTTAGAAAACGACACCGTAGTGTCAGAAAGAGACTTGGAATCGTTACTTGAACGCACCGACGGTGAGGCCTTGAAACTTGACACCATCGAGGACGCTTTCGCCGCCAGTGCCCGCCACGTTAACCCGCGCCGCTGGTGGTGGGTGCTGGCAGGAACCTCAACCGCGGTGCTAGGCGCGGGAGCGGTGGCGGTGGCGGGAACCGACGTCAAGAGCTTGTGGCTTGAGTTCTAGTTAGCGTTGCAACGCTTCTTACTTCGAAGGAGTGTTTCAAT
>JAUNVG010000024.1 GCA_030537735.1 Actinomycetaceae bacterium
CTGTCGGCCCAGCCCGCAGCCGCCCGCCAGGCCCGCAACCACCGACCCGGCCCGCAGCCGCCCGTCCTCGCGGACTTCGGCCTACGCCCCCTGGTAGTAGGCGCGCAACGCCTGCGACAGCCAGTAGTGGTCGGACACGTGCGACATTTCGCGCGCCGAGTGCATCGACAGTAAGCAGATCCCCACATCCACGGTAGTGATCCCCAGGCGAGTAGCGGTGATCGGCCCGATGGTGGAGCCGCAGGGCACGGAGTTGTTAGACACGAACTCTTGGGTGGGTACCTCGGCTTGCTGGCAGGCTCGCGCCCACAGCGCTGCTCCCACCGCGTCGGAGGCGTAGCGTTGGTTGGCGTTTAGTTTCAACAGCGTCCCCGCCCCCAGCATGGGGTGGGTGTTCGGGTCATGCTTTTGCGCGTAGTTCGGGTGCACGCTGTGCCCGGCATCGGCGCTCACGCAGGACGACCCGGCGAGGAACTGGTAGTGCCCGTCGCGATCCAACCCCAGGGCGTAACTAATGCGTTCCAACACGTCTGCCAGTAGCGGTCCGGCCGCTCCCGACCGGGTGGAGGACCCGATTTCTTCATGGTCGAACGCGGCGAAAACCAGCACGTCTTCCCCGGTTGGTTCGGCCTCAAGTAGCGCCACGAGGGCGGCGTGCACGGAAGACAGGTTATCTTGCCTTCCGGCGGCTAGGAATTCTTTGTGGGCACCGAGGAACTGCGGTTCTTGCGTGGTGTAGGCAACCACGTCGAAACCGTGGATTTCTTCGCTTCCTCCCAGCCCGGCTTGGCGTGCGATTTCGTCGAGGACGCATTCGCCCTCGCTCAGTGTCCACACCGGCTGCATGTGGGTTTGCGGGTCGAGTTTGAGCCCGTCGGAGTTAATCTGACGATCCAGGTGGATTGCCAGTTGCGGAATCCGCGCGATGGCGTCGGTGCGCACCAGGTGGGTCTTCCCCTGCCTGTCCACTACCCGCCCGGCGAACCCGATTTCGCGGTCCAGCCAGGAGTTGAGCAGCAGCCCGCCGTAGGTTTCCACCGCGATCTGCCCCCACCCGTCGGGACTGTAGTAGGAGCCGCTGGGCTTGATTTTCAGCGTCGGTGAATCGGTGTGCGACCCCACGATCCGCGCTTGGCGGGCGCTACCCCCGTCGGGCACGATCCACGCCACTACCGCGCCGTCGCGCAGCAGGTAGTATTTGCCGGCTTCGCGCGGCCACTTCCCGGTTTCGCGCACGAGGGCGAATCCGCCCTCTTCCAGTCGCCGCGCTACTTCGTGGGCAGCGTGGTAGGAGGACGGGGAGGCGGTGATGAAGTCAGCGAAGTCGGTTGCGTGGTTGCGGTGAGTAGGGTCGATAGTATTCATGTACTCGATCATATCGCTTGCTCCGCTGCGGCGACTGAGCGAGTAGGGTAGTTGAGTGTAAAGCCAATAATGCTTGGGGTAAGTGGGAAGGGAGCGGATCCTTGGGTGCATCGTTTTGGACCGCGCTGCTAACCATGGGGTTGCTGGGCGTGAGCGCTATGGACGTGACCTTGGTGGCGTTGGTGCTTGCCGCCGCTGCCCTGGGGATGCCGCGTCTGCGGATCCTGTCGTTAGCCTGGGTTATGCCCCTGGTGGTGGCGTTGTTGGGCACGGTTTTATCGACTGTGCTCGCAACCTGGTGGGGAGCCCCCGCCCCAGCTGCTCCCACCGCCACCCTCGCCACCCCTTTGGCTCCCTTCACTCACGCCCCGTGGTGGGTGGTCTTAGTTCAACTCCTTATCGGCTTGGCTCTG
The DNA here is from genome assembly GCA_030537735.1 of Actinomycetaceae bacterium. Classification (GTDB taxonomy): domain Bacteria; phylum Actinomycetota; class Actinomycetes; order Actinomycetales; family Actinomycetaceae; genus Gleimia. The sequence goes on from JAUNVG010000024.1 coordinate 1,779, forward strand.
TTGGTGGGGGCGGTGGCTGCCTGGCTGGGGGCTGCGCGCGCGCAGACTCTGGTCGCTAGTGCTCGTTCCGCCGCTAGCGGTGAAACCGTTGCCCCCCTGATCTCTAAAGCCACGTCCTTACTACAAAGATTCCCCGGAGCAGGGTTACTCGCCGGGGCTGGTTTGGCGCTCACTTCCATGCTGGATGCCCCCTTCTTCGGGGCGGTTGTCACGGCTTTGACACTCCCGCCGCACTTTCCCACGCAGCTGCCACTGTGGTTGGTTTATGCTCTGGTGGCGCACTTACCCGTGCTGGTGGCGGCCACTTTCATTTGGGGGCGAGGCGAGCGCGGCGCCACTGCGGTCGCGGGCGCAGCGCAGCGTTCGGCGGCGCGAGTGTTGCGAGTAACTGCGGTGTCGGGGGCACTCGTCGGGGTGGTGTTGATAGCGCAAGCCGCCCTGGCTTGGCTAGCGTGACAGGGCGGCTGATAGGGGCACCGTTCCAGCCCCAGCGCAGCTCTAAGCGCGGTAACGGTAGACGTTAGTGCGGCGAGTTTCGAACCCGCAACGCTGGTATAGCCGGTTGGCGGCTTCACGGGAGGGGCGGGAAGTTAAGTCCACCGAGCGCGCGCCAGCGTCGGTGGCGAACTCCAAGGCGGCTTCCACCAGTTGGCGTCCAGCTCCCTGCCCGCGGGTTTGTTCAAGTACCACCACGTCCTCGATCCAGGCACGCAGCCCGGTGGGGATGTGGAACAGCACTAGGGAAAGCATCCCTTCGATTTCTCCGCTTTCCCCGCGGTAGATAAACATACGCAGGCTCGGCTGGGAGATGAGCCGGGTTACTTCTTCCGGACTGAGCTTAGAAGCAGAGGACGAAAGCTGGGGGATGAGTTTTTCTAAAGCGTCGGTAAGTTCTTGGGTGGCGTTTTCAACGAGTTCAACAGGCATGAGCTTCCTTCGGCGTCTGGCGACCACGGTCGCGTTGTTATGACTGGCTCACTCCCATTGTAAAGTATGGCGCGTCACACCCACGGGCCAAAACGAAGCTGTAAAGCTCGAATACCTACAACTGCGGCCGCCAAAGACAGCACAATCACTCCCAAAGTAGAAGGGTCGGCCGATATTTGCGCAAGTTCAGCGATTATGCGCCCCATGTTGGAACTCCTTAAAATCTCTGCCCGTTTTTCACCGCAGTGTCAACCTTCGGTGGTGCTTGTTACTTCCAGTTAACCGCCGACCTGGCTGCGCCGGCTATTGGGTGTCCCCCTGATTCTTCCCTGATTCGACCCTGAGATTGCTCAAACCTCGGACTTTTCGCGCGCCTTCGCGCCCACCTAGTTAGGGTGGGAACATGCGTTACATTTCCACTCGCGGCCACGAAACTTCCTACGCGTTCACCGACATCTTGCTACGCGGCCTCGCTCCCGACGGGGGTTTATTTGTGCCCCAGTCCTACCCGCAGGTAGATGCCGACACTTTGCGCCAGTGGACGCAACTGTTTCAACGCGACGGCTACCCCGCCCTCGCCACCGCGATAATGGGACTGTTCATCGACGATATCCCCACTGCGGATTTAGAACGCATGTGTCAGGCTGCTTACAATCGCGAGGTTTTCGCCACCGACGAGGTCACTCCGGTGACCCCGCTATCTGACGGGTTGTGGCTGTTGCACTTGTCGAACGGCCCCACCGCCGCGTTTAAGGACATGGCGATGCAGATGCTGGGACAGTTATTTGAATACGTCCTGGCCCGCGAGGGGCGCGAGTTGAACATTTTAGGTGCCACTTCGGGCGACACGGGTTCGTCCGCGGAGTACGCCATGTTGGGCAAACGCGGGGTGCGGGTGTTCATGCTCACTCCCGCCGGTCGCATGAGTGCTTTCCAACAGGCGCAGATGTTTGGTCTGGATGATCCGAGCATTGTTAACGTCGCGGTTGACGGGGTGTTCGATGACTGTCAGGACCTGGTGAAAGCGGTTTCGGCGGACGCTGATTTCAAACAGCGCTACCGGATCGGTGCGGTTAATTCGATTAATTTCGCGCGCCTGTTAGCGCAAGTGGTGTACTACGTGGCGGCGTGGATCCAGGTGTCGGGCGACCCTAATCACCGCGTGTCGTTTTCGGTTCCGACAGGTAACTTCGGTGATGTGTGCGCCGGTCACATCGCGCGTTCGATGGGGGTTCCCATTGATCGTCTGATTGTTGCCACTAACGAAAATGACGTGTTGGATGAGTTCTTCCGCACCGGGGTTTATCGTCCGCGCGCCAGTGCGCAGACGTGGGCGACGTCCTCGCCGTCGATGGATATTTCTAAGGCTTCTAATTTTGAGCGTTTCATTTTCGACGTGGTGGGCCGTGATGCGTCCCGCGTGCGGGATTTGTTCGTGAAGCAGCTCGGCAGCGAGGGGTTCTTCGACCTGTCTGGTACTGGTGATTTCGCGGCGGTGCGTTCGCGTTTCGGGTTCTTGTCGGGTAAGTCCACGCACGCGGATCGTTTGGATTCGATTGCCTCGGTGTATCGTCACGAGGACGTGGTGATCGACCCTCATACTGCTGACGCTTGGGGGGTGGCGCGCGAGGCGCTACGTGCGGGCGCGGTGGAGCCTCCTATCGTGGTGTTGGAAACTGCGTTGCCGGTGAAGTTCGCGCAGACAATCGAGGAGGCCCTTGGTTTCGTGCCGCCGGTGCCTGCGCGTTTTGCCGATATTGAGTCGGCGGGGCGTCGAGTGGTGGATTTGCCTAATGATGTGGATGCGGTGAAGGATTTGATTCGCCGCCACGTGGACGGTTAGGGGTTTCGCCCGCTACCGGCGTCCCGCTAGCGGTGGCCTGCTACCGTCCGCCCGCCATTGACCGCCCGCTACCGGCGGCCTGCGCGCGGGCGCGGCAACAGGCGCGGAGTTTTCTTACAGTACTCGCGGTAGCTCTCCCCGAAGCGTTCCAGGCACCAGCGTTCCTCGGTGCATTTCAAGACCACTGTCATAATCGCCCAGTTCAGCGCTATCACCGCCGCCGCCCACAGGTTCGCGGGCCAAATCAGGGCGGCGCTGCAGACGCTGAAGAACGCCGAATAGATTGGGTGTCGCACCAGGGCGTACGCGCCGGTATCCATCAGTTCCCCGCTGCGGAAACGGGTAGTGAACTTCCCCCAGATCACGGCGTAACTCCACAGCGTGATTCCTTCTATGAATACGATGAGGGCGAGGACGCGCGCCACCGTTCGTAAAGCGGGGTAGGTTTCGAGTGCTTCGGGGGTGGGGAAGGTGGGTAGTACCTGGTAGTAGTGACCTAGCAGGGTGGCTGCGGTGGTTGCCGCGATTCCCACCACTAGCAGTGGCCCGACGCCGATTATGGTGTTCTTGATCCGCACTCTTTCATTTTATCTAGTTGCCAGCACTGGTAGCGCGGGCGCGTGGTGGTGGTTCTAAAACAGCGCATCCCAGGGCAGCAGCATGAGCCCGAGGAATACGAACAGTCCACCCAAGATGATGTCAATGGGCCGGTTTAGCTGGCGGTAGATGCGGGTGAAAGATTTTGAGGCGGCCACGTTAGAAACCAGTGTGAACCAGGCGAGGGCGATTGCTACTAGCACGGCGCCTAGAAGCAGGCTTTCACCTTTGGTGATGGTGGCGGGAACGATGGTGGCGAAGAGGGAGGAGAAGAACACTACCGCTTTGGGGTTGCCAACGGTGTTGGTAAGGAGCCCCAAGCGGAATCCGGGCCACCAACTGCGCGCAGAGACACTGGCAGTTGGGGTGCTGGCGTCGGGTGCAGTGGCATCTGGTGCACTGGCTGTGGGGGTGCTGGCCTCTGGTGCAGTGGCGTCTGGTGCACCGGCTGTGGGGTGGGGTTCCCCCGTGAGTGCGCTAGTCTTCTCGCCGCTGTCGGGGCGTGCACTGGCGTCAGGTGCACTGGCTGTGGGGGTGCTGGCCTCTGGTGCGCTGGCGTTTTCTGCTGCCGTTTCCGGTGCTTTCCTGGTTTCGCGGTAGCGGTCTTCATCGACCGCGCTCGCCTTGCCTTGCTCCGCCGCGCGTTCTTTCCACAGTCCGTACAAAATGCTGCTGCCGTAGAAGATCAGGAATGTTGCGCCTGCCAGGCGAACCACTACCGCGGCTACGGGGTGGGAGTTCAGTAGGGACACAATCCCAATTAGGGTGAGCGCTATCCAGAGTATGGTTCCCACTGCGATACCGGCTCCCACTGTGAAGCCAGCGAAGCGTCCGCGTGAGAGGGAGGTGCGCAGTACCGCAAGGAAGTCCGGCCCGGGGGAGATTACAGCGATAAAGAAGACGGTGAGTATAGCTGTCCACTGGGTCGCGCTCATCTGCTTCTTAATCTCCTTACTTGTACGTATCTTTCAGGTTAGCGGGTTGGTGGCGGCTCCTGCGAGGTGTTCCGCGCCAGCCACCGCGGGGCTAGCCCTCCGCGCAGCCACCCGCACCCCAAGAAACCCCACACCCCCATAACCCCTGTGACACAAGCCACTACCACTTTTTTGAGGGGCAGGGAATAAATCCACCCCTCCCAAGGTTGAGTGTGTTGGACTCAAGTTTGGGGAATAAAAATTGACAACTAACCACCCGTCGCTAAACTTGAGTGTAGACGACTCAACTTAGACAAGTTTTAGGAGGCCAACATGGCACGTGCAGTAGGTATCGACCTAGGCACCACGAACTCGGCAATCGCCACCCTCGAAGGCGGCGAACCCACCATCATTGCCAACGCAGAAGGCACCCGCACCACCCCCTCGGTTGTGGCTTTTTCCAAAGCCGGCGAGGTCCTGGTCGGTGAAATCGCCAAACGCCAGGCAGTAACCAACGTGGACCGCACCATCATGTCGGTCAAGCGCCACATGGGCACCGACTGGTCCACCTCCATCGACGACAAGAAATACACCGCACAGGAAATCTCCGCCCGCATCCTAGGCAAACTCAAGCGCGACGCGGAAGAGTACCTGGGCGAAACCGTAACCGACGCCGTCATCACCGTTCCCGCGTACTTCAACGACGCCGAACGCCAAGCCACCAAGGACGCCGGCCGCATCGCCGGGCTGAACGTAACTCGTATCGTTAACGAACCCACCGCCGCCGCCCTCGCCTACGGCCTCGCCAAGGGCAAGGAAGACGAGCTGATCCTGGTGTTCGACCTCGGTGGTGGTACCTTCGACGTTTCCCTCCTGGAAATCGGCAAGGACACTGACGACGACGACTCCACCTTCTCCACCATTGAGGTACGCGCCACCGCTGGTGACAACCGCCTCGGCGGTGATGACTGGGACAACGCCATCGTGAAGTGGCTGGTAGACCAGGTCAAAGCCAACTCCGGCAACGACCTCTCTAAGGACCCGGTGGCAATGCAGCGTCTACGCGACGCCGCGGAACAAGCGAAGAAGGAACTATCTTCCTCCACTTCCACCAACATCTCCTTGCAGTACCTAACCATGGTTGACGGCGTGCCCGTACACCTGGATGAAACCCTCACCCGCGCGAAGTTCGAGGACATGACCTCCGACCTGCTGGAACGCACTAAAGCGCCGTTCCACGCGGTAATCCGCGACGCGGGCATCTCGGTTTCCGACATCGACCACGTCATCTTGGTTGGTGGTTCCACCCGCATGCCGGCGGTTACCGAAGTGGTGAAGAAACTCACCGGCGGTAAGGAACCGTCGAAGTCGGTGAACCCGGACGAGGTCGTGGCCATGGGTGCCGCCCTGCAAGCTGGCGTCATCCAGGGTGACCGCAAGGACGTGCTGCTAATCGACGTCACCCCGCTTTCCCTGGGTATCGAAACCAAGGGCGGGTTCATGACCAAGCTGATCGACCGCAACACCGCGATCCCGACGAAGTCCTCCGAAGTGTTCTCCACCGCGGAAGACAACCAGCCGTCTGTGCTGATCCAGGTGTTCCAAGGTGAACGCGAGTTCGCCCGCGACAACAAGCCGCTGGGTACTTTCGAACTGACCGGTATCGCTCCCGCTCCGCGTGGCGTACCTCAGATTGAAGTTACCTTCGACATTGACGCCAACGGTATCGTTCACGTTTCCGCCAAGGATCGTGGCACCGGTAAGGAACAGTCCATGACCATCACCGGTGGTTCCGCCCTGCCTAAGGACGAGATTGACCGCATGGTGAAGGAAGCCGAAGCGCACGCGGAAGAGGACAAGAAGCGCCGCGAGGAAGCTGAAGTTCGCAACACCGCGGAACAGACCGTCTACCAGATGAATAAGATCCTCAAGGATGAAGCGGACAAGATCTCCGATGAGACCGCTTCCGCCGTGAAGGAAGACATCGAAGCTGTTAAGACCGCTTTGGAAGGCGAGGACGTGGAGGCCATTAAGGAAGCCATGGCTAAGCTGAACGAATCGGGCATGAAGATTGGTCAGGAAGTTTACGCCGCCGCCCAGGCGGAGCAGGCGCAAGCTGAAGCCGCTAATGCAGGTGAGGGCGAGCCCTCCGATAGCGACGAGGACGTAATCGACGCTGAGATTGTCGACGAAGAGGACAGCAAGTGACCAACGACCACGTGAATCCGAATCCGAACGCGGACGAGGATCGTGATGACGTTACCGTGGGGGCCTCTAACCAGGCCCCCACGGGCCCATCGGGCGAAAATCGTAACGATCCGAATGCGCCGCAGGGAACACAAAACCACGACGCGGGCAACAGTGAAGACAACGGTGCCAACCAAGGTGGCGACGCAACTGTCGACACCGATGCCACTGGCACCGCAAACGCCGAATCGGCGTCAGAGGAAATCGACCCCGATGACATCTCCCACTTGGAGGAACAGTTGGCGGATGTTGATTCCGAAAGGGACGCTGACGACCTCGCCGAAGCGCGTGAGGAAATGGCGAAACTCGCTGACGATTTGGCTCGTGCTCGCGCCGATCACTACAACCTCAACCAGCAGTACAACAACTACGTGCGCCGTTCTAAAACTGATGTGGCGGCCGCTCGTAAACGCGGTCACGACGAGGTCGTGGAAGCGTTGATGCCGGTGCTGGACGATATCGAGGCCGCGCGCCAAGCGGGTGCGTTAACTGACGGCCCGTTCGCGGCGATCGCCAGCAAACTGGAACAAACCTTGGCGTCGCGCTTTGAGTTCGAGCGTTTTGGTGAGGTGGATGAACCATTTGACCCGATGCTGCACGAAGCTGTCATGGCTACTCCGTCTGCGGATGTGGAGGTCGAAACCGTCCTCCAAGTGATTCAGGGCGGCTACCGTGTAGGGGATAAGGTGGTTCGCCCCGCCAAAGTTATCGTGGCGAACCCGCAGTGACTGCAGCTAATCTCAGGAAGGGAGGTGAGAGCTAATGGCAGGCCAAGACTGGATGGAAAAAGACTTCTATAAGGTGCTCGGGGTGAAGAAAGACGCCGATGCCGACACCATTAAGAAGGCTTACCGCAAACTCGCGCGCGAAAACCACCCGGACCAGCATCCGGGGGACAAAGCCGCGGAGGAACGGTTCAAGAACGTCGGTGAAGCCTACAAGGTGCTCTCCGACCCCAAACAACGCAAACAGTACGACGCGATCCGCGCCATGGCGGGCGGTGGTGCGCGTTTTTCGGCGGGCCCATCAGGGGGCGCCAGCGGGTTCGAGGATCTCTTCGGCTCCATGTTCGGCGGCGGCTCTGGCGGGCCTCACGTAAGGTTCTCCACCTCAAACGCAGGCGGCGGAACCGGCGGGTTCGATGACATCCTATCCGGACTCTTCGGCGGTGGCGGAGCCACCTTCGACGCCGGCAGCTTCGCCGGCCCGGGCGGCTTCAGCCAGGCGCGTCGCGGCTCGGACCTGGCAACTAAAACCACGCTGTCGCTGCGTCAGGCGGTGGAGGGAACCACCGTGAAAATGACGGTGGAGGGCCGCTCCATGACGGTGCGCATCCCGGCGGGGGTAAGCGGCGGTCAGAAGATCCGCTTGCGAGGCAAGGGGCGACCGGGGGTCGGTGGCGCTCCCGCCGGTGACCTGGTGGTAACCATCGCGGTTGACAAGCACCCGGTGTACCGCATTGAAGGTAAGAACCTACACATGCGGCTGCCGATTTCCTACCCCGAGGCGGTGCAGGGAGCGAAAGTTAACGTTCCCCTGCTTGATGGCAGTTCCGTCACCGTGAAGGTTCCGGCGGGGACGTCCTCGGGAGCGAATCTACGAGTGCGTAAACGCGGACTGGTAAAGGGTCGCACCAAGGGGGATTTGATTATTGAAATTGAAATCGCCACCCCCGATAACCTCACTCGCGAGGGGCGCGAGGCGGTGAAGAACCTAGCGCAAGCGTTGGGGGATTGGGATCCGCGTAGCCAGTTAGCTGAACAGGTTCGACAGTAGGTGGTTGGTGCCGAGTTACCTTTCGCGGGTGGCTCGGCATCGCCGCATTCAACAAGAAGCGCAGCAGAAAGGGGGAAAAGTGAACGCGCGTGCCACAACCACCACTTATGTTATATCTGTGGCGGCAGAACTGGCGGGTATGCATCCGCAGACGCTGCGCCAATACGACCGACTGGGGTTGGTTACTCCCCAGCGCACTCGCGGACGCGGGCGACGCTACACTGCGCGCGATGTGGAGAGGCTGCGGGAAGTGCAGCGTCTGTCGCAAGATGAGGGGATTAACCTGGAGGGGATTCGCCGCATCCTGCAGCTGCAAGCCGATATCGAAAAACTACGCAGTCAGCGGGAGGCTTTAGCTGAGGAAGTGACTGCGTTGCGCGCTGAAGCCGAGCGTTTGGAACAGATTGTGGCCGAGGCTCGGCACCGCCGCGAACGGGTGTTTTCGGCGAACGCACGCGGGGATGTTTCCGCGGTGCGGCGCGGTTACCGTCCGGCTGCTCCGGCGCCTCAGGGCGGGGAACTGGTACATGTTCCTTGGCCGAATCCGGTTCCGCGCCAGTCCAACGCCCTGGTACTTTTCGCTACCGGCAGGCACTAACGCCCCACCCCACCACCTTCGTCCCGCACCTGTCGGGGCAGGGTTTTTACAGCTACTCGCCACGGCGCTGGCACCACTGTAAGCAGGTGAGCAACCGCCCTCCACAAGGGGAGGTGAGGACGCCTTCACGCAGTAGGTGTCACGTGCTCGGCTTGGGTGGGGCGTGCAACGCCGAGTAAGTCTTATACTGTTTTGGAATAGTTCGCTTTCAAGGGGGCAAAATGAGTGAGAATATGGATGGTTCCCAGCAGCCGGAGTCAGACGCAGGCTTCGTCGCCCCGGGCAGCCAGTCGCAACCCGGTGCGCAACCTGACCCGGACACTCGCCCGCAGCCTCGCTATGGGCGCCTAGCTAAGGATGAACCCGGTTACGTCCCGGGGCAATCGCAACCTGGCTACGGTGGCAGCCAAGGCCAGCCCGGCCAGCCCGGGGTCCACTCCGGCCCCGGCTACGCCCAGCCCGGGCAGCCGGGTCAGTTTGGACAGTCCGGCCCCGGCTACGCCCAGCCCGGATACGGCCAGCCCCACCCCCAGGCCGGGCAGCCGAACTTCTATCCCGGCCAACCCATACCAGCAGGCCCAGGTTTCACCCCGCCTATGACCCTTCCCTCACGTGGCCTTCCCATCACCATGATTGTGGCGGGGGCGATAATGATGCTCATTGTGGCTCCCTTAGTGTGGATCGTTGCCACCTTCTTGTCTTTGCTTGGAGCGGTTGAGTCTGGGGAAATCACCGCTTCTAAGTCTGTTAAAACTATCGAGGTCGATGACCTTGGTATCGCCGGGCTCGTCATTTACCCTGCCAACTCAGACGTCGCCTGCCATTTGGAAAAAGACCAGACGGTGGTGGAGTTTGAAAGTCGTCAATTGTCCGGGCAGGCACTGACGTACTCTTCTGACGATGTCGCCCCCGGTACCTATGACATCGTGTGTAAGAACTTGCCGGAGAACGCGACGATGACGGCTTACGATTCGGCGCTTGGCGCACAGGGCGCTAAAGCTCTGGGGATGGGTGTGCTGTGGGGTTCACTCTTTGGTGTCCTCGGGTTGGTGCTACTGATTTGGGGCATCGTGAAGCTGGTGAAAGTAAACGGCCGACGCCGAGAGATCATGCTCAAGCAGATGGGGTATTAACCCTCTAATACCAGGCAGATGCCGTTGCGCCTGCGTTAGCTAGATATAAAGTTGCGGGCCGCCCATTAACCGGGGCGGCCCGCAAACTATCTGTGACGCTACATCGCCAACTGCTGCGCCAACTACTGCGCCTGGTGCAGCCAGGTGCTGCCAGCGTTACTTTGCTAAGTGCTGCCAGAAGAACTCGTACGCTAAGGCACTCATCTTCGCCCGCTGCGCATTGTCCGCCGCACCGGCGTGACCGCCCTCGATATTTTCGTAGAAGGTCACGTCCTGCCCCGCGGCATCCATCTGCGCCACCATTGACCTGGCGTGCGCCGGGTGCACCCGGTCATCACGGGTGGAGGTGGTGAAGAATACCGGCGGGTAGTTCCCGTCCTCGCGCCACAGGTGGTAGGGACTGTAGGTGCGGATGAACTCCCATTGCTGCGGGTCGTCGGGGTCACCGTATTCCGCCATCCACGACGCGCCCGCGTGCAGGGTGTGATACCGGCGCATATCCAGCAGTGGTACTTGGCAGACGATGGCGCCAAACAACTGCGGGTACTTCGTCAGCATCATTCCCATTACTAGGCCACCGTTGGACCCTCCCATCGCCCCCAGTGACTCCACCGTGGTGACTCCGCGTGCCACTAGGTCGCGCGCCACTGCGGCGAAGTCTTCGTAGGCGCGGTGGCGGTTTTCTTTCAAGGCCGCTTGGTGCCAGGCGGGCCCGTACTCGCCGCCGCCGCGGATATTCGCCATCACGTAGGTGCCGCCGCGTTCCAGCCAGGCGCGCCCGGTGACCGGCAGGTAGGCGGGGGTGAGTGATACTTCGAATCCGCCGTAACCGTACAAAATGGTGGGGGCGGGCCCGTCTTGCTTGGCGGTGCTCACCTGGAAGTAGGGGATACGGGTGCCGTCATCGGAGGTCGCGAAATGCTGCGTGACCTCCAACTTACTGGTGTCGTACAGTTGCGGGGCGTGACGCACCTGCTGGGCTTCCTTGGTGGAGCCGGTTTGGCTGAGTTTGAGCAGTGACAAGGTGGTGGGGGAGATGAAGGACGAGGACGTGACCCACAGTTGGTCGTCATGGTAGGGGTCCACAGCCGCTACCGAAAGGGTCGCCAGGTGCCCTCCTTTTCCTTGTTTACTTGCGTTCTTCCCGTCCGCCGGGGTGCCGGACAGATCCAGGTCGCGCCGATCCCATCCGGAGTTTTCCGCGCGCGGCGGGGTGAGCACTCCCAGGCGGGTGACGACATCGTGCAGCACCGTTACCACCACGTGGTTACGGGTGAGTGTGATGTCTTCCAAGCTGACGTTCGCTTTGGGCGTGAACAGGGCGTGGAGGCGTCCAACTCCGGCGAGGAACTCATCCATGGGGGAAGCCAGCAGCGACCCAGCGGGGAATACTTGCCCGTCGAATTCCCAGTCTTCACGGGGACGGAACAGTAACCAGTCACGCCACCCCACGGCCTCGGTATGGCTGGGACAGGGCACGTGACGCAACCCCTGGTCGGAGGCCGGCTCAATCACGTAGGTTTCACTGTGGTAGAAATCCACCATCTGCAGTATCCAGTCCCGCTCCCACCCGGGGGTACGGTCATGCATGGCTCCCACTGCGACATCGGTTTTTTCCCCGGTGAAGACCAGCTCGGCCTCGTTCAGGTTCTGCCCGCGCGTCCACTTACGCACTTGCCGCGGGTACCCGGAGTCTGTGAGGGTATCTGGGCCGAAGTCGGTCGCTACCCACACGTGGTCGCGGTCAATCCACCCGACGGAGGATTTCGCAGGTGGGCAGTAGAACCCGTCCTCAACGAAGCTGCGCGAGTCAATGTCGAACTCGCGTACTTCCGCGGTGTCGGATCCGCCGTCTGACAGGGACACGAGGGCGCGGTCCAGTTGCGGGAAGACTACCGAGGCGCCTTTCCACACCCAGGATTTGCCTTCCTCGGCCGACAGTTGATCGACGTCAATGAGGGTCTCCCACTGGTCTGCCCCAGCTAGGTAGGTGTCTAGCTTTTGTCGCCTCCACAGTCCGCGCGGGTTGTCGGCGTCGGTCCAGAAGTTGTACGCCCATTCCCCGCGTTTCGTCACGAAGGGAATCTTGTCGGGGGAGTCAAGGGCGGGCAGGATCTGTGCTTCCAGTTCTGCTTCGCGCGCCGTGCCCAGCCGGTCGAGGGCTCTTTCGTTGTGGTTTCGCACCCATTTCAACACTTCGGGTGAGTCTACTTCGTCGTAGACAGTATGCTGATTTGAACTACTCATGCCTATTATTATGCTAAAAGTAAGGGCTAGTCCCGGTTTGACACGAGGAAGGCAACTCTAATGAACTTCAAAAACATGACCACTCGGTCTTTGGCTGGCGCAGCCACCGGGCTGGCAGCACTGGCGCTGGCTCTTTCGGGGTGTTCGTCGTCTGTTGCTCCGCAAGATGAGCCAACCGCCGCAGCGCCGACCGCCACTGCGGAAGCCACCACTGCCGCTCCCACGGCGAGTGAGTCCGCTGCTCCCACCCAGGCCGCTGCTGCGGGCGATGTGGAGTCCCTGCAGCGCGAGGGCTCTCCCGCTGACTGGAAGGATGCTTCCATCGCGGGGGCGTCGAAGCGGGCACTGGTTCCGCAGGCGCAGGCCTCAGCAGGTGGCTCGATCGTTTTCAAGGGAACCGAGGGGCTGCAGGAGTTCAGTTTCTCCGCCGCTACCCCCGATGGGGTTGAACGCACTTCCCCGCTGATGGTGAAGGTAATTACCGCTGATGAGGGTAAGCCGACGATGGTGACGCTCGCTCCCGGTAGCACCGAGACCGTTACCGTGCCGGTTAATGGTTCGCAGATTGTGAAGATCGTTTGGAACACGAAGGGTAAGCCTGCGCAGGGGGAGAACATCGCGTTCTTCGATTTCAACGTGAAGTAGGTCGCCGCTTCTTTTCTTTACGAGGACGGGTTGGTAGTTCGCTACCGACCCGTCCTTGTCGTTGTGCTTGGGATACGCGCCCGCCACGTCCTCGCCCTGCACTCTGCGCCCCCTCCCACACCGCCCCCTCCCGCCCCCGCGGTGACTTCCGCCACAATAAAGTTGAGTGGAATAAACTCAACTTTGGGGGCGTTGTACCAAGTAGATATGACCATGACAGATGTAAAGGAGGGGTCTAAGTGACCCAGAACTTCACCACCAAATCCCAAGAGGTGCTGGCGGGCGCACTGCAAACTGCCAGTGCGGCTGGCAACCCCTCAGTAGAGCCGTTGCACCTACTGCACGCCCTACTTGAACAAGAAGACGGCATCGCCCTGGCGGTGCTGGAAGCTGCCGGTGGATCACGCAAAGACATCGGCGCCCAGGTGCGTGTGGCACTGACGAAACTTCCCGCCACAGCGGGAGCCTCGGTGAGCCAACCGCAAACCACGCGGGCACTTACCAACATTCTTACCGCAGCCAGCCAACTAGCTCAGCAGATGGGGGACACCTATGTCTCCACCGAGCACCTGCTGATTGCGGTGGCTAAGTCTGACACTGATGCCGGTCGCATCATTCAAAACACCGGTATTAGCGCTGCCGCTTTGGAAAACGCCGTACCTACTTTGCGTAAGCAGCCGGTAACTAGCCCCGACCCGGAGGGGTCTTTTGACGCCCTCGGCAAGTACGGGCGTGACCTTACCGAAGTTGCGCGCGAAGGCAAGCTCGACCCGGTTATCGGCCGCGACAGTGAGATCCGCCGAGTAGTGCAGGTGTTGTCTCGGCGCACCAAGAACAACCCCGTCCTGATTGGGGAACCCGGGGTCGGCAAGACCGCGGTGGTGGAAGGCCTCGCGCAGCGTATTGTGGCTGGCGACGTGCCGGAATCCCTCAAAGGCAAACGCCTCATTGCCCTGGACTTGGCGGCCATGGTGGCGGGAGCGAAGTACCGCGGGGAGTTCGAAGAACGCCTCAAGGCGGTGCTGAATGAGATCACTTCCGCCAACGGGCAGATCATTACTTTCATTGATGAGCTGCACACCGTGGTTGGTGCCGGCGGCGGTTCGGAAGGCGCCATGGATGCTGGCAACATGTTGAAACCCATGTTGGCGCGCGGTGAACTGCGTCTGGTGGGTGCCACCACTTTGGATGAGTACCGCGAGAACGTGGAAAAAGACCCCGCTTTGGAGCGGCGCTTCCAGCAGGTGTTTGTGGGGGAGCCTTCGGTGGAGGACACAGTCGCGATTTTGCGTGGCATTGCACCGAAGTACGAAGCCCACCACAAGGTAACTATTTCCGATGGTGCGCTGGTGGCAGCAGCGCAACTGTCGCACCGCTACATCACCGGGCGCCAGTTGCCTGATAAGGCGATTGACTTGATTGACGAGGCAGCGTCGCGTTTGCGGATGGAGCTGGATTCGTCTCCGCTGGAGATTGACGTGCTTCGCCGCCAGGTTGACCGCCTGCGGATGGAGGAATCCTACCTATCGGATTCTGACCCTGATTCCAGTGACGATAGTACTGCTGCGCAGTTGGAGAAAGTGCGTGCGGAGCTGGCTGATCGCACGGAGGAACTCAAGGCTCTCACCACGCGGTGGGAGGCGGAAAAAGCCGGTCGTAACCGCGTGGGTGACTTGCGGGTGCAGCTCGATGAGTTGCGTACCCAGTTGGAACTCGCCATGCGCGAGGGACGCTGGGAGGAAGCTGGTCGCCTGCAAAATGGTGACATCCCGCAGGTGGAAGCCGAGATCGCGCAGGCGGAGTCGGAGGACGAAAACGCCAGCGACAATCAGCCGATGATTGCCGAAAAGGTCGGGCCAGCTGAAGTCGCCGAAGTAATCGAGTCCTGGACTGGTATTCCCACCGGTCGCCTCCTGCAGGGGGAGATGGAAAAGCTCTTGAGCATGGAGGACGTGATCGGGGCGCGCCTGATTGGGCAAAAGAACGCGGTGCAGGCGGTTTCGGATGCGGTGCGCCGTTCTCGCGCCGGGGTGTCTGACCCCGATCGCCCCACGGGTTCGTTCCTGTTCCTTGGCCCCACCGGCGTGGGGAAGACGGAGCTGGCGAAGGCACTCGCGGACTTCCTGTTCGACGATGAGCGCGCGGTTGTGCGCATCGACATGTCGGAGTATTCGGAGAAGCATTCGGTTTCTCGTTTGGTGGGTGCGCCTCCCGGGTATGTTGGTTACGACGAGGGCGGTCAGCTCACAGAAGCGGTTCGGCGCCGTCCGTATTCGGTGGTGTTGCTCGACGAGGTCGAAAAAGCCCATCCGGAGGTGTTCAACATCTTGTTGCAGGTGTTGGATGATGGTCGCCTAACTGACGGGCAGGGGCGTACGGTGGATTTCCGTAACACCATTATCGTTTTGACTTCGAACTTGGGTTCGCAGTTCCTGGTGGATCAGGACACTGCGGTTGAGTCCCGCCACGAGGCAGTTATGGCGGCGGTGCGCTCGGCGTTCAAGCCGGAGTTCTTGAACCGTCTTGACGATATCCTCATCTTCGAAGCCCTCACCCGCGAGGAGCTGAGCCGGATTGTGGATATCCAGGTGGCGCAGATGGCTGCGCGGCTGGGTGGTCGGCGCATTGACTTGCAAGTCACTGACCAGGCGCGTGCTTGGTTGGCTGACCGCGGCTACGACCCGGCGTTCGGGGCGCGCCCGTTGCGTCGCTTGGTGCAAACCGAGATCGGTGACCGACTTGCTCGCCTGATTCTGGGTGGGGAAGTCGAAGACGGTGACGCGGTTTCGGTTACTGTGTCCGAGGACGAAGCGGGACTGCACCTGCAGAAACTGTAGTCCGCTGAATAGAGGTTAGGTCCCCAGGCTCTTGAGAACCTGGGGACCTAACCGTTTCTTGGAGGAGGAGAAACGTTTTCGGTGTCTTATGGCAGTTGCGAGAACGCGGTTTCGTAAGCGGAGTTCAACGCCGCGATCTCATCGTCAATGTCTTGCACGGTGGCGGTGGGATCCATCCACACTCCCACGGCGTGGGTGATCTTGCGGTTCAATGCGTGGTAGACGTTGAAAGGCACTTTGCCGAGGATGTACTTGTCGCGGTCAACCCGGGTTTGCCAAATCGCCTTGTCGAGTCGGGCTTTGACGTAAATAGTGGCAGTGTCACTCGCGGTCAGGTCGGGGTAGTCGCGTACCGCGTCCACCAGGTTACCCAGTTCGATAATGGAAGACTTTATCTGCCCCACGGTTCCGGAGGGGTTCCCTAGCCGGATGACGGCGCGGGTGATGGCGAATCCCAACTGCACGTGAGCGTCGTTGGTTTTATTGGTGAACTCGGTGGTCGCTATCCGGATGGTGTCGGCGATTTCGGTGAGCAACTGGATACGCGGAACGATGGTGATGGGGTTGAAGGGAGGTACCCCTCCGGCGGCGATGGCGATAACGGTGTCGCGTAGTTCCCAGGCAGTGGCTAGTAGTTCGCGGATTTCCTTACCGTAGTCAGTCTTGTAGCCATTTGGCCCCAGTTCGGCTTCGATGCCTTGCAGGCGGGCGATGAGCGCGTCGATTTCCTCCAGGTGGGTTTGTGCGCTGGTGGCACTCACCGCTACTTCGGGGTTGCTGGCGGGGGCCGCCTCGGCGGGGACTGCCGCCATTGCTGGGGTCAGTAGTGAGGCGCTGACAACGGTAGCGATTAGCGTGGTCTTGAACCGGATTCTCACGGGCTTCTCCGTTCTGCGTTAGTGTCAAGGTTGGGGTGGCGCGCTGCCAGTTTCATGGTGTGCAGGTGAGTAGGGTTCATACCAGGTAGTGGTTCTATAAATATCTAGACCAGCAAGTGAAACCGCGTAATACCGGGACAAAAGGCTGGTATTAATAAAAACTATCGTCCATAAGTTGAGATATCTGCGGGGTTTGACGCTATTTATACGCCGCCACGCCGGGGTGGGTGGGAGCTTAGGAAGTGTCAAGTTAGTTGATCCTAACTCCGGTTCGAGGGCGTGTGGCGGCCACTTTAGACAAGAAGCTAACAATCAATGTAGATATCCTGGTATCTAGCCCTACCTACCTGCTTTCTCCTTGAGTTTCAGAAAAGAGGACTCACCGCGATGCCCGACGGTCTACCTCAACGCCTGACCCCACCGTTCGAGTACTCCCTTGCCTACCTGGAACCGGGCCGGGTCCTTGAATACGGTGACTCCCAGCTGATCTACCCGTATAAGTCGGTGACTAAACTGTTCTCCGCCTGGGCAATCTTAGTGGCGGTGGATCGGCAACTAGCGAGTTTAGACGATCCGATCGAAGTCGGTAACCCGCCCCAGGAGGTAACGCTTCGCCACCTACTGGCGCACGCTTCCGGGCTGGATTTCAACTCTGATGAGTTACTCGCCAAGCCGCTAACTCGGCGTATCTATTCCAATCGCGGCATCGAGAAGGCGGCAGCGCACGTGGAGGAAGCCACGGGAACCGGTTTCGAGCAGTGGACGGAGGAAACCGTCCTCGCCCCATTGGGGTTGGTGGAAACCCTAATCGACGGTTCTCCCGCCTACGCGGGCGAGGGTTCCATCCGCGACCTGGTTACTTTCGCGCGCGAACTGTTAGACCCAACGTTGATTTCTGCTCCCCTGGCGAGGGAAGCTACCTCGGTGGTTTTCCCTGGTTTGCGCGGGATCACTCCTGGCTTCGGGTCGTACAGTGACAACACTTGGGGGCTGGGTCTGGAGATTAAGAACCAGAAGGCGCGCACCTGGTTCCCACGCGCGGCGTCGGCCCGCACCTTCGGGCACTTTGGTCAGTCCGGCTCGCTTTTATGGGTAGATCCCGAGGACGGCCGCGGCCTAGTTTTCCTAGGCGCGCAGCCGTTCGGGAAGTGGCACAAAGACCACTGGCAAGCGTTGGGGGATTACTTCCTCCACATTTTCTAATCTGGTTCTACGCGGGCGTCGGCCTCCCCGGTGGCGTGGCCGCCCTCGTCACAGGGAGGCCACCACCGCCCGAGAACGGGCTACCACCACTGCCCGAGGACGGGCCGCCCCGCCCCGGGCGCCGCCTAGTTACCGGGATCGACCTGCGGCGCAGGCTGGTCCGGGGTGGCTATTCCGGATTCGGTAGCCGCACCCTCGTTTTCGGGGGCTGCCTCCGGCGCGGGCGCCACTTCACTTTCAGGGGCGGCCGGCGGGGTTGAGGTTCCTTCATCTGCGGGGGCAACTACCGCAGTAGCCTCACCGAGTGGGCGGGCAGTGGCCGCGGTTTCTCCGATAACGCTCAAGGCCTTGTTCACCAACCCGATTTCGGACATCAGGTTGTTGTGGTAGCACGGGCTCGCCATCTGCCGTCCCTTTTCGAAGGGCGTGAGCAGCCCGGCGGGGCGACGCTTCGCATCCCCGGTAAATACCGAGGCAATACGCAACCCGAAGTCGTCGGCGGATGCTTTGGAAACAATGCCGTATTCACATTCGGCGGTGGCGATTTCTTTACCGCCGGAGATCGCCGAAGAGTAGTTAACCGCCATGTCGCCTAGGTCAATCAGGCGTTTGGATGAGTGCCCGAACAGGGTGAATCCGCCCAGGTTAATGTGCCCAGCTAGTGCCACGTAATCCACGGATTCAGGCCACTTCGCCAGGCGGGTTATCTGCGGCGAGCCGGGAAGCATCGCCATGGCGCCTTCACTGTAGGCGGCATCTACCGGGCCTCCGACCCCGAAGCAGAACTCGCCGGTAGCGTCGGCGCGTTTGGAGCATTCACTAAGCACCAGTTTCACGATTCCCACGGGCACGTTCACCCCTGGCACCAGCATGGCTCCGTCTACGGCCTTGAAAGCGTAGTCCATTATCGCGGTGCCGTCGTTGGGGGTGCCGAAAGTTACCGCGCGGCTCACCTTGTCAGCCACTAACGTACCGTCCGCGGACGGTTGTGACAGGGCTTCGCGCAGTGCCAGCCCACCCATGGAGTGGCCCACCACTACTGCTTGGTTGTCGTAGTTTTGCGCCAGGCATTCGATGCCTTTGGCTAGTTTCGTCCCGATCTGCTCATCGGTCACCCACCGGCTGGAGACTTGACCGTAGTCAAACATGTACACCGCGGCGCCGGGGATCTGCTGGAGTTTGCCGATGAAGGAGGATTTGATTTCGTCTTTGGCAAATAGTTCCCCGCTGCGGCCGTTGGCTTGACGGTCAACGTAGGTGGAGAAGTTAGAGGTGCGTTCTTCGTCGTGGCGCCCGTGCGAGGTCCACCCGTGCACCACCACAATGGGGGTGACGTGCCCGTCGGCGCTGGGGGTGGGGAGGATGGGGGCGGAATCATCCGTTAGGTCGCTGGCGAGGATCGGTGCGGGGGTTAAGAATTCATCGCAAGCGCGGGTGGGGAATTCGTCTTCTTCGGCGAATCCGGTGGCCGGTAGCAGTCCGGTCAAAGCCAGTGCAGCGACGGCGGTGAGCGCACTGACTTTACGGGCATCGAACAATTTCATGTGCCTTTCTCTTTCAATCTAGTGCCGTTTCCAAGCATCTTCAACGATTTTGGGTTTTGGCTTTAGGGGGTTTCGGTTTCCAGTGGCAGGGTGCCCAGGAGTTTCCACTCGCCCTCGGATTTACCTAACACCGCGGTGTAGGTCTGGGGTTCTTCTCCGGGGCGGGTGATGGTGGTTGCCACTAACGCGGTGGTTTCGTCCACGTCGGTCCAGGAGTCTTGATCCACAGTGATCTTCGTTCCCGGCGGGAAGACTTCGGAAAGGTCAACGCCGTACAGCTCCAACGCTTGCGGCGCAACCGCCTTTTCGGGTTCTTCCGGGGCCTTTTCAATGGTTTGCACTGCTCGTTGTATCTCCTCGGCAGGCAGGGTAGTTAGGGGTACAGGTTCGCTACTGGGTTTGCTGGTCTCACTTTCTGTTGGGGCGGGGGATGCCGCCGCGCTAGGGGAGTTCGTCGCCGCGGGGGAGGCACCGGCCTTAGCTACCGGTTCGGTGTCCTCGCGGTGGCGTAGCAGTCCCCAGGCGGTGATACTCACGGCAATCGCGACGAGGACGGTCAGTGCGATAACGAGGTTGCGTTTACTCATCGCCGGGTTCGTTTCCTCCTACTGGTGCCGGTGTCGGCGTTGTTTCCTGCGTGGTCGATGTGGCGTCTTGCCCCTCCGGCTCCGCGGCGGATTTACCCACCGCAGTCTTCCCCGCCGGCTCCGCGGCAGACTTACCCACCGCGTCCTTAATCACCTTCGCCACGGTGTCGTTGGTGTTCTGCTCTCGCAGCAACGCCTCATGCCAGCAGGGAGTGGTGAACACGGTAGCGGGCCGCTCCACGCTGTCGCCCTTGGTGAGCAGTTTCAGCCGGGTCACGCCCTCGTCCAGGGATCGTTTGGAAACCATCCCGTACCGGCAGGTTTGGGTGGCGACTTCGTCTGCTCCGGCGCTGGCCGAATCAGGCATCACCAGCACGTCACCGAGGTTTATTAGGGGTTTGGTGGTGGCTCCAAATAGGGTCAGCCCGCCCAGTTGTATGTCTCCCACCACGGCGGTTACCTCCACGTCCTGCGGGTATCCGGGCAGGGCCTGTATTTGCTGGGAGTCGCGACGCAACGCCATTCCTCCGCTACTGCGGAAAGCGTCCACCAGTTTCACTCCGATGCACCCTTCGTTAGAGGCATCCATCTTGTCGGCGCAGTAGTCCATCCCCGTTAGCAGCAGCTTCACGGGCAGTCCCAGTAGCGGCAAGGAGGCGGTGGTTTCCATCCCGGAGGCGATCATATCCGCCGAATCCGACCCCAGGTTCGGGGTGCCGATGGTGACTACGTTGGACACGTATTGGCTAGCTGGCCCATCCAGGTGGCTGAGAGCTTCCCGCACAGCCAACCCACCCATGGAGTGCGCCACCAACACCACGGGCTTTTGGTAGGTGTTCGCCAGGCAGGTAATCCCGTCTGCCAGTCGCTGCCCGATCCCGGGGTCCGTCACCCAGCGAGAGGCGATCTGAGAGTAGTCAAACGTGTACGTTTGCGTCCCCTCGATGGCTTGGGACAGCCCAATCATGGAGGTATGTATGTCGTCTTTGGCCAGTAGCACTCCGGCGCCGTCGTTGGCGCGTTTGTTGATGTAGTGAGAGAAGTACCCGGTGCGGGTTTCGTCGTGGTTAATGGTGGAGACCCATCCGTGCACGAATATCACCGGGGTGTCTGCGACCTTGCCGGGCCTACTTTCGATGGGTGTGCCATCGGGGTGGGTGTCGGTTTCCAACACTTGTGGGTGGGTGAGGAACTCACTGCAGGCGTTGGTCAGGTCGGGGGCGGGTTCGGCATTGGCCGGCGAGGTGGTGGCGGCAGTTAGCGTGCCAACCGCGGTTAGTGCCAGTAAAGAAAGGGTGGTAGTTAGTCTCATCACGCGCTCCGTTACGGTGTGGCAGGTTACTCGATCAACATATCTGTCGGTCGTGACCTTTGAACTATTTCCACCCCTGTTAGGGAATACGTGCGACCTGGTGTTCAGCTACTGAACGCGCTTAGCTGCAAAGTGTCAATCTAACAAACGCAATATGGTGATTTTTCACCCTCTAACGCCACCGGCGCGCAGACTTTCACCCTTAGACGTCGAAGTCCACTATCACCGGCACGTGGTCGGAGGCGCCTTTACCTTTGCGTTCATCGCGGTCTATCTGCGCTGCCACGGTAGCTTGCGCTAGTGCTTCACTGGCGTAAACGAAGTCGATCCGCATCCCCTCGTTCTTGGGGAACCTCAGCTTCTGATAGTCCCAGTAGGTGTAGTTCGTTACCCGTTCGCGAGTCACTTCCTCCATGCCGATTTGTTGGAAGCGTTGGAAGGCACTGCGTTCTAAGGGGGATACATGTGTGCTGTCTGCAAAGGCGTTAATGTCCCACACGTCCTCGTCCAGCGGGGCGATATTCCAATCTCCCACCAACGCGAGCTTGTGTGCGGGGTTGGCTTGTAGTTTTCCTTCGGCGTAGTTCGCTAGGTTTTCGAGCCATTGCAGTTTGTACTGGTAGTGCGGGTGATCGAGGGCGCGCCCGTGTGGCACGTACAGGCTCCACACTTCTACTCCGGCGCAGTTGGCGCCCAGTGCTCGCGCTTCCACGGTGGCGGGGTCTGCGAATCCTGGCTGGTGCGGGAAGGATTCTTGTATGTCTTCCAACCCCACGCGTGAGAGTATTGCTACTCCGTTCCACTGGTTGAACCCGGTCATCGCCACCTGGTATCCGGCGTTTTCGAACGCTTCGAAGGGGAACTGTTCGGGTTTGCATTTGAGTTCTTGCAACGCCAGCACGTCGGTTTGGGAGCGTTCCAGGAAAGCTAGGACACGCTCGACGCGGGCACGCACGGAGTTCACATTCCAAGTGGTAAGCCTCATGTCTTTCACCCTACACGGTTTGCCGGCCGGCGTTATCGTCGCGCTCTCCTCCGTCGCGTGCCGGCGGTGGAAGTTGTTAGTGTTAAGGGATGGGAACTGCACTTGTTACCGGCGCTAGTGCCGGCTTGGGGGAAGAGTTTTGCTGGCAGCTGGCAAGCGCCGGCCACAACCTGGTGGTGGTGGCTCGCCGCGCTGACCGGCTTCAGTCTTTGGCGCATAAGATCGAGCAGGCTTGCAGGGTGCGGGTGGAAGTCCTGCCCGCTGACCTGTCTGTGGCCGAGGACGTGCAGCAGGTGGCGGCGCGCCTGCGTCAGTCACATAACCCGGTGGGCTTACTGGTCAACAACGCGGGGTTCGGGCGAGGTAAACCGTTCCTGTCGGGGGATTTCAACGAAGAGCGCCTGGGCCTGAAAGTCATGGTCTCAGCGGTAATGGAGCTAACTCGCGCCGCTGGGGAAGCCATGGTGGCGCGCGGGCGCGGCGCGATCCTCAATGTTTCTTCGGTGGCGTCAGATACGGGAATGGGCACTTATTCAGCGCATAAAGCCTGGGTGAAGGCCTTTTCCGAGGGCCTGGCGGAGGAACTTCGAAGCACAGGCGTAACGGTCACCGCGGTCATGCCTGGCATGGTCAATACCGAGTTCCACGACCGCACAGCGGTGGATGTGTCCAAGGTGTCTGCGATTTCGTGGATTACTCCCGAGGCCGTGGTGAGCCAGGCATTGGACGCCGTGCGTCGCGGGCAGGTGCTGGTTACTCCCACCTTGCGTTACAAGCTGACCACCCAGGTGGTGAAGTTGGCACCCAGATGGGCGGTGAGGTCGGTGACTCGGCGTATTCCTCACATGTGAACGCCGCTGTTTAGTGCCCCTCCGGCCTGTCCGGGCCCGCAGGTACTGGCCGGTAGCCCCGCAGCCTGCGGCTTGCCTCCGTCCCGCCCCTGCACACCGCCCCGGCCTGTCCGCCCCGGCCGGCGGTTCCCGCTTGGCCCCTTCCGCCCGCTTCCGCCGGCTTCCGCCCCCGATCCCGCCCCGGCCCGCGACCCGCCCCGGTCGGGCGGTTCCCGCTTGGCTCCCTTCCGCCCGCTTCCGCCGGCTTCCGCCCCCGATCCCGTCCCGGCCCCGATCCCGCATCCACCCGACCGGTGTCACCGCGGTTTCCGCCAACTGCCCCCGCCCTCCGATATTCACTTCGAAGTTTGTACGCCTGGGAGACGTACAAAGTCACAACACAATATCGAACCCGGCACCCCGCGCCCCCGCCGACCGACCTCGCCCGCAATCAAAGAGCCGGGGAACCTGCTCCCCGCATGTGAACGTCGCTGCCGCGATGGTGGTGGGGTGGCTAAGATATGCAGTATGACGAACGATCCACGTAAAGCACGCCTGGCGGCCTTGGTGTCGGAGCTGGCGGTAATCCACGAAAAAGTTACTTTGGCGTCGGGGCGTGAATCCGACTTCTACGTTGATATGCGCCGCGCGACCCTCCACCACGAGGCTGCCCCGCTGGTTGGTCACGTGATGTTGGATATGTTGGAAGATAACGGTTTCGCTCCCGATGATTTCGACGCCGTCGGGGGACTGACTATGGGTGCTGATCCGGTGGCGACGGCAATCATGCATGCGGCGAACTCGCGCGGGCTGGACGTGGACGCGTTCGTGGTCCGTAAGGAAGCTAAGGGGCATGGCATGAAACGCCAGATCGAAGGCCCCAGCGTCAAAGGCAAACGAGTAATCGTCCTAGAAGATACCTCCACCACCGGGGGGTCTCCGCTGCAAGCAGCTCAGGCACTTGAAGCAGCTGGAGCCCAGGTGTTGGCAGTGGCGGTGGTCGTAGATCGCGACACCGGCGCGCGTGAGCGCATTGAAGCCGCCGGATACAAGTACTTCCATGCTTTAGGGCTGGCCGATATCGGCCTCGCCTAAGATCTATCTGCGTCCGTACCTGCCGCAGGTGCTCGCGGACCCGGGGAAACACCGATCACCCGCGGACCCGGGGGAAACACCGATCACCCGCGGACCTAAGCGGGCGCTAGACCCCGCGGGTACCAGACCCGCTGGCACGAAAATAGCCGACAGTCACGATTAACTGTCGGCTATTTCCGGTTTTATCCCACACCTAACGCCCTAGTGCATTGGGCGTTTAGGAGTCATTTCTTCTTCGCGCGTCCGCCTTTCTTACCGGATTCGCCCGCCACTTGGGCTTCGTCGAATACCGAGGAAGTCGCGTCCTCGCCACCATCTTCTTCCCTTCCGGGGGTAGCCAGGTTCCACTTCTTAATGGCGAAGGAGAACAGGAAGTAGTAGATCGCGAAGTACACCATGCCGATTACGCATAGCAGCAACACTCGCCCGGCACCCCCGGACAGGCCAGCTGCCTTGGTGAAGTTCAAGGCGAAGTCGAAGAAACCAGCGGAGAAGCCGAAGCCGTCTTTGATTCCCAGGTAGTTCACCAGCGCCAGGGAAGAACCGGTCAGCAGTGCGTGTACCAGGTACAGCGGGAAAGCAACGTAAGCGAAAGCGAACTCCAGTGGCTCGGTGACGCCGGTGAGGAAGGAGGTCAGCGCCAGGGACGCCATCACACCACCGACTACCTTGCGGCGCGAGGGGTGCGCGGTGCGCCAGAACGCCAGTGCAGCACCGGGAAGGGCGAACATCATGATGGGGAAGAACCCGGTCATGAAGTTACCGGTCCAAGCGTTGGTTCCATCCACCCCGGATAGGAAGCAGTTGATGTCGCCGTGGATGACTTCGCCGGCGGCGTTTTGACATTCACCCAGTTGGAACCACGGCAGTGAGTTCAGCAGGTGGTGCAGGCCGAAGGGGATGAGCAGGCGGTTGGCGGTGCCGAAAACGAAGCCGGTGGCGGGGTTATCACCGTGGTTCATAATGAATCCGCCGAGCTTTTCATTCACCGCCCAGTTGAACAGCGGGTAAATGAAGCTCATTACCACGCCTACGACCACCGCGGCAGCGGCGGTGACAATGGGTACGAATCGTCGTCCGCCGAAGAAAGCCAGGTAAATGGGTAGCTTGATGCGGTAAAAACGCTGGTACAGCAGGGCTGTTACCAGGCCGATGATGATGCCACCTAGTACCCCGTAGTTGATGGTGGGGGATTCGGGGTCACCGGCGCCGTACCAAGTAGCCATGACGTCCAGGACGTTCTTTAGTACCAGGTAGCCAACCAGGGCGGCGAGGGCGGTGGAGCCGTCCGATTTACGAGCGAACCCGATCGCCACACCCACGGCGAACAAGATCGCAAGGTTTCCGATAATGGCGTCGCCGGCTTTGGCGAGGATATCTGCAACCGGTTGCAGCCAGGGTGCGTGTTTCGCCAGGCCGTCGGCTCCCAACATATCGGGTTGCCCGATACGAAGTAGCAAGGCGGCGGCGGGAAGGGTGGCGATGGGGAGCATGAGCGAGCGCCCCAGTCGCTGCATTACGGCAAAAGTGGAGCCCTTTTTCTTCGCTTTCGCCTTAGGTGTTGTAGTGGCTGAACTCACGAAGGTCTCTCTTCCTTGAGCTAGGATCCCGTTTCGGGATGGTGTGTGAGGGTATACAACCAAAGGGGTTGCTAGTTGTCTAGACCAGCACTTCAACTATGCAACATGCTCTGCAGTAGCGTCAATACTCTATCGCAGTATTTCGCCTGGGAATATGCGCAACTCCAAGCGCATCCGTGCGCGGGGGTGGCGCCCCGACCGTCCCGCACCGCCCCGACCCTCCCCCACCCCCCCCACCCTCCCGCCCCCCCC
>JAUNVG010000025.1 GCA_030537735.1 Actinomycetaceae bacterium
AACGGGTGGATGAGTGCTAACGACATCCGTGAGCTCGAAAACCTTGACCGGATCAGCGTCGAGGCCGGAGGAGACCTGTACTTGGTGAACGGGCACATGCTGCCTCTTGATTTGGCTGGAGCCTACGCCAACACCCCCACAGTGAACACAAGCCCAGTGAGACGGATCCGTCTGCTGATGGTAGTGATCCACCCGCCCAGATCTACAACATGCTGTTGGATCATCCCGGACGCGTCACCGTCAACATTGACGGGTTGAAGCGTCCTGGGTTTTGTTCCGCTTCTTAAATGGGCGCCAGGATTCTGGCACGGGTTTGATTGTAGTTGTTAATTACCTCTGCCAGGGTTCTACACCCAATGTGCTCAGTGACTGTCGCTGCCCGTTTGACTGACCTAGTCAATGTACCTGCCCCTGCCGCTAAAAGAGATCCAGCCCACTCCCGACCAAAGGTCGAGGCGGGCTGAACTATTGCTTCCATTATATCTTGGTACTACCTCATAGCATAAGAAAGAAGCCGTTACCCCCCTCACACCTCCTTTGTACCAGCAACGACTTAAGAAAAAGCACGCCGCCATGAACCCGCTCAAAGATGCGATCCGATTGGTTATCCAAACGATGAAGCGTCCTTGGCTGAGCTTCGCCGTCGCCACCTTACACACAAGCTCAAGGGAAGCTAGGCTGGAGCCGAAGAGTGCCACGTTGCCAACATGGGCCAGTGACTTTGTGTCAGGCAGATTTGCGATGAGATGGTGATCTTCCTGTGCACCGGCACTCATGACGAGATCTTCAGATAAAGCTCCTGATGGAACGGTAAGCGCCAGAGGTTGAAATTCTGCACTCCGCGATTTAGTTTTACGCCCATACAGGTACTACGGCACGTTTAGATGACACCGGTTTGCAAAGCGTTGAAAACGCTGGGCAAGTACACATTTTGATACGACTACGTGCGATCCGATGAAGTTCTCCTCAGTGCCACCCTTCTCAGATGCGGCATCCAAAACATCCTAGACATTGCATTTGGTGAACCAGGTTGCGTTGAAGGGTTGACAATCGCAGCGTCAAGCCCGTTATCGTTAGCGAGTAAATGTTTCCACTGGTCACAGCCTCAGCGACTTGATGTGTCATTGGCAATTATTGGTTTGTGGCTACCCTAATCCGTAAAGATGCAATGACCACATATAAGGATGAACAAGAACCTAAAAAGGAATTAGCTTTTTGTATCTATGTTTAAAGTTGCTGATTTGTTGTGAACTACAAATCCCTCGAACTTCTTCTGCACTGCCCCACGCCTCTTGTGTGCAAAATGGACACTGAACATCCACGTCGATGTCTCGAGTCACATTTAACTGGCTCGGGGCATTTTTGTTTTCGGTAACCCCCCGGGTCGTATCTCGCCTTGGTGTTTCGGGTTTAGTCGGGCCGCGATTCAAGGTGTGCTGGCGGTGTGATTCCAAGTTTCGGCATCAGGGTTGTAGGTGAACTGGCCGTCTACGTTTTCAAACTGCAACACACCATCACTTAGCTGCGCCTGTTCTACCCCGCGGATTGAGGGCACTTCACTTACGAAGGACCACCCGTCCTCGTCCTGGCGAACCACGTACACCAAGCGCGAACCGAGCGCAGCGTCTACTTCCACCCACCCGAACGAGCTACCTTCAATGGCATTTACCTCATCGCGCAGCTGATCCACATAGCGCTGCGCGTCTTCCCTTCGCACCAAGTTCCCATTCCACACCGAGGTGAAACAATCCCCAGCATGGGAGCGGCAGTACTCTTCATTGTCGTTTTCAAACTCAGTCGCTGAGTCACCGGGATTACCTTGGGGCGTGAGGTCTGCAGGAGCAACGCCACCATCGGTGGAAGGCTCTCTTGGCGCATCGCAAGAGGGTGCAGCCGGGCCGAGTTCCCGTAAGAAGAAAATTCCCTCGTAGCGGTAGCAGTAGAACGTAGGTTCGAGCCACATGGGTTCAGCTAAGTAGGTATCGTCGCCGTCGCGGATTTTCACACCACCTAAGAGACCAAATATAGATACCAAGAACAAATAGAACCACGCGACCAACATGACCGCGACGTCCGCTAAAACAGGTAGAGTGGCAAGCGCTTGAGCTACCCAGTGAGAGTCAGTCACAAGGGCTTTCATCCCCATACCGAGAAGCACTACTAAGGCCAAGAGTCCCAACGCAACGGTTGCACATAAAGTGACAAGAGCAGTGTTGGAAATCCAGGGTTGAAACCGGTAGCCGACTTCCTTTAACCATCTATCGAAAGAAAGCAAAGCCACGCTAATCCCGAACAAGCTCAACCAAATAGCCCCGGCAATTAGGGTTTTGGGTCGGCGTAGTAGCTTGCTGATTGCCTGCACTTTCCCCTCCTCCGAGGCCGCGAGGCCCCTGTCCCGTAGCGGTGTATTTAGGGAGTCTGCGCCACACACGAAACAGGATTGGCCCTGCCTCTCCGCCGCGGCGGCACGTTAAGAACCGTGATGGGTTAAGTGTAGCAACGACAGATTTTGCCAGTGCCGTATCTCACATCCTCTGTTAGGGTGGTTAAACCCCTACCGATGAAGATGGAGATGAAACTATGCCGCACCATATTTACAGATTCGAAGACAAAGCAGTCATTATTACCGGCGGCGCAGGTGGAATCGGTTTATCCACTGCCATCCGCTTAGCGGAAGAGGGCGCCAAGATCACCCTTGTCGATATTTCCGAAGAAGGGTTGGCTAAAGCCAAGCAACAGCTGCTTGAAGAAGTACCCGGAGCCGAAGTCCTCACGTGCGTAGCGGATGTTTCTAACGAGGACGATGTGAAAGCCTACGTCGCGGCCACCGTCGAAGCCTATGGCGCTATCGATGGGTTCTTCAACAATGCCGGTATCGACGGTAAGCGCTTCCCCCTGCCCGATTACACTCCCGAGGAGTTTGAACGGGTGATGACCATTAACTCCACCGGCGTGTTCTTGGGGCTAAAGCACGTCCTGGAACAGATGGCGAAGCAAGGCCGCGGCGCCATCGTGAACACTGCTTCCATCGGCGGTATCCTCGGCTGGTCTAGCCAGTATGGCTACATCGCATCCAAGCACGCGGTCGTGGGGATGACGCGCGCCGCTGCCGCCGAGTTCGCCTGCAAGGGTCTGCAGATCAACGCGGTTGCCCCCGGAGGGATTAAAACCCCGATGGCGGCTGACGCCATGAGGCAGCTCAACCCCGATGATCCCAGCGCCGCTGAGCGCCAGTTCGCAGCCCGCATCCCCGCTAAACGGATGGGGACGCCAGAGGAACTCGCCGGAGCGGTGGCGTTCTTACTCTCAGAGGACGCGGCCTTCATTAACGGCCACATCCTGCTGGTAGACGGCGGCCAGACCTGCCAGTAGGACTAGCTCCCAGTAGGACTAGCGCCCCGTAGGACTAGCGCCCAGTGCCTTCGCCCGACTTCAGGGGTCGAGGCGCTAGAGGTTCACGGTTTCGCTTTCACCGGCATCAGGCTTGTCGCCGGTGAAGCGAGACTTAATCAGTTCGAGCACCGTTCCCACTTTGGATTCGGCGCTCCAAAACTGCGCGGAGTCTGTGGTTACCGTTAGCACTGCGGCCTCCCCACCTTCGGGACCGCCGTCAAACCACATGTCCGTTGACTTCGACCACCATTTCTTCAAGTCAGCAAGGTCTTCAGTTACCGAGGCTTCCCCGCTGATTGAAACAAAACCTTCCGACGATTGCACGGCGATATTTACCTGAGTGCGTCCGGCTTTAACATTGTCAACCAAGGTGGACTGGCGCGAAGCTACGTAATGCAGTTGCTGAAGTTCGTCCCGATCCTTATGGTCTTGCGCGGTCATCGGCTGGCTAACTAGCTCACCGCCTTCAGCGGTGGAGGTAATGAGGTGAATGGGGGTGGATTCAACGATTTCGATTACGGTTGCGGTATCAGTCATGCCTATAGCCTCTCCGCGCTCTTACCGGTGCAGCTTCGCACCGTTGCGCATTGCGCCTGAACTTGGCCAGGTGCACTACCTAGCTGAGTGCAAGTCCATGCTCACCCTCAGGCTACTAGCCGCCCCTACCCCTCTCAACCGCTAGCTCCACCCCGCGGCAGAGCCTTCCCGCGCGTACGAAGCGTCGGCCGTGCCATAGGATACTCGTATGAGTCCAGTTTTCGCTTCCGCCTCCAACCACCCTGCCTGGGTGCGAACAACCAAAGGATGTTGCCGGCCGCGTCCCCAGCGAGTTAGCGAGCAACAGGCGTGACCAACGCACTCACCTGGTTTAGTTTCCTACCCACTATCGCACTGTTAGCGGGGCTGCTGACCGCGCCTGGCTACCTGTTTGCACGAGTCATTGGTTTGCGTCGCTACCTTAGTTTCTTCTCCGCTGCTCCCCTGACCATGGCTTTGGTAGCGTTGTCATCCCTTTCTTTCCATTTTCTAAATATTGGCTGGAACTTAACTACCTTCACCGCCAGTTACACTGTTGCCCTGTGCTGGGCGGTTTTACTGCGCCTAGTAGGGTCGGCGCGTTGGCTGACCAGTGTCAACAACTATCCGTGGCCACACGAGGACGACCGCCAAGTTCGATTTCTATCCGCGCTTATCGTGAGCCTGGCTGGCGCGTTGCCACCGCTGGGATCGCTGATTCTATCCAACCCCACCTCCCCCAGTTCACAAGCTGACCCGATGTTCCACTACGCGGTTGTCAACGCCGCTATCCACACCGCAGATGCCTCTAACTTCGGAGCCGCTTCCCTGGTTCATGGCCCCACTGCGGTAACCACCAGCTACCCGTGGGTGTGGCACGCTTTCATCTCCCTATTAGGGACAAACACCCCTATAGTCCCCGCCTCCCACGCTCTAGCTTTCATAGTGTTACCTCCCCTTTGGGCATTCACGCTATGGGCTTTTTACCGCCTGCTGCTGCCGCACTCGCTTTCCGCGGTGGCAGTTTTACTATCCGTAGCCGCCACCTACTACCCCGACTTCATGACCGTTTCGCGCGGGTACTGGCCCAACGCTTTAGCTTTCCTCGGTGTCCCAGCAGCCTTCGCCGCCGCCATCTTAATCTGGCGCACAGTGGTGGCCGCAGGGAACTGGCGCGCAAGTGCCCTAGGCGCAGTGTGGTTCCTAGCTTTACTCGCAGGAACGGGACTAACTCACCCCGGCCCGGCCCTGTCCCTAGTGGTGACGCTGCTATTCCCCGCCGCTTTCGCTGCTACTGCGCTTTGGCGCCAACGTCGCGCGCGCCCTCGTGAGCAACGCTCCCCACGCCCAACTGCCCTCCCCTCAACCCGCGGCGGCAAGGGCACTGGCTCGCCGAAGTATTTAGCGCACCACCCCTGCCAGACAGCTGCCTACCTGCCAGCTTTGAAGTCTTTCTCCCGCGACCACCTGGATTTAACAGCCGACGCGGCCCGCCCCGCCGACTCACCCCCAAGCCCACCTAAAGGTGGTTCCGCGCCGGATTCGACAGCCGCACCGACCTCGTTCCCACCCGACCACCACCGCCTACCTGCCCTGACGCTTACCGGATTTACGCTCTTAGCATTGGCGATGTTTTCGCACCCGACGGTGCGCGCCTACCTACATAGGCGACACCCTCGTCCGGGAGGCTGGGAGGGGAAGTTACAAACCTTCCACTCGGTGTTCGGGGCTGTCCCGCTGCCGGCACTGGTGGTGGCCGCGCTGGTGATTCTGATGGTGGTGACGGTCTTCGTGGTGGTGCTGGCGCGAGGCTGGCGTGGCGGGCAGCAGTGGCTAGTGGCAGCCACGGCGTTCCATATTGGGCTGGTTGCCGGCGCCTACTTCCCTGGGATCGGTTTCACCGCGGTCGCTGGCTGGTGGTACCACGACCCCAAACGCATCATGGTGATGGTGGTGATGCTGGCCAGCCCCATCCTCACCGCGCAACTGTTCACCCTAATGCGCTCCACGGCTTGGCGTCTGCTGGTGGTCGGGGCAACGCTCCTACTACTGGGGGTAGGCCTGCGGGTGGGTATGGTCTACCCGCAAGCCTCCACCCCAATCGGTGAGGGGCAGATCATCAAGTCCCCCGCTCACCTGGAGTCACTGCAGTCTTTCGACCAGGTTCTCCCGCCTGGGAGCATCGTCCTTGGTGACCCGGTGTCCGGTTTAGGGTACGCGCCCGCTTACGGGGATGTGACCTCGGTATTTGGGCAGGTGAATCGCCCCGGCACGGACACTGCCTCCACGGTGCTTGCCGAACATTTCAACCAGATTCACTCCGACCCGCGGGTGTGTGAGGTGGTGCGCCACTACGGCATCGGTTATTTTTACCAGGCCGATTCGATCACCTTCCAACGCCGCGAGCGCTCACAAACCTGGCCGGGCCTGTACGGCGTAGATACTTCCAACGGGTTCACCCTGATGCGTCGCGACGACGGTGGCTCCCTGTGGCGTATCGACGCCTGCGGGCCGGTTGAGGAGGACGCAGCCGCCCACTGGTGGGATCTTTCCTTCCGCAGTCGCTGACCTGTTGGTGAGCTTAACTGCGGGGAATATACTGTCACCTGGCGTTGTTGTAAGTAAGTAGTTAAATTCTCTTCCCCAGTCCTGCGGGCTGCGGTAGGAACTGGAGGTACCATGCGTTTCATATTGAACCTGATCTGGCTGCTTTTCGGTGGCCTGTGGCTTTTCATCGGCTACATTTTCTTCGGCATCATTGCCTGTGCGTTAATCATCACCATTCCCGCTGGGGTGGCGTGCTTCCGCATGGCTGGCTACGCTCTTTGGCCTTTTGGCCGCACCGTGGTGGTGAACCCTAATGCCGGGACCGCTTCGGCGTTTTCCAACCTGGTGTGGTTTATTTTCGCCGGTGTTTGGCTGGCAATCGGCCATATCACTACCGCTGCCGCTCAGGCTGTGACGATTATCGGCATCCCGTTGGCGGTGGCGAACGTGAAGATGATCCCCGTTACTTGTTTCCCCTTCGGCAAGGTCGTGGTCCCATCCAACCAGGTTTCCGCCGGCTACAACCAGGGCGAGGCCTTCCAAATCTAACCGCACTGCCTCCCCTACTTTCGGGGGTGGGTGAGCACGCTTGAACGCGACTGCTCCCCACCCCTTTCGTTTTCCTACAGTCCCCTTTGTTTAGGCATTTGCACACGGGCGTGCGATTTGTAGTTTTCACCACAAGCCGTGGGATAATACTTCCATTATTTATCTGCTTTAGTGGTTAAGGGTTTCCATGTCGAAGCTAGCCAACTTCGGGTTCCGCTCCCGCCAACAAGTGGGGTCTTTCCTCACCGTGGTTTTCTCCGGTCAAGTGGTTTACGCCGCGTTCGAGTCCTTAAAAATACCCTTCTACGAACCGTTGCGCGAACTACTGGGCCTGACGAACGAACAGTTCGGCACCATGTTCACCATGTTGGGACTGGCATTATTCTTCTACCTACCCGGCGGCTGGGTGAACAACCGGCTAAGTGTCCGCACTGTTCTGTTTTGGGGCCTCGCCTGGCGCGTCCTCACTGGCCTGATCATGGTTATCTTCCTTCCCCCCTACCCGGTGCTACTGGTCTTAGCGCTGACGTGGGGAATCCTCGATGGCATCTACTGGCCCGCCGTGGTCAAGGGGGTGGCGCTATTTGCTGGCGCGGGGAATAAGTCTTTCGGTTTCGGTATCTTAAACGGTTTCCGCGCCGGCGGTGAAGCAATCTTGAACGGGATCCTGATTGCGGCGATGGCCCTCACCCACGGTTCTTTGTTAACCTTCCGCACCGGCATGGGCATCTACGCCTGCCTGGGCGCGGTGATGATGCTTCTTATCTGGCTTTACGTCCCCGCTGACCAAGAAGCGGCGAAGCTTTCTGGCGATGAAGTCGACGCGCAAGACACGCGCGAGCTAGATGCGAAGGAGTCTTTACGCGGACTGTGGCTGGTACTTCGCCGCCTGGACATGTGGATCGCTGGCCTGACCGGCTTATGCGTGTACTGGGTGTACCTAGCTTTCGTTTACGTCACCCCCTTCTTACGTGATGGTTTTGGCCTGTCCCCTTCCCTGGCGTCGGCTTTCTCCGTCGCCGCGGCGGTGCTGATTGGTTTAACAGCGGGCCTAGTTGGGGGTCTACTGGCCGATAAGGTTTTCCACTCCGCCACCATCGTGCTGTGCATTTCCCTAGTCGGCTCCGCCTTGGTGCTCTTGGCCTTACGCCTGCTTCCTGGCGGTGAAGGAAATCAGCTGTGGGCGATCTTGGGGATGACGGTTTTCGCTTTCTTCGCGCTGGTGGCTAAGACCATTCAGCAAGCCCCCGTCACGGAGTTGAATCTAGCCAGCAACATTATGGGCTCGGCCATGAGCGTGAACTCTTTCTTTGGGTTCGCTTCGATTTTGTGGGCGTTGAAACTGAACGGAAGAATCTTGGATCAGCATCCCGGCGAGGCCTTGGTGGCGTTCCATCAGATCTTCGCCATTATCGCGGTGGTGGCCCTGGTTGGCGCTACCTTGGCGTTGCTGCTGGAGATCTATAAACGCCGTAGTTTAGCGCGCTAGGGATCCACCGCCTGTCGTCTTTCGGAGCTTTTTCGCGCGCGCTTGCGAGGATACGCACCTGGTAGGGGCTGCCTTGCCCTGCCCTACTCTGTCTTGCCCTGCCCTTTGAGTCGCCGTTGGCTCATACTTTCCGCGCCTGGTCATGGGTGCCTTAGGTGGGTACCTTATGGGAACTGAGGGCATGAAAAACCCCTAGTTTTCAATGAAAACTAGGGGTGATCGTGGAGCTAGCGGGAGTCGAACCCGCGACCTCTTCCATGCCATGGAAGCGCGCTACCAACTGCGCCATAGCCCCTTAAGACTTGATTAATACTACCGGTTAGCTACCGCAAATGCAAAATCGGCAGTCCCACTCAAAGATCCCGGTAGGTCACGCCATGGAACGCCCCTCATCTAAGGAGGAAACTCCCAGATTATGCGCAAGCAAACGCCAGCGAGGGTGACGGTCAGATTCTTCCAAAACCGACCAATGGCAGTTATTGAGCCCCTTCAGCCCCATCCAGACACCGGCGTCTAACTCCAGCAAAGAACACATTCCCTGAGTGGTGGCGGAGCCGTGCGACACGAAAACGGTGGTTCCACCGCGTACCGCTAGTTCCTCAACCGCGGCAGCGAACCGGTTTCCCACCACGCTACGTTTTTCGATCCCAGCGGCTTCGCACTCCCCCGTCTCGCGCCACTGCTGGTACCACTGCGGATACTCAGCTTCCATCTGCTGGCGGGTGGCGCCCTCGAACAACCCGAAACCGCGCTCACGCAACCCCGCATGCACGCGCATCTTCGCCGCGCAGTGCGAAGCTATAGCCTCGGCGGTTTCCACCGCGCGCCCCAAATCCGAAGTCACGATTAAACTCGGCTGGAACTTAGCAACCTGCGGCCCCATCTGCTGTGCTTGGGCCCGCCCCACCTCGTTCAGAGGAATATCCACCGCACCTTGTACCTGGCCGTCACGGTTGTAATCAGTTTGACCGTGACGCACCAAAACTATCCGGGTGAGCTGGCTTCCACTCACGCCTGCACTCCTAAATCAATAGCCTTCCCATCCGCCCACAGTTTTTCCAGGTTGTAAAACGCGCGCTGATCCTCACTCATTACGTGAACCACCACGCCTGGACACTCGATCAGCACCCAGCTTGCTTCTTCCCGGCCCTCAACCCGTGGGCGCGCAAACCCAGCCTCATGAACCTGGTCGATCACCTCATCTGCGATCGCCAAGATCTGCCTGTCACTATCAGCGGAAGTGATGAAGAAGACATCGGCATACGGCATGCGTTCGCGCACGTCAATAGCCACCGGGTTCTTACCTAATTTCTCCCCCACAGCATGAGTGACAATATCCAACACCTGCTGTGACTGTTCGGGTAAAGACAAATTCGCTACCTCAATTTTGTTTCGATTGATGATTCTCTCCCATTGTGCCACGATCCACCTGCTCAAGTAGCGACCGCACCCGCTCCATCTGCCTATCAAGGGAGGAAAACGCCCTCGTGAAATCCGCATCCAATTGAACCTCAGGCTCAGGGATGGGAAGGTATTCAAACTCTAGCGGCTGTAAGTGAAGCGGTGGGGAAACAAACTGCGCCACCCATTGGTCGGGCTCCCAGCCAGGCGCGCCCTCACCCGGCGCGCCCGCACCGTCTTGCGCCGCAGGCGTCCTCGCGTCCTGGTTCGAAGCCTGCATCTAGTGACTATCTTCCCGGTAGAGACCGTACTTATCGATGTACTGCACCACCCCGTCGGGCACCAAGTACCAAACCGGTTGCCCCGCAGCTACGCGCCGGCGGCAGTCAGTGGAAGAAATCGCCATCGCCGGAACCTCCACCAGGGAAACCGCGGAGGGCGGCAGACCGCCGGCTGAGAGCTCGTGGCCGGGGCGGGTAACTCCTATGAAGTGCGCCATTTCAAAAAGCTTGTCGGCGTCTTTCCAAGAAAGGATCTGCTCTAGCGCATCCGCCCCGGTGATGAAGAATAAGTCCGCATCGGGACGCTGGGAGTGGATGTCGTTAAGAGTGTCGATGGTGAAAGTGGTGCCACCGCGATCGATGTCCACTCGCGAAACCGTGAATCGATTATTCGACGCAGTTGCGATAACCGTCATCAAGTACCGGTGCTCCGCGGAAGTCACGCGCCGACCCGCCTTGAAGGGCTGCATCTGGGTGGGAACGAAAACCACTTGATCAAGGTTGAAAACCTCCATCACCTCGGAGGCAGCTACCAGGTGACCGTGATGGATCGGGTCGAAAGTACCGCCCATAATCCCAATCGAAGGACGTCCCCCGCGCTGTTGTGCTCGCTGGCGAGCAGCGCTTTGATAGCGCGCAATGTCTAACTCTGTTACCGGCTCAACCGTCAAGCCTGCTGCCCTACCTTCACCGCACCCACCAGCGGGTTCCGAACGCATCCGCGCCGAAACGCGGTGCAAAACACTAACGCATGTATTTCGATCTTCTCACACCTTAGGCGCGAACGTGCCCATCACCTTCGATAATCCACTTCCAGGTAGTCAACTGCTCCAACCCCATCGGCCCGCGAGCGTGCAGTTTTTGGGTGGAAATTCCCAGTTCCGCCCCCAACCCCAACTGGCCGCCATCGGTGAAGCGGGTGGAGGCATTTACCGCCACCGCGGCGGCGTCAACCCGGCGGACGAAGTCGTTAATCACCCGAGTGTCAGTGGCCAGCACCGCTTCGGTGTGTCCCGACGAATAACGCTCAATATGTTCAATCGCGCCTTCCACCCCCGCTGTAGTGGCTAGCGCTAAATCCATCGACAGGTATTCCCCCGCCCAGTCGTCCTCGCCGGCGAGGGGCCAGTGGTTTTGTAACTCCTTCGCCGCCTGCGCACTGGGGTGGATACGAACGCCTGCAGCGCCTAAGGCAGATTCTAAAACGGGTAAGAAATCAGGGGCGATGCTTTCGTCTACGAGGACGGTCTCCACCGCGTTGCAAACCCCCACCCTCTGGGTCTTAGCGTTCATCACAATCTCTAGAGCCTGCGTTAAATCA
Organism: Actinomycetaceae bacterium; assembly: GCA_030537735.1. GTDB lineage: Bacteria > Actinomycetota > Actinomycetes > Actinomycetales > Actinomycetaceae > Gleimia. The sequence goes on from JAUNVG010000025.1 coordinate 11,498, forward strand.
GCGGAAGCATCCACGTAAATGTGGCAGTTCCCAACTCCGGTTTCGATCACCGGGACGGTGGATTCTTCCACCACCGCGCTGATTAAGCCGCCCCCGCCGCGCGGCACCAACACATCGATATACCCGCGTGCGCGCATCAACTGGCGCGCCCCTTCCCGGCCCCAGGCATCCACGCTGGCAACCACCTGCGGTGGGCAGCCGCGTTCGGCCAGCGCTGTGCGCATCACTTCCACCAACGCGGCGTTGCTTTCAGCCGCCGCGGAACCACCCCGCAAGATCACCGCGTTACCGGCTTTCAACGCCAGGCAAGCGGCGTCAACAGTAACGTTGGGGCGGGCTTCGTAAATCATGCCCACTACCCCTAGGGGAACGCGTTGACGACGCACCCTCAGGCCGTTAGGTAGCTGCTGACCGTCGATAACTCTACCCACCGGATCGGGAAGGTCCACCAGCGTGCGCACCGCCGCAGCTAAATCCTCAATCCGGGAATAGTCCAAACGTAAACGGTCAAGCAGACCTTCACTCATGCCTGCGGCGCGCTCGCGCTCTAAATCGATCCTATTAGCCGCCTCGATCCGCTCCGCCTCCAGCAAGAGGCGCTGCGCGATCGATTCCAGCAGTTCGTTGCGACTGGCAGTGTTAGCTTGCGCCAGCCACTTTTGTCCCACTTGCGCTTGCGCACAAACCTGGCGCACCGCGACTTTCACATCCGAGTTTTCAACAGCGCTTTGGTTCATGGGTTTTAGCCTACTCAAAGGCGCGGAACTTGCGCGAGGTCATCTCGGTGAATAACCGGACGCGGATCTAAATGCCCCGCTTCCTTCAGCTCCCCCATCGACTTACCACGCCAACGATTCACGTCCTCACTGTCGTAGGCGCACACCCCGCGCGCAAACAGGCCGCGCCCGTCGTGCACTTCCACCACGTCACCGGTTTGGAAACTTCCGCGAGCAGAAACCACTCCCGCCAGCAGTAGCGATTTCTTACCCGTGGTAATGGCCCGAGCCGCACCGTCGTCAACCAGGATCTGCCCCTGACTCAAAGCAGCGTGAGCAATCCACAAGCTACGCGAGGGGCGGCGCTTACCGGTAGCGGCGAAGAAAGTCCCCACTACCTGTCCGCGTGCGGCTGCCGCTAGGTCATCGGCGTGGCACATCACCACGTCGATGCCGCTGTCGCCCGCCATTAGCGCGGCCCGCAGTTTCGTGCGCATCCCCCCGGTTCCCACCGCTGAGCCCGCGCCTTCTAGCTGGATTTCCTGCAACTGGGCCGGGTCCGTTACGGTCACGATGCGCCGCGCCTGCGGGTGGCTGGGAGGAGCCGTGTAAAGTCCGTCCACATCGGTAAGGATCACGAGGGCGTCAGCGTGCACCAGGTGCGAAACGTAGGCTGCTAGCCGGTCGTTGTCACCAAAACGTACCTCCCGGGTAGTTACCGCGTCGTTTTCATTCACCACCGGTATCACCCCCAGGTTCAATAACTTGTCCAACGCCTGGCGGGCATTCGTGTAGTGATCGCGGCGCATCACGTCCTCGGCGGTCAGTAGCACCTGGGCGACGTGGCGAAAATGTGCTTGGAACCCCGCTGCCCAACGCGCCACCAGTAGTCCCTGCCCCATTGCCGCACACGCCTGCACGGTAGGTAGCTCGCGCGGTCGGGTGTCGAACCCCAGCGGGTCCAATCCCGCTGCCACCGCTCCGGAGGAAACCAGGACAACTTGTTTACCTGCGCGCGTAAGTTGGGCTAAAACCGCTGCCACCTGGTCGATGCGGTTCAAATCCAAACGCCCGTCAGGGCGAGTAAGGGACGAAGACCCGATTTTCACCACCAAGCGGCGAGCCTGCACCAACTGGCGGCGCATTTCAATATCAGTGTCTTTTACCTCGCTCACAGCTAGCCTTCACCGTCGCTCGGGTCAGCCCAGTAGCCGCGTTCGCGATCCATCCACAGTTCCTCACGCGCCTGCGCCTTCGCATCCATCATCTCGTGGTAGCGGGCCTTACGTTCACGGCGGGTCGCCCGAGTAGCCGGATCGATACGCTCATCGGTACCGCGCGCACCCAGCAGTTCCGCTCCCGTGCTCAAAGTCGGTTCCCAGTCGAAAATGACGCCACTTTCCACCGGGCCGATAACTACCGGGTCACCGGGGTTGGCTCCCGCTTTCGCCAGTAGTTCTTCCACCCCGGCGTGCGCCAAACGATCCGCCAGGTAGCCAACCGCCTCATCGTTGCTGAAATCTGTTTGGGAAACCCAACGCTCCGGGCGGGTTCCGCGCACTTCGAACACGTCCTCGCCACTGTAGCTAACCTTACGCACCTGGATCGGGTCAGGTTCGCGTCGCCGACCCGGCGAAACCCGGACCTGCGCGATCGGCTCCGGTTCAGGCAAACTGGCGCGATGGTCATCAACTAGTTTCGCCAAGTGGAAACGCAGTGGGTCTAGCCCCTCGTGGCTGACAGCGGAAACTAAGAAGACCTCCCACCCCAGGGATTTGAGTTCTTCCAACTGCATTTGCGCCATATCCGCCCCATCGGGAATATCGACCTTATTCACGATAATGATGCGGGGGCGCTGCCCCAGGGGCACATATCCTTCGATTTCACCTAGGTCGGAGCGGTACTGCGAAAGCTCGGCTTCGATGGCGTGCAGGTCAGATACGGGGTCGCGGTCGTTTTCAAAGGTGGCTGCATCTAGTACGTGAGCGATCACCGCGCAGCGTTCAATGTGGCGTAAGAACTCCAGGCCCAGCCCCTTGCCTTGGGCTGCTCCTGGGATTAGGCCGGGTACGTCAGCGATGGTGTAGCGGCTTTGCCCTGCCTGTACTACCCCCAGGTTCGGCACCAGCGTGGTGAACGGGTAGTCGGCGATCTTCGGGCGCGCCGCCGACAACGCCGCGATCAAGGAGGACTTACCGGCCGAGGGGTAGCCCACTAACGCCACGTCCGCCACCGATTTAAGTTCCAAAACCACGTCGCGTTCTTCGCCGGGCTCACCCAGTAGTGCGAAACCGGGGGCCTTGCGTTTGCGCGAGGCTAAAGCTGCGTTCCCCAGTCCGCCGCGCCCTCCCGCGGCAATCACAATGCGGGTGCCTTCCCCCGTCAGGTCGGCGATGATTTCCCCTTCCGGGGTTTTCACCACCGTGCCGTCAGGGACGGGAAGCACAATGTCAGCGCCCCTTTTGCCTTCGCCGTTACCACCCAGGCCGGGGGTGCCGTTTTCGGCCCGCTGGTGCGGGGCGTGGTGGTAGTTAAGAAGCGTGGTGGTTTGGCTGGACACTTCCAAGATCACAGAGCCACCGTCGCCCCCGTTGCCTCCATCGGGGCCGCCTAGGGGTTTGAACTTTTCACGGTGTACAGAAGCGCACCCGTGCCCGCCTTTACCGGCGCGCACATGCAGGGTGACTCGGTCAACGAAAGAAGCCATTGGTTATCCCCTTCGGTTTAGCTAGGAACGTTCCAGCCATCGGGTGAGGCCGGCGGTGGGTGTGCAGATACGGAACGAGGGTGAACGGAAGTGTCCGTCCACCCTCGGTGTCGTTAGCTGCGTCGCGTTAGGCGCTTACAGCTTCCACCACGTTCACAACCTTACGGTTGCGCTTGGTGGCGAACTCTACGTCACCGGCAACCAGTGCGAAGAGAGTGTCATCTTTACCGCGCCCGACGTTCTCACCGGGGTGGTACTTGGTGCCACGCTGGCGAACCAGGATTTCGCCGGCCTTTACGAACTGGCCGCCGAAACGCTTGATGCCGAGGCGCTGTGCATTGGAATCGCGCCCGTTCTTAGAAGAACCGAGCCCCTTCTTGCTTGCCATCTCAAAGCTACTTTCTGTCGTTTCCGAAACCGGACCGTTGGGGTTACTTAATCCCCGTGACCTTGATCTTCGTCAAAGGCTGACGATGACCCTGGCGCTTGCGGTAGCCAGTCTTGTTCTTGTACTTGATGATCGAAATCTTCGGTCCCTTAGCGGGTTCCACCACTTCGGCGGTTACCTTGATTTTTCCGAGTTCCGACGCATCGGAGGTGACCTTGTCACCATCGACTACCATCAGGGGCTGGAGTTCGACGGTGTCGCCGGCCTCTCCCGCCAGCTTGTCGACGACGACGACATCACCGACGGAAACCTTCTCCTGTCGGCCGCCGGCCTTGACGATCGCGTAGACCACGTTGCTGCTCATCTCTTATCGATTACGAATGCTGTCTTGTAAAGTGTCTGCTTCACTCCACGTAGGAACCGGAGTGGAAGTTTCCACTTTGATCCCCCCACCGAAAGTGGGAGCATCGCCGCATGTGTAAAACATGCACCGACGTACAAGGATACGCCAACCGGGTTAGGCTTTCAAACCCCAAAGGCCCGTAGAACCTTCACTGTCGTGTGGGATTGAACACCGTCAGCCGGCTGGGTTTCCTCCCTAATCTTAACCTGCTAGGGGGTTTGCTCCTGCGACTGCTCCGACTTAGTGTCAGTAGTGTTAACCATCACAGCGCGCCGCGTGCGGCTGCTACGACGTTCACCTGCCTGTGGCAGTTCAATATCATCCACACTCAAAGCCGCTGGGCGCGCAATCGTGGGAGCGGTGTTCTGCACCTGGGGAAGCTCAATCGCAGCTGGCTTACCGGCGCTCATGGTGGCGGCGCGTCTGCCTCGCCGCCTGCGGCTAGGTGCCTCAGTAGCGCCATCCTGTCCACTATTGGCGCTGGATTCCTCACCGGTAGAGGCAGCGCGCTTGGCAGCGGCCTTACCTTCGCTTCCCTTACGGGTTTTCTTCGCCCTATCAGCTGCCGGCGCAGTCTTAGCGGACTGCTTAGCCTCCCCCGAGTCGTTGCCGCTGGATTCGGCGCCGGCGGATTTATCGCTGGCCGATTCATTACTGGCGGATTTATCGCCGTCAGCCTTACCACTGGCGGATTTATCACTAGCCGATTCGCCACCGTCAGATTTATCACTACCGGATTTAGCGCCCTCGGATTCGGCAGCTAACTTCGCCTTACGCGACTTAGCTTTCTTCCCCTTACCGGCGCCCGCAGTTGCCACCTTCTCCTTACCGGCACCCGCACCGCCACCATCTTCCGGCCCAGACCCACCGTCCTCGCCATCTTGATGAGACGAAGCAGTAGCTGCCGCAATCGCACTAAGCGCATCCTTGACCTGGGCGCGCTGACGATCCGTTTCCTGGGACTGCTGATCTTCGCGCTTGCGCTCCGCGCGCGAGCGGTTATCAGACTTACGCGATCGATTCGAATCGGCGCGGTCATTACTCTTATGCATCTGATCGCGCTCCACCGGATCAGCATGCACAATGAAACCGCGCCCCTCACAGCACTCACACGAAGTGGAAAAGGCCTCCACCAGGCCCTCCCCCACGCGCTTACGAGTCATCTGCACCAGGCCCAAGGAAGTGATCTCAGTGACCTGGTGGCGAGTGCGATCACGCCCCAAGCACTCCACCAAGCGACGCAGAACCAGGTCCCGGTTCGCTTCCAGCACCATGTCAACAAAGTCGATCACCACGATGCCGCCAATGTCGCGCAGGCGCAGCTGGCGCACAATCTCCTCAGCCGCTTCCAAGTTGTTCTTAGTAACGGTCTCTTCCAACGTTCCACCAGAACCAATGAACTTTCCGGTGTTAACGTCAATAACCGTCATCGCCTCGGTGCGGTCGATAATCAGCGACCCACCCGAAGGTAGCCAAACCTTGCGGTCCATTCCCTTCGTCAACTGCTCATCAATGCGGTGAGCAGCAAAGACATCATCTTTCTTCACCCAGTGCAAAAGCCGGTCATGCAGGTCGGGAGAAAGTTCGCGCACGTACTCATCAATGGTTTCCCACGCGCCCTTGCCCTGGACGATCAACTGAGAAAAGTCCTCGTTGAACACATCGCGCACCACGCGCACCGCCAGTTCAGGCTCAGAGCGCAGCAAAGCCGGAGCCTTCTGCCCGCCCTTTTGTTTCTTCTCAATCTTTTCCCACTGGGCTTTAAGGCGCTCCACGTCGGCTCTCAGCTGCGCCTCCGAAGCCCCCTCGGCAGCGGTGCGCACAATCACGCCGTATTCCTTCGGCACGATCGACCCCAGGAGTTTCTTCAAACGGGCGCGTTCCTTATCGGGTAGTTTGCGTGAAATACCCGTCATCTGCCCGCCCGGAACTAACACCAGGTAGCGACCCGCCAACGTGATCTGCGCCGTCAGGCGCGCACCCTTGTGCCCGATCGGGTCCTTCGTTACCTGCACTAAAACGGTGTCGCCGGATTTCAAAGCCTGCTCGATGCGCCGGGGCCTGCCTGCAGCTCCCACCGCATCCCAGTTCACTTCCCCCGCGTAGAGGACGGCGTTGCGTCCCTTCCCCAGGTCCACGAAGGCGGCCTCCATGGAAGGAAGAACGTTTTGCACCCGCCCCAGGTAGATGTTGCCCACCATGGTCTGCTGGGTGCGGCGCGCCACGTAGTGCTCCACCAGCAGCCCGTCTTCTAGTACCGCGATCTGGTTCAGGCCGTCTTTTTCACGCACCACCATTTCGCGTTTAACGGACTCTCGCCGCGCCAAGAACTCCGATTCCGTAACCGTTTGGCGCCGCCTGCCGTCGCGGCGAGTTTCCCGCCGGCGCTGGCGTTTAGCTTCCAAACGAGTGGAGCCTTTAACGGATGTGACCTCGTCGTTTACTTCGGTTTCGTCCTCAGTGCGGGTGCGACGGCGACGCCGGCGACGCACCGTCAGATCCGCGCTGTCACCGTCATCGTCTTCGTCGTCGTAGTCAACGTCCTCGTCCGGGGCCTCTTCCACCTTCTGCCGCCGGCGCCGCGTGGTAGCGTCGTCGTCATCGCGTTTGTCATCGTCCCGGTCGCTGGGGCGTTCGCGGCGTTTACGAGGCCGGTCTTCGTCGTCCTCATCGCGACTGGCGCGAGGCAGCGGGCTAGGAATATCAGGTGCTTGGAAAACCAGCGCCATCGGAGCTGCCGGGGGCGCCTGCACGGATTTTTCTTCACCGTCGCCATCTTGGGTCTGCGCCGCCGGGGTGAGGAAGGCGCTGAAGTTGGGTTGAGCCACCGGAGCGGGCGGGGTGAAACCGCCGTCGGCAGCAGAGAATATGGGGGCGAAAGCGCCACCTTGTGGGGCGGGCGTCGCGTCGGTCTCGAGTTCGTCCAGACCGGGGTTTTCTTTATTAACCACGTTAAGATCTCCAGTTAGCGAAGCACCTGCTCACACCCGCAAGTACTTCTTGCCGCTGCTATTGAGCGGAAGACTCATCTGCCTGACCCCGCGCCGATCTTAAGCGTGGCCGGTAAGCCAGGACCGACCTCGCTTCTAAATCACATTTGAAAGCGTAAGGCCGGCGGATTCGCGGTGCGGCGAATCCAAGTTAACTGCTGGCTCTTCGCGCGCCGGGCCGGAGGGTTTACGCCCCGTAGGTGGCGGTTCACCTTCCGTTAAGTGCCATTCAAAGCGGCGTGGCAAGCAGTCTTAAGAACCATCTTAGCCTGTTGCGCGCCCGGGGCCGTATTCAGTTCACCTGACGGAACCAGGAAGTTCACAGAAAGCACCCGAAATTGTCCCGTGAGCAATGGTCTCAAGAAGGTGCTTATGAGCGAAGTAAACTCATTAAAGCAAGATGCAGGTATTGAAAATAGCGCCGAAAACTTAGGGGAAACAAAACCCGCATAGGTCTTTAGTCCCTAACGGCATGCGCGTTAAGGTGGGCAAAACCTGACATTTTTACGAAACCACTGTCAGAACGTTTCGCAAATGGGACGAATGTCCCTAGTGTAGAGGTATCCAAATCACCGTACCCGGTGACTCAACCTATCGACTTGAAAGGCGGACAACATGACCGTCCTCCCAGTTGCACTCGACGGAGTGTTTCTGGCGCGGTGGCAGTTCGGTATCACCACCGTCTACCACTTCATTCAGGTCCCGCTAACGATCGGCCTCGGCATCATGGTCGCCATGATGCAAACCAAGTGGCACCGATCGGGTAACGAGACTTGGCTGAAAGCAACGCGTTTCTTTGGAAAACTCTTCCTCATCAACTTCGCCCTCGGTGTCGCCACCGGTATCGTGCAGGAGTTCCAGTTCGGCATGAACTGGTCCGAATACTCCCGCTTCGTCGGCGACATCTTCGGCGCTCCCCTAGCATTCGAAGCGCTCCTGGCGTTCTTCCTCGAATCCACCTTCCTAGGTATCTGGATCTTCGGTTGGGGACGCATCTCTAAGGGCGCACACCTGACCGCCATCTGGCTAGCCGCCATCGGCTCAGCCGTATCCGCCATCTGGATCATTGGCGCGAACTCCTGGATGCAGCACCCCGTAGGTGCCGCTTTCAACCCCGTAACCGGTCGCGCCGAACTTGACGGCGTCGGCGGGTTCTTCGCGGTAATCACCAACCCCGTGCTGTTCCTCGGGTTCTCCCACGTATTCTTCACCTCCATCTTCACCGCCGGCACCTTCGTAGCCGGTATCGCCCTGTGGTGGGTCACCCGCGCCGCCAACGCCGGTGCTGAAGGTGAACGCGAAGCCCGTGAAATCTGGAAGCCGGTAGCCCGCTTCGGCGCCATCTTCCTGCTGGTCGGAGGCCTAGGAACCGCCGCCACCGGTCACTTCCAGGGCGTCGAAATGGTTGAGCTACAACCGATGAAGATGGCGGTAGCCGAAGGTATCTGCATGGATACCGACGGAGCTGCCTTCACCGTGGCAGGCTTTGGTGAATGCCCCCTCGATGACAGCGGCGACATGACCCGCTTCATCACCGTTCCCGGGCTCGCCTCCTTCCTGTCGCACAACGACTTCAGCGCCTCCGTGGAAGGCGTGCGCGACATCCAAGAGCGCATGGTGGACATGCTCAACGCAAACGAGTCCTTCACCTCCCGGTACGGGGACGCCGCCCAATACGACTTCCGCCCGCCCTCGATGCCGACCTTCTGGTCATTCCGCGTAATGATCAGCCTCGGCTTCGTCTCCATGATCCTGGGTCTAATGATCCTCATTGGACTGCGTGGCGATAAGCTCATGCGCGCCTCCTGGGCTGGTAAAGCCTCCCTGTGGATGATTCCCTTCCCCTTCATCGGTGCCAGCGCAGGCTGGATCTTCACCGAAATCGGCCGCCAGCCTTGGGTGGTTTACCCCAACCAGGCAGCTGCCATGAACGGTGACCCGGTTTCCGGAGTCCTCCAGCTGACCGAGTTCGCCTCCTCCGGCGCGGTCCCCGGCTTCCAAGTTGGCCTCACCATGGTCATCTTCACCTTGCTCTACGGTGGCCTCGGTGTCGTGTGGTTCCTCCTCATGCGCCGCTTCGCCCTCGAAGGCATGCACTTCCCCGGCCACGAAGAAGAGACTGGCGACAACTCCAGTCTGCTTGCTTTCGGATACTGAGAAAGGAATCGATAACAAATGGATTGGCTCAGTATTCTTTGGTTCATCCTCATCGCCGTCCTGTGGGTCGGCTACCTCATCGTCGAAGGTTTCGACCTGGGCGTAGGAGCCCTGCTGCCGTTCGTAGCTAAGAACGACGAGGAACGCTCTCAAGCCATTAAAACCATTGGCCCCCACTGGGATGGAAACGAAGTGTGGCTGCTCACCGCCGGTGGCGCTACCTTCGCAGCTTTCCCCGAATGGTACGCCACCATGTTCTCCGGCATGTACCTCGCCCTCTTCCTGGTGCTGGTACTGCTGATCTTGCGTATCGCCGCAATCGAGTGGCGCAAGACCGTTGACACCGTGCGTTGGCGTTCCACCTGGGACACCATCCACACCGTGGTTGGATTCGGCGTTCCCCTGCTGTTCGGTGTCGCCTTCGCCAACCTGGTGCAGGGCATGAAGATCGAGGTCGTAGACCCGGTAACGATGGAGCCGGTAGCTGGCCCCATCACCGAGGAAGTCCTCGCCCACTCGGTACACAACATCACCGGTGGATTCTTCTCCCTCCTGACCGTGTTCACCCTTCTTGGTGGGCTAGTGGTACTGTCCCTGGCTATGTCGCAAGGTGCGCAGTTCCTCTCCCTCAAGACCACCGGACCGGTCCACGACCGCGCCGAACGCCTGTCCTCCATCCTGTCCCTCGTTGCCACCGGCCTCACCGCTGTGTGGGCAATCTGGGCGGTCCTGGCATACGCCGGAACCGTGTGGGCATGGCTGCCGCTGGTGGTAGCGGCACTGGCACTGATCGGTTCCACCGTCTACACCCAAAAGGCGATGAACAACTCGATGCTGTCCTTCATTCTTTCTTCCGTTGGTATCGCCGGCGCAGTGGCGTTCATCTTCACTGCCATGGCACCCAACGTAATGAAGTCCTCCATCGACCCGAGCTACTCGCTGACCATCGCGCAAGCCTCCTCTACCCACCCCACACTGGTGGTAATGACCTTCGCCGCGATCATCTTCGTGCCGATCGTCTTGGCTTACACCGCCTGGTCCTACTGGGTATTCCGCGCCCGCGTCACCCCCGGTGACATCCCCGAAACCATGGGGTTGATCCCCAAGCGGATCCGGATGGGCGCGAACTTCTTGCAAGGCTAACGGTCCAGTTAACTAACGCTGTTGGCTGACCGCTAACCGAAGCAAAGCGCAATAAAGTGTGGGGGCTAGTTCGAAACTAGCCCCCACACTTCTTTGCTGGCTATCATGGGAAAGGATCCGATCTGGGACTTGTTGCCTAGATACGGGTGACTGCTGGAAGCCAAAACCCACCGGCCCCGGAAGCCACCAAAGAAAGCACCGTAAAAGGCCAAGAAACCAGGCCCCAACCATCTACAGCGATGAGGAAGCGTGAAACCACTCGACCCCAGGCTCCTAGCCTACGCTCGCAGCGCGCGCGGCTACATCGCCTTCATCTCCGTCACCGGAGTTATCTCCGCCCTGCTGGTAGTGGCTCAAGCCATCACCATCGCCATGGCGATCTCCCCGGTAATCACCCGCAGAGCCCAACTGGAAGAAATCACCCCCACCCTGGTGGTGTTAGCGCTCATCATCGGCCTGCGGCTAATCATTATCTACCTCAATAAAGCCTTCGCCCATCGCGCCGCCCAAAACGCCATTAAAGAACTACGCGGCGCGGTAATCGACAAAGCCCACGCCCTGGGGCCGCGCTGGCGCTCCACACACGGCCACGACACCGCCACCTTAGTAACCCGCGGCCTAGATGACCTGGGACCATACTTCATCTCCTACCTGCCGCAACTGGTGTTAAGCATGACGGTCACTCCCCTGACCATCTTGACCATGTTCTACCTGGACTGGGTATCAGCCATTTTCGCAGCAGTCACCATCCCCCTGATCCCCATCTTCATGATCTTGGTGGGCAAACTAACCCAGGAGTACTCCCGTCAAAAGCTCGCCACCATGGAACGGCTCGGTTCACAACTACTCGACCTGGTAGCGGGATTACCCACCCTGGCGGCGTTAGGCAGAGAAAAATCGCCAGCCCAGCACGTACACCGCCTGGGCCGCTTGCACGCCCACACCACCATGCAAACCCTGCGGGTGGCGTTCCTATCGGGAGCGATCTTAGAGTTCCTCGCTACCCTCTCCGTGGCCCTAGTGGCAGTAGAAGTCGGACTGCGACTGGTGGCTGCGCATATCGAACTCATGCCTGCGCTGGCGACCATTATGCTTGCCCCCGAGGTCTACCTGCCTTTACGTGAAGTGGGAAAGAACTTCCACGCCTCCGCCGACGGTGTGGCCGCCGCCGAAGCCGCTTTCGAAGTGCTTGAAACCCCCGTCGAACCACACGGCACCCAGCCCGCCCCGGACCTGGCCCACACCACCGTTGAGTTCGACTCCGTTGGCGTCGCCGCCCGCGGCGCCTGGTCACCAGGCAACCTCAGCGCCCGGTTAACTCCGGGGAAAATATGGGCCTTAAGCGGACCGTCAGGAGTGGGGAAAACCACCGCAGTCATGTGCTTGCTGGGGGTTTTAGAACCCACCCGCGGAACCATAAAGCTCCTCGGTGAAGACGGGGAAGAAACCAACCTCAACGACGTTGACCTAGACAGCTGGCACCGCCAACTTACCTGGGTGCCGCAAAATCCCGCCATCACCCCCGGCACCATTTTGCAAAACGTAGCCGCCGGGCGAAACCTACCGCCCGCCGAACTGCAGGCCGCAGCCAAACTCACCGGGTTGGATCAGATCGTTAACCAACTACCGCAAAAGTGGGACACCGCTTTAGGACACGGCGGTATCGGCCTATCGGTGGGACAACGCCAACGCCTGGCCCTCACCCGCGCGCTGGTATCGACCTCGAAATGGATTATCTTGGATGAACCCAGCGCCCACCTGGATGCGGTCAGCGAAACCCAGATTGTGCGGGTCATTAGCCAACTCAAACAGCAGGGGCGAACAGTTATAGTCATCGCCCACCGGCAAGCGGTAACCCAACTAGCTGACGGAGTCATCGAAGTGACGACCACCGCCGCTACCGCGGAAGAAATGGAGAAGTGGCCGCAACTGGCTGCCAACACCAGCGCCGACCTGCAAATCAGCGCCACCCCGCAACTATTGGAAGGGGAACCGCAGTGAGTTTGTTCGTCACCAAAGAAGAAAAACGCGCCCTCAAATGCCTCCTTCCCCTGCTGGAACTAAACCGCGCGCACTTCATTGCCGCGATCGTCCTCGGCGTAGCTGGGCTAAGTGCCTCCATCGCCCTGGGGGGAACCGCTGCCTGGCTAATCGCACGCGCCTCCCAGCACCCGCCGGTACTGTTCTTACAAGTCGCCACCGTGGGAGTGCGCTTCTTCGGCATCTCCAAAGCCGTGCTGCGCTACGTACAGCGCCTCGCTTCCCACCGCGTGGCGATGGATGGGATAGCGGCGCTACGTGAAAACGTGTACCTGAAACTGGCGAACTCAGATACCTCCCACCTGCACCACCTAAAGCGCGGTGAGTTACTGGCGCGCACCGGTGCTGACGTGGACGCTTTCGGGGACCTGCTGGTTAAGTCCGTGCTACCGGCGTGGGTGGCGGCATGCACCGGCATACTCACCGTCGGGATCCTGGCGTTCTTCTCCCCCACCTCCGCCGCCATACTTGGCATCTGCCTGCTCATCTCCGGGGTGGGAGCGCCCCTGCTAACCATTCGCTCCGCCCGCCTGGCGCAACTAGCGGAAGACCGGGCTCGCAGCGAACTAGCAGCCACCACCGTGACCCTACTGGACCACGCCGACGAACTGGCCGTGAGCGGACAGCGCCCCAGCCTGCGCAACCGCCTAGACGACATTGAAACGCAACTGCGACGAGCCAAAGACAAGGCCGCCCGCCCCGCTGCGCTGGCGTCAGTGGTCGATGCCCTGGCCATGGGGCTGGCAGTAGGCGGGGCGATTATTGTCAGCACCGGGGAACACCAAGTGGGCCTGGTAAGTGCAGTAATCGTCGCCGTCTTAGTGCTCACCCCGCTTTCTAGTTTCGAAGGCACCGCCGAACTTGCCCCTGCCGCGGTGCAACTGGTGCGCTCTGCCCGCGCTGCGCTTCGGTTAGAAGACCTGTTGTACGCCGGTGACACCGCCGCGACTAAGCCCGATAGTGGTTTGGGAAGCGAACCAGGCCAGGGCGAAAAGACGGTAGCAAAGACTGCTGACTCACCCTTGCCGGCTGCGCACCTGAAAGCCAGCGACCTGGCGGTGGGATGGCCGCAAGCACCGGTGGTGGTGGAAGGCCTGGACCTGGAGATTAAGCCCGGTAAAACCATCGGTATTGTGGGACCGTCTGGGATCGGGAAATCCACCCTGGCTTACACCCTGGCCGGGCTGCTGCCTGCACGCGGGGGGAAACTGGAACTAGGCGGTATTGATTACCGCGACCTGCCGGCAAAAACCGTGTCGCAAGTGGTTTCTTTCACCCCTGAGGACGCACACGTGTTCGCCACTTCCGTGGAACAAAACCTGCGGTGTGCCCGCGCTGACCTTACCCCCGAGCAAGCACGCGAACTACTCACCCGCGCCGGACTGGGACAATGGCTTGCGCACCTACCCGCCGGATTGGACACCGTCCTCGGCCCGGGAGCGACCTCCGTATCCGGAGGGGAACGGCGACGCCTACTGCTGGCACGCGCCCTCGCCGCGCCTGCCCCCATCATGATTATCGACGAACCCAGTGAGCACTTAGATGCCGCCACCGCTGATAAGCTCATGCGCGACCTGCTCACCAACTACCGCGAGCGCGCCGTCATTATCATCACCCACCGGGTCACTCCCCTTGACTCCGCTGACGAAGTGATCGTGCTGGGCGAAGCCGAAAACGGCGTTAGTCGGGTAGTACGCCGAGGAACTCACGCGCAGCTGTTAGAGACGGATGAAAACTACCGGCAAGCCCACCAGCAAGAAGGAAACGGCGATGAACTCTAACCCGAAAGAAGCCGGCAGCGACCAGCTACTTATCCAAGCGGCCTTGGATATGACTAAGCAGCTTGACCTGCGGGAAGTACTGCAACAGTTCGTGGATCAGGCGTGCGCTCTCACCGGCGCCGCCTACGGGGCGTTAGCGGTATTGGATGCGTGGGGTGAGACCACCATGTTCATCCACCACGGTTTCGGGCCGGGGGAAGCAGAAGTGATCGGCCACCCGCCGGTGGGTAAAGGCATGATCGGGGCTATCCCTAACACCGATGCGCTCATTATTAATGACATTGCTAACCACCCGCTCTACACGGGGTTTCCCGCTGGGCACCGTCACATGGGGAACTTCCTGGGCGTGCCCGTGCAGATGCAAGGACGCACCTTCGGGCGGCTTTATCTTGCTGATAAGCCGCGCGGTTTCGGGCAAGAGGACGTGAAACTACTTAAAATCTTGGGAAACGTCGCTGGTGTGGCGGTGGAAAACGCGCGTATCTACCGCGAATCCACCAACCGTGAACGGTGGGTGACCGCTTCCCAAACCATTACCTCCGCCATGTTGGAAGGCGCCGAAGAAGAAGAGGCCCTGACCCTAATAGCCGAAACCGTGCGTGAAGTCTCAGGGGCCGACACCGCCCTCATTGTGCTGCCATCGGTTGGCTACACCTGGGCTTGTGAGATCGCTGATGGCCACATGGCTAACGAACTGGTGGGAATGGTATTCCCCCCGCAGGGACGCACCATGAGCGTGCTACATGAGGGTGCGGGCATGATAGTGGATTCCCTGGCGCGCGCATCGACCTTGCGGCTGCCACTGTTGAAGAACTTCGGGCCTGCCCTGTACGCCCCGCTGATGAACCGCGGCGCAGCCCAAGGGGTGCTGATCTTGCTGCGACTGCCGGGGAAGATGGAGTTCGAATCCTCCGACCTGCCCTTGGCTGAGTCCTTGGCTTCGCAGGCAGCTTTCGCACTGGAGCTGGCATCGGCCCGTCACGCTGAAGACATGGCGGCACTGCTGGATGAACGTGACCGTATTTCGCGTGACCTGCATGACTTCGCTATTCAACAGCTTTTCGCCACCGGTATGCAGTTGGATGCGGCGCGTGAAAAGGTGCGTGCCGGTACCCTCAGTGCCGTTGAGACCGAAGGGTTGTTGGATTCGGCTTTAGCGGCAGTGGATGAGTCCGTGTGTCAGATCCGCTCCATTGTGCACGACTTGCGCGAACCTGACCAGGACGTGGGGGTGGTGGAGCGGATTCGGCGTGAAACCTCCCTGGCTCGCAACGCTTTGGGGTTTGCTCCGTCCCTGATTGTGGAACTTGACGGGGAAGCGATTTCCAGCGCCGATGATGATGCCTTAGATGAAGTGTGCGAACGGATCCGCCCTGACATAGCCGACGATATTGTGGCCGTTATTCGCGAAGGACTGGCCAATGTCGCCCGGCACGCGCACGCCACCGCGGTGCGCATCACCACTTCCGTGGAGGGGCTGGCGCCGGAGGGGCAAATAACCATTAACGTAGTTGACGACGGGGTGGGGATTCCGGCGCAGCGAGGACGCACCTCCGGGTTGGGGAACCTACGTACCCGCGCCCGTCAGCACGGTGGGAGTTTCAAGATTGAGCCTAACCCGGACCGGCCCGGCACCCGTTTGCACTGGTCGGTGCCGATGTCTAACCCCCGGCAGTAGCAAGGGAGTAGCGAGGCAGTAGGCGCGCGGCAGTAGGC
>JAUNVG010000007.1 GCA_030537735.1 Actinomycetaceae bacterium
AATGCAACAACTACTCACCACCTAACAGGTGTTGCAACGACAGCCAGAATCCGCCAGGGCGGTAGTAAACCCCGCCCCCCCACGCCTAGCCACCAACCCTAACGATGGGCGTTAATCGCCTCATCAGTCATCGTCAACGCCAAACGCGCCTTATTCGCCTCCACATCAAAATCCGCCTCCGGCCAAACCGGATTAATATCTTCCAAAGTACGAGTAATGATCTCCGTAATCGCCAACCGCAAATACCACTTCCGATCAGCCGGAATCACATACCACGGAGCAATCTCAGTGGAAGTGCGACGCAAAACCTCCTCGTAAGCCGCCTGGTAAGCATCCCAATCATCACGCACATCCAAATCGTGCGGCGAAAACTTCCAATGCTTATCCGACCGCTCCAAACGCTCCATCAAACGCTTACCCTGCTCCGCATACGAAACCATCAGGCAGAACTTCAAAACCCGCATACCGCCCTCGACCGCGGCACGCTCCATCTCGTAAATATCGTGATAACGCGAATTCAGAACATCCTCAGACACCGCCCACGACTGACCCTGCTCATCCGGTCGACCAGTTTTCGCCTCCGCCGTGGGAACCAGCAAATCCTCATACTGGGAACGGTCAAACACCCCGATGATCCCCGGTGAAGGAAGTTCGCGGCGCACGCGATCCAAAAAATGCTCGCGCCGCTCAGCCTCAGTCGGGGCCTTGAAAGCCTTCAAATGAATCCCCTGCGGATCCACCATGGACATTACGTGGCGCGACACCCCACCCTTACCGGCAGTGTCCAAACCCTGCACGATCACCAGCAAACTGTCGCGAGCGCCCTCCTTACCCTGGGCATACAGGCGCTCTTGTAAGTCCGCCATGTGCTTGCCGCGTTCCTTCGTGTAATCCTTGCCGGCGCTCTTGCCGGCCTCCCAGCCCGGAGTGGCGCTGCGGTCAAAGTCCGCCAGCGAAAAATTCTCATCCACGCGAAGGAGCGAACGCGGATCCTCGCTCCACAACACCGGGGAAGAAAGCGCATCCTGGAGCTGCTCCGAGGCTGCCGCGCGCGCCTGCTTCACCTGCTTAACCACGGCTTTAGCTCGTTTAATCGCCGCCTTGCGACGCTGCTTCTCAATACCCTTAGACGCCATCATCGGCTCCTTTCGCTCTCCCGCCATGGTAACGCGCCGCCAGAGCCGGCGCGCGTAAACCAGCGCACCCCGGTAGGGTGAAAACGGAGAATAAAACACTTAAAAACGAAGGTCGAACCATGCCCCACGAAAAAAGTGGACCCAGCTTTACGCCCGCGCTCGTAACCTTCCTTACCGTAATCGCCACCATCAGTATTGGGCTGGCTGTATTCCACGTCGAACTGCACCTGCTCATGCTCATCGCCCTCATAATCGTCATCACCTCAGCGCTCACCGTCGCCAAACGCAGCCCCAAAGACATCGCGTTCGCCATCGGCGCTGGACTGTGGGAGGCACGCACCGCCCTCGTAATATTTATACTCATCGGGGCCCTAATCGCCGCCCTCATCCAAGCAGGTACCGTCGCCACCCTCATCCACTGGGGAATCACCCTCATCCATCCCGGCTGGTTCCTGCCCGCCGCCCTCATCCTGTCCTGCCTGATGTCCATCGCCACCGGCACCGCGTGGGGAACCGCCGGAACCGCTGGCGTGGTGCTAATCGGAATCGGCGCAGCCATGGACATACCACTACCGCTAGTGGCCGGCACAGTAGTGTCCGGAGCCGCCTTCGGCGACAAAATGAGCCCCGTGTCAGACACCACCAACCTGGCAGCCATGGCCGCCGACACCGACCTATACCACCACATCCGGTCCATGACATACACCACCGGCCCCACCCTGCTCATCGTGAGCCTGGCATACACCATTACCGGCCGCACCATCGGCGCCAACCCCATGCCGCAACAACAGTTAGATAACCTGTCCAACGCCATCTTCAGTCAATACCACGTCGGCTGGGTCACCACCCTGCCGTTCCTAGTGCTCATCGGCTTCGGACTGGCCCGCATCAAAGCCATCTGGTCCATGCTGGCATCCACCCTCACCGCCATCGCCGTGGGATGGCTCTACCAGGACACTGCACTTGGGCAAATACTGCGCGCCCTCTGGGCCGGGGGCAGCGGCACCACTGGGGTGGAAACCGTCGACAACCTCTTCAGCCGTGGCGGCGTACTATCCATGTGGTTCACCCTGCTGCTATCAGTCCAAGCCCTAGCGTTAGGCGCGATGCTCTCACGCTTCGGCTACATGCACACCATTATCGCCGGCCTGCTGCGGCGGGTGCGGCGCGTGGGATCACTGGTCGCGACCACCATCAGTGCCGCGCTTGTGGGGAACCTGGGAATGGGGGAGGCGTACATGTCCATTGTCCTGGGAGGGCAACTGTTCCGAGACGAGTACGATCGGCGCGGAATCGACCGAGCCGTCCTCTCCCGCTGCCTGGAAGAAGGCGCCACCCTCACCACCCCCCTAATACCGTGGACTACTGCGGGAGTGTTCTTCGCCGGAACCCTGACAGTGCCCACCCAGGACTACCTGCCCTACGCTTGGTTGAACCTGCTGAACCCGCTGGTGGGGATCGTTTTTGCCTACCTCGGGTGGGGGCTGTTAAACAGTAAAGCAGCCCAACCGAAAGGCCACTGAAACACTGCAGAGCGCGATCCGCGCTGCGCTGCGTGGAATAGGGCGAGGCAGGCGGGTGATTCGCGCGGGCAGGCGGGTGCATTAGGCAGGTCGCTACCGCGCCACGCGCCGGGGCGGGTACTCGCGGAAGCCGGCAGGTGATCCGCGCGGGCAGGCGGGTGCATTAGGCAGGTCGCTACCGCGCCACGCGCCGGGGCGGGTACTCGCGGAAGCCGGCAGGTGATCCGCGCGGGCAGGCGGGTGGGGGAGACCCAAGGCAGCTGGCGGGTCCCCGCCCGGGGTAGCAGCGCGGGGAGCCAAAATAAAACCCGCAAAACACGCGAAGCACGTCGAAGTGGGAGGCAACCAAGCCAGGAGCGGACTAACATGGAAACGATGGGGATCAAACCCCGACACTTTCCACATGTTAGGAGACACCATATGAGTGCACCCCGTATCGTCACCGTAACCGGCGCCGCAGGCAACATCGGCTACGCCCTGCTATTCCGCATCGCCTCCGGCCAAGTATTCGGCCCCGACGTGCCCGTAAAACTCCACCTACTGGAAATCCCCCAAGCAGTTAAAGCCGCCGAAGGCACCGCCATGGAACTGGACGACTGCGCCTTCCCGCTCCTCAAAGGCGTCGAAATCTTCGACGACGCCACAAAAGCATTCCAAGGCACCAACGCCGCCTTCCTCGTCGGCGCACGCCCCCGCACCAAAGGCATGGAACGCGCAGACCTACTCGAAGCCAACGGTGGAATCTTCGGACCCCAAGGTAAAGCCATCAACGACGGAGCAGCCGACGACGTGCGCGTCCTCGTGGTAGGAAACCCCGCCAACACCAACGCCCTCATCGCCGCCAACGCTGCCCCCGACGTACCCGCCGAACGCTTCACCGCCATGATGCGCCTAGACCACAACCGCGCCATCTCGCAGCTAGCGCACAAGACCGGCAGCGACGTCACCGAAATCAAGAACATGCTCGTATGGGGTAACCACTCCGCCGACCAGCACCCCGACGTCTCCTACGCCACCGTCGCCGGCAAGCCCGCCAACGAACTAGTCGACAAAGAATGGCTCGACTCCTACTTCGTGCCCACCGTAGCCAAACGCGGCGCCGCCATCATCGAAGCCCGCGGAGCGTCCTCCGCAGCTTCCGCCGCCGGCGCTGCCATCGACCACATGCGTGACTGGGTACAAGGCACCTCCGCTGACAGCTGGGTCACCGCCGGCGTCGCCTCCGACGGCTCCTACGGCGTACCCGAAGGCCTCGTCTTCGGCTTCCCCTGCACCAGCGAAGGCGGCGAATGGAAGATCGTCCAAGGACTGGAAATCTCCGCTGACTCCCAAGCCGGAATCGACCGCAACGTCGCAGCACTCGAAGAAGAACGCTCCGCAGTGCGCGAACTCGGCTTCGTAAAGTAACCCAAGAACAGCGCGCGGCTCGAATCGCGAAATGACACGGCCCGGGCGCTAAACCAAACCGAACGAGGACGGAAACCACCCACCCAAGGGCAGGTACCGTCCTCGTTCTGTGTCCTCAAAACACCGGCGAAAACAGTTGCGGTTATCAAATTGAAACATGAAAAAGTGTGCTCACCGTCTCAAACACCCACAAACCAAGAACTAGAGCGCCATTATGGGATACGAGACTACTGGTCTATACAAGTCCCTTAGTCGAAACAAACACGTTATTCAACGAGGAGTGACCCAATGCGTCGAATCACCACGCTAGCCGGCATCGCAGCCGTATCACTAGCACTAGCAGCCTGCGGCGGGAACGCAGGAACCAACGGCGGAACCGAAACCCAAAGCAGCGAAGGCGCCAACCCCTGGGAAGGCGACGCCTCCCAAGTGGACGTAATGACCTGGTGGGAAGCCGGATCTGAAAAACTCGGCCTCGAAGCCCTAGAAAAAGTCTTCCAAGAACAAAACCCCGACACCAAGTTCGTCAACGCCGCGATCGCCGGTGGTGGCGGCTCCCAAGCCAAACAAAAACTCTCCGCCGACCTAGCCAACAAAAACGCGCCCGACACCTTCCAAGCACACGCCGGCGCCGAACTCACCGACTACATTGACGCCGACCAAATCGTAGACATCTCCGGACTCTACGACGAACTCGACCTCAAATCCGCCTTCCCCGCCACCCTAATCGACCGACTCACCGTAGACGGATCCATCTACTCCGTACCCTCCAACGTACACCGCGCCAACGTCGTATGGGCCAACCCCAACGTCCTCAAAGAAGCTGGAATCGACACCGAAAAACCACCAGCCGACATCGACGCGTGGATCGCAGACATGGAAAAGATTAAGGCCGCAGGTAAAACCCCCATCACCGTTGGCATGGCATGGACCCAAGTGCACCTACTTGAAACCATCCTCATCGCCGACCTCGGGGCAGACGGCTACAACGGGCTCTTCGACGGCAAAACCAAATGGGACTCAGACGAAGTAAAGAAAGCCCTCACACACTTCGAAAAAATCATGTCCTTCACCGACAAATCACTACACTCCGAAGACTGGGAACCCGCGATGAACCCAGTCATCGAAGGTAAAGCCGCATACAACGTCATGGGTGACTGGGCAGTAGCCGCCTACGACTCACAACAAAAGAAAGCCGGCACCGACTACATCTACTTCCCCGTACCCGGAACCGACGGAATCTTCGACTTCCTAGCTGACTCCTTCACCCTGCCTAAAGATGCCAAACACCCCGGCGGCACCAAAGCCTGGCTGCAAACCATCTCCTCCAAAGAAGGACAAATCGCATTCAACAAAGTCAAAGGCTCCATCCCCGCACGCTCTGACCTGAGCGACGCCGAAAAGGGCGAATTCTCCGAATACCAGCAAAACGCCATGCAATCATTCGGAAACGACACCATCGTCTCCTCCATCGCCCACGGCGCAGCCGTACCCGTCAAAGTATCCAACGCCATCTCCGACGCGGTAACTAAGTTCACCGAAACCGGAGCCAGCGTAGACGACTTCCAAGCCGAAATAGTCAAAGCCACCCAAGACCTCGGCAAATAAGTCGCAACCAGCATGACACAGCTGTGAAACAACAGTGAGGTGGCCGGCCAGTCCGGCCACCTCACTGACACGAAGGAGACCCCCTTGCCAACCGCCTCGCCCCGAAAAAACCACTCCGACACCTCCGGGAAAACCCCCACCAGCGCGGCCCCCACCAAAACCCGAAAACCCGCCACCATCTCGCCGAAGAAACCAACCCAAAAACGACACCGCGCCCGCAGCTACTGGCTACACAAATACGGGCCACCACTACTACTCATCGCGCCCTCAGTCATACTCGTCGCCATCTTCGTCTACGGCCTACTCGGACACAACTTCTACCTGTCCATGATCGACGCACACACCTTCGCCAAAGCCACCGGCGCCAAACCCACCAGCTTCGTCGGATTCGAAAACTACATCGAACTATTCGGCGACGAAGACTTCATACACTCCCTGAAAAACCTCATCCTACTAACCGTCGCGTTCCTACTTGGAACCCTCATACTCGGATTCCTCTGGGCGTGGATACTAGAAAAACCCATCAAAGGTGAAGGGATCTTCCGGTCCATCTTCCTCTTCCCCATGGCGGTATCATTCGTCGCCTCCGGTGTCGTGTGGAAATGGCTACTGAACTCCTCCGTAGGCGAAGAAGCCTCCGGCCTCAACCGGCTACTGCAAATGGTCGGACTAGGATTCTTGCAAAACAGTTGGACCCAAAACGTCTCCACCGGCATCCTCGCCATCGCCGTACCCGCCATCTGGCAACTATCCGGCTACGTCATGGCACTATTCCTCGCCGGGTTCCGCGGCATCCCAGACGAACTACGCGAAGCCGCCCGCGTCGACGGCGCCTCCGAATGGAAAATCTACCGCCACGTGATCTTCCCCCAACTAGCGCCCGTCGCCCTCTCCGCCGTCATCATCATCGGCCACATGTCACTGAAGTCCTTCGACCTCATCATGTCCATCACCGACCAACGCACCTACTCCACCAAAGTCCCCGCCATCGACATGTACAACTTCATGACCGACGGAGACTACTCCATGTCCGCAGCAGTCGGCGCCATACTACTAGTAATCGTCGCGGTACTCGTCATCCCTTACCTAATCCACGACGCGAAAGGCAGGGACTAACAAATGACCACCGCAACCATACCCGCAGCAAACGAAAACGCAGCCAACAACAGCGAAGCACAACCCGCCCTCGCCAAAGGCAAAACCCCGCGTAAACCCAAACCACGCAAACAAAAAGAAAGCCTCGCGGTGCGCACCACCCCCGCCGGTAAAGCCATCCGCTACGCGCTACTGATATTCTCACTAGCCCTAGTACTTATCCCCGTCTACGTACTATTCATCACCTCTTTCAAAGGCATGGGGGACGCCGACCCCTCACGCACCTGGTACCTGCCAACCACCTGGAAAGTCTCCAACTGGACTAACGCCTGGACCACCCTCAGTCCCGCCATCATGCGGACCCTGCTGATGGTAATCCCCGCCTCCATCATCTCCGCCATGCTTGGATCAGCCAACGGCTTCGTCCTCTCACGCTGGCGCTTCCCCGGTGCCAACGTGGTATTCACACTCATCCTCTTCGGCATGTTCATCCCCTACCAAGCGGTAATGATCCCCCTGATGAAGCTGATCCTCAGCCTCCAAGTACCCCAAGGGATACCCGCGCTAATCCTCGCGCACGTGGTGTACGGCATTCCCATCACCACCCTGATCTTCCGCAACTACTACGAATCCGTACCCATGGAACTAATCGAAGCCGCCCGCGTGGATGGGGCCGGCATGCTGCGCACCTACTTCCAAGTAGTGCTGCCCATCTCCATCCCCAGCTTCGTAGTGGTACTGATCTGGCAGTTCACCTCCGCCTGGAACGACTTCCTCTTCGCCCTCTTCTTCGGTGGGGGAAGCCAAAACGGTCCCGTTACCCTAGCGCTAAATAACCTAGCCCACGGGTCAATCCTCACCGACTACGGGGCCTCCATGGCCGGAGCGCTAATCGCATCACTGCCAACCCTGCTGGTGTACATCCTGCTAGGTAAGTACTTCGTCGGCGGGCTCATGTCAGGGTCGGTGAAAGGGTAGAGGAGGCGAACACCAAGAACTAAAACCGCGCGAAACACAGGTTTGGGGCGAGGGCGTGAGGCGGCGTCCTCGCCCCAACTCAATGCAACGAGAGCCTCGGTAGGAACCGGCCATTAGGGGAGGGAACTATCGCAACCGAGAGTCGGCGGGTGAAAACACAAAAACAGAGATATCCACAACCCGGCTGATGCACAGGTCAAGGACACAGCCGGTGACAGGGTGAGTTAAGTCAGCGCAGACTTAACAGCATGGAAACCAACGCCGGGTACCTACAAAGGTTAGAAAAGCTACAGCTGCAGGTGAAGCACCTGCAGCAGAGCGGCGTGCCTAAAAACCTCACCGACGAAGAAGCCATAGACGCCCTACGGTACGCGCTAAAAGCCAGCCGGCAAATCGAAACCATCCTCACCAGGCTGCTAATCCACGTTGAAGACACCAACGTCGCCCACGGCCTCGGCGTAGACACCTCCGACGTCGTCAGCCACACCGTTGGGAACTCGAAAAAGGAAAGCAACGGCATCGTACTTGGCGCACTGCAGCAGGCACCGTACCCCGAAATAACGAAAGCCTACGCAGAAGGGGAACTAGGTAAAGGCGCGCTCAACCAGGCCGTTAAAACCCTTGATGCCCTTGCCAAAGACCTAAACGAAGAACAATACGAAGAAGCCAAAGGCAAGGTCCTTCACGCAGCCACCCACCTGGTGGACCTGGGTCTGCGCCGCGAACTGGACCGCATCTGCGGCAAATACCCCGATGCAAGAAGCCGGTTAGAACGTGAATCCGAAGAAATCAGAAAATACCGGTACCTAATGTTCACCCCCATACGCGGCGGGTGGAGAGTCAGTGGGAAAATGCCACACGAAACCGGCCTGACCATACGCAGTGCGCTGGGGAACCTATCGCGCGCCGAGAGAGCCAGACAAATCAACAACGATGAAGAAACCACGACAGAACCCGCACGGATGATTGACGCCCTCGAACGCCTATGTCGCCCGCACGCCACACCGAGAACTAAAAACTCGGCAGAACCCGGGAAAACAGAGAGACGAACCGGGGGAGATAGGAAGCTAAAAACACAACAGAGCGAGCAAAGTACGACGCAGCCGGTTATCCCTGGTACGACACCGGGCGCGGCCCCTGACAGTAGGGGGCAGCGGGGAGAGGAAGCGCTCCGCTCCCTGGACTCCGGAACCTCGCGCCGGGAAACAGGCAGGAAAACCCACGCCGGTTGCGAGGGCGGCGTCGTGAAACCGCACAACAATGGAGTCGGAAACCCCCAGAACAGTCAGCCGCACCAAGCGAAGAACAAGAATCATAAGAAACGAACGCAGGTAGGGCAGTCGAACTTTGCCCTCGAAACGAACGCCAGTGAATACGACCTGGGCAGAAGCCGGCGCACCGCCACACCGATGCTAAGGCAAGCCGTCCTCGCCAGAGACGGAGGGTGCATAGCACCAAAATGCGACGCGATATCAGACACCTGCGAAATCCACCACGTAATCGAATGGAGAAAAGGTGGCGCCACCGACCTCAATAACCTCGTCGCACTGTGTCCCGCGCACCACCGGGCAGCTGGGAGGACACCAGCGGGACTACTCGTTATTAATCCGGTGCAGCACAATCAGCCCGCAGTGGGGATCTTCAACCGGCTAGATCAGCTAGCAGCAAAAGAAAAACGAAAGCCAGAAGCAGGAAACCCGCCAACTCTAAAGAAAGAGGAAAGCGAAAGCGACAAGTATGAAAACACGCGAGCGCAAAGAAATGGAGGGGCAGTAACGCAGGTAAACCGAAACGAAGAAAACAAGCCTGCAGAAACAGCAGGAAAAACGCAAGGTCCGCACAGCCGGGTAAATAGGAAAACGAACCAGGCCGGCACCGAACCGCGCGCGGCGGGCGTCAACTGGGAAAAGAAACCGAAGGAACCCGCTAAACCAGGGGAAGATAAGCCTCCGTAGCAGAAACTACGCAGTAGGAAAGGGAAAACGAATCGCCAAAAGCCGGCTCACGGTTGCATCCAGTCAGCGCCGCAGCGTCGAAACCCTGCTGTTGGTCTCAACAAACTAAACCACGCCGGCCATTAGGTGATACGACTTAGTGTGAAACCGCCATCGGCGCGTAAAGTCGTGCCCATGACGAAAAATGCCGACCCCTCACGCTTCGTGCTCACACTGTCGTGCCCAGACCGCCCGGGAATCGTGTACGCAGTGACCGCGCTCATCGCATCCAACGAGGGAAACATCATACAGTCGCAACAATTTGGCGACCCCGACACCGGTTTATTCTTCATGCGCGTGGAGCTGGACAGCCCCGCTGGGCGTGAACCTATCGATGCGGGTATGAGGAAATTCGGTGAAGAGTTCAAAGCATCCTGGCACCTAGAAGAAGCCGGGCACCGGATGCGCACCATCATCATGGCATCCAAAGAAGGCCACTGCCTGTCCGACTTGCTCTACCGGCAGCGATACCTGGACTTAAACATTGATGTTGTGGCGGTTGTCGCCAACCACCCGGACCTGGCTCCAGTGGCCCAGTTCTACTCCGTGCCCTTCCTCTGCATCCCGGTCACCCCCGAAACCAAAGCAGAAGCGGAAAAAGAACTACTGAACTTGGTGCGGGCTGAAAACGTTGAACTCGTCGTATTGGCGCGATACATGCAGATACTATCGGACGAAATGTGTCGAGAACTTGCTGGTAACGTCATTAACATTCACCATTCGTTCCTGCCCTCGTTTAAGGGGGCGCGCCCCTATCAGCAGGCACACGATCGGGGCGTGAAACTAATTGGCGCTACCGCCCACTACGTCACCGCGGAACTAGATGAAGGCCCCATCATCGAACAGGACGTCACCCGCGTGAGCCACCGTGAATCCACCCGCGACCTGGTGGCTTTGGGGCAAGACGTGGAACGGCGCGTACTCGCGCAGGCGGTTACCTGGCACTGTGAACGTCGAGTGCTCCTGAACGGGCATCGCACGGTAGTGTTCAGCTAACCAGGGCAAGGCAACCGTAACAGCGGTGGGGAGACAAGGTAACCGCGAGAGTGGCGGAGAGATAAGACAGCCGCAAGAGCGGTAGGAATGCGAAGCAACCGCCAGAATGTCGGGAGACAGTGTAGCCGCGAGAGCAATAGGAATAGAAGGCTACCGGAAGAGTGGGCGGGAGATAAGACAGCCGCAACAGTGGTGGGAATGCAAGACAGCCGCAAGAGCGGTGGGAATGCAAGACAGCCGCCAGAATGTCGGGAGACAGTGTAGCCACAAGAGCGGTGGAGATAGTTGTCCCGCCCAGCGGAAGCAGCACCGTTTTACTCTGCAAGTGCGGTATCGTGAAAACTGTCGTGACTGGCGCCTAAGGTGGGACACCACCGGGGAGCGACACCGACGATCCTAAGGCCGCTCGCCTGGGCCGCGGGATCACACTGCTGAACAATCGTGAAGCAGTGCGGCGAACACCATTACCATGGAGGATCCCCCAAGATGACATCACCACACATGACTCCGCTGGCAGAGTTCGACCCAGAAATCGCGGCCGTACTCGACGCTGAACTTGATAGGCAACGCTCCACCCTGGAGATGATCGCCTCAGAGAACTTCGTACCCTTATCCGTACTGCAGGCACAAGGGTCAGTATTGACAAACAAGTACGCGGAAGGCTACCCGGGTAGGCGCTACTACGGTGGGTGTGAAGCCGTAGACGTGGCCGAGAACCTGGCGATTGAACGCGCCAAAGAGGTTTTCGGCGCAGCTTACGTCAACGTACAGCCCCATTCAGGTTCCCAAGCCAACGCCGCAGTACTGACCGCTTTAGCTAAACCAGGCGACACTATCCTTGGTCTCTCCCTAGCGCACGGCGGTCACCTCACCCACGGGATGAAAATTAATTTCTCTGGACGTCTTTACAACGCGGTGTCCTACCAAGTTGACCCTGACACCATGCTGATCGACATGGAAGACGTCGCGCGTACGGCGCGTGAACACCGCCCGGCAGTTATTATCGCCGGCTGGTCGGCGTACCCGCGGGTGCTAGATTTCCAAGCGTTCCGTGACATTGCTGATGAAGTGGGAGCGAAACTGTGGGTCGACATGGCACACTTCGCGGGCCTGGTGGCGGCAGGTATCCACCCCAATCCGGTACCGTATGCGGACGTGGTTTCCACAACCGTGCATAAGACTATTGGGGGACCGCGTTCGGGGATGATTTTGTCCCGTGACGTGGAGTTAGGCAAGAAAATTGACTCCGCGGTTTTCCCCGGCGAACAAGGCGGGCCCCTCATGCACGTGATTGCTGCTAAAGCGGTGGCGATGAAGGTTGCAGCGACAGAGGAGTTCGCTGACCGTCAGCGCCGCACCGTGGAAGGGGCGAAACTTTTAGCTCAGCGGTTGGTGCAGCCCGATGTGGAAGCCGCCGGCATCCGCGTTCTCACCGGCGGCACGGATGTGCACCTGGTGCTAATCGACCTGCGGGACTCAGAACTTAACGGGCAGGACGGAGAAGACCTACTGCACCGGATTGGGATTACCGTGAACCGTAATGCGGTGCCTTTCGACCCGCGTCCCCCGCGCGTGACTTCCGGCCTGCGTATCGGCACTCCCGCGCTTGCTACTCGCGGTTTTGACGCCGATGATTTCCGGGAAGTAGCCGACATTATTGCCACCGGGCTGGTGCAGGGCGCTCGCGGTGGTATGGATAGTGTCGATGAAGAGGGATTGCGCGCCCGGGTTCGGGTATTGACCGATAAGCACCCGCTTTACCTTGGTTTGGAGCAGCGATGAGGGCTCCTTGGGAAGGGGATGCGCGTGTCCTCGACGGTAAAGCATGCGCATCGCAGATCAAAGCTGAGCTAGCTGAACGAGTCGCGGCGTTGAAAGCGCGCGGTCACAACCCGGGGTTGGGAACCATCCTGGTGGGGGAGGATCCCGGTTCGGTTGCCTACGTCGCCGGTAAGCACCGTGACTGTGAGCAGGTGGGGTTGCGTTCCATGCGTGCGGACCTGCCTGCGGATGCTTCGCAA
This sequence comes from Actinomycetaceae bacterium, assembly GCA_030537735.1. GTDB lineage: Bacteria > Actinomycetota > Actinomycetes > Actinomycetales > Actinomycetaceae > Gleimia. Next base: position 12,759 of record JAUNVG010000007.1, read on the forward strand.
GAGGACATTATTGCCGCCATTGAGGCTTTCAACCAGGACCCGGAATGCACCGGTTTCATCGTGCAGCTGCCTTTACCTAAGGACGTGGATACGAACCGGGTTTTAGAACTGATCAACCCTGATAAGGACGCCGACGGTTTGCACCCTACTAACCTTGGGCGTTTGGTGCTGCGAGTAGGGGAGGAGATCACTTCACCCCTGCCGTGTACTCCGCGTGCGGTTATTGAACTGATTGAACGTAATGGCATTGACCTTGAAGGTAAAGATGTTTGCGTGGTGGGGCGCGGCACTACGGTGGGGCGCTCCATTGGTTTGTTACTTACCCGCAAGGACGTTAATGCCACGGTCACGTTGTGTCACACTGGCACCGTTGATCTAGCGCAGAAGGTGCGGCGCGCTGACGTGGTTGTAGCGGCCACTGGTGCGGCTGGTGTGATCACTGCAAGCATGATCAAGCCTGGCGCGGTAGTGCTCGATGTGGGTGTTACTCGCGTGGTTGATGAGGATGGTCGGGCGCGGTTGCATGGTGACGTGGCCGACGGTGTCGATGAAGTTGCTGCACACCTGTCACCCAATCCTGGTGGTGTGGGGCCGATGACGCGTGCGCTGTTATTGGCGAACGTGGTTGAGGCTGCGGAGCGCCAGGCAGGCATCGGCTCTTAGGGTAGCGTAGTGGCGGGTTTGCCATACTTGGCGCCGGTCTAGTGTGTCAGCTTAAAACCGGTGGTAAGTAGCTGGTCTGTAGTGCTGCCGCGTACTTAGTCTGCCAGCTTCATGCCGTTGGTAAGTAGCAGGTTTCTGGTACTTGGTGCGTATCTAGTCTGCCAGCTTCAACTCTGCCGTAAGTGGCAGGTTTGTAGTGTTGGGTGCGTCTCCAGCCCGACCGTTGCCTACCGGTGGTAAGTAGCGGGTGGCGGCCTGGTTTAAGTGGTGTGGAAGCACTTGTGGGCGGGGCTCATTTGTTTGAGCCCCGCCCTTTCACGTGTGGAGTGGGGTGTTGCGGCCACCGTACTACTGTATTAAGCTAGTAATACAGTAGGTATTGGAGCTGACAGTGAAGTTCGACAACGACAAACCCTTATGGACCCAACTGGTTGACGAATTCAGCCGCCAGATCGCCTCTGGACAGTGGCAGCCAGGGCAGGGAATCACGTCCGTGCGCACCCTCGCCCTAGAACTAGGGGTGAACCCCAACACCGTGCAAAAAGCCCTTGCCGAACTAGAGCGACAAGGGCTTGCCTTCCCAGAGCGAACCACAGGGCGATTCGTTACCACCGATGAAGAACGCATTAAAGCGCTCCAACACCAGTACGCCACACGCGCAACCACCAACTTCATCCACCAGATTCGCGGTCTTGGGATGCAGAAGGATCAAGCGCTCGACCTGCTGACTAGGCACTGGTCAGACACAGATAAGGATAACAATGAGTAGCCAACAAAACAGTGGCGCTGCCATTGACACCCGCAGGCTCACCAAATTCTACGGAGCAACACCCGCCTTACGAGGAGTCGACTTACAGCTAGAGACCGGGCAAATCGTAGGGTTGGTGGGAGCTAACGGCTGCGGTAAAACCACGCTGCTGAAAATCCTCGCAGGAGTGATCAGCGAATACAGTGGAGACGCCACCATACTCGGATTAAAACCGTCAGTTGCAACCAAAGCGCGCGTAGCTTTCCTGTCCGACGCCAACCTCGTGCCCGCGCGCATGAAAGTCACTGACGCACTTAGCTTGTACGAAGACTTCTTTGCAGACTTCGATCGCCGCCTCGCAGATGAACTAATAACCCAGCTAGGGCTATCCCCTAGCCAGCGAGGAAGCGAAATGTCTAAGGGAATGCGAGAAAAACTCAGGCTTGCACTAATCATGGGGCGACGCGCTGACATCTACCTGCTCGACGAACCCATGGGAGGAATCGACCCCGCAGCCCGTGAAGCCATCTTGCGCACAATCATCGGTAACGATCCCGACGGATCGCTGGTAGTGGTGTCTACCCACCAAGTCTCCGACGTTGAACAAGTCCTAGACCGAGCCGTAATTATGAAACAGGGCGTGATCACTCACAACATCACCTTGGATGAGCTACGCGAACAATACGGAATCGGACTTGATGGTTTCCTAAGGCAGGTGTACTAAATGCTATTGAAACTGATTCGCCACGAAGCTAAAGCCACTTGGCGTGACCTGCTGCTGATCGAAGCTGCCGCTGCAGTTGTGATTGCATCAATGCTAGCGCTGGTGTTAACAAAATCCTTCCTGCTAGTTGCATTCGCACGCGGACTTGCCTCGCTCGCAACTGTCCTGGGGGCTGTAGCCGTCCTCGTTTGGATGGCGGTGCGCTACTACCGCACCGTTTACGGTGACACCGGGTACTTCGCGGGTTCCCTTCCCGCGCGCGGCGGGACCATTTGGGCGGGTAAAACGTTGTGGGCGGTAGTGGTTTCGGCTCTGGCCATGATCGTAATGGTGGTTGAGCAAAACCTGATCGACCGCACTGTTAATTGGAGTACTACCGGGACGTGGGAGTCGAAAACCTCCGCCAACATGTTGCTTGTAGTCATGTTGGTAGCGGCAGTGGCGTTCGTTATCAGCGTTTTCGCGATCATTTCACTATCGCGCGCCGGAGTATTGGCCAGACTTAACCCAGTTCTATCCCTAGTTATCACCGCCGTGGGGATGTGGCTTCTCACTCAGATCGCCGGGCTAGTCTCGACCGTATTGGTGCCTCTTAGCGTGACAATGCATACCGATACGCTTACGGGTGCCAGCAGCTTCGAAGGATTTTCCTGGCAATACACCTCCCTCACCGAAGTCTTTACGTCGATCATGGAACAAGACAACGTCGCCAGTGAGTTACTGGTCATGACCCTGCCAGCTGGAGCCATCGTGGGGCAGATAATCGTGGTAGTGGCAGCTGCCTTTGTCACCGTCTGGTTGCTGGAGAAGCACTATACGTTGAACTAGGGAACTATCTGCCACCTTTCGTTGCGCGTGTTTTCGGTGCGAGTGCTGCCGGGCAGTGCGCGGCGTGGAGTTCTGGTTGGGTAGTGTGTCTTTGGTGCGAGTTCTGGTTGGGTAGTGTGTGTTCTCGATGCTACGTCCTGGCAAGTGCTTGGACGTGCTTCGATTACTTCAAGCGGGAAAATGCTTTAGCGTCATTGTTCTAAACTGCAGGACTGTAGAAGATTGTGTAGAATCAAGCTAGGGTGCTAGCATCCTACTATGGTAGCTAAGCAGCAGTTCAATGTGTACCTTGACCCTACCTTGGTGAAACGGATTAAACACCAAGCCATTGATGAGGGGGCATCCCTGTCAGACGTTGTCGCGCGAGCCCTACAGCAGTACCTCGACCACCAAGTTTTAGCGCAAGACCAAGGCGGCGAAATCGTGTGAGGAAAATGAGGTAAGCGTGTCAACGGGGAGGTAAAAACTGTTTGAGAGCGTCCCACAGGTGCGAGTGGAAACCGCGTTCCAAGGAAGAATCCGACCCCTCATCAAGGGGAAACCCAACCCCACCTCAAGAGACAACCTCACTTCCATACTGCCAACCCAGTTGAAACTTAATAACCATGAACCTCGTACTACAACGAATCCGCACCAGCGTCGATTCGCGGCCCAATGCTGAAACACACCATGGGAAACGCTCAGCGAAATACGGAAAGGAAAGCCATGGAAACAACCGTATGCCCCTACCACTTCACCCACGCCCCCGCAGCAATGGCAAAATTCCTGCAGGTAGTGGGACTGGTGCCGGTTCGAACCTCCGGCTTAGAGTACACACTGCTGCGCGGCTACGCCGGCTACGTGGCGGTACACGGAACCGATCAGGCAGCGATCGGTAGTGGAAATGAAACCCACCTCTGCCTCGCCACCCCCAGTGTCGATGAGTACATAAAACATCATGAAGACACAGACCTTGAACTCATCCGATGGGACGAATCCTGGGGAGTATGCGCAGCAGCTATCGACCCCAACGGAAGCGGAGTGTGGATCAACGAGGTCGACCACGACCTCTACGGCTATCAAGACGTAGAAGAAAACAACGAACCCACCGCTGAAGTAGTCATGGTTCGCTACAGTAAAGACTTCGACGCTGACCGGGAATTTTTCGCCTTGCTCGGGTTCCAACCAGCCCCCGGCGCCTGCCCCGAATGGGAACAGCTCAGCGCGAGTGAACAATCCGGGTGGATAGGACTGCACTATCCCGATCAGGGCCAGCCCAGCTACCGTCAGGAACCACGCTTCCACGCTGTCGGGAAAGTGCCACTTGTGCACCTAAGTTTCCAAACCCGCGAAGAACTTCAACAAGTAGCGCAAAGGCTCACCGAAAATGGCTACCCTGCGCAGATCGTGACCGATGCTGTTGCCACCAAGATTCACGTCACCGACCCGGACGGTAACCGGGTGGAGATACACCCCAGCTTGAAGGTAGCGTGACCACGACTAAAACCGACGTCACCGCTACCAATAGTCCCCACCTGCGTTACCCAGGGAGCTGAGCTTGCGGCTCGCAAGCGCAGCTCCCCATAGGGGGACCGTGGTTTCCTCATCCGGACTCCGCCAACAGGGCAGGTGAGCTATCAGCGTGTCTTCGCGACAAATTCGAGCGACTACTGCGACTGCCACACCGTGCCAACGTCGGCAGCCTGCGCGGCTTCCACAATCGCCAACCCCGTCCACAGGTCCTGCGTACCAACGCCGACGGTTTCGTAAACGATCACATCGCCCTCGTCAGTGCGCCCCGGCTTCTCGCCGCTAATTACCTGTCCGATCTCCGTATCCAACTGGTCACGTCTAATCAGCCCATCATTCAACGGAATGATTAAATCTCCACTTTCTTCCACGCACGCTTCAACCTGGTCGCACACAATGCGGTCAGCCAGCTTAACAATATCTGCCCCGCACTCTTGCATATGAGGCTGGTAAGAACCAACGCACGAAATCACGCACCCGGGCTTAATGTTGCGCGCCGACAACACCGGCTCATGAGAAGACGTAACTAAAATGATGGCATCAGCGCCCTCAGCCGCCTCATCAGCATCCGTCATGGTGACAACCTCGCCGGTGAAACCGCTGGCGGTGAACGGCTCCCAAGACTGCAGCCGATTAACGAAATCCTCCGCCAACTTCGCATCAGGATTAACAACGCGCACCTGCTGCAAATCGGGAAGAGCGGTAACCATAGCAAGTACCTGCGTGAAAGCCTGCCCGCCGGTACCCACCAATACCCCCACGCGAGCATCCGGGGTAGCCAAGTACTTAAACGCCACCCCCGAGGACGCTCCGGTACGTATCTTCGTCACTGTGTCCCCATCCAGCACTGCTGTTACCGCGCCTGTGTCCCCGTCCACTACGACAGTCGTAGCAGGAGCCGTGGGCAGACCTCTTTTAGCGTTGTCCGGATACAAGCCAATGGTCTTAACCGCACCCGCATTAACGGAGGCACTGTAAGCGGGCATAACCAGGAAGGTTCGTCGCTCATCAACATTAATGCGAGTACGCAAAGGCAGATCAGCCTCACCGCGACTGGTAGCAACGAACGCTTTAGCAACGTCTTCCAACGCCTGCCGCATGGAGTAAACACTCCAAATCTCGGGGCCAGTTAATAAACGCAAAGTATTTTCCTTTCGATAGTTACTAGCTATTCAAACAGGTTCGGCACCCGGCGGCATTACCTGTTCACCAAACCCCTTCACTAAGAGCCCCAGTCCGGCGGTGGGAGCCTGAGCCGGGTCAGGCTCCCACCGTGGGCTAGCTCTGGGACTCAGCCCCGCGGGAGCGATAGCGTGATACTCGGTGGGACAGTTCCCGCAAGGAGTCGCGATTCCCAAGGGGTGCCCCGCCATAATCAAACCGGGCACCCCAGCCATGGGGAATCCTTTTTCCAGAGCTAGACGCGGGCCTTAGGACGTGACTTGGCTTGCAGCCTGCTTACGTCGCACCGCGACGAAAACCCCGACCAAGGACAAAACCGCTAGGAAAATTACGTAAATCGGGATTGGCCACCAGTGGTGGTTTGTTTTCTCCGTTAGAGCAATCGCGATCATGGGTGCAGTGCCGGAGAAAATCGCCGCTCCAATCTGGTAACCCAAGGTGATACCCGTGTAACGCACGTTCGCAGAAAACAACTCAGACATCATGGTTCCAAGCGTTGCCGTCACAAATGACCAGGCAATACCAACGGCTAGCACCGACGCTACGATGAAACCGAGAACCCCTAGTTGCGCCAGGAAGAAGTACGGCACGGTGATGGCGGCCAGCAGGATCACACCGAACACGTAAACAGGGACGCGGCCGAACCTGTCAGACAGTGACCCGCACATGGGCATGAAGAAGGAGGACACTAAAGCCCCGATCATGATTGCCAGTAGGGCTTGAGAGTTCGTGTAGCCAAGTTCTGACTTCGCGTACGAAACCATGAAGGACACGAAAATGTAAAACGGTGCGGTTTCGACGGCTTTGACCGCAATCGCAATCAACACTTCAACCCAGTGCTTACGCAAAGTAGCTCCCAGCGGGTTGCGTTCAACAGCGCCGCGCTCCAGGATCTTCTTGAAAGCCGGGGTCTCGTCTAGCTCTTTGCGGATCCACAGTCCCAAGAAAATCAGCACCACGGAAATGATGAAGGGGATGCGCCACGCCCACTGGGCGAAGACATCCGGCCCGGCGATACCAAGTGAAGTCAGCAACGCTAGGTTCCCCAGGATCAGGCCCCAGGTCACGCCCGTTTGCGGGATGGCTCCGAAGAAACCTCGGCGTTCCTTCGGGGCGTATTCGAAGGCCAATAGTAGGGCGCCGCCCCATTCGCCGCCGATCGCTAGGCCCTGTACGATGCGGCAGGCGAACAGTAGTGCCGGAGCCCATACTCCGATTTGGTCGTAGTTAGGGATGAGGCCGATTGCCATGGTTCCTAAACCCATCATTGACAAGGTCACTACTAGGGTTTTCTTCCTGCCGATGCGGTCGCCGATGTGGGCGAAGAAAACTCCCCCGAAGGGGCGGATGAAGAAGGTGAGGGCGTGGCCGAAGTAGGCGAGCATGATCGCCACGAAGGGGTCTGAGTCGGGGAAGAATTGGGGTGCGAAAACAATGGGGGCGACCGTTGCGTAGAGGAGGAAGTCATACCATTCAATGGTGGATCCTACTAGCGAGCCTGCTAGTGCGCGACGCTGGATTTTGCGGTCAGAAAGGGCAGTGTTCATAGGGGTCCTTTCCACGTCCTCAACCTCGAGGAATCGTATATGTAAATTTTATGAAAGAAAAATAGCAGCCGGATTTAACCTCGGCAATAGATAAGTCTCACCTTATGGAACCAAGCGGCATGTCAAAGGGAAGTGAGAACCCTTCCGGCGGCGTATTTTCAAGCATTTCCAAGCCGGTGGTAGTGCCTCCACCGCCGGCAGTAGGACCCCCGATTCTGAACACCTCTAGGTACGCCTTGACCGGGCGCCACGGGGTAGAGTTGAACTATGACTTCGCTAGCCAGCACCCAGCCGCGCGCCGCAGTTTTCGCCTGGCTGCGCCTCCTCATAAGTGGCCTTGCCATCGTCTTACAAATAGCGTTCTTCGTCGCCGCTATTGTCTACTTCTCCAAGCACCTACCGTGGTTATTCGCCGTACACGTAGCCCTGTCGGTGGTCGTAGTAATCGCGATACTCGCATCCTCCATGGCTCCGGAGTATAAGCTAGCCTGGTCTATCCCCATCCTCCTGTTGCCGCTAGTAGGAGGAGCGTTCTACCTGCTCTACGGGCACCGCCACTTCTCTGCTCGCGAACTAACCACCATCCACCCGATCTGGGAGAAATCTAGGGAACTACGACGCGCAAACACCCGCCACGTCCTCGTTGATGAAACGCATCCAAACGCGCCGCGGTTAGAACACTACTTGCGAACCAGTGCCAACTATCCCGGCGACCCTGACACGGAAGTCACCTACTACGACAGCGGTGACAAGGTGTGGAAAGCGATGCTTGCGGAACTGGAAAACGCCGAACGCTATATCCTTTTTCAATACTTCATTATTTCGGCGGGGAAAATGTGGGATGAACTCCACGCCGTGCTGGCGCGTAAAGCCGCTGAAGGCGTGGACGTGAGGGTGCTTTATGACGACCTAGGATCGGTTTTCACGCTACCTAAAAAGTTTGAATCCACACTGAGGGAAGAAGGCATAAAAGTACAGCCTATTAACCCGTTTGGCTTGCGGATGACGCTTCGATACAACAATCGAAACCACGCCAAAATAATGGTGATCGACGGCAAAGTTGGGTTCACCGGTGGAGTCAATATTGGGGATGAGTACATTAACCTCGATAGCCCCTACGGGTATTGGAAAGACACCGCGGTGCGACTGCGCGGCCCCGCGGTTTACAACCTGGCAATCATGTTCGCAACTGTTTGGAACGCGGGCGAGGACGACCTCGACTGGACGCAACTACCCGCCGATCCCGCGGCGCACGCCAGAACCAGTGGGAAGCCGGCGCGCCCCGCAACCGTCGACCCCGCAGTTGGTTGGGTGCAGCCATACGATGACTCGCCCTACAGCAACCTGAGAGTAGGGGAGGACGCCTACCTGACTTTGCTGTCTAACGCCCAGCATCGAGTGGATATAACCTCCCCGTATTTGATTGTTGATGCGCAAGTCACCGGGGCTCTTAAACGTGCCGCTCGTAGCGGCCTACAGATCCGTATCATCACGCCGAATCATGGTGATAATTGGTTCGTGCATGAAACTACCCGCTCTGCCTACCGGGATTTGGTGGAAGCAGGTGTGCAAATCTACGAGTTCACCCCTGGATATATGCATGCAAAAATGATGATTGCTGACGGCGAATCAGCGATTATTGGCACTATTAATTTTGATTACCGGAGTTTGCGTCTGCACCAGGAGTGTGCGGTGTGGTTACATCGGGTTCCAGTGATTGAGCAGATGGTTGATGGTTTTGAAACCACTTTGGAAAAATGTCAGCCGATCACGTTGGAGATGTGCCAGGAGGTGTCGTGGTGGCGGCGCGGAATCCGCGTGGTGCTTCGCACTTTGGCTCCGTTCATGTGAGGTGGGTGGCTGATGACAAGTTCTGACGGTGAAAGTTCCATGGAACGAGGAGGGCGCGGGGCAGGTCAGCGTGGCGGCTCCGGTGGAAGTGGCGTGAGTGGTCAGCGTGGCGGCTCCACTCGAAGTGGCCTCCGCGGGCACGGTAGCGGGCCGGGGCGAGGACGAGTGGCGCCACCGAAAACCCGGGGGAAAAAGCGCAGGCGGACGGTTTTCATTAACGGGTGGGTTCCGGACGAACACGGCAGCTGGGCGATGGGGTTCCTTCCCCTCATAGCGGGCCTGGTTATCAACCCCCGGACCTGGCTGACACTGGTGCTGGCACTGGCTTGGACCGCGGGGTTCTTCCTGTTTGCAGTCGCACACAAGTGGCTAAAATTCCGGTTCAAACCTCGCTACCGTCCGGCGCTATACACCTACCTGGCGCTGACAAGTATCGCCACGGTGATTCTATTGGCAGCCAACCCCACACTGTTGTGGTGGGCCCCGGTTTTCCTCCCGCTTATCGCCGTCAGCGCTCACCGCGCGTGGGCGAGGAGAGAACGCGAACTGACCTCACGAGTGGTCGCCATCGTAGCTTCGTGCCTGATGGTTCCAGTCACTGCCTCCGTCACCAGCACCACACCGTGGTTCACGCCGCCCCTGCCTGCGCACTCTTGGCTAATGGCGGGCCTCATCGCCCTATATTTCATCACCACTGTGCCTTACGTTAAAACGTTGATACGTGAGCGAAAATCGTTAGGTTGGCTAGTGGGATCAGTGCTGGTGCATGCGTTGGCACTCGCGGTGGTAATCATACTGGCGGTTTCCCAGATGGTGGGGTGGGCGCATGTGGTGGTGTGGTTCGTGGTGTTGGTACGCGCTGTGGTCATGCCACTTGCTGCGCGTCGGCGGGGGAAACCGTGGCGTCCCGCAGTGGTTGGTATCGGGGAGATCATCTTGACCTTGCTGGTAGCCCTCACGCTGCCTTGGTGAGGGCGCTGATTTCTTCAAGCGCCAGCACCGATCCCACCTCCAGGCGCGCCCAGCTCACTCCTCCCGCAGTGGTTTTAAATCAGCGGACTGGCATAATGGGGCCATGGCTTTTTCACTTGCAACAATCAACGTTAACGGTATCCGCGCAGCGATTCGCCGCGACATGGCGAAGTATTTGCAGCAAACCCGCCCGGACGTCCTCGCCCTACAGGAAGTACGCGCCAGCGACGCCATCACCAACGATCTTTTAGGTGATGACTGGGAACTGGTGAACTTCCCCTGCGAGATCAAGGGGCGCGCCGGCGTGACGGTGGCTGTGCGGCGCGATAGCGAGGTGAAGTTGGTGCCGGGGTCTGCGCGTTTTGGGGCGCAAAACGAGGACGAACAGGCAGTTGACGTGGATACTGGCCGCTGGTTGGAAGTGACAGTGGATTCGGGTGGGGATCTCACGCGAGTGGTGTCCGCCTACCTGCACTCGGGCCAGGTTGGTACGGAGAAAATGGATCAAAAGTACGCGCACTTGGATATTGTGACCGAGCGTATGGCGCAGTTAGCGGCGGACTCCACGCCGACCGTGGTGTGTGGGGACCTGAATATTGTGCACACGGAGTCGGATATTAAGAATTGGAAGGGTAACCATAATAAGACCGCGGGGGTGCTCGATGAGGAGATCGCCTACGTTGATGGATGGCTGGCTAGTGGTTGGGTTGATGTGGTGCGCGAGTTAGCGGGCGCCGTGCAAGGCCCGTATTCGTGGTGGTCGTGGCGTGGTAAGGCTTTCGACAATGACGCGGGTTGGCGTATTGATTACCACCTGGCGACCGCGTCGTTGGCGCAGCGCGCGTTGAGCTACGACATTGGGCGCGCTCCCGCTTACGATCAGAGGTTCTCCGACCACGCTCCGGTGCTTGTTAACTATCAGTAAAACACGCGGCTGCGTGATGCTTTTGAAATCCTGCGGGTGCTTGTAGAACCGGATGGATCGGTGCTGTCTCGGTTAGGAGCATAATCGCCCACGTGTTTGCCGGGGCGATGCTAATCGAACCTACCGGCGTTGCGGGTCTGTGGGCAGCACCCACGGCCCTCGTGGGTTTTACGGATTGTCCTTACCGACTTTGCGGGTTTCTCCCAGTTCCCACAGCTTGCGGCGGTACTTGTCGGCGCGGCGTTCGGAGGTCTCAATCCGTTTGCGTAGCCACTTACCCTCGGTGGAGTTCCACACGCGATCCGAGATCACGATTTCTTCGGATTCGGGATCGTAACGCGGGTCGGGCTCAATGTCGCCGGTCATGGTGTGGTGGGGCCAGTCAAGGGTGTCAATGTTGGACATGGTCACGTAGTTCGGCGTGGACTTACCATGCATGTGGTCTTGAGATCCCGGTACCGGCGCGATCGGGGGGTTCGCTATCCAGGCGGAGATCATCAGCGTCACGCGCGCCAGAATGTTGATCCACAGCAGCAGGGTGATGATGGTGGTGAAACCAGCTAGCAGTGGGTCGTCGACGGCCCCTACTACTTTGGTGCCGAGGAACCGCAGTAGTCCTGAGGCGACACCGAACACGGTTCCACCGATCCACAGGTCTTTGGCGGGGATGCGTAGTCCAGCGACGAAACTCAGCAGAGCCACGAATACTACGACATCCACCAGCAGCGCCAGCAGTAGGGACCCGAAGTTGATGGCGAATTTGCCGATGCCACCGCTGATGCCCACTAGGTCAAGGAATTGCGATCCGAGCGTATTCAGTAGGATCCCGAGGACGGCGGTGACCACCACTCCGAGGGCGATAACCAGGAATCCAAGGAGGTCGCGTAGTTTCGTGATTACCGCGTTGTCGGGCAGTCGGACGATCCCGAAGATGGACCACAGTGACATTTTCAGCGCGGTCATGACTTTCGCCGAGGAGAACAACAAGATCACAAGCGCGATTAGGCCACCGATGGAGAAGGGGCTTTGCTGCACCAGGGAATCGGGGTTGAGTAATCCTTCTTCCGACCCGTTGGTGAGTAGTCCTGGCATGGCTTGGTTTACGGCGTCGAGGACGGATTGGCGTAGTTCTTCGTTTCCGCCTAGCACTGCCATGAAGATTGTCCAGCCGAGGGCGACCGCACCGGATATGGAAAAGAGTGCGACGTAGGAGATTCCTCCGGCGAGGAGGTTTCCTCGTTTCATGGAGTAGCGCGCCAGTCCGCGTCCGATGCGACTATGTTTCCACCAGTCGAGTAAGGCTTTGGCTTTGTCTCCCAGTCCCGGGGTTTTAACAGCTTCACTCAGTGTCGGCCCGAACATGTTGGGTACCGATGCTGCCCGCGGCCCAAGGTCAGGCATTGGCGGCAGGGTATCAATAGTTGATGCGGGGAGGGTTTTGCGGCGCGTGTGTTGTAGTGGGGATTGTGAAGCCATGTTTGCAAGATACCGCACCTTGGTGGTCTTAGCATGACGAAAACCAGTGGGATGGCTGCTAAAGAGCTATTTTCTAACGTATTTCACACTGTGGTTCGGCGCTGACCTGGCAAGGTATTTAACTGGCGGGGCGCTTCCCCAGCGAGGCGCTTCGCAGATCAGGTGCTCGCCTGGCTGGGTAGTTACCCGGTGGGGGAGCCGAAAGTGAAGATCGCTCGCGATTGGTAGGACCCGTCTTCACCCACGCGGTCGAGGCGGAATCCGCCGACGGTCCAGGAAGCTTCGAAGTCAGTACCTAGTTCTAGAGCTTTTTGGAGAGCATCTTCTTCGACTTGCTGGGCGATAGTTACGTGCGGGTGGTAGGGGAACCTTGTGGGCACGTCCAGGATCCCACTTCGCACGTCGTTTTCCAGTTCCACCAGTCGTTGGAACCCGTCCTCGACGTTAATGAACGTCACTGGGGATACGGGAGCGAAACTGCCTGACCCGGCTAGTGACACGCGGAAGGGGCAGTGGTGGGTGGCGACGGTACGCAGGTGTTCGACGACGTCTGGATAGTCTGCTTTGCGTATGGGCGTGGGGGGTAGCAGGGTGATGTGTGCGGGGACGCGCTGGCCGTGCGGGTCCCCGAACTGTTCTCTCCACGCGGTTAGTTCACTGACCCAGGGTTCAGGTACTGCGATGACTAGGCCGATGATTTCTTCATCTGCACAGCAGTCGGGGTAGTACATCTGGGTTCCTAACAAAACGAGGGGTCAACGCGTCTACCTTACAGTACGCAGTTGGACTTATATTTTCACGCTCACTAGTGGTAAAACGCAAACGACAGTGTTTTCCCCGCCAGCGCACGCCGGCGAAGTTCGGCTAGGTGGGGAGGGCGGATCCCCCGCCCCCGCGCGTATGGGAAGTCCCCGTGGGGCGGTTTAGTTCGAGGCGTGGGTTCCCCGCAGGCGAGGGCCCGCGAAGTTCGGCCGAGTGAGGTGGTTGAATCTCTTCTTGACGGAGACGTGAGCGGTAGGATTATCACTGCAAGAACTTTGCCGATGATCGACGCTGATTGCAGAGGCTTGACCTCTTCTTTCCAGGGTCGTGATGTCATGAACTGGAGATAGAATGCCCGCTCAGGTGCGTAAAACTAAGGCTATTTTGGCTGACGGTCGGGAGTTGTTTTATTTCGATGACGATCCCGCTTATGTAAGTGGAGAAAAGACGCGGCGTTTAGATGACCCGCGGCCCTTGGGGGATCGGTTTGCTCCGGTTGTGGTTGAGGGGGAGGAAAAGCCCGTGACTGCTCCGTGGATGCGGCGTGACCCGCTGACGGGGGAGTGGATTCCAATGGCGACTCACCGCATGAATCGCACGTTCTTGCCACCGGCGGATGCAAACCCCTTCGCCCCGGCACGTCCAGGGGCGGCTTACCAAGATGGGGAGATCCCCGACACTGACTACAACGTGGTGGTGTTTGAAAACCGTTTCCCCTCTTTGATGGCAGTGCCCGGCCAAGAGGTGGAAACTAGTTTCGTAGACGGCGAGCAGATTTGGCCGATGCGCCCAGCGGCGGGGCGCTGTGAGGTGATTTGTTTCGGTCCGAAGCTGGATCAGAACCTGGTGGACATGGGGCGCACTCGGATGCGCACGGTGATCGAAGCGTGGGCGGACCGCACCCGGGAGCTGGAGCAGCTTCCCGGTATTAAGCAGGTGTTTTGTTTCGAGAATCACGGTAAAGAAATCGGTGTGACCCTACATCACCCGCATGGGCAGATCTACGCCTACCCATATTTGACTCCGAAGACTTCGCAGATGCTGTGGCAGGCGCGTCAGCATCGGGAGGAAACTGGCGGCAATCTGCTGCGCGATATTTTAGACGCTGAGCTCCGCAGCGGGCGTCGCATCATTGCGCAAACAGAGCACTGGGTGCTTTACACTCCAGCGGCGGCGCGCTGGCCGGTGGAGATGCATTTGGCGCCACGCCGAGACGTATTCGCCCTGTACGAGCTGACGGATGCTGAGCGTGAGGATTTGGCGCAAGTTTACTTACGTATGTTGGCTGCCGGTGACCGGTTCTTCGTTGGTGAGGACGAGGACGGTGCCGACGTTGCCATTCCGCTTCCTTACATTGCGGCTTGGCATCAGGCTCCGGTGGGGGAGGGCCGGGAGGACCTGCGGTTGCATTTGCAGTTGTTTTCTTTCTTGCGTTCGCCAGGGAAGTTGAAGTATTTGGCGGGGTCGGAATCCGGTATGGGGGCGTGGATTTCCGATACTACGCCGGAGAAGATTGCTGACCGTTTGCGGGAAGTGTACTGACCGTCCTCGTAAGTTCGTATTATTTAGTTATCTGCGTGCAGGTGCGCAGGGTTTTGGAGGGTAACCATGATTGTGAACCAGGCTTGGTCGTTGGAAGAGGGCGCTGCCCGGGTGAGTGACCTTTTCACCCGCACTTTTGGAGCGGAACCGGAGGCGGTGCATTCAGCTCCGGGGCGGGTGAATATTATTGGCGAGCACACGGACTACAACGGTGGTTACGCTTTGCCGATGGCGCTTCCACACCGGACTTTCGCGGCGGTTCGGCGCCGTGAGGATCGTCTGGTGCGTTTGATTTCCGCCCAGGAAGAGGGCGTGCGGGAAGTCAATTTGGATGAGGTTGATACTCACGATTCAGCTAATCCGGTTCCCGGCTGGCCCGCTTACGTGGTGGGCGTGGCGTGGGCTTTGGAGCAAGCTGGCTGCTGCCCGTTCCCGGGGATGGATGTGGCGATTGATTCGTGTGTTCCCTTCGGCGCAGGCTTGTCTTCTTCGGCAGCGTTGGAAGGGTCGGTCGCGGTGGCTTGGGACGCGATGTGCGAGATCGGTGGTGGCCGGGCCGCGACGGATGCGGGTCGAGCCCAGCTGGTGGAGGCTTGCGTACGGGCTGAGAACCTGATTGCGGGTGCTCCCACCGGTGGCATGGACCAGGCGGCTTCCCTGCGGTGCCGTGAGGGGCATGCAATTATGTTGGATTGCCGGGATCAGTCGATTGAGCATGTGCCCTTCGATTTGGCGAAGGTCGATACCCAGCTTTTAGTGGTTGACACGCGCGCGCCGCACGCGTTGGTCGATGGCCAATACGCGGCTCGCCGCGCGGCTTGTGAATCTGCTGCCCGCAAACTGGGAGTGGATTTGCTGGTTGAGGTGCCGCAGGGAGCGGACCTGAGTGGCCTGCCCGAAGAGGAACGAATGCGCGTGGAGCACGTGGTGGGGGAGATCGCTCGCACTAAGGATTTTGTGCAGTGGCTACGTGAGGGGCAGTTGGATTCCACTCGCCTTCATGCGTTGGGTGATTTGATGGTGGCTTCGCATCGTTCTTTGCAGGAACTTTACGAAGTTACTTGCCCGGAGCTGGACGCGGTGGTGGACGTGGCGCTGGCTAATGGTGCGTATGGTGCGCGTATGACCGGTGGTGGTTTCGGCGGGTCGGCGATCGCCCTCGTGCCTGCTGATAAGGCCGAGGACGTGGCGCGGGCGGTTGCGGAAGGGTTCGCTGAGCGTGGGTTCAATGAGCCACATTTCCTCTACGCTGAGCCCAGTGCGCCGGCGAAATAGGTAGTTTCGAAGCGGTTGGTTACTTCCCCCGGGGTGGTGCCAAGCGGCTCGGTTGCATCCTTAGGACGCTGCCGGGCGGTTTGGTTACTTACCCCCGGGGGTGGTTCTTTGCGTATGTAAAGCAGGGGCGGCCTCTATGTGCGGGTGAAGACGAAGATTCTCCCAAGACGCATTTGGTTGCTTTAACTTACCGCCACTAGGGGTGTCGTAATCGGAGTGAAACCTCGCGGATCACTGGGTTAAAGTCAGCGAAGATTGCCGTCTAGGATGCTTTAGGTAACGGTTGGGTGAGCCTGGATGAGGTTGCAGGGGCATTTAATAGGGCAGAGTTTCGGTAGGCTAGTTGCAGGCATCCCATCATCTAAACTTCCGAGGAGAAGTAGCCTCATGTTAAACCTAAAGAGACGGCGTCTATTAGCGACCGTAGTCCTCATCCCCGTCACCATACTGCTGGCCGCATGCGATTTGATTAGCGGTATTGACGTTTACCCCGACGGTCAAGGAACGGTTAGCCTAGAGCTGAAGAGTGATTCAGCGGCCGCTAACATTCTCAAATATACGAATCCAGTTAGCTGTAAAGATTTGGCGTTCTTCGCAAAATCGTCAGAAGATGTGTCAATTGAAAACCTGTCTGAAAGCGGTTTCCACTGTCGTGTCACCACTACAACCCCGATTTCGCTAAATACGATCGGGTCTTTCACCGATAATGGCGACACCGTTACTTTCGAGATTGAAGGGCGCGACGGCGATATGCCGAGCGAAGTCGCAGCCTTGGATGAGCTTGGGCTAGGTACGTTAAACATCGATGTAACTATCAACATGCCTGGGAAGATTTTGGAGTCTACGGGACCGGGTAAAGCCTCAGGTAGAACTTACCGCTTGCGGTCTAGTTCTTGGAAAGATCTAACGCAGGAAATCAGGATTACGGCGAATAAGACGCCGGGTGCTTTCGACAATATTGATTCGATCATTAGGGTGCTATTCGTGGTGCTATTGCTCGCCGGGCTGGTGGGTTACTGGGCTTGGTGTAAGAAGAACAATAAACCGATGTTTGGGGAGTTCGGGCAGCGCGTGAAGCAAAGCATTCAGGTGAAGCGAGCCCCCCAGGTGCAGCAGGGCAGCGTAGGCTATCCGCAGCCGGGCCAGGCCCCATACCCGGGCCAGCCGCAGCCAGGCCAGCCCCCGTACCCGGGCCAGGCTCAAAACCCGGGTCAGCAGTCGGTGCCGCCGCAGCCTCCTGTACCGCCGCAGCCGGGCCAGGCCCCGTACCCGGGTCAGCAGTCGGTGCCGCCGCAGCCAGGCCAGGCCCCGTACCCGGGTCAGCCCACACAGCCGGGGCACCCCGCCCCGCAGCCTCAGCAGTGGGACGACGAGGACGAGGCGCAGTTCCTGCAGTAAAACTCCTTGACACCAGGTGGGGGTGGTTGGCGTATCAGCCAGCCACCCCCACCTTTCCTCAAATGACAACCAACAAACCGAGCCCCTCTGCGCCTTAAAACACCGCAGCCCCACCAATCCAGACTCCATACCCGTGCCTCGCGTAAAACTTCTGCGCCCCTAAACGGTACCCTGCGCATCACTCGCACTCGTTCCTACCCCGGTTGTCCACAGGAGCAGCTGCACAATTAGAGATGCCCGCAGCGGACTCGATACAGTGGGGGAGTGAGTGAAAAAACCCCTTGGCTGGTAGTTGGGCTTGGAAACCCGGGGCCGCGCTATGCGAAAAACCGTCACAACGTGGGCCACATGGTGGTGCAGTCCCTGGCCCACACCAATAATGCTTCTTTCACCCGTCACCGCGCTGGGGCGCAGGTGGCGTCCACGCGACTGGGAGTGCTGCCCGGCGGCAGGCCCGGCCCCCTGGTGCACTTGGCTTGGCTCGAATGCTACATGAACGTTTCCGGTGGCCCGACTGCGAACCTGATGAAGTTCTTCAACCTTACCCCGGACCGGTTGTTGGTAGTGCATGACGAACTTGACTTACCTACCCACCAGTTGCGTTTGAAGTTCGGTGGCGGCGAGGGCGGTCACAACGGTTTGCGTTCCATCTCCCAATCATTGGGTACTAAAAACTATGCGCGCCTGCGGGTGGGGATCGGCCGGCCACCCGGGCGGATGGATACCGCTGACTTCGTGCTTTCTGACTTTCCGCGTGCGCAAGCTACCGACTGGCAGATAACGGTGGGCACCGCGGCGGACGTCGTGGAAGACATCGTCACCACTGACTTCGCTTCCGCCCAGCAGCGTTTACACACCGAACACCACTAGGACACATCCCTTGACGACACGCCCCTCCCTCGCTGGGATTCTTGACCAACTCGCCAACGACCCCGCTTTAGAAGCCAGCGCGCAACTACTGAACGGCACGCTCGGTGGCACCATTGTGGCTTCCTCGGGGGCGCGCGCCCTCACTTTGGCTCACGCCCGCCAGCAGGACCAGCCTCGCCCCCTGGTGGTGGTCACCCCCACCGGTCGAGACGCCCAAACCCTGGCCGAAGCGTTGCGTTGCTACACCGACGGCGTGGAAGTCCTACCGGCGTGGGAAACACTGCCGCACGAGCGTCTCTCCCCCCAGCGTGACACCATGGCCCGACGGGTGGCGGTGATGCGACGCTTGGCCCACCCCGAACCCAGTGGCCGCGCTGGGCACATTAGGATCCTCCTGGTTCCGCTGCGTGCTTTCATGCAGCCGGTAGTTGCCGGCCTGGGTGACATTGAACCGGTGCGGATCCGAGTGGGTAACATCGTGGACCTGTCCACTTTGGGGGACCAGCTCACCGCCCTTGGCTATGAACGCACTGACGTGGTGCAGCGGCGTGGGGAGATCGCCGTGCGCGGCGGGATTCTAGACGTGTTTTCCCCCATTGACCCCCACCCGGTGCGTATTGACCTTTTTGGCGATGAAGTTGACGAAATCCGCTACTTCTCGGTTTCCGACCAGCGTTCTCTAGCTTTGGCCGAGGACGGGTTGTGGGCTCCCCCAGCCAAGGAAATCCTCCTTACTGACGCGGTGAGGGAACGTGCCCGTAAAGCGGTGGGGACGTTGCCGGGTGCCCAGGACATGTTGGAGTTAATCAGCCAGGGGATCGCGGTGGAGGGAATGGAGTCCCTCAGCCCCGTACTGGTGGAAGAGCTACAACCCCTGCTAAAGATACTTCCCGCGGATGCCACTATCGTGCTGGCTGACCCTGAACGCATTGAGGCTCGCGCCGATGACTTGGTGGCCACCACTGAAGAGTTCCTCACCGCCGCGTGGAGCGCGGCGGCCTCGGGCGGGGAAATCCCCCTGCAGGCGGGGCAAGCATCTTTCCACACTTTGGATGAGTTACGCGCAGTCAGCTCCGACTTGAATCTGCCTTGGGTCAGGCTCACCGCTTTGGCGCCGCCCGCCCTGGCGCAGGTGGTGGGTGAAAACGGTCGCGCCCAGGATGATCCGGTGGTGGTTGACCCCCAACTGGTGGCGGTCGGTAGCCGCGACGTGCGCCCATACCGGGGCAAACTCGACGACGCGGTGGAGGACTTAGCGAACCTGCAGGCCGCGCAGTGGAACATCGTGGTCACAACGGAGGGAACGGGGTCAGCCAAACGTATTGGCGCGTTGCTTTCGGAAGCTGACGTCGCTGCCCGCGTGGTTAGCCGGGTCGATGCGTTTGCCGATTCGGTGGTCACCGTCCTCGCCGCCCAAGCTGGTCCCGGTTTTGTTTCCCCGGCTCGGCGCCTGGCGGTAATCACGGAAACCGACCTCACCGGGCGTTCCGCGGCGAACGCCACGGCGGCGCTGCGACGCACCATGCCTACGCGCCGTAAACGCGGGGTTGATCCGCTCACCCTCACCCCGGGGGACCTGGTGGTCCATGAACATCACGGGATCGGGCGTTTTAAGAAAATGGTCTCACGCACCACCGGCACCAAGGGCAACGAGGTCACTCGTGACTACCTGCTGGTGGAATACTCACCGAGCCGGCGCGGTCAACCAGCTGACCAACTGTATGTGCCCACTGACCAGTTGGACCAGGTGTCTAAGTACGCGGGGTCGGACAATCCGTCCCTGTCGAAAATGGGGGGCAGCGAGTGGGCGAAAACCAAGTCGAAGGCGCGCGCCGCGATTCGCCAGATCGCCGCTGAACTGGTGCGCCTGTATGCTGCGCGCCAGGCCACTAAGGGTTTCGCGTTCAGCCCTGACACGCCTTGGCAGCGTGAGTTGGAAGACGCTTTCCCCTACGTGGAGACCCCCGATCAGCTGATTACCTCTGATGAAGTAAAAGCTGACATGGAAAAACCCACCCCCATGGATCGGTTGCTGTGCGGGGACGTGGGCTACGGCAAGACCGAGATCGCGGTGCGGGCCGCGTTCAAAGCGGTTCAAGACGGTAAACAGGTGGCGGTACTGGTTCCCACGACTTTGCTGGTGCAACAACACGTGGAGACGTTCACCCAGCGTTATGCTGGTTTCCCAGTGGAAGTGGCGGCGCTTTCGCGTTTTTCCACTGCCGCAGAAGCTAAGCAGGTGCGCGAAAAACTGGAATCGGGCGGGGTGGACGTGGTGATCGGCACGCACTCGCTACTGACGGGGCACGTTAGGTTTAAGAACTTAGGCCTGGTGATTATCGACGAGGAGCAGCGTTTCGGGGTGGAACATAAGGAAGCCCTCAAACAGTTACGCACGGATGTGGACGTGCTTTCCATGTCTGCTACGCCGATTCCTCGTACCTTGGAGATGGCGGTCACCGGGATTCGGGAGATGTCGATCCTGCAGACCCCGCCGGAGGATCGTCACCCGATTTTGACGTTCGTGGGTGGGTATTCCGATGAGCAGGTGCGCGCCGCCATTAAGCGTGAACTGCTACGTGATGGGCAAGTGTTCTACATTCACAACCGGGTTTCAGACATCGCTAAAGTGGCGCGTAAAGTGGCTGACTTGGTGCCGGACGCGCGGGTGCGGGTGGCGCATGGGAAGCTGTCTGAAAGCGAACTCGAACGGGTGATTGTGGACTTTTGGAACCGGGAGTTCGACGTGTTGGTGTGCACCACCATCGTGGAAACCGGCCTGGATATCGCTAACGCCAATACTTTGATTGTGGATCGCGCTGACGCCATGGGGTTGTCGCAGTTGCACCAGTTGCGTGGCCGGGTGGGACGAGGACGTGAACGTGCCTACGCCTATTTCCTTTACCCCACGGATAAGCCGCTGACTGAAACCGCGCATGAACGCCTGTCCACCATCGCGTCGAACACGGACTTGGGTTCGGGGATCGCGGTGGCGCAGAAGGATTTGGAGATCCGCGGGGCAGGTAACCTCCTGGGTGGGGAGCAGTCGGGTCACATTGCGGGGGTCGGGTTCGACCTGTATGTGCGAATGGTTGCTGACGCGGTCACGGCTTTCCGTGAGGGGCGGGTGGCGACCCGCGATGAGATGCGTATTGAAATACCTGTGGATGCGCATATCCCCACCGATTACATCACGGGGGAGAAGCTGCGTTTGGAAACGTACGCGAAGATTGCGTCTTTAGCTAAGCCCGAAGACGCCGAGGACGTGCGCGCCGAATTGGTGGACAGGTATGGTCCTTTGCCGCGCCAGGTGGAGCTTCTTTTCGAAGTGGCGAAGCTACGTGAGTTCGCCCGGTCCTTAGGGGTTAGGGAGATTGCCCAGCAGGGTAAGTACCTGCGTTTGCAGCCGGTGGAGTTATCCGATGCGGCGTCGATGCGTTTGAAGCGTTTACATCCGGGTTCGATTATGAAACCGGGGGTGCGGACACTGCTGGTACCTTTGCCTGGTACCGGCAGGCTGGGGGCGGACCCGGTGATTGATGAGCCGCTGTTGGAGTGGGTTACGGGGGTGCTGAAGAATATCGTGGCCTACCGTCCCCAGGTCAGTGAGTCGTGACTTGGCGGCGGTCGCGGCGGGCCAGTGGTTAGGTGTCTTACGGCGGGTAGATACCGGTGAAAGTTAGGCACGGAATCAGCACCGGTGTTGGCCCGGGGGCTGGGAACCGGTCGGCTAATGCGTTTTAGGTGGGCTTAGAAGTAGAATCGGATACGAGCGCGCTAGTTTGGAAAGGAAGACTGCGGTTATGAAACGACGTTTAGCAGCACTGCTAGGAGCCACCTTGATGTGGGGGCTGGCGGCTTGCTCCGCGCAGCCGGGGACCGCTTTGGAAGTTGATGGTGTTCGCTACAGCGAAGATCAAGTGTCGCAAGCATCAGCGGAGCTGACGGCGTTCTTCGGCGAAGCAGTGCCTCAAAGTGTGATCGTGAGCTTCTTAGGTATTGCCCCTTCGGTTGATGAGGTCGCCCAGGAAGCGGAGGCGGGTGTTTCTGATTCCGACGTTCGTAACTTGATGGCGGAAGAAGCTAAAGCCGCTGGGGTGGAGCTTTCCTCGACGTCCATTAGGGCGTTGCGCACGAACGTGGAAATCAACGCTTTGCAAAAGAAAACTGACCCGCAGGCAGTTGTGGGCGTGATTACCGAAAAACAAAAGCAGCGGAACATGGTGGTTAACCCCCGTTATGGCGTGGTAAATGAAGATGGGATGCTTACCCCACCGGTGTTGAATGGCGTGCTTGACGCCCGTAAGCTGCTTCCGCCTATGCCCGCTAACTAGGGATCTAACTAGTAACACTGCTACTAGTAACGAACATCACCGCCAACCGGCGGTGCTTTGGGACTAAGCGCCCCAGGTTTAGTTCTTGTACGTCAATCCACCCATCCGGGTGGGAAACGTTGACGAGGAAGGTGTTCCCCGTCCTCGGGAAACGTACTATCGTAGTAGACGCGAGCGAAATCGCGAACCGAAATGAAGGAGATTAACGTGGCACGTATTGAAGCCATTGGCGCACGCGAGATCCTGGATTCTCGCGGCAACCCGACCGTTGAAGTTGAAGTCCTGCTCGATGATGGGACCATCACCCGAGCTGACGTTCCTTCGGGTGCTTCCACCGGTGCCTTCGAAGCTGTTGAGCGTCGCGACGGAGATGACGACCGTTACCTCGGTAAGGGCGTGCAGGACGCGGTAGAGGCAGTCATTGACACTATTGCTCCCGAACTCATTGACGAGGACGTAACCGATCAGCGTCGCATTGACGAAACCATGATTGAACTTGACGGCACGGACAATAAGTCCAAGCTGGGTGCGAACGCTATTTTGGGTGTTTCCCTGGCTGTTGCTAAGGCTGCGGCGGAAACTTCCGGCCTCACCCTTTACCGCTACCTGGGTGGCCCGAACGCTCACGTGCTGCCGGTTCCCATGATGAACATCCTCAACGGTGGTTCCCACGCGGACACCAACGTGGATATTCAAGAGTTCATGATTGCCCCCATTGGTGCTCCCACTTTCCGTGAAGCACTGCGCTGGGGTGCAGAGGTTTACCACACTTTGAAGGCCGTCATTAAGGGTCGTGGCCTGTCCACTGGCCTGGGTGACGAGGGTGGTTTCGCCCCCAACCTGGATTCCAACGCTGCGGCGCTGGATCTGATTATTGAAGCGATTGAGAAGGCTGGCTACAAGCCGGGCTCCGATGTGGCTCTGGCCCTGGATGTGGCTTCCACCGAGTTCTTCTCCAACGGTGCTTACCAGTTCGAAGGTGAAGCCCGCTCCACCGAGTACATGGTTGAGTACTACGAGAAGCTCATCACCGACTACCCGCTGGTTTCCATTGAGGATCCGCTGTCCGAGGACGAGTGGGACGACTGGAAGGCTCTGACCGGTCAGATTGGTGACCGCGTGCAGATCGTTGGTGACGACCTGTTCGTAACCAACCCGGCTCGCCTACGTAAGGGCATCGACATGGGTGCGGCGAACGCGCTGCTGGTGAAGGTGAACCAGATTGGTTCCCTCACTGAAACCCTGGATGCGGTTGATGAAGCTCACCGCAGCGGCTTCCGCTCCATGACCTCGCACCGTTCGGGTGAAACCGAGGACACCACCATTGCGGATCTGGCGGTAGCGACGAACTCCGGTCAGATCAAGACCGGTGCGCCGGCTCGTTCTGAGCGCGTAGCGAAGTACAACCAGCTGCTGCGTATTGAGGAAGAGCTGGATGACAGCGGCGTTTACGCTGGTGCTTCGGCTTTCCCCCGTAGCTCCTTCTAAGTTCCTTCCCCGCTTACTTGGTTGGGACGCTTGTTCCAACGGGTAGGGTGAGGGCGTGACTGAAAGTTGGGCGGGAACCCTGCGGTTTGCGGGTGTTCCCGCCCGCTTTTGTGCCCGGGGTCGGCGGTCGGGTGGGAAACCGCCTGTGTAGGTGGTCGGGTGGGTAACACCCGGTGTAGGTTCCCGGGGCCGGCTGTCGCGCCGGAAACTCCCTGCGGTATGCAGCCTTGACCACGGCTCGGTCCACGGCTCGGTCCGTGTCGGCCGCTGCTGTTGCGGACTCGGTCACCGCTGGAGCAGGTGAGCGCCGAAGTACATGCGTGGGGTGTGAAGCTCCGCCCAGTAGTTCTCTCCCGGCGCGCCCCTTTAGACCCAGGGCAACGTATTTGGGACACTAGGGAACATGAGTTCACGTCGCCCTCCTCGCGCTAAGACCAGGCGCAATCAGCCCCCGCAACGGGGCAAGCAGCGTGTCCTCCTGCCAGGTGGCAAAGAAAACGCGAAGAACCCCTCCGGCCCCAAGGCCCAGGTAGGGGCAAAAAATGAGGGGAAGGCACCTACTCCCCGTTTGCGGCCCGGTGGGGAGCGCGGTGCGCGCCCTAAAAACCGGCAGACCCGCGAGGCCTCAACCGGCGTGTCGAACGAACCGAGCGTGGCGAACTACCCCAAGACCCTTATTGTGACTTTGGTGCTGGCCCTAGCGGTGCTGGGGATGATACAGCCAGTCCATGCTTACTGGGCTCAGCAGAGAGAGTACCGGGCGATAAAAGCTAAAATTGTGGCTGCACAAGAGCGTAACTCCGAGCTGAAAATACAGTTGGATCGTTGGGCCAGCAAGGAATACGTTGCTAGCCAGGCGCGTGCGCGACTGCAAATGGTCATGCCTGGGGAAACCCAGTTCTCCGTGGTTGACCCGGGCGATCACGCGGTGGATGAAAGCAAATACCAGCCCACTAAGCCCGGTGGCCCGATGCGGCCTTGGTACCTGGTGATTGCTGATAGCGTGGATGCGGCAGATGACCCTAATCCGTTTGAAGTGCTAACCCCCACGATTAACCCGTCGAATTAAAATCGGAGGACCGCAGTGCCTATCACGCCAGCGTGCGACACAGACATCACGATTATTAAAAGCCAGTTGGGGCGCCTACCGCGAGGCGTGGAAGGGGTGGCAGCGCGCTGTAAATGTGGCGCTCCGCTAGTGGTTTTCACCGCCCCCAGACTGCCTGACGGTAGTCCTTTCCCCACCTGCTTCTACCTCACGCAGCCTGCAGCGGTGAAGGGCTGTTCCACGCTGGAAGCAGAAAAGTGGATGGATGATTTAAATCGCATCCTAGGGGAAGACCCCCTACTGGCTTCGAAGTACCGGCAGGCGCATACGCATTACATTCAAGCTCGTGAAACCATGGGGAAAGTGGAGGAAATCTGCGACGTTTCCGCAGGAGGAATGCCCACGCGCGTGAAGTGCTTACACGCGGTTTTAGGTCATTCGCTGGCAGCCGGAGTGGGCGTGAACCCCATCGGTGACCTAGTGGTGGATAAACTCGCTGAACGTGACCTGTGGGATCAGGAAACCTGCCGCTGCGAGGTGGGGCAGCGCCCCGAGGACGTGGCGGCCGCGGAAGCCCAGCAGCATGCAGAAGCGCACCCCGACGGCCCGGTGGCGTAGCGGAACGAAAGAAAACGCTTTGAACACCAGCAGTAATAATCCTAACCAGCCGTGGCTGGAAGGCCGGGGCCCGGGGACGGTGGCCGCCATTGATTGCGGTACTAACTCCATTCGTTTACTGATCGGTAGCCGCCAGGGCCAGCCCACGTCCTCGCCGGGGCAAGGGTGGATTGACCACCAGCGTCTAATGCAGATTGTGCGCTTGGGGGAGGGCGTGGATGAAACCGGCAGGCTTTCGCCGGCCGCGATTGAACGCACAGTGACGGTGGCGCGCCACTACGCGCAGTTGTGCCGTGAAGCCCAGGTGGCAAGGTTGCGGTTTGTGGCGACCTCCGCTTCGCGGGATGCGTCGAACCGCGCGGATTTCGTTACTCAGATTCAAAATATCTTCGGCATTGACCCGCAAGTGGTGGAAGGCAGCGAAGAGGCACGGTTGAGTTTCCTCGGCGCGACCGCGCACCTGCCGCAACTGCAGTGGCCGATCCTGGTGGTTGATATTGGCGGTGGCTCCACCGAGTTCGTCTACGCCACCAATCCCGATGAGTTGCGTTCCATCTCCACCAACATGGGGTCGGTGCGGGTGCATGAAAAGTTCCCGGGTTTCGCCATGGGGCCAGATAGCGACAGTGGTAAGGCGCGCGAATGGGTCGAGGGCGTCCTCGCCACCACCGACAAGGTGGTGGACTGGGCGCAGGTGGCGACCATCGTTGGCGTTGCTGGCACGGTTACCACGGTGGCGGCTTTCGCCTTGGAGCTGGACGAGTACGACATGGACCTCAACCACGATTCGCGTTTTACCAGTTCGCAGATGGCGGCGCATTGCGAGCGGTTGATGCGCATGCCTGTCGCCCAGCGCGGTGATTTAGGTTTCATGCCCCAGGGGCGCGAGGACGTGATCGGCGCTGGTGCGGGCATCTTCCAACAGATCCTGCAGCGGGCAGAGGATGCGCGCGGCGGCGAGGACGTGCCGGTGGTGGTCTCGGAATACGACATTTTAGACGGCGTTGCTCTAGCGCTGTTGGATTAGTCGCCTAGCTACCGGCGTAGTCGTCATGCTTTTCCGCGGGCGCGCCACGCCAATGCAGTGCTTTTCCGCGGGGCGCTCGCAGTGCTTTTCCGCGGGACCGGCCGCGATGCTTTAGCGGCTGATGCGGCGCTTATTAGCTGCCCGGCCACGTGCCGGCAAGGAGGCGCGATGGTGTACTGCCCAGCCACCGGCAATGGCAGCGATAGCAGTGCCAACCATGACACCTAGTTTGGCGTGGTCGATATGGCTGGAGGTCGGCTCGAACGCCAAACCTGCAACCAGCAGCGCCACCGTGAAGCCAATACCAGCCAGGAGCGATAGGGCTACGATGTCGGGCATATCTACACCCGCTCCAAGCCGCAGGCGGGTGAGGCGGGTCAGTACCCAAACCGAACCAGCAATGCCCAGTAGCTTACCGAGCGGCAAGCCCACCATGACGCCAATAGCTACCGGGTCCGCTAGGGTTTCTGCCACGCCGCCCGATTCGGTGACGTTCACGCCGGCTGCGAAGAACGCGAAGATCGGAACCACGATGCCAGCAGAGATTGGGTTAATGCGCTCGGCTAGTTCGTGTGACCACTGGGGTTCGCGGTGCTCACGCAGTGCGGGCACCAACATGCCCATTGCCACACCGGAGATGGTGGCGTGAATACCGGAAGCGTGCATGAACCCCCAGGCCACGACGGCGATGGGGATCAGCAGCCACCACTTCATGACGCGTCGTTGCACTAGTACACCGAAAATGGCGATCGCCAGGAACGAACAGCCCAAGGCGATGAAGTTTAGGTCAGTGGAGTAAACCACGGCGATGACGATAATCGCCAGTAGGTCATCGACCACTGCCAGTGTCAGTAAGAAGGTGCGGGCTGCAGGTGGCATACCTTTGCCGAATAAGCCAAGTAGAGCAACAGCGAAGGCAATGTCAGTGGCGGTGGGAATCGCCCAACCACTGAAGGCATCTGAGCCGGAGAGGATTTGAATCAGTAAGTAAACTAAAGCCGGCCCAACCATGCCGAAGAACGCCGCGAGCATCGGCAGTGCGGCTTCGCGCACGTCTCGTAGCGCTCCGGTTACGAACTCGGTTTTAAGCTCCAGACCCACTACGAAGAAGAAAACTGTGAGGATACCGTCGGCTGCCCAGTGGCTTAAGGACAGGTGTAGCCCGAGGGATTGCGGGCCGACCTCGTAGTGGGATAGGTGCATGTAGGTGGCGGACCAGGGCGAGTTCGCCCAAATCAGTGCTGCTAGTGCTGCCACCACTAGCAGCAGGCCGGAGCGGGTTTCGTCGGCCACGAACTTCATGTAGCTCTTGGGAGAGTTCCACACCATTTCCAAGAATGTGGGGTTCGCTGGTTGCTGCACCATTAGTAGGTTGCGGCGGCGCCCGGCGGGTACTGAGTATGGGCGTTGGTGGCCGCGAGTGCCGGGGAGGTTGTGGACAGAACGTCTAACTACCGAGGACCTGGAACTCAGCCCGGGGCGACGTTTCCCATCTGACCACATATTTCCTCCTGCTTAGGCTCGCATTTAGTGTTACTCGCTCTTGTGCACGGCGACACACTATGGCTAATATCCTAGACCTTTCGGCTCCCCGGTGCGCCCTGGTTGCTGGTTGGTGGACAATCCCACACTTGCGATCTCGGCGGGGTATTGCACGGACCTGCGCGAGGGCGAGTGGGAAGTCTCGCTTTGAGGTCCCGCCATGTGGGTGGGGTGAGTCAAGCGGGTGCGTTGAGTCAGGCGGGAGTCTGCGACGCTGCGTTTGCCGCTTCCCATGCGGGGCGCCTCGGTGGTGCCCTTCGCATGTCAATTCGTCCTGGCGGGCGTTGGGTGAGTACAATCGTAGTTGTGCCCCCATAGCCCAACTGGTAGAGGCAATCGGCTTAAACCCGATCCAGTGCCGGTTCGAACCCGGCTGGGGGTACTCTTTTTACCCTTTACGATTGTGCCTAAAAGCGGTGGGCACTGCCTGAGCGAATGTGGGTAATGTGAATTCCTAGCTGAGAGTCCTTAAGAGCCTTTAAGATGGCTTGAGCTTGCAGTCGCTAGCGGCATTTGAAGTGATACAAGTTGCGGCGCTTCCTGGAGGAGCCTGCTTTGGCAGTCACGCTCACGGGCGCGATTTTTAAAACGCGCAACCGGGCGATCAGCCCCCACCGCAGCAGCAATTTACGCCACCAGCCTATGCGCGCGTATCAACGGCAGGTACTGTTTTGTGCTTCAACCTCGCAGTGGGGGAATAAATCTGGCAGTCTTGGGGTTGTAGTAGATAGAATTTTGCAGAAGTTGCCTCACTGATCGGAGTTTCAATGGCAAACCCTGTGATGAATCAAATCGATTCTCAAATTGCCCGCACCCCCGCCGGATACCCCACCATGCCCGGGTACAACGCCGGGCGCGGAACCACCCATCCCCAGTCGGGGGCGACCTACGCGGACCCGCGCCAAGCCTCGCAAGCTAGCTACGACCCGCGTACCGCACCGACCCAGCCCGGCTACCCGGATGCGCAAGAACTGAACGAGGCCTACTACGCTCCCAGCGCGGACGCGGTAGACCGCGGCACCATCACCATGGATGACGTGGTGGTTCGCACCGGCATGCTACTGGCTATGGTTATTGGCGCAGCCGCGGTGAACTGGTACGTTTCGATCCTCAACCCTGCGTTGGGATCGACCCTAACCATGGGGGGAGCCATCGCCGGTTTGGTGCTGGTATTCGTAAACGTATTCAAACGCAGCGTCAGCCCCGCCTTGATTAGCGCCTACGCCCTGTGCGAGGGCCTGTTCCTCGGCGGCATTTCCGTGATCTTCGAATACGCCTACCCCGGTATCGTGAAGGAAGCCGTGGTGGCTACTTTCGCGGTGGCGGCGGTGACGTTGGTGGCGTACAAGATGAAGTGGGTGCGTTACACCGCGAAGATGAACAAGATCCTCATCATTGGGCTTTTCTCCCTGCTGGGCTACCGCCTGTTGATGCTGGTGCTATCCGTAACCGGCCTGATGCCGGCTGCCGCTAACTTTGAGCAAATCACCTTCCTAGGAATCCCCCTGGGCTTGATTATCGGCTTCATCGCGGTTGGTCTGGCAACGGTTTCCCTCATCGGTGACTTCGACACCGCCGAACGCGCGGTGGCTGCTCGCATGCCGAAGGAAACCGCGTGGATGGTTGGTTTCGGCATCATGGTCACCCTCATCTGGCTGTACACTGAAATCCTGCGAATCCTGGCGATCTTACGTCAAGACTAAGCACTTCACGAGGACGGGTGGGCAGTAAGTCGCTCACCCGTCCTCGTCATTTATGATGGGGAAATATCCACATAATTTTTAAGAAAGGAAACCACCCGTGTCGAAGATTCTTGAAGTGTCCGAAAACTTCATGCGCAAACCCACCATTAAGTTCCTCGCCGACCAGGCTCCCGCCGAGCTGCACATAGAGGTGATCCGCGAAGGCGCCGGCCCAGCGATCACCCGAGGCGACCAGGTGCAGTGCCACTACCTGGGTCAGGTGTGGGACGCAAACGTGTTTGATAACTCCTACGACCGCGGTCAGCCGCTGGAGTTCACCGTTGGTGTCGGCATGGTGATCGCCGGTTGGGACCAGGGGCTGCTGGGTGTGCGCGAGGGTTCACGCGTCGTGCTGTCCATCCCCTCGGACCTGGGGTACGGGGACGCGGGTGTGCCGCAAGCCGGTATCGGTGGGGGAGACACCTTGGTGTTCGTAACCGACGTGGTGAAAGTCAACCAGCGCTAACGCCACGGCAGGCGCGCCAGCGGTAACGCCATAGGGGTTCCCGCTCGCGGTTGGATAGTTGTTTGGGGGTCGGATTAGTCCGGCCCCCAAAACGCTTATCTACGGGGATTTACCCGGGGGATTGGCGCTGGGGGATAACTGCCGGGATTTACCCGGGGGCTTACCCTGGGGACCTACCCCGGGGAATAACTGCCGGGCTTTACCCGGGGGATAACTGCCGGACTTTACCGGGGGCTTTAGTCTTCGGGTACTTGCCCTATACCGACGGGGCAGGTCAAACCCGACGGCCCCAGGTTGCAATACCCGTGGGGCCGGTAGTGCAGGTACGCCTGGTGGTAGTCTTCCGCCAGCCAAAACGGCCCGAGCTCTCCCGGCGCCAGAATCTGAGTCGTAATGTCGGGTTTACCTGCCGCCCGCACCGCCGGGTTGAAAGCCTCGCGCAGGGCAAGCGCAGTGTCATACTGCGCGCTGGTGGTGCACCCAACTAGGGAACGGTACTGGGGGCCGATGTCGTTTCCTTGTCGATCCCCCTGCGTGGGGTCGTGGTTTTCCCAAAAACGACGCAACACGTCCTCGGCGCTGACTTCGGTAGGGTCGTAAACCACCTGCACCACTTCCGCGTGTCCGGTGGCCCCGGTGCACACCTGTTCATAGGTGGGGTTTTCAGTGGTGCCACCGGCGTAGCCGACGGCGGTATTGACCACACCGGGCAGGTTCCACATAATGCGTTCAGCTCCCCAGAAACACCCCATTCCCAGGTAAATCACTTCGTGAGGCTGGGGCCAAGGCCCACTCAAGGGCTGCCCGAGCACGGGGTGGATAGAGTCGGAAGTTGCGGGTGTCGGTGTTTGTTCCATAGCGAACCTTTTCTGCGTAGGTGCCTGCACCTCGGTATAATCTCAACATTGCAACCTTACCAAGGGGTTCACACTACCAGGGCTAGGAGCTGGATTTGGGTAGTAAAAGAAAAAACAAGCGGTTACCGGTGATTGTGGAAAAAATCGCGGAGCCGTTGGCGCGAGTTCGGGAAAATATTCAACCTCCCGAAACCATTCACGTCCAGCGTATCGAGGTGCCCGAGCCGGACCCACACGACGATGCGCAGACCGCGGTGCCGTGGTCGCTGCGCGTGGTGGCTGCCTGGTCGTGGCGCCTGGTGGCTATTGCTGCCGCGCTTTTCGTGGTTAGTAAAGCCGCAGCGAAACTCACGTTGCTGATCATTCCGCTGCTTTTAGCGCTGCTTTTCGCGGTGCTGCTGGACCCGGTTAACCGTTTCTTGCAGCGGCGCCTGCGTTTCCCCGCGACTTTGTCAGCCACGGTTAGCCTACTGGTGGGGCTGGGCCTAGTGATCGGCCTGCTGTCGGCGGCTTCCAGTCAGATCCTGGCTCAGTTCGATGACTTGGTGAAGAAAGCTCAGGCCGGTTTAGATACCTTGCTGCAGTGGCTGGTTGACGGGCCGCTGCACGTAGACGGTTCGCGTCTGGACGAGTACGTTCAGGAAGTCACGAAAGAAGTGACGTCTTTCGTGCAAGATAACTCTTCGCAGATTGCTTCGGGAGCCTTCCAAGTGACGTCGTCAGTGGCGAACGTTTTAACCGGTTTCCTACTGGCGATGTTCGTGCTGTTCTTCCTGTTGAAGGAAGGTCGCCGCATGTGGCTGTGGTTCGTGCGTCTGATGCCGGAGAAAGCCCGCATACCCGTACATGAGTCAGCCATCCGCGGTTGGATCACGCTAGGAGCCTACGCGCGCACCCAGATCCTGGTGGCGGCCATAGATGCGGTCGGCATCGGTTTAGGTGCTTATTTCCTGGGAGTGCCTTTAGCTATTCCCCTGGGTGTATTGGTGTTCGTGGGT
Source organism: Actinomycetaceae bacterium (assembly GCA_030537735.1). Lineage (GTDB taxonomy): Bacteria > Actinomycetota > Actinomycetes > Actinomycetales > Actinomycetaceae > Gleimia. The sequence continues at coordinate 45,151 of JAUNVG010000007.1, forward strand.
TCGTTCATTCCCATCGTCGGTGCGGTCGTTACCGGCTCGATTGCGGTTCTAGTGGCGCTCGTAGACCAAGGGCCGCAGACCGCGGTAATAATGATGGTGATTATTCTGGCAGTGCAGCAGATCGAAGGTAACTTGCTGCAGCCGTGGCTGATGTCTAACGCGGTGTCTTTGCACCCGGTGGCGGTGTTGATGGCGGTTGCCGCGGGGTCGTACCTGTTCGGCATTGTGGGCGCATTATTCGCGGTGCCGGTAACGGCTTTCGCTAACACCTCCATGCTCTACCTACATGGATACGATAAGTTCCCGCAACTGGCTGATGACGATGAGCGTCCCGGTGGCCCTCCGGGGACACTGCAGGAAGCTATCTATGCCACTTACGATCCTGCGATGAAACGCACTGACCCCGAAGTTGAGTCCCGTGTCGCTACTGCTGAAGCGGTGGAGAAAACCATTGACGTGGTGGCTCATGACCCGCAGGCGGTGAAGGATTCGTTGGCGCAAAACGGTGGCCAGGTTCCTAGCGCTGGGATGGGTGAAAATGACAGTGCGCTGTCTTCGGACTCGGCGCCGGACCATGCTGGTAACTGAAATGGCACCTAGCTGGTAGTTCCAGGTAGGCAAACTTTTGACCCGGCTACCCCTTGTTGGGGAGCCGGGTCAAAATATAGTCTCAAACCGCCGGGGGAGGGGCGCTATCGGCCAGACAGTAGTCCGCAGATCTCCAAGCGCCAGCCTGCTAGCCGCCTCGCAGCAGTCCGCTAGCCTCCAGCGGCAGCCTGCTAGCCCTGGTAGGGGACAGTGTCGATGATTTTAACCGTGATCTCCCGGCCGTTGGGCGCGTAGTAGCTGACGGTGTCACCCTTCTTCGCACCTACGATGGCTTCACCGAGGGGAGCTTCGGGGGAGTACACCTCGATTCCCAGTCCGGAGCCAGCCAGGCGAGATCCGAGCAGGAACTCGCTGCGTTCCCCGGCGATCTCCGCGGTAACCATCATGCCGGGTTCAACAATGCCATCGTCTGGAGGTGTTTCCCCCACCTCAGCATCCTTGAGGATCTCCTCAAGCTGGTTAATACGGGTTTCGTTCATCGACTGTTCTTCGCGGGCAGCCTGGTAGCCACCGTTCTCACGCAGGTCACCTTCACGGCGCGCGTTGTCAATCTTGGTGGCGATTTCGTTACGTAGCGTGGTAGTGCGTTCTTCCAGCTCAGCCTTGAGCCGGTTGTACGCTTCTTCCGTTAGCCAGGTTTTTTCCGCCATGACGGGGCCTCCTGAATAAAAATAGGCGCCTGGTGGCGCCGACGTGTTGGTTTAGGGGCGTGCCGCTTTACGACCGCCAATCGACAATGCCATTACCATAGCAATATTTACCGCATCTGTGCATATCGTTCCGCCGCAAGTGAACACTTCTTAAGGACTTATCCAAGTACCGCCAGGTAGGCGGCGACGCAGTGGCAGACCCAGCCGGCAACAGTGAAGGCGTGGAAGATCTCGTGGAATCCGAATGCTCTCGGAGCGGGATCGGGCCACTTGAAGCCGTAAACCACTGCCCCCACGGTGTACAGCAGGCCACCGGCAACTAGCAGCCACACCACTGCGGGGCCGCCGCTGACCCAAAGCTGGGGTAGGTACCAAAGAGCCACCCACCCTAAAACTACGTAAATGGGGGTGGTGAACCACCGGGGAGCGGTGGGCCAGAAAACAGAGGTAGCGATACCAGCCAAGGCACCCACCCAAACCACGGTTAAAACTCGCGCCGCTAAGGGGCCTTCTAGCAAGGCGGCGCAGATTGGGGTGTAGGTGCCAGCGATGAGCAGGAAAATGTTGGAATGGTCGATGCGGCGCAAGATACCGGCGGCGCGCGGCTGCCAGTACAAGCGATGGTAGAGAGCAGACATCCCAAAAAGCATGATGGTGCAAGCCAGGTACACCCCTGAGGCGATCTGCACCGGCGTGGTGGGGGACAAGATCAGCAGTACCAGGGCAGCAGCGAAAGACAGGGGCGTAGACACCAAGTGGATCCAGCCGCGCAGCAGAGGTTTCTTCTCCATGAAGGTACCGTCGTCGATACGGCGTGGTCGCAATGAAGCTACCGGCATAGTCGCAATCCTCTCTGCGTGTTTGGGGCCCGGCCCTTTTAACCTGGCTAAATGCTCGCTTTGTCTTCTTGGGGCTGGTTTTAGCCTTTCTGGTTTTAGCAACCGGCGATCTCCAACACCACTAACTTACTCTAGAGTAACCCCAGGGGAGGCGCCCCCTCAACCCACCCACCCCACAGCCACGCTTCGAAGACAAAACCGCAGCCACCGCCCTCGCCACCCAACAAACAAGGCAGGCGGCACCCGCGGGAAACGTCCTCGCCGCCGCCACATTCCCGTAATATCGGAAGCAAGAATATTTCCACGGAGAAGGACCATGCGCAACCAAATCCTGTACGACCTGTACGAGCGTCGACTCGCCAGATCACTGCGCCCGGAAACCACCCCCCATCACGTGGGTGTCATCCTTGACGGCAATCGACGCTGGGCCAAAGCCGCCGGCAATAACACCGCCTACGGGCACCGCAAAGGCGCCGACAAGATCAGCGAATTCCTGCAGTGGGCCAGCGAAGCCGGAGTTAAAATCGTCACCTTGTGGATGCTGTCAACCGACAACCTAGACCGCTCCCCAGAAGAACTAGAACCACTCTTGGCGATCATCACCGAAGCCACGCGGCGCCTCGCAGACGACCCGCGCTGGGAACTACGGTTCGTGGGAGCGCCATCCCTGCTGCCACAAGCAGTGGAAAGCGAACTCACCCAAGCCATCGAACACTCCCAAAAACTCAAACACGACCGCGAACGCCTGCAGGTAAATATCGCCGTCGGCTACGGAGGGCGACACGAAATCACCGACGCCGTGCGGGCCTTACTGCGTGACTACTCTCAGCAGGGAATGAGTATCGACGATGTCGCAGACGTCCTCACCGTGGATGACATTACCGACCACCTCTACACCGCGGGAGTGCCCGACCCGGACCTGCTGATCCGCACCTCCGGAGAACAGCGCCTCTCCGGGTTCCTGCTGTGGCAGTCGGTACATTCCGAATACTACTTCTGCGAAGCGTACTGGCCGGATTTTCGCCGCGTGGACTTCCTGCGCGCACTGCGTGACTACGCGCAAAGAGAACGCCGCTTAGGACGCTGAAATTCCACTACCCCCAACCATTTAGGAGCTATCAATGACCACTCTCCACGCCCTCGTCGTCGGAGAAGCACTGGTTGACATCGTCCAACGTCCGGACGGTTCCAGTGAGGAAATCCCCGGCGGATCCCCCGCGAACGTGGCCCTCACACTGGGACGTTTAGGGCGACCGGTAGAGCTGGTTACGTGGCTGGGGGCGGACGAGCGCGGCGAAAAGGTAGCTGAGCATTTACGTGATTCGCAAGTATTCCTCGGATCGGCTTCCTGCATGGCGCCCGCGACCTCCACTGCGGTTGCCACTATTGGCCAGGACGGGGCCGCCACCTACCAGTTCAACCTGGACTGGCAGGTTCCCGCCACCGAACTAGACCCGGCAACTATCGTGGTTCACTCCGGTTCCATCGCTGCCACCGTTGAACCCGGGGGTAGTCAGGTGGCAGAGTTGTTGCGTCGGGCTCGCACGCAGGCAACCATCACCTACGACCCGAACGCGCGGCCCACCATTATGGGGGACGCGCAAGTGGCATTGCGCCGGGTGGAAGAAATCGTCGCCGCCGCGGACGTGGTAAAAGTTTCCGACGAGGACGTGGAGTGGCTTACCGGCGGTGCCGACGTTGACGAAGTGGCACTGAAGTGGGTGGAAGGTGGGTGCCCACTGGTGGTGGTCACTTGCGGGCCGCGTGGTGCTAGTGCGTTCTTCCCCGGTGGTCGAGTGGATGTGCGTTCCCCGGAAGTGGACGTGGTGGACACCGTGGGGGCGGGTGACTCATTCATGGGTGGCTTGATTGATGCTTTGTGGGCTGAAGGCTTGCTGGGGGCGGACCGTCGTCAGGCGTTGAGTGAGATCAGTCGGGATCAGGTTCAGCGCGTGGTTGATCGAGCTACCGCAGTGTCGGCGGTGACGGTCTCGCGCGCGGGGGCGAACCCGCCGTGGAGTAGTGAACTAGAAGCGTAAACGCTCGCGAGGCCGCGGCCATGCCCGCAGCGACGTGAGCGGCAGCCAGCGGCCGGCACGTGCAACGTCGGCACTTGCAACGCCAGCTCTTCGATCGCAGGCACTCACAACGCCTGCATCGGCGGGGTGCCTATCCAAGACCCAGCCGCCTTCGGCGGCGGGTAGCTAAAGGCGCTAGTTGGCGCCCTCACCGGCTGCTTTGGACAGTTTCGCTTCCGCCTGGTCAAGGATCTGCTGGCAGCGCGCCGCCAAAGCTTCCCCCCGCTCCCACATCGCCAGGGTCTCCTCTAACGGAGTAGACCCAGCTTCCATGGCTCTGACAATCCCCACCAACTCGTCACGAGCAGCTTCGTAGGGAAGCTGCGCCACGTCCTCGTTACGGTTTTCTTCACTCATCTTTATTTTCTTCCTACTACTGGTCTTCGTTCGAAACAGTTTTTTCTGCGGCGCCGGAAGTACCAAACACCGTCACAATCATCGACCCGCGGGCCAAGGTGGCTTCCAAAATATTGCCTTTCGACACTTGCTCCACATCCGTCACCACTCCCACGCCGGGGGCTTTAATAATCGAATAGCCCCTCTCCAGCGTTGCTTGCGGAGACATCGCCCGAAGCGCCGCGCGGGCCTGGGTGAGCTGCTGACGCTGGTCTCCAAGATGGGCGGCGAAGCGGTGCCGCAGGGTTTGGCGCGCCTGTTCCAAACCGGCGCGGTGCGACTGTAGGGACGCGGCGGGGGAGGCCAGCACCGGGCGGGCGGTAATCAACTCCAAGCGTTCTCTTTCCAAGTTCAGGCGGTGCTGGACTCGTTGACGCAGCGCGGCCCGAGCCTGCGCCAAGCCTTCCTTTTCCTGCTGCAGGTCGGGAACCACTTTGCGAGCCGCGTCAGTGGGGGTAGAGGCCCGCAGGTCAGCCACGAAGTCCAACAAGGGAGCGTCCCCTTCGTGTCCAATAGCGGAAACCACCGGGGTGCGGGTAGCGGCGGCGGCGCGCACCAAGCGTTCATCGGAAAACGGCAGCAGGTCCTCCACTGACCCTCCGCCGCGCGCAATAACGATCACATCCACGTGGGCAAGAGCATCTAACTGCGCCAAAGCGTTGGTGACGGCTCCAACCGCGCGCTGTCCTTGCACTTCGACTTCGCGGATTTCAAAGTTCGCTCCCGGCCAACGCGCGGTGGCGTTCACCAGGACATCATCTTTAGCTTTAGCGTTACGCCCGCAGATCAGCCCAATACAGCCAGGCAGGAACGGAAGGGGGCGTTTGCGTCCAGCGTCGAACAGTCCTTCGGCCTGTAGTCGGGCGCGTAACTGTTCTATCTGCGCCAGCAAGTCCCCGGTCCCAACCAGGTGGATTTGGCGTGCCTCCAGGTTGAAACGGCCCGACCTCACCCAGAAATTGGGGTGGACTTGGGCAACGACGCGCGCTCCGGCTTGGAGCCCGGGGGCGCCGGCAATGACATTACTGAAAGCCGTCATGTCCATGGAGGCGTCAGCTTGCAGGTCACGCACCGTGAGGAACGACATGCGAGTGCCGGGACGCTGGTTGTACTGCACAACTTGGGCTTCGATCCAAAGCGGATCTAAACGCCCGATGTAGGCCTCCAGGTTTTGCGCTAAAAGCCGCAGTGGCCACGGGTTGTCCTGGGTGGTTTCACGAGCCAGGCGTGCCAGTGGTTTAGGTGGCTGGGGTTGTTCATTCACCCTTACAGGGTGCCACATAACGCGCGCGTGGTGGTCACTGAACCGGCATGCTGTGGATAAGGCGGGTCATAAAGTTGCACCAAAGTTGTTGCTGGGTACGCTTAAGGGGTGAGCACCGAAAGAACTATTTTATTGGCCGCCCCGCGCGGCTACTGCGCGGGAGTGGACCGCGCGGTGGATGCGGTTGAGAAGGCTTTGGACCTGTATGGCCCCCCGATCTACGTGCGTAAAGAGATTGTTCACAATCGTTACGTGGTGGAAACCTTGTCCGAACGTGGGGTTATTTTCGTGGACGAAACCAGTGAGGTTCCCGAAGGAGCCAGAGTGGTGTTCTCCGCCCACGGAGTGTCCCCGGCGGTGCACGCCGAAGCTGCGGGTCGGAACCTGGCGACGATTGACGCCACCTGCCCGCTGGTGACGAAGGTGCATAAGGAAGCGGTGCGTTTCGCTAAGGATGATTTTGACATCATCTTGGTCGGCCACGACGGGCACGAAGAAGTTGAAGGCACCCAGGGTGAAGCCCCCGAACACATTCAAGTGGTGGGAACCCCCGATGAGGTCGACAACGTGGTGGTGCGTGACCCGGACAAAGTGGTGTGGTTGTCCCAAACTACGCTGAGTGTGGATGAGACGAAAGAAACCGTGGATCGGTTGCGTGAGCGTTTCCCGAACCTGCACAACCCGCCCTCGGATGACATTTGCTACGCCACCCAGAACCGGCAGGAAGTGGTTAAAACCATTGCGCCGCGAGCCGATGTGATGATCGTGGTGGGGTCAGCTAACTCCTCTAACTCGGTGCGCTTGGTGGAAGTGGCTTTGGACGCGGGCGCAGGGAGTGCCCACCGCATTGATAAAGCTAGTGAACTGGACCCGCAGTGGGTGGGGCACGCTAACACCGTGGGGCTCACCTCCGGCGCCTCGGTGCCAGAAATCCTGGTGCGCGAAGTGATTGAACGCTTAAAGGAACTGGGGTTCCCACAGGTGGAGGAGGTGCGCACCCGCACCGAAACCATTACGTTCGCGTTGCCTCGTAACCTGCGGGGCGCGTTGAAAGCCAAGGGCGGGGAAGAAAAGGACGCTTCCGGGCGGCGCAAGCCCGCACCCGGCCACACCTGCTAATCGTCTGCACTGGCTTGCCCCATTTGCAGACTGCGGGTGCGCACATCCACCGGCGGCAACGGGTCGGGAGTACGAGTAGCGAGGGCGGTAACCGCCCTGGTGGAGGCCGCTAGTCTTTGTTCGAACGATCCCACTGCCGCGTTGTAGGTATCAACCGTGGTCGTTAGGTTGGCTCCTAGTTTCGCCAGGTGCCGGGCCAATACTTCCATGCGTTCGACCATGGTGCGTCCTAGTTCCACAATGGTCTGCGCATCCTCATCCAAATGCTGGCGCGCCCACAAACTACCCACCGACCGCAGTAGCGTCATCAGCCCGGCGGGCCCTACTATCACTATTCCCGTTTTCAACGCGTCTTCAAACAGTGCCGGGTCGGCGTCGAAAGAGGCGGACAGGAGGGCTTCGGACGGCAGATACATCACTACCGTGTCAACCGCGCCAGCCACCACTTTGGCGTAGTCGCGCCGCGCCAGTTGCCGCATGTGTGCACGCACCGCGCGGGCGTGTTCTTGCATGAGGGCGTAGGCCTCCTCGTCATTTTCGTGCGCTTGGAGGTAGGCGTCCAAGGGCACTTTCGCGTCGATCACGAGGTGGGCGTCGGTGGGTAGGTGGATCACTGCGTCGGGACGGGATGCACCCGCGTTGTGCTGCATTTGCAGGGAAAAGTCGATGTGTTGGCTGAGCCCGGAGGCTTCCAGTACGCGCTGGAGGCTGGCTTCGCCCCAGGTGCCGCGTTTGGGGGCTTGCCGCAGAGCATTATCCAACCCCTGGGTGGCTTCCAAGATGAGCCGGTCGGTTAGCTGGGTTTGGCGTAGTTGCTCACGCAAGGTGGCAACGCCGGCGCTGTGGTGGTTTTCTAACTGGGTTAGACGCGCGTTTAGTTGCGTCACGCCTTGGGTGAGGGGGGCGAGGTCGCGGGCGATCTGCACCGCGGTGTCGGTGGTAGGCGTGGCGGTGGGCGCGTTGTCGGCGGTGTGGCGATGCCACCAGACGGTGGCGACGCTACCGAGGATGATTCCCAGGCAGAGTGTGAAAGCGGACATAATCCAGGCAAAGCTAGTCATATTCCCATGAAACACCATGGTTGGGACATTTCAATGAAGCAGCTCGCTGTGGGGGAGTACGCGCAACCTGCGTGGTGGGGCCCGCGCCCGGAACGCGTGCTTGGTCGAGTGCGCGCAACCTGCGTGGTGGGGCCCGCGCCCGGAACGCTTGCCTGGTGCTCACCCTCAGCGCGGGGGAGTATTATTTTTTCGCTGATCATTTCTTTAGGGGGTAAATCCAGTGTCCCTATTATCGTGGTGGTGGCCACTGGGAACCACCATTGCCACCGCACTATTCGGAATCCTAAGCGCACTGGTGCTGGTGCGCCCCGCGTGGAAGGCCCGCTTCGCTGGCGCCGTGGCGATGGTGCTCAGCGCGTCCCTGGCGGTCCTCACCGTGGGGCTTACCTCCAACCTGAAAATGGGGTTCGTGGAGAACCTAGACCACGTCGCTAACCTGTTAGCGGCAGATGACACGCCCGCTAAAACCGTTGACCACCCGGCCCTGCCACCGGCTGAGGACGGCTCCTTAGGGGAGGACACTGCGCCCTCGTCAGCTCCCGAATGGAAACTGAACTTCGCCCCGTTTTTCTCCCCGCACACCCAGCAGGCGCCGTTCACCGGGCCGGAGTCGAAGGTGGAAAGTTCGATCACGGTGTGGCTGCCTGAGGATTACTCTCCCACCGACGGTAAAACGTATTCGGTGATCGAGTTCCTCCACGGGCTGCCGGGTTCGGCGAAAGGAGTGGTGGAGGCTCTGGATTGGGAGAACACTTACCGCGAACTCATTGAAGCTGGAACAATCGGACCAACGATTTTCGTCATGCCTGACCTGCTTTCCAGCCAGGGGGAACCCCAGTGCCGGGACCTGCAGGGACAGCCGCAGATGGAAACCTGGGTGACTCGTGATGTGCCTAAGGCGATTCGCTCCAACTTCCCCAACGTGTCCGACAAACGCGCGGACTGGGTGTTAGCTGGGATCTCTGCGGGAGCTTACTGCAGCGCGAACCTGAGTTTGCGCTATCCGCAGACTTACTCGGCGGGGCTGTCGTTTTCCGGTTACGACCGCCCCCTGTTAGGGCCGTTGTCCGACTCAGATACGCACACGAGGCTAGAGAACACGATCTCCGCGATGGCGGCTACTTTGGACCATCCTGCGGCGCTTTATATCGCTGCTACCGAGTCCGACCCTGACGCGGTAGAAATGCTTAACAACGTGGCGGCCCGCGCTCGCGGACACCTGCGTTTAGCCACGCACGTGCAGTCAGATGGGGGACATTCGTGGGCTACTTGGGGCAAGCAACTACCAGCAGCGCTCGCCTGGTGGCGCGGGTTGCCCGCTGACGGTGTCAAGGCAGGTGAGGACGGCTCTGCGCCTGCGAAACAGCCTCTCGCGGCGGTTGGCGGTGACGACTTTGTGCCGGTGGTCGCTAAAACACAAGGGCCATTTACCTTAACGGGCAGCGGAACGGTTGTAGCCGTGTGGGGACTGGCGCTGCTTTTGGCGGGGTTCGCTATTTTCACCGGAGGGCGAGGGCGGCGCGACTTCGTCGACCAAGAAACCGCCCCTGGTCTAGCAAGTTCCCCGCGCCGCGAAAGTGACGTTCGCCTTCCAAGTTCCCCGCGTCGCGAACCCGCCGCTGATCTAGCAAGTTCCCCGCGTCGCGAAAGTGACCCGCCTCGCGAACCCGCCCCCGCCCGGCGGTGGCCCTCGTGGCTGAGTCCGTGGTGGGTACTGCCGCGAAACCTATTGACGGTGGCGGTAGCGGCGATCACCATCGCCGTGGCGATGCTGGTGACGATCAACGCTGACTCCGCGTTCTTCACGTCATTTTCAGACCTGTCGTCCGGTTGGCGCACCATGTTCCCCTGATTGGCGTTTCCCGGCAGCATGGTTGGTGTCCTAGACTGTTAGGCGTGGCTTTAACTATTGGTATTGCAGGACTGCCCAACGTCGGCAAGTCAACTCTTTTCAACGCGCTCACCCGCGCCACCGTCCTCGCCGCGAACTACCCGTTCGCCACTATCGAACCGAACGTGGGCGTGGTGCCGCTGCCGGATGCTCGCCTGGGGGAGCTGGCGAAGATGTTCGGCTCCGAACGCATCCTTCCCGCGACGGTGTCTTTCGTTGACATCGCGGGCATTGTGCGGGGCGCTTCCGAGGGCGAGGGGCTGGGTAACCAGTTCCTGGCTAATATCCGCGAAGCTGACGCGATCTGCCAGGTGACGAGGGCGTTCAACGACCCCGACGTGGTGCACGTCGATGGGAAGGTCAGCCCTAAGGACGATATTGAAACGGTTTCGACCGAGCTGATCTTGGCGGATATGCAGACTTTGGAAAAGCAGATCCCGCGGTTGGAAAAAGAGGTGCGCGCTCGCCGCACTGAACCCGAGGTGCTGGAGACTGCGCGCGGCGCATTGGCGTTGTTGGAGGAAGGGACGCTGGTTAGTGCCGGTGCGGATAAGGCCGGGTTGGACCGTGAGGTGCTGGCCACTTTCCACCTGATGACTGCTAAGCCGTTCATTTACGTGTTCAACATGGATGCCGACGGCATGGAGGACAAGACACTGCAGCAGGAGTTGCGTGACTTGGTGGCTCCGGCGGAAGCAGTGTTCTTAGATGCGCAGTTCGAAGCGGAGCTGATCGAGCTGGACGAGGACGAGGCGCGCGAAATGCTGGCAGATGCCGGCCAGGAGGAGTCCGGGTTGGATAAGTTGGCGCGCGTGGGGTTCGACACGTTGGGTTTGCAAACGTATCTGACTGCCGGGCCGAAAGAGGCGCGTGCGTGGACTATTCACCGTGGTTGGACGGCGCCGCAAGCAGCGGGAGTGATCCACACGGATTTCGAGAAGGGCTTCATCAAGGCTGAAGTTATCTCTTTCGACACCCTCATGGAGGAAGGTTCCATTGCGAATGCCCGCGCTCACGGCAAGATGCGCATGGAGGGTAAAGACTACGTGATGGCTGACGGTGACGTAGTCGAGTTTAGATTTAACGTATAACGTTATTGACGCGCTGCGTTATGTGTCGTAGCATGTTTCTGTGATCAGGTCGTTCGGGAATCGGGAGACAGAGCGCCTGTGGAATCGTGAATCTGTTCCTAGTTTGGATTCGCGTATTTTGCGGGTGGCGCTGCGCAAACTTCGCCAGGTTGGTGCAGCTCAGTCTCTAGACGATCTTCGCGTACCGCCAGGAAATCGACTAGAACTTTTGAAAGGCGACCGCGAAGGGCAGCACAGTATCCGAATTAACGACCAATGGCGGATCTGTTTTAGATGGACTGACGCGGGACCAGAGGAGGTGGAGATCGTTGACTATCACAAATAAGCTGGCGCCTATTCATCCAGGTGAGGTATTGATGGAGGACTTCATCAATGAGCTCGGAGTGACGCAACATAAAGTAGCGGTAGGAATCGGTGTACCGCCACGGCGGATTAACGAGATTGTGCACGGTAAGCGGGCCATCACGGCAGATACTGCCTTGCGGCTGGGCACATATTTTGGTACCAGCGCGCAGTTTTGGCTCAACTTACAAACTCAATACGATCTCGACGTTGCCGAAGATAAGCTTGGCGCTCAGCTAGCTGATATCAAGCCGCTGGTAGCGGTTTAGATTGCTATCTTTACCTAATTCCTGAGAATTTAAGGAAATGGCTAGAGCAGAACCAACAATAATTTGCTTGCCACTACAAAAGTTCAGATAAAGGAATTTTTTAAATGTTCACTAATGATGCAGATTTCGAGAAATATCAGTTTGATGATTTTAAGAAGTGCTACTCTCATCAGGCTAGGGGAACAAGGGTAGAGTATATAGATCCTGACGCTACAGGTTCTGTCGCAAAGACAGTTTATTTTGCGAGGATTACACAGTTCCTAAACAAGCGTGTAAGTGAGGGCCGCTGGGGAGATAGGCTAAATAACCTAATCTTTCTGCCACCAACCGATCGTTTACCAGCACCTATTCTTGGTTGTGCCTTAGGATGCCTGATAGAGAATTTGGGCTCGGAACAAGGCGTAAGTCCTGGTTGCAATAGTTTAGACGACGAAATAAAGCGATTGAAGAGGCAAAGAAAGAACGGGTACGAGCCGCCGGAGCTGGAACTAGCAGAGAGTCTTTTGATCAAACCTATCAATAAGGACGACGTAAGGCAGAAAATATTACAGCTATTGGGTCTTCAATGTCATAAAGAACCTAACATTATCAGTGTGCTGTGGCGCTGCTACCAGGTTCGTGAAAAGAGGCGAGAAGAGATCGAGAAGGCTAAGTGCGGGAATCTAGCATCCAAAATTGCCACCTTAGATATTACAAATCCAGATGAACCAGAGTTAGTTTTCTTTTTAGCATCAGATCAACTTGGATTTAGTGCCGAACCTACTACTGTCTTCCCTAAACACAAAGCGGATAAGTATCCTTTAGGAATTGCCTGGCTGTTGGCGCAAGATATCGGCGCCGATGAAGAGAATCGTATTCTGGCCCGTCTTACTGATTATGTTCATTGTACACGTACGTTAGGCGGTGCATTTCTGTGGCCGACGGATGATCTAACCAATGGAAAGTGTCAATATAACGTCAGTCGAGGGGTGCGTAGTTCTATAGAAGACCGCGTTGATTTGACTCTGCTTGAAATTAAACACTATCTGGATGATCGTAATAACTACGATAGTAAATTTGGTCAAAAAGAATGTCTGGGTACTAAGGCGGGAAATGTAATTCGTGAAAAGTGGTTATGTCGATTCGGTACTTTTCAAGAATACGTCGACTTTATGATTTTTGGCGCCTTTGTAGATGAGGAAAACAGTGAGCTAATGCCCTTCAGTATTTTTGGTAAGTTTCCGGTTGAGTACCCCGACCGCAAGCAGATTCAACAGATGTACAAAGAATACGATGCTACTCAGTATGAGCCGGCGGAAGAGAAAGAGCAGGCGGAACAATTACTTCAAAGTATCGAGGGCACCTTAGCTAGGGTGGAGTCTCGTGTAATGAAGCGTACACGCGCTATGGAGGATTATTTAGGGATTAGAAATAGCGCTGTAGTTGTGTAAGCAAATACGGGGACGCTGTTAAGTTCTGACTAGCTCCGGTAAGTCTAGGGGAGGGCTCCCTTTTACAAGGCATTTTCTGTCGACATGATGCTTACTTCACTCCAAGCGAACGATCTGGACGCGCTGGAGTGCGTTACGTTCGTTGGCTATCAAAACGGCCTATATGATACCCATAGCTTCCTTCCTATCGCTCGGCGCGGACAGACGGCGACGCCCATCCAGCTGAACTATCGAGGGGCACCTGCATTACTTATTGATGCCTCGGTGTTCGGTGGATCCAGTGGACGTCCTGTAGTCCTTTTAGATCGGGGTATGTACCAGACTCGGTCGGGAGGAACGGTCATCGGAATGAGGTTAATCCTGCTAGGAGTTCTCGCGGCTGTCCATGTGCGTCACACTGGCGGAATTGTTCAGGATCTTCCCGCTAGGCAGATCACCGTCTTTGACGAGGCACTCGACTTAGGTATCGTATTCAAAGCCCGCGCGATTCATGAATGTGTGAAACTGCTACTAGCGCGGGTTGGAGCCGAGATCGTAGTGGGCCGTGAACCGGTACAGCCGCTCGAAGGAGTGGGTAGGGATCCCAGGATGGGTGAACCTGTTTTCAGTGCTCGTCCACCTGGGTGGTCGATTCCCGGCAGTGAACGTGCTGAATTTGCGCGGCGAAATGTTAGTTCCGTACTGAATATAGTGGAGTTCCGGTTCAACGTGTAGTTTTGGGTGGTTCTCCCTTATGAGTTGACCGCCATGCCTTTGTCGCAAGGTATTTTTCGCGACCTCAACGTTCGAAGGTAGTCAGATTTCGAGGCCGGTGCGGCTCCTCCCAGCCACGTCGGCGCCATACCTAAGTGCGTGAAAACCTATCGTCCTCGCGTATTAGATCGGCAGAAAAGGGCCAGTTCTACTTACAGGATTTGCCTCGCCCAATGATGATCCCTCTCCTCATTCGGGCGTTTGCCCCGCTGGTGGCTCAACGGGCAGACTCAATGTGAGCTAGATTCGGCTGAGGTTGAACTGGCGCAGCAGCGCCGCCCCCCTAACTATGGGGAATTGCGCCGCATCCCCCTTTATTCTCTGTGCTGGGTTCTAAGGACTTCGAGGGCGTCGCGGTAGCGTTCGGATTCTAAGGCTGCCAGAGCTTCTTCTTCGCTACTTGCCTTCACTTCCTCAGCCACCTTGAATACAATGCGCTGCTGCTTTTCGTCGCTACCTGCGGCAAGGTCAAAAACACCGACGCAGTCCTTTTCCCCGGTTGGCTCCGACCCAGCGTTCATTAGATCCGGGTCCGTGGTGACCAGCAGCTGCGCTAGGTACCCGTACTCATGCTTGGTCTGCACCACCGCGCTTACTACTGCGGCGCGGTTACCTTGCGAATCCGTTAAGTCGATCGGCCATGCGTTAACTACCTTGTAGCTACCCAAGCACAGTCGTTGTCCCAACCAGTTATCGAAGTACCGAACTAACTCGGTTCCCTCACCGTCATAAACCTGTCCACCTTCAATGGTGAAAGGTCCATCGTTAGGTGACTGTTTTTCCCCATCTTTGATGCTGGTAAAGCTCTCCTCCACTCGACCTTCACCGGGGTAGTCAAAGCACAGCCGGTTATGCGTGGTGCAGTGCGTTTTTGTTTTAGGTGGCTGTGGCGTGGGAGTTTCACTCGGGGTGGGCAACTGGCTTTCCGTCGCCACGGGCGAGGTGACTGCGGGCTCCACACCCGGCTGCGAAGGTGGGGATATGGCGCGGCCTCCGAAGACCCCGATTGCCCCTAGTGCTGTCGTTACCCCCACAGCAAGCACAGCCGCGAGTACCTTAGCGCCCGTCGTCATGGTTGCGCCCGTCGCGCTGGCTCCAGTAACGCCCTGCGGCGCGCCGCCGGCAGCTACTTCACGGCCAGGCCGAGTCGCGTGCGTGACTTCCTGCTGGTGAGGTGGAGGACAGGAACCTCCACCTTCCGGGTTCAGGTTGTTTTCCTTACTCGTTGTATGACCTTTCTTCCGCTCCCACCTTCGTGGCTTGCGTGCAGTTTCGGCTGCGGTTGTGTTGAGTTAGTTCCGCAGCGTCTTGAGGATCTTCAGTGCTCGTTCGTAGCGTTCTGACTGCAGTGCTTCAATCGCTTCGGCCTCGTTACTGCTTTGTACGGGGTTCGCCACCCTAAACCACATGAAATCTTTACTTCCATCGGTTCGTGGTTGCACCAGGTGGTAGACGCATTGATCGTAAGGCTCGTAGGGGCCGGCGTCTTCGAGCCGTGGATCGTTGGTGGCGAAAAGCTCAGCAGTGTACATTCCACCACTGTTGGTAATGCCAGCTGACACGGTAGCGGGCCGCCCGGCAGTGTTGGATAAGTTGATGGGCCAGACACCGTTGATCTTGACTTGGCCGACGCAGTCGGAACCACCTAGCCAGATTTCACGAAATTCCACTAATGCCACGCCGTCGGCGCCTACTACTTTGCCTACTTCGGATCCACCAGCATGTTCGATCTTCGCGTTAGCCGGGTAGTTGAAACAGATATTGCTTTGGGTGCAGTGAGTTTTGGTTTCGGTCGAGTCAACCGGCGCTGCCTCCGTGGTCGCGGTGGGCGTCGGAGTTTGGCTCGGGGTTTCACTGGGAGTTTCTGAGGGGGCTCGCTAGGAGTGGCACTGGCGGTTGGTGAGGCTGATTCCGAGGGCGTGGGGGCAGCTTCGGGCGCGTTAAAGAAGTAGGTGCGTGCTGCAAAATACCCGCCAACGAGGACTCCGATCAGAACTACGACGGAGACAACCAGGATTAACATTTTGCGATTTGAATCATTCGGCGGTGTTTCACCCGCTTGCGCAGGTGCTCACAGGGCAGGTGGTGGGGGAGTGTAGTCCGCACTGTCTTGCGCCGCGGGCATCTGGGTGGTGTAGTCCCCACTGTCTTGCGCAGGTGCTCACAGGGCAGGTGGTGGGGGAGTGTAGTCCGCACTGTCTTGCGCCGCGGGCATCTGGGTGGTGCAGTCCGGGGCGCTGGTAGAAGCCGCCGCAGGGTAGTAAGTGTCAGAGCTGGCTGCCTCGGTTGTAGTGGTAACGGGGTCCACTACTGTGGTTTCAGCCTCGCCGGGTTGGGACTGCGGTACTTGCTGCTGTTGCGAGTCAGCCTCATTTATCGCGGTTTCAGGCTCTGGCTGCGTGGCTTCGGGCATCGGCACCGGTACTACGTACTGCGTTGCTTCCGGCATCGCCTGCGGCGCGGGTGGTTGAGTTTCTGCGTAGGGATCGACAGGGGCAGTGGCTGGCGGATACTGGTAGGCGTTAGGATCTGCTACCTGCGGAGTCTGCGGCGCGGCCTCGGGGGAGGAACGCACCCATTCCCACTGTTGAGTCTGTTCATCCCACCGCCACAAATGTGACTGTCCGGTGTTGGGATCCAGCTTCCACTGCTCGTAGCCGTTAGTCAATCTCCACGCCTTCCACACGGGCTCCTAAGAAACTATTTCCATCCTATCTCAGGCCCGGAAAACGTAGCCGACCGATGGCGACAAATCGGGCTTCCTATTATTAGGCACCGATTTTAGTCTCACTGGCGTACCTAATTCTCTTTCCCTCACGCGGGTAGGAGCGCAGCCCCGCGCTCATGCTTTCACTGCCCCTACCCGTTGGCGAGGACGCAGCTGAAGAAGGCATCGAAACCGCCGCGCGCCGGGGGAGTGGTTTCCCTGCATTAGCCACGGTTAGATCACACACATTCGCCGCAGGGGAGCACGCATAGAAAGACACGTACTTTACCTGCGTCTAACATGGAAGTTACCCGTTCCAGTTTTTCTTGACTGAGTGTTTCAGCTACAGTCAGACTAACGAAACGGATACCCGCGCTGCCCTCCTGGTGGTGCGGTAAACCCATGTCCGACTGGATCTTCTAGCGGTAGGTGCCGCGGCGGCACTTGCCGCAGTGATCTGCGCCGAGGTGGGTGTCCCGACAGAAAGTATTAGTGCCTATGTTCTTCTATTTGGCGCGTAGATTAGCGAACTACGTCGTGCTGCTTTTCATCGCAGTTTCACTGGCGTACCTGATCGCTTCATCTACCATGGATCCGCGCACGCTATTCGACATTTCCGACGCTACCCGCGACTGGGGTGCGATCGAGCGGCAGCTAGTTGAGTACAACATTTCCCGCTCCACGCCAGTGCTGGAACGCTACCAGATCTGGATCACCAAGATCTTCACTTCCTGGGACTGGGGTGTTACCCCGCAGGGAACCGACGTCGGCAGCATCATTGGCGTTCGTATTTGGGTCTCTTTGCGCCTAATCATCCTCGGCTCCATCATCGGCATGGTCGGTGGCGTGGCTTTGGGTGCTTGGACTGCGGCGCGTCAGTACAAGATGTCTGACCGCGTCTTTTCCCTGCTGGCTCTAATCATTATTTCCACCCCCACCATCGTGCTTGCGACTTTGCTGCAAATCGGTGCGACGCGCTACAACCTGGCGACCGGCACGGAGTTCTTCGAGTTCATGGGTGAAACCGGCCGCCACGGTGACTATTTCGGGGCTGCTTTCATTGACCGGCTCCAGCACCTTCTACTGCCCACGATTTCCATGTCACTTCACGGTATCGCGTCCTATTCGCGCTACCAGCGCAACATGATGCTCGACACCTTGGGGGCTGACTACGTGCGCACTGCCCGCGCGAAGGGATTGCGTAAGTCGGCCGCTATCCGCAACCACGCTTTACGCACCGCCTTGGTGCCGATGGCCACCATGTTTGCGTTCGCGGTTGCGGGTCTGTTCCTGGGTGCGACCATTACCGAGCAGGTATTCGGCTGGCACGGTATGGGTATTTTCGGTGTGGAGTCCATTCACGGCCAAGACATTAACGGCACTGCTGCGGTGGTGGCGTTCTCCGGGGTTTGTACCCTCACAGGTGCGTTGCTTTCGGACGTGCTGACCGTAGTCGTTGACCCGCGTGTGAGAGTGAGCTGATCGGCATGGCGAATGAGAAGAACCCGGATCAGATTGTTGATCTCACTACCTTAAACGAGGATGAGCTTCCCACCACGACAGCGCTCGCTTCGGAGGAGGCCTCCGACCCCAAGCAGCTAACTCGCGGGGCGCTGATCCGCCGGCGTTTTTGGCGTTCGAACGTTTCCCGCGTGGGTGTGTTCGGCTTCGGCTTCATCGTTATCCTGGCGATCGTCGGCCCCTACCTCACGCCGTGGGAGTTCACGGATGTTGACAATAGTGCTTTCTTGAAACCGCCTTCGGCTGACCACTGGTTTGGTACCACCCAGGGTGGTCGCGACGTCCTCGCCCTGACGGTGGAGGGGTTGCGTAAGTCCCTCCTTATCGGTATTTCCGTGGCTTTGATCCAAACCTTCCTGGCGGCGGTAATCGGTTCGTCGGCGGCGTATTTCGGCAAGGTCGTAGACAAGGTCCTGCTGTGGATCATTGACCTTCTCCTGGTGGTCCCGTCCTTCCTTATCATCGCTGTTATTTCGCAGCGCTCCCAGGGGGCGAACAGCTCGGTGCTGGCGTTAATCATCCTGCTGGCGGCGTTCGGCTGGATGCTTTCGGCGCGCGTGGTGCGTTCCATGACGTTGTCGGTGAAGAACTACGAGTACGTAACTGCCGCTAAATACATGTCGGTGCCCTCTTACGTGATTGTTGGTAAACACATCATTCCGAACGTGGCGTCTTACCTGATTATCGACGCGGCCTTGGGGTTCGTGGCTGCCGTTATGTCTGAGACGGTGCTTTCGTACTTCGGTTTCGGTGTGCAGTCCCCGGACACTTCGCTTGGCACACTAATCGCTGAGGGCCAGTCCATGGCGACGACCTTCCCGTGGATCTTCTTAGCTCCGGCGCTTTTACTAACTTTGACACTTATTTTTGTGAACTTCATTGGTGACGGTCTGCGTGACGCGATCGACCCGTCATCGAAGTCGGGAGGCCAGGTATGAGCCGCAAATCAAGAACTACTCGCGACCAAACTCCGATTCCTGAACGCCAGGCGGGTGTTCCGGTCCTGCAGATCACGGACTTGAACGTAACGTTCCCTTCCGAGGACGGTGCGGTCCACGCGGTTCGCGGCGTGAATCTGGAGGTGAACAGCGGTGAGGTCCTCGGCATCGTTGGTGAGTCCGGCTCGGGTAAGTCGGTTACCTCCATGGCGGTCATGGGGTTGTTGGATGAAAGCGCTCGGGTTTCGGGTTCCATAAAACTGCATGGCACGGAGTTGTTGGGCCGCTCTGATGGCTGGATGTCGAAGATCCGCGGCAAGCGTGTTGCCATGGTGTTCCAAGATCCGCTTTCTGCTTTGACTCCGGTTTACACCATTGGTGACCAGATCATTGAGGCGCTGACGATTCACCAGAAGATGTCCAAGGAGGCAGCTCGCGAACGCGCGTTGGAGCTGTTGGACTTGGTGGGTATCCCCAACCCGCAGGTTCGTTTGAAGGCTTTCCCGCACGAGTTTTCCGGCGGTATGCGTCAGCGCGTGATGATTGCGATTGCGATTGCGAACGACCCGGATCTGATTATTGCCGATGAGCCCACTACTGCCTTGGACGTGACGATCCAGGCGCAGATTCTGGATCTGCTTAAGACTGCGCAGAAGGAAACCGGGGCTGCGGTAATCATGATTACCCACGACCTGGGTGTGGTTGCCGGCATGGCTGACCGGGTGAGCGTGATGTATGCGGGGCGCTGCGTGGAGTCGGGCACGGTGGATGATATTTTCTACCATTCGACGATGCCTTACACCATTGGCCTGTTGGGGTCTTTGCCGCGTCCTGATATTGATAAGAGTGAGTCGCTGGCAACGGTGGAGGGTAACCCTCCGTCGATGCTGATTGAGCCCACTACCTGCCCGTTTATGCCGCGTTGCCCGTTAGCTACGGCGCAGTGCGCTAAGGGGGAGCCGGCGTTGGAGCTTTCCCCGAACGACCATAGTGCCACTACCGGTATCGAGCATCGGGTGGCGTGTGTTCGGGCCGATGAGATCGATAAGGGCGATTGGACGCATAAGGATATTTTCCCGATTCCTCCTGCTCACGAGCCTCCCTTCATGGAGGCGCGTGAGGACCGCGATGAGGTTCTACGCCTGGATGAGGTGCGCAAGTACTTCCCCCTAATGAAGGGTGCGATCTTTAAGCGCCGTGTGGGTACGGTGCACGCGGTGGATGAGATTTCCTTCGATATCCGCACTGGGGAGACCCTGGGGCTGGTGGGGGAGTCCGGCTGTGGTAAGACCACCACGTTGCTGGAGATCTTGAACTTGGAGGCTCCCGAGGGCGGCAACATCGTGGTGCTCGGCAAAGAGTCGGGGAAGATGAGTCGTTCCGAGCGCCGTTCTGTGCGTCAGGACCTGCAGGTGGTGTTCCAAGACCCGATGGCGTCGCTGGATCCGCGTATGCCGATTTCGGAGATTTTAACGGAGCCTTTGCGGTACAACAACTATCCGAAGAACCAGACCCGCCCCCGTATCCGCGAGCTCATGGAGCTGGTGGGGTTGGAGCCGTCTCACCTGAACCGCTACCCGCGGCACTTCTCCGGTGGGCAGCGTCAGCGTATCGGCATCGCCCGCGCGTTGGCTTTGGAACCCAAGCTCCTGGTCTTGGATGAGCCGGTTTCTGCTCTGGACGTGTCGATTCAGGCCGGTGTGATTAACCTGCTGGAGAAGCTGCGTGCCGAGCTTGGCCTTTCGTACTTGTTCGTCGCCCACGACCTGTCTGTGGTGCGTCACATCGCTGACCGCGTGGCGGTTATGTACTTGGGCAAGATCGTGGAAATCGGGGCGGTGAACGAGGTCTTTGATCGTCCTCGTCACCCCTATACGCAGGCGTTGTTGTCGGCGATTCCGGTTCCGGATCCGCGCAAGGAACGTTCCCGTGACCGGATCATTTTGAAGGGGGATTTGCCGTCGCCGGCGAACCCGCCCTCGGGATGTCGTTTCCGCACCCGCTGCCCGAAGTTCGCTTTGCTTGACGACGCCGGTAAACAGCGTTGTACGGACTCGATGCCGCCGTTGAACCACGAGGACGGGGTGGACTCTTCGAATGCTTGCCACTTCCCCGAAGTGGTTAAGGTGTTCTAGTTTCGTTTCTTCCAACTGTCGGCCTCACCTGCGTTTTCGGGTGGGGTCGACTTCGTGTTCTTGGTGTTGGCTTTGTGGCGTAAAACTAGTTTCAAAGTTCGTATCTTGATATAAACGTTGCGATTCGGTCAAGACTTCATTCCGAAAGGCGGTCGGGCTCGCTGTTACGTGGTAGTGTCCGCTAGATTGAATCCCAGTGCCCTTTGAAAGTAGGCAAAGATTTAGTAATCGTTTTTACTGGTCGTCTTTGCTCGCGGGGGTATTGTATGAAACCAACCCTATGGAGGTTAAAGAGTGAAGCGTTCGATGAGTGTCGTCGCCGCACTGGCCGCCAGCGCCGCTTTGGTGCTGAGTGCTTGCGGTGGCAGTGACAAAGGTGGCGCCAACGCCCCGGTCGATGAGAAGGCTGCTGATATCCAGATTAACCAGCAAGATCGCGCGAACCTGAAAGAAGGCGGCGAACTGCGCTGGGCGATCTCCAGCTACCCCGATAACTGGAACCGCGCTAACACCAACGGTAACAACGCTAATACTGCAACGATTGTGGATGAGTTCCTCGCCCCGAAGAACTTGCTAGCTGATGAGGCCGGCAAGCTGAGCTGGAACCCGCTGTACGTTGAGTCCGCGGAAGTTGAAGCTGGCCCGCCGCAGGTGGTGAAGCTGAAGCTGAACAAGGAAGCCAAGTGGAACAATGGCGACCCGATCACCTGGGAAGACTACCAGGCTTCTTGGAAGGCTCTGAACGGGGAGAATGAAGAGTTCAAGCCCGCCAGCACCGACGGATGGAACCAGATTGCCTCCATCGAAAAGGGTGCGGACGAGTTTGAAGTTGTAGCTACCTTCAAGGAAAGCTACCCCGATTGGGAAGCCATTTTCTCCGGCGTCTACAACAAGAACGCTATGGCTACCCCGGAGATCTTCAACGAAGGCCAGAAGGACGCCCCGAACATGGACTGGTACGCCGGTCCGTTCGTTGTTGCTGAAAACGGACTTGATGTTGCCCAGAAGATGGTGACCCTGGTTCCGAACGAGAAGTGGTGGGGCGAAAAGCCGCTGCTGGACAAGGTAATCTTCCGCACCATCGTCGAACCCGGCGCTGAGGCTCTGGCTTTCGCTAACAAGGAAATCGACGTGGTTGACGGTTTGGTTACTGCCGACCAGGTCGCGAAGGTTCAGACCCGTCCCGACGGTGACCTGCGTGAGTCCTCTGGTTTCCACTGGCGTCACTTCACCTTCAACTCCAAGTCCGGCGTTCTAGCGGACAAGGACGTGCGTAAGGCTCTGGTTAAGGGCATTAACCGCGAAGCGATTGCCCAGTCTGACCTTGCTGGTATGCCGATTGAAGATATTTCCAAGCTGATGCTTGGTAACCACTTTTTCAAGCCTGGCCAGGATGGTTACGCCGATAACAGCGGTGACTACGCTTACGATCCGGAAGCTGCTGGTAAGGAACTGGACGCTCTGGGCTGGAAGCTGGAAGATGGACAGCAGTTCCGCACCAAGGACGGCAAGACCCTGGAGTTCACCTACACTCAGCTAGCTGGCATTCCTACCTCTGAGAACGAAGGTAAGCTGTTCCAGTCCGATATGGAAAAGATCGGTGTGAAGGTGACCATGGATACCCAGTCCCCGGATAAGTTCAATGACATTTTGGATAACCGTTCCTTCAACGTGATCGCGTTCACCTGGGTTTCCACCATCTTCCCGATGGCAAACGTGGGCCAGATCTACGGCTGTGACTCGCAGTCCAACTTCACCGGCGTGTGCTCTGACAAGATCACCGAGCTGACCCAGAAGATCGACACCGAGATGGATCGCGCCAAGCGCATCGAGTACACCAACGAGGTCGACAAGATCATTTGGGAAGAAACCATGACCGTGCCGCTGTACCTGCGTCGTCACTTCACCGCGGTCCCCAAGGACCTGGCGAACATGGGCGCCTTCGGTACCAAGTCGATGATCGCAGAGAACATCGGCTGGATGAAGTAAGCTAACCGCCACCAGTAATACTGGTTGCTGAAGCTAAACAAAAGTGGGGCGTACCTGCCAAGAGCAGGTACGCCCCACTTGCTGTTTCATGGTAACGGGAGCAGAGGCGTTAGCGGCGTCGCGCTCCCGGTGTGCGTTGTCAGCTACGTCGCGCTCACCGGAGCATACCCACCAGCGCCCATACCACCAGCACAGCCGCGATACTGACAACCACCGGATCGGGAGTGCGTTTGACACCGGCTTGCTGCATAGCAGTAGCTCGCAGCGTGGCGGTGGTTTCCTGGCTGTGTTCCTCACGTAGCTGTTCCACCAGGCGTAATGCCTGGTTCGTATCTAAATCTAGGCGCACCCGCTGCGCTTGGTTGTCGATGTGGGGCAGGTCAGCGGGCGCTGGATTCCTCCCCAGGGTTCGCAGTGCAGAACGCGGTGCAGCCGCTGACAGTCGGATCGGTCCCGATGCGGTGTCAATTACTAACCCGAAATCGGCGCGCACGTCCTCGATCGCGTGCCAGGGGATTTGAACTCGCGAAACCAGGTTGCGCGCCTTAATGCCATGTTGGTTCAGTTCCAGGCGCGGCTGTCCCCAAAGTATCCAACCGCACAGCGCCACCAGCGCCACGAACGGCAGGTAGGTAATAGTAGCGGGTAAACCGTCGCGCCACAGTGACCAGCTGGCTACGGACGCGGCGGCTACCAGGACGAACAGCGCAGTGTAACGGGCGGCGCGCGAGTAGATCACAATAGTTGGGTGCACCGCTCCAGTATGCCCCACGGCTGCACCGGGGCAAAGAGAATCGAACTTTCAGCGCCGGTGGGACGGGGATCTGCGCTGCGCGTAAGCCTTGCTTGGGGGTGAACGTGTTCAACGTCGCACTCGCCTGATTGCGGGGAAAACGCCTCGCGGGACTATTGTAGTAACGCAGAAAACAATGGAAGGATCCCATGGAGCGCGCAGACATACGTAATATCGCCATTGTGGCGCACGTAGACCACGGTAAGACCACGCTGGTGGATGCCATGTTGTGGCAATCTGGCGCGTTTGCCGCGCACGACACGGTGGAAAAACGTGGCGAGCGAGTGATGGATTCCGGTGACCTGGAACGTGAAAAAGGGATCACTATCCTGGCCAAGAACACCGCGGTGCACTATCGTGGGCCGGCGGCGCAGGCACTGGGACTGGAAGAGGGGATCACCATTAACGTGGTGGACACTCCGGGGCACGCTGATTTCGGTGGGGAAGTCGAACGCGCCTTGTCCATGGTGGATGGAGTGCTGCTGCTGGTTGACGCCGCTGAAGGACCACTGCCGCAAACTCGTTTCGTGCTGCGTAAGGCGTTGGACGCGAAACTGCCGGTTGTGGTGGTTGTTAATAAAGTTGACCGCCCCGACGCCCGCACGGCGGAAGTGGTTGATGAAACCACCGATCTGCTGCTGACCCTAGCTGAGGACCTGGTGAACGAAGGGGCCGATATCGACCTGGATTCACTGTTGGACGTTCCCGTGCTGTATGCATGCGCGAAGCAGGGGCGTTCTTCGATGGAATGCCCGCAACTGGGGCAGGTGCCTGAAACCGACCTGGAACCACTGTTTGAAACGTTGCTTTCACGGATACCGGGGCCGAGCTATGAAGAAGATGCTCCGCTGCAAGCGCATGTAACTAACTTGGATGCCTCCAGCTTCCTGGGACGCATTGCCTTGCTGCGTATCCATAACGGCACCTTGCGTAAAGGCCAGTCGGTGGGGTGGGCGAAAGCTGATGGAACCGTGCAACCGGTGCGGATTTCCGAACTGTTAATCACCGAGGGCCTGGAGCGTAAACCCGCCACCGAAGCACATGCTGGTGACATTGTGGCGGTAGCGGGCATTGCGGATATCACCATCGGTGAGTCACTGGTTGACTTAGAAGACCCCCGCCCCCTACCACTTATCACGGTGGACGATCCGGCGATTTCTATAACCATCGGAATCAACACTTCCCCCATGGCGGGGCGAGTGCGTGGCGCGAAGGTAACTGCCCGGCAGGTGAAGGATCGCCTTGAGCGTGAACTGGTGGGCAACGTGTCACTGCGAGTGCTGCCCACCGCGCGCCCAGATGCTTGGGAAGTGCAAGGGCGCGGAGAGTTGGCACTGGCGATCTTAGTGGAGCAGATGCGGCGCGAAGGGTTCGAACTCACCGTCGGTAAACCGCAGGTGGTTACCCGCCAGATCGAGGGGAAAACCTGTGAGCCGATGGAAGCGATGACGATTGACGTGCCTGAGGAGTATTTGGGGCAAGTCACGCAGTTACTCGCCGCCCGTAAGGGGCGGATGGAGTCGATGACGAATCACGGTACCGGCTGGGTACGTTTGCAGTTCACGGTACCGGCGCGCGGCCTCATTGGTTTCCGCACGCGTTTCCTCACCGAGACCCGCGGTACGGGGATTGCGTCCTCGTTAGCCGCCGGATACGAACCCTGGCACGGGGTAATTGAGTCGCGCAACACCGGTTCCTTGGTGGCGGATCGCCCGGGGCAGGCCACGCCTTACGCGATGATTAACTTACAAGAACGTGGGTCGTTCATTGTGGAGGCCGGTTCCGAGGTTTACGAGGGCCAGGTCGTGGGCGAGAACCCGCGCAATGAGGACATGGATGTGAACCTCACGCGGGAGAAGAAACAGACGAATATGCGTTCGGCGGCGGCAGATACTTTCGAGGGGCTGATTCCTCCGCGGCGACTGACGTTGGAAGAGTCCTTGGAGTTTGCCGCTGCCGATGAGTGCGTGGAGGTAACTCCCGAGGCGATCCGGGTGCGTAAGAACGTGCTTTCGGCGCAGGAGCGTTTCAAGATCGCGGCGCGCGAGAGGCGTTCGCAGCGCGGCTAGCTCGCGTGGGCGTACGAGTCCGCCCCGCGGGTTGCAGCTGATCCACCTCCGCGCCGCGCGCTTGACTGTGCCGACCGCGCTGAAGCAACCGGCTCACCCGCGCGCCGCGCGCACTCATCTTCGCCCCACGCGCTCGCATACATCCATCGTGAGTGTTTAGGCCAGTTTCGACACTGTTGTTGGTCTAAATCCTCACGGTGGCGAATCGCGCGCTAAGCTGTCTGGGGGCGGGTGGGTTACGTCCTCGGTAGTGGCGGCATCGGTGGGGGAGGGACTCGTTTGCCGATAATCATCTTCTCAGCGGGCACTTTCACCAGTCCGCGTTTGGTGTCCACCGTCACCGAGTGGATGCCGACCTCGGTCAGATACCCGAGGGCATCGCGCACGCCATCTTCGTCGCGGTAACGCACCACTACGCGCTCGCCTGGCTTCCAACGCATCCACGGCAGTTCGGGGGCGGGTGTGCACTTAGCGTCCATAGTGAGATAATAGCGGGCAGGAAGTAATATTGACGGGTGAGAAACGCTCCCGCCAGGTAAATGGGAGTGCGGAAGGAGACCGCATTGACTTACGTGATTGCACAACCGTGCGTCGATATCAAAGATCGTGCTTGCGTGGACGAATGCCCGGTGGATTGCATCTACGAAGGTAAACGTAGCCTTTACATCCATCCTGAGGAATGTGTGGACTGTGGTGCTTGTGAGCCGGTTTGCCCCACCGAGGCGATCTATTACGAGGACGATCTGCCCGAGGAATGGGCGGATTACTACCGTGCGAATGTGGACTTCTTCAACCAGCTTGGTAGTCCCGGAGGTGCGCAGAGGGCGGGTGCGCAAGATTATGATGACGAGATGATCGCGAATTTACCGCCGCAGAACCAAGATTAATCGGAGTTAAAACGGGGCGAAGCATTGTGATCTTCGCCCCGTTTTTGCTTTCTTGTCCCACATTCTGATTTTTTTCGTTGAGCAGAAATCTCGATGGCGAGATAATCTAGGTGTGTTGGTAGGCGCACGCAGAAGTGTCAGCTACGCCAAAGACTTAAACCCAAGTGCCCCGGGATAGTAAAGGAGAGAGCCGCCATGGCGACAAAGAAGACCGCTGAGAAGGCTGAAAAACCCGCAGAGAAAGCACCCCAGACGGCTGCAACCGGCGGTAACGGCACACTCACTGTAGACGAAAAATCCGTCGACCTAGCGCGCGTCCAGGCCTCGCAGGGGTCTGACGGGCTGGCGGTAGGTAAGCTACTGCCAACTACCGGGACAGTTACTTACGACCCCGGTTTCACTAACACCGCATCTTGTGCTTCTTCCATCACCTATATCGATGGTGAAGCTGGGATCCTACGCTACCGCGGTTACCCGATTGAACAGCTCGCGAAGCAGTCCTCCTTCCTGGAAGTGGCTTACCTGCTAATGCATGGGGAACTGCCGCAAGCCGCCACCTTGGAGGCGTTCTTGCGTCGCATTAAGCGTCACCGCCTGCTGCACGAGGACTTCAAGGCTTTCTTCACCGCTTTCCCCTCCAACGGTCACCCGATGGCGATCCTCCAAGCCGGTGTGGCGGGTATGGCGACCTACTACCAGCACACTTTGGATCCGAAGGATGAAGAAGCCATCGACCGCGCCTCGGTGCTGCTAATGGCGAAAGTGCCCACCATGATTGCTTACATCGCTAAGCGGGCGGCGGGCCTACCGTTGCTGTACCCCGATGCACAGCGTTCCTACACCGAAGACTTCATCCGCATGACTTTCGGCTTGCCGTACCAGTCCTACGACATCGATCCGGCTTTGGTTCGCGCCCTGGACATGCTGCTGATTTTGCATGCCGACCATGAGCAGAACTGTTCCACCTCTACCGTGCGCCTGGTGGGTTCGTCCCAGGCGAATATGTACGCATCGGTGGCGGCGGGTGTTGGTGCTCTCTCCGGCCCGCTTCACGGTGGTGCTAACGAGGCGGTACTGCGCATGCTGGCCGAGATCCGTGATTCCGATATGACGGTGAAAGACTTCGTGGCGAAAGCTAAGGACAAGAGTTCGAACGTGCGTCTGATGGGATTCGGACACCGCGTGTACAAGAACTACGATCCGCGTGCTGCGATTGTGAAAGAAGCCGCCCACGACGTCCTCGATCGTTTGGGGAAGAAGGACGAAATGCTCGACATCGCGATGGAGCTGGAAGACATCGCCCTCAACGACGAGTATTTCATTGAGCGTAAGCTCTACCCGAACGTGGACTTCTACACCGGGCTGATTTACTCCGCCATGGGGTTCCCCACCAAGATGTTCACCCCGCTGTTCGCCCTTGGGCGCCTGCCGGGTTGGATCGCGCAGTACCGCGAAATGCTCAAGGACCCCGATGGGCGTATTGGGCGTCCGCGCCAGGTTTACGTGGGCGAGACCGAACGCGACTATGTTGCGCTGCGTAACCGCATGTTGAAGTAGGCGCGGCCAAGCTAATAGCTGCATACGTAAGGCGCGGCAGTGGGTGGTTTCCCGCCCCTGCCGCGCCTGCGTTATGTGGGCTTGCGGTGGCCTGCTTTCGTCTTCCACCGCGCCGCCGCGCCTGCCCGCTGTGGCTGCCCGTCGCGCTCGCCTTGGCCTGCTTTCGTCTTCCACCGCGCCGCCGCGCCGGATTACTCCGTGGCGGGGCGAGTCCAAAGCTGAGGCCAGGACACTCCCAGCTCAGCGCAGAGCTCGCGCAACAGTGGCAGGGAAATACCTACCACTGAATGTGGGTCACCGGTGACGCCGTCAATGAACGCCCCGCCGAGCCCATCAATAGTGAAAGCTCCTGCCACTTCTAGCGGCTCACCGCTGGCGACGTAAGCATCAATCTCGGCCGGCGACAGATTCCCAAAATGCACCTGGGTTTGCACGGCGCGCGACCGTTCTTCCACTGTCACATCTGGCGCTGACGCTTCCGGTACTGACGCTGACGCTTCCGGTACTGGCGCTTCTGGCACTGACATATCCGGTTCTGTGCGGATCCGTGTTGCCCGTTGTGCCGGTGTTTGTCCCTGCTGCGGCTGGGCTTGGGTTGTTAGTTGCGACTTTGTACGCCTGCCAGGCGTACAAACTCGAGAATTAAAGTCGTACCCTGCCTCGCCCAGCTGTTCTTGGGGCACCAGCATGTGGTCGTAGTGGCTCTCAGCTTGGGGCGACTTGCCACTGACCAGCAGCACACAGTGCCCGGTGTGTAACACCACGGTCTGACCGGATTGTTCACTGATGCGTTCGCGTGCGGCTTGCTCGTGGTGGGGCTTACCCACCAAGCGACCACGCGAAGCCAGCAGGGAATCACAACCCACCACAATGGCACGCCAGTTCCCGGCGCCGGCCCCAGACAGGCCGACGCCAGCCACAGAGCCAGGAACCCCAGAGCCCGCAGCCGCGCTATCCGCGGGGGCTGCGGCAACTGGGACGCGGCTACCCGGGCACCACTGCCGAGCGTGGTCAGCGACCTGCTCAGCGGTGAGTTGGCGCGCCACCGCATACGCCTTGGCGCGCGCCAGTTCCACCACTAAATCAGCCGCCGCGCTATGGGGCACAGTGCCGTCAGCCTGACGGTACTTAGCTTCAATCGCGTCCTCGTCCACGCTGGAAACCAACACCAGTGGCTCCACTCCGGCGCGGCGCAAAGTAGATGCCCTGCCGCTGGAGGCAGAAGCCAAGACGAAAACCACCCCGGCGTTCATTTAGCTAACACCCAAAGCCGAATCCAGCACCGACAGGGGAAGACCACCTAAAGCCAGCGCCTGGTCGTGGAAGTCCTTCAACGAAGCCTGCGGGTTAGCTACTTGGAACTTATGGCGAGTTTCCTCCCAGTGGCGCTGACCCACCGCGTACGAAGAAGCCTGACCCGGCCACGTCAAGTAACGGGTGGTTTCAAACGCCAGGAACGACGGATCCATAGCCACGTTATTCGCCATGAACGCCCACACCGCGTTACGATCCCACACGCCCTCGGCAACAGCGGTATCACCCAGCGCCACGTAAGGGGAAGAATCCAACTGGCGGCGCCAAGCCTCCTCGTCGATCCCGATGTCAGCCAAATAACTGGCCGACGGCAGTTTCATACCGGTATGCACCCCTAAGTCCACCACCACGCGAGCCGCACGCAGGCGCTGAGCGTCCAACAAGCCCAAACGATCCGCGGGGTCAGACAGGTAGCCAAGTTCCTCCATGAGGGCTTCAGCGTAAAGCGCCCAGCCTTCCCCGTGACCCGAATACCAGCACAGCAAGCGCCGCCAGGAGTTCATTTCCTCCTTGCGAGTAACCGCAATGCCTAACTGCATGTGGTGGCCGGGCATGCCCTCGTGGTAAACAGTGGTTTTCTCCTGCCAGGTGTGGAACAGCTCCTGCCCCGGTGGCACCGCCCACCACATGCGGCCCGGACGTGAATAGTCGTCAGCCGGTGCCGTGTAAAAAATCCCACCGTCACCGGCTGGGGAAATACAGCACTCGATCTGGCGGATCTGGTCAGGAACCGTGAAATGTGACTGCGCTAAGTTATCGACCGCTTCATCGGCGGTGGCTTGCATCCACTTCAGCAACGCTTCGGTGCCGTGCAGTTGGTAGGCGGGTTCTTCGTTGAGGCGCTCCATCGCCTCTTGCACCCCCACGTCACCGTAGATCTGATTCGCCAACTGCTTTTGGTCGCGGTGGATCTGACGCAGACGCTCCAGCGCCCACTGGTAGGTCTCTTCCGGCTCCACCCCCGCACCCAGGAAACTTTCGTGATACAGCGACAGCGCTTGCGCTCCCACCGCGTCTTCATTACTGGCGTGAGGTTGAACCTCGCTGGCGAAGAACCCCGCCAGGTCGGTGGTGGCCTCCATCGCGGCAGTGGCGGCGGCACCGGCGCGGGAAAGTAAGTCACTGTTTTTGAGTTCGCGCGCCAACGCGTCCTCGCCCGCGGCGGCTTCCTTCAGTTGCTTAACTACTCGCGCATACGGGTCGGTCTGGGTGCGCTGCTGCTGTAAATCTTTCAACGCGGCTGCCACCGCCACCGCGGTGGGGCGCCGGTCAGCTTCCAACGCGGACTGCACGCCGCTGCGGTAGGAGGCGATCGCGGTTGGGACCTGCTCCAGGCGGCGAACCATGTCCTCCCACTGCGCCAGCGTCTGGGTTGGCAGCAGCGTGAAACCGTCGCGGATCTGCTGCAGGGGGCTGGCGATATTGGCGACCGTGCCGACTTCTAGGCCCGCCTCGTATAGAGCCAGGTCGGTGCCCAGGCGGTGATGCATCGCTGCCTGCGTGACTTCGTCGATGCTGTCTTGCGGTGGGAGCTTATCTAACTGCGCCAGGGTGTCGCGGTTCAGTTGTGCTACCGCTTCGGCGCCGGCGGCGGAAAAATCCTCCCAGGTGTGCTGGGGGAGGGGTTTACCCGTCACCTCCGCCAGGGAGGGCAGGAGGTCGCCGAGTTCTTTTACGTACTTTTCTGCCACTTCGTCTGTGGCGGTTTGAGGTCTTGACATGGACTTCATCCTACACCGGGTGGATTGGCGCGGATCGGGGCGAATCGTAGCAGTTTCGCCCGAAACAGGCGAAAAACGGGGTGAAAAGTGAGAATTACGCGATAAAAGTGGCGAAAACACCGGTTTTAAGCTGACAGGGACAGATTTTCCCTTTAATCTCTTATTCCAGGGGGATTTTTCGCCGCCTCGGCATAAATCCCACTGTTTCGATAACCAATACGAGAGGCAATCGACATGTCCGTAAACCGTACTCAGCTGGTAGCAGCCATCGCCGAGAAAGCTAACCTGACCAAGGTGCAGGCTGACGCCGCCCTAGCCGCTTTCCAGGAAGTCCTCACCGAGTCCCTGTCCAAGGGTGAAGCCGTGAAGGTAACCGGCCTGTTCTCCGTGGAGCGCGTAGAGCGCGCCGCCCGCACCGGCCGCAACCCCCAGACCGGCGAGCAGATCCAGATTCCCGCTGGCTTCGGTGTGAAGATCTCCGCTGGCTCCACCCTGAAGAAGGCTGTTTCCAACAAGTAAGCCTCGCTCCTTTCGGAGACTAGCAACGAGGGCGATGGGTACCTGAACCTGTCGCCCTCGCACTGTACCTGGCGGCGGGAGCAGGTGGCGGGCCTGGGGACCCCAAGGAAAGGCGCGGTAGACAAATGTGGCTGCGGGGCAGGGGGAGCGGACAATACGCCGGCCGCAGCCGCGGCCGCGGAACCTGGGTGGAGCCCGTCACCCTTAGCGGGGCAGCGTCGAACTGCGGCAGGTAGCGACCTATACTGGGAAGTGGCGAAAAGCCAACTGTTTTCAGCCGCCCCAAATACGGCGTTGAGTGTTTTGAAAAAAGGTGATTGAACAATGCGCATCGCGATTTTGCCTGATAACGAAGCCATTGGAAAGGTCGGCGCCGACCTGATTGAAGAACTATTTAACCGCAAACCCGAAGCGATACTTGGACTAGCGACCGGCTCCAGCCCGCTGCCCATCTACCAGGAAGTAATCCGCCGCCACCGAGGCGGGAAAGTTTCTTTCGCGAAAGGGCGCGCATTCACCCTTGACGAGTACGTGGGGTTGCCAGTTGAACACCCCCAGCGCTACCGCAACTTCATCCGCCAAGAGTTCACCGACCAAGTAGACTTCCGCGACGAAGAAGTAAACAGCCCCGAAGGAAACGCTGAAGACCTCGCCCAAGCGTGCGCTGACTACGACCAGGCCATTAAAGACGCCGGCGGAGTAGACCTGCAGATCCTCGGGATCGGCTCCGATGGTCACATCGCTTTCAACGAACCCGGCGGTTCCCTGGCTTCACGCACCCACGTGGGAGTACTCACCGAGCAGACCCGCACCGACAACGCGCGTTTCTTTGACGACGACCTGAACCAAGTGCCAACCCACTGCGTCACCCAAGGACTGGGGACGATCATGGAAGCACGCCGCCTCGTCCTCGTGGCACAGGGAGATAACAAGGCCGAAGCCGTGCGGCAAATGGTGGAAGGCGCGATCTCCGCGCACTGGCCCGCCACCATTATGCAGATGCACCCCGATGCGTGGATCTTGCTTGACGAACAGGCAGCCAGTAAGTTGAAACTATCTGACTACTACCGGGAAGTGTGGGAAAAGTCGAACCTGTAGACTATTTCGAACCACGCCAAAAGGACAGTAACTAAGGGAGTGAAGCAGTGACCCAGCCACACGGGGCACCCGCGGCACCGTCCGCACCCACCGCACCGAGCGAACCAGGCACCTCCACCGCCGTTTTAGAACGGACCGAAACCCGCCGTCAACGCGACGACGGAGACGGGGACAGGTTCGCTCACTTCGTGCGTCGCGACCGCGTGAACCAATCGTTGGAATCAGGCGGAGCAGTGGTGGCCCTATGTGGGAAAATCTGGATCCCCCTGCGTGACCCCTCCGGCTACCCGGTGTGCCCGCGCTGTAAGGCTTTGCGTGATGAGATGAAGAACATGGGGCCGTCCTGGCCGTTCTTCGACGGCAACGAAGGGGGGACGCCACGTGGCTAACGGCACTCAGCCGTCCGCCGCCTCCACGCCCTACCCGCAGCAAGCCTCCGTAAGCGCCGCGCAGCAGCTGTCACCGGCTTTCCCCGCTCGCGCTGCCTGGGGAACCGCTGGGCACCTGCGTGCCTGGCAGGCAGAAGCGTTAGAAAAGTACCTGGCTTCAGAGCGGGTGGATTTCCTTGCCGTGGCTACCCCGGGGGCCGGTAAAACCACGTTCGCGCTGCGGGTGGCAGTGGAACTGATGGGGGCGGGGATCGTGCGGAAAGTGACCGTGGTGTGCCCCACGGAGCACTTGAAGAACCAGTGGGCGGAAGCCGCTGCCCGCGTGGGGATCCACATTGACCCGGCGTTCACTAACTCCCAGGGGCGGGCGGGATCCCACTTCGACGGGGTGGCCGTCACCTACGCCCAAGTCGCCGCCAACCCGGCGGTGCACGCAGAACGCACCCGCGCCTACGACACCCTGGTGATCCTCGATGAGGTACACCACGCCGGTGACGCCCTGTCGTGGGGCGATGGGATCGGCCACGCTTTCAACCACGCGCGCCGCCGCCTGTCACTGACCGGTACCCCTTTCCGTTCCGACACTGCCCGCATCCCGTTCGTCACCTACCGCGAGGACGAGGACGGGGTGTGGCGTTCCCAAGCGGACTACACCTACGGGTATTCCCAGGCCCTGGCTGACGCCGTGGTGCGACCGGTGATGTTCATGTCGTATTCGGGGCAGATGCATTGGCGCACGCGCGCCGGGGACGAGGTCGCCGCCCGTTTAGGTGAGCCCCTGACTAAGGACATGATGAAGCAGGCCTGGCGCACCGCCCTCGACCCCAACGGGGAGTGGATCGCGGCCGTGCTAGCGGCTGCCGACCAACGTTTGAGTCAGGTGCGTCGCTCCATTCCCGACGCCGGAGGGCTGGTGATTGCTGCCGATCAGAATGCGGCTCGTGCTTACGCGCGCAAACTGCGGATGATTACGGGCCAAGCTCCGGTGGTGGTGATTTCCGATGATGCCGGCGCTTCGGAGAAGATCGATGCGTTTTCGGCCTCCACGGACCGGTGGATGGTGGCGGTGCGGATGGTGTCTGAAGGGGTGGACGTGCCTCGCCTGGCGGTGGGAGTGTATGCCACGAACACGGCCACTCCACTGTTCTTCGCCCAGGCGGTGGGCAGGTTCGTGCGAGCACGCCGGCGCGGTGAAACGGCGTCGGTGTTTATCCCCTCGGTGATGGAACTGCTGGAGCTAGCGGAGGCGTTGGAAGTTCAACGTGACCATGCCCTGGATTACAACCGGGAAGAAAAGCCCGAGGACGTGGTGGCGTTTGAGCAGGCGCAGCGGGAAGAAAAAGCCAGTGACGCGTTGCTGCCGGGGTTCGAGGCGTTGGGGGCGCAGGCGGAGTTCGACCGGGTGCTTTTCGACGGGGATTCTTTCGGCGCGGGCGCCGACGTTGGTTCGGTGGAGGAACAAGAGTACCTGGGGATCCCGGGGCTACTTGACCCTGAGCAGGTGGCGACTTTGTTGAAGGCGCGCCAGGCGGAGCAGTTGAAGATTCAACGCCAGCAGCAGGTGGCGCACGCCCAGCGTGAAGCTAACGCGGGGTTGCCGTTGCACCGGGTGCGGGCAGCGAAACGCAAGGAGCTGTCTAACTTGGTTTCTACCTGGGCGAGGCAGTCGGATCGTTCGCATGCCTCCATCCATTCGGAGTTGCGGCGCCGCTGCGGGGGACCGGAGGTTGCGCGTGCCACCACCGAAGAAATCGAGGCACGTATCGCCATGTTGCGTGGGTGGTTCGCTGGCAAGCGCTGAGGACTCGGTCATAACGGGGGTTGCCTGCCCGCGGGGCGGGGGACGTGTCCCGCTCGCGACTGGGAACGCGCCGCGACCCTCCCTGTTGCTCTTAGTTGCGTTGTCGCTCTTAGTCGCGCGGCAAACGCAGGTAGCGGGTGGGAATCGCCGCTTCCCCTTCGGACAGGCGCCACGCCTGGTAGGGAAGCTCATTGCGCGCCTGACGGTGACGCTCACGCGCCATCTCCAAAGCGTGCGGCCCGTAGTGGGAAGTATCAATCTGCCCACCGCGCACCAACGGAACTTGCAACGGGCGTGCCCCAGCTTCCTGCAAAGCCCGCAGCCCGTCCTCGTCACTGGCATCTACCACCAGTAACTCCTCACTGGCGTAGCCGTCCTCACCACGCACGCGGCCTGCCACTTTACGGCCGCCCACGGTGGATTTCGACGCGGACTTCTTCGCCACGTCCACCGGGTTACCGCCTTCATCCTCACGCTCAACCAGTTTGTAAACCAAAGCCGCAGTGGGAACCCCCGACCCGGTAACCAGGCGGGTACCAACCCCGTAGGAATCCACCGGCGCCGCTCCCAGGGCCGCGATGGCGTACTCATCCAGGTCCGAAGTCACGGTGATCTTAGTGCTGTGAGCGCCCAGTGCATCTAACTGGCCGCGCACCCTGAACGCTTGGGCCACCAAGTCACCCGAATCCAGGCGCACCGCTCCCAACTGTCCGCCGGCTTCCTTCGCTATGCGCACCGCGCGCTTTACGCCCTCGGCTATGTCGTAGGTATCTACCAGCAAGGTGGTGGACGGGCCTAAAGCGTCAATCTGGATCCGGAAAGCATCGTCCTCACTGTCGTGCAACAAGGTGAACGAATGCGCCGAGGTGCCAATGGTTTTAATCCCGTAGCGGATCCCCGCCTCCAGGTCAGAAGTGGCTTCGAACCCACCAATCACCGCGGCCCGCGCCGCCGACACTGCCGCCCGCTCGTGGGTGCGCCGAGCCCCCATATCCAAACAGGGGCGCCCGTGAGCGGCAATCGTCATACGCGAGGCTGCTGAGGCCACCGCGCAATCGTGGTTAAGGATAGAAAGGGCCAAAGTCTCTAACAGCACTGCTTCGGCGAAAGTGGACTCCACCGTCATAATGGGGGAGCCTTCGAAATAACATTCACCTTCGGCATATCCCATGATGTCCCCGGTGAAACGGAACTCACGCAGGTAGTCAAGAGCCTGGTCGGAAACGATGTTTTCCCGGTGCAGCCAGTCGATTTGTTCGGGGCCGAAATGGAACCGCTCCAACGCTTCCAGCACTCGCCCGGTGCCGGCAACCACTCCGAAACGACGGGTGGCGGGTAGTCGGCGTCCGAAAAGTTCGAATACGCAACGCCGATCCGCGGTGCCGGCACGCAAAGTCGCATCCAGCATGGTCAGTTCGTACATGTCGGTTAGGAACGCTGTTGATTGAGAAGCAGGCATAGTAAGAGCTTAACGCCAAAATCGCCCGCGTGCTGGCGCTATTGCATAGGCTGGGAACATGCAATCACAGCCACTGACCGCAATGCGCCCCGCCGCCGACACTGACGCGGCCAGTTCCGCGCGCCGGCAGTGGCAAACCGTGGTGTGGGATGACCCCATTAACACCACCACCTACGTCACCAGTGTTTTCCAACGCCACTTCGGATACGGGTTCGAACGCGCCCGCGCCCTCATGCTGGAAGTCCACTTCAAAGGCAAAGCGGTAGTTGCCAGCGGGGAGCGCGAACACATGGAAGCCCACGTATTCGCCATGCATTCATACGGGCTGCGCGCCACCTTGGTGCGTAGTGAAACCGCTGGGTGAGGTGGCATGTACATCGGATATTTCCAACCCACCGCCACCGGATATCGCTGTGAACTGGACCTGGAAGCTCGCCTTATAATCGCCCGCCTGTCGGGTGAGATCATGACACTGCTGGACGCCCCCGCAGACGAAAACGCGGTGCTGCGCGCCCTGGTGGTGGACGAAACCCGTGAACCCCCCGAAGACCCGGCGTTACTTTCCCTCCTTCCTCCCATGAGTGAGGACCCCGATGAAGCCCAAGCGCTTCGCACCCTGACTGAGGACACTTTGCGGCTGACGAAAAGTGAACGCCTACTGGAGATAATCACCGCGTTAGAGAACCTCACTTCCCAGGACGAGGACGCCCTGGAAGTACCGAAAGAAACCGCGTGGGAATGGCTGTCGGCCCTTAACGACGTGCGCCTGGTGCTTGCGCAACGACTGGAGGTGCAATCCCCCCAATCAGCCCAAGCCGCCTTACATAAAGGGGCGGAGTTCTTCGCCGGGGAAGAAGATGGGGATGAGGAAGAAATCATCGCCGCCCTGTACTACCTGATCACGTGGTGGCAAGATTCACTCTTACAGGCAGTGCGTTTTAGTGACCTTGACCAGTAGTGTGAAGGTATGGATTCAGCGCCCATAGGTATTTTCGACTCCGGACTTGGGGGTCTAACCGTGGCGCGCTCAGTAATCGACAAGCTCCCGCACGAAAACATCATGTACGTGGGGGACACCGCGAACACCCCGTACGGTCCGAAACCGGTTGCCACGGTGCGGAAAATGGCGCTTTCAGTGATGGATGAGCTAGCTAGCCGCGGTGTGAAGATGCTGGTAATCGCCTGCAATA
Source organism: Actinomycetaceae bacterium (assembly GCA_030537735.1). Lineage (GTDB taxonomy): Bacteria > Actinomycetota > Actinomycetes > Actinomycetales > Actinomycetaceae > Gleimia. The sequence goes on from JAUNVG010000007.1 coordinate 83,030, forward strand.
CCGCTACCGCCGCGGCGTTGCGTGATGCGCGTGAACGCTACGAAGTGGACGCGGGAATCCCGGTGGTAGAGGTGATTCAACCCGCTGCCCGTAAAGCGGTGGCGGCCACTCGTAACCGCAAGGTCGGCATTATCGCCACCGAAGCCACCGTCTTATCAGGTGCTTACCGTGATGCTTTAGCGGCGGTGCCGGACCTGGAAATAGTGCAGCAGGCCTGCCCCGAGTTCGTGTCTTTCGTGGAGCGCGGTATCACTACCGGCCCGGAGCTGTTGGAAGTGGCGCGCAGTTATTTGGAACCGGTGAAAGCCAGCGGGGTTGATACTTTAATTTTGGGGTGTACGCACTACCCTCTGCTCACTGGCGTGATTTCATACCTGATGGGCGATAACGTCACTTTAGTGTCTTCGGCTGAGTCCACCGCGAACGATGTTTACGCGCAGTTAACTAAACGTGACCTGCTGCGAACCGATCGTGAGCAGCCACCGAAGTATGAGTTCTTCGGTACTGGTTCACTTGATTCTTTCGCCCCCCTCGCCAGGCGGTTCCTGGGGCCGATCGTGGGTGAAGTAGAACGCATGGAGGTAACGAATTGAAGCTAACCGTAGTGGGATGTACAGGTTCCATGTCCGGTCCGCACTCGTCTGCCTCATGCTACTTGGTGCAGGCCCGCGGGGTGGATCCCCAAACCGGGCTGGAGCGCCAGTACAACGTGGTGATGGATTTAGGGCCCGGTTCCTTCGGCATGCTGTGGCGCTACATGGACGTGCGTAAACTGGATGCGGTTTTCCTTTCCCACTGCCACGCCGACCACATGGGCGACATTGTTTCCTTGCACGTACACCGGCGCTGGTATCCGACGGGGAACTTAGGGCCGGTACTGTTAGCGGGCCCGCCCGGAGTGATGGAGCGAGTACGCGGCATTGACGGGGCTTCCCCGGAGGAAACCTACGCCGGGGAGTTCACTGCCTTGGAGCTGTCTGACGGCCAGGCGGTGCAGGTGGGGCCGCTTACTTTCACCGCTTACGCTGCTCGCCACACGGTTCCGGCGTTCGGGTTCCGCGTCAGTGGCCCTTCCGAAGGTGATCCGAGTAAGCAGGTGGAGATGGCTTACACCGGTGACACTGATACGTGTGGCCGCATTGAGGAAATGGCGCAGGGCGTTAGTTTGTTGCTTTCCGAGGCCGGTTTCACCGCTGCCGACGAGCCGCGCGGTATTCACTTAACCGGCCAGAGGGCGGCGCTGATCGCGAAGAAAGCTGACGTGGGTGCGTTGGTTCTTACCCATATTCAGCCGTGGACCGATCCGCATACCGTGATGGAGGAAGCGCGCGGGCATTGGGACGGGGCGATTTCCACCGCCTACGCCGGGGCCACGTACTCGCTGTAGAACCCGCGCCCAGCCCCCGTAGTTAAGCCGCTAAGTGCCCCGCCGCAGGCGGCGGCGTTCACGGCAGGCCCGGCTACACATCTGCACCGCCACCCGCGCCCAGCGCAGGCGCCGCGCCTTTCCGCAGGAACCAGTTTCAGAGGTCTTGGAGGGCTCGGCGCAAGTGGGGTAGTAGCGCAGTGAAAGCCTTCCCCCGGTGGGATATCGCGTTCTTTTCTTCCGCTGACAGCTGCGCCGTAGTTACCTGGTAGCCGTCGGGGACGAAGATCGGGTCGTAGCCGAAGCCACCTTCCCCCTGCGGCGCAGTCAGTAGGGTTCCGCTGACTACTCCTTCACGCACCACTTCTTCCCCGCTTGGCAGCACTAGGGCGGCAGCGCAGGTGAAGTTCGCCCCCCGATGCTCGGCGGGGACATCTGCTAACTGGTTTAACAGCAGGTGTAAGTTCGCCTCCGAGTCCCCGTGGTGGCCGCACCAGCGGGCGGAAAAAATCCCCGGAGCCCCACCGAGTACGTCCACGCAGATCCCCGAGTCGTCAGCGATGGTGGGTAGGCCACTTACGTTCGCTAAGGCGCGGGCCTTAATCAAGGCGTTACCGGCGAAAGTAACGGCGTCTTCCACCGGTTCTGCCAGGTCGTAATCAGCCATTGTCGCCACCCACTGGGGGTCGAACTGAGGCCAGTGGGAGGACAAGATTTGCGCCAGTTCCTGCACTTTGTGCGGGTTGCCGGTAGCTAGGGCCAGGCGCTTGCTAACCACTTGCGAGCCCGCGGACCCAAAGCCATGCGGTGTAGTCATAACCGGGTTCCTAACTGCGCGCTGCCAACTGCAACTTGGTGATTTGCTGCCCGCCGAGCTGGGCTAAATCCAGTAACGACAGTAACTGCTCGCGCGAGAACGTATCGTGTTCACCGGTGCCCTGCACCTCGATGAACTCACCCGACCCCGTCATTACCACGTTCATGTCGGTGTCGGCGCGCACGTCCTCCTCGTAAGGAAGATCTAAACGCGCCTGCCCGTCAATGATTCCCACCGACACCGCGGCCACGTTGTCTCGCAACACGGGTTTACCGGGCTGGTCTTTGGCGATTAAACCCTGCTGCTGGCCCCACTCCACCGCATCCGCCAGCGCCACCCACGCGCCGGTGATCGCCGCGGTACGAGTGCCCCCATCGGCTTGTAACACATCACAATCCAAGGTGATGGTGTTTTCACCCAGCGCCTGCATATTCACCACTGCCCGAAGGGACCGGCCCACCAGGCGCGAAATCTCATGCGTGCGGCCCCCGAGTTTACCTTTCACTGATTCACGCACCCCGCGGGTGGAGGTCGCTCGCGGCAACATCGCGTATTCGGCGGTAACCCAGCCTTCCGAGCTGCCTTTACGCCAACGCGGCGCGCCCTCCACCAGGGAGGCAACGCACAGCACGCGGGTGCGTCCGAACTCCACTAGGCAAGAGCCTTCGGCGTTTTCAATCCAGTTACGTTTGAAACTAATGGGACGCAGTTCATCCACTGCGCGTCCGTCTTTTCGTGAGATCTCCATAGTGCAACCGTACCCTTTCGCGTAGCGTGAATGCTATGAGCATGGAACTTCCCCTGGCAGCCGGTAAGTGGGATCCGGCGACTTACGCCCGCCCGCACTTGGATTTAGAGGCTTGGTTGGGTGGTGATGTCAGCAGTGGTGAGCTGTGCGCCACCATTGCTGCCCACTGCCCGGGCCTGCACCCGCAAGCGGTGTCGGTGCTGGTGATTGGTGATAACCACAGGTTCGCTGGGTCTTCGCTCCAGCCTCGTTTCCCGGTGGAGCGTTTGGAACGCGACGAAGTAAAGGGCGCGTTCTTCCTGGGGGTGGATGAGGACGTGGCGTTAGTGGCCGTGCACCTGCAGTCCCAGCGGGAGGAAGAATGGAACGACTTGCGCCGCCAGGGACTGTTGCTTGCCGACACTGACCGCCAGCTTCTGGCAGTGGGAGCGGGTTTGGCGGCGTGGCACCGGCGGGCGCGGTTTTGCGCGGTGTGCGGGGCGGCCACGCAGATTCGTTTCGCGGGATGGCAGCGACAGTGCGGTGGTTGCCAGCACGTGGAGTACCCGCGCATTGACCCGTCGGTGATTGTGGCGATCTTCGACTCTAAGGACCGTTTACTTCTGGCTCATAACACCATGTGGCGTCCCGGTTACGCTTCGTTGGTGGCTGGTTTCATGGAGATCGGGGAGAGCCCGGAGCAGGCGGTGGTGCGCGAAACTTTCGAGGAAGTGGGTCTGCGGATTGGGCGCGTGGAGTACGTGGCCTCCCAGCCGTGGCCGTTCCCGCGTTCCCTCATGCTGGGGTTCAAAGCGTACTTGGAACCAGACCAACCGGCGGCCCCGGTCGTCGATGAGGTGGAAATTGACTGGGCCCGCTTCTACAGCCGCGCTGAGTACCGCCAGGCGGTGCAGAGCGGGGAAGTGGAGATGCCGAACCCGATTTCGATTGCTCGCGCCATGATTGAGCAGTGGCTGGCGCAGGCGTAGGGTGTGCGCAGGCGTAGGGTGTACGCAGCCAGGAGGCCGCGGCGGGTATGCGCGCAGGCGTGAGTCTTATCCCCAGGTCGCGTGCCCCAGTCACTCACGTGTCCGCCCGATGAGGGACAATAGTTTATGCCCCCATACGCTGGCGTTACGAAAGGATAGTTGTTGACCGACCAGTTCAGGCCTAACTCCCCTCGCTCCCACGGGCAGCCAGGACGTGGCGGCGCGACCGGCCCGCGCGCAGCCAGCCAGCGCGTTGGAACGCCTACCGCGCCGGCGAAACCCGAACCCGCCGCAGTCAACCTGCGTGACCCCGAACAACTGCTGGAGAACCTCGACCCCGAGCAACGCCAAGTCGCACGCCAGCTCATGGGGCCGCTAGTGGTGCGCGCCGGAGCAGGAACGGGGAAGACTCGTGCCATCACTTACCGCATCGCCTACGGCGTTCACACCGGGGCGTACGACCCGTCCTCGGTACTTGCCATTACTTACACCCGGCGCGCGGCGGGGGAGATGGCGCAGCGTTTAGACCAGTTGCAGGTGCGCGGGGTGCAGGCGCGCACGTTCCACTCCGCCGCGTTGCGGCAACTGCAGTTCTTTTGGCCGCGCACCATCGGCGGGAAAGTGCCACCTATAAAAGCGCATAAAGCCTCGATTGTTAACGCCGCCGCCGCGCGACTGGGACTGCTGGGGACGGATACCCGCAACCGGGAACTCGTGCGCGACCTAGCCAGCGAGGTGGAATGGGCGAAGGTATCGCTGGTTGACGCGCAGAACTACCCGCAGTTGGCCGCTGCCAGTGACCGCCCGGTGGTGGGGGACTTCACCTACGACCAGGTGGCGGACGTGATCGGCGCCTACGATGAGGTGAAAGACGAAGCCGGGTTCATCGACTTCGAGGATGTCCTCATCCTCATGGCGGCGTTGCTGCGTGAACGCGAGGACGTGGCGCGCGCGGTACGTAACCAGTACCGGCATTTCGTGGTGGATGAGTTCCAGGACGTTTCTCCACTGCAGTTTGAGTTGCTTTCGCAGTGGCTGGGTGAGCGCCACGAGATCTGCGTGGTGGGTGACGTGGCGCAAACGATTTACAGTTTCGCCGGAGCGGACTGGAAGTATTTGGCGAACTTCCCCCGCTACCATCCGGGGGCACGGGAAGTGGAACTGAACCGCGACTACCGTTCCACTCCGCAGATCGTGTCGGTGGCGAACCATTCTTTGATGACTTCTCCGCGTCCGGGCATGGCGCCGCAACTACCAGCGGGTGCGGTTCACTTGGTGTCTCAGCGTGACAGTGGTCCGGCGGTGAGTTTCACCTCCTACTCCGACGATGCGCAAGAAGCCGAAGGCGTGGTGGGTGAGATTAAGAAACTGTTGAAAACCGGGGTGCGACCGGGGCAAATCGCGGTGCTGGTGCGCACTAACGCCCAGACAGAACCGTATGAGACGGCGCTTAACGCGGCAGGTATTTCGGTGGCGTTGAAAGACCAAACCCCGTTCTTTGACCGTCCCGCGGTGAAAGAGTGCTTAACTGTTTTACGCCAAGCCACGCAGTTAGCTTCCCTGTCGGACACCGGCGCCAGTGGCGGCGACACTTCAGGTGAACCCGAACAAGTGATTGAACTGGTTCAGGGGATCATCGGGGGCTTAGGTTGGACGCCAGAGCCACCGCAGGGCCGCGGCGACGTGCGCGATAAGTGGGAGAACCAAGAAGCCCTGGTGAACTTGGCGCGCACCCTGCAACCGAAGTCGCTCACGGAACTGGTGGAGAACCTGCAGCGGCGAGCCTCCCTGGGGGCGGAACCTAAGTCCGACGCGGTCACGGTGTGTTCCCTGCATGCGGCGAAGGGTTTGGAGTGGGACAGCGTTTTCCTCGTGGGCGTGAGTGAGGGGTTGATCCCGATTAGCTACGCCACGACTGCGGCAATGGTGGAAGAAGAACGTCGCCTGCTGTACGTGGGGATCACCCGCGCGCAGAGGTGGCTGCAGATTTCTTACGCGAAGTCCCGCAGCGGGGGGCGCTCGCGCTCGCGTGAGCGTTCGCGGTTCCTGGAGCGGTTGTGGCCAAGTGAAGCAGACGCGTCCGCCGGGCAGCAGTCCGGGTGGGGGCGAGGGCGAAAGCAGCGTCCGGCGGATGCCGATAGTTTCGATGCTGACACTGAGAAGTTGTGGGAGAGCTTGAAACGTTGGCGCACGCAGGCGGCGAAAGAAATGCAGGTGCGTGCCTACTATGTTTTCACCGACCAGGTGTTGGCTAATATTGCTCACGCTCGCCCCGCTACTCCGGTGCAGTTGCGCCAGGTCAGTGGGGTGGGGGAGATGAAGTTAGCGGCTTTCGGCCAGGCGGTGCTGGCTGTGATTGCGCAGCACGAATCCGACTAGCGGGCTTGCCCGGCTAGTTATCGGGGCGGTCGATTTCTTCTTCCAGTACCGATACCGGGCTGAGCAGGTGGGGGCACTCGGGGTGTTCGGGCCAGCGGAAACGCTCCACTAACAAGTCCGCATCAAGGTAGCGAATCTCCCCCGTGCGCCAGCCTCGCCGGTCTACTTCATCAGCAATGGCTCTGGCGGCGTGCATTGCCGCCAGGGTTGCCAGGTCTGAGGTCAAGGTGGGGAACAGTTGCCGGCGTGCCTGTAAGGCTACGTGCGCCGCAGAAGGATCGTAGTCGCCCGCATGCATGTCTAAACAGTACGCGCACGGGCCGGACGCGACCCGCACGAACGGGCCTACCTGCACTTGAGCGTCACCTACGACCACCACCAGGTGGTCTAAGCCGGCGCGGTAGAAGTGCGCTAGTTCTGTTGCGTCCCAGTAGTGGGAGAAGATCGCTACCACATGGGTGGGGGATCGTACTTCTTTCAGGCGCGGATCGACGGCGGCGTCGAGTCCGTCTCGGTTAGCAGACGGCACGTCTGTCCCACTGTAGCGTAAGCCCACGTGCGTGAAGCCGTAGTTGAACAGGTGGGTGACTAGCTGCGATAAGAACGGCTGTAGCTTTAACCACTGGTAGCGGTCTGCGCAGGGGAACGCTGAGATCAGTAGGCGGGCGCGGTTGCGCCACTGCAGGGCGTCTTCGTTTCCGTCCCGGCGCATCAGGCGCCGCCCTTCGTCACTTGATGCCCCCGTTTGCGTCTCTGTTACGGCATCCATTTTCGTGAGGACGTCTTTCAGTTCCTCCCACTCTTCGGTGGAGAGGTGTTCTTTGACTTTAGTTTCTATCCCAGCGGGAGTTATGCGGGCGTTTAACAGGTCAAGTATGTAGGTTTGCGCGGGGGTTAGCCCCTTTAGTTCGACGGCGTGAGGGCCGCACCCGACTTGTCTGTTTGCATCTAGGCGTTGAAAAATGACCACACCGTCTCGAAGCTGCATGGCTTTTGTTCCTTTCGCAAAATCCGCTTTGAAAACGTGGATGATGCTACTTAGGGTGCCACTTTCAGCAGGGGAAGACGAGGACGATCACGACGCCTGTGGATAACCGCCGGGTGTGGGGTGGGTTTAGTGGTTTTCGTCCTCGTTATTGTCACCGTCGGAAGGTGTGGGCCCTGTGTCGGACTCGCTGCCATCGTCGTTGCCAGCACCCGCCGCACTATCGCCGGTCGCGCCGGACGCCGAACCCGCGTTCAGTCCTTTCGCGTCTCCTTCGGAGTCCTTCTGCGGGTCGAGCCCTTCAGCCCAGCCTAAAGTCCCTGAAATCATCTGCTCCAAGGCGGCGTCAATATCGGCATCGGCGTCAGCGGCTTCCTGCCTGCGTTGGAAGTATCCGTCGGGATCTTCTAAATCTTCCGGGCCTGGCACCATATCCGGGTGCGTCCACAGGTTGTCACGGAACGCCACTCCTTCACGTTCGGCGATCTGTGACCACAAGCGTGAGGCTGCCCGCACCTGCTGGGGGCGAGTGTTCAAGTTAATTAGTCGCGCCAACATTTGCTCGGTTGGCCCGCCATCGAGTCGCCGGCGCCGCATGGTTTCCACCAGCGCGTCCACATGCGGCAGGAAGGGGCGGGCAGCGTTGGTGGTTACTACCTCCACCCAGCCTTCAACTAGTGCCAGTAGGGTCTCTAAACGCTCCAACGCCAGTTCCTGGCCGGGGGTGGCTTCGAAAGAGAACACCGCCGACAGGGAGGCTTGCGGTAGCGATTGCGGGTCGGACAGATCGACTTCGGTTACGACCTCGCGCATGGCGTCAGTGTCGATGCTGATTTCCTTGCCGTAGCGCGCCACGGCGGAGACCAGTTCTTCACGGAGCCAGGGAGCGCCGTTGAATAGGCGCGCGTGTGCGCATTCGCGCAGCGATAAAAACGCAAATACTTCCGTGGTGTCTACGCCCACTTCTTCGGCGAACTGTTCGACGTTGCGAACCACCAGGGCGGTGACGGGGGTTTGCGTCAACGCCACCCCGCCATCGGTGGAAGACAGCGCGTTATGCGCCATTTCCGCCATAATCTGGCCGACTTGGTGGCCGAAAATGGTGGCTGCCATCTTTTCCATCATTGGACCGAAAGATTGAGCGATTCCCGCAAGGGGGCTGGCGGCTTCGGACTCGAAGTGCCCTAACTGTTCCCCCATGGCGTCGCTGAGGGCGCGTGAAGCGTTCTGCGCTACCGGTTCAACCAGGGAACGCCAGGTGTCCAAGGTGTGCTTCACCCAGTCGGTGCGTGTCCACCCTTCGCGGCTGCCGCGTGCGGGTGAGAGGTTGGTGACTGGGTCTAGCCACAGGTCCGCTACCTGTAGGGCTTGGCGTAGTTCTTCGGCGCTTTCGTGGCTGACTGAGGGTTCGCCTCTTAGCTTGTAGTCGGTTACTTCGCGGGCGATTTTCCAGTTCACCGGGCCGTTAGAGCTGCTGAGTAGGGACTGCATCTGCGCCATCATGGCGGGCACTTGTGTCGGGTCCAGTGGCAGCATGGAAGAACCCATTTGATCTGGGTCTAGGCCTAGAGCGCGCATTTCGCCAAGTACCTCGTCAGCGGCGGGGCCAAGTATGCCGCGCAGGATTTCTTCCCAAGGTGAGTTTTCGTTGTCAGCCATAGTTCAACTTTATCGGCTTTACCTCCTTCGTGTCGCAGTGGATCGCTCACGGCGTAGGGGGTGGGCGCGGTTGGGGGAGTTGTCCGAATGTGGGGCGGTGTGGAAAAAATCGGGTTCGTTAGTGACAATGGGTAGGTGCATTTAACAAGAAAACGCCAATCGAATGAATCTGACCTGCCTGCTTTTGATCAGCGAGCTTTGGGGGACCAAACCCAGGGCGAGGGCGCGGTGATTATCCCCCGGATGCGGGGGCGTTGGCGGGGCGCGGTCGTGGGGATCATGGTGGCGGCGCTGGCGGTGGCAGCTATGTTCATCCCGGTTCCGTACGTGATTGAATCCCCCGGCCCCACCTATGACGTGCTTGGCGCCCAAGGTGACATCCCCATGATTGAAGTGGACTCCACTGACGCTTCTTACGACACCAGCGGCCAGTTGCGGATGGTGACGGTTGCTAACAGTGGCGGCCCGTTTTCTACCGTGACTTTGGGGCAGGTGCTGTTGGCGAAGTTCGATGGTGTTTCCGCTGTGACTCCAGCCAAAGAGCTCTTCCCCGAAGACATCACTACCGAAGAGTTACAGGAGCTTTCGAAAGCGCAAATGACGCAGTCGCAGTCCACTGCCGCTGCCGCTGCCTTGGATGAACTGGGATACCCGGTTAAGGGTGTCATTACGATTGAGGGCGCGGTCTCGGGTAGCCCAGCGGAAGGCAAGGTTGAAGAGGGCGACATTCTGCGTGCCATTATCACCCCAGACCAGGTGCGTCACGAGGTAGATCGACCCTCGGTGCCTTTCGCCTTGACGCGCGATTTGGAGCCTGGCAGTGCCATTACTTTCGTGGTTGAGCGTGAGGGAAAGGAACTTTCCATTCCTTCGCAAACGTATAAGCCCGACCGGGTGCCGCTTGATTTCAAGGGCTCGAAGTTCGGCGTGTACCTGACCGCGAAGGTGGAACTACCGTTTGACGTGATGATCCACTTGGAGCGTGTCGGTGGTCCGTCGGCGGGAACCATGTTTGCCCTGGGGATCATTGACCATCTCACTGGCGGTAACACTACGGGTGGGAAGATCGTGGCTGGCACCGGTTCCATCGGCTATGACGGGCAGGTGCAGGCTATTGGTGGGATTGTACAGAAAATGCATGGCGCCCTTGATGATGGGGCGCAGTGGTTCTTAGCGCCGCGTTCCAATTGTGACGAGGTCGTGGGGAACGTTCCCAGTGGATTGGAAGTTTGGCCGGTGTCTACGTTGAGTGAGGCGCGTGCGGCGCTGGAAGCGATTAAAACCGGCAGCCTGGGGGATCGCCCCACGTGTGAGGCGGTTACTTCCGGTAAGTAGCGGCCAACTCGCGGGCGGAGTCACCGCGCCGCCCCGCCCGGTTGCCTGGAATCTGTTAGGCGGCCAGCGTCGCGGCGCAAAACCGAGGTGCATCGACCGCGGCGCCGCCAGGTACTAAGTGCCCGTTAGCCGCCGCCCGCGCCGCCGCGCGCGACCGGCCCGGTGAATGCTAGTGGGATCCGCACCCGCCGTGACCGCTGCAACCACCGGAGCTGGGAGCGGGCTGACCGCAACCGCAGCCACCGCCACCGTTGCCGCCGCAACACCCTGAGCCACGTCCTCGTTCGTAGGCAGGGGCAAACGTCGCCAGCAGAGCCTCCACCAGGCCGGGAACCAAGTCCGGTCCCGTCGCCACCTGACCGTCGGCGTCGTGTGAACGCGCCCGCACCGCGCACCACGCATCCCCTTCACGCGACACGCCCGCCACCACGCGCAACTCATCACGCTGCGGGTGGTTAGCGAAGAACTCCGCGGCGTCCACCGCGTCCGCGGGAGCAGCGTCTTGCACTTCCTGGGGGACGGTGACGCGTTCGGAACAAACTGCGGCGCCCACGACCTCATCGGGCCACGCCAGCATCGACAGGGTTTCTTCCAGGTCTTCGCCGGGTAGGTCTTCTTGGATCACGGCGGTTAAGTGGTTTTCGCTACCGTCCCACTGGGCTTGCAGGTACTGTTCCATATCCGCGGGCAGCTCCGGGATTTGTAGTAGCACTTGGGTGGGGACCAAGGCGTAGATGGTGGCGGCGTGGTCCCAACCGGCGGCGGAGGCGGCTTGTTCGATTTCTACAACTGCCTGGGCGAGGGCGCGGGCAGAGGGTGAGGACGGTAACTCAGTCATAACAGAATTCTTACCCGGGTTTCGTCTTTGGTACCAATCGGTACACTAGGAGGAAGTTAGATTCGTGAAAAAAGAAGCGAGCCGCAGAAAGGTTCCCGGTGTCTAGTTTTTCCTTTGGGGGTTTCCCTCCTAACCCGAATTCGCGCCCGCCGCGCCAGCCGCGTCGCCCTCGTCCCCCCGCGCCGCCGCGTATAACGCCGCTGCGCCTGACGGTGGCGATCCTGGCCGCGATCGCCCTAATCATCTACCTGCTGTCCGACTTTTGGACACAGGTGCTGTGGTTCAACCAGTTAAACGCCGGGCGCGTGATCTGGACGAAGTGGGGCTCCATCGCCGCCATCGTCGCCGTCGCCACGGTAGTGAACGCCACCATCGTGGGGGCGAACATCAACTGGGCCTACAAGCAGCGCCCCCAAACCGGGCGAGGCACCCTGTCTGCGAATCTGCGCGAATACCAGCAGGCACTCGAACCGATCCGCCGCGTCATTTTCTGGGGCGTACCCCTCCTAATCGGTGTGATGACAGGTCTGGGTCTGGCCACCGACTGGCGCCAGATCGTGATGTGGATTAACTCCACTCCCTTCGGGCAGTCGGACCCGCAATTTGGTATCGACATTTCGTTCTTCGTGTTCACCTTGCCGGTACTGCAGATGCTGATCTCCCTGCTGATGACCGTGTTCGTGGTGTCCCTAATCGCGACCGTGGTGGTGCATTACATTTACGGCGCGGTATCCATCGCTTCGCCGATAAGGGTGCTGCGTCCGGCTCGCCGCCAGATCGGTATCCTCGCCGCTATCGTGTCCCTCATTGTGGGGTTGCGTTACTGGGTGGGACGCTACGCGCTACTGACCTTGGAGGGCACCCCCACCGACGGCGCCCTGTATTCGGACGTGAACGCTTCCATTCCCGCCCAGTCAATCCTGGCGGTAGTTTCACTACTGGTGGCGGTACTGTTCTTGGTGGCGGCTTTCCGTGGAACTTGGCACCTACCTGCCACCGGTGTGGCGGTGACGGTGGTGGCCGCCCTCGTGATCGGAATGATCTACCCCACGCTGATCCAACAGTTCAAGGTTGAACCCAACAAGCGGGCCTTGGAATCGCCCTACATTCAACGAAATATCGACGCCACCTTGCAGGCGTATGGGATTGACGAGGTCGAAAAGCAGTCGTACACGGCGAAAACCGAAACCGCTGCCGGGCAGCTTCGGGAGGACTCGGCCTCCACCCAGCAGATCCGCCTCATCGACCCCGACATTATTTCCCCCACGGTGCGGCAGTTGAAGCAGTCGCGCTCCTACTACACGTTCGAAGAACAACTCAGCGTTGACCGTTACGAAGTGGACGGAGAAAAGCGTGACACCGTGATCGCGGTGCGCGAGTTGAACTTGGATGATTTGGATAAGAACGAACAGAACTGGGTTAACCGCCACACCATTTTCACCCACGGTTACGGCGTGGTTGCCGCCTACGGTAACCGCGTGAACGTGCGTGGGGAGCCGTACTGGTGGGAGGAAGGCATTCCTTCTTCCGGTGACATGGGTGAGTATGAACAGCGGGTTTACTTCTCACCCACCTCTCCCGAATACTCCATTGTGGGTGCCCCCGAAGGGGCGGAGGCCTTGGAGTTGGATTACCTGGATGAGAAAACTGACTCCCAGGTGGCGACCACTTTCGACGGGGACGGCGGACCGGCGGTAGGTAACTTGTTCAACAAGTTACTGTTCGCCATTAAGTTCAAGTCCACGAACATCCTGTTCGCTTCCCAGATCAACTCTGAGTCCCAAATCCTGTACGACCGCGACCCGGCGTTGCGCGTGTCCAAGGTGGCACCGTACTTGACGCTGGATCGTAAACCCTACCCGGCGGTGGTGGACATGGACGGGGACCCGTCCACCCCCAAACGCCTGGTGTGGATCGTTGACGGGTTCACCACCTCCAACTACTACCCGTATTCACAGCACATTGACATCACTGAAGCCACTACGGATGCTTCCACCGCGCTGACCCAGCAGTACGCTCCCAGCCAGCACGTGAACTACATTCGTAACTCGGTTAAAGCGGTGGTGGATGCTTACGACGGGTCGGTGCAGCTATACCAGTGGGATGAAGACGACCCGATTGTGAACACTTGGAAGAAGACTTTCCCCGGCCAGATTAAACCGCTGTCGGAAATCTCCGGTGACCTGATGGCGCACATGCGTTACCCGCAGGATCTGTTCAAGGTCCAGCGTGACCTACTGGCCGCCTACCACGTGACCAGTGCAGATGCGTTCTACACAGGCGGTGACCGCTGGCGCCTGTCGGAAAACCCCACTTCCGCGCGCGTGGAGGGCCGCCGCGCGCCCTCTCAACCCCCGTACTACCTGACGATGCAGATGCCGGGGCAGGAAAGCGCAGAGTTTTCCCTGACTTCCGTGTTCGTCCCCGGTGGTACCTCTGAGCGTGAACCGATGGCGGGATTCCTCGCCGTGGATTCCGAAACCGGTAACGAGGCAGGTAAGGTCCGTGAAGGCTACGGGAAGTTACGCCTACTGGCGTTGCCGTCCTCCACCACCGTGCCCGGGCCTGGACAGGTGCAAAACAACTTCAACTCCAACTCCGACATTGCGCGGGAGCTGAACCTGATGGACCAGGAAGGCTCGAAGGTCACTCGCGGTAACTTGCTGACCCTCCCCGTCGGTGGTGGCCTGCTGTATGTCCAGCCTGTTTACCTGCAGGGTACGGGTTCGACGCAGTACCCGGTGTTGCGTAAGGTGCTGACCGCGTTCGGCGGGTCGATTGGTTTCGCTGACACTTTGGAAGCGGCGTTGGACCAAACGTTCCAAGGTGATTCCGCGGCCACGGTCGCCCACGGCGCGGGCGTGAAGGAACCGGGTGAGTCCGGTGGTGAGGAAGCGGTGGAACTGTCGGTTGCACAGCTTCTGACGCAGGCCTTGCAGGGGGCGCGCGATGCGATGGTGGCTTCCGATAAGGCGATGCGCGAGGGCGACTGGGCCACCTACGGGCAGGAGCAGAAGAAACTGCAGTCCTTCCTGGAGGACGCGGTGAGACTGCAGAACCAGATCGACGGTGCGAACCCGGTTTCGTCCCCGTCCGAGGATGCAGACGCCGCGACCGCACCGCCGTCGGCTCCGGCGACGAACCCAGCCGATGACAAGAACTAGACCGCGTTCGTACCTTGAGTTCTCAAGGTGAGCGGGTTTAGAAAATAGAGTTTGGCGGCCCCCAAGTTGGGGGCCGCCAACTGTTTACCACTGCGCCTTACGCGGACACGCGAGCTTAGTCCAAGAACCCGCTGTCGAACTCGGTTTCTAAGTGGCGGATAACAGCTTCGAAACCTCCGTTTCGGAAGGCTTGACGCTGACGCTCAGCCCCACTGGGGGCCTGCACCATGCGCGCGGCTTCTTCCAGTTCCCGCTCACACCCCAGGCGCTGCGCGGTGGGAGTGAGCATTTGGAGCATTTCATTTAGGGCTTGAGGCATGGCGGTGAGCTGAACTTCGCCATCACGGTAGGACGCCACCGTGGCTTCACGCCCGTGCCGGGACGCGAAGTGACTGTTGCGCCACACCATCCACTGCGGGTCGGACGGGATCGCCCTGCCGGCATCCAGCTCGGTGGAGAAGTACTCCACCAGGCACTGCGCTACCGCCACTACAGCGCTGATCTCACGCGGGGAGGAAACCGCGTCACACATGCGTAGCTCAATGGTTCCCAGGTGACGGGCGGGGCGAATATCCCAAAACAGGTTGTGGTCACTGGTGATCATCTGCGCGGCAGTGAGTTCGTCAACGCAGCGCACGTACTCGTCCCAGTCGCGGAACTTCGGTGGCAGGCCCGCGGTGGGGAGCTGACGAAACACAGTGGGGCGAAACGCGGCGTAGCCGGTGTCTTCGGCTTCGAAGAACGGCGAGTTCGCCGCCAACGCAATGAGGTGGCCAACGTAGCTCATGACCGCGTTCGACAGGGGAATAACTTTGCGTACGTCCTCGACCCCGACGTGAACGTGCAAGCCGCACGCTATGTTACGCCGAGCCCAGAACTGCGCTTCCCCCACCAGGTTCTGGTAGTGCTCGGTAGGGGTGATGGTCTGGTCCAAGGCACGCGAAAACGGGTGCAGCCCGCTGGAGATAGTGCGCGCATTCCACGGGGCAAGCACTTCCTGTACTTGCTCAATCACCTGCCGCAGGTCGCGGGTTGCTTGCCGCACCTGCTGGCGCGGTTTAGACGTGATCTCCAAAGTGGATTGAATGATTTCGTGATGCACCTGCTGGTGGGGCTCACCGCCGACAGTCAGGGCATCTTCCAGGCGCCCCACTTCCTGGCGTAGCTCGCCACTGTCGGTGTCGATTATCTGCATTTCCCACTCCACCCCCAGGGAGGAGCGAGGAGAGGCGGCGAAGTCGCTATTTGGGCGCGCCGCAGCCGAAACAGTCATGACTATTTTCTTTCTTCCTTAACGATCCACCCTCATTGTAGGCAGGGGGCACCGAAAGGCTCGAATGCTAGCGGGACAATGTGAGGCAAACGTGAGCAGAACAGCTTTCGTCCCGCACGAGGGCGTGGGGCGCGGTTTATGGGTGGGTTCGCCAATACGATACGAGCTATCTGCGCGTCGGTGTGAAGAGAATCATCTGTCAGTTGGGCGGTGGTTCTCTAGAATGGCGGTGGAAAGGTAGGCGTCATGGTAAGCGTTTTTGATATTGCGTCGGAATTCGTTGATCGCGCAGAGGGGCAAATCGAGTCCGTGAAGTTGCAGAAACTGTGCTTTTACGCTTTCGGATGGTATGCGCATCTAACTGGCGAACGACTGTTTGGTGAGCAGTTTTACGCCATGAAGTTCGGTCCGGTAGTAGGGCAACTCCTTAGCGCTCACGCTAAGAGAAAAGTAGTCGATCGAAGTCTGCTCGATGATCAGTTTGAAGCGTGGGATACTCAGCGTGAAGAGCTTCCGGGCTATGTGCAACGAGTTATCGACGCTGTATGGGATGCATACGGTAAAAAGGGGGCCTTCGCCCTTGCTGAATATTCTCATTCTGAGGCTGTTTGGAAGGATTCCTGGGAAAGTAAGCCAAAGGATGCCAAGCGCGCGGTGATGGAACTGGACGATGTGGTTACTTACTTCCTTGAGCGTGAGCCAAGGGGTGAAGAAGACCTCGATCTCCCTCCAGCCATGCTGACGAGGGTTGATTGGGCGGTTCTTGAGGAAGCTGAAGCTGAATCTTCAATCCACATGCCCTTTATTGAGGCATTTAGAGAATAGTACATAGCATGAGCCTGGTTCACCTTGGGGAAATTCTCGACAAGAAAGAACTATCACTTCGTCTGTTAGATGACGACCATTACATTGAGAATTTTGATTGCAAGCGAGATGAGGCGATGAACGCTTGGCTCGTGAGGCATGCTCGTAAGTGGCAGGCGGAGAATCTCTCCATGGTGTGGGTGTTGAGTCCCTCTCATGATTGTGATGAAGTGATCGGCTTCTTCACACTGTCTTCACATCAGGTATCACCCATAGACGTTCCTAAACGTAATCGGGCTCAGCTCAAGAATAACAAGCCATGGGTCAACAATTTGGATACAGCGTTCCCTGCCACGCTGTTGGGTAAGTTTGCTCTCGATCAAAGCTGTCAGGGGCGTGGAGTCGGTGAAACTTTGATGTTGTGTGTCTATGTACAGCATCTTCTCGCTGCTTCACATTCCGCTTCTAAGTTCCTGGTTCTGGATGTGAGAGATCCGAAATTAGAGAAATACTACAGGGACAAGTTTAATTTCATAAAGTCCCCAGACGGTTCGGGTAGTTCCCGCATGATTAAATCGACCAGTACAATTGAAGAAGAGGTAAAGGGTATCCTTTTGGGGACCTCATAAAAGTTCGCCTTTTCTAGTGCTATCGAGAATGCGATTAGGGTCGTTTGCTCGTACATTTTGATAGCGACTTCCTGAAACGCCCTGCCCCTGTGCATCATCAAGATCTTCTTGTTGTGCCCATACTAGCGAGATTGCTCACGCGCCAACATGTTTGGTTCACTGGCGCAACCGTTCCATCGAATATCGCCAGCTATATAGCATTTTGACGCTGTTCACCCCACCTGGCGCCCCGAGGGAAACAACTGATGCATCTAAAGCACAACCTAGGGTCCTCAGGGTGAGTAGAACCTGGGAGAGACAACGGCAGGAGGCGGCTCGCACATCCCAGCAAAGAGGAAGGAACTAGGATATTTTAGACTTGTAACACTCAACCGAAAATGTTTTATGAAATTTTAGTCAGCGATGCTGAACCTCGCGATTAAGCGCCTATCCCCGGGGATTTGATAGCAGACAATAGGGGGCAGGAACTTTTAGGTTGAGTGTCCAAGCGGTGTATTCCACCTGGGTGAGCACATTAGTTGGAGGTAGATGATGACTCGCATCTTTGACAACCTGTCTGAGGACTCGCGTTTAGGTGCATACGCACAAGCAGGGTTTCAGCGGGCAGCGCGTATGGATGTGGCTACCGGATACTTCAACCTGCGCGGGTGGAGACTATTCACTCATATTGTTGAAGATAAAATCGCTGCCGGATCCGAGTTTCCTGTGTGCCGAATTTTAATCGGCATGGTTCAAGGATCAGCACACGAAGAACTCGTGGCTTCATACCAAAGACAGGTTGAAGATGATGACGATTTAACAGCGGATCGGGAGATCGCTGTTGAGCGTCGGCGGGTATTACTCAAGGTGATGCGCGAACAGTTATCTTGCGGCATACCCACCCCAACAGACCGCGTCACGCTGAGCCAGCTATACCAGCAGGTCAAAAGCGGGGCAGTGCAGATAAAAGTATTTTGTGATCAACCGTTGCATGGTAAAGCGTATATTTTCCATGACCCCACTAGTTTCAATGCGAAGGTGCACGCGCTTGTTGGATCTTCGAATCTGACCCATCCGGGGTTGATGACTAATCTCGAGTTGAATACGGATGTCGTCGACAGTGACGGCGCGGCCAAGCTTGACCGGTGGTTCATCCAGCGGTGGGAAGACCAGTTCTCTCTGCCTATCGACGAAGACTTATTAGAGGTCTTAAATGACTCTTGGGCTAGTCCAACGAATCGTTCGCCCTACGATGTGTATCTCAAGGTCTGCTATGACTTAAGCCGCGACGCGCGTGAAGGCCTAGAGGAATATTCCTTATCGGGACCCATAAAAGATAAACTGCTGGATTTCCAAGCAACGGCGGTTAAAACTTTAGCTAGAAGGATAATGACGCGCGGGGGCACGATGCTCGGTGACGTGGTTGGTTTGGGTAAAACCTTAACCGCGATTGCGGTCGCGCTAATGCTACGTGACGAGCATGGTTACCAGCCCCTAGTGGTGTGTCCGAAAAACCTGGTCGAAATGTGGGAAAGACATCTTGAAGCCTACGATCTTCACGGCCGCGTCGTGCCATACTCTATGAACCATACCTTGGCTGAGACGCGGCGCTACCCGTTTGTGATTGTCGATGAGTCTCACACTTTACGCAACGAAAAGACACAGACGTACCAAAATATTCAAAACTACATCCGTACTAACGACTCCAAAGCGCTACTTTTGACAGCCACACCGTTCAACACCCGTTTCGCGGACGTAGCTAACCAGCTTGGATTATTCATTGATGAAGATGATGATCTAGGTTTGCAGCCAGTCAAGGCCTTAGCCAACTACGACTTCGCGGACACCCTGGAGTTTGGCGTTTCAACCTTGGCGGCATTTCGTAAGAGCGATGAGGCTGAAGATTGGAAGCGCTTAATGGGTGAGCACCTCGTGCGCCGCACCCGCTCATTCATCAAAGACAACTACGCTGAAAAAGATCTTCACGGCAGGGAGTATCTGACTTTCTGCGATGGGAGCAAGTTCTTTTTCCCCGACCGCAAAGCCATACCAGTCGACCACCAATTTTGGGATAACGATCCGGCTGCTCTGATGGTTGCTGACTCCACACTGGATGCAATTACGGAGTTGAAACTACCAAGATATGATCTTCACTCCTACCTGTCTCAACAAGGTGAAAAGCAAGCTAATGAGCGCGAACGCGAGGTTTTAGAGGACTTAAAGCGATCACGTGGTCACGTCTCGGGGTTTGTGCGCACGAACTTTTTCAAACGGCTCTCCAGCTGTGGACACTCATTCATTTTGTCCCTCCAACGTCACCTGTCACGTAACCGTTTGTTCCTCTACGCTATCGAAAACAACCTACCTATCCCGGTAGGCACTGTCGATGCCAACGTTTTACTAGGCGATCAAGATGCCGGGGAAGATAGTTCAACAACGCTCAACTATGCCACTGGGATAACCGATCCGCATTCAGACTACGAACTATTACAAGCAAAGGATCCTGCAGGGCTGCGTTGGATTCGTCCCAGCCTGTTCGCTGCTAGACTGCGCGCTGATCTGGAAGCAGACAACCAGATCATCCAAGTACTGCTTGAAAGCTTTGGCCCGTGGTCACCGATGATGGATTCCAAACTCGCGGCCTTGATCGAACTAGCTACATCTAAACACCCAGATGAAAAACTCCTGATTTTCACCGAGTATAAAGACACAGCTAACTATCTAGCGGCGGCCTTGGCACAACTAGGGCTGGACAAAGTCGGTGTGGCAACAGGTGACACGGAAGATCCCACAGCGGTTGCCAAGCGTTTCTCACCTAAGTCAAACGAGAACATCACGCTAGAGGCTGAGCAAACACCAGAACCAGTTGACGAACTGCGTGTTTTGGTGGCAACAGATGTTCTCTCTGAAGGCCAAAACCTCCAAGATGCCCATATCGTTGTCAACTACGACATTCCCTGGGCGATCATCCAACTTATCCAGCGTGCTGGCCGTGTGGATCGTGTCGGTCAAGGATCCGATACCGTACTGATTTACACCATCAGCCACGGCAGTGTAGAAGACGTCTTGAACCTACGCCGCAGGGTCCAACAACGTCTTGCCGCTAACGCTGCTACTTTTGGGTCAGACGAATCCTTCTTCGACACTGATGAAGAAGTCCAAATCATCCGTGACCTCTACGATGGCAAACTTGAAGCCAACAGTGTTGAAGAAGAAGTCGATGCCACATCCTTGGCCTACGAAGTGTGGAACAAGGCCTTAAGTGAAGACCCAGCCAGAGCAGAGCGCATCGCGAACCTTCCCAAACTCATTGACGCCACTCGACCAACACACGTCGGAGAGGACCAGAAGGTATTTGGCCACATTCAAACCGAATCAGGCATGGATATCTTTGCCTGCGCTAACGCCGCCAACGAACAGGTGCGATTACTCACTGGCCATGAAGCCTTACGATCTTTCGAATGTGAACCCGCTACCCCTGCCCTGGATCGCCTGGAAAACCACGATGCGCTAGTTAAACTGATGATCAAAGATAACAATGAACTAAAGGAACTGTTCAACATGGCCGGAAGGCTACGCGGTGAACGCAAAATTTTATGGAACCGCCTAGGCGGTCAGCTCGACTACGCTAACGATTCCATCGTCGACAAAGCCATGGATTCTGTCTATCAATTCCCACTCACACGCGCAGCTATTCACCGGCTACGCTCCCTACGTCGTCATGGAGCCAGTGATACCGACTTGCTGCAAGCCATCAAATCTCTTTACCTACGTAGCGAGCTGACTATCCCAGTCACAGCCAGTGGTAAGGATCCTATCCATATCGTCTCAGTAATGGGGGCTAGCAAAAAATGAGCGACAACAAACTAATCCAGTTAGCCGAGACAGGACAATACCTACAGTTATTCCGTGATCTTGGTTGGAGCAAACCCGCTGGGGTGAAAACCCTCACCCTCAACAGTAGCCTTGGGAGCATAACAGTTAACCAAGTCGCTCAGCACCGAGGCTTGACCGTCTGGGTTGCCCAAGGCTTGCCCAGCCGGCCAGAACAACGCTCTATTGACCAGCAGCTAGCCAAGCACTCATCGGAGCGCCTACTGATCTTCCACAGCCCAGGTGAGCAAGATTGGCGGTGGCCCCGCCACGCCAAGCTTGGCAGCGTCAACGCTCGACTCATGGCCCACCGTCACACCACCGGCCAGCCAGATCCAGACCTAAAAGAGCGCTTAGCCTCGATGTGCATTGGGTTCGACGAAAACCCCACAATTAATGAACTCGTTGCCCGTATGCGAGTTGTCTTTGACCAAGAATCCGAAACGGCCTCTGCTAAAGCAGCCCGACTCATGGGCAGCCTATATGAGCGCCTTGCCGAAGTTGACATGGACACCACACAATCGACTCAACTCCTGGCTCGACTCCTGTTCCTATGGTTCGGTGACGATGCAGGCATGTGGAGCGAGGATACATTCCATACCTGGGTGATAGAACATACCACCAGCGATAACTTCCACACCAAACTCGGGCAACTATTCGACGTAGTCAATAACCCCAAGGCCGATGACGCATTAAATCACAAACCCTGGACCCTGCCAGACGAATACCGCTCCTTTCGCTATATCAACGGTGGCTTATTTGCCGAATCTCTTACCATCCCACCATTAGGCAAGCAGTTTCGCGACCGAGTACTAGAAGCCTGTCGGTTTGATTGGTCGATCATCAGCCCAGCGATTTTCGGCTCCATGTTCCAAACGGTCAAAGACGTCAAAGCGCGCCGTGCGATGGGCGAGCACTACACTACTGAAGAAAATATCCTCAAAACCCTACGCCCCCTATTCCTTGACGAGCTTGAAGAAAAACTCGAAGCCGCCTGGGACAACAAAGCAGAACTAACCAAACTACACAAACGCCTCGGCTCAATCCGATACCTGGAAGCTTTCGTGCCTGGTTGGATACAAAATGGCGGGACATTTGCGCTGGCGGCGT
>JAUNVG010000033.1 GCA_030537735.1 Actinomycetaceae bacterium
CGTGGAGCTAGGGGGATTCGAACCCCCGACCTTCTCATTGCGAACGAGACGCGCTACCAACTGCGCCATAGCCCCAAGTGCCTAACCATTCTAACCCCGGGTAGTTGGGTGCGTCCAATTCCGCGAGGGAACACCAGACACTGGCAAACCGCGACGCATCACCCACACTTTCGGGGAGCAGGCAAGGCCAACGCAAACAGCCGGGCAAATCGTGACTTCAGCGTTTGCGGTACAAGCGCTTCACCTGGTATTTCGGTTCGCACGTTACCCGGATATCCAAGTTGCGGAAGATCCCTTCATCCACGGAACCCAAAATGGTGGTGGTGTGCACGTCGCAGCCGCGCAGGTTGCGCAACTGATCTAACGCCGCCCGCGCCGGGCCGCCCGTGCTGGCGGAAACCGACAGGGCAATCAACACCTCGTCAGTGTGCAGGCGAGGGTTCAAAGACCCTAAGTGCTCGGTCTTCAACGTCTGGATCGGTTCAATCGAAGACGGCGCCAACAACTGCACCTGCGGGTCAATGCCCGCCAAGTACTTCAACGCGTTCAATAACATCGCCGCAGAACAACCAAGCAGCGCCGAAGTTTTACCGGTGATAATCGTCCCGTCATGCAACTCAATCGCCGAGGCCGGCGCGTTCGTTTGCTGAGCTAAGGAAAGCGCCGGTTTAACCACCGGGCGATACTGTTTAGAAATCCCCAGCTTCGCCATCACCAAGGCAATGCGTTCAGACTCCAGGGGCTCACTGTCAGAGCGACGCTCCTCCACCAAGGCCTTGTAGTAACGGCGCACAACCTCCTGCTTCGCCGCTTCCCGGCAAGCCTCATCGTTGCTAATGCACTTACCAACCATGTTCACCCCCATGTCGGTGGGGGACTGGTAAGGGCACTGACCCAGGAGCTTTTCCAGCATCACTTTCAGCAGCGGGAAAACCTCCACGTCGCGGTTATAGTTCACCGTCTGTTTGCCGTAGGTCGCCAAGTGGAAAGGATCAATCATATTGACGTCATCGAGATCCGCCGTGGCCGCTTCATACGCCAGATTCACCGGGTGGTCTAAAGGCAGGTTCCAAATCGGGAAAGTCTCAAACTTCGCATACCCCGCGTTCACACCCCGCTGATGCTCGTGATAAATCTGCGACAAACAAGTCGCCAACTTCCCCGAACCCGGACCGGGCGCAGTCACCACAATCAGATCCCGCGAAGTCTGCACATACTGGTTGCGCCCAAAACCCTGCGGTGAAACAATCCGTTCCGTGTCCGCCGGATACCCCGCAATACTACGGTGACGCGAAACCACCAACCCCAGTTTCTCAAGGCGGCGACGAAACTCCTTCGCAGGCGCATTATTTTCGTCAAACTGCGTCAAAACCACGTTCTCAACTAAGAAACCACGATCACGGAACACATCCACCAAACGCAACGCGTCGTCCTCGTAGGAAATCCCCAGATCCGCGCGCACCTTCTGCCGCTGCAGATCCTTCGCGTTCACCACGACCACGATCTCCAGCTCATCCCGGATCGCCTCCAACATGCGGATCTTGTTGTCCGGAGTAAACCCCGGAAGCACTCGCGAAGCATGCATGTCGTCGAAGAGTTTCCCACCCATTTCCAGGTAGAGCTTGCCCCCGATCTGCTCGCGGCGCTGCGCAATGTGCTGCGACTGAAGTTGGATGTAGCGTTCGGCGTCGAAACCAACCTGAAATGGGCTCACGGTAACTCCCGGAAATGGTTGCCTAACTGGATTTCATCCCCCATCCTAAACGACGAGGCCTCGCACACCAGCAGTGAAAAATGTGGTGTTCATCGGCGAGGGCGTGTAAAGCGCTAGGATCAGAATGTGACCTCCCAGCGATACCCGGTACCTAAGACGTACCCGCAATACGAACACAAACCGCGCAAAGTTGACGACGGGCGGCGTTTGTCGCTGTGGGCGGTGGTTGACTCCGGGTTCATTATCCTCGCGGTGGTGCTGGCGACCTGGCTGGCGCTGCTACTGATCGCCGGCTCGGTAGTGCTCTCACCGCGCGCCCTCGTTTTTATATTGCTGTTCTGGCTGGTAGTGACCTACCTACTGTTGCCGCGACTGCACCAGATCTTCTCCCTCATCTACGTACCTGACTACTTCATTGGGCGAACTAAAACCTACGACGGGCTGCTGGGGGATCCTTTGAACCTGGCCCTCGACGGGGAAGAAGCAGACATTCACGCCGCCATGCGGGCAGCGGGATGGACACTGGCTGACCCCATTACCTTGAAGTCGTCGTGGAAGATCGCGGTGGCCACGCTGTTTTCGCGTTCCTACCCGCACGCCCCGGTGTCGGACCTGTTCCTATTTGGGCGTAGTCAAGACTTCGCCTACCAGCAGGAAGTGGACGGGCGCCCCCACCAGCGCCACCACGTGAGGTTTTGGAAAGTCCCCGACGGCTGGGTGCTACCCGGAGGCCACCGCGCCCAGTGGTTAGCTGCAGCTACCTACGACAAATCCGTGGGGCTGTCAGTCTTCACCCTACAAGTGACGCATAAGATCGACGAAAACATCGACGCCGAACGTGACTACTTGATTAACACCTTGCGCTACGCCGACCCGCAAGTGCAGGTGCGAGTGATTGAGGACTTTTCCACCGCCTACCACCATCGCAACGGTGGTGGGGACCGGGTTAAAACCGACGGACACTTGCCGGTGGTTAACTTACGCGGAGCGCAGCGGCGCGCCAGTTTGAACTTCAACGTCCTCATGCGGCCGGTGGAGGAAGGCGAGGGTAAGAGAGTCTCCGACCACGGTTTCCCACCTAAATCCCTGCTCGGCACCGGGGTGCTGGTAGCCATGCACATACTTGCTGTGGCGCTGATCTGGCGTTCCTACTGGCTGGCAGACACCTCCGTGTGGGAGGAACTACGTGCCGATGACTGGGCGTCCATCGTGGGGCTAACAGTTGGCACCTGCCTGGAAGTAGTGCTGTGGGTGCTCACGCTAATGCGCTTTTCGTGGGCGAGGCTGGCCCTAATGGCTTATTCCACCTTGGTGGCGGTGCAGTCGTTAGTGGATATTTCCTTCCAGGACGTGCCTACCTTGAGGTCGGTGTTCATTGCGATCTTGGCCGTTACCGTGATGCTCATATTGTCGGGGAACTCGGCGCGCCAGTGGGTGTCGGAAGGGAAGAAAGACCCACGGTGAGTATGGGGAACTTGCTGCCGTGGATGTAGCGTCGCGAGGGCGTCCCTGACGGTTTCCGTGGCGGGCGCGGTTCGCGGTAGGGCAGTGGTTCTCGAGGATTTCGC
>JAUNVG010000026.1:0-15594 GCA_030537735.1 Actinomycetaceae bacterium
AGAAAGTGTTGTAGTCTTCAATCTCTGGAGAAACGCTCATCCCTACTCGCAAAGCATAAGATTAAATCCGTTGAGACACTCAGGGCTGATTGGCTAATCAAGGCCTGTAATCGGGCGACGCCTGAGAAAGATCTCTTGTTCCTACTCGAGTCCAAAGGAACCGGGACAAAGTACCACCATAAGAATATGCTCAAGAAGGCTGTCCAGCAATTGTCACAAACGACTGTCGATGGCAAATTTCTGCAAGGTCTAGCCGTGTGTACCTACTCGCCCGTAGGTGACCTGAAAATCTATGCAATTGATCCACCTGGAGAATTTGAAGAGTCCTATAAGCCTTTCCTTGTGACCCCTGACCGTTTAGAAGGAAACTATCGTCAGCTGCTTGAAATGGCGGGGGAATGGCGGGAGATCCCTAGTCCATCACACGACGAGAATCTGAGACGCTCGGAGACCGTCTTTGGAATGAACCTGAAATCAAAAGCCTTGTCGCAACTGACTGAGCTCCAGTCGGAGCTCAATTTAGCGCACTGGTCCTCCGACTACGCTTGGCTTGAGGAACTTCACCAGAAGCATGGTACTCCGAGACCGAGACCGAGACGATCAAGAACCATCCCTGAGAGAGAAATGAGGCTGCAAACAAGCGTTGGAGACGCAACAGGCCACGCCCTGGGAATCCCAGGTTGTCCAGTAGCTGTTTTCGCAGGAGTGATGGAAGAAGTGAGAGCTGCTCTCACTGAGCATGACTTCATGGGAGCAAAGAACACTACTTCAGAGTATGGGGAAGCACGTTCTGCTGTAGTACGCCCAGCTGCAGAAGGAGTTGAAGCTGGGGATCTATCTATCTCCGATTCCGGAGCGGTTCTGGCATTGGTCAATCTATAAGGTGGCCAATACCTACTTCTTACTACCAGCATCAGAAGTCTCCCTCTCGATCCATGTCAAGAGCTGCTGGTGTACCCAGATCCCGTCGTCTTAGGGGTGGTGGCCGCGGAGCTGGTAGGACAGCTCGAACGCTTTAAATAACTCCATGATGCCGAAGACGAGCCAGGCGGCTGCAGATCAAAAGAGTTGCTCAATCCTTGGCAGTCAGTACACTTCACTCGTCTACAACGAACGATTAAGTGAATATTGGATCAAGCCCTACACCGGTTCGGTCGACGACTCCTGTGACAACATCTTAGCTAAGGCAGTTAACGGACTGTACAAGACTGAATTAATCTACTCCCTGACCTCGCGATCATGCGCGCAGGTCGAACGGGCGACATTGAACTCGCTTCACAGGTTGAACAACACCCACCTTCACGAAGTTCTCGGTTACACCACTCCCGAAGAGATAATCACCAGCTATAATCAACACTTGCCAGCTCAGTTGTTGCCTGTATAAGAAAAGGAACAAAACCCAGGACGGTTCAGTCGCGAAGTAATCTTTTCTTCGCACACACCATCGCTCGTTTTGCACCCACCCTGGGCAGTTTTGTACCCACCTGCCCATCAACTGCCCCCACCTAGCCCCTTGCATCCAAATGGGGCACTAACCATCCACTTAGACGCCCATTTTGATACAACGCCCGGCGGGGCTGGAGGAAGTATCAGGATGGGTGTTTTGGCTTGTTATCGTAGGTTTTTGGCGGTTAGCTTACGCTTGAAGTGGTCGACTGGAAGCAGGCGTGACGCCTGTCAGAGGCTTGCTGGAGGGGCTTTCGTTGCAGGTTTGCTGGCGCTGGGATGCCATCCGCCAAATTGTTTAGCTAGCGCCAAAAGTATCGCACCTGCCAAAAGGTTCACTGAACGTAGCCAACCGCCTGAAGCATTGTGCACCGCGTGACTGGCGCGGAGCGGGAGGAGATATCTCATCGCCGCTACGTGAAGCGTTACGGCGTGATCCTAGCCCCGCAGATGTTAACGTCCTGCAGTGTTTCGCAGCTAGCGCAGATGGTTGAACGCCCACTAACGACAGCCTTGGGTTCGTGCCAGGCACCGAATGGTTGCCTTCTGCTATTGAGCCAAAACAGTGAGGATACCAAGTGGAGCAGTAGGCGGAGAATGATGGCGGGTGAATGATGGCGGACGCTCGTAGTAAAAGCCGACGGCGCAAATGAGGCCCGCTGGCTAGCAAAATGAGCTTACTTCAGGTTTGCCTGCAGTTGTTTTACGCTATCTGCCCATTGGCTGTATTCGGCTTCATTGGCTTCCGACCATAGTTGGGCTAGCTCACTATCATTGGGGTGGAGAACGTGGTCTAAAAGATCCCCTAGCTTCTGCCTCACATTGCTATCTACTGGCGTGGGATCTTCACTATGCGTGATCCAGTAAGCCAGAGCCACTAAAGCTTCGCCGCTAGAGGCAGAAAGACCCTCGCACGCCTCATCCATGAGCTCACGTATTATCGTCTGCATTTGATTAGGTGAAGCCTCCTGTAAATCCAACACCATATCCGCAGCCGTGTCATTTTCTAGCGGACCACAACCCCAAGCACCCAACTCTACCTACCTACAAATCGCTAACTATACTGCTCAAACAACGCCAACGCCTTGTATCCCATTCGCTCAGGGCTATACAAATCTGCCGCTAACTTCGGATGCAAATCGCCGTCTTCTAATTGGTCTATCATGAGTCCAACCGCAGCTGGCGTGATGCTAAACCGATTATAAAAGCGGGCGGCTACACTTTCAGGAACGCTATTACTATCTACTGAAGGAACGGTATTCAACACGTAGGTTCCGCCGTTGCGTACGCTGAAGACTGGATAGTACTGTTTGAAGTCAATATCCACGCTACCGGAAACTACCCACCGGGCCCGGTCCTCTGAGCGGAGAGGTTCAAAAAATGCTGTGCTCGTTAACACCACAAAACCCGGGGGCAACCCATTACTCTCAACTAGATTGACGTCTAGCGTGTTAAACACTGCAATGCAGATTTGATCAACTACTGGGCATCAATTATAACGGCAAGGCGCCGCCTGTCTTTTCTAGAAGTGACAAAGAAATAATTGCCAGTATTCATTTTCAAACTCTTTCCTCACCAATACGCTTCAGTTGTCTAATGACGTATCAAGGTATGCTTTGAATTACTATCTTTTGCGAATCTCTCTTAAGATTGCACCTCCTCTATCCCTGATGCAGCTCTCTTCCAAACCTCGATTCTGCCCAGAAAATCATCAACGTCTTTAGGCCACGGAAACCAATACCACTCTTGAGAACCGTTAAAGAAATCCTGATGCACCCAAAATTCAAGATCCTGGACGTCAACCTGATGCATACCCAGCCCCATCCCTAAGCGTTTTACTAAAATGTCGAACAGGTTTCAGTAAGAAAGACTAGCGTTTCCTCGAGTTAAATAACTCTATCTCATATAAACCCCAGGGGTTCTCATCGAAGAAAAACAATTTTATAGTCCCACTGAAACCTTTCTCCTCTTCAGTAAGCGCACGCTCATAAATTTTCCTAGCGCGGAGATAGTCCCAGTTAGGAAATACCGCAGCTACTTCAGGGTTGGCCGGGTGTAAACATAACCTCCATAGCCCTTCACTCGGTCACGTTCCATATCATAAAATGCAAGACGCATTCGCTTGTCCTCCAGACCCGATATCTACAATCGTTCTTCCTTTGAGCTTTTGGTAGTCGATCCACTTCTTGTTGAACCAAAGATCAACAATCAGATCCCTTCCACAGGCGTGGGGTACCCCACCCAGGGTAGTGACAGCCTCTAAAACCAACCGGAACGAACCATGGGGTACCGACCATCTGTTCTTAACTCCACTCTCGATCAATTCCTCGTTGTGATCTTTTTTGAAACTGTTTCTTTTTCTCTAAAACAATTTGGGAAGGACGTGAAAGGGTCGAAGAGTCTGCAGATAGGCAGGCGACAACATATCCACTTATCCACATAGATCCTAAAGTGGGTAGGATAGGGAGGTGAAGAAGTCTCGCTATTAGTATCAGCAAGACCGGTGAAGCAAGAAGTACAAGTGCCCATCTGTACTTTCCTGATATCAACGAAATCAGCGTACCAAAAAGTGCACCAAATCCGACACCCACAGCAGTGGTTAAAAGCTTTGCGGAGCTGTCACTGAAAACATAAACACAAAAACAAAGCTGCAATAGATTTAATAGCCAGGAGGGCCAAAAAAACGATATCTGTTTTATGACAGGTGATCTCGCTGCGTGAATTATGTGCCGCTGTTGAGTTATGTGGCGCCTTGTTTGATGCTCCCTTATCGCATTAGCCAAAAGAAATGGGAATGACAATATGCTAAAAAACCAAACAAGCCCTGGAATCTGTACACTTAGATGCTCGCCGATTCTAGCTCCTTGAGTAGCAAGTAAAAACATTGGGAGCATATACCAAGCTGGCGGCGTGTAAAAACAGGCTAAAAATAACAGAAAAGCATGACTAGTAAGCATCAGATATCCAGACAAGCGCCAGTCGCCCGAAAGCGCCGACACAAGCGCTGCAGCCAGCGAAGCAAACAACACGCAAATCACAGTGCAGGATATAGCGCTCTTTGCGATTTTCATGCTCATGGCTCAACAACCGTCTCGAATACCCCTTGAGCAGAAGCTCCTGAAAAGGCGGCAGTTAGAAGTCTTCCGGCGTTAGGCCCTCTTGGACTGATTAGCCCGCTCATCGAGCGCGTACTGAAATATGACGCTTGTTCTAACGTAGATATACCGCGTTGTTCGGGCATAATTCGTCCTAATGCTGCCGAAGACACCGTAGTGAGCGTTCCAGCTCGGAGCGCGTCTGAATAAGAGACAGATCTACCTGAAAACAAGTTACCAAGGATGGATCCCGTCACACCAGAAGAAAAGTTGATAGCGCCCGAAACGACACCCGGTAACAGTCCAGGCCATATCAGGCATGGCTGGTGCAGGAACTTCCGGTTGGGTCATTAATCGAATGATGGGGCGTGGAGCATCAAGGGTCATCGCAGGTGCGACTGCTGGAGGAACTGAAGGCACTGTCACGAGTATGATTGACTATGGCATGCGACCAGGCCCACACACAGTAGGCGGCTATATCGCGGCCGGCACCTCAGGAGCAGTCACCGGCGCAGCCAGTGGCGGAATCGTAGCCAGCAAACCACCATGGCTAAACCTTGCGGAAACAAAAACCTTCAAATTTGGTATATATAAAGGTCGCTATGCAAGTGAGGATTTGATTCGATATCGTGCTGGCGATTCAGCAGCTCAGTATTGGACTGGTCGCTTCTGGTCAACAGACGTGCCAATTAGCGCAAGTCAGGTTAGAGCCGAAAAGGCGATTCCAGTTCGGTGGCGAGGGAGTGATCAAGTAAACGTTCTAGACACCGTGTATGAGGCGAATATTCCTAAAGGTATTGTAATATATGAGGGTAGAGTTGCCGCACAGGTAGGAGCAGATGGCGACTATTATCCAGGTGGGACTAACCAGACTTTTATAGATTACGCTGATTTAGATTGTTTAGAGAAGAGAGGATCATGGTCCTTAAAGCCTTAATTGCATTTATAGATCGGCAGGGGGCTTCCGAAGCACTTGCCGCGTTTGCAAGAGTCTTGAGTGATTGCAATAAAGATGAGATTGCTTCTACATTTGAGCGATACTCCAAGGAAATAAAGACGGCCTCTTATTGCGAAGTTGCGGAGATAATTCGCTCCATTCGGGAAGTGTATCAGCGCGGTTATGGCGGTCCCCTTGATTTTTATCCTGGTATAGATACTCCAGAGCGCCAGTTGCTGTCTGCGCGCTTTATTCTAGCGGAGAAAGCGGTTCGACGCTATATTGGATTTTCGGGTCTGCTGCATAGACAGATGACAACTGAAGAGCATATTGGAGTATTAAAAAATCATCCTGATGTAATTGATTCGTCAATGCGAGTGAATCAGCAGCAAGTCAATGTGGCAGGAACCAGAGTTGCCTTAATAGGCCTGACCTTCAGTTTCAAACTAAAGATGGGCAAGGTTTCTATTTTGAATACGAGTCCCCTGGCTCAACGCGAGGGATACCTCACGCTGAGCGCATTAGGGCTAACGATCCTGATGCAAGCGTGTTTATTTTGACGGAGGAGAATGGGTATGCGCTTCCAAGAATATTTCAATGATGAGACCATGCTTTATGGTGGTAGGTATTCGCCAGTACTCGATTACCTGGGGTTTGTCCGCATGCCAGCTAGGCAGGCAGCACAACTTCTAGACGCTAGCTATAGGCAATCGAAACATTTTTTAAGAATGAGCTTGTGGGTTTAGAAAGCCAGTTAGAACACAATCTTTTACTACTTGAACCATTTAGCGGGAGTATTATTAGGCGGTTTTTAGTCACTCGAACCGCGGATCCACAGTGGTCTATGATCATTGGTAATTACTTCTATGGTGGTGGTGGACAAGATGCCGTTTTCTATCTTGCCAAGATTAGTAAGTGCGAGGGTCTAGCTCTGGATTTAACTCGTGCTTCTAAGAATCCAGAAACTGGTCATGGTAAGTTAGCGGCTTGTGGCTTCGAATACTATCCTCCCAATGTGCAGTTTGGGAATTCTGCTCCGTGTCATGTCAGTGTGTCTGATCAGAGGAATCATCGGGTGGTGTGGCATTTTGAGCATTCTAAGGAGTATTTCGATTTTGAAGATGTTGAGGGGTATAAGGCAAGGTTAAAGACTGACCGGTTCAACCCTGTCAAAGCCCTGCAGTACTGTAGGCATTTCGGTCTTGACCCGTTTAACGAAGATTTCTACACGAATGAGGCATATTTGATCAAAGCCCGTTCTAAGACGAAAAATAAGCCAATTTTCGAACTAACCTTGCCCCAGTTACGAGAAAGATTCGGCTACAATCTACTCGATACGCCATGAGAATTCCTTCCAAGTCTTAGAGTCCTGGAAACTAAATCCGTAAGGAGTTGGGATGTTTGTTGGCCTAATTAGGACGCTATGCAACCGAGACGAAGCTGTGCGTATTCTACGCTTTTTTCAAGTCTTCTTAGGTAAAATCGCTACGAGTACTGGTCTGAGAGTTTAGCGCATTGCGCGAATGATTTGGCTCTACAGACTTCCATCACAGGAGTATTCACAAGCTGGAAGAACACTAATAGGTTGATCGGTGGCTGGGGTAGCTTAACTGATCAACTTCCCCTCAGAGATAATAAGTGGCATGAGGGACGTAGGATCCCTTATTCCGAACTCACGGAAATTGAGAAAGCATACGTTGATTTCCTCAAATTTTTCTCACATGGTTAATGGCTCTGCGTTGCCTAGAGTATTTCAGCGATGACACCGTCCATCTATGACGCCAGGTATTCGCCGGTTCTTGGTTAGCTTGAGTTTCTCCGCAAACCAGCACTGCATGCACAACGTGCGAAGCAGTTAGCTAGGCATTGACCCGCTAGCTGCTATCACTAGTCAACTCCCCCCAGGCCTTACCCTCACCACCGGGGCAGGCTTAAACCTCGACTGCCACCAATACTCAGGCGCACGCCTCTACGACCCCACCACCAGCACGTTCCTCACCCCCGACCCCCTCGCCAACCCCACAGCCGGCACCTTATGGGAAACCAACCCCTACAACCACACAGGCAACAACCCACTCTCCCTCTCCGACCCAACAGGATATGCGCCCGTAACCGACACCCAGCTAGCCGCCTACACCCAAACCATCGACTCCCAAGGCGCACTATCACACGCCTGGCAATGGACCAAAAACAACTGGGAATACATAGCTGTAGGTGCGGTAGCAGCGGGAGCGTTCTTTATTGCCGGCCAGGGTTTCGCCGGGTATTCTAAGCATTGGTCACCTGCTGCTGCACTTGACGTCCTCATGGGTTCGCATCAACATGAGCAGCCGACCAACCGGTGATTGGGTCGAACCCGAGCCCGTCGTTAGCGAGCATCCAACTAATTTCGAGAGCCGCTTGATAGGCGTTACGACCGCTTGCGGGGCTCTTCGTATTTGTCCTATAGGCCTCGTTTTTGGGGTGTGTGTCGGGTGCGTGATAGTGTCACGCGTGATTTAGCGCATGAGCCTTTGGGCTGGTGTCCTACCAGTTGCGTCGCACGTTACTAACCGGGGCGGAGCTGCTGACCGATAAGCATCATGAGCGTCTAGAGGCGCTGTTTAAAGCCGATCAGCACGTGGAAGTTCAAACCACTTGGGATATCTACCAGCGACTAGTCAGCGCGTATCGTCAAGACGATAAGAAGTTCGGAAAATGGCCCGCCAACAAGCTCATCGAATCTATCAGCACTGAGGTGCCCAAAGCACCAGTAGAAATCCGCACCCTGGGGCGAACGTTGAAACGGCGAGCCAGTGACATCCTGGCTCACTTCGACCACTCGCGCACCAGCAACGGTCCAACCGAAGCAACCAACGACCGCCTCGAACACCTACGCGGCTCAGCGCTAGGATTTACCAACTTCAACAACTACATCACCCGCAGCCTAGTAGAGACCGGCGGCTTCAAACCCAAAACGCACCCTCAATTGTGAAGAGCCTATTAGCTGGCTATCTAATCGCCTTTTCGGCTCTGACTTGGCTAGCACTTATTGGCTTGTCAATTGCCCAAAAACGACCAGTCCAAAATTCAGATGCCGAATCCTCCGCGCAAGTGAAAAGGTGGGGATCCACCAAAAGGTGAATCCCCACTTGAAGAACTCAAAGGTTCTAGCAACCAGGTAGAAGTTTTATTCCTACTCGGTTTCCTCTTAAGCGTCCTCAGTTTCCACCGGTTCAGCCGGAGTGGTGGGAACCTCAACATCGGAATCCAGGTCAGCCCAGTACTCCTCCGCCCAGGGATCCTCAATCGGCTGGGAACGACGCCACAGCAGGTAGCCCACACCGGCAGCAGCCGCACCGACAATGGTCCAGCCCATTACCTTACCGAAACGGCGTTTCTTGGGGGCTGGCTTCGCCAAGGACTTGCGGGTAGCGTCACCGGCTCGTTGCGCGCGCTCCACCAAGGAGCCATCCTTCTGCGCGGCCTTGGAAGCCTCGCGCGCCGCAGTTTCAATGCGCGGCAAGTAGTCGTCCACTACTTTGTCGTGCACATTATCCAGGTACGGACGCACCTTATCGGCAGCGTCTTCCAGCTTCGGAGCGGTTACCTTCACGGTGTCTTCCCAAAGCTTTTGCGCCCGCGGGCCAGCCCACTCCATGCCTTGCTCAGCCAGTTGGGAGGCCTTGTCTAGTCCCTGCTCAGCCAGGTGCGAAGCACGTTCAACCAGTTCTTCGCCGTGTCGTGAAGCAGCTTCCGACAAGGCTTCAGCTTCACGTTGAAGTTTCTTAGGGTCAAGATTCTTCCGCATATATTCCTCCCGTGATAGCGGACCACATGTCACACCCGGTAATTTTACGGGCGTGATCCTTGTTATCTATTGTGCCTTGAATAGCCGGCAAGCGCATTAGAACACGGATTTTTCTCCACCCCGCAGCCCCGCTAAACCCCCACGACTCCCACAGCCACTTGGCACCTGCCGCTGCCAGCTCCCAGCATCCCCGACTGCCAGCGAGGCGCATGAGAGTCAGGAACCTAACAGGCATCGGCTAGGTCAAATGTGGGACACTAGGAGGTATGAAAGCAACGATTCATACCTCCGCAGGCGACATCCGCCTAGAACTGTACCCCCACCACGCGCCGGTAACGGTGAAGAACTTCGTCGAACTCGCGCGCGGTGAACGTGAATGGACGCATCCGGCGACCGGGGAAAAAACCACTGAACCTCTCTACGACGGCGTGATTTTCCACCGCGTCATTCCCGGATTCATGATCCAAGGTGGTGACCCCCTCGGTATTGGCGTAGGCGGACCGGGATACAACTTCGACGATGAGATCCACCCCGAACTCAACTTCAACGAACCCTACGTCCTCGCCATGGCGAACGCAGGCAAACGCATGGGGAAAGGTACCAACGGGTCGCAGTTCTTCATCACCGTCGCCGCCACCACCTGGCTAATGGGTAAGCACACCATCTTCGGGCGCGTGCTTGACGACGAATCTAAGGCCGTGGTGGACGCGATTGCGAACACCCCCACCGGTCCCCAGGATCGTCCGCTTGACGACGTCGTTATTTCTTCTATCGAGGTCGAGGACGAATAGTTCCTCAAACCGACCCAGTTAATAGTTTCCTAGATCCATGAGTTCAAGCCCTCGTTTCGGCCAGATGCGTGAGGGTGGGCAGGTGCCGCAGAACTGTCCTCGCCACCCTCACGCACCGGCCGTATCCGTTTGTAAACGCTGCGGGCGCCCCACCTGCGTGGACTGCACGGTGCGCACCGAAGTAGCCAACGTCTGCCCCGACTGCCTGTCGCAACGGTCCAGTTTTCGTTCCTACCAAGATTCCTTGGAACGAGGACGTACCCGCCCCAAAGTGGCGAAAGATGCGTCGGTTACGAAAGTTCTCATTGTCGTAACCACGGTGGTGTCCCTGCTGGCGATGTTCTACCGTCCCCTGATGGGTGCGTTAGCTTTTTCTCCACTGGTGGCCTACGCGCAGCCGTGGCGTTTCCTCACCGTGGGACTAGTTCACGCCGGGTTCTTCCACCTGGGGCTGAATATGCTCTCGCTGTACCTGTTCGGCCCGGCCTTGGAACGCTATTTAGGTAGGTGGCGATTCGTCGCTGTCTACCTGGTGTCTATTATCGGCGGCTCAGTAATGGTCCTCCTAGTAGGCCTAGCACTTCCCGGACAGCTACTGGGCTGGACCGTAGGCGCCTCCGGCGGCCTATTTGGACTGTTTGCCGGACTCCTGGTAGTTGAACGCCTACGCGGATCGGACACCACCACCTTGCTGATTTTCCTGGCCATCAACTTCGGCTACGGGTTCTTCGTATCCAACGTTTCTTGGCAAGGGCACCTTGGGGGAATCGTTTTTGGCGCCCTAGCTACCTGGGTGATTGTGAATCTGGCGCGCCCCAAACCAGGGGTGACGGCACGCAAACAGCAACGAACCCAAGTACTTGCAGTGAGTGGAATCGTGGCGCTGGAAGTGGTGTTAGCGTTATTGAGCTACTGGCTGCTGCTCAGCTCCGCGATTAGTGTTTTTTAACGCCACCGCAGGGTCATGAGGAACCCGACAAAAATGAGGCCGAAGCCGACGGCTAGGTTCCAGTTGCCAGCCTTCGGAATCGGATAGGCAAAGTTAGTCATGTAGACCACTACCAGCCACACTAGCCCCAGGAGCATGAGTGTTATGAAAACTGGTGCCCACCAGGTGGGGGAGAGCGGAATGTTATCGGTCCACGAAGGTATGGAAGTATCCTCGGCCTGTACAGTTTGGCCCTTCTTCTTGCGTTTCTTTGATTCAGGCACGTGCTTGAACTTTCTACTGCAGTTAGACCCCGAAGGGTGATCTCACCGATTTCACTCAGCGAATTGCTTGCAACCCCTTCACAGGCGGTAAATACTTAATAAATAGACTACCAGTACTTAGAGGCAGTATCCGAAACCGCCAGCCAGAAAAAGAAAAGACTCTACATGGAACTGACTGACACGCCGACGCGGGTGCAAAGAAGGCAGCACCAGCGTAAGAAGCCACGCAACCTTGCGGGCGGTTTGGCGCGCGCCGTGGTGGGAATAAGTGCAGGTCTGCTTTTTGCTTTTGGAATGAATATGGCCGCTGAATCGGCGGGACGCTACGGAACCGATCTGAAAAGCCTGATACACGCTAAGGAAAATTCTGTTGCAGATCTGAAAGCGGAAACACAAAACCTTGAAGACACAGCGAAAAGGTTGCAGGAAGCCACGCGCACGGTGAATGAGGTTCCTGATGACACGAAGAAAATCCTGGTGGGACCAGGAATTTCGGTAACCTTAACGGACGCGCCGGTGCCAGAACCTTTCCCAGCGGGGTTGAATGCTGATGACCTGGTGATTCACCAGCAAGATATAGAAGCGGTCTTTAACGCCCTGTGGTCGGGTGGAGCGGAAGCTGTCGCAATAGAAGGAATGCGGGTGCAGTTGAACTCCCAGGTCAGCTGTGTGGGTAACGTGATAAATATTAATGGTCAGTTGTTCTCGCCACCCTACGAGATCACAGCGATAGGGGAGTCTAAGAAGATGCGTCAAGCCCTGGCTAGAGATGAACAGATAGAAATTATTCAACAGTATGTGGCGCGGTATAATTTGGGTTTCACTGTGAAGGATCAGCGTGAGGTGAGGATGGATCAGATCAGTGGTGAGATTGAACTGGACTATGCACAGGTGGTAGGCGATGTCTAGATACCGTGCCACGCATACGCGGCGTCGACCTTCACCTTTCCTTATGTTCATAGGCGTTGTCGGGGAGCTCTTGATAACTATCTCCCTGGTGCTGGGCCTGTACGTGTTTTGGGAACTATATTGGTCCTCGTGGAAAGTGGAAGGTGAACGCGATAAGGTGGTTGCCCAGTTCCACGCACAGCTACCCGAAGCTATCAAGGGTCCGGGCGACAAGCGTACGGACGCTCCGCCAGCATTTGAAAAACTACCGTGGGGTGAAACCCTCGGCATTTTACATATACCGCAGTGGGATATGCAGATTCCAGTAGTGGAAAGTACTTCTTCCGGACTGTTAGACCAGGGGCTGGCGGGGCACTACAGCGAAACTCAACAGCCAGGGGAAATCGGTAACTTCGCGGTGGCAGCACACCGGCGCGGTGGAGGAAACAACTTCCGTAAAATTCACACCCTGGAACCAGGCAATCGTTTCGTCTTAGAAACTAAGAACGTCTGGCTAGTTTACGAGATGCGCTCCAATGAGATTGTCGATCCCAGTGCCGTCGAAGTTGTTTACCCAGTGCCGCACGAGAAGAACACCAAGCCAACTCGACGGTTAATGACGATGACTTCATGTAACCCAGAGTTCGGTAACTGGGAAAGGTTCATTGTGTTCTCCGAATTGGTTTATTGGATGCCGCGCGAAAGCGGTATACCAGAGGAACTAAAGGGCACTGAAGCCGACAAGAGCACCAAAGCCGACGAGGGAACTGAAACCCCCAGGGAGTAGAAGGAAACAGAATGTACGGTTGGATTTTTCGCCACCTCCCCGGACCGACGTGGCTGCGCGTAATCGAAGCGCTAATACTCATCTTGGCGGTTACCTACCTGCTTTTGGAGTGGGGATTCCCATGGGTTCACGACAATTTTGACGTGATTGACAACACGGTGGGGGATCCGTCTTCCACAACGATTCCCTCGCCCTCGCCCTCGACCACACCCGCGGAGTAGACCGCACAAGCGACGCGGTAAGGCAACTACTAAACGAACGGGACCTGGAATACTATCCAGGTCCCGTTCGTGTCCGAACTGTTGGAAACAGCCTAGTTATCCCCATCCTCTTCAGCTGGGGGTGTCGGCTGCGGGGATTGGGTTGGCTGGGTCGGCTGCGGAGGCGGGGCAGGAGCAGCCTCCGCCACCACCACGGTCACGGAAGAGCCAACGTCAACCGCGCCATTGGGAGAGATAGAGATAACCGAGCCGGGACTGTACTCGTTGGAACGCATCTTCTCCACCCGGGTGCTTAGCCCCAGTTCACGCAAACTATCCAACACCGTGTTCTCGTCCTGCCCCACCAGGTCGGAGGGGATCACTACCCGCCCGGAACCGACCACGATTTTCACCGTGTCGCCGCGCTTAGCTTCCGAACCGGCTTCTGGACTGGATGAAACCACTCGGTCCTTTTCGTGTGGCCCATCTTGAGGCTGAACCTCACCCAGTTTCAAACCTTCCTTCTCCAGAGCCGCACGCGCTTGCGCTTGAGATAGCCCCTTCAAGTCGGGCACAGTAACGCCCTCGGGGCCGGAGGAAATGGCGACCTTAACGGTGGTGCCTTTTTCTACCGAAGTCCCCGCCTCCGGGTCGGTGGAAACCACGTTTCCGGCTTCCACTTCGTCAGAAGAAACCTTCTCCCCCACTTCCATCTTCAAACCGGCGCTGGTGAGTATCTGACGCGCCTGCGCCTGGTTAGCACCAATCACCTCCGCGGGGATCGTCACCATCTCCACTTCCGGCTTCTGGTTACTGAAATAGTTGAAAGCCGCGTAGCTTCCGACCGCTAAAGCCGCCAGTAACAGTACGATCGCCACAATTAAGGTGGCGCGTGACTTACGCTCGGGTTCTTCCTCTTCCTGGGTGGGAGCAAGCTGCCTGCGCGTCTGGGTGCGGAACTGCGGTGGGGGAGGCGGCGTAGGAGGCATCGCAGTGGTCCCCAACGTGGTGGTCTGCGCCGCCGCGGGCTCTTGCCAACTGGTGGTCGCCGGAGCCAACACCATGGTCCCGCGTACTGCTCGCTCTAAGTCGGCAGACATGTCGTGAGCGGTACGGTAACGCTGCTCCTTGTCTTTCGCCAAGGATTTCATTACCACCCGGTCGATGGATTCAGGAATGTCAGAGGTTATAGATGAAGGCGTGGGAGGCAGCTCCGAAACATGCTGGTAGGCAACCGAAACCGCGGAATCACCCTTGAACGGAGGCTGGCCGGTGAGTAGTTCAAACAGCACGCACCCGGTGGAATACAGGTCGGAGCGGGCGTCCACCACTTCGCCGCGCGCCTGCTCGGGGGACAGGTACTGCGCAGTCCCCACCACCGCGTTGGTTTGCGTCATGGTGGCTTGGGAGTCGGTCACCGCCCGGGCAATACCGAAGTCCATGACCTTGATCTTGCCCTGGTTGGTTAACATCACGTTGCCGGGTTTGATGTCGCGGTGCACAAGCCCGTGAGAGTGAGAGTATTCCAGGGCTGCTAACACGCCGGAGATGATCTCCACTGCTTCGTCGATGGGTACGGGAGCGCCCCCAGCCAGGAGGTCACGCACGGTGTGGCCTTCAACGTACTCCATCACGATGTAGGGCACTTGCACGGTGGAGCCGTCAGGGGTTTGGAACTGTTCCTCACCGGTGTCGTAGACGGCGACAATATTGGGGTGGTTCAACGACGCCGCAGACTGGGCTTCACGTCGGAAACGAGTCTGGAACAGGGAATCGCGCGCTAGATCAGTGCGTAGCATTTTAATCGCCACCACGCGCGATAGGCGGGTGTCGAAGCCTAGGTGCACTTGCGCCATTCCGCCGCGCCCGATCATGGCGCGCACTTCATAGCGGCTAGCTAGCCGGCGGGGCTCGTTATCAACCATGGTGTTGAACCTCCGTGTCATCGGTAAGCATTAGCCTACCTGGCAGATGAGGGTTGTCGAAGGAAGTACCCAACGTTAGGTAGTTGGGATCCTTGTAAGTTTGCAGACTTAGGTACGAGGACGAAACCGTCGTTTGCGTGGAAGCGGCGTTTTCCTGCGGGGAAACTGCAGGCGCGCTGGGGCGCATAAACGCCAAGATAGCGATCACGAAGACGGTAAACGCAACCAGCAGTAGCAGTAGCAGCGCCGACCAATCGAAGCTGTCAGCGGGGGTCGGAGCCTGCCCATGTTTCCACGGGGTCGTGGTGCGGGTGCTCTTGGGGGGAACGGCGGTGCGGGTGCTCGCGGGCGCGGACTTGCGCGACGTAGTAGGAACGGCGGTGCGGGCGCTCGCGGCTGCCGGCCTACGCGCGGCTATATTCCCCAGCCTGCGGGGAAGACCCGCACGGGTGCTCGTGGGGGGAACGTCGGTGCGCGCACGGTTATGCGAGGTTGCAGGTACAGACTTGCCGGTGCTCGCGGC
>JAUNVG010000026.1:15694-22474 GCA_030537735.1 Actinomycetaceae bacterium
CGGTGCGCGCACGGTTATGCGAGGTTGCAGGTACAGACTTGCCGGTGCTCGCGGCTGCGGGGGTGCGGGTGCTCTTGGGGGGAACGGCGGTGCGGGTATTCGCGGGCGCGGACTTGCGCGACGTAGCCGGTGCCGAAGTGCGGGTGGGGGCGACTGCGGACTTGCGCGACGCAGCGGTTTGCACCGACTTACGTGGGTGCGGGATCCCAACGGAATCACGTTGGCCACTGGCGCGCGCAGACTCTTCGCTAGAGGGGTGATCTTGCTCGCCCGACTCATTGGCGCGGGCCGGCTCTTGCGTTTGAGCAGGTTCACTCACCACCGGCTGGCTGGCAGTAGGCGTCGTAGCAGTAGTGTCAGCGGCAGGTAGCTGCAACGGTTGCGGGTTAGTTGACACCTGCAAAGCCGAAGCAGCAGCGGTAAGCTGACGGACCAACTCCAAAGCATCCGCCGGACGCTGCGCTGGATTCTTACGCAATAGGCGGTAAATAATATTTGCAAGCGGGTCGGGAACATCATCAGGAAGCTCAGGTACAGGCTCATTAACGTGGGCGAAAGCCACATCCACCTGGGTTTCCCCGGTGAAAGGACGATACCCGGCGGCAGCCTCGTAAGCAATAACACCCAAAGCGTAAAGGTCACCGGCGTGAGTGGCTTCCTGACCGCGCGCCTGCTCGGGAGGTAAATACTGAGCAGTTCCCATTACCATGCCTGCATCAGTCATGGTTTCCTGATCGGGAGTGGTGGAGATACCGAAGTCAGTGAGTTTCGCGATCCCCTCAGAGGTGATCATAATGTTTGACGGCTTAATGTCGCGGTGAACCACATTGTGGCTATTGACCGCCTGCAGCGCGTAAGCCACCTGTATCAGCAAAGGTAAAAGCTGCTGGGGGGTCAAGCGTTGGCCGCCGGCAAGATAGTTATTGAGAGGCTGGCCGTCGACTAACTCCATCACGATCCAGCCCACCCCATCGGCTTCCCCATGGTCGAGGACGCCCGCTAAGTTCGGGTGTTCAATCTGCATGGCGTTGCGAGCCTCCACCCGCAAGCGCTGTAAGAAAGTCTTCTGCCCAGCTAACTCCGGGCGCAGAACCTTAATAGCGATCTCGCGGTAAGTGAGATAATCGCGCGCCGCCCATACCTCACCCATGGCGCCAACTGCGATCTGGCGGGTGAGGGTATAGCGGTCGGAAAAGACCTTACCAGCGTAGTTCTTCACTTTGCCGCCCTCGCATCCAGCATTGCGCGTGCAATCGGGCCGGCGTCGGAACCGCCGCCAGCGTAGGGGGAACTCTCGTCCCCTTCCACTGCCACCGCAACCACCATGTCCGGGTTGTCAGCGGGAGCAAACGCCACTATCCAGCCCACGGTTTGATCCCCGCGACCGGTTTCCGCAGTGCCTGTCTTCGCGGCGATAGAGCCGTCGCCGCGGGAAATGTTGTTAGCCGTACCAAACGGTTTGTCAACAACGTCAACCATCATTGCTCGTAGTTGCTGGGCAACCTTAGGGTTAATAGGCTTCGTTAAAACCTTTGGAGAAAACTCCTGCTGAACCACGACATCGGCACTGACGACCGAATCAATCAGATACGGCTTCATTAGAGTGCCATTATTGGCAATCGCAGCGCCCACCATCGCCATCTGCAAAGGAGTGACCTCAACCTTCCCCTGACCAATCGCCGCCAAAGCCATCTGCGCCGGATCTGAATCCTCCGGGAAACTGGAGGAAGTGACCGGCAGGGGAATACTTAAAGTACTATCAAAACCAAATGCCCGCGCTTTCTCCCGCAAAACATCCGCCCCCAGCTTTTCCGCACTAAGAGCAAACGTCGTATTACACGAACGCGCAAACGCCTCCGCCAAAGTAGGCTCCTGCGAACCACAAGGCAAACCCGTGACGTTAGGTAGAACGGTGGACGTGCCCGGAAGCTCCATTGAAGCTGGGCCTGGAACCTTGGAATCAGGAGTCAGACCCGACTCCAACATGGCAGCAGCCGTCACCAGTTTGAACACCGATCCCGGCGGATACAAGTCACCGGCGATAGCGCGGTTATTCAACGGCCTATCAGCACTGGCGTTAAGCTCCTCATCATAGGCAAGAGCCTGGTCAGTATCAGTGGCAGCCAAAAGGTTCGGGTCGAAAGACGGCGAAGAATAAAGCGCTAACACCCGGCCGGTACTTGGCTCCAAAGCCACCGCCGCACCGCGCCTACCAGCCAAACCTTGCGCCGCAGCTTCCTGCACCGCTGGATCCACCGTTAACACCACGCCCCCACCGCGGCGCACACTGCCGGTGAACAAACTCTGAATGCGCTGAGTCAGCAAGGAAAGAGAATCACCTTCGAACACGTCCTCGGCAGCAGCTTCCAAACCGGTAGAAGAACGCAACGAAGCAGAGAACCACCCGGTAATCGCCGCGTACAACTGACCTTGGGTGTAAGTACGCTGGAAACGCTTCGTGCCCTCCACCGGTTCAGACTTCGCGATTGCCTCGCCCGCAACAATAATCGGGCCGCGATCGCGTTCAGAAGCATGCAAAATAGTGCGTGAGTTGCGGCCATCGGCGTTCAAAGACGGAGCGGCGAAAAACTGGATGTAAGTGGCAGCCATCGCCAAGGACATCACCATGGCGACGATCACCAAGTACAAACGACGGATCTGACTATTCACCGCTCACCTCCGCCGACACCGAAGGAGGCTCAACCGGAGTTGCAGGGCGACGCGCCGCGTCAGAAACCCGCAGCAGCAACGCAATCAAAATCCACGATGCCACCATGGAAGAACCACCCTGAGCCAGGAATGGCGCAGTTAGGCCGGTGAGGGGAATGATGCGGGTGATGCCACCGAGGACCACGAACAGCTGCAGCGCCAGCGAAAAACTGATGCCCGAAGCCAGTAGCTTGCCGAAACCATCACGCACCCCGATGGCGGCGCGCATGCCGCGCTCAATCAAAATCAAGTACATCAAAAGGATCGCAAACAAACCGGTGAAGCCAAGTTCCTCCGCCAAGGAAGAAAGAATGAAATCAGACTGAGCGAAAGGAACCAACTGCGG
This sequence comes from Actinomycetaceae bacterium, assembly GCA_030537735.1. Lineage (GTDB taxonomy): Bacteria > Actinomycetota > Actinomycetes > Actinomycetales > Actinomycetaceae > Gleimia. The sequence goes on from JAUNVG010000026.1 coordinate 18,750, forward strand.
GTAGCCACGCCCCCAGCCAGAGCCGAACAACCCACCCGAAGCCATGCCGAACTGCCCCTGTACCACCTGGTAGGACCCACCGAACTCGCGGTTATAGATCTCAGGGGAATAAGCATGCAACCACACGTTGAAACGACCCTGTACGTGGTCGAAAAGGAAATACGCCGCCGCCGCCGCGGGAAGGAAAATTCCAGAACCGATCACTAACCACGAAACCCGGTTAGTGGCGATGTAAATCATGGCGACGAACAAGCCGAAGAACAACAGTGACGTACCCAGGTCGCGCTGCATGATGAGGATCCCCACAGCCACCGCCCACACCATGAAGATCGGACCCAGGTCGCGCGCACGCGGCAGACGAAGCCCTAGCACTTTGGGGCCACCGATGGCTAAGTTGTCGCGGTTAGAGACCAGGTAGCCAGCGAAGAAAACCGCCAAGGAGACCTTCACGAACTCCGCCGGCTGCAAGGAGCGACCGAAAACGTTGATCCAAATGCGAGCGCCGAAGTGCTCCACCCCCAGGCCCGGCACCAGCGGCAACAACAGTAGGACCACCGAAACCACCATGGCGGTGTAGGTGTAGCGACGCAGAACCCGATGATCACGCACCAGGATGAGCACCAACGCAGCGCACACCAGGCCTGCGAAAACCATCAGCAACTGCTTCGAACCAGTTACCTGCGACTCCAAATCCGGCAACGCCCGGTACGACATGTCAAGGCGATAAATCATCGCCAACCCGATGCCTGTAAGCGCCACCGCCATCGGTAAAATAACCGGATCAGCGTGAGGAGCCAAATAACGCACACCCAGGTGCGCCACCAGGGCGAACACCACCAAGAACAAGGCGTGCCACCAAATATTCGCAGGCAGTTTCTCAACCCGGTTGAAATACGTCAGCGCGTAGCCACCCAACCCGGCAGCTACCGCCAGTAGCAAAAGTAGGAACTGGATGAACGGGCGGGAGCGAGCCGGTGAAATAGTCACCGTCGCCATTAGCGGCTCCCATCAGTTTCAGAGGGGTAATTCAACCTGGGAGAAGGCGAATCCTGTAAACGAGGAGTCGGCTGCGAAGTAGGAGGCAAAGAAGGCGAGGGAGAGCTTTCTGCCTCAGACTCACCCTGCTTCAACTGCTTTTCGCGCAGCAAATCCACGTAACGATCAATCTCCTCGCGCGAACCACGCCGCACCGGTTCCTGCAAGCGTTCGCGTTCAACAGGCTGCAAAGCATCAACATCCACCGAAGTGACCTCCACCGGTTGAGAAAGCTTAAGGAACCACAAATCCTGGGGAATACCTTGATAGATCACCAGGTGATTATCGTTAATCTGCGCATAGTACTGCTGCTGCGACCACGAATACCCCAACCAGCCCGCTGCCATCAAAGCCAACCAAAGGACAGTGGCGAAAATCGGAAGCATCCAAGACCGACGAGGGCGATCGTCCTCGTCATCTTCACTATCATCTTGCTCCACTACCTGAGTGAGCGCCGCCGCCTTAGCAGCCGCCCCCGAACCACCGCGGGAAGGCTGGGAACGGTCAACCGCAGCCGCACCCACAATCTGCGGAGGCTGCGGGGACGTGGTCTGGGCATCCACCACGTCCGCAATCACGACCGTGATGTTATCGGGACCGCCCGCCCGCAAAGCCAGCTGCACCAAGTCCTCCGCGCACTGGCCCGGGTCGTCAACCGTAACCAAAGTCTCCAGAATCGTTTCGGGAGAAACCACGCCCGAAAGCCCATCGGAACAAAGCAGCCAACGATCCCCCAACACCGCTTCGCGCAGTGACTCATCGGGGTTCACGTCGTTGTCAGAATCACCCAAAATACGAAGCACTACCGACCGCTGCGGGTGGGTTTCGGCTTCCTCCGGCGAAATCTGCCCGGTTTCCACCAAGTACTGGACGAAAGAATGATCGGTGGTGACCTGGGTCAGTTCCCCATCACGCAGCACGTAAGCACGCGAATCACCAATGTGAACCAACGCCAACTTATTGCCCGAACGCATCAGCGCAATGCACGTGGTACCCAGGCCATGGAGCTGGGGATCTACGCGGGAACGGTCCACTAACTCATCATGGGCCGAAACCAACGCTTTGCGCAGCAAGTGCAGCATGAGGTCAGCGGGATGGTCATCCGTGTCCAAACCCACCAGGTGCGCCACCGCAATCGAAGAAGCAATGTCACCGCCAGCGGGACCACCCATCCCGTCACAAAGCACCAGCAGGTGGGAACCGGCATAGCCAGAATCTTGGTTGTTCTGGCGGCGAAGACCCACATCGGAGCGGGCGGCATAACGAAAATCTACGGGCATTAGTTCACCAACTCCAACGTGGTTTGACCAATGCGGACGTTGTCACCCAAACCCACGCGGCGGGGCTCCACCAGGCGTTCATCGTCAACGAAAGTGCCGTTGGTTGAGCCTAAGTCATCGATCCACCACTGGTTGTTTTCGAGGCGGAGGCGAGCGTGGCGGGAAGAAGCGTACTCGTCTTGCAGTACCAAAGTGGAGGCGGGGGAGCGGCCGATAATAATGTCGGCGCCGGAAAGCTTCAGGGAAGTACCCACCAGGGGGCCGCCCGTTACTAGCAGACGGGTTGGTTCGTTGGAGGACTCATCTTTGCGGGCGCGGCGACGCGCTTCAGCCTTATGGGCGTCACGCTTCGCCCGGCCCTTACCTCGCGGAGTCACAACAGTTCCAAAGATGTCTTGACGCAGCACAGAGACCGCGCCCAGCGCCAGTACCCAAAGTAAAACCAGGTAGGCAAGGCGCAGCACTGTCATTGCAAGGTCAGACGCCATCAGTGTTTACGTATCCTCATCTTGCGTGGAGGTCCAAAACAGTATTTTAGTCCGCCCGATTAGAAGCTGATTACCATCTACCAGTGTAGCTGCGTCAACCCGGTGTCCTTCAACGTATAGTCCATTAGTTGAACCTAAATCTGAAGCAATAACTCCATCGGGGGTTTTACGCAGCTCCAAATGGCGACGCGACACACCCGAATCAGCCACCGTGATGTCCGCGTCACTGCCACGACCAATCACCGTCACGTCCTCGGTGAGGAGCCAACGCTCCCCGTCAACATCGATAATCGGGTGACTTTCAGAAGCCACCGCACTGGTCGCCGGAGCAGCCGGGCCGCGGCGGGTTTCGACCTCTACCTGGAGTTGCCCGGTTACTTCCTCGGCGGCGGTTTCAAACTGCACGTCGATAGGTCCCAGCAGGGAGTAACCGTTTTCCTCCGCGTAGCGGCGGGCGGAGGCTTCGATTTCTTCTGCCACCACATCCAGATTCGCGTTCGAAAGGTTCTTCATGTCGGAAGCAGAAACCCGAACGGTGTAAACATTTGGAGCCACCACGTGGTCGGCGGAATATTCCTGCACGTGCTTTTCCATGGCGCGGCGAACCTGGGTGTTGACGTCTACAGGTTTGATGCTGGAGCGAAAAACACGGTTGAAAACACCTTGAACGCCGCGTTCAACCGCGGATTCAAATTGGTCGAGGAAACTCACCGGCACCTCCTTACGTTCATGCATTTACCTTAACAGGCTCGGGAATAGTCAGAAACTCCGTAACTCGGCGCGTTTACCGGGTCCGTTGTTCAGGCACGTCATCGGTGAGTTTTAGGGGGTGCCGGGAGGGCGTTTTGCGGCGTTGACGTGCCTTTGCGGGGGCCCGCCTGGGGTTCGGCCGGCGGCTTGCGCCGGTGGCTTGCGCCGGGGT